>NZ_CP022189.1:450000-1650000 GCF_003111685.1 Alloyangia pacifica | reverse complement strand
CGTGTCGAGCCCCTCGATGCTCACCGTTTCCTCGCCGGTCAGGCCCAGCGACTTGCGGGTGTCGCCGCCGGTGAACTCGAAGGGGATGACCCCCATGCCGACGAGGTTGGAGCGGTGGATACGCTCGAAGCTCTCGGCGATCACTGCCTTGACGCCCAGAAGGGCCGTGCCCTTGGCTGCCCAGTCCCGCGAGGAGCCGGCGCCGTAGAGCTCGCCGCCGAAGATCACCAGCGGCGTGCCCTGATCCTGATAGGCCATGGCCGCCTCGTAGATCGAGGTCTGCTGGCCATCGGGCCCCTTGGTGTAGCCGCCTTCGACTCCGTCCAGCATCTCGTTCTTGATGCGGATGTTGGCGAAGGTGCCGCGCATCATCACCTCGTGGTTGCCGCGGCGCGAGCCATAGGAGTTGAACTCGCGCACGGGCACCTGGTGCTCGACAAGGTACTGGCCGGCCGGGGTGCTTTCCTTGAACGAACCGGCGGGCGAGATGTGGTCGGTGGTGATCATGTCGCCAAGCACGGCAAGGATGCGCGCGCCCTCGATGTTGGTGATCACGCCCGGATCCTTGGACATGCCCTGGAAGTAGGGCGGGTTCTGCACGTAGGTCGAGGTCGGCGGCCAGTCATAGGTCTCGCCGCCCTTCACCTCCACGCCCTGCCACCTTTCGTCGCCCTTGAAGACGTCGGCGTATTTCTCCTGGAACGCCTTGCGGGTCACGGTTTTCTCGACCAGCTCGGCGATCTCGGCATTCGAGGGCCAGATGTCTTTGAGGTATACGTCGTTGCCGTCCTTGTCCTGACCGATCACATCCGTCGCGATGTTGACGTTCATGTCACCGACCAGCGCGTAGGCCACGACCAGCGGCGGCGAGGCGAGGTAGTTGGCGCGCACGTCGGGCGAAATGCGGCCCTCGAAGTTGCGGTTGCCCGAGAGCACCGAGGTGGCGATCAGGTCGTAGTCGTTGATCGCCTTGGAGATCGGCGCATCGAGCGGACCGGAGTTGCCGATACAGGTGGTGCAGCCGTAGCCCACGAGGTTGAAGCCCACCGCGTCGAGATCTTCCTGCAGCCCCGCGGCCTCGAGGTATTCCGAGACGACCTGCGAGCCCGGCGCCAGCGAGGTCTTCACCCAGGGCTTGCGATTGAGCCCCAGTTCGCGTGCCTTGCGGGCGACGAGACCGGCGCCGATCATCACGTAGGGGTTCGAGGTGTTGGTGCAGGAGGTGATCGAGGCGATCACGATCGAGCCGTCGTGCAGCTGGTAGGCATTGTCGTCGGACTTGTACCAGCCTTTCTTATGGTGGCCCTCGTCACCGGGGACGTCGCGCGGCTCGGGAGCGCCGCCTTCGCCTTCCCAGCGCACTTCGGCGTTGGCCGAGGCATCCTTGCCGTCGCGTACGCCTTTCACATACTCGCCGAAGGCGGTCGCCGCGCCGTCGAGCGCAATGTAATCCTGCGGGCGTTTCGGCCCGGAGATGGCGGGCACGATGGTTCCCATGTCGAGCTCGAGCGTGTCGGTGTAGATCGGATCGTAGTCCGCGCCGCGCCAGAAGCCGTTCTCCTTGGCATAGGCTTCGACCAGCGCGATGCGGTCCTTGTCGCGGCCGGTCTGCTCGAGATAGCGCAGGGTTTCGGAGTCGATCGGGAAAAATCCGCAGGTGGCGCCGTATTCGGGGGCCATGTTGGCGATGGTGGCGCGCTGCGCCAGCGGCAGGTTGTCGAGCCCGTCGCCGTAGAATTCCACGAACTTGCTGACCACGCCCTTGGCGCGCAGCATCTCGACGACCTTGAGCACGAGGTCGGTGCCGGTGGTGCCTTCCATCATCTCGCCGGTCAGCTTGAAGCCGACGACCTCGGGGATGAGCATGGAAATGGGCTGACCCAGCATCGCTGCCTCGGCCTCGATGCCGCCAACGCCCCAGCCCAGAACGGCGGCGCCGTTGACCATGGTGGTGTGGCTGTCGGTGCCGACCAGCGTGTCGGGGTAGGCGACCTCGGTGCCGGTCTGGTCTTCATCGGTCCAGACGGTCTGCGCAAGGTACTCGAGGTTCACCTGGTGGCAGATGCCCGTGCCCGGCGGCACCACGCGGAAGTTGTTGAAGGCGGATTGCCCCCACTTGAGAAACTCGTAGCGCTCGATGTTGCGCTCATACTCGCGGTCGACGTTCATCTGGAAGGCGCGCGGATTGCCGAACTCGTCGATCATTACCGAGTGGTCGATGACCAGATCCACCGGGTTCAGCGGGTTGATCTTCTGCGGATCGCCCCCCAGCGCCTTGATGCCATCGCGCATGGCGGCCAGATCGACCACCGCCGGAACGCCGGTGAAATCCTGCATCAACACGCGGGCAGGGCGATAGGCGATCTCGCGGGGGTTCTTGCCGCCCTGCTTGCCCCATTCGGAAAAGGCCTTGATGTCGTCCACCGAGACGGTCTTGCCGTCTTCGAAGCGGAGCATGTTCTCAAGCACAACCTTGAGCGCTGCGGGAAGATTTGCGAAGTCGCCGAGCCCGGCGGCCTCTGCCGCGGGGATCGAGTAATAGGCGATGGTCTTGCCATTCACCTCGAGCGTCTTGCGCGTCTTGGATGTATCCTGACCAACCGTGATGGGCATGTGTGGCTCCCTCTTCTTGGGTGGAGAAAAACTGGGTCGCTACCGGGTAGATGGCGCAGAGACCATGTTGGATCAAGTCCGTAGGGATATAAATTGTATTCGATGGTATACATTTGCCGAAAAACCACCATCACCCGCTCTCGCAAAACCTTGATTGGTTATTTCAATGAGGGTTTTGTACCCCAATTGGGGAGAAGCTACGGGGAAAGCTGGCCAGATGATCCGACTCACGACTTGGATGGCGCCCATAGCCATGCTGCTTTCCGTCAGCGTGGCGCAGGCGCAGCAGGACACGCCGGTCCTCGTCGAGCTCTTCACTTCACAGGGCTGCGCCGCCTGTCCGCCCGCCGATGCCGTGCTCTCGGAGCTGAGCGGGCGCGAGGATGTCATCCCGCTGGCGCTGCATGTGGACTACTGGGATTACATCGGCTGGAAGGACGATTTCGCCGATCCGGCCTTTACCAAGCGCCAGAAGGGATATGCTCGCGCCGCCGGCCGCCGCTCGCTCTACACGCCGCAGATGATCGTGGCGGGCCGCTACGACGTCGTCGGCTCGCGCCCGATGAAGGTGGTGGATGCGATCCGCGCCGCCGCCAAGACCCCGCCTCCGGTGAAGCTGCTGCTGGCGCGCGACGGTGACACGCTGGTGATCCGCGCCGAGCCGCTGGCTCCCTTGCCGCCCGAGACGGTGGTGCATCTGGTGCGCTACGCGCCGGAAAAGACGGTGGACATCGAGGATGGCGAGAACGCCGGGCTCGAGATGACTTACACCAATATCGCGCATGGCTGGCAGGTGATCGGCAGCTGGGACGGGCAGGGCGCCTACGAGACCTCGGTGCCGCTGGAGGGCGACGATCCGGCGGTGGTGCTGGTGCAGGAGCCGCCCTTCGGCCCGGTGCTGGCCGCCGCGCGCTGGCGCGACTGAGCCGCGCCAGCAAAGGCACCGTCCGCGACCTCAGGCCGCGCCTTCACTTCCCATGAACATCAGGTCCGGTCCGCTGCCGTCCGGCGCGACGAGGCAGCGCCAGGGGGCGCCGTTTGTGCCGACCCGCATGTAGATCGCGGTGGCCGCCTCGGAGGTTTCGCTGCCCACCACCATGACACCGCCCTCGGTCTGCGCCTCGAGCGCGGACTGGCATGACGACACCGCGGCGTTGGTCACCTCGGGGGCCATGGTTTCGATGAAGGGCGGTCCGCCCGGAGCCGCGGGCATCGGCGCGCTGGCAGAGGGGGTGGCGGTACCGTCGCAGGCGGCGACGAGCGTGATCGCGGCGAGCACGGCTGCTGACCTGATGAATGGCATGTAAGGGGTCCTCGAAATTTTCTGAACAATGGCAGTGATACAGCTTAGGGCTTGCCTTGTTCGGCGATCAAGAGGCCGCTGGGAGCTTCACCTGCCGTCCTGCTGTCGCGCGCGTTTTTCCGCTCGCTTGCGCTGGCGCTTCGGCTTCCAGCGGCGGTGAATCCAGAACCATTGACCGGGGTCCGCCTCGATCCGCGCCTCGAGCCTCCGGGTGAGCTCGCGCATCATCTCGACCGGATCTCCATGCGGGATCGGTGCCTCGAAGACCGCTTCGAAGTTCACCCCGTCGGGTTGGCGGATGCCGAAGAACGGCACGAAAAGCGCGCCGGTCTTCACCGCGATCTCGGCGGCAGAGGTCAGCGTGGGGGCGGGCTGGCCGAGGAAATCGATGGGCACGCCCGCGCTGTCGTAGACGTCGAAGAGCAGCACGCCCATGCCGCCGCCGCGGATGTGTTTGAGCAGCCCCATGGTGCCGCGCCGGCCCTGTTCGAAGACCGGATCGCTGAGCGCGTGCATGTTGGCGGCGTAATGCTCGTTGAAAAAAGGATTGGCCATGGGCCGGTAGAGCCCGCCGATGCGCCAGCCGCGGGCGACCAGCGCGGCGCGCGGCGCCTCGAAGTTGCCGTAGTGGCCGGTGACGAAGAGGATCGGCTTGCCCTCGGCTTGCGCGGCCTCGATGGCTGAAACGCCCTCGCCGGTGACCGGCGTGTGCTTCATGCGCTCGAGCAGCCCCGGAATGTCGTAATTCTCGATCATCGTACGCCCGGCGTTCTGCGCCACCTCGCGGGCGATGCGGCGGCGCTCGTCCTCGGGCATCTTGGGCCAGACGTGGGCGAGGTTGGCCATGGCGCGGTCCCGGTAGCCGGTCAGCGGGGCGAGCACGCGCGAGACCAATGTTGCCATCATCCGGCCGCGGAGCGTGGCTGGCAGCAGCAGCGCGAGCCGGATCATCGCCCGCAGCGCCTTGTCGGACAGGAAATCGCCCATACTGCCGCGGTCCTGCACGGCCGCCTTGGCCGGGGTCGCGCCGTCGTCTTTTGCTGGCCTATGTGTCGTGCCCTTGGTCACATCCCGCTCCGCTGGTCTGAGCGGCAGACTTAAGCCGAGGATGGGCGCGGCACAAGTTCCGGGACTAGTCCTCGTCGTCATCGTCCGACTTCAGCTCGATCTCTCCGACGCTGACCAGTTCGCGGATGGCGCTGACCACGGCGTTCATCGCGGCCTCGCCCTTCTTGCCCTTGACGCTCATGCCAGCCGCGTCCTCGCGGAGCGCGGAAGCCATGCGTTTCGACATGTTTTCAAGCAGGTATTCGGCGGCGGGTAGATCGGCGTCGGAGCTGGCGGCGGCGATGGCGACGGTGAGATCTTCGGGGGCCACGTCGCGGGTGATCTTCGGCACGTCCTGCTTGCGCAGCCGTGAAGGGATGTCGGCGAAAGTGAAGATCGCGCGGCGCACCGCTTCGGCGAAATCCCTGTCGGTCTCTTCCAGCCCCTCGAGAACCTCGTCACGCTTGGCCGAGGCGGCGTAGTTGAGGATCGCGCCCACCCGCTCGTCGGCGCGCTTGGCAAAGGCCCGGGGCGGTTCGGCGTCGAGCTGGGCGGCGAGGCTCAGGCCGATGCGGTCCACCGCCTCGGGAGAGATGCCTGCGGTCATCGATACGGCATAGGTGATGCGCCGGGCGCGGTCGCCGGGCATCTGCGCCAGCACGGCGGCGGCCTTGGCGGTGTTGATCTTCGAGAGCATGACCGCCGCCACCTCGATCGCCTCGGCGCCGGCGATGGCGGCTATGCGCTCCTCTGGCAGGGCACCGATGCGCTCCCAGGGATCGCCGCTCTGGCGCACGCCCGCTTCCTTGCGCAGCCGTGCGGCGGTGCGCGCGCTGATCTTGCCCTCGAGCGCGGAAAGCGCCCCGGCCATGTCGCCGGGAAAGGAGAGGCCAACGCCGTCGAGTTCCTCGGAGAACTCCTCGACCACGGCGTTGAGCGTGGCGCGGTCGATGTAGCGCATGCGCCCGAGCTGCAGCGTCAGCTCGGCCTGCAGATCCTCGGGCAGGGCGGAGAGCGGTACATCCGCCCCCTCGTTGAGCAGGAATTGCACGATGATCGCCGCCTTGGCGCGTCGCGACAGCGGCCGCCGTCCGCCGGCAGGCGCGAGATCGGACGGGGAAGGCAGCTGCGACATGGCGGGACATCCGGGCTCTTGCGACTGCCAGAGCTAACGCAGCGAGGTTAACGATCCCTCATTCCCACACGGAAAAGGGCAACCTCGGCGGGCTGCCCTTTGACGTGGGATCGGATGTGCGGGCTCTGCGGTCAGCCCGAGACGACCTTGCAGGTGCCGGTGGCGGAATCGTATTCCGATCCGCCGGCGCAGGTCATCTTGGCCTCATTGTGATAGCTGCAGTCCGCCCAGGCAGAGAGCGGGGCGGCGACGAGAGCCGCGGCAGTCAGCAGGATCTTGATCGTCATGCGTCGTCCTCCGTCGTGACTGGGAAGAAGGCTACCACGGCTTGCCTCATCTGCCAAAACGAAACGGGCCGGCGCCTTTCCTCACGTTTCCGCGAGCGTGGCGCCGGCCCTTGCGTTCAGGTCCAGATATCCCGGTCCGGGGCAGAAGCCCCGCACGCCTTGGCAGGATCAGCTCTCGCCGAAGACCCGGCGGAAGATCGTGTCCACGTGCTTGGTGTGATAGCCCATGTCGAACTTCTCGTTGATCTGCTCGACGCCGAGCGCCTTGACCACATCCTCGTCCGCCAGCAGCTGCTCGCGGAAATCGACGCGCTCTTCCCAGACCTTCAACGCGTTGCGCTGCACCATGGAATAGGCATCCTCGCGGCTCACGCCCGCCTGCGTCAGCGCCAGCAGCACGCGCTGGCTCATCACGAGGCCGGGGAACTTGTTCATGTTGTCGAGCATGTTCTGCGGGTAGATGATCATCTTGTCGACCACGCCCGCGAGGCGGTTCAGCGCGAAGTCGAGGGTGATGGTCGCGTCGGGGCCAATGCCGCGCTCGACCGAGCTGTGCGAGATGTCGCGCTCGTGCCAGAGGGCAACATTCTCCATCGCCGGGATGACGGTCATCCGCACGAGACGGGCGAGGCCGGTCAGGTTCTCGGTCAGCACCGGGTTCTTCTTGTGCGGCATCGCCGAGGAGCCCTTCTGGCCCATCGAGAAGAATTCTGCGCCTTCGAGCACCTCGGTGCGCTGCATGTGGCGGATCTCGATGGCGACGTTCTCGATCGAGCTGGCGATGACGCCGAGCGTGGCGAAGAACATGGCGTGGCGGTCGCGGGGGATCACCTGGGTCGAGATCGGCTCGGGGCGCAGGCCCAGCTTTTCGCAGACGTGCTCTTCGACCGCCGGGTCGATGTTGGCGAAGGTGCCGACCGCGCCCGAGATCGCGCCGGTGGCGATCTCGTACCGGGCTTTCTCGAGGCGGTTCTTGTTGCGGTCCATCTCGGCGTAGAAGCGCGCGAAGGTCAAGCCCATGGTGGTGGGTTCGGCATGGATGCCGTGGCTGCGGCCGACGCGAACGGTCATCTTGTGCTCGAAGGCACGCTTCTTGAGCGCGGCCAGAACCTTGTCCATGCCCTCGAGCAAGATGTCGGCGGCGCGCACCAACTGCACGTTGAGGCAGGTGTCGAGCACGTCCGAGGAGGTCATGCCCTGGTGCACGAAGCGCGCTTCCTCGCTGCCCACGTGCTCGGCGAGGTGGGTCAGAAAGGCGATGACGTCATGCTTGGTGACGGCCTCGATCTCGTCGATGCGGGCGACGTCGAATTCCACGTCCTTGGCCTTCCAGACGGCCTCGGCGTTTTCCTTGGGGATCACCCCCAGCTCGGCCATGGCGTCGCAGGCATGCGCCTCGATCTCGTACCAGATGCGGAACTTGGTGGCAGGTTCCCAGATGGCGGTCATCTCGGGGCGGGCGTAGCGGGGGATCATCGGCTAACCTTCCGTCTTGTGCAGGGCAGACGCGGGCGTCATAGGGCGGAAGTCGCGCGGCGGCAAGACCGGTGACGGCGCGGCGGGGTCGGGGCGTGGCGCCGGTGCCCTTCGGGACTGTCGGGTGATGGCGCCCCTGCTGGCTCTGCCCCCTCGGCTGCGCAAACTCCCCGAGGGTATTTTTCGTCTGGAAGAAAGCGCGGGCGTGCGGGCCGCGACGGGGTTCAGCTCAGCTGGTCGAGGCGCGCGCGCAGGTGTTCAAGCACATGCACGCGGATCGCCGAGGCCAGGCCCGCCTCGACACCACGTCCGGCGTCGATCTCGGTGGCGAGCGCGTTCAGGGTCTTGCCCTCGGCCTCGGCAAGGCGGCGGAACTCGTCCCAGAACGGCGTCTCCAGCGACACAGATGTGCGGTGGCCACGGATGGTGAGAGAGTGCTTGACCGGGCGGCCCGTCATGTCTCGGGCTTCTCGTCGCCCGGAGCGTCGAGCCTGTGACCCTCGAGCGCGCGCGCGGATTTCGCGGCCGCGTCGGCCTCGTGCTGCTTCTCGGCCTTGCTGCGTCCGTGGCGCGCGGCATTCTCGTCGGCCTGCGCGCGTTTCTCGGCGCGGGCGCGGTCCTTGCGGAAGCGGTTGAGGTTGATCACGTTGGTCATGGCTGGGAAGAATAGCGTGGCGCCGCAGAGCGGCAATGGCCAAGGCGGAAAAGCCGGGCAGGGTCGGGCGGCTTCGCGCGGCGCGCAGAAAAACGGGGCCACGCGGGCCCCGTTCTCGATCTCGTTCAGGGAGGGATCAGCCCTTCGGGCCGATCATGTCCTCGGGGCGCACGATGCGGTCGAAGGTTTCCTCGTCGACGAAGCCGAGGGCGATCGCCTCTTCCTTCAGCGTGGTGCCGTTCTTATGCGCGGTCTTGGCGACCTTGGTGGCATTGTCGTAGCCGATGGTCGGCGCCAGCGCCGTCACCAGCATCAGCGATTCCTTCATCAGCTTGTCGATGCGCGCGGTGTTGGCCTGCGTGCCGACCACCATGTTGTCGGTGAAGGCCGAGGCGCTGTCGCCGAGCAGCTGCATGGACTGCAGCACGTTGTAGCTCATCATCGGGTTGTAGACGTTGAGCTCGAAGTGACCCTGGCTGCCGGCGAAGCCGACGGCGGCGTCATTGCCCATGACATGGGCGCAGACCATGGTCAGCGCTTCGGCCTGGGTTGGGTTGACCTTACCGGGCATGATCGACGAGCCGGGCTCGTTTTCCGGCAGGATCAGCTCGCCCAGACCCGAGCGCGGGCCGGAGCCCAGCAGGCGCATGTCGTTGGCGATCTTGAACAGCGAGGCCGCCACGGTCTTCAGCGCGCCCGAGAACATCACCATCGCGTCATGCGCGGCGAGCGCCTCGAACTTGTTGGGGGCGGTGACGAAGGGCAGGTCGGTGATTTCTGCCATGTTCTTCGCGACCATCTCGGCCCAGCCCTTCTGGGTGTTGAGCCCGGTGCCCACGGCGGTGCCGCCCTGCGCCAGCTCGTAGATGTCGCCGAGGCAGGCCTCGACCCGCTCGATGCCCTTTTTCACCTGATGCGCATAGCCGCCGAATTCCTGGCCCAGCGTCAGCGGGGTGGCATCCTGCGTGTGGGTGCGGCCGATCTTGATGATGTCCTTGAACTCTTTGGACTTCGCCTCGAGCGCGGCGTGCAGCTTGCGCAGGCCGGGCAGAAGCACGTCACGTGCCTGCATGGCGATGCCCACGTGCATGGCGGTCGGGAAGGTGTCGTTGGACGACTGGCCCATGTTGCAGTGATCGTTCGGGTGCACGGGCTTTTTAGAGCCCATCTCGCCGCCCAGCATCTCGATGGCGCGGTTGCTGATCACCTCGTTGGCGTTCATGTTCGACTGGGTGCCCGAGCCGGTCTGCCAGACCACCAGCGGGAAGTTGTCGTCGAACTTGCCCTCGATGACCTCACCGGCGGCGGCGATGATCGCGTCGGCGACCTCGGCCTCCATGGTCCCCAGTTCCTTGTTGGCCATGGCGCAGGCCTTTTTCACCACGCCGAGCGCGCGGATGATCGGAACCGGCTGCTTCTCCCAGCCGATGGGGAAGTTCATGATCGACCGCTGGGTCTGTGCGCCCCAGTACTTGTCGGCGGGAACCTCGAGCGGGCCGAAGCTGTCGGTCTCGGTGCGGGTGTTGGCCATCTGTGCCTCCTGCAAAGCATACCATTGTGTGCCGTTTAGCCGCCTCCCGGTCCGGGGGCAACGGGCAAGCGGCGGGCAATGCGGCTGTTAGCGCCACGAAAACGCGGGTTTGGGGCCTCCCGGACCTGGGGGCAGAAATGCAAACGCGCCGGGACCCGTGGGGACCGGCGCGCTGGACTTGGACCTAGGCAGGGGCAGCGGCAGGGGCGCAGAGGGCCCCGCCGGCTCACTTGCGGAAAGAATCGAGGCGCACGACCTCGGCATCCTGCTTGACCGTCTCGCGCGGTCCGTCGTCCGGGCCACCCTCGGGCGGGGTCGGCTCGTCGTCGTCGTCATCCTCTTCTTCGTGGGTTTCGAAGCGCAGACCGAATTCCACCGACGGATCGACAAAGGTCTTGATCGCGTCATAGGGGATATAGAGCCGCTCGGGCGCATCGCCGAAGTTCAGCGTGACGGTAAAGCCGTCCTCGGTGACCTCGAGGTCTTCGTACCAATGCTGCATGACCACGGTCATCTCGCCCGGGTAGCGGTCCGAGAGCCAGTCGGCCAGTTCCACGTCGGGGTGCTGGGTGTCGAAGGTTATGAAGAAGTGGTGATCGCCCGGAAGACCGGTCTCCTGGACCCCTGCGAGCACGTCGTTGATGAGCCCGCGCATGGCGCGGTGCATGAGATTGCCATAGTCGATGCCGCCGGGCATTGGCTGCTCCTCGTCGCTTTCTTTTCACCATATTAGATTTGGCGGCGAGGAAAAGGGGACATGATGGAAAAATACCATGGGTGCGCTATTTCATGAAAATTGTAATTTTAATAATTGGTTAGTGCGTAGGATGCGGTTGCCGTGAGGGCAAGGGTCAGCGGCACGGAGCGGCGCAGCGGGCCTAGCAGCAGCGCCGCCAGAAGCGTCAGGCCGAGCGCGGCGGGTTGCAGGCTTTGCAGCACGGGCAGCTCCGGGGCGAGCGGGCCGAGGTGCGGAATCCGGGTCTCGGCAAAGAGCACGTGCAGCGCGAACCATAGCGCCAGATTCGCCACCACGCCGAGCACCGCGGCGGTGATCGCCTCGAGCGCCGCCTGGAGCCGGGGGCGTGCGAGCAGCCGCTCGAGATGCGGGGCAAAGGCGAAGATCCACAGGAAGCAGGGGATGAAGGTGACCCAAAGCACCATGCCGCCCGCCGCCAGTGCCATGGGCCAGCCGCCCGCGGCGAAGCCGGTGATCATGCCGACGAACTGCGTCACCAGGATCAGCGGACCGGGGGTGGTCTCGGCCAGACCCAGCGCATCGGCCATCTGCGCGGCCTCGAGCCAGCCGCGGGCGGTCACCGCCTCCTGCGCCAGCCAGGCCAGCACCGCGTAGGCGCCGCCGAAGGAGAAGACCGCCAGCTTGGAAAAGAGCATGCCGATGTCATAGAGGAGCGTCTGCCCGGCCAGCGCCGCGGCGATCATCGGCGCGAACCAGAGCGTCACCCAGAGCGGCCAGACCCAGAGCCGGTCGGTCACCGGGGCGGGAACGGGCTGCACGTCTGGGGCCGGTCCGGAGGGCTGGCTGAACCAGCCTGTCAGCGCGGCGCAGGCGATCACCACCGGGAAGGGCAGGTGCAGCACGTAGAGCGCAGCAAAGGCGGCGAGCGAGATCAGCAGCGCGCCGCGACGCCGCAGCACCTTGCGCCCGAGCTTGAGCAGCGCCTGTGCGACAAGCGCGATCACCGTGGCCTTGACGCCGAGCATCAGCCCGGCGACCTCGGGGCGGGCGCCGTAGCTGGAATAGGCCAGCGCCAGAACCGCGATCAGCACCGCGCCGGGCAGCAAGAAAAGCCCGCCCGCGATCAGCCCACCGAGGGTGCCGCGCAGCCGCCAGCCGATCCAGGTGGCAAGCTGCATGGCCTCGGGGCCGGGCAGCAGCATGCAGAACGAGAGGGCCTGCAGGTATTGCCGCTCGTTGAGCCACTGACGCTCCTCGACGATTTCGCGGTGCAGCAGGGCGATCTGCGCGGCGGGGCCGCCGAAGCTTAGCAACCCGATCCGCAGGAAGGTCATGAATAACTGGGAAAAAGACGCCATAGCAGGCATGTGCACCGGCACCCGTGACGTTTTCATGACGCGCTCAGCCGAGGATCTGCGCGATCTCGCGCAGGATTTTTCGGCGCAGGGTCTCGGCATAGGCGCGGTGGCTGCGCGCGGTCATCACGAAGCCGTCGCGGGTGATCAGCACTTGCCGATAGTAGTTGCTGACTGGCAGGCCGCTGCCCGGACCCTCGATGGCCAGCCCGTTGATCGTCACCCCCATGCGCTCGGCCCGCACCCGCGCCGCCGACGCCGGGGGTCCGGAATTCGGAGTGCCGTCGCCCGACACGTCGATCACCCGCCGCTTGCAGGGCGGGGCGCGCTCGATGGCGTCGAGCGCCGCGCCGAGGGCGGCGCCGGGCGCGGTGTCCGACAGGACAAAGGCGCGCTCCATGGCGCCGGCGGCAGCGGCGAAACCGGCAAGATCGGCGGGCTCGGCGATCTCGGTCCAGCCCAGCGTGAGCACCTGGTGGCCGGGGCCGGACCATTGCAGGACGGCGAGGGCGACGCGGTCATCGACCATAATCGCAGCGATCTCTGGGTCGGCCAGGGCAAGGGCAAGACCCTCGGTCTGGATGGCGTATTCGGAAGGATCGATGGAGTTGGAGACATCCATGGCCAGCAGCAGCGCGGTTTCGCAGGCGTGGAGCCTCGGCGCGCAAAGCGCTGCGAGCAGGGCGATACTGACAACGGACACCGGGGCCATGCCGGTCATGCTGACAGGCGGTCACCGTTCGGTCAATCACGCCGAAATGCGCTGGCCGAATGTCGCGGATGAAGGGGGAGAGAAGTGCAGGTTTCTGTTGCCAGGTACCTGCGAACCCCGCCTTAAGCTGCTAGGCCCAAGGGCTTAATTTTCGGTTTTTCGGACTGCTTACGCAGCCAGAGCAACCGGAGCACGATTGTTGTTGGCAACTATGCTTTATGAACCGATAACGGTGGTATCTCACCGGGACAAAGCTACATCTTTACGCGTTCGTCGATCCTATTTCGGCCCCATGAACCCCCAACAAGGGTTTATTGGTGGAGCCGCCGGGTACCGCCCCCGGGTCCGATCCGTTTATTACATGCGCGTTTATGCCCATAGTCCCTTGCGGAACAAGACTGATATAGGACGGGGCCGCGCGGCTTTCAATGGGGGATCTGCGCAGCGGTGGCTAGGATGGCTCCGGCGGGCGCAGGGGAAGGGTCAGGCGAAGGTGGAACACTTGGCGAGGTCCGTCCCTTCTAGGCCGAGCTTGGCCAGCGCCGGCCCCGCATCGCGATAGACATGGATCCGGAAGGGAAAGCGCGGGCCGAGCACCTGCTGGGTCATCCGTGCGATACCGAAGGAGAGATCGGAGGGGGCATAGTACACGACATCCATGCGCGGGTTCTCGAAGGCGCCGGTATCCGTGAGGTGACCGCAAAAGCGCTGCAGGTCCTCGAAATCGCCGGTGTAGGTCGTGACCCCGGAATTGTCGATGAATATCGCGTATTCGGAGCACCACTCGGGCGAAGCAATGAGCGCCGATACTATTTCAAAGCAGTCGTCGATGTGGGCGGCGCCGGAAAATTTCAAAAATGCCAATCGGTGCTCGGCATAAACCTTGAAATGTCCTGGCATATTGTCTCTCCCGAAGACGAGGAAAAAGGGGGTGAGCCTTTGAGTCGTTTCCTATGTCCGGAAGCCGGTGTCAAATGGTATGTCGCCTATGCGACATTTGTGGTGGCGTGACCGAACGGAAGTGAAGTCATTCCGTGTTTTCCAGCAATTGAGCGAAACTGCTTTCCGCCAGGCCCAAGAGGGTCAGGCAGCCGAGTTCGCTCTGCTGCACCCGCGCCACGACGCTGTCGAGCCCGTCCCAGGAATTGATGGCCAGCTTGCTGAGTTGGAAACTCAGCGGGGTGGGAGCGAAATAGAGCAGGAGCGTGGCATTCTCGCCTCCAAAGAATGCCTCGGCTTTCAGGGCTTGGACTTTCATCAGCTCGGGATAGTCGCTGTCCCAGCCGGTCAGCCGCGACAGGTCCACGAGCTGCTTTTGTCCGCGGCGGTAATCGGGATGCGACAGGTAGTCTCCGAGAGCCCGGGTCGTGTCGGTCAAGCTGGCGCGACCTTCATATCGCACATAGACAAGACCGTGAGTCCTAAGAATGCGGAAGCTGACGGACATTTCCCACCGATAGACATTAGGCTTGGGGGATGGTTGCGGTGAGGTTTCGTTAACGTCAATGGTAAATTTTGAATGTATATTTTAGCGGTGAACCCTCCGCCCGCGCGTACAGATGGGCCGCCCGGAAGAGTCCGGACGGCCCGCGTTTCAACCAAAGGTCTCGCTCTTCTAGGCCGGACCAGGCGCCGGGGTCAGTCCATGGCCTTGAAGTTGAACTCGCCGCCTTCCTTGATGCCCGAGAACCAGCGCGCCGTGACGGTCTTGGTCTTGGTGTAGAACCGGAAGGCGTCGGGGCCATACTGGTTGAGGTCGCCGAAGGCCGATTTCTTCCAGCCGCCGAAGGTGTGGTAGCTCAGCGGCACCGGGATCGGGAAATTGATGCCGACCATGCCGACGTTGACCCGGTGCGCAAAGTCGCGCGCGGTGTCGCCATCGGCGGTGTAGATCGCCGTGCCGTTGCCATAGGGGTTGTCGATCACCAGCTCGAGCGCTTCCTCGTAGGAGTCCGCGCGGACCGTGCTCAGCACCGGGCCGAAGATCTCTTCGCGATAGATGTCCATGTCGGGCGTGACGTTGTCAAAGAGCGACGGGCCGACGAAGAAGCCGTCCTCGTACCCCTGCAGCGAGAAGTCGCGGCCGTCGATGACCAGCTTGGCGCCCTGTTCGACACCCGACGTCACGAGGCCGTTGATCCGCTCCTTGGCGGCGGCGGTGATGACCGGGCCGTAGTCCACGTCTTCGCCGGCGGTATAGGGGCCGACCTTCAGTTTCTCCACGCGCGGCACCAGCTTCTCGATCAGGGCATCGGCGGTTTCCGCGCCCACCGGCACGGCCACCGAGATCGCCATGCAGCGCTCGCCCGCGGCGCCGTAACCGGCACCCACCAGCGCGTCGGCGGCCTTGTCGAGGTCGGCGTCGGGCATAATGATCATGTGGTTCTTCGCGCCGCCGAAGCACTGCGCGCGCTTGCCGTTGCTGGCGGCGCGGCCGTAGATGTACTGTGCGATCGGGGTCGAGCCGACGAAGCCCACGGCCTGCACGGTCTCGTTGTCGAGGATCGCGTCAACCACTTCCTTGTCGCCGTTGATCACCTGCAGCACGCCCGCGGGCAGGCCGGCCTCGGTGATCAGCTCGGCCAGACGCAGCGAGGTCGAAGGGCAGCGCTCGGAGGGCTTGAGGATCATCGCGTTGCCGGAGGCCAACGCCGGGGCCATCTTCCACAGCGGGATCATCGCCGGGAAGTTGAACGGGGTGATGCCCGCGACCACGCCGAGCGGCTGGCGCATGGAGTAGAGGTCGATGCCCGGGCCACCGTCATCGGTGAACTCGCCCTTGAGCATGTGCGGCGCGCCCATGCAGACCTCGACCACCTCGAGACCGCGCTGCACGTCGCCGCGCCCGTCGGGCAGGGTCTTGCCGTGTTCGCGCGAAACCAGCTCGGCGAGCTCGTCCATGTGCTCGTTGATCAGCTGGCCGAACTTCATCATGACGCGGGCGCGGCGCTGCGGGTTGGTCGCGCCCCAGGCCTTCTGCGCCTCGGCGGCCTTGGCCACCGCTTCGTTCAGCTCTTCGACGGTCGCCAGCGGCACCTTGGCCTGAACCTCGCCGGTGGCGGGGTTGAAGATGTCGGTGAAGCGGCCCGAGGTGCCCTTCACATGCGCGCCGTTGATGAAATGGGTCAGTTCCTGCATTGCAGCCTCCTATATGTTGAGCAGCACAGTAGCCTTGCGGAAATGCAGGCGACAGGGGTAATTCAACAAAGAGGTTTTGCAAAAATATAGGTGCGCGATGCGCGAGAACTGGGACGACCTGCGGATTTTTCTTGCCGTGGCGCGGGGCGAGAGCCTCTCGGCGGCGGGGCGGGTGCTGCGCATGGACCCGGCCACGGTCGGGCGGCGCGTCGCACGGCTCGAGCAGGCGCTGGGGCATCCGCTCTTCGCCAAGTCGCCGCAGGGCTACACGCTCTCCGAGGCAGGCGCTCGTCTGCTGGTCCACGCCGAGAGCGCCGAGCAGGCGCTGGGGCAGGGCGCGCAGGCGCTCATGGGCTCGTCCGAGGGATTTGCCGGGCAGATTCGCATTGGCGCGCCCGACGGCTGCGCCAACTTCCTGCTACCACAAGTCTGCGCCAAGATCGCCGAGGCCAACCCCGGGCTCGACCTGCAGATCGTCTCGCTGCCGCGCGTGGTGAACCTGTCGCGGCGCGAGGCGGACATGGCGATCGCCGTTTCGGCGCCCACGGCGGGGCGGCTGGTGGTGCAGAAGATCTCGGACTACCGGCTACATCTCGCGGCCTCGGAGCAGTATCTCGCGCAGCACCCGCCGATCCGGTCCCGCGATGACCTGCAGCGGCATCGCATCGTCGGCTACATCCCCGACATGATCTTTGACCGCGAGCTCGATTACCTCAGCGATCTCGGACTGGAACGCGTGCGGCTGGCGTCGAACTCGGTGTCCGTGCAGTTCCACTGGCTGCGGCTCGGCGCGGGGCTGGGGATCGTGCACGACTTCGCGTTGCCCGCGGCGCCGGGCTTGTGCCGGGTGCTGCCCGAGGAGGTCTCGCTCACCCGCAGTTTCTACCTGGTGCGCCATGCCGACGACCGGCGTCACGCGCGGCTTAACGGATTCGCAGCGCTTCTCGCCGACTCTGTCCGGCGCGAACTCGCGGCGCTCGAAGCGGCGGCCTGATGCCGGGCAGTCTTCGGTTGGGCGTCAAACGGCGGGGTGCGGGATCGACCGGATGTCGGTGTTGACAGAAGTTCGCGTCGGGCGGACGCTAGGGAATGTGAGCAGCGCTTAGGAGGAAAGCCGCATGCAGGTACAACAGATTCTCAAGGACAAGTCCGACGACGGCGTGGTCACCGTCACCCCCGGCAGCAGCGTCGGTGACGCCGCGCAGGTGCTGGCCGAACGCCGGATCGGCGGGGTGGTGATCTCGGAAGACGGGCAAACTCCGCTGGGGATCCTTTCAGAGCGCGACATCGTGCGCGCGCTGGCCGCGCAGGGCGCAAGCGTTCTGTCGCTGACCTGCGAGGATCTGATGACTCGCAAGCTGCAGGTCTGCACCCGCGACGAGGATACCAACGTCGTGCTCGCCCGGATGACCGAGGGCCGGTTCCGCCACATGCCCGTGGTTGAAGATGGCATGCTGGTCGGCATCATTTCGATCGGCGATGTGGTCAAGGCGCAGATCGCCGAACTCGCCATGGAGAAGGACGCCCTGCAGGGCATGATCATGGGGTTCTGAGCGGGGACTGCGCTCGGGAACTGCCGGTTTCGGGGTTGCATTCCGGCACGCAATATCGTTGCGTGCGCCGGACCGCCCCGGCTGGCACTCCTGGAGGACCCTCATGCGCATCGGCCTTTATCCCGGCACCTTTGATCCGATCACGCTGGGCCATATGGACATCATTCGCCGCGCAGCGGCCTTGGTCGACAGGCTGGTGATCGGGGTCGCGATCAACCGCGACAAGGGACCGCTCTTCACCCTCGAAGAGCGCGTGGCGATGATCGAGATGGAATGCGCGGAACTCTCGAAGGAGACGGGGACCGAAATCGTCCCGCATCCTTTCGAGAACCTGCTGATCGATTGCGCCCGCGACGTGGGGGCTCAGATCATCATCCGCGGGCTGCGCGCCGTGGCGGATTTCGAATACGAGTTCCAGATGGTGGGGATGAACCGCGCGCTCGACACCAGTATCGAAACGGTCTTCCTGATGGCCGAGGCCAAGCACCAGGCGATTGCCTCCAAGTTGGTGAAGGAGATCGCGCGGCTTGACGGTGACGTGAGCAAATTCGTCACGCCCACCGTCAACGAAGCGCTGAAGATGCGCTTCGCGAAGGGCTGATCCGGGCGGATCAGCGGCCGTAGACGGCGGCGCGGGCGGTTTCTTCTTCGCGGCCGAGGAGGTCACAGTCGATGCGGGTGCGCATCGGCAGCGACATCAGCGCCTGGTGGGTGCGGCGATAGGCGAAGCGGCGGGCGAAGCTGTCACGGACGGCATTGATGGCTTTGGTCATGGCTCTGTTCCATCTCATCGGGGGCACCTCCATCGGGAAGGCGCTGCGTTTGCGGTTGGCACCGGTTGAAAACTCTGGCGGACGTTTCCGTCTGCGTTGGCGCTAACCTAGGTCTTGCCGCGCTGCAGAACAATTGTCGGTTTCCCACACCCGCCTTGCGCTTTGTGCATGGCGACATGCAGCGCCGCGGAAGGTGCAGGGCAAGCCTTTGTAAAGGATTGCCGATTAACCTTACTCCCAGATGAAAGGGGCGTGCCGCGCCCCGACGCAGCGCTGGAGAAGCCCGGCGCAAGCTGTGCCAGAAGGGAAACAGGCGATGGAAATCCCGCGCGACAGCGCCGGCTATGCCCGGCCCAATTTTCCAAGAAAACCCTCCGCACGGGCCGCGCCCTCGACCGGCTCGGCGGCGGCGGCGCACCGCCCGCTGCCGCCGCCGGTCCCGGTGAGCACGCATGTGTTGCCGCTCTCGATGCTGTCTGAGGTGCGGCCCCGCGGCCGGCCGGCGGGGCTGCTTGCGGAACGTGGATACGGCGCAGCGTTGGGAATCGTCCGGGAATGACGTCCACCGGCGCGTCGGCGCGCCACCGCTGCACAAGCAAAAGGGCGGGGCCCGAAAGCCCCGCCCTGCAGTCTGGGATATTTCTGTCGGCTCCGGGCCGCGCCGCGTGGTCAGATGAGCTTGCCCATCGCCACGGCGGTGTCGGACATGCGGTTCGAGAAGCCCCATTCGTTGTCGTACCACGACAGGATGCGCACCATCGTGCCCTCCATGACCTTGGTCTGGTCGGTGTGGAAGATCGAGCTGTGCGAGTCGTGGTTGAAGTCGATCGAGACGTTCTTCTTATCGGTGTATCCCAGGATACCGCTGAGCTTGCCGTTGGCGGCGACGCGGATCGCGTCGTTGATCTCTTCGACGGTGGTCTCGCGCTCGGCTTCGAACACCAGATCGACAACCGAGACATTGGGCGTCGGCACGCGGATCGCCACGCCGTCGAGCTTGCCGTTGAGCTCGGGCAGGACCAGCCCCACGGCCTTTGCCGCGCCGGTCGAGGTCGGGATCATCGACATGGCCGCGGCGCGCGCGCGGTAGAGATCCTTGTGCATCGTGTCCAGCGTCGGCTGGTCGCCGGTGTAGCTGTGGATCGTGGTCATGAAGCCCTTCTTGATGCCGACGGTGTCGTTCAGCACCTTGGCGACGGGCGACAGGCAGTTGGTGGTGCAGGACGCGTTCGAGACGACGAGGTCATCCTTGGTCAGCGTGTCATCGTTCACCCCGTAGACGATGGTCTTGTCGGCCCCGGCCGAGGGGGCAGAGACCAGCACGCGGCTGGCGCCGTTGGCAAGATGCGCGGCGGCCTTCTCACGGTCGGTGAAGATGCCGGTGCATTCCATCACCACGTCCACATGCGCCCAGGGCAGGTCGGCGGGGTTGCGCTCGGCGCTCACCTTGATCGGGCCGCGGCCAACGTCGATCGTGTCGCCGGAGACGCTGACCGGGTGCGGGAAGCGTCCGTGCACGCTGTCGAACTGCAGCAGATGCGCGTTGGTCTCGACCGGGCCAAGGTCGTTGATCGCCACGACCTCGATGTCGGTGCGGCCGGATTCGATGATTGCGCGCAGCACGTTGCGCCCGATGCGGCCGAAGCCGTTGATCGCTACCTTGACGGTCATGATGTCTCCTCGCTGTCCGAGAGTCTGGGATTGCCCAGAGGTCAACAGGATACGTCAGGCAAGTCAATACTTGGACTGTTAGCGCTCACCGCCAAAACGCCATCCAGTCGAGCAGAATGAAAACCTTCCGGCCCAGGAACAGCAGGTGGCGGCTGTCGAAGAGCGTCACATCCAGCGCAATTGCAAGGATCAGGAGGGCTGCGAGCCAGACGGCGATGCGGTTGGTCATTTTGTCGTGATGCCAGAGACTTGACGCAATGTCATCTGCATTCTTGCGTGGCTGCGGCGGGGGAGTCGGAAGGCTCGGCCCCACTCATCAACTCCTCGATGAAGTGGCTCAGAAGCGCGCCGCGCCCCGACACGCCCGCCTTGCGGTAGATTGCATTGAGGTGCGATTTCACCGTCCCCTCCGCCGATCCGCGCAGCGCGGCGATCTCGGGGATGGTCAGACCCTTGAGCGTGAACATGGCGACGTCGCGTTCCGCGCCGGTCAGTTCCCAGGCCGAAAACTGTGCCTCGACGATCTCGTGGAAGGCGCCGGTGGCCAGCGAGACCTGGCGCGCAAGATGTGCATTGTGACGCAGCAGCCGCATCAGGAAGCGCAACTCGACCCAGATCGCGGCGGCGAGACAGAGCACCATGCTGCCCTCGAGAAACGCCTCGGGGTCGGCCACCGGGTTCCACCCGGCCTCGGAAGCATCGAAGATCACGTCGACCACGAAGAAGGCCGTGCAGATCATCTGCACGGCGATCAACAGGGTGAGGATGATCGGGCGTTCGGAGCTTTGCGGCGTCATACCTCGATCTTTGCGTCATCCGGGACGCATTTGACACCCGTAACCATGGCCTTGGGCAGATTTACCCCGGTGCGGCGGCTTTCCCATAGCACTGCGCCCAGGTGCAGCACCACCGAGACCTCGGCCCAGGTTACCAGCGCTTCATGCAGGGTTTCGACCCAAGCGATTCCCCAATAGGCGTCGGTGGTCATCATCACCCCGGTGGCGATGATGCCGCAGAGGGTGAGCAGCAGGTTGAAGATCATCAGCGCCCCGAGCGGCGTGTGCATGAGATGCACGCGGCGCCGTCCGGTGGCCATGTCGGTGATCTGCCGGATGAGGCCGGCGCGGGTGGGAAAGAAGCTCGAGAAACGGGCCGAACGAGGGCCGGTGAAGCCCCAGATCAGCCGCAGCAGAATCAGCCCTCCGATGGTGTAGCCAACCCAGCGGTGCAGGGAAGATTCGGGGTCGTCGAAGAGTGCGTTGGCGGCAAAGAGGGTCACCAGGCTCCAATGGAAGATCCGCAGAAGCGGGTCCCAGACGAAATGACGTGTCATGCGCTCGGGCATCGGGGCGGTCCTTGAAGGGAAGGGTGGACAGATCAGGCGGCGCGGCCCCGCGCGGTGGCGGGGCCGGGCGGGCGTCAGTCGGTCTTGCTGCGCACGATCTGCAGGGTCTGGTCGAGGTAGAGCTCGACCTTCTGGCCGTCCTTCATGGCATAGACCTCGATCATCCCGTCCTCGCTGTCGATGCGGCGGACCTCGTAGCCCTCGGCGGTGAGCTTCTCGCGCACCTGGGCCTGGGTCTGTTCGGGGATCTCGGGGGAGGCGAAGGCGGTGCCGGCGGTGAGAAGGGCGGCGACGAGGCCGGAGGTCAGAAGGCGGTAGGTCATCTATGGGTCTCCTGTAGGAAAGACGCGGGGCATCCGCGCCTCGAAGACCGATCTGACGCGGCCTTAGCGCCTCCGCCATGCCACTCGGGGGGCAGAAACCGCCCCCTGCAACTTTGGTTCAGATGAGTCTTCCGGTGGGGGACCTCAGGCGGTCCGGCGCCAGACGGCAACCCAGACCAGCGCAAGACCAAAGGAAATCAAGGCGTTCCAGCTGGCCATCGATAGGCCCAAGAGTTGCCAGGCGACCTCGTCGCAGCGCACCAGCGGCGCGTTCATGATCTGGTTCAGAAGATCGTCCGTGGACATGCCGCCAACCGGGCCCGAGGTGCAGGTGGTCGGACCTTCCCACCAGCCGCGCTCGACGCCGGTGTGATAGATGCCGATGCCCGAGGTGGTCAGCGCCGCGAGCGTGCCGAGCAGCGGCAGGATGCGGGCGCGGAAGGCCAGCGCCAGGGCGCCGATCAGCACGGCCGTAGCGTGGGGCCAGCGCTGCAGGATGCACAGGTGGCAGGGCGCCAGCCCGCCGATGTACTGCGAGCCGATCGCGGCGAGCAGCACGGCAGCCGATCCGCCGGCGGCGATCAGGATGAGGAACTTGCGCAGGTCAGTCATGGGCTCAGAGGTATTTCACCAAGAAGAAGCCACCGGCGAGCAGCAGCACGAAAACAGTAAACACCAGGCCGAGCCGCTTTTCGATGAAATCGCGGATCGGCGCGCCAAAGGCCCGCAGCAGCCCCGCGACGATAAAGAATCGGAAGGCCCGGGCGATGATGGCGGTGGTGACGAAGACGCCCAGCGGCATCGCGGTCCAGCCCGACATGATGGTGATCACCTTGAACGGGAAGGGGGTGATTCCGGCGATCAGCACCGCCCAGAAGCCGACGCCGTTGAAGCGGGCGTTGAACGCCTCCATCGAGTCGGCTTTGCCGAGGGTCTCGAGAATCGGCCGGCCGATGCTGTCGAAGAAGAAGTGCCCGATGGCATAGCCGAAGAGCCCGCCGACCACCGAGGCAAGCGTGGCCACCAGCGCGATCAGCCAGGCACGGCGCGGCGCCGCGAGGATCATCGGGATCATCAACACGTCCGGCGGGATCGGGAAGACCGAAGCTTCGATGAAGGAGACTGCCGCCAGGCCCCAGAGCGCCTTGGGGTGATCGGCAAGCGACATCGTCCAGTCGTAGAGGCGGCGCAGCATCGAAGGGCAGGTCTCCGGCGGTTGTTTGTATGGCAGGAAGCACGCGGGGCGGCGGTGTGCAACCCATTGAAGCGGCATTGGCTGTGACAGTTCCGTCAGTGCGGCGTCACAGGTGACGATTGCCGCTTTACGCGGCGCGGCGTGGCGGATAAATCGGGGTCAGTGCCCAAGTGGCGGAATGGTAGACGCAGGGGATTCAAAATCCCCCGGCCGTGAGGTCATGTCGGTTCGAGTCCGACCTTGGGTACCACATCCCGCATCCCGTCGTGTCGAAGATCCGATGCGCAGCCGCAAGGGTAAGCGCGTAGGGGCTGGTTCCGCGACAGAATTTCCTCGTCGCGCCGCGGAGACACCGCGCTGCTGCCGTATTTGTTCCTCATTTCGAAATCAGACCGTCCCGGCACTGACTAGAAAGGTCTATCTGAATGTTAGGTTTGATTTCGGGCTCCGGGTCTGGGGGCTATGCCGGTCTCTTCGGCGGGATCGCCAATGCGATCAACGCGGGGCGGCAGACCGGCGCGGTGTCCAAGGAGGACGGGGCGCAGGCTGTAGAGGCGTCGCGCGAAGCGGAGACAGGGGAAACCGTCGTCGCGGCCGAGGCCAGCCCGGTCAAAAATGCCAGTTCCAAGCCGACGGCGACCGAGAGCGGACAGGCTGCGGCAGCCAATGTCAAAGCTCCCGAGGTCGCGGCACAGGCCGACTCGCGCGCGGTGGATGACGAGCTCGAGACCACGGAGTCGCTCGCAAAGGCGCGCGCGCAGGCGCTCGCCACTCAGGAGAGTTTCATGAAGTCCCTGGTGATCGCCCAGATGGGCGCCGGCGCCGACGAGGACGGACTTGCCCAACGGCTGCGCCGCGGTGCCGAAGGCTACGCCACCACCCGCGCCTCGGAAGCCGGGGAGCGCGCGCCGCAACGCGCCAGCGTCGAGGCCTGAACCGGGCTGCCCCAGGGCGGGCACCCAGACACGCGGCGTGCGGAAGACCCCGTGCGCCGCGTTGTCATTTCGGGCGGTCTGTCCCGCGTCGTTCGTCTCGCGAGCGGGCGGGTTTCCGGGCGGAACGCAGCACCCGTTCGCCGATGCTGTAGGGGCAACGGAGGAAGCAGGTGCGCGGGCCACGGAGCGGCATTCTTGGGGATGTATCCGAAGGTGGATCCAGAGGGCCATGGTGACCAGCGGCGCTGTTGAAACGCGGCTGGACAACCATGGCACTATCC
The DNA here is from genome assembly GCF_003111685.1 of Alloyangia pacifica. Lineage (NCBI taxonomy): Bacteria > Pseudomonadati > Pseudomonadota > Alphaproteobacteria > Rhodobacterales > Roseobacteraceae > Alloyangia > Alloyangia pacifica. The sequence continues at coordinate 1,625,975 of NZ_CP022189.1, read as the reverse complement.
GAAGTAAGTGGCGACTTTCCCGAAGGAAAGTGGCGGAGAGACAGGGATTCGAACCCTGGGACCCCGTGAAGGGTCAACGGTTTTCGAGACCGCCCCGTTCGACCACTCCGGCACCTCTCCGCGGGGGTCGTGGGGGGCCGTTTAACGACAAGCTCGGGGGGGTGCAACAGGGAATTTTGAAGTTTTTTCATCCGGGCGGATTTCTTTTCCGGCGAAGCTCCGCCAGTGGGCTTTTTGCTCACCTTGGAAATGCCGCGGCCGGGCCCTAGGCTTGTCGTCAGCCATATCCGGAGTTGTCCTGTCCCATGTTCTCGCGTCTCGCCGCCTGCGGTTTTGCCGTCATCCTAGCCATGCCCGTTCGCGCGGAACCCGCAGGGGATCTGCTGGACGCGCTCAAGATCGACGAGATCGTCGAACTCATGCGAATTGAGGGGCAGGGCTATGCCGAGGAGATGGCGACGGACCTGCTTCCGGCGGGCGAATCCGAGACATGGCGGCAGTCGGTCGACCGGCTCTACACGCCCAACGCCATGGAGGAAGTGGTGCGCGCGGGATTCCTCGAGAGCTTCGGTGACACCGATCCCGCGACGCTTCTGGCGTATTTCGCCAGCGAAGCCGGGCAGAAGGTCGTGACGCTGGAGATCGAGGCCCGGCGCGCGATGGTCGATCCTGACGTCGAGTCGGCGGCGCGCGAAGCCTGGCGTGAACGGGCAGGGAGCGGCGATACGCGGCTGGACCAACTCGATGAATTCGTCGAGGCCAACGACCTATTAGAGACCAATGTGGTCGGCGCGCTCAACGCCAGCTTCCAGTTTTATCTCGGCCTCGTCGACGGCGGCGGGCTCGAGATGACCGAGCCCGAGATCCTCGAGGAGGTCTGGATGCAGGAAGAGGTCACCCGCGCCGACACGCTCGAATGGCTTTATGGCTATCTCCTGCTGGCCTACCGGCCGCTGAGCGACGCGGAGCTTGACGCTTATATCGATATTTCCGCGACGCCCGAGGGAAAGGCGATGAACCGGGCGTTGTTTGCCGGGTTCAACGCGATGTACAACGAGATCTCCTATGGCCTCGGCCTCGCGGCCGCACAGGAGATGCTGGCGCAGGACCTCTGAGGCGGGGCGGGCCGGGCGGCTCGGGGCAGAAAGCCGGGGTGGACCACCTGCAAAATATGGCGGGAAAACCGCTGTGCGCGGGTTGACACATGGGCAAATTGCCCCGATAAGCCGGGCCTCGTGACGGGGCCATTGCGCGCCCCGCTTTCGATTCTTACATCCATACAGCCCGCAAGGGCGCGCTGTTCGACGGCGGAGCGGACCAACCCGCACCACGAAGTCCCCAAGAAACCGGGGCGCCACAGGACGCGGTAGACAAAGGAAGACGCAGATGTTCGCGGTGATGAAAACCGGCGGCAAGCAATACAAGGTCCAGGCGGGCGACGTGCTCCGCGTGGAGAAGCTGGCTGCAGACGCGGGTGAAACCGTTCAGTTCAACGAAGTCCTGATCCTCGGCGGCGACAGCGTCACCGTGGGTGCTCCGCTCGTGTCCGGTGCTGCCGTTCAGGCGACCGTGATCGACCAGATCAAGGGCGAGAAGGTCATCAAGTTCGTCAAGCGTCGCCGTAAGCACGGCTCGCAGCGTACCCGCGGCCACCGTCAGCAGCTCACCCTGCTGCGCGTGACCGAGATCCTCGCATCCGGCGCCGAAGGCACCGGCGTGAAAGCCGCCGCTGGCGCCGCCTCCGCACCGAAAGCCGCTGCTCCTAAGGCGGCTGCTGCTGCCGCAGGCGACGACCTGACCAAGATCACCGGTGTCGGCCCCGCCGCCGCCAAGAAGCTGAACGAAGCCGGCATCGCCACCTTCGCACAGCTCGCAGCCGTTGACCCCGAGAGCTTCGACGCCGTCAAGGTGAAGCCCGAGTGGGTTGAACAGGCCAAGACCCTGGCCTGATAGACAGTTAAGGAGACCAACCCATGGCACATAAAAAAGCAGGCGGTAGCTCCCGTAACGGCCGCGACTCCGCTGGCCGCCGTCTCGGCGTGAAACTCTACGGTGGCCAGGCGGCCAACCCGGGCAACATCATCATCCGTCAGCGCGGCACCAAGTTCTGGCCGGGCGAGGGCGTGGATATGGGCAAGGATCACACGATCTTTGCCGTGGCCGAAGGCTCGGTCAAATTCCACAAGGGCCTCAAGGGCCGCACCTTCGTATCCGTCCTGCCGGTGGCGGAGGCTGCTGAGTAAGCTGATCCCGGATCGAAAAATTGGAGGGGATCGGCACGGGCCGGTCCCCTTCTCCGTTTCGGGGGGAGACGAAGCGGCCCGCGAGATTTCTCGCACAAGAGGAGTAAGACGATGAGCCTGGCCGAAGACGACCAGCTGACCGCGCAACCGGTCATCGAGACACCCCGTTTCCTGCTGCGGCCGCTGCGCCGCTCGGATGCCGGGCTGATTGCGCATTACACGTCCGAGCTGCGCCTCGCGCGCATGACCACCTCGATTCCGCACCCGCTGCCGCCGGGCGCGACCGAGGCCTTCATCACCCGAGCCACGGAGACCAACAGGGTCGAGGACGTCTGGGCGATGGATGCCTCCGAGCAGGGCGGCGCCGAGGTGATGGGGCTGATTTCGCTCGAGCGCCTGACGGATGGCAACCAGGCCGAGATCGGCTACTGGGTCGCGCCGCCGTTCTGGAACACCGGCCACGCGTCCGAGGCGGTGCGTGCCATGGTGCAGGCCAATCCCTTCGGCAGCGCGACGATGTTCGCCTCGGTCTTCCAGGACAACGCCGCCTCGGCCCGGGTGCTGACCAACTGCGGTTTCGAGTACATCGGTGATGCCGAGGCGTTTTCGGTGGCGCGCAATTCGGCCGTGCCCACCTGGACCTATCTGCGCCGGATGGACTGAACGTAGGCCTCGGCCCGCGCAGCCCCGCGACAAAGTGATCCCGCCCGGCCGACGAATTCCGTTGGCCGGGCGTTGTCTTGCCGCCTATAAGCAAGGCATGATCACCGAATTCGGACATTTCGCGCTCATCCTCGCCTTCCTCGTCGCCTGCGTGCAGGCGGTGGTGCCGATGATCGGGGCGCAGAAGCGCTGGCCCGGCTGGATGGCCGTCGCCGAGCCCGCCGCAACCGCCCAGTTCCTGCTCGTCGCGCTGTCTTTTGGCGCGCTGATGCACGCCTTCATTGTTGCCGACTTCTCGCTGCGGCTGGTGGTGCTGAACTCGCATTCCGCCAAGCCCTTGCTCTACAAGATCAGCGGCGTCTGGGGGAACCACGAGGGCTCGATGCTGCTCTGGGTGCTGATCCTGGCGCTCTTCGGGGCGATGGCGGCCTGGTTCGGCGGCAACCTGCCGCCGACGCTGCGGGCGCGCGTGCTGGCGGTGCAGGCCTCGGTCGCGGTGGCCTTCTTCGCCTTCATCCTCTTTACCTCCAACCCCTTCCTGCGCCTCGCGGTGCCGCCCTTTGACGGGCAGGACCTCAACCCGCTGCTGCAGGACCCGGGGCTCGCGTTCCACCCACCGTTCCTTTATCTCGGCTATGTGGGCCTCTCGATCTGCTTCAGCTTCGCCGTCGCGGCGCTGATCGAGGGACGGGTCGACGCCGCCTGGGGTCGCTGGGTCCGCCCCTGGACGCTGCTGAGCTGGGTGTTCCTGACCATCGGCATCGCGCTCGGTTCCTGGTGGGCCTATTACGAGCTTGGCTGGGGCGGTTTCTGGTTCTGGGATCCGGTCGAGAACGCCTCGTTCATGCCCTGGCTGCTGGCAGCCGCGCTGCTGCATTCTGCCATCGTCGTGGAAAAGCGCGAGGCGCTGAAGAGCTGGACAATCCTGCTCGCGATCCTCGCCTTCGGCTTCTCGCTGATCGGCACCTTCATCGTGCGCTCCGGCGTGCTGACCTCGGTGCATGCCTTTGCCTCGGATCCGCAGCGCGGGGTCTTCATCCTCGGCATCCTCGTCTTCTTCACCGGCGGCGCGCTGACGCTTTACGCGGCCCGCGCGGGCGTGATGCAGGCCAAGGGGGTCTTTGGCCTCGTCAGCCGCGAGTCGGCACTCGTGGTGAACAATATCCTGCTTGCCGTGGCGTGTTTCGTGGTCTTTACCGGCACGCTCTGGCCGCTGGTCGCCGAGATGCTCTTTGGCCGCAAGCTCTCGGTCGGGGCGCCCTTCTTCAACATGGCCTTCACCCCCTTCATGGTGCTGCTGGGGCTGGTGCTGCCGATCGGCGGCCTGCTGAGCTGGAAGCGCGGCAAGCTGGGCCGCGCGGTGCAGCAGCTGGTGCCGGCGCTGGTGCTGGCGGTGGCGCTTGCCGGGCTGGTCTGGGCGATGCAGAGCGGGCGCAGCCTGATGGGGCCGGTGGGGGTCTTCCTCGGCACCTGGCTGGTGGCGGGGTCGATCACCGATCTTCTCAGCCGCATCGGCCAGAGCCGCGACTGGCGCCGCCTCGCGCGGCTGCCGCGCGCCGACTGGGGCAAGGCCGTGGCCCATGCGGGCCTCGGCGTGACCATGCTGGGCATTGCTGGGCTGATGGCCTGGCAAGAGGAAGACATCCGGGTTGCGCAGGTGGGGGAGCCCTTCGCTGTGGGCGCCTACGAGTTGGACCTTCTTGGTGTCAGCCGCGTGCAAGGGCCGAACTATGTCTCGGACATGGGCGAGGTCTCGCTGCGCAGGAACGGCGCCGAGATCGCGCATCTCTACCCGGAGAAGCGCAGCTACCCGGTTGCTGGGATGCCGACCACAGAGGCGGCGATCGACAACGGCTTCCTGCGTGACGTCTACGTGGTGCTCGGTGATGCGCAGGCGGGCGGCGGCTGGACGATGCGGGTCTACGTCAAACCGCTCGCCAACTGGATCTGGGGCGGGGCGCTGCTCATGGCGATCGGCGGGGCGCTCAGCCTTTCGGACCGACGTTTCCGCGTCGCCGCCGGAGCGCGCAAGTCCGCTTCGGCGCAGGGGGTTCCGGCCGAATGACCGTGCTGAAACCCTTCCGCGCGCTGCTTCTGTTGGCGCTTCTGGCGCTGCCGCTGGTGCAGACGGCGGTGGTGCATGCCGTGCAGCCTGACGAGATGCTCTCGGACCCCACACTCGAGGCGCGGGCGCGTGAGCTCTCAAAGCACCTGCGCTGCCTTGTCTGTCAGAACGAGAACATCGACGATTCCAACGCCGCGCTCGCCCGCGACCTGCGCCTGCTGGTGCGCGAGCGGCTTGTGGCGGGCGACACCGACGACGAGGCGGTCGCTTACCTGGTCGACCGCTATGGCGAGTTCGTCCTGCTGCAGCCCACGACGCGCGGCTGGAACTGGCTGCTCTGGGCCGCCGGGCCGATCCTCTTCGTGATCGCGCTGATCCTTGCAGGGGCCTACCTGCGCGGCCGCTCGCGTGCCGAGGCCAGCACCGAGGCCGGGCTCAGCCCCGAGGAAGAGGCCCGGCTGAAGCGCATTCTGGACGAACACCCCTCCTCCTGACAGGACTGCCGGCAGGGTCGGGAGGATCCGAGGGGTGACGCCCAGAAACGCACCAGCATCCCCGCTTTCCATAGGCGACCTTTCGGGATTCGCCCGACGGCTGCGTGCCGGGCTCGAGACCCTGCCGTCGCACCAGAAGATACTCGGGTTGATTGCCCGGGCAGCGGGGTATCGCAATTAACCGCACCTGCGCGCGCAGACCACGACGGCCCCGCGTGCTGACCCGTAGCGCGTCTCATGGGTTCCGCGCCTTCCGCGACGCGGCTCAGATCCGCCGGACAATGGTCGAGAACCGCATGCTTGAGCGTACGCGCCACGAGGCTGTCTACACCCGCATCGAGGCCCGCCCGAGCGCGGACGCGCTGGCGCTGATCGCGGCGCTCTGGCAGGTCTGAGACGGCTATGGCCAAGGGGTCTTGCACCCCGGGCGTGCGCGGGGGAGAGTTTCCCTGCGCGGCCGCGCCAATCCGGAGGATCCCATGCACTATGACACCATCCGTTACGAAATCGCCGACGACGTGGCGCTGATCACCCTGGCTCGGCCCGAGGTGATGAACGCGCTCTCGGCGCCGATGCGGGCCGAGCTGACCCATGCCATCCAAGCGGGTGGCAAGGACGCGCGGGTGGTGGTGCTGACCGGCGACGGCCGGTCCTTTTGCTCGGGGCAGGATCTGGGGGACCGCGAGAGCGCGGCGAACATCGATCTCGAGCGGGTGCTGCGCGACGAATACATGCCGATGCTGAGCGCGCTGGTGGACTGCCCGCGCCCGACCATCGCCGCGGTGAACGGCGCGGCAGCGGGCGCCGGGGCCAACCTCGCGCTGGCGGCCGACGTGGTAATCGCCGCCGAAAGTGCCTTCTTCATGCAGGCATTCACCCGCATCGGACTGATGCCTGACGCGGGAGGCACGTGGATGTTGCCGCGGCAGATGGGCATCGCCAAGGCCATGGGCGCTGCGCTCTTTGCCGACCGCATCAGCGCCGCGCAGGCCGAACGCTGGGGGATGATCTGGGAGGCGGTGCCGGACGCCGAGTTCGAGGCGATCTGGAAGGCCCGCGCCGCGCATCTGGCGCAGGGCCCCTCCGAGGCCTATGCCCGCATCAAGCGCGCGATCCGGGGGACCTTCGAGAAGGATTTCGACGGCCAGCTGCTGCTTGAAGCGCAGTTGCAGGGGGAATGCGGCATGACGCGGGACTTCAAGGAGGGCGTGGTGGCCTTCCACGAAAAGCGCCCCGCGAAGTTCGAAGGGCGCTGAGCGCCTAGCCTGCGGTCAGCGTCGACCGCCAGCACGGCGCATCCACCCGCAGCGGTCCCGCAGGAATATCCCAACGCGGGGGGTGGCCATCCAGTGTCGCCGGGAACCGCAGCCGCCGCGCCGCGCCCCAGCCGGTTGCCTCGACCTGCGTGGATCGATCGGCCTCGGTGACCTCGATGGGCGCGCCGGTGACGTCGCGGATCCCGCCCGAGACCAGCAGGGCGCCCGTGCGTGCCAGCGACAGCCGGGCCGAGAATATCTGTCCGCTCGCCTGCCGGCGACGCAGCGCGCGCAGCACCGCCGCGGCCATGAGATAGCCGGTGGCATGGTCGAGCGCCTGCACCGGCAGCGGCACCGGGCGCGCGGCCTGCCTGCGGCGCATGCCCTCGTCGGCGATGCCGCAGCTCATCTGCACGAGGCTGTCGAAGCCCCGCCGCCCGGCCCAGGGGCCGGTCCAGCCATAGGCGCAAAGGCTCACCTCAATCTGCCCGGGAACCAGCTTGCGCCCGCCGTAGCCCAGCCTCTCCAGCGCGCCCGGGCGGTAGCCGTGGACGAGCACGTCGGCCTGTCTCAGCAGGTCCTCGAAGGTCGCGCGGTCTGCGCTCTGGGTCAGGTCGAGTCCGGCACGGCGCTTGCCCAAGGTGACTTCCGGCTCGACGCCTGGCTCGTTCCACCAGGGCGGGTCGATGCGCAGCACTTCGGCGCCGTAGCCGGCAAGGAAGCGCGTCGCCACCGGCCCAGCGAGCACGCGGGTCAGGTCGAGCACCCGCAGACCCTGCATCGAGACGGGGGCCGCGCGGCTTCCGGTCTCGCGCCAGTCGATCAGCGGCTCGGCGGCCACCGCCTCGCCCTGCGGATGTGCGGCCCACTCGTCCAGAGCATGCATCGCCGCCGCGGCGCCCCCGGCCGCCACAACGGCGGCTTCGAGCGCGGATTTCTCCCATCTCGAAACGGTTTCGGTGACCTGTGCGCGCTCGGCGGCGCAGCCGAGCACCGAGAGCGCTGCGTCACGATGGTGCGGCGCGTTGGTGTGCAGCCGGATCCAGCCATCCTGCGCCGCGTAATCTCCGGCGATCGGGTCCCAGGCCGCGGGCAACTCCCATCCGACGGGGCGCAACGTCCGATCGAACCACATCGAGGCGAGGCACCGGTCGAGTGTCGCCCTTCGAGCGCCGGTCAGCGCAGCCATCTCCCGCGTCGCCGCTTTCAGCGATGCGGTGGCCAGTTCCGAGACCTGAAAGCAGGAGGGCAGCTCGGCGTTTCCATGCTCGTCTACCTCGGGGCCGGGCGGCAGATCCGTGCCGAGTGCCAGGGAAATCTGTGGATCGAAAGGGGATGTCATCACGGCCTCCTAGTCTTGTCTGCCCCCATCAAGCGCGCGGATTGACCGGTTGTAAATCTTGATCAATATAATCAATATGAATGTCATGGATTGGATCGACGCCAGCGCGGCCTGCGCCCTGCTCGGGGTGAAGCCCCAGACACTTTACGCCTATGTCAGCCGCGGCCAGCTGCGGGCCGAGGCGGATTCGCAGGATGCGCGGCGCAGCCTCTACTTCCGTCCCGACGTCGAGGCTCTGCTGCGCCAGAACCGCCGCCCGCGCGCGCGCTCCGAAGTTGCCGAACAGGCGATCCGCTGGGGCGATCCGGTGTTGGTGACCGCTATCTCCGAGGTTCGGGACGGCATGCTGTGGCTGCGTGGGCGTTCGGTCGAGGCCTGCGCCGAGACCATGACCCCCGAGCAAATGGCCGCCCATCTTTGCGGTTTCGATCGGCTGGATTTGCCCGACGTGCCATGGTCCGGCGAAGGCGGCACGCCAGTCGGACGGGCCATGCAGGCGCTCGCGGGCGCGGTCGGCGGGGCGGTTCCGATCGCTGACCTCGGCGCAAGCGAACGGGCGGCAGAGGCAGGTCGGCTGATCTCGCTGGTGATCAACGCGCTGCTGGGGCAGGCTGGAGGCGGCGCGTTGCAAGCGCGTTTCGCTGGAGCCTGGGGGCTGGATCGAGGCGGCGAGGACGAGATACGTCGGGCGCTGGTGCTGCTGAGCGATCACGAGCTGAACCCCTCGACCTTCGCGGTGCGGATCGCGGCCTCGACCGGGGCGAGCCTGCCGGCGGCGTTGCTTTGCGGAGTGGCGACGCTGAGCGGGCCACGCCACGGCGGTGCCTCAGCGCTTGCGCGCGCCGCATTGGAGGCCGCGCTGCAGGGCGACTTAGAGGCATTTTTGTCAGCGCGGACGGGCCAGTCTCCCTATGGCTTCGGCCATGGCCACCCGCTCTATCCCGACGGCGATCCCCGGGCGCGGCTGTTGCTCGAGCGACTGCCCCATGACCATCCGGTGCGCCAGGCGCAGCGCGAGCTTGCCCGGACGCTCGGGCTGGCACCGAACGTCGACACCGGGCTGGCGGCGCTGGAGCTGGGTTGGGGCCTGCCGCGAGACGCGGGCTTCACGATCTTTGCGGCGGGGCGGCTTGCGGGCTGGATCGCCCATGCGCTCGAGCAGGCCAGCAGCGGCGCGCCGATCCGGCCCAGGGCGCGTTACGCGGCAGAATAATTCCCTGCCGAGAAGCAAAAGGCCCCGCCAGAGCGGGGCCTTTGGTCTCAATGAAATCCGGATCAGCGGTTTTCGATGTCCGTGTAGTCGCGCTGCGCGGAGCCAAGGTACAGCTGGCGCGGACGGCCGATCTTGTGCTGCGGATCGGCGAGCTGCTCTTTCCACTGCGAAACCCAGCCGACGGTGCGCGACAGCGCGAAGATCGGGGTAAACATCGAGGTCGGGAAGCCCATCGCCTCGAGGATGATGCCCGAGTAGAAGTCGACGTTCGGGAACAGCTTCTTGTCGATGAAATACGGATCTTCCAGCGCCTGCTTCTCGAGCTCTTTGGCCACCTGCAGGATCGGGTTGTTCTCGACGCCGAGCAGGTCGAGCACCTCGTCTGCGGATTGCTTCATCACCGTCGCGCGCGGGTCGCGGTTCTTGTAGACGCGGTGACCGAAGCCCATCAGACGGAACGGATCGTTCTTGTCCTTGGCGCGGGCGATGAACTCGGGGATGCGGTCGACCGAGCCGATCTCTTTCAGCATCTCGAGGCAGGCCTGGTTGGCGCCGCCGTGGGCCGGGCCCCAAAGGCAGGCGATGCCGGCCGCGATGCAGGCAAACGGGTTCGCGCCCGAGGAAGAGGCGAGACGCACGGTCGAGGTCGAGGCGTTCTGCTCGTGGTCGGCGTGCAGGGTGAAGATCCGGTCCATGGCGCGGGCGAGGATCGGGTTCACCTCGTATTTCTCGGCCGGAACCGAGAAGCACATGTGCAGGAAGTTCGCCGCGTAATCGAGATCGTTGCGCGGGTACACGAAGGGCTGGCCGATCGAGTACTTGTAGGCCATCGCCGCGATGGTCGGCATCTTGGCGATCAGGCGGTGCGAGGCGATCTCGCGCTGGCGCGGGTCCGAGATGTCGGTGCTGTCGTGATAGAAGGCCGACATGGCGCCGACCACACCCACCATGGTTGCCATGGGATGCGCGTCGCGGCGGAAACCGCGGAAGAAGTTGTGCATCTGCTCATGGATCATCGTGTGACGGGTGATCGTGTTCTCGAAGTCCTCGAGCTCAGCCGCGGTCGGCAGTTCGCCGTACATCAGCAGGTAGCACACTTCGAGGTAATGCGACTTCGACGCGAGCTGGTCGATCGGATACCCGCGGTGCAGCAGCACGCCTTCGTCGCCGTCGATGAAGGTGATGGTGCTGTCGCAGCTGGCGGTGGAGGTGAAGCCCGGGTCGTAGGTGAACACCCCGGCCTGGCCATAGAGCTTGCGGATGTCGACCACGTCCGGGCCCACGGTGGGCGAATAGATCGGCAGGTCGTAGCTTTGCTCGCCGATGGTCAGTGTCGCGCTTTTCGCTGTGTCAGCCATGCTTGCTTGTCCCTTCATCTGGATAAGGCCAGGCGCGTCGGGCGCGCCCGGTCGGTATTGTCACACATGGCCCGTGGCGGGGTCGGAGAGGCCGGTTTGCCAGACCGTCACGCCGCCTCGGAAGCCGCTGCCTGTTCGAGCCGGAGGAGCGTTTCCTCGCGGCCGAGTACCAGCATCATGTCGAACACGCTCGGGGTGACGGAGCGGCCTGCAAGCGCCGCGCGAAGCGGCCCGGCCAGCTTTCCGAATTTCGTGTTCTGTTCCTCGGCGAAGCGCGCCGTTACCCCCTCGAGCTCTTCTCGCGACCAGCTAGCACTTTGCAACTGCGGCGTCAACGAGACCAGTATACCACGGGATACTGGATCGAGGTTCTTGGCCGCTTTCTCATCCGGGACGATCGGGGTTTCCGTCAGGATGAAGTGAGCCTTTTCAAGAAGTTCCGGGAAAGTCTTGGCGCGGTCCTTGAGGCAGTACATACCCCGCGTCATCCCGGATTTTTGTGCCTCGGTGAAGGCGGGCAGACCCGCCGCATCCAGATATGCCTCGATTTCATGCAGCAGCGCGGCATCGTCTCCGACCGCGATGTGCTGGCCGCAGATGTTTTCCAGTTTCTTGAAATCAAGCCGCGCGGGCGATTTCCCGATTCCCGACAGGTCGAACCATTCTTGTGCCTGAGTATCGGTGAAGAATTCGTCATCGCCGTGACTCCAGCCGAGCCGCGCGAGATAGTTGCGCATTCCGGCGGCCGGGTAGCCGAGCTTCTGGTACTCGTCCACGCCGAGCGCGCCATGACGCTTCGAGAGCTTCTTGCCGTCCGGTCCGTGGATCAGCGGGATGTGTGCATAGACCGGCAGCGGCCAGCCCATGGCGGTGTAGATGCCCATCTGTCGCGCCGCGTTGTTGAGGTGGTCGTCGCCGCGGATGACATGTGTGACGCCCATGTCGTGGTCATCAACCACCACCGCGAGCATGTAGACCGGCGTGCCGTCCGAGCGCAGCAGGATCATGTCGTCGAGCTGGTCGTTGCGGATCCGCACGGTGCCCTGCACCTGGTCCTCGATCACCGTCTCGCCCTCTTCGGGAGTGCGCAGGCGGATCACGTAGGGTCCATCGGGGTGGCTCGCCGGGTCGGCGTCGCGCCAAGGGCTGCGGAACAGGGTCGAGCTCCCGGCCTCGCGGGCGGCCTCGCGGAAGGTCTCGATTTCTTCCTGGGTCGAGAAGCACTTGTAGGCCGCGCCCTTGGCGAGCAATTCGTGCGCCACCTCGGCGTGGCGCGGCGCGCGCTCGAACTGGCTGATCACCTCGCCGTCATGGTCGAGCCCGAGCCAGTCGAGTCCCTTGAGGATCGCGGCGGTCGCCTCCGGGGTCGAGCGCGCGCGGTCGGTATCCTCGATGCGCAGCAGGAACTTTCCGCCGCGGCCACGGGCGTAGAGCCAGTTGAACAGCGCCGTGCGGGCACCGCCGATGTGGAGGTAGCCGGTCGGAGAAGGGGCGAAACGGGTAACGACTGCCTGGGGGCTCGGAGAGGGGCTCGTCATGGGAATTAACCTCGCGGTAACCGTGGTGGGCCTAGGGTTTTGCAGGTTCCTTAAACAGCGCGGGGGGCGGGGGCAAGCATGGGCCGGCTGCTGACCTTGCTGGCGGTCTTCCGGGCTCTGCGCCTGCCGCGCCGGGCCGGGGCGGCGCTGGCGGCGCAGCGGGGGCATCTCTTCGCCTGGGTGCCGGTCTTCCTCGGTGCCGGTATCGGGGTCTATTTTGCCCTGCCGCTCGAACTGGCGGCGCATTGGCTCCTTGCCTGCGCCTGCGTCGGGGCCGCTCTCCTGCTGTGGTCGCGCCGACTCCCGGCCGAAGTTGCGCCGATCGCGATTGGCGCGGGGGTGCTTCTTCTCGGTCTGGCGCATGCCGGGGCGCGGGCGCATCTGGTCGCCGCCCCGCAGCTTGGATTTCGATACTACGGCCCGATCGAAGGGCGGGTGATCGCGCTGGACCGCTCCGCCTCGGACGTGCCGCGGCTGACGCTCGATCAGGTAACGCTGCTGCGGGTCGCCCCTGCGAGCACTCCGGCGAGGGTCCGCGTCTCGCTGCACGTGCCGCCCGAGCTGCAGGGGCGTGCGCTCGACCTGGCGCCTGGGCAGAGGGTGGCGCTGACCGGCCACCTCGTCCCGCCCGGAGGCCCGGTGGAGCCTGGCGGCTTCGATTTCCGCCGTCACGCCTGGTTCGAGCGGATCGGGGCGGTGGGCTACAGCCGAACGCCGGTGGTTCTGAGGGAGGCCGCGGGCAGCCAGCGGCTTCTGCGCCTGCGTCTGGCGCTGTCACGGCACGTGCAGACGCGGCTGCCGGGCGAAATCGGCGGCTTCGCCGCGGCGCTGATGACCGGCGACCGCAGTGGCATCGGGCAAGAGACGCTGAACGCGCTGCGCCGCTCGAACCTCGCGCATCTTCTGGCCATTTCCGGCCTGCACATGGGACTGCTGACCGGTTTCGTTTTCGCTGCCCTGCGCGTGGCGCTGCTGCTGGTCCCGCTCAGCCGTCATCATTGGCCCGGCAAGAAGATCGCGGCGGTGGGAGCGCTGGCGGCGGCCTCGGGCTACCTAGCCCTTTCAGGGGGCAATGTCGCGACCCAGCGCGCCTTCATCATGGTGGCGGTGATGCTGGGGGCGGTGCTCGCGGACCTGCGGGCGCTCTCCCTGCGGGCGGTGGCCTTGGCGGCTCTGCTGGTGCTTCTGCTGCGCCCGGAGGCGCTGCTCGGCCCGGGCTTCCAGATGTCCTTCGCCGCCACAACCGCGCTGATCTGCGTGTTCGGCAAGGTCGAGACACGGCTTGCCGGACCGCGATGGGCGCGGCCGCTGCTGGCGCTGCTGCTTTCGTCGACCGTCGCCTCTGCCGCGACGGCGCCATTCTCGATGGCGCATTTCAATCTCGTTTCGCGCTACGGGTTGCTGGCCAACTTGCTGGCGGTGCCGGCCATGGGACTTGTCGCCGTGCCGATGGCGGTGCTGGCGGCGGTCCTGATGCCGCTCGGGCTAGACGGGGTGGCGTTGCGGGGGATGGCGCTGGCGCTGCACTGGATCCTGAGCGTGGCGCAGACCGCCTCCGGCTGGGAGGGCGCCGTCGGTCAGGTGGTGGCACCGGGTCCCGCGGTGCTGCCGCTGATCACGACTGGCGGGCTCTTGCTATTGCTTTGGCAGGGACGCGGGCGCTGGGGCGGGCTGCTGCCGCTGGCGCTGGCGCTGGGGGTCTGGGTGCAGTCCGAGCGCCCGGCGCTGCTGATCTCGGAAAGCGGCGGGCTGGTCGGCGTGATGACCGAAAAAGGCCGCGCGCTCTCGCGCGATGTCGGAGAGGGGTTCGTCGCCAAGCTCTGGCTCGAGAACGATGGACAGCCCGCGGATCAGGCCGCTGCCGCGGCACTCTGGCCCGATGCGGCAGGGCGGCTGCGCCGTGCGCTTGTCGAGGGTGTCGAGGTGCTGCATGTCTCCGGACACCGGGCCGCTGGCAGCATCTCGGGCTGTGGAGGCGCCGGGATCCTCGTGGCAAATGTGTCAATCCTGGAGGGGCTGCACTGCGAGGTCTTCGATGTCGAGAGGCTCAGGACCACCGGGGCCGTCGCCTTTCGACGAGGCGCCGATGGTCTGAAGATGCACCCCTCGCGCGGCCATCCACCGCGCCTGTGGGAGGGCGGCGCAGGGGGCGATCAGTAGGAGCGGATCAGCCCGACGAGGCGGCCCTGCACCGAAACCGACCCCGATGGCAGCACGCGAGGCTCGTAGGCAGGGTTTGCGGCTTCGAGCACGATGCTGCTGCCGTTGCGGCGGAAGCGCTTGAGGGTGGATTCGTAGCCTTCGACCTGTGCGACGACGATCTGCCCGTTGTCGGCCGAGCTGGTCTCGCGGATGATCACCACGTCGCCATCGTTGATCCCGGCCTCGATCATCGAGTCGCCCTTGACCTCGAGCGCGTAGTGGCGGCCGCTGCTGGACAGCATGGCCGAGGGTACGGCGACATTCGGCGGGATATCGGAGATCGACTCGATGGGCACACCCGCGGCAATCCGGCCCATCAGCGGCAGCTCCATCGCGCCGACGGCTTCCAGGGTGTCATTGGCCGGCGGTTTCGGAGCGGCACCGCGGGCGCCCTGGATCACCTGTGGCACGAAGCCGGTGGGGCGCCCCGCAAGGCTGTCGGGCAGTTTCACGATCTCGATCGCGCGGGCGCGGTGGGCGAGGCGGCGGATGAAGCCGCGCTCTTCGAGCGCCGTGATCAACCGGTGGATGCCCGACTTGGAGCGCAGGTCCAGCGCATCCTTCATCTCGTCAAAGCTGGGCGGAACGCCGTCGCGCGCCATGCGCCTGTTGATGAAATCCAGCAAATCGAGCTGTTTCTTGGTCAGCATGCGCGTTGTCCCGAGTCTTTGCCTGAAGAGATGTTCGAATTTGTTCTAGACCTGTTCCCGTTTTGTGTCAATCCCCGTGATCATTAATGCAAGGTTAAAGCGAGATTAATTCTTGAGGCTATCCAAATGCTTCGACCGGGAAACCTTGCGTTTCGGATGAAGCGGACAGGTGCCTCAGAGGCGGATCACCTCGATCTCGTCCCCGGCGGCGCGGGCGGGATCGCGCGGAGGGCGCACGGCCAGCGCATCGGCGGCGCCGAGAACGCTCAGCAAGGCGCTGTCCTGACGATCAAAAATCGAGACCCCCTCGGGCGTGATCCGGGCTCGCATATAGTGCTCGCGCGGGCCGTTTTCGCTGACCGGCGCCGCGAGGCGCAGCGTCTCGCGCCGGGCCGGCGCAGCGCCGAGGCCGAGCATGGCGCGGACCACCGGGGCAAGAAAGATATGTCCGCAGACCATGGCCGACACCGGGTTGCCGGGCAGGCCGACCATCATCGCCTCGCCGAAACGGCCGGACATCAGGGGCTTGCCGGGGCGCATGGCGACCTTGTGAAAGGCCCGCTCGAGCCCCATGCCCTCGGCCACGCGGGCCACGAGGTCATGATCGCCGACCGAGGCGCCACCGATGGTCACCACGAGGTCTGCGTCACCGGCCATGCCGAAGACCGTGCGCAGCGAGGCCTCGTTGTCGCGGGCGATGGGAAGCAGGCGCGGCTCGGCGCCGAGCTGCTGCATCAGCACGTAAAGGCCGAAGGTGTTCGACGCGATGATCTGGTCGGGGCCAGGGTCTTCGCCGGGCATGACCAGCTCGTCCCCGGTTGAGATCAGGGCGACCTTCGGGCGGCGCGTCACGGGCACGCGGGCGATGTTCATCGCGGCCAAAAGGGCGATGTCCTGGGGGCCGAGAAGACGGGGGGCATCGAGTGTGAGGCCGGCGCGGAAGTCATTGCCGTAGGGGCGGATGTTGTCGCCTGCAGCAAGCTGGTCGGTAATCGTGATGACATCCCCGTTGCGGGTGACATCCTCTTGAATGACAACGGTTTTCACCCCGTCCGGCACCGGCGCGCCGGTGAAGATGCGCACCGCTTCGCCGGCGCCGACCTTTCCCTGGAAGCCGCGTCCCGCGGCAGCTTCGCCGATCACGGTGAAGCGCAGACCCGGCGCCGCTTCGGTCACGCCGTAGCCATCCATCGCCGATGCCGCAAAAGGCGGCTGGTCGCGGCGGGCCGCGACCGACCGCGCGAGCACGCGGCCACCGGCCTCGCGCAGGGGCACCTCCTCCACATCCAATGGGCGGGCAAGGGCGAAGAGATGGTCGAGCGCTTCCGAGACGGGGATCATTTGGCTTCGTAGCGCCCCGACTTGCCGCCGTCCTTCAGGAGCACGCGCAACCCGCCGATTTCCATGCCGCGGTCCACCGCCTTGACCATGTCGTAGACGGTCAGCGCAGCGGTCGAGGCGGCAGTCAGCGCCTCCATCTCGACGCCGGTCTGGCCGGTGGTCTTGACGGTGGCTTCGATCTGCAGGCCCGGCAGCGCGGCATCCGCAGTGATCTCGACGGTGACCTTCGTCACCGGAAGCGGGTGGCAGAGCGGAATCAACTCGGATGTCTTTTTGGCGCCCATGATCCCGGCGAGACGCGCCACGCCGAGGACGTCGCCCTTCTTGGCCTTGCCCTCGGAGATCAGCTCGAAAGTCGCCTGCTCCATGCGGATCCACGCGGCAGCGGTGGCGATGCGGGACGTTACGGGTTTGTCCGAAACGTCGACCATATGCGCATCGCCCTTGGCGTCGAAATGTGTGAGGCCGCTCATGCGGGCACCGGGTCGGCGAGCAGCGTGCGGGTCGCGGATTCGACGTCTTGCTGCCGCATCAGGCTCTCGCCGATGAGAAAGGCGCGGGCGCCGTAGTGCGCCATGTCCGCCAGATCGGCCGGGGTGTTGAGCCCTGACTCGGAGATCAGGAAGCGGCCCTCGGGCACCCCCTTCGACAGCACGCGGGTGGTGTCGAGCGTGGTCTCAAAGGTTTTGAGGTTGCGGTTGTTGACCCCGATCAGCGGCGATTTGAGCGTGAGCGCGCGCTCCAACTCCTCGGCATCATGCACCTCGATCAGCGCGTCCATGCCCCAGTGGAAAGCGGCATCCTCGAGTTCGGCGGCCAGCGTGTCGGAGACCGAGGCCATGATGATCAGGATGCAGTCACCACCAAGCGCGCGGGCTTCGGCGACCTGGTAGGGGTCGTACATGAAGTCCTTGCGCAGCGCGGGCATGTTGGTGGCCGAGCGCGCCTCGGTCAGGAAGGCCTTGGCCCCCTGGAACGACGGTGTATCGGTGAGCACCGACAGGCAGGTGGCACCGCCGCGTTCATAGGCCCGGGCCAGCGTCGCGGGGTCGAAGTCCTCGCGGATCAGCCCCTTGGAGGGCGAGGCCTTTTTTACTTCCGAGATCAGGCCATAGCCGGTCTTGGCAGCCTCGAAGAGCGCTTGCGCGAAGGGGCGCACGGGGTCTGCGGCACGGGCCTCCGCCTCGACCTCGCTCAGCGGTTTCGCGGCCTTGTCGGCGGCGACCTCTTCGAGCTTGTAGGCCTTGATCTTGTCGAGGATCGTCTGGGTCATGGCGGGCTCCGTATCGTTCTCGGGCCGGTCGGTCAGGCCGCGCCGGGCGTGGTCCAGTTGATCGGCGTCTCCCCTCTGGCTTTAAGCCAGTCGTTGACGCGGGAAAAGGGGCGAGAGCCGAAAAAGCCGCGTCGCGCCGAGAGCGGCGAGGGGTGGGCGGAGGTGAGGATCAGGTGATCCTCGCCGCGGATGTACGGCGCGAATTTCTGCGCGTGGCCACCCCAAAGGATGAAGGCGCGCGGCTGGTCCGAGAGCGCCTCGAGCACCTGCGCGGTCAGGGTCGACCAGCCAAGCTTGGCGTGTGCGCCCGCGTTGCCGGCGGGCACCGAGAGCGCGGTGTTGAGCAGGAGCACGCCCTGACGGGCCCAGAAGCGCAGGTCGCCGTTCGGCGGGACCGCGCCGAATTCTTCCTGCAATTCCTTGTAGATATTGGTGAGCGACCGCGGCAGGGGCCGTATTTCGGGTTCTACCGAAAAGGCGAGCCCATGGGCGTGGCCGGGCGTTGGGTAGGGATCCTGTCCGAGGATCACCACCCGCACCTCTTCGGGCGCGCAGGCGTCGAGCGCCGCGAAGCGCAGCGGCTCCGCCGGCAGGATCTCCCGCGTCTCCTCTGCCAGCGCGGCGGCGATACGCGGGAACTCCTTGGTGAAAAAGGGCAGGTGGCCCCAGCTTTCAGGCAGGCTCATGCGGCGGCTTGGCTCGCCTTGGCAAGCGCCTCGACCTTGGCTTTGGCCGCGCCGCTGTCGATGCTCTCGCGGGCCATGGCGACGCCCTCGCGCAGGTCGGCCGCCTTGCCCGCGACCACCAGCGCCGCGGCCGAGTTCAGAAGCACCGCATCGCGGTAGGCATTCTCTGCGCCGTCCAGAAGCGCCCGCATTGCCGCAGCGTTCTCGGCCGGGTCGCCTCCGATGATCTCCTCGAAGGGGTGTGCAGGAAGCCCCGCGTCCTCGGGGTGCAGCTCGACCTCGCGGATGGAGCCGTCCTCTTCCAGCGCCGCAACCCAGCTCACGCCGCAGATCGCGAGCTCGTCGGTGCCGTCCGAGCCGTGCACCAGCCAGGCGCGCTCCGAGCCGAGCTGGCCCAGAACCTCGGCCATGGGCCGGATGAGATCGCGCGAGAAGGCGCCGGTCAGCTGGCGTTTCACGCCGGCTGGGTTGGTCATCGGCCCGAGAATGTTGAAGATCGTGCGCGTGCCCAGCTCCATGCGCGGCGGGCCCACGTGCTTCATCGCCGGGTGGTGCATGGTGGCCATCATAAAGCAGATTCCGACCTCGTTGAGGATGGGCGCGATGGCCGAGGCGGGCAGCATCACGTTGATGCCCATCTGTCCCAGCGCATCCGCCGAGCCCGACTTCGACGAGAGATTCCGGTTGCCGTGCTTGGCCACGGTGACGCCAGCGCCCGCCACCACAAAGGCGGTGGCGGTCGAGATGTTCAGCGTGCCCTTGCCGTCGCCGCCGGTGCCGACGATGTCGATGGCGCCCGCGGGCGCGACAACCTTGTTGCACTTGGCGCGCATCACCGCGGCGGCGGCGGCGTACTCCTCGACCGTCTCGCCGCGGGTGCGCAGGCTCATCAGCAGCCCGCCGATCTGCGCCGGGGTGGCCTCGCCCGCAAAGAGGATCTCGAAGGCCGCCTCGGCCTCCTGCCGGCTCAGCGGACGGGTACAGGCGGCGCCGATCAGCGGCTTCAGTCGATCGCTCATGCAGGGACTTTCATGGTCTTCAGGAAATTCTCGATCAGCGCATGGCCGTGCTGGGAGGCGATGCTCTCGGGGTGGAACTGCACGCCGTGGATGGGCAGCTCCCGGTGGCGCAGGCCCATTATCGTGCCGTCCTCGAGCCAGGCATTGGCGATCAGCTCCTCGGGAAGGTCCTCGCGGGCGACGACCAAAGAATGATAGCGCGTCGCCTCGAAAGGCGAGGGCAGCCCGGCGAACACCCCGGTGTCGTCGTGATGCATCAGCCCCACCTTGCCGTGCACGATCTCGTCGTGGCGCTTCACGGTGCCGCCGAAGGCCTGGCCGATGGTCTGGTGGCCGAGGCAGACGCCGAAAAGCGGCGTGCCGGTCTCGGCGGCGGCCTCGGTGAGCGCGAGACAGATGCCTGCCTCGGTCGGTGTGCAGGGCCCCGGCGAGAGCAGGATGCCCGCGGGTTTCAGCGCCATGGCCGACTGAACGTCGATCTGGTCGTTGCGCACGACTTTGGTCTCCACGCCCAGCTCGCCCACGTAATGCACGAGGTTCCAGGTGAAACTGTCGTAATTGTCGATGAGAAGCAGCATGGTAGACTCTTCAGACTGGCGGGCGCACCCGCGGTGGGGGTATACATGCGCCCGCAGGTGGTGCAGCGTCAAGGCCATGTCCCGAACTCTGATCGGGACCGGCACGCGCGCCGTAGCACGGCGACAAAGGGTCCGGCAACGGGACCCGCGGCAGAGAAGAGGACGGGCAGGGACATGGCACGCGGTTTCTTGGCAGGGGCGATCTGGGGTCTGGTGGTCTCGGGCGTGGGCGCTGGAGTGCTGTCGGTGGCCATGGGGCCGCCCGCCAACCGTCCGACCCGCCCCGAGATGCCCATCGCCACCGATCCCGTTGCCGAGGCGGTCGACAGCCTGGGCGAGCGCGCCGCACCGGTCACCCGAGCGCCCCAGAGCGATGCGCCGGACATCGCAGAGGAGACGGCCGAACGGCCGGACTCTGCGCCAGCGACCGAGGGGGCGGACAGCGCGTCGGAAACTGGAAGCTCGGAAGACACGGCGGCGGCTCCGGATGCACGCGCCGAAGACTCTCAGGCACGCGCCGAAGAGCCTCCGGTCGAAACCGCGCCGGGCGCCACCTCGGAAGACGCCGAAACGCCGCCGCCGGCGCACCGCCCTGCCGAGGAGCAGGGGGTGGCTCCCTCCGACGCGGGACCGACGCTCGCGGCGCCCTCGCTCGTCGAGGGCAGCGCTCCCGACACCAATCCGCTGCAGCGTCCCGACCCGATCCCGATGCCCGATGCCCCGGATGCGCCCGGCGCCTCCGAGGCTGCACGGCTCGCGGTCGGCGGCGACGCCCCGGTGCAGCCCGGTCTGCCCGCGCTCCCACCGGAAGCCCCCCTGGTCGAGGCGCAGCCATCGCTCTCGACCGATCCCGCGCAGCCGCCAACTCCGACCCAGGACAGCGGCCTCGCGCCCGAGCCAGAGCCGCAGCCCGTGACCGAGCCCACGCCTGAGGCTGCCGTGGAAGCACCCACCGGGGAGGCTGTTTCGGAAAAGCCCGAAATGCCTGTCATCTCGCCGGAGGAGGCACCGCCTGCAGGGGCCGCGCTCCCCCGGGTCACCACTCTTGTGCCAGGCCGCCCGGCGGAGCCGCTCCCCTCCGACGGACCGAGCGTCGGCACGCCGGCGTCATCCTTGATCACCCGTGCGCCCGAAGACACCCCGCAACAAGCGGCAGAACCTGCCTCGCCGGGCATCGGCTCCTCGCCGGATAGCCGCCTGCCGGTGATCACCGAAGACGCTCCCGCGGCCACGCCTGACGCCGGGGCCTCACCGCTGCAGCTCTATGCCGCCGCCTCCGACCTTGCTCCCGGCGACGCGGCCATGTCCATCTTGCTCATCGACGACGGCACCGGGCCGCTTGGTCCGGAAACGGTCGAGGCCTTTCCCTTCCCGGTGAGCTTCGCGATCGCGCCCTCGCATCCCGATCCCGCCAGCGCCGCCGAGGCCTATCGCGCGCGCGGTTTCGAGGTTCTGGCCCTGGCCGCGCTGCCCGAGAATGCGATCCCCTCCGACACGGAGATCGCGCTCGAAGGCGCGCTCAGCACCGTTCCCGGCGCGGTCGCGGTGCTGGAGAGCGCGGATCTGGCGCTGCAACACAACCGGGCGATCTCGGAGCAGGCGGCGGAGTTCCTTGCCGACTCCGGCCACGGGCTGGTGATGATGCCAAACGGGCTGAACACCGCCGAGGCGCTGGCCCGCCGCGCCGGCGTGCCGAGCCTGACGGTTTTCCGCGATTTCGACGGCAAGGGGCAGGAGCCGCGGGTCATGCGGCGCTTCCTCGACCAGGCGGCCTTCCGGGCGCGGCAGGACGAGAACGTGGTGATGCTGGGCCGTCTGCGCGCCGACACGGTCTCGGCGCTGCTGCTCTGGGGGCTGCAGGACCGCGCGAACAGCGTCGCCCTGGTCCCGGTCTCGGCGCTGCTGCTCCGGCAGGCGCGCCAAGACTGACCGGCGCGATCTTAGGGGCGCAAGCGTCCGAGTGCTAGAAACGCCGAGCCGCGCGGAGTGGAGCCTTCTTTAATCGCGCGGCGTCGCCCAGGCTTCCAGCGAGGCGCCCAGATCGCCGTAGCCGGTGACCCGCCGCTCGAAGGCGAGCCCGAGCCGGGCGGCGTGCTGCGCGGCCAGGCCCGCTGTCGCCGCGTCCTCCACCTGCGCGAGATGCACCAAGGTTCGGTAATTCCCGAAATAGGCGTCCCTTAGCTGCGGGTGCCGGTCGAGGCCAAGCGGGCGCCAGACGAAAGCGTCGAACTGGCGCACCAGGAAATCCGTGAGGTAGAAGCTGGTCATCTCACCGCGCGTGGCAAAGCGCGCGACTCCGTCGAAGACGGCATAGCAATGCGCGCCGGGCAGCATTTCGATCCCCAGCTCGTCGCAAAGCGCGGACAGCTGCCCGCTAGTGCCGCAATCGGCGTAGAGCAGCTTGATCTCGGCATGTGTCCCGCGGTGACGGGCGACGGCGGCGCGCACGGCGCCGGGGATGCGCTCGGGCGTATTGTGCAATTGGGCGGGCAGACAGACGAGGTCGAGGTGGTCGAGCCCACTCTGCCGGGTCACCGCAAGCACCTCGCGGGCGAGCGCGCCGCAGGCAATGAGCAGGATGCGGCCCGTGCAACGACGCGCCGTGGACAGCCCAAAACAGCGCTCGGCAAGCGCCTGGTCAGAAGGCGCGAATTCGGAATTCTGGTGGGCTTCGGCGGCTTGGGCGCCGTCAGGCGCGGGTGTCATCCGCGGGCACCGAGGCCATGCCCCAGCGGATCAGCAGGGCGATGCCGAGCAACAGCGGGATGACCTTGCTCGCCCCCCAGGCAAACAGGGCCCAGACGGTGAAGCCTGCGGAGGCAATCACCGCGATCAGAAGCGTTACAAGAGTGGTCACCGGCATCGGGGTCTCCTTTCCCTGCTATTGAAGATAGGTGCCGGACCCCCCGAAAGCAAAGAGAAATCCAAATTTCCGTCACGTTCTCCGCGCAAAGCCCTGCAAATTTTCGCTTATCGGCATGGGCTTCGGAGCCAGAGCGGCGCGGGTTCATCCCGCTGCGGCCCGGTCGTGGCGCCGCGCGATGAGCGCCTTTGCAGTCTCCACCGCGACCGCCGCATCGCGGCAATAGGCGTCGGCGCCGATGGCCCGGCCGAAGTCCTCGTTGAGAGGCGCGCCGCCGACCAGTACGATGTAATCGTCGCGCAGGCCCTTTGCGACCATCGTGTCGATCACCACCTTCATGTAGGGCATCGTGGTGGTGAGCAGGGCGGACATGCCAAGGATATTGGGCTTCTCCGCCTCCATCGCCTCGAGGTAGGACTCGACGGCGTTGTTGATGCCGAGGTCGATCACTTCGAAGCCCGCGCCCTCCATCATCATCGACACGAGGTTCTTGCCGATGTCGTGGATGTCGCCCTTGACCGTGCCGATCACCATTTTGCCGATGGTCGGCGCCCCGGTCTCGGCCAGCAGCGGCTTGAGGATCGCCATGCCGCCTTTCATCGCGCCCGCCGCCAGCAGCACCTCGGGGACGAAGAGGATGCCATCGCGGAAATCCTCGCCGACGATCTTCATGCCGCCGACAAGCGCCTCGGTGAGGACCTTGTAGGGCGGCCAGCCCCGGTCCAGCAGGATCCGCACGCCCTCTTCGATCTCTTCGCGCATGCCGTCGTAGAGATCGTCGAACATCTGCTCGACCAGCTCCGCATCGTCGAGATCAGCCAGGATGATCTCTTCGCCGGGTTCGTCTTCGGACATGGGCACCTCCCTTGCGCTCCCTCCAGCCTGCGCCCCGGACGCTTGCGCCACATGGCCGATTGCGACATGGCCGGGGACGGAGGCGACGCCGCGTCGGTGGGGCTTGTCAATGTTCTCTATATGTTCCATATCTGGCGCATGTGCGCCGCCAGCCGATCCATCGAAAAGGAGCGCCGCAAGGGGCGCGGCGCCGGCTCCCGTGACAGCGGGCGCTTCGAGCGGCTTGCCTATGAGGATGCCCATGACGGCTGGGAAATCTCCGAGGAGCTGCCAGTGCTGCGCACCGAGGTCAGCGAAGAGCGCCCGCGCAGCCTGATCAACTACGTGCGCTCGCCGGATCTGCCCTTTGACCGGACGATCAATCCCTATCGCGGCTGCGAGCACGGCTGCATCTACTGCTTCGCCCGGCCTAGCCACGCCTATCTGGGGCTCTCGCCGGGGCTGGATTTCGAGACCAAGCTCATCGCCCGGCCCGATGCGCCCGAGGTGCTGGCGCGTGAACTGGGGGCCAAGCGTTACGCGCCCGCGCCGCTGGCCATCGGCACCAATACCGATCCCTACCAGCCGATCGAGCGGGACCGGGGCATCATGCGCGCCTGCCTCGAGGTGCTGCGCGACTTCCGCCACCCGGTTGCCATCGTCACCAAGGGCACGCTGATCGAGCGCGACATCGACATCCTCTCGGAGATGGCGGCGCAGGGGTTGGCGCGCGTGGGCCTTTCGGTCACCACGCTCGACGCCGATCTCGCGCGCCGGATGGAGCCGCGTGTGCCCTCGCCGATCCGGCGGCTTGCGACGATCCGACGGCTGAGCGAGGCGGGGATCCCGGTACGGGTCATGGCGTCGCCCGTCGTGCCCGCGCTGACCGATCCCGAGCTAGAACACATCCTGCAGGCCGGGGCCGAGGCGGGGGCCGTTTCGGCGAGTTGGATCATGCTGCGCCTGCCGCTCGAGGTCGCGCCGCTCTGGCGCGCCTGGCTCGAGGAGCACTATCCGGGCCGCGCCGCGCGGGTCATGGCGCGGCTGCGCGAGATGCACGGCGGACAGGATTACTCGGCGCAGTGGCACCGGCGGATGCGCGGGGAGGGCATCTATGCGCAGCTCATCGCGCAGCGCTTCGACAAGGCGGTGCGGCGGCTGGGACTGGATGCGGAACAGCCGGCGCTGCGCAGCGATCTGTTTCGCCCGCCGCCGCGGGCGGGGGACCAGCTGTCGCTTTTCTGAATTGGCCTCACCCCAACGATGGAGGGGCCGAGCGTAGCCTTCGCCTTGTGCCGCAGCGCGGCTGAGGCCGAGAGTGCGCGGCCACGCGTCGGATTCAATCGCACGCGGCGGGGCCGTCATGCGGTCACCCTGCCACGTCCTTGGGGATGCGCGCCGAACCGGCTCAGCTGCGGCGGCGCCCGCCACGCCGGACGCGCTGGGGACCGTCTTCGCCGAGCCCGTCGCTTTCCGAACTGAAGGCGCCCAGCGTGCTGGCGATCCGCTCCAGCGTCGGGCGCGGCCCGAGCGGGCGGCTCTCGAGCGCCGCACGCATGGCGCGCAGGTGCTCGGGCGTGGTGCCGCAGCAGCCGCCGATGATCCGTGCCCCGGCGTCGCGGGCCATGACCGCGTAGTCCGCCATCACCTCGGGTGTGCCGTCGTAATGCAGTTCCCCGTTCTCGTAGCGCGGGATGCCGGCGTTGCCCTTGGCGATGATCGGTCGTTCGGTGCCGCTTGCCGCGAAGCCAAGCACGCTGCGCAGCAGGTCCGACGGTCCGGTGCCGCAGTTCGCGCCAAAGGCGATCGGCGGTGCCGGCAGCGTCTCGACGAGCCGCGCGAAGTCGGCAGCGGTGAGCCCCATCATCGTACGCCCGGCGGTGTCGAAGCTCATTGTGCAGCACCAGGGCAGGCCGACGGTCGCGAAGGCTTCGGCAGCGGCGCGGACCTCTTCGGGTGCCGAGATGGTCTCGAGCCAGAGCACATCGGCGCCGCCCTCCTTGAGGCCCGCCGCGGTCTCTTCGAACATCTCTACCGCCAGCGCGTGCGGCAACGGGCCGATGGGCGCGAGGATCTCGCCGGTGGGGCCGACCGAGCCCGCCACGACGACCGGACGCCCGGCGGACTCGGCCACCTCGCGCCCCAGCTCGGCGGCACTCCGCGACAGCGCGCGGGCACGGGGCGCAGCCTCGTGCAGCTTGAGCCGCGCGGCATTGGCGCCGAAGGAATTGGTGAGGAAAATGTCGGAGCCCGCGTCGACCGCGCCTTGGTACAGTGCGCGGATGCGGTCCGGATAGGTCTCGTTCCAGAATTCCGGGGCGTCGCCCGGTGTCAGACCCATGCTGAACAAGCTGGTGCCGATACCGCCGTCGGCGAGCAGCCAGTCCCGCTTTGCAAGCAGCGTGGAAAGCGCGTCGGTCATGAAATGCCTCTAGAAAATCTTCTTCGGGTCGGGGAATTCCACATCCTGCTGTGGGCCGCAATCGTTGGTGCGGGGCAAGCGGCGGGGCGCTCATGCCCGGCGTGTCTCAGCCGGCCATGCCGGGGCCGCGCAGCACCATGAGCTCGCCGACGTTTTCCCGGGTGACGTAGCCCAGCACGTGGCTGCCCGCGTCGATCACCGCCACCGCCGGTGCCTGCGCCAGCGCGTCGAGCACCGATTGCAGCGGCGCGGCGAGCGGCAACTGGGGCACCTCGGTCATGAATTCAGAGACGCGCCGCGTGGCGTGGTCCTCGGCGATGCCGCGAAAGAGCGCGTCGCGGGTCAGGAAACCGGCGAGCTGTCCATCCGGGGTTAGCACGGGGAACTCGTGCTGAGTGGTCCTGATCAAGGTCTGGCCGGCGGTGGCCAGCGTATCCTCGGGCCGCAAGGTCTCGAAGCTGGTGATCATCGCATCGCGCGCCAGCAGGTCATGCGCAACGGCGCGGCTGGCAACGTCCTGACTCTCGGCCTGACCGGCGAAGAAGACGAAGATGGCGATGAGGATCAGGATGAAATTGCCCGAACTCAGACCCCAGAAGGCAAGACCGAAGGCAAGGATCTGGCCGGTGATCGCCGCTGCGCGGGTCGCGCTCACCCGGTCGGTGCGCAGTGCGAGCACCGCGCGCAGAACCCGCCCGCCATCCATCGGAAAGGCCGGGAGCATGTTGAAGAGCGCCAGCGCGAGGTTGATCGAGGCGAGTTGGCTGAGAAAGGCGCCGGTCCCCTCGCCAAGGCGCGACAGAGCGCCCATGTCGGAGCTCGCGCCGAGCAACAGCAGAACCAGCCAGATCGCCACGTTGACCAGCGGGCCGGCAATGGCGACGGCGATCTCCTGCGCGGGTTTCTCGGGCATGCGCTCGAGCCGGGCGAGCCCGCCGATGGGCAGCAGGGTGATGTCCGGGGTCTTGATGCCGAAGCGCCGGGCGGTCAGCGCGTGACCGAACTCATGCGCCACGACGCATGCGAAGAGCGCGAGAATGAAGAGCACATTCTGCACCGCCGCCGCCATACCGCCCGCCGACCATGCGGCGACGCCGATCCAGAGCAACAGCAGGAAGAACGTCGCATGGACACGCAGCTCCGATCCGAAGAGGCGGCCGATTGGAAAAGACCAGTGCATGGGGCGTCTCCTTGGGGCTGTGGCGAAACTCGTCCGGGCCTCTTTGACAAAGATAAAGTCGTCGCGCCGTCAGGTAAGGGGCCATGCACCGACACGTCCCGCCGCCGAGGTCTTTTCTGCGTGCCCGCGCAACCGAGGCTCTTGCCCCGCGTTGGGACTGCAGGGCAGGAGGCGGGCTTATCGCGTCGCCGCGCCCTTTGCCAACGGAGGATGTCATGAAAACCATTGCTATTGCCACCGCTCTTTTCGGGCTTGCCGGTGCCCCGGCCATCGCCGCCACCGCCACCGCGCAGCTCGCGGGGACCGATGGCAGCAACATCGGAACCGTCACTGTCACCGACACACCTTCGGGCATGGGCCATGTCGTTGCCGAGTTGCAGGGACTTCCGGAGGGGGCGCATGGCATTCACATCCACGAAACCGGCGACTGTTCGGCGAGCGACTTCACCTCTGCGGGGGGTCATCTCGCAGGGGACGCGGATCACGGCGTGATGGCCGAAAACGGCCCGCACCCGGGGGATCTGCCCAATGCGCACATCGCGCCGGATGGATCGCTGACCGTCGAAGCCTTCCTCCCCGATTTCGACGTTACCGAAATGCTTCTGGATGACGACGGCTCGGCCTTCATCGTGCACGCGGGACCCGACGACTACGAAAGTCAGCCCTCGGGTGATGCGGGCAGCCGGCTCGCCTGCGGGGTCTTCGAGAGCGAGTGACGCAACATCGGCGGGGCGCCTAGGCGCCTCGCCGGCGCATCAAGGGGCCAGATCGTAGCGCTTGCAGACCGCGCCCTCGGGCTTGCGCCAGGTGCGAAAGCCCATCGCCTCGTAATAGGCCTGACCGCCTGCATTGCCGGCGCCAATATAAGCCTCGATGGCAGGTACCCCCGCAGTCTGCGCCGCCTCTCGGGTGGCGCGGAAGAGGCCCGAGCCGACGCCGCGTCGCGCCGCGCTCGGCGAGACATGCGTGCCGATGAAGCCCCAGCCGCCGGGCGTACCATACTCATTCCCCTCGGCGGTGCGCTTCATGGATTGCAGCCCGAGCAACGCACCGTCGGCATCCTCGGCGACAAAGCAGCAGATGCCATCGGGGTTCTGCACGTATTGCGACAGCACAAATTCCGCGTCCGCCCGTGCGCTGCGCGTGCCGGCGGACACCAGGTCCTGCAGCAAGCGCGAGAGCGCGGGCGCATCCTCCGGGACCGCCCGGCGGATCGTCAGCGCGTCTGCCTCAGCCATTGCCCGAGCCGGTGAAGCGCGCCGCATCCGCCGCCGCGCGCCGGATGGCGTTCGACTTGTGGACGGTCTCCATGTACTCGGCCTCGGGGTCGCTGTCATAGACCACGCCGCCGCCCGCCTGGATATAGAGCTTTTCGTCCTTCACGATGGCGGTGCGCAGGGCGATGCACATGTCCATATCGCCGCCCGCGCTGAAATAGCCGACACCGCCGGCGTAGACGCCGCGCTTCTCGGGCTCGAGCTCGTCGATGATCTCCATCGCGCGGACCTTGGGCGCGCCCGAGACGGTGCCCGCGGGCATGCCTGCAAAGAAGGCCGACAGCGCATCCTGATCCTCGGCCAACTCACCGACAACGTTGGACACGATGTGCATCACGTGGCTGTAGCGCTCAATGGTGAACTGCTCGGTCGGGCGCACGGTGCCGATCTTCGAGACCTTGCCAGTGTCGTTGCGGCCCAGATCGAGCAACATGAGGTGCTCGGCAAGTTCCTTCTTGTCCGCCAGCAGGTCGGCCTCGAGCGCGCGATCCTCCTCGGGGGTCCCGCCGCGCGGGCGGGTGCCGGCGATCGGGCGGATGGTGACCTCGCGACCGAAGACCCGCACGAGGATCTCGGGGCTCGCGCCGATCACCTGGAAGCCACCGAAGTTGAAATAGAACATGAAGGGCGACGGGTTGGTGCGCCGCAGCGAGCGGTAGAGCGAGAAGGGCGGCAGCGGGAAATCCTGCGTCCAGCGCTGCGCCGGCACCACCTGAAAGATGTCGCCCGCGCGGATGTAGTCCTTGGCCTTTTCAACCGCGGCCTTGTAGCTCTCGCGGGTGAAGTTCGACACAGGCTCCCCGACCTCGCGTGCCTCGCCCAGCTCGCGGCCCGCCTGCGGCAGGGCACGCTCCAGGTCGCGCACGGCGTCCATCACCCGCTCGGCGGCCTGCGCATAGGCGGCGCGGGCGGAAAGTCCCGACTGCACCCAGGCCGGGGCAACCACGGTCACCTCGCCCTTCACCCCGTCAAGCACCGCGACCACCGAGGGGCGCAGCATCACCGCGTCGGGCAGGCCGAGCGGGTCGGGGTTCACGTTGGGCAGACGCTCGACCAGCCGGATCATGTCATAGCCGAGGTAGCCGAAAAGACCCGCCGCGGCTTGCGGCAGGTCTTCGGGCAGGTCGATCTTGCTCTCGGCGATCAGCGCGCGCAGCGAAGCGAGCGGATCGAGGGGCTCGTCGTCGAAGGCCTCGGGGTCGAAGCGCGCCTGGCGGTTCAGCCGCGCCTCCTTGCCGTGGCACTTCCACACGAGGTCGGGCTTCATGCCGATGATCGAGTAGCGCCCGCGGACTTCGCCGCCGGTGACCGACTCGAGCATGAAGGCGTCCTTCGCTGCCCCCGTGAGCTTGAGCATCAACGACACAGGCGTGTCGAGATCGGCGGCGAGCCTTGTGTAGACGACCTGGTTCTCGCCCGCCTCGTAGGCGCGGGCGAAGTCGTCATAGGAGGGGGTCAGAGATGCCATGGTCTTATCGGAAGTTGGTGTGGACGGCATTCACCGCCTGCTGGTCGATGTTGACCCCGGCGCGTTCCTGAATGTCGGTGACGAAGGCGCGGAAGAGATCCTGCGCCACGCTGCTCGCGGCGCGATCCTTCAGCAGCCCCTCGAGCTGCTTGGAGGCGTCGCTTTCGCGGTCGACAGGGGTCACGGCGTCGAGCTGCATGATCAGCGCCGCACCGTCGCCCGGAAGCGCGCGTGCCTCGCCCGGCTGCATCTCGAAGGCAGCCTCGAGCAGGCCACCCGGCATGTCGGGGATCTGCGCGTCGCGGGTCAGGGTCTGCTCTTGCATCGGCTCGAGACCGAGGTCGGCAAAGCTCGCACCGCCGGCGATTTGCTGCGCCAGCTCTTCGGCCTGCGCGACAAGCATCTCGGTTGTCTTGTCCTTGTCCCAGCCCGCGGCAACTTCGTCGCGCACTTCCTCGAAGGGGCGCGGTGCGGGCGGGCGGATCTCGTCGAGACGAAGCGCGAAGACGCCGCCGTCGCCGAGATCGGAGATCGAGGGGTAGTCGTCCGCGGTCACCGCCTGCGCGGCCTCGCGGAAGGCGTCATATCCGGCGATGGTCTCGTCGCTCTGCTGGGTCCAGGCGATCGTGCCAAGCTCCATCTCGGTGTCGCTTGCCAGCTCTTCCAGCGTCGCGCCACCGGCCAGTTCGTCGTCGAGGCTCTGCGCCATGCCTTCGATCACCCTGCGGGCGCGGTCGAGCGCCAGTTCATCGCGCAGCGACGGCACGGCTTCCTCGAACGGGGTCTCCTGCGCGTGCAGGATGGCGTTGACGCGGTAGAGCGCCGGGCCGAGGTTCGAGGGCAGCGGGCCCGCGACTTCACCGGTGTCGAGCGCATAGACGCCGTCACCGGCTTCGTCGAGTTCGCCCTTGGTCACGTCACCGAGATCGGTGTCTGCCAGCTGCAGGCCGCGCTCCTCGACCAGCCCCTCGAAGCCAATCTCGCCCGAGGTGATGCGGTCCATTGCCTGCTGCGCCTCGGCCTCGTTGCCGAAGACAAGGCGCTCGACCAGGCGGCGCTCGGGCAGGTTGAACTCGGCACTGCGCTCGTCATAGGCGGCGCGCAGGGTCGCCTCGTCCAGCTCGACGCTGTCGACGATCATGTCCGGGGTGATCCAGGCATAGGTGATGACCTTGGTCTCGGGCAGGGTGAACTGCGCGACATGGGCGTCGTACCAGGTCTGAAGCTCCTCGTCGGTGGCCACCGGCAGGCCGGTTTTCAGCGCGTCGGCGCCAAGGCGAGCCCAAGTGAAATCACGGGTCTCGCCGGCCCAGCCGAGCAGCGTGTCGACATAGGTGTCGGGCAGGGTGGTGCCGGAGTAAACCGCCGAGTTCAGGAGGTTCCGGGCGCTTTCGCTGCGCAGGTCGTCTTCGAATTCGGCTTCGGTGAGGCCGGTGTTGCGCAGCGCGAAGGCATAGCTCTCGCGGTTGAACTTGCCGTCGGGACCCTGGAAGGCGCCGACCTGGCTCAGCGCTTCGGCCACCTGGTCGTCGCCGACCGAAAGACCGATGCGGGCGGCCTCGTCGTCGAGCGCGGCATTGGTCACCACCTGCGCCAGAACCTGGCGGTCGAGACCGAACTGCTGTGCCTGATCAAGGGTCATCGGCTGGCCGGTCTGCGCCTCGAAGGCGCGCATCTCGTTCTGCAGCGCGCGCGAATAGTCGTTCACCGAGATCTCGGTGTCGCCGACCGAACCGATCCCACGCAGGCCGCCGCTGAAATTCACCGTGCCGAAGGCGCCGAAGCCCATCACCACGAGGATCAGAAGACCCCATACCAGAGTCTTGCCGATGCTGCTCTTGCCGCGTGCCATGCGCTGCCTCTTGATCATGTGTTTCTGGCGTCGGGGTTTACTGGGCCAAGTCCTTGCTCGCAAGGGCTGTCGCGCGCTGCGGCCGGACTGGCCAGTCCAGCGCTTCGAGCCGTCCGAAAAGATCGCCGATCTCTGCGCGGTTCACATTGGCAAAGGCAAAGCGGAATTGCCGGGCGCCGCGCGGGTCGGTCTCCGGCATGAACATGGTGCCCGGAAGAGAGAGGACGCCGGCCTCTCTCACCAGCTTTGGTGCGAGCTGCGCCGAGCTTTCCGCGAAGGGGTGCTCAAGATAGGCGAAATAGGCGCCGAGGCCGAGCAGCTTCCACCCTTTGGCGTCGAGCCGCGGCATGTTGTCGGCAATGGCGGCGCGGCGGTCGAGGATCTCGTCGCGCTCGCCCGCGACCCATTGGGCAAGGTTCCGCAGCCCCCAGAGCGCCGCGCGCTGCCCGAGCTGCGTCGCGCAAATGGCGACAGTATCTAGGAACTTCTCAACCTCGGGCAGGAGGTCTTCGCTGGCGATGATCGCGCCGACCCGGTGGCCGGTGAGGCGGTATGCCTTGGAGAAGCTGTAAAGCTGGACCAGCGTGTCACGGTCCTCGGGCGCGTTCAGCAGGTCGTGCGGCGCGCCGCTGCGGCTGTCGAAATCCTTGTAGGTCTCATCGACGATCAGCTTAATCCCGTGCGCGCGTGCGAGGTCGAAGAAGGCCCTCAGGGTCTCTGCCGGGTATTCCTTGCCGCCGGGATTATTCGGGGAAACCAGAACAATGGCGCGCGTTCTTGATGTGATGAGGGAAGCGGCCGTCGTCACCTGCGGCAAGAGTTCGGCATCAGTGGGCAGCGGCACGGTCGTGACGCCGGACATGTCGAGCCACATCTTGTGGTTGAAATACCAGGGCGTCGGTAGCAGAACCTCATCCCCCTCGCCGCAGAGCGCGCTAATGCAGGCCGCGAAGGCCTGGTTGCAACCAGATGTAATTGCGACGTTTTCCGCTGACACATTTGCGCCATAATGGGCGGACCAATGGCGCGCCAGTTCCTCGCGCAGCTCGGGCATGCCGAGCACCGGTCCGTAGAGGTGGGTGGCCGGATCGGCCAGCGCCTCGCCCATGGCGGCAACAAGCGGCGCGGGCGGCGGGTCGATGGGGGCGGCTTGGCTGACGTTGATCAGGGGCCGGTCTGCAGAAAACGTGACGCCGTCGAGCCAGCGCCGCGCCTCCATCACCGGTGGGGCGAAGGTGGTTTGGGTGCGGCTCTTGCTGGTCATGTGCTGTCTCTCCCTGAGTGTTGCGCGGACGCTATCAGCGGCTCAAGTCAGGGGGAAGAGGGCTCAGGAGACTTCTTCTGCGTCAAAGGCGGCGCGCGCGGCACGGATCGTCTGGTGGTTGCTGTCGGCCCAGACCAGCAGCGCGCCAATGGGCGCCAGCGCCGAGCGGCCAAGCTCGGTGAGCGCGTATTCCACCGATGGGGGCTTGGTCGGGAAGACCTGCCGGGAGACAAGCCCATCACGCTCGAGCTGCCTCAGGGTTTGCGTCAGCATGCGTTTGGAAATGTCGCCAACCTGTCGCTGCAGTTGCGAAAATCGTTTTGGGGACGGCTCCAGAGCGACGAGGATCAGCAGCGTCCACTTCTGGCCGACCCGGTCGAGTACGTCGCGCACGGGGCATTGCGCCTCGTCCTCGGGCGCGCCCGTCCAGGCGGCCATGCTGTCGAGCATTGCGCGGACAGGATCCGAGATCTCTGGGAGGTGGTTCCCTGCGTGTATCCTTGTCATGTGAAAGTGCCTCCTTACAAGGTCGGGATAGAAGGTCTATTTATGAGACCATATCTCGAATCGGAACCCTGCGCCAGTGCGGGACCTTGGAAAGGAAAGACCATGTCCGACACAGTCGACTACCTCATCACCGGTGCGAGCGGCCAACTCGGCGCGCTGGTTCTGCAGCAGCTCAAGGCGGCTGCGCCGGATGCAACCATCGGCGCGCTTGTGCGCCGCCCCGAAGCGGTCGCCGCTCTCGAAGCACAGGGTTTCACGGTGCGCGTTGCTGCCTATGACGATCCGGCGGCGCTGGAAACGGCTTTCGCCGGGGTCGAGAAATTGCTCCTCATCTCCTCGAGCGAGGTCGGCAAACGTGCGGATCAGCATGCGAAGGTGATTGATGCGGCGAAGAAAGTTGGCGTGAGGTTCGTAGCTTACACCTCGATCCTCAATGCGGACAGCTCGCCGCTGACCGTGCTTCCGGGGGAGCACGTGGCGACTGAACGGGCGCTTGCCGCCTCTGGCCTCGACTACGCGCTGCTGCGCAACGGCTGGTACACAGAGAATTACGTCATGGGCGCGGGTGCGGCGCTGGAGCACGGAGCGCTGATCGGGGCCGCCGGAGAAGGCCGCATCTCCTCTGCGGCGCGGGCCGACTATGCGGCGGCCGCCGTTGCGGTCCTCACCGGCGCGACGCCAGCCCGCGGCACGATATATGAGCTGGCGGGGACCGAGAGCTACACGCTGGCAGAATTCGCGGCGGCGCTGTCGGAGATCGCGGGCAGGGAAATTCCCTATGTGAACATGAGCGAGGCGGACTACGCCGCGGCGCTTGAAGGTGCTGGCCTGCCGGTGCCGGTGGCGCAGATGCTCGCCGACAGTGACAACGGCGCGGCGCAGGGAGGACTTTTCAGCGAGAACACGACGCTCTCGACGCTGATCGGGCGCCCGACGACGCCGTGGAAGGACACTCTGGCCGCCGGCGTCACGGTCGAGTCCTGAGCCAGTCGAGCGCAGCTTTCGCGACGCGGGTTCTGCAAACGGAAAGGGGCGCGGCCAGCATGACCGCGCCCCTTAAGAAATCATTCAGACCGAAGGTCAGTCGTTGGTGCCGTGGAACGGCTTGACGTATTGCAGGGCCATGTCCCAAGGGAAGAAGATCCAGGTGTCCTGGCTCACCTCGGTGATGAAGCTGTCGACCTGCGGGCGGCCCATCGGCTTGGCGTAGACGGTGGCCACATGCGCCTTGGGCAGGTGCTTGCGCACAACTTCCAGGGTGCGGCCGGTGTCGACCAGATCGTCGATGATCAGCACGCCCTCGCCGTCGCCCATCACCTCCATGTCCGGAAACTTGATGACCTTGGGCTCGGACTGCGCCTGGTGGTTGTAGCTCTTGACCGAGATCGTGTCGACGATGCGGACGTTGAGTTCGCGTGCCACGATCATCGCCGGGGCCATGCCGCCGCGGGTGATCGCGACAACGGCGCGCCAATCGCCGCCGCCCTCGGGCTTGTGGCTCTGCAGGCGCCAGGCCAGTGCACGGCTGTCGCGGTGCAGCTGGTCCCAGCTGACGTGGAAGCCCTTTTCATGGGGCAGGCGGTCGGTCATCTCGGGCATGGGGCTCTCCCTGTCGGATGTCTGTCGGTCGGAAGGGCTGGGCCCTTGGTCAGGTGAACGGGCTCAGCCCTTGGAAATGTCGGGCGCGTCGACGGCCTTCATGCCGACGACATGGTAGCCCGCGTCGACGTGGTGCGTCTCGCCGGTCACACCTGCGCCGAGTTCGGACAGCAGGTAGAGCGCCGATCCGCCGACGTCGTCAATGGTCACGTTACGGCGCAGGGGCGAGTTGTACTCGTTCCACTTCATGATGTAGCGGAAGTCGCCGATGCCCGAGGCGGCCAGCGTCTTGATCGGGCC
The DNA here is from genome assembly GCF_003111685.1 of Alloyangia pacifica. Lineage (NCBI taxonomy): Bacteria > Pseudomonadati > Pseudomonadota > Alphaproteobacteria > Rhodobacterales > Roseobacteraceae > Alloyangia > Alloyangia pacifica. The sequence goes on along the minus strand of NZ_CP022189.1, from coordinate 1,590,488 downwards.
GGCCGAGATGGCGTTGACCCGGATGCCATCCTTGCCGAGGTCCTCGGCGAGATAACGCACCGACGCCTCAAGCGCCGCCTTGGCCACGCCCATCACGTTGTAATGGGGCATTATCCGCTCGGCGCCGTAGTAGGTGAGCGTCAGCGCGGCACCACCGTTGTTCATCATTTTCTCGGCGCGCTGCATCACCGCGGTGAAGCTGTAGACCGAGATGTCCATGGTCAGGTTGAAGTTCGACCGGCTGGTGTCGACATAACGGCCGCGCAGTTCGTTCTTGTCCGAGAAGCCGATGGCGTGGACCACGAAATCGAGGTTGTCCCAGCGCTCCTTCAGCCCGTCGAACAGCGCGTCGATCGAAGCCTCGTCGGAGACGTCGCAGGGCAGCACGATGTCCGAGCCCAGTTGCGCGGCCAGCGGATCGACGCGCTTCTTCAGCGCCTCGCCCTGGTAGGAGAAGGCAAGCTCCGCCCCCGCTTCGTGCAGTTTCTTCGCGATGCCCCAGGCAATCGACTTGTCGTTGGCGAGACCCATGATCAGGCCGCGCTTCCCGGCCATCAGAGTGTTTGACATACCTGACCTCTACCCGGCATTGATTTTATTTGTGTCCTTTAGGCGATTGGCCCGGAGGCATCAAGAGTTTGGACGTCCGTTCCGGGCAACGCCCGGCGGGAAAAGGAGACGACAGATGAGCGATCGGGGCGGAATTTTTGCAGGAGACGACCCTTTCGTCATCGCGCAACGCTGGCTCACCGAGGCCGAGGCGACCGAGCCCAACGATCCCAATGCGATCGCGCTGGCGACGGTGGACGCCGAGGGAATGCCCAACGTGCGCATGGTTCTGCTGAAGGAAATCGAGGCAAATGCCTTCGTTTTCTACACTAATTACGAAAGTGCGAAGGCAGAGGAAATTTTGGGCAGCAGCAAGGCAGCCTTTGTGTTACACTCCAAAACACTGCGGCGTCAGGTCCGGGTTCGTGGACATGTTATTAAGGAGAATGGCCCGCAGGCAGACGCATATTACGCGTCGCGCTCGCTGAAATCTCGTTTAGGGGCATGGGCGTCCAAGCAGTCCAGGCCTCTAGCGTCACGGGCATCGCTAATGGCGGAGGTTGCCAAGATTACGGCAACGAAGGGGCCGAACCCGCCGCGGCCCGATTTTTGGGGGGGATTTCGTATCACTCCCGTAGAAATTGAATTTTGGGCCGATGGCGCGTTCCGGTTGCATGACCGGTTCGTCTGGAGGCGCACAAGTGTTTCGGATCAGTGGACAGTGACCAGGCTAAATCCGTAAAAATCATCATACGCGAAAAGCAATTTGGTAGAAAATATAGGTTTCAATGACTTGCAATTTTACGTCACCCTAACGCAATTGGGGGCGGGGATACGCAAGACGACCAGTGGAAACGCATTTGACACAAGAAGAGAGTGAAACGCGGCGCGTTCTTGGCCGGGTGAAGTGGTTCGACCCCGTGAAGGGGTTCGGCTTCGTCATCTCGGACGAGGGAGGACCGGACATATTGCTGCATGCGAACGTGCTGCGCAATTTCGGCCAGAGTTCCGTGGCTGACGCCGCCCGCATTGAAGTGAGTGTCCAGAGCACCGAACGTGGCATCCAGGCCACCGAGGTCTTTAGGATTGAACCGCCCGAGGCGCCCGCAGGTGTTCCCCTGGCTGATTTCGAGGAGATAGACCCCGAGATCATTCGGTCGGCGCCGCTCGAGCCGGCCCGGGTGAAATGGTTCGACAAGGCCAAGGGCTTCGGCTTTGCCAATGTCTTCGGTCGCGACCAGGACGTCTTCATCCACATCGAGGTGCTGCGGCGCTCGGGGCTCGCGGATCTGCAGCCGGGAGAGGCGCTGGCCATCCGGGTGATCCAGGGCAAGCGAGGCCAGATGGCCACGGAGGTCTGCGCATGGGAAACCGCGGTGGAGCACTGAGCCTCGCGGCGGCGCTGCTGATCGGCGGGCAGGCGGCCTATGCCGCCTGCGACGTCAATGAGGTGCAACTCCGCGGCGACTGGGGCAGCGCCCGTTTCGCCGTCGCCGTGGCCGACAGCGTCGAGGAACGCGCGCGCGGGCTGATGTTCGTCGAGCAGATGCCGTCCGCAGCCGGGATGCTCTTCGTCTATGACGAGGCGCATCCGGTGTCCTTCTGGATGAAGAACACGCTGATCCCGCTTGATATGGTCTTTGCTGACGCGCGTGGCGTCGTGGTCTCGGTGCATGAGAACGCGATTCCGGGCGATCTCACGAGCATCGACAGCAAAGCGCCGACCCAATACGTGCTCGAGATCAACGGCGGCATGGCGGCCCGTCTCGGCATCGCCGAAGGCAGCCAGATGCAACACCCGGCAATCACCGAAGCGGCTTGGCCCTGCGACTAGGATTTTCGGCTTTTCAATCCCGGAAGAGCCTTGTATTGGCTCTCTTGTCGGGGCGTAGCGCAGCCTGGTAGCGCGACGGTTTTGGGTACCGTAGGTCGGAGGTTCGAATCCTCTCGCCCCGACCACAGCGCAAGGCGCTCACCCTTCCTCACATCGACATCCTCCTCTCCTCACATCGACGTCCGTTGCATCGCAATCGTCAGGAGGATGGCGCTGTCGCGCGTTTTGCACTCGGATTGTGACGTGGCGTCTTGCTTAAATGCTGGGCAGAAACGCGTGTCTTTCGTGCATCACACCCGGTCCGGCGAAGCTAAAGCCACTGTGGCGCCGTAAGAGACAATAAACCACATCTTGTCCTTATCTGACACAGACTGTGTCAGATAAGGTCTGAACCTTCGAAGGTGGCCGGGGCTGCTGTAGGCACCGGAATTTCGCCACTCCTCTGGAGGGCCCATAGCCATAGTGCCTTATTTCTGGCGCATCACCAAATATATGACTGTGGCCGGAATTTTCCGTTGACCGATGACGGGGATGTGAGCCAACTTGTTATCAACGGACCAAGAGCCACAATATGTAGTGGCCTTCCGCAGGGACAGACCATATGGAAACGCCAGAACACGGCGGCGCGTGCGAGAGTGCGTCCGTCGTCGGGCCTCCCGTGCCTTGCAGTCCGAATTCTGACTAGGGTCAGCAGGCAGGGGCAGAGACCATGAAGATCGAGAGACGGTATACCACGGCGGGGCAGGACGCCTATGCGGGCATCGACTTCGTCACCACCACCTCCGAAATACGTAACCCAGACGGCAGTTCGGTCTTCAAGCTCGAGGGCATGGAGGTGCCCGCCGGCTGGAGCCAGGTTGCTTCGGACGTGATCGCGCAGAAGTACTTTCGCAAGGCGGGCGTGCCCTCGGCGCTGAAGAAGGTGAGGGAAGCCGGTGTTCCCGAGTTCCTCTGGCGCGCGATTCCCGCCGAGACCGATACACCGCGCGGCGGCGAGACCTCGGCCAAGCAGGTCTTCGATCGTCTGGCAGGTGCCTGGACCTACTGGGGCTGGAAGGGCGGCTATTTCACCGCCGAGGCCGACGCGAGGGCCTACTTCGACGAGATGCGCCACATGCTGGCCAGCCAGACCGCCGCGCCGAACTCGCCGCAATGGTTCAACACCGGGCTGCACTGGGCCTACGGCATCGACGGCCCCGGCCAGGGACATTTCTACGTCGACCACAAGACCGGCAAGCTCACCAAGTCCAAGTCTGCCTACGAGCACCCGCAGCCGCATGCCTGCTTCATCCAGTCGGTCAGCGACGACCTGGTGAACGAGGGCGGCATCATGGACCTCTGGGTGCGCGAGGCGCGGCTGTTCAAATACGGCTCGGGCACCGGCACCAACTTCTCGTCGCTGCGCGCCGAGAACGAGCGGCTTTCGGGTGGCGGCAAATCCTCCGGCCTCATGGGGTTCCTCAAGATCGGCGACCGCGCTGCCGGGGCGATCAAGTCCGGGGGCACCACCCGCCGCGCCGCGAAGATGGTGATCGTCGATGCCGATCACCCGGACATCGAGGACTTCATCAACTGGAAGGTCCGCGAAGAGCAGAAGGTCGCCAGCATCGTTGCGGGCTCGAAGATGCACGAAAAGATGCTCAACGCGATCTTCGACGCGATCCGGCAATGGGATGGGGCCGAGGCGGATGGCTATGAGCCCACGGTCAACACGGCGCTGAAGACGGCGGTGCGCGATGCGAAAAAGCTCGCCATTCCAGAGACCTACATCAAGCGGGTGCTGGATTACGCCAAGCAGGGCTACGCCAGCATCGAGTTCCCGACCTACGACACCGACTGGGACAGCGAGGCCTATGCCAGCGTCTCGGGACAGAACTCCAACAACTCGATTCGCGTCACCGATGCCTTCCTGCAGGCCGTGAGGGACGATGCCGATTGGAAGCTCATCCGGCGCACCGACGGAACCATCGCCAAAACTTTGAAAGCGCGCGATCTTTGGGAGCAGGTCGGGCATGCTGCCTGGGCTTGCGCCGATCCGGGGATCCAGTTCCACGACACGGTCAACGCCTGGCACACCTGTCCCGAGGACGGCGCCATCCGTGGCTCGAACCCGTGCTCGGAGTATATGTTCCTCGACGACACCGCCTGCAATCTCGCCTCGATGAACCTGCTGACCTTCCTCAAGGACGGCAAGTTCGACGCGGACAGCTATGTGCATGCCACGCGGCTCTGGACGCTGACGCTCGAGATCTCGGTCTTGATGGCGCAGTTCCCGAGCAAGGAAATTGCCCAACTTTCCTATGATTTCCGTACCCTTGGACTTGGATATGCCAACATCGGCGGGCTGCTGATGACCATGGGGCTGAGCTACGACAGCGCCGCAGGTCGGGCGCTCTGCGGCGCGCTGACCGCCGTGATGACCGGCACGGCCTATGCCACCTCGGCCGAGATCGCCGCAGAACTGGGCACCTTTGCAGGCTTCGACCGCAACCGGGAACACATGCTGCGGGTGATCCGCAACCACCGCGCCGCCGCCCACGGCAAGTCGGATGGCTTCGAGGCGCTGGCAGTCACACCCGTACCGCTGGATCACGCGAACTGTCCCGACCAAGCCCTTGTCGAGCTTGCGAAATCCGCATGGGACGAGGCGCTGGAGCTGGGCGAGAAACACGGTTACCGCAATGCCCAGACCACGGTGATCGCACCGACCGGCACGATCGGCCTCGTGATGGACTGCGACACCACCGGCATCGAGCCCGACTTTGCTCTGGTGAAGTTCAAGAAGCTCGCAGGCGGCGGGTATTTCAAGATCATCAACCGCTCGGTGCCTGCAGCGCTGGCGGGTCTTGGCTACACACCCAGCCAGATCGAGGAGATAACCGCCTATGCAGTCGGCCACGGCTCGCTCGGCAATGCGCCGGGCGTGAACCACACGGCGTTGATTGGCCATGGCTTCGGCAAGGCGCAACTCGAGAAGATCGAGGCCGCCCTGGCCACCGCCTTCGACATCCGCTTTGTCTTCAACCAGTTCACGCTGGGCGAGGAGTTCTGCCGCGGCACGCTGGGCATTCCGGCCAAGAAGCTCTCGGACCCCAGCTTCGACCTGCTGCGGCACCTCGGCTTCAGCAAGGCCGAGATCGAGGCGGCGAACGACCATGTCTGCGGGACCATGACGCTCGAGGGTGCGCCCTTCCTCAAGGACGAGCATCTCGGCGTCTTCGACTGCGCCAACCCCTGCGGCAAGAGGGGCAAGCGCTACCTCAGTGTCGACAGCCACATCCAGATGATGGCCGCGGCGCAGAGCTTCATCTCGGGGGCGATCTCCAAGACCATCAACATGCCCAACTCGGCCACCATCGAGGATTGCCAGAAGGCCTACGAGCTGTCGTGGTCGCTGGGGGTCAAGGCCAATGCGCTCTACCGCGACGGCTCCAAGCTCAGTCAGCCGCTCGCCGCGGCGCTGGTGGAGGATGACGAGGAGGCGCAGGAGGTGTTGGAGACCGGCACCCCCGCCGCCAAGGCGCAGGTGCTGGCCGAGAAGGTCATCGAGAAGGTGGTGATCAAGGAGCTGGTGCGCTCGCACCGCGAAAAGATGCCCGACCGCCGCAAGGGGTACACCCAGAAGGCGGTTGTCGGCGGCCACAAGGTGTATTTGCGCACCGGCGAATACGGCGACGGCTCGCTTGGCGAGATCTTCATCGACATGCACAAGGAAGGCGCGGGCTTCCGGGCGATGATGAACAACTTCGCCATCGCGGTGTCGGTGGGCCTGCAATACGGCGTGCCGCTGGAGGAATTCGTCGACGCCTTCACCTTCACCAAGTTCGAGCCGGCGGGCATGGTGCAGGGCAACGACAGCATCAAGAACGCGACCTCGATCCTCGATTACGTGTTCCGCGAGCTGGCGGTGTCCTATCTCGACCGCACGGATCTCGCCCATGTGAAACCCTCGGGCGCGTCCTTCGACGATCTCGGACGCGGCGAGGAAGACGGGCTCGGCAATGTCGAAGAACTGAGCGAAAGCGCCGCAACCCGCTCGCTAGAGGTGCTCAAGCATATCTCTTCGTCGGGGTATCTGCGCAAGCGGCTGCCGCAGGAGCTTTCGGCGCTCGGCACGCTGATCTCCGAGGAGCGCCCGGCGGTGAGCTCCGTGGCGATGAGCACCTCGTCGCTCGCCATGGACGCGCGCACAAAGGCACGCATGCAGGGCTACGAGGGCGAGGCCTGCGGCGAATGCGGCAACTATACGCTGGTGCGCAACGGCACCTGCATGAAGTGCAACACGTGCGGCGGCACGTCGGGCTGCAGCTGAGCCATCGGCGGCCGGGCACCGCGCCCGGCCCCTATCGTCACTCCGGTGCGAACAGCTGAAGCGCCTTGCGCCGCAGCTTGCCATTGGCGTTGCGGGGCAGGGTCTCGACCCTCACCCAGGCGCGGGGCTGCTTGTAGCGCGCGAGTTTCTGGGCCGCGGCAGCCTTGAGCATGTCCGGATCAAGCTCGGTTTCGGCGACGTAGAAAGCGGCAATGACCCGCACGCCCTCTTTCACCGCAAGATCGGTGACCGCCAGTTCGAGGATTCCCGGCAGACCCGCCAGCGCCGCCTCGACTTCCAGCGGCGAGACCCTGTAGCCGCCGGCGTTCATCATGTCATCGCCACGGCCGAGGTAGCTGATCGAGGCATCCTCGGCCATTGCGGCCTGATCGCCGGTACGGAACCAGTCGCCGGCAAACCGCGCCCGGGTTTCCTCGGGCGCCCCGAGGTAGCCGAGCATGAGGCCCGGGTCGGTGCGATGCACCGCGAGCGTACCGGCTTCTCCGAGTGGGACCGGCGCGTTGTCCGGGCCGAGAACGGCCACGCGCCGCCCGCTCTGCGGACGGCCGAGCGTGCCGGCGGCGGCGGGCCTTTCGGGGGATTCCGAAATGAAGGTCGAGCATTCGGACATGCCAAAGGCCTCGTAGATCTCGCTGCCCGTCGCCGCGCGCCAGCGCTCGCGGATCGGGTCGGAGAGTTTCTCTCCGGCGGAGAGCGCGTGGCGCAGTTCGGGCAGAGGCGGGAGGGGGAATTTCAGCACCTGCCGAAACACGCCCGGCGCGGCGGCGAAGATGCTGGCATCGTTGCGCTTCATCAGCACTGCAAGCTGCGCAGGATCGGTGCCGGCCTTGGGGATGAGCGCAGTGGCGCCGCGGGTCCAGGGGTCCATGAGGCCGGTGCCCAGCGTGTAGGTCCAGTTGAAGGCGCCGGCGTGCAGCAGCCGGTCGTCGGTGCGCAGACCGTACCAGTCCTCCATCATCATCTGTCGCGCCCAGATCGCGCGATGCGCATGGGCGACGGCGCGGGGTACGCCGGAGGTGCCCGAGGTGTAGATGATGTAGGCAAGCCGCTCCGGATCACCCACGGCGTAGTCTGCGGGCGGCAGGTCGTGCCAGGGGGTGAAACGCTCGGGTGTGTGGGTCGGGATTTCCGTGGCGGGACAGGCGATCCCTTCGCCCAGCAGGATCGCTGCGGGGGAAAGCTGCGCGACGATGCGGGCCACCTCGGGCTCGGTCAGCTGCGAGGAGGTCGGCACTGGTACGATGCCTGCGGCGATGGCGCCAAGGTAGCTGATTGGAAAATCCACCGTGTTTCCCAGCCGCAGCAGCAGGATCTGCCCTGGCTCGAGCCCCGCCTGCAGGAGCCCGGTTGCGGTGCCCCGCACCGCAGCAATGAGCCGCGCGTAGGACCAGTGCTCGGCCGCGCTGGGGCGCAGGATCGACAAAGCGATCTTGTCGGGCGTGGCCGCGCCCGCCGCAAGCACATGGGCGGCGAGATTGAAGCGGGCGGGACAGGGGGCAAAGGCGCCCTCATCGAAAACGGACAGCATGGCTAAAGGCTTAGGCGGGCGGCGGGAGTCGCGCAACCCCGCCGCAAGCGGCATTGCAAGCGTGGCGGCGGAAGGCTATGGCAGTTTCATGTCGCGTGATCCCCGTACCCTCATCCGCATTGCCCGCGAGTCCGGGCAGGAACACTCCGCCGAGCCGCTCGATCTGGGCGCGCGCGTGCGCGAGCTGCGCAAGGAACGGGACTGGACGCTGGAACAGGCCGCCAAGCAAGCCGGGCTGGCGCGCTCGACGCTCTCGAAGATCGAGAACGGGCAGATGTCTCCGACCTACGAGGCGCTCAAGAAGCTGGCGGTAGGGCTGGGAATATCAGTGCCCCAGCTTTTCACCCCGCCGAAGCGCGAGCAGGTCTCGGGCCGGATGGTGCACGTCAAGGACGGCGAGGGGCTGCGGCAGGTCACTACGACCTACGAGCATGAACTGCTGGCGGAATCGCTGACCCGCAAGAAGATGCTGCCCTACCGCGCGCGGGTGCGCGCCCGGTCCATGGACGAATTCGACGGCTGGGTTCGGCACGACGGAGAAGAGTTCCTCTACGTGCTCACGGGCGTCGTAACGCTTTACACCGAGTTCTATGAGCCCATCGAGATGCGCCGCGGCGACTCTGCCTATTACGACGCCTCGATGGGGCACAACGTGGTGTCGGTCAGTGCCGAGGATGCGAGCATCCTCTGGGTGACCTCGCTGGGGTGAAACGGCGCGCGGGCGGGGTCACGCGGCCCGGCCACACAGTCCTCGGGATGGCTTAGCCAGCAAGTCGGTCGAGCTTCTGGGCCGCGCCGAGCGCGAAGGCCCAATCGTCGAGCTCGCGTTCCGCTTCTTGCAGGGTCAGGTCGTGGCGCCGGGCGATCTCGGCGGTGAGTTCCTCGCGGCTCCGGGGGCGTGCGCGCAGCTCGTCGCTGTCGAGATGCGGGAAGCGTTGCGGGAGGCGTTCGGCGGTGAGGCCCCAGTTGCGGGTGATGCTTTGCCAATTCATGTGTCTCATGACTCCTGAACGAATGCGCCGGGACGATGTTCCCGGCCTCTTGCGCACCGGCGGAGGGCAGGTTCGTCGGCGGTGACGTCCACCTAAGATGAAACGGGCAGATTACCATAGTCTTAGGCTGCGACACGCTGTCCGTTCGGCCAAAGCCCGCGCAGCCCCGGGGAGGCTCTCGGCCAAAGGTCGCTGACCCCGCCGGGGGCGGGGTCAGCGGCACGTTTTACTTCTCGGGCAGCAGCCCGCGCGGTGCGAAGCGCAGCACCAGCAGCAGGATCACCCCCATGGTCAGCAGCCGCATGTGCTGGACGCTGTCCTGAAGATGGGCCTTGATCGCCGAGCCGTCGGCCATGCCCGAGGTGATCAGGTTCATCGCGAATTGGCCCATCGGCTCGACCTGCACCCAGAGGAACCAGATCAGGAAGCCGCCGAGCACCGCGCCAAGGTTGTTGCCGGAGCCGCCGACGATCACCATCACCCAGATGAGGAAGGTGTAGCGCAGCGGCTGGTAGGTGCCCGGGGTGAGCTGGCCGTCGAGCGTGGTCATCATCGCCCCCGCCATGCCGCAGAGCGCGCAGCCGAGCACGAAGATCTGCAGGTGGCGACGGGTGACGTCCTTGCCCATGGCCTCGGCGGCGGTCTCGTTGTCGCGGATCGCGCGCATCATCCGACCCCAGGGCGATTTCAGCGCCAGCTGGGCGAGGATCAGCAGCACCACCAGCACCACGGTGAAGAGCAGCGAGTAGCCAAGCTTCACCGCCAGCGTCGAGGCCGTGGTGGCATCAAGGCCCAGCGAGCCGGCGGTTTCGACGAAGCCCGGATCGGCCTGCAGGTCGATCTCGTAGGGAACGGGGCGGGGCAGGCCGATGACGTTCTTCACGCCGCGCGCCAGCCAGTCCTCGTTCTTCAGCACCGCGATGATGATCTCGGCAATGCCCAGCGTCGCGATGGCCAAGTAGTCCGAACGCAGGCCGAGCGCGGTCTTGCCGATCGCCCAGGCCACACCCGCCGCCATCACGCCGCCCACCGGCCAGGCCAGCAGCACTGGCAGGCCGAGCCCGCCGAGATAGCCGGTGGCTGCGGGGTTCACCGCCTCGATGGCATCCACCGCCGGGTCGAGCAGCGCGCGGTAGGCGAAGAAGCCCGCCACGGTGATTGCCGCCACGGCCCAGCCGCGCACGCCGGTGCCGAGCTTCTTCCAGGCCAGCACGGCCGCGACGACCACGGCGATGCCGAAGAGGATCGCGCCGATGACGCGGGGGCCGCCAGCATTCCAAGCCTCGGGGACCGGCGCCATCGAGACCAGCACCACGGCCAGGCCGCCGACGGCGACAAAGCCCATGACGCCGACGTTGAAGAGACCGGCAAGACCCCACTGCAGGTTCACCCCGAGCGCCATGATCGCGCTCACGAGGCCCATGTTGAGGATGATCAGCGCCGAGTTCCAGCTCTGCAGGAAGCCGGTGCCGAGGATCAGCGCTGCGACCAGCGCGAAAAGACCAATGGTGCGGGTCATATGGTCTGCCCCTTGAACAGTCCGGTCGGGCGGAACAGCAGAACGATCACCAGGATCACGAAGCTGACCGCGAATTTGTAGTCGGTGGAAAGCAGCTGCACGAGCCCGTCGGGCGCCATGCTCTCCGGCAGGAAGTAGGTGAGGAATTTCTTCCAGGCGTAGGTGATGCCGACCTCGGAGAAGGCGATGACGAAGCCGCCGGCGATGGCACCGAGCGGGTTGCCTATGCCGCCGACGATGGCCGCCGCGAAGATCGGCAGCAGCAGTTGGAAGTAGGTGAAGGGCTTGAAGCTCTTGTCGAGCCCGTAGAGCACCCCGGCGATGGTCGCCAGCGCCGCCACGATCAGCCAGGTCACGGTGACCACACGCTCGGGGTTGATGCCCGAGAGCAGCGCCAGGTCCTCGTTGTCGGAATAGGCGCGCATCGACTTGCCGGTGCGCGTGCGATTGAGGAACCAGAACAGCAGCGAGACGGTGATCAGCGCCACCACAACGGTGAGCGCCTGGGTGGTCTTGATCGCGAGGCCCTCATCGAGGCCGGTCATCGCCTTGAAGTCGCGCGCAGAAATCAGGAAGCGCTCGCCGTCGGCGAAGTTCTGGTCATCGGGGCCGATCACGAAGCGCGTGAGCCCGTTGTAGACGAACATGATGCCCATCGAGACGATCACCAGGATCACCGGCTTGGCCTTTTGCGCGCGATAAAAGCGGTAGACCACGCGGTCGGTCGCCAGCACCAGCACCGCGGCCCCGGCGATGCCGGCGGGGATGGCGAGCAGGGCGGTCGGAAGCGGTCCGAGACTAATCCCCGCGGCCTGCAGGCCCCAGGTGGCCAGCACGGCGCACATGGTGCCCCAGGCCATGGTGTCGCCATGGGCAAAGTTGGAGAAACGCAGGATTGCGTAGATCAGCGTCACGCCGAGCGCGCCGAGCGCCAGCTGGCTGCCGTAGGCGAGCGCCGGCACGATGACGAAATTGGCCAAGGCCACGAATGCGTTGAGGAAGTCCATCAGGGTAGGATCCTGCATGTCAGAAAGTCGATCTCCGCCGAGGGCGGCGCAGTGGTGCCGGTCTCGATGGTCTGGCGGAGCCAGAGCGCGGAGGTTTCACTGGTGAAGGTCAGCGTCTCTCGGTGGCCGAGCGCCGGGGCCCAGAGATAGGGACCGGCAAAGCTCATCGCCTGCGCCGCCAGGGAGGCGCCGCCGTCGATGGTGAGCTCGTAGGCGCCCGCGCCGGTGGCATCGGTGTCGACCGGCGCCAGAACGAAGCTGACCTGGCCCTCCGCATCGGCGCAGGTTCCCGCCTCGGAGCAGACGGTGACGCGATCGCACGCGAGCGAGACGCGCGCGCCTTCCGCGAAGGCGGGCAGCGCCGCGAGGGAGAGTGCCCCGCAGATCGCTGCGCCGGTCAGCCGGCGATGCAGATCAACCACCGAGGAAGCTCCGCCGCACGTCAGGATCGGCCAACAGCTCCTTGCCGGTGCCGGTGAAGGCATTGCCGCCCTGTACCAGCACGTAGCCCTTGTCGGCGATCTCCAGCGCTTGCCGGGCATTCTGCTCGACCATGAGGATCGGGATGCCGGTGCGCGCCACCTCGAGGATACGGTCGAAAAGCTCGTCCATGACGATGGGCGAAACGCCCGCGGTCGGCTCGTCGAGCATCAGCACCTTGGGCCGGGTCATCAGCGCGCGGCCCACGGCCACCTGCTGACGCTGGCCACCCGAGAGCTCGCCCGCCGCCTGCCGGCGCTTGTCGCGCAGGATCGGGAACAGCGTGTAGACCTGTTCCATGGTCTGGCGGAAATCTTCCTTGCGGATGAAGGCGCCCATCTCGAGGTTCTCTTCCACCGTCATCGAGGGGAAGATGTTGCGCACCTGCGGCACGAAGCCCATGCCGCGCCGCACGCGGTCCTGCGGCGAGAGCTCGGTGATGTCCTCGCCATCAAGTCGCACCGAGCCCGACCGCAGATCGAGCATGCCGAAGACCGCCTTCATGGCGGTGGACTTGCCGGCACCGTTCGGTCCGACGATGACGGCGATCTCGCCGCGTTCGACGGCGATGGTGCAGCCATGCAGGATGTCCGCGCCTTTGCCATAGCCGCCGGTCATCGCATCGCCGATGAGGAAGGGCCCCCCGGGGGCCGCATGGGCTGCGCCGCCGGGTTTCACCGGCCAGGCGTCGCCCATGCCCTTGGGATTGGTGATCGAGCGGTCCTTGTTGCCGCGATCGCCGTAGATCTCGCCGCTCATCCGCCGATCATCTCCTTGTTCTTCAGTCCGGTGCCGAGATAGGCCTCGATCACCGCCTCATTTGCCTTGATCTCGTCCACCGTGCCCTCGGCCAGAACCTTGCCTTCGGCCATGACGATGACCGGGTCGCAAAGCCGCCCGATGAAATCCATGTCATGTTCGATCATGCAGAAGGTGTAGCCGCGCTCCTGGTTGAGCCGCAGGATGGCGTCGCCGATGGTGTTGAGCAGCGTGCGGTTGACCCCCGCGCCGACCTCGTCGAGGAAGACGATCTTGGCGTCGACCATCATCGTGCGGCCGAGCTCGAGCAGCTTCTTCTGACCGCCCGAAAGGTTGCCCGCCTTCTCGTCCTTGAGGTGCGAGATGGTCAGGAAGTCGAGCACCTCGTCGGCCTTCTTCAGCAGCATGGCCTCTTCCTGGGCAATGCGGCCGCGGCCGAAAATGGCGTTCCACAGGCTTTCGCCCGACTGGCTGCCCGGCACCATCATCAGGTTCTCGCGGCAGCTCATCGAGCTGAATTCATGCGCGATCTGGAAGGTGCGCAGCAGCCCCTTATGGAAGAGCTCGTGCGGCGGCAGCCCGCTCACGTCCTCGCCATCCATGAGCACCCGGCCCGAGGTGGGCGCGAGCGCCCCGGCGACGACGTTGAACAGCGTGGTCTTGCCGGCGCCGTTGGGCCCGACGAGCCCGGTGATCGAGCCCTTGGCGATCTCCAGGCTGGCCCCGTCAACGGCACGAAAACCGCCGAAATGGCGGTGAAGGTTTTCGACGCGGATCAAATCTTGTTTTCCCAGCGGGCCCGTTTTTTGCCCGTGTTTTTGTTTGGTTCTTCGCGGCGCGTGTTCTTCCGCGGCCTTGCGTTGAGAAGCGCCCGGAGCTCTGGCTCCGGGCGCTGTGGTCTTTCGCTTACTTGAACGAGACGGTCTCGAAGGCGCCGTCCTTGATCTCGTAATAGCGGTAGGTGCCGGCGGCTTCGCCCGGTCCGATCAGCTCGACGTTTGTGGCGCCGACGTAGTCGATCTCGCCGCCCGCCTTGAGGATCTCGAGGGCCTTGCCCAGCTCGCCCGGCAGGATCGGCTCGCCCGGTGCGTTGGCGACGTCGAGGATGTTCGCGGCGACCGCGGCCGAGGAGGGCTCGCCGCCCTTGGCCATCGCCAGCGCGATCAGCGCCGCGGCGTCGTAGCTTTCGCGGGTGTAGGAGCTTTCGGAGTTCACGCCGGCGGCTTCCGCAACCGCCTTGAACTTCTCTGCACCTTCACCTTCCGCCCACGGCACCGAGCCGAAGGATCCGTCGATGTCGCTGCCGAGGTCCGCGAGGAGCGCGTCGGAATACATGCCGTCTCCCAGCGCGAAGGTGTCGAAGGCACCGGTGTCGAGCGAGGCTTGGATCATGCCCTTGCCGCCCTGGTCCGAGTAGCCCAGCACCACCAGCGCGTCGCCGCCGGCCGAGGCCAGCGCGCCGACTTCGGCCGAGTAGTCGGCCTTGCCGTCTTCGTGCGGGGAGGCGAGGGTGATCTCGCCGCCGGCGTCCTTGAAGGCCGCCTCGAAGGCATCGGCAAAGCCTTTGCCGTAGTCGTTGTTGGTGTAGGTCACCGCCACCGACGAAATGCCGCGCTCACCGAGGATGCCGGCGAGCACTTCGCCCTGACGGGCGTCCGAGGGGGACGTGCGGAAGAACAGGCCGTTGTCTTCGGCCGCCGACAGCGCCGGCGAGGTCGCCGAGGGCGAGATCATCGGCACGCCGTTCGGCAGGGCTACGTTCGACAGAACCGCGCCTGTCACGCCCGAGCAGTCCGCGCCCATGATGGCGACGACGCCATCGGTGGTCACCAGTCGTTCGGCCGCGGCGGTGGCGGCTGCGCTGTCGATGCAGGTGGAGTCGGCGCGGACCGGAACCAGCGTCACGTCTTCGAGGAAGTTGCCGCTCTCGTTGATTTCCGCCAGCGCCAGCTCGGCGCTCCCCGCCATCGAGGGCGTCAGGGATTCGATCGGGCCGGTGAAGCCGAGGATGACGCCGATCTTGGCCTCATCCGCATAGGCGGCACCGGCGGTGACGAGCGGAAGCGCAGAGGCCAGAAGCCACTTCTTCATGTAGTATCTCCCGAATTGGTTACTTGTTATTAAGTCGGGAGCCTATGCGGGCAAATTGCAAAAGAAAAGAGCGTTCAGCGCAGCAAAAATACGCTCCAGTAACGTCAATGTGGATACCGCTGCGCAAACCATGGCGTGCGCGCTGAGCAGGGGGATTATAGTGCGGCGCCTCTGCGTCTCGGGCGCCGGAGGGCGCGCGGCGTTATTCCTCGGCGCGGGTGCCGGAGGTGCCGCGCTCGCGATAGGGCGTTGTCTGGTAATGCGCGCGGTAGCACTTCGAGAAATGCGACGGGCTGGCGAAGCCGCAGGCCAGTGCGACGTTGATCACGCTCATGTCGGTCTGCATCAGCAGGTTGCGCGCCTTCTGCAGGCGCAGCTCCATATAGTAGCGCTTGGGCGAGCGGTTGAGATAGCGGCGGAACAGCCGCTCGAGCTGGCGGGTGGACATGCCCACTTCCTTGGCCAGCACAGCGGGGCTGACCGGCTCTTCGATATTGGCCTCCATGCGGTGGATGACCTGGCTCAGCTTGGGGTGGCGCACGCCGATGCGGGTGGGCACCGACAGGCGTTGGGTGTCCTGATCGGTGCGGATCGAGCTGTAGACCAGCTGGTCCGCCACCGCGTTCGCCAGATCAGAGCCGTGGTCGTCGGCGATGATCTTCAGCATGAGGTCGATTGAGGCGGTTCCGCCCGCGGCGGTCATCCGGTTGCCGTCAATCACGAAGATTCGCTTTGAAAGCTCGACCTCCTCGAACTCCTCGGAGAAGCCGTCGTGGTTCTCCCAGTGGATGGTCGCGCGCTTGCCGTCGAGCAGCCCGGCCTTGGCCAGCGTCCAGCTCGCGGTGCAGAGCCCGCCCACTGCCTGGCAACGCCGGGCCTCGCGGCGCAGCCAGCCCAGCAGCTTGCGGGTGGTGGCGAGATGCACGTCGATGCCGCCGCAGACCATGATGGTGTCGTCGCGGCTGAGCTCGGGCAGCGCGCAATCGAGCCGGAACTCGACCCCCGCCGAGCAGCGCACGCTGTCGCCCTCGGCGCCGGTGAGGCGCCAGTCGTAGAGCGTTTGCCCCGCCATGCGGTTGGCGATCCGCAGTGTCTCGATGGCGGCCGAGAAACTCAGAAGGGTAAATTCCTGAAGCAGGACAAAGACGAAGCGGCGCGGCTTCGGGACGCTGGCTGGTGCGGCGGGCACTCGCGGGTCGGACATCGCGCGGATCCTTGATGGGCACCCGCCGCGCGGGGGCGGGCGAAGGTCACATGGGCAGGAAAGCCACGCAGCGTCAAGGGATGTCGTTTTCGTGACAAAAGATGCAGAGTGAAGTGCTTTTTTTCTGCGCGTCCGGGGGCGCCTTCCGCCGAGGCAGATCGGGCGCTTTTTCCTATGGCTTTAGGACCGCCTCTTCGGTATAGCCACAGGACGTTTTTACCAAGACGTTTACGCTAACGGAGTGTCGCTGGGAGAGAGCCATGACCGAGTGGAGCAAATCGAGCTGGAGAGCAAAACCGCGGATTCAGATGCCGGACTATCAGGACCAGGCAGAGCTGAACGCAGTCGAGGCACAGCTTGCGAAGTATCCGCCGCTGGTCTTTGCCGGCGAAGCCAGGCGGCTGCGCGAAGAGCTTGGCAAGGCGTCGCGCGGCGAAGCGTTCCTGCTGCAGGGCGGGGACTGCGCCGAGGCGTTTGAACAGTTCTCGGCAAACTCCATCCGCGACACCTTCAAGGTGATGCTGCAGATGGCAATGGTGCTGACCTATGGCGCCAAGGTGCCGGTGGTGAAGGTGGGCCGTATGGCCGGCCAGTTCGCCAAGCCGCGGTCTGCCCCCACCGAAACGGTGAACGGTGTCGAGTTGCCGAGCTTCCGCGGCGACATCATCAACGAACTGGCCTTCACCCCCGAAGCGCGCCAGCCCAACCCGCAGAAGATGCTGCAGGCCTACACCCAGGCCGCCGCCACGCTGAACCTGCTGCGCGCGTTTTCGACCGGCGGTTACGCCGACGTGCACCAGGTGCATTCCTGGACACTCGGCTTCGTCGAGGGCGAGAAAGCCACGCGCTACCGCGAGATGGCCAACCGCCTGTCGGACACGCTCGACTTCATCAAGGCCGCGGGCATCGACAGCTCGCGCTCGGCGGCGCTGCACCAGGTGAACTTCTACACCAGCCACGAGGCGCTGCTGCTGGAATATGAAGAGGCGCTGACACGGGTCGACTCGACCTCGGGCAAGTGGCTCGCGGGCTCGGGCCACATGGTCTGGATCGGGGACCGCACGCGTCAGCCCGACGGCGCGCACGTCGAGTTCGCCAGCGGCGTGCTGAACCCAATCGGCCTGAAGTGCGGCCCCTCGATGACCACTGAGGATCTCAAGGTCCTGATCGAGAAGCTGAACCCCGAGAACGAGGCGGGCCGCCTGACCCTGATCGCGCGTTTCGGCGCGGGCAAGGTGGGCGATCATCTGCCGCGCCTGATCAAGACGGTCAAGGAAATGGGCGCCAAGGTGCTCTGGACCTGCGATCCGATGCACGGCAACACCGTCAAGTCGGCCTCGGGCTACAAGACGCGGCCCTTCGAGTCGGTGCTGAGTGAAGTGCGCGAGTTCTTTGCAGTGCACCGCGATGAGGGCACCGTGCCCGGCGGCGTGCATTTCGAGATGACCGGCCAGGACGTGACGGAATGCACCGGCGGGCTTTATGCCGTCTCCGACGAGAGCCTGTCGGACCGCTACCACACCGCCTGCGATCCGCGCCTCAACGCCTCGCAGTCGCTGGAGCTCGCCTTCCTCGTCGCGCAGGAGCTGACGGCGATGCGCGAAACCCAAGGGGATGTGGCCTCCGCCTGAGGCGGGCTGCGGCCTTCGTCCCAGACGGGCAGGTGTCAGACGAATGTGATCAGGCGGGCTTTCGGGCCCGCCTTTTCCGTTTGTTCATTGCGCGCCGGGCGCGGGCAAACACAAATCACCCCGCGCGCTGGTCGCGGCGGGGTGATCAAGCGATGTCCGAAGGGGATCAGGCGGCTTCGGTCTCGCCCTTTCCGGCTTTCTTGCCGAAGTTCTCCGGCGACAGCAGCGACAACTGGTCCGACGCCCAATGCCGCGTGTCGCGCTTCTCGACCGCCGCACGCAGGAGGGCCATGCGGGCGCGGCGTTCTTCCTCGGGCATGTCGAGCGCGAGATCGATGGCGAAATCCATGGCGCGGGTCGACCAGGGGTTGGTGAGCACGGCCGCCCCCATCTCCACTGCCGCACCTGCGAATTCCGAGAGCACCAGCACGCCGTCACCATCCTTGCGCGAGGCGACGTATTCCTTGCACACGAGGTTCATCCCGTCAGCCAGCGGGGTGATCCAGGCGACATCCGCCACTTGGTACCATGCCACCAGTTCGACAAAGGGTATCGCGCGGGAAATCAGCGCGACCGGCTGGAAGGTAAAGCTGCCGAAGCGACCATTGATCCGGCCGGCGATTTCTTCGAGCTCTTTCTGGATCGGCTCGTAGACGGTCATATTCCGGTTGGCCGGGACCGAGACGTGGAGCAGGCGGACCTGGCCGCGCAGCTCGGGTCGGCGTTCCAGCAGGCGCTCGAAGGCAAGCAGCTGGTCGGCGCCCCCCTTTGTGTAGTCGGTGCGGCCAACAGAGAGCAGCAGCTTGCCGTCGCCGATCTCGGACCGGAAGCGGGCGGCAAGCTTGTCCGTGTCCTCGGTGCCGGCAAGCCCCTTGATGTACTCGACGTCGACGCCCACCGGAGTCACTCCGAGCTGCACGATGTGCCCGTCATCCATGTGGATTTCGGTGGGCACAGTGCGGTCGGACAGGGCAGAGCCCTCCGAGATCATGTCATCGGCCACCTTGGCGCGAGGTACGTTGCCGACATCGCGCAGGCTTCGCACGCAGCTCAGGAAGTTCGCCGCATAGCGCGGGATGTGGAAGCCGACGACATCGGCCGCCAGCAGCGAGTCGATGATCTCGCCGCGCCACGGCAGCACGTTGAACATATCGGCGGCCGGGAAGGGGGTGTGGTGGTAGAACGAAATGCGCAGGTCGGGGCGCATCTGGCGCAGGTAGCCGGGCACCAGCCAGAGGTTGTAGTCGTGCACCCAGACCGATGCGCCCTGCGCGGCCTCCGATGCCGCCGCCTCGGCGAAGGCCCAGTTCACTTCGCGGAAGGTCGGCCAGTCGACGGGGTCGTAGTTGTACTTCTCCTTGAAGCCGTGAAGGATCGGCCAGAACGCCTCTTTCGAAGTGATGTGATAGAAGCTGCGCACCTGCTCGGCGGTCAACGGCAGGCGCGAGACGGTGTACTCTCCGAAGCTGTCCTCGATCTCCACCACGCGGTCGAAGCCGGGGTTGGAGGGATCCTCGGCCTCTTTCCACGCGACCCACGCAGCCTTTTCGACCGAGCCGAAGAAACTCTTCAGCGTGGGGACGATGCCGTTCGGGCTCTTGTTCTCGCGGTATTCGATTTTGCCGTCGACCTCGACTTCTTCGTAGGGCTGACGATGATAGACGATCACCAGATCACTGGACATGGCTCAGGCTCCTTTCGGAAGGTCGTGCATTTGGAAGGTGCGGATCGCCTCGAGGATGCCCGCGGCGCCGATGCGCTCGGCCTTGTGGACATGGGGCAGGGCGTTCACCTCCTTGAGAAGCGCGGTCTCGGCACCGCCGACGGCAACGGCGGGCAGGCCGCATTGCAGCATCGACAGGTCGTTCAGCGTGTCCCCGGCGGCAAGCACCCGGCGTTCTTCGATCTTCAGATGCGAGACCAGCCGCCGCAGCGACGGCCCTTTTGAGATGCCGCGCGGCAGCACGTCGAAATAGCGGTTGTCAGACACCAGCGGGTCGTGGCCCATTTCGCGGACCTTGTCGTGGGCCGCGCCGTCATAGGCCTCTGCATCGAGATCGTAGCTCACCCGGTAGCGGAAGTCGGTGGGCTGCAGCGTCAGGCCGGGATGGCCATGAAGCGCAGCGCGGACGGTGTCGCCGGCGTTGCCCCAGGTCTCGGCGATCTCTTCCTCGAGCCGCTCGATGGGGTGGATCTCGCCATCCACGACCTCGGCAATCGTGGTGCCGACGTCGCCCACGACAAACTCGGGCCAGGGCACGCCGCCGTCGCAGAGCTCGCGGATGAACCGCGGGTCGCGTCCGGTGACAAAGATCAGCCCGACCGTGTCGCGGTTGGCCTCGATCCAATCGTAGAGCGTTTTCCTGTCCTCTTCGGAGCCCCCGAGGAAGGTTCCGTCGAGATCGGTGGCCAGCACGAAGCGGCAGGTGGCGATGTCTCGGGCCTTCGTGGTATCGAGGCTCATGCGGGGTCTCCTTCGTGGGGATGCAGGAAAAGATCGAGCGCGCGGGGCTCGCCCTCGATCGGGGCGGCCCAGAGCTGCTGGAAGGTGGCGGTAAGCGGAGCGCCCTCGTGCAGGACGGCATGCACCGCCTCGCAGATCGGCATGCTGACACCGAGCCGCCGTGCAAGATCGACCACAGAGACCGCGTTGACCTCGCCCTCGACCACAACCGGCTTGCCGTCAAAACACTCCTCGCGCGCCAGCCCGCGCCCGAGCTGGGTGCCGAGCGCCATGTTGCGCGAGGTGGTGGACGAGCAGGTGAGGGTGAGATCGCCCGCCCCGGAAAGGCCGGTGACGGTCTCGCGGCGCCCGCCGAGCGCTTCGGCGAGGAATTTCATCTCGTCCATGCCGCGGGTGATCAGCGCGGCGCGGGTGTTTTCGGCAAAACCGGCGCCGGTCATCATGCCGCAGGCGATGGCAATCACGTTCTTCACTGCGCCGCCAACCTCGACGCCGACAAGATCGTCGGACACATAGGGGCGGAACGCATCGGTCTGCATGGTCAGCGCCAGCCGGGCGGCAGGCGCTTTTTCCGGCTCGATGCGGTCGTGGTGACTGAAGTTGAAGGCGACTGTGGCGGCGGTGGGGTGCCCCAGCGCGGTCTCGGTGGCGAATGTCGGGCCGGAGAGGGCGCCAACCGGATGGCCGGGCAGTTCTTCCTCGACCACATGGCTCAGCAGATAACCGGTGCCGCGCTCTATGCCCTTGCAGCAGAGCGCCAGCGGGACGCCCGCGGGCAGGAAGTCCCGCATCGAGCGGGCGACGTCGCGCAGCGTATGCGACGGGGTGACCAGCAGCACCGCCTCGGTACCTTCAAGCGCCTCGCGCAGGTCCGAGGTGGGCCTCAGCGTGGCCGGCAGCTTGATGCCGGGCAGGTGGTCGGTGTTTTCGCCGGTCTCGGCCATGGCGCGGGCGAGATCGGGGCGGCGTCCCCAAATCCGGGTGTCGCATCCAGCACGCGCGGCGGTGGCTGCGAGGGCGGTCCCCCAGCTCCCCATGCCGATCACCGTGAGGCGGGAGTAGGGCGTGGCGCGGCGCGGGCCGGTGAGGCCGCGAGGCTGCGCGGGCGGGGTTTGCATGCTCTGTCCGTCCATGACACATGAGGGGCCGCTGCCGAAATGGCATCGTTGACGGCCCTGAGGGCTCTCTCCGTTCTGTTTGCTTGATAACGCTGACAATAGGGCTTTGTTCCCCGATGGCCACCGCTGCACGCGTGATTTTTCTGCAGCTGCGAGAGCGTTTTTCGCCAAACCCCTGTCGTGAAAGGGATGTTTCCACCCTCAGTGAGTGCCTAAATTTTAGGCATGGAACCATTTTGGCGGCTTGGGCGTTTACCTCACGTACGCAATTACAATGACTTGGGCGGTGCGCCGCTCATGTGTGAGTGCCCGGATTTGACCTGGCCAGAAATGGCCATACGCTCTTACCCATTCGCCGCAGCGCAGCGGATGCGCCCTCAGGCGCCCCAGCGAGGATGCGGCCTCATCAGCTTCTCGGCCCCGACCGGGCTGACGAAAGGAGACCACGACGTGAGCACGCCCAAGAAAAAGACCAGCAAGTCAAAGGTCCGCACTGCGATCTTCCCCGTTGCCGGCCTTGGCACACGTTTCCTGCCCGCCACCAAGGCGACACCGAAGGAATTGCTGCCGGTGCTCGACAAGCCGCTGCTGCAGTTCGCCATCGACGAGGCGCGTGCCGCCGGCATCGAGAGGATGATCTTCGTGTCGCACCCCAGCAAGGGGGCCATCGAGCGCTACGTGACCCAAGACCTGGACCTCTGCGCAACCCTGCGCGAGCGCGGCAAACACCAGATCGCCGACACGTTGCACGCGGCGGCGATCGACCCCGAGCAGGAAGAGGTGTTCTTTGTCATGCAGCCCGAGCCGCTAGGACTGGGCCACGCCGTGCTCTGCGCGGTCGAGCATGCGCTGCCGGGACCGGTGGCAGTGATCCTGCCCGACGATCTCATCATCAGCGAGCCGGGGTGCCTTTCCGAGATGATCGCCGCCTATGAGACGAGCGAACCGGGTCACATGGTCGCCACCATGGAAGTCAAGCGCGACGAGGTGTCGGCCTACGGCGTGCTCGTCCCGGAAGGCGAGCCCGAGGGCCAGATGCTGCGCGCCTCCGGCATGGTGGAGAAGCCCGAGGCCGACAAGGCGCCGTCGCTACAGGCAGTGGTCGGGCGTTACGTGCTCGACGAGTCGATCTTTGCGGAACTCGACGGCCTGCCGGCAGGTCGTGGCGGAGAGATCCAGTTGACCGACGCCATCGCGCTCGGCGCAGGAAAGGTGGGCCTCTGCGGATTCCGCTTCTCTGGCGACCGCTTCGACTGTGGCTCCAAGGCTGGGATGCTGCGCGCAACGCTGGCCTATGCTGGCACGCAGAAGGAATTCCATCCGGTGCTGCAGGAGATGCAGCCGATGCCGATGGCCGCGGAGTGACAGCAGGCGTTCAGAGAAGTCTGATTGGCGAGTGACATGGCGCGGCCCCGATGGGTGCCGCGCCTTTTTTGTCGCGCCTCATGGTGTGAGGCGGGGAGCAAAACCCGCTCAGTCGTCGTTGGAAATGATCAGGCGCAGGTATGGTGGACGCTTGTCCTTGGTCTCCTTCGGCGGTGCCCCGCGGAAGGGGGTGGCGCCTTCTGCGAGGCCGCGGGGCGCAGCAGCGGGCTTGAGCGCTGGCTTGTACACGGGTCTCGGTGCGGGATCTGGCTTTTCCGAAGGCGCTGGGGCGGGCACGGCCTCGCCTTGCCTCGGAGCCTGCATGGAGATGCTCTCGATCCGGAATCGTCGCGGCGTGCGGCCGATCCGCCCGTGGGTCACAAGCGCGCCGATCATGCGGCTCATGTCGCCCAGATCCGAGCGTAAGGGCAGCAGCAACATGTCGCCGCTCAATCGGCCCTTGCCGAAGCCCTCTTCGGCAACGAGATGCAGCCGGATCACCAGCCCGTCGGAGAACAGCTTGCTCACCGCGGCGCCAAGTTGCTCGCGGTCCTCGGGGGCGATGAGCGTCGAGAGCGGCATGCCCGCCATGTCGAGGCCCATGAGGTCATTGAGATGTGTGCCAGCAACGCGGACCTTGGCCAGCATCGGCGCAATGCGCTCGCCGAGAAAGGCGTACTCGAGGGCTTCCTCGATGTTCCTCGGGTCGATCTGGCTGCGCAGCGGGATTTGACCCTCATCGCCGAGAAGATTCCGCCAATAGGACTCGATCTGCCGCAGGGGGGCGAGGCGCCGCTCCTGTTCACGCTCCGTCATCGATACCACACCTTCGCCACTGCCACCCAGTCCGAACATCTTGCTTACTCCAATCGTAACATTTGCGCAGCCCGGCTGTACCCCCGAAACAGTCTGACGAGCATTGGAGACGAAGTTACCTCAAATGCGACCTGTTTTCGCCCCAATTGTGGCTGAAAGGTTAACGTCCGCTTTGGCCTGCCGGGTGGACAGGGCGGCGCGAGACGGATAGGCGATTGAAAAGCGGGCGGTTGGATTTGCCCGGGGTGAATTTTGAAAGGGGCTCAAATGCGGCAATCTATGACCGGCTTCGCATCGCGCAGCGGCGAGACAGCGGGGCTGCGCTGGGGCTGGGAGCTGCGCGGGGTCAACGGCAAGGGGTTGGAGCTGCGCCTACGCCTGCCAGACTGGATCGAGGGGCTCGAGCCGCTGGTGCGCGCCGCCGCGCAGAAGGCGCTGACCCGCGGCAGCGTGCAGATCTCGCTGCGGGTGCAGGGCGGCGGCGAGGACAGCTCCGCGGAACTCGACGAGGCGGTGTTGACGCGCATTCTCACCGCGATGGCGCGGATCGAGGGCGCGGCCGCGGGGAGGGGGCTGGTGCTGTCGCCCTCTACGTCTGCGCAGGTCGTGGCCCTGCGCGGGGTGCTCAGCAGCAACGCGACGCCGGCGGATGTCGGGCCGCTCCGGGAGGAGCTGATGGTGGCTTTTGGCGAGGCCTTGGCGGAATTCGGAGAGATGCGCCGCCACGAGGGCGCGGCGCTGGCCGAGATCCTGACCGGACAGCTCGAGGAGGTCGAGGCGCTGGTGGAGCAGGCGGCTGTGGCGGTCGAGGCACGCAAGGACGAGCAGGCCGAGCGGCTGCGCGCCCAACTTGCGCGGGTCTTGGATCCGGCCCATGGGTTTGACGAGGCCCGTTTGACGCAGGAATTGGCGCTGATCGCGGTTAAATCCGACGTCACCGAGGAACTGGACCGGCTGACCGCCCATATCGGCGCCGCGCGCGAGCTTCTGGCCGCCGAAGGCGCGGTGGGGCGGCGGCTGGACTTCCTGATGCAAGAATTCAACCGGGAGGCGAACACGCTCTGCTCGAAATCCGGCTCCGCCGCCTTGACGCAGATCGGCCTGACCCTCAAGACGGTCATCGACCAGATGCGCGAGCAAGTGCAGAACGTGGAGTAAGACCAACATGAATGAACGGCGCGGCCTCCTGATCATCCTCTCGTCGCCCTCGGGCGCGGGCAAATCGACCCTGGCAAAGCGGCTGCGCGCCTGGGACCCCTCGATCATTTTCTCGGTCTCGGCCACCACCCGCGACGCCCGGCCGGGCGAGGTGGATGGCGACGACTACCATTTCATGACCGAGAGCGAGTTCAAGAAGGCTGTGTCGCACGGCGACATGCTCGAGCACGCGCATGTCTTCGGCAATTTCTACGGCTCGCCCAAGGGGCCGGTGCGCGATGCGATCATCGACGGGCAGGACGTGCTTTTCGACATCGACTGGCAGGGCGCGCAGCAGATCACCAACTCCGAGTTGGGGCTGCATACCTTGTCGATCTTCCTGCTGCCGCCGTCGATCGCCGAACTCAAGCGCCGGCTCGAGGCGCGCGGCCAGGATGGCGCGGATGTCATCGACCGCCGGATGCAGAAGAGCTGGGACGAGATCTCGCACTGGGGCTCGTATGATTTCGTGCTGGTGAACGAGGATCTCGACCAAACCGAGGCGCAGCTCAAGAGCATCATCACCGCGACCCGCTTGCGCCGCACCCAGCAGCCGGGCCTGCTGAACCACGTGCGGGCGCTGCAGGCGGAATTCGAGGAGGGCGATCAATGACTCTCTACGCGCTGGACGGCGTCGCCCCCGAGGTGCACGAGAGCGCCTGGGTGGCGCCAGATGCAAACTTGATTGGCAGGATCGTTTTGGAAGAAGACAGCTCGGTCTGGTTCGGCTGTACCCTGCGCGGCGACAACGAGGAGATTCGCCTCGGCGCCGGCTCCAACATTCAGGAAAACGTCGTGTGCCATACCGACATGGGCTATCCGCTGGTGATCGGCGCGGGGTGCACCATCGGCCACAAGGCCATGCTTCACGGCTGCACGATCGGCGAGAACTCCCTGGTCGGCATGGGGGCGACGATCCTCAACGGCGCGAAGATCGGCCGCAACTGCCTGATCGGCGCGGGCGCGCTGATCCCCGAGGGCAAGGAAATCCCGGATGGCAGCCTGGTGATGGGCATGCCGGGCAAGGTGGTACGTCAGCTCGACGAGGCCGCCATCGAGGGCCTGCGCAAATCGGCGAAGGGCTACCAGAAAAATGCCCGACGCTTCCGCGCCGGGCTTTGTGCCATCTGACAAGAGTTTTGCTGGCCGTCACGCGGTGGCCAGCGCACGCTCCAGCCTGCTGCTGACTTCCTGTTGAAGCCGGCGGGTGAGCAGGGCGGTCGGAATGCCGCGCAGGGCGGGCTTCCGGTTCGGGGCGCGCTGCGTTTCCTGCAGGAACCCGAGGATTTGCTCGGCGTGCTCGCGATTGCGGGCAACCAGCTCATGGCCCTTCACGTTCAGTTTCCAGAAAGCGTCTTCCGGCCAAGAGATCGTGGCGGCCTCGAAGGTCTTGCAGGCCTTGCACCACACCATGCCGCGCGTGTTCAGCCTGTAGCCTTCGCCGGTCTCTCCCGGCTGCAGGAATTTCGGCTTGTCGCAGGCAGGTTGTTCCCAGCTAAACTGCTCGGGAAAGAGTTCTTCGACGATGACACGGCCCCAGACGTGGGAGTTCTCCGGCACTTCAGGGAGCCGTACGACACAGGTAAACCGGAAAGGCTCGAAGAACTGAGCAGCCTTTCCACACTCACTACAGCGTACATCGAGAGGATCGTTCTGCATCTCTATCGACGCTCCTGTGGGTTGTAGGTGCCCCCACCTACACCTTAAGGATGTGTTAAGAATTGGGCAAAAGGCAACCCAAATTTTTGCAAACTTCTCCTTACATGAGTGTAAATCAGGCGACAGTAAACAGTCTCACAAAAATCGTATCTTTGTCTCCATTTGTGAAGATGAAAGCGACCCTTTGTCAGTGAAAGTCGGGCATTCTCTGGGCTTTGTTTACCAACCGACCTGGGCGGAAAGTCGCCGACATTCTCACCCTTGTCCTGACGGGGGCGCTGTGCAAAGCCTGTGGCCGAAATATGGAGGCCCCATGGACACCCGAAAGACGCTCATCCGCCCAATCGCCGTTCCCGGCTCGGTCTCCTCGGCGGTTGTGACGCCGATCATGCCGGCGGTGGTCTACGCCTCGGACAGCCCGGACTCGCTCGACGACCAGTACAATGGCGTGACCTCCGGCTACACCTACGCGCGGGAGGGTCATCCCAACGCCGACGTTCTTGCGCAGCGTATCGACGCGCTGGAAGGGATGAGCGGCGGCATCGTCATGGGCTCGGGCATGGCCTCGGTTACCGCCGTCCTGCTGGGCCTGTTGCGGAGCGGCGACCACGTGCTGGGGGCCGATCAGCTTTACGGGCGCTCGTTGCGGATGATGGCCGAGGATCTGCCGCGCTTGGGTATCCAGACATCTCTGGCCGATCCGACCGACATTGACGCCTTCGCCGCCGCGATCCGCCCCGAGACCAAGCTGGTGCTGATCGAGCTGGTGTCGAACCCGACGCTGCGCATCGCCGATCTCGACGGCATCGCCGCGCTCTGCAAGGACAAAGGCGTGCTGCTGGCGGTGGACAACACCTTCACCACGCCCGCAGCGATCAAGCCGGTCGAACGCGGGGCGGACATCGTGATCCATTCGGTGACCAAGCTGCTTGCGGGCCATGCCGACGTGACGCTGGGCTGGGTCGCGGCCAAGGACCCCGAGTTGAACCAGCGCCTCCGCGTCTTTGCAGTCACCGCAGGCCTGACCGCCAGCCCCTTTGACTGCTGGCTGGCCGAGCGCGGGCTGATGACCTTCCCGATGCGCTTCCGTCAGAGCCAGGAGACGGCGCAGCGCCTGTCGGACTTCCTCACCGGTAAGCCCGGTGTGAAGCGCGTGCTCTATCCGGGCCGCGCCGACCACCCCGATGCCGCCCGCGCGCAATCGGTGCTGCGCGGCAACCCCGGCAACATGCTGAGCTTCGAGCTCGAGGGCGGGCGCGCCGCGGCAAATGCCTTTACCGAGGCGGCGCAGGGCATCGCCTTTGCCCCGACGCTGGGCGACGTGGGCACCACGCTCTCGCATCCGGCGTCCTCGTCACACCGCGCATTGACACCGGAGGGCCGGGCCGCGCTCGGCATCTCCGAGGGCTTCTTCCGCGTGTCGGTCGGCCTTGAGGAGCCCGAGGCGCTGCTCGAGGTCTTCGAGGCCGGCCTCAAGGCGGCGAGCGCGCTCTGATGCATGCCGAGGCGCGCGATCTGATCGCTGCCATGCCACTCCCGGCGGTGCTGATCCGCTGGGACGAGCGGATCGATGCCGCCAATGCCGAGGCCGTCGCCCTTTTGGGCGAGGGGCTCGTGGAGCGCCACTTCATCACCGTGCTGCGTCAGCCGGTGCTGCTCGATGCGATCGAAGGGACGATGCGCGACGGGGCGCCGCGCAAGACCCGTTACCTGACAAGCGACGGGCGGCAGGACACCACTTTCGACGTTTCGTGCCGCGCCGTCGCGCTGTCCAAGGGGCCGGGGGTGCTGTTGACCTTCGCCGACGTGACGCAGATGGAGCAGGCGGGGCAGATGCGCCGCGACTTCGTCGCCAATGTCAGCCACGAGCTGCGCACGCCGCTCACCGCGCTTCTGGGGTTCATCGAGACACTCCGCGGCCCGGCGCGCGAGGATGCCGCCGCCCGCGAGCGCTTTCTCGAGATCATGGGCAACGAGGCCGGGCGCATGGAGCGCCTTGTGGGCGATCTGCTGTCGCTCAGCCGGCTCGAGGCCGAAGAACGGGTGCGCCCGACCCACCCTGTCGACTTGGCCGACCTTCTGAGCTCCGTGCTCAGCAGCCTCGCGCCGGTGGCGGCAGAGGCCGGGGTGACGCTGATCCCCGAGTTGCCCGAGACGCCGCTCGAGATCGCCGGAGACCCGGACCAGCTGCGGCAGGTCTTCGTGAATCTCGTCGAGAATGCGGTGAAATACTCCGGGAAGGGCGCGCAGGTGACTCTGCGGCTCTCGGGACCCGCCTACCACCCCCGGCTGCGCGCCGATGGCGTCGAGGTCGAAGTGATCGACACGGGCCCTGGCTTCGATCCGCTGCATATCCCGCGCCTGACCGAGCGCTTCTACCGGGTCGACAGCCACCGATCGCGCGAGATGGGCGGCACCGGACTTGGGCTGGCGATCGTCAAGCACATCGTCAACCGCCATCGCGGCCGGCTGCGCATCGAGAGCACCCCCGGCAAGGGAAGCACCTTTCGGGTAATCCTGCCGTTGCGGGCGGGCCCACCCCGCGGCGAAGAGGCCTGACCCCCGCTACGGCGATTCTGCTGACCGCTCTTTTTGTTGGCGCCGCAGAGGCGCTTCCCGTTGTCGCGGCGGGCTGTCATGAATGCGCAGCTTCTGCGTGTAAAAATCTGCCGTATGCCCGCGAGAGCTTTGCACCTGCGGGCTTCCGTCGCGGAAAATTACAGAATTTCTCATATCGGTGTGAGTTGATTAAGTAATTGAAATAACTAGTAATTGGACTCTTCTTGAGGAGCTTTCTTCTGACTCTCCTTCTATTGTCATAAAACCGTTACGCTAGTGTCACAAAAGGATTGCGCAGGACGCCTAGGCACCGCCTCGAGGTCCCCGACCGGGGGGCTGTATCTGACCCAACAGGAGCATTCCTATGCAATCCGTGAAACTCGCCGTTTCGGCACTCGCGCTCGCCGCTGCTTCGGCCACGGCTGCTGCCGCACGTGACAATGTGCAGGTTGCCGGCTCGTCGACCGTGCTGCCCTACGCCTCGATCGTCGCCGAAGCCTTCGGCGAGAACTTCGACTTCCCGACCCCCGTCGTGGAATCGGGCGGCTCCTCGGCTGGCCTGAAGCGCTTCTGCGAAGGTGTCGGCGAGAACACCATCGACATCGCGAACGCCTCGCGCGCGATCAAGGACAAAGAGGTCAAGGCCTGCGCCGACGCCGGCGTGACCGACATCATCGAAGTCCGCATCGGCTACGACGGCATCGTCTTCGCCTCGCAAAAGACCGGCCCCGAGTTCACCGCTTTCGAGCCGGCCGATTGGTACAACGCGCTGGCACCGAAAGTGCTGAAGGACGGCGAACTGGTCGACAACCCCTACACCAAATGGTCCGAGTTCAACGCCGATCTGCCGGACGTCGAGATCGCGGCCTTCATCCCGGGCACCAAGCACGGCACCCGTGAAGTCTTCGAAGAGAAGGTGCTGGCGGCGGGCTGCGAAGCCACTGGCGCGCTGGAAGCCATGATCGCGTCGGGCATGTCCGAAGATGACGCCGAAGGCGCCTGCATCTCGGTCCGCACCGACGGCAAGTCGGTCGACATCGACGGCGACTACACCGAGACCCTCGCGCGTATCGACAGCAACTCGAACGGCGTCGGCGTCTTCGGCCTGGCGTTCTACGAAAACAACACCGACAAGCTCAAGGTCGCGACCATGTCCGGCATCGAGCCCTCGACCGAGACCATCGCCTCGGGCGACTACCCGGTGTCGCGTCCGCTGTACTTCTACATCAAGAAGGCCCACATCGGCGTCATCCCCGGCCTGAAGGAATTCGCAGAATTCTTCGTCGCCGACGAGATCGCCGGCCCCGATGGCCCGCTGGCCAATTACGGCCTCGTGTCCGACCCCGAGCTGGCCGACACCCAAGCCAAAGTTGCTGACGAAGTGACCATGGGCGAAAGCATGTAATCGGACGCAGGTCCGATTTCCGGAGGGCGGCTTCGCGCTGCCCTCCGTTTTCCTTTTTGGTGAGTGATCACCGAACCAACCTGGGGGCCCGATGCCTGTTCTTTGGCTGATCCTGATCGTTCTCGCGCTGGCCGTCGCGGGCTATGTCGCGGGGCGCGCGCGCGCCATTTCCGGCGCCGGAGACGATCGTCGCGCACTGCATTCGCTTCCGAGCTACTACGGCTGGAACGTCGCCATGAAGGTGATGGTGCCGGCCTTTCTCGTGCTGATCGTCTGGCTGATCGCGCAACCCTTCATCGTGAACACCAAGGCCACCAGCCTGCTGCCCGAGACCGCGATCCCCGAGGGATCGACCCTCGGGCTCGTGATGTCCGACGTGCGGCGCGTGGCCGACGGTCTCGACCTTGCGGTCGGGCAGGGGCTGCTGAGCGCGGGCGAGGCCTCCGAGCTTTCGGTGACCGGTTCCGACGTCCGCGGCACGTTGGGATCCGCCGGGGTCGCCGTGGGCACCGAGATCACCCCCGAGGTCCTGGCCGCGGCGCAGAGCTACCGCGCGACCAATGCGACCGGCAATCTGCTGCGCGCGATCGTGGTGCTCGGCCTTGCACTGCTCGGCGGCGCGCTCGCGCTGGCGCAGACCAAGCCCGATTTCCGCGCCCGCAATTCCGTCGAGCGCGGCATTCGAGCCATCCTCGTCGGCGCCGCCTCGCTCGCCATCCTGACCACCATCGGCATCGTGCTGTCGCTGGTCTTCAACACCATCGAATTCTTCCGCATCTACCCGGCGTCCGAGTTCTTCGGCTCCTTCACGTGGTCGCCGAGCTTTGGCGGCGGCTCGCAGCTCGGCATCTGGCCGCTGCTCTGGGGCACGCTCTACATCTCGCTCATCGCGCTGCTGGTCTCGGTGCCGATCGGGCTTTTCGCCGCGGTCTACCTGTCGGAATACGCCGGGCCGAAGTTCCGCTCGGTCGCCAAGCCCGCGCTCGAGCTGCTGGCCGGCATCCCGACCATCGTCTACGGCCTTTTCGCGCTGCTGACCGTCGGCCCGCTGCTGCTGTCGGTCTTCGGCCGCGACGGGCTGGGCTGGATGCAGGCGGGCACCGCGGTGATGACTGCGGGGCTGGTGATGGGCATCATGCTGATCCCCTTCGTCAGCTCGCTGTCCGA
The DNA here is from genome assembly GCF_003111685.1 of Alloyangia pacifica. Classification (NCBI taxonomy): domain Bacteria; kingdom Pseudomonadati; phylum Pseudomonadota; class Alphaproteobacteria; order Rhodobacterales; family Roseobacteraceae; genus Alloyangia; species Alloyangia pacifica. The sequence goes on along the minus strand of NZ_CP022189.1, from coordinate 1,558,811 downwards.
TGATATCATCAACGCCGTGCCGCAATCGCTGCGCGACGGGTCTTACGGGCTCGGCGCGACCAAGTCCGAGACCATCAAGCAGGTGATCCTGCCCGCCGCGCTGCCGGGCATCGTCGGGGCCATCCTGCTCGCCGCCTCGCGCGCCATCGGCGAGACGATGATCGTGGTCTTGGGGGCAGGGGCCGCCGCAAGGCTCTCGCTCAACCCGTTCGATGCCATGACCACCGTGACCGCCAAGATCGTCAGCCAGCTGACCGGTGACGCGGACTTCGCCTCGCCCGAGGCTCTGGTGGCCTTCGCCCTCGGCATGACCCTCTTCGTCATGACCCTCGGGCTCAATGTCTTCGCGCTTTATATCGTGCGCAAATACCGGGAGCAGTACGACTGATGACCGACGCGACCTATTCCGGCGGCAAGGCACCCGCCAAGCACGGCTTGCTGACCGTCGACGCGCGCACCAAGAAGCGCAATGCCTCCGAAAAGCGCTTCCGCATGTACGGCCTCGCGGCCATCGGTGCGGGCGTCTTCTTCCTCGTGGTTCTGCTGGCCTCGATCCTTGCCAACGGTGTCGGCGCGTTCCAGCAGACCTTCATCGAGGTGCCGGTCTATCTTGAGGAAGCCAAGCTCGACAAGACCGGCAACCGCGATCCGGCCGAGATGGCCAAGGTCTCGACCTTCGGCTACAGCCCGCTCATCCAGAACTCGCTGTGGAAGGTCATTGTCGACAGCGGCGCCGAGACCGAGTTCGAGGAAGCCAAGGACGTCAAGGAGATGATCTCGGCCTCGGCCGCCGCCAAGGTGCGTGACTGGGTGCTGGCCCATCCCGACCGCGTCGGCGAGACGGTGGATTTCCAGATCCTCGCCTCGAGCCGGGTTGACGGATACCTCAAGGGCCGCGTCAGCCGCGAGAGCATTGCGCAGGACAAGAACATCGACGCCGCGCACCTCGACCTGGTGGACGTGCTGCGCGCAGAGGGGACCATTCACAAGAGCTTCAACTGGGAGTTCATCACCGGCGCCGACGCCTCCGAAAGCCGCGCCGAGCAGGCCGGTCTGGGCGTGTCGATGCTGGGCTCGCTCTTCATGATGATCACCGTGCTGCTGCTGGCGCTGCCGATCGGCGTCGCCGCCTCGATCTACCTCGAGGAATTCGCCCCCACGAACCGCTTCACCGACTTCATCGAGGTGAACATCTCCAACCTCGCGGCGGTGCCTTCGATCGTCTTCGGTATTCTCGGCCTTGCCGCTTTCATCCAGTTCGCGCATCTGCCGCAGTCGGCACCGCTGGTGGGCGGTCTCACGCTGACGCTGATGACCCTGCCGACCATCGTCATCTCGACCCGCGCCGCGCTCAAGGCGGTGCCACCGTCGATCCGCGATGCGGCGCTCGGCGTTGGCGCGTCGAAGATGCAGGCGACCTTCCACCACGTGCTGCCGCTGGCCATGCCCGGCATCCTGACGGGCACCATCATCGGTCTGGCGCAGGCGCTCGGCGAAACCGCGCCGCTGCTGCTGATCGGCATGGTCGGCTATATCGCCACCAACTATCCCGAAGGCGTCTTTTCGGGCTTCCTGTCGCCGAACTCGGCCATGCCCGCGCAGATCTACGAATGGGCCAAGCGGGCCGACCCGGCCTATTACGAACGCGCCTGGGGCGGGATCATCGTGCTGCTGGTGTTCCTGCTCGCGATGAACCTCGTTGCCATCGTGTTGCGCCGCAAGTTCGAGCGCCGCTGGTAAGGTATAAGGATACTCAAGATGTACGACTCGCCATTGAGGAAGACCGAAGTGGACACCAACGCAAGCAAGATCTCCGCCCGTGACGTGCAGGTCTATTACGGCGACACCCACGCCATCAAGGACGTCAACGTCGAGATCCTCGACAAGACGGTGACCGCCTTCATCGGCCCGTCGGGCTGCGGCAAGTCCACCTTTCTGCGCACGCTGAACCGGATGAACGACACCATCGACATCTGCCGCGTCGAAGGGCTCATCGAGCTCGACGGCGAGGATATCTACGACAAGCGCGTCGATCCGGTGCAGCTGCGCGCCAAGGTGGGCATGGTGTTCCAGAAGCCGAACCCGTTCCCGAAATCGATCTACGACAACGTCGCCTATGGCCCGCGCATCCACGGACTGGCCCGCAACAAGGCCGAGCTCGACGAGATCGTCGAGAAGGCGCTGCGCCGCGGGGCCATCTGGAACGAGGTGAAAGACCGCCTCGACGCCCCGGGCACCGGTCTCTCGGGCGGACAGCAGCAGCGCCTGTGCATCGCCCGCGCCGTCGCCACCGAGCCCGAGGTGCTGCTGATGGACGAGCCCTGCTCGGCGCTCGACCCCATCGCGACCTCTCAGGTGGAAGAGCTGATCGACGAGCTGCGCGAGAACTACTCGGTGGTGATCGTCACGCACTCGATGCAGCAGGCGGCGCGCGTCAGCCAGAAGACCGCCTTCTTCCACCTCGGCAACCTTGTGGAATATGGCGACACCAGCCAGATCTTCACCAACCCCGTGGACCCGCGCACGGAGTCCTACATCACCGGACGGATCGGATAAGTCATGAGCGACGAGCTGAAGAAACACATCGCCTCGGCCTTCGACCGCGATCTCGAGGCCATTCAGGCGCAGATCCTCAAGATGGGCGGGCTGGTCGAGGTGGCGATCCACGACGCCGCGCTCTCGCTCGAGACCCGCGACGAGGAACTGGCCGACAAGGTGCGCGCCGGGGACAAGGCGATCGACGCCCTCGAGGAACTGCTCAACGAGGAGGCCGCCCGGGTGATCGCCCTGCGCGCGCCGACCGCGCGCGACCTGCGCGTGGTGCTCTCGGTCATGCGCATGGCCTCGAACCTCGAGCGCATCGGCGACCTGTCGAAAAACATGGCCAAGCGCACCGCCGTGCTCTCGCAGCTGGCGCAGATCGACGGCTCGGCCACCGCGCTGCGACGGATGTCGCGCGACGTGGAGCACATGCTCAAGGACGCGCTCGATGCCTATATCCGCCGCGACGAGGCGCTGGCCCGGGACGTGATCGAGCGCGACCGCGACGTCGACCAGATGTACAACACGCTGTTCCGCGAGTTCCTGACCTTCATGCTCGAGGACCCGCGCAACATCACCTCGTGCATGCATCTGCATTTCATCGCCAAGAACGTCGAGCGGATGGGAGACCACGTCACCGCCATCGCCGAACAGGTGATCTTCCTTGCCACCGGCACGATGCCCAAGGAGGACCGGATCAAGGAAGACCGCACGTCTACCGACCCGGCGCTCAGCTCCGGCGCGGACCTGGGGTAGGTCATGGCAGCAGATCAACCGACCGTACTGGTGGTCGAGGACGAGCCGGCGCAGCGCGAAGTGCTGCGTTACAACCTCGAGGCCGAGGGCTTCCGCGTGGCCGCCGCCGGCAATGGCGAGGAGGCGCTGGTGCTGCTCGAAGAGGAAAACCCCGATGTCGTCGTGCTCGACTGGATGCTGCCGAACCTCTCAGGCATCGAGGTCTGCCGGCAGATCAAGACCCGGTCCGACACGCGGGGCCTGCCGGTGATCATGCTCTCGGCCCGCTCCGAGGAGGTGGACCGCATCCGTGGACTCGACACCGGCGCCGATGACTACGTGGTCAAGCCCTACAGCCTGCGCGAACTGATGGCGCGGGTGAAGGCACAGCTGCGCCGGGCGCGTCCCTCGGCGGCGGGCCTGCGGCTCGAGTTCGAGGACATCGTGCTCGATTCCGAGACCCACCGCGTCACCCGCGGCGGACAGGAGCTGAAGCTCGGCCCGACCGAGTTCCGCCTGCTGTCGACCTTCATGGAAAAACCCGGGCGCGTCTGGTCGCGCGAGCAGCTGCTCGACCGGGTCTGGGGGCGCGACATCTACGTCGACACGCGCACCGTCGACGTCCACATCGGCCGGCTGCGAAAGGCGCTCGGCGCTCATGGCGGCGAGGACCCGCTGCGCACCGTCCGCGGCGCTGGCTACGCGCTCGGCTGACCCCGAAAAGAAAAGGGCGGCCCGACTGGCCGCCCTTCCTCTTTCCAGCGCATGAATTTCTTGCGGGCAAAGGTATCTCAGGGGAGACCGCCATAGGCGTTTGGGGGACAGAGCCCCCGGCGAGCCTGCGCTTCAGCCCGCGTCTCCGGTCTCAACTTCGACCTCCACCGAGTATCCCGGCCGCAGCGCCGCCGCATCCTGTCCCGGGTCGATCGAGATCCGCACCGGCAGCCGCTGCGCGATCTTGGTGAAGTTGCCGGTGGCGTTCGATCCTGCCAGCAGGCTGAACTCCGAGGCCGCGGCGGGCGAGAAGCCCTGCACGTGGCCTTGGAAGGCGCGCCCTCCCAAGGCGTCGACGGTAAAACGCACCGGTTGGTCGCTACGGATGCCCGCCAGCGCCGTTTCCTTGAGGTTGGCGATGATCCAAAGCTCTGTGCCCACGTGGCTCACCAGCGTGGTACCGGCGGTCACATATTGCCCCACGTGCGCCGAAACCTGCCCGAGCCGCCCGTCGGCAGGCGCGCGCACCTCGGTGTGATCAAGGTCGATCTTCGCCAGTTCCACCGCTGCCTCGGCACTGGTCACCTCGGCCTTGCGCGCGGCGATCTGCAGCCGGGCAGTGGCGGTGGCCTCGCGGCTTACCTGCAGCTGCGCCTCGGCCTGGCGCACCGCCGCCTGGGCCTGGCGCAGGGCGAGGTCGGTCTGGTCGGCGCTCGACTGCGAGGTAACGCCGCGGTCGCGCAGCTTGGTCATTCGCGCTGCGTCGGTCCCGGCGGTCTGCAGGGTCGATTGCGCCGAGGCCAGCGCGGCCTCGGAGGCATGTTCGGTGGCGACGGCGGAGTTCACGCTCTGCTCGGCCACGTCCACCGCGGCGCGCGCGGCCTCAAGGCTGGCCTGCGCCTGCGACAGCTTCTGACGGTAGATCGCAGGGTCGATGCGGGCGACGAGATCGCCCTGGTGGACCTGCTGGAAGTCGCCCACCGCGACCTCTGACAGATAGCCCGAGAGCTGCGGCGCGAGCTGGGTGACCTTGCCGCGCAGATAGGCGTTCTCGGTCGAGGGATGTGCCGCGGAAAACGGCGGGAGGTGCCAGGCGAAGAGCAGCAGCAGCACGCCGGCGGCGCCGATGGCGGTGGCGATGAGGGTCGGGAGGGAGAGGAGTTTCTTCATGTGTCTAGCTCGGGAGGATCAGGAGGTTTGCAGCGCTGGATCGGAGCGGCGCAGGCGCGCCGTCAGCCAGTCGCGGAAGAGGTGAAGCCCCAACGCGCAGAGGGAGAGAAGCGCGACAAGGCCGGTGAGGACATAGGCGTCGTTGTAGGCCATGACGGTGGCCTGCTGCGCAGCGGTCGAGGCCAGCTGCGCCACGGCCTGCGCCTTGAGCTGCGCGCTGTCGGAGATCTGCGGCGCGAGCTGCTGAATATTGGCGGCAATGGTCTGGGTGGTGAGCGGGTCGGTGCCGGTCAGCTCCTCGCGCAGGACCTGCAGGTGAAAGGCCTGCCGCACGTTTATCACCGTTCGGAACAGCCCCGAGCCGAGGATGCCTCCGGCGCTCTGCGTCACCAAGAAGACGATGACGAAGGACAGCAGGTAATTCGGACCCTTGCTGAGCGCGGCGATCAGCCCCTTCATCATCGCGGGGGCCATGAACAGCATCGAGGCGAAGGCAATCAGCGCCTGGCTCAGCATCATCTGCTCGGGCCGGGTCTGCAGCGTGGAGCCGCCATCCATAAAGGCCCCGAGCGCGATCAGCGCCAGCGCCACGGCGTGATAGGCGGGCTCGCGCCCCGGCGCCATCCAGCCGATGCACGCCAGCGCGCCGAAGACTGTAGCCAGGCAGATCACCGTAAAGAGCCCGGTCATCTGCGCATTGCCCAGTCCCAGCGCCTGGAACATGCCCGGCGCGCCGCTGCTCTGCTCGGAGAGCAGCAGCCGGAACAGGAAGAGCGTAAAGGCGAGGTGCAGCATCGCCGGGCTGAGCAGCCAGCGGATGTCGATCAGCGGCGCCTCGCGGTGCAGCTCGATCACCACAGCTGCGGTCAGCGCAGCCAGCGAGGCGGCAAGCAGCAAGCCCAGCCAGTGCAGGTCGGTCCACCAGTGGATCGGCCCGAGGATGAAGCCAGTCACCAGCCCGCCGAGTCCGAAAGCGATCAGCCCGAAGCTGAGCAGGTCGGCGCGCTGGATCACCTTGGCCCGCGGTGCCGGGGTCAGCGGCAGGAGGTAGACCAGCATCAGGCAGATCATCGACAGCCCTAGGGTGGTCATATGGATGCCTGCTAGTCCGCCATCGCCGATAAGCACCGGCGAGACGATGCGCGCCAGCGAGGCGCCGGAGGTGAGCAGCACCAACGCAACGGGCAGACCGAGCCGCAGCTTCCACTGCTGCGCCAGCGGCTCGAGGATGTAGAGAAAGGCCAGTGTCGAGAGCGGCGCCGCGGCGACGCCCGAGAGGAACTGCAGCACCACCGCCGAGCGCAGGTCAACGACCCAGACCGAGGCGAAGGCGACGAGGACATAGGTGGCGATGCCGATCTCGGCAAACCGCCGCAGCCCGTACTGGGTGCGCAGCTTGATCAGCAGGATGGTCAGCGAGGCGCGGGGGATCATGTAGGCCGCCATCAACCAGCTGGCCTGGGCCGTGGTGATCCCGAGGTCGCCGGCGATCTGCGGCATGTTGGCCGAGATGAAGCCCTGGCCGAGCCCTTGGGTGATCCCCAGCATCACCGAGGCCACCACATAGGGCAGGGCGCGTACCAGCGGCATGCCCGGTGCCGGCGGTGGGGACTCGGGCTTCGGCGGTTCGGCAAGGGTCGTTTGTGCGGAGGTGTCGGTCATTGCGAGGACAGCTTCGTTGCGTTGAGCGCGATCCGTTCGAGGGTGCGGCGGGTGGCGTCCTGGTCGTCGGCCGAGATGCCTTCCATCAGATCGTCGCGTACGCGCTCCAGGAAACAGGTGATCCGGCTCGATCGGGCCTTGTCGGTGAGGTGCAGCGCCCGCTTGCGGGCGTCGCCATCGAGGGCGCGTCGCTCGATGAAGCCTGCGGCCTCGAGAGCATCGATCTGGCGTTTGAGGGCCGGCGCCTCGATGCGCAGCGCGCAGGCCAGCTCGGCCTGCGTCGCGCCTTCGCGCCGGGCCAGTTCGCTCACCACGCGGGCCCGCGAGAGGGTCAGGCCGACCTCCTGCGCGCTGGCATCATAATGGGTGCGCAGCTCGCGCATCGCTTCGAGCATCGCTTCGAGAAGACGGGTCTGGGTCTGCGGATCGGACATGGGAGAAGGACTCGGGTTGCTTAACTTGCAAAGTACTTAACATGGTAAGTATCTCTCGCAAGGCGGACGGATGCACGGGGGGCTATGCGCACATGCACAGCCGGGGCCGGGCAGGGCCAGGCGCGCAGGCCACTCCCATTGCGCCTCGCAAGCACGGCGCTCTTCATATAGAGGAGGCAGGGCAGGCTCCTTTTCAGCCGAGCGGTAGCCCGGATGGGCCCATGGCTTGCAGGTCTTGCATGAAATGCAGCCGGTCGGGCTTGCGCCCGACCCCAATTAGGCATATAGGCGCGCCCACGAGAACGCCGCAGGCGGGGTCGGGCACTTCGGGGGAGACATCCCCGAGCGTCCACCGGTTGTCCAACAGGATGAGCCCCCGCTGAGGATTTATGAAACCGGAAAGGAAAACGGACATGGCTCTTCCCGAGTTCACCATGCGCCAGCTACTTGAAGCAGGCGTGCACTTCGGCCACCAGACGCAGCGCTGGAACCCCCGCATGGGCGAGTTCATCTACGGTGCGCGCAACGGCATCCACATCATGGACCTCACCCAGACCGTCCCGATGCTGGACGCGGCTCTGAACGCGATCCGTGAGACCGTCGCCAAGGGCGGTTCGGTGCTCTTCGTCGGCACCAAGCGCCAGGCGCAGCAGCCGATCGCGGAAGCGGCCGAGAAGTGCGCACAGTTTTACATGAACCACCGCTGGCTGGGCGGCACGCTCACCAACTGGCAGACCGTTTCGCAGTCGATCCAGCGCCTGAAGACCATCGACGAGCGCATGGAAGCCGGTGCAGAAGGCCTCACCAAGAAAGAGCGCCTTGGCATGGAGCGTGACCAGACGAAGCTTCAGGCTTCGCTCGGCGGCATCCGCGAAATGGGCGGCCTGCCCGACATGCTCTTCGTCATCGACGTGAAGAAAGAAGCGCTGGCCGTGGCCGAAGCCAACAAGCTGGGCATCCCGGTCGTCGCCATCGTCGACACCAACTGCTCGCCCGACGGCGTCGACTACATCATCCCCGGCAACGATGACGCGGCCCGCGCCATCTCGCTCTACTGCGACCTCGTCGCCCGCGCAGCCCTGGACGGCATGACTGGCCAGATGGAAGCCGCAGGCGTCGACCTTGGCGCCCTCGAAGACGCGCCGGCCGAAGAGCTGCTCGCCGAAGCAAACGCCGGCAAGTAAGCCGATCGCGCCCGCCGCGCCCTGCGGGGCGGGCGCAGACGTCGCTGTTGCGACAGGGACTGCACCGGCGCATCGGCGCCCAGATGTGCACTGTCGCGAAAGCGTCACGAAGTCATGACAGGAGCGGGTGGCCCGGGGCAGGGCCGCCCCACCGCATTTGAGATGAGGAGAGCCGACATGGCGATCACTGCTGCACAGGTGAAAGAACTGCGCGAGATGACCGGCGCAGGCATGATGGATGCCAAGAAGGCGCTGACCGAGACCGATGGCGACATGGACGCCGCGATCGACTGGCTGCGCACCAAGGGCCTTGCGAAAGCCGCCAAGAAGTCGGGCCGCACCGCCGCTGAAGGCCTCGTCGCCGTGCGCGTCGAAGGTGGCGTGGGTGTTGCCGTCGAGGTGAACGCCGAAACCGACTTCGTTGCCAAGAACGCCGAGTTCCAGGCCATGGTGAACGACATCGCCGGCGCCGCCCTGGCCGTGGACAGCGTGGAAGCGCTGAACGACGCGACCATCGAGGGCAAGAAGGTGTCGGACGTCATCACCGACAAGATCGCCACTATCGGCGAAAACATGACCCTGCGCCGGATGGCCAAGATCGAAGGCGAAGTCGTCTCGACCTATGTGCACAACGCCGCCGCAGCGGGTCTCGGCCAGATCGGCGTGCTGGTTGCCATGACCGGCGGCAGCGAAGACTTCGGTCGTCAGGTCGCGATGCACATCGCCGCCTCGAACCCGGCCTCGCTGAACGAAGCCGAGCTGGACCCGGCGATCGTCGAGAAAGAGCGCCAGGTTCAGATCGACATCGCACGCGAGTCTGGCAAGCCCGACGCCGTGATCGAGAAGATGATCGTCGGCCGCATGAACAAGTTCCTCGCGGAAATCACCCTGCTGGGTCAGCCCTTCGTGGTGAACCCCGACCTGACCGTCGAGCAGGCCGCCAAGGAAGCCGGCGCCACCATCACCGGCTTCATTCGCCTGCAGGTGGGTGAAGGCATCGAGAAGGTGGAAGAGGATTTCGCGGCAGAGGTGGCCAAGGCCGCCCAGGGCTGATCGCCCTCCGCATCCCGTTCTTGAAAGGGGCGCCTTCGGGCGCCCCTTTTTCTTTTCGGGAGGGGTGGAACGTGACGGCGCGGCGCGCGTGTTGCGCGCCTGGCGCGGAGACTTGCGAAGGGCCAAAACGGTCACGGAGCCGCCCCGGGGGACGGCTCCGCTACCTGTTTTCCCCGACACCCCAAAACAAATGGGGATGAGGCAGGGGTGCCGAAGCAGGAGTGCCAAGACGCACCCGGACCAAAATTGTCCGGAGGCGAGTCGGCTCCGGTGAAAACCGGGAAACTGGCAGAGCCTCGAAATCGCGAGGAGTGACAGTCTCGAGTTCCATGGCCAAAGCCACCACTCACGGAACGACCCGAGTGTGCAACGTCCATTGTTCAAGGGGAAGGGGCCGAACGGGAGGATGTACGAATTACATCGAAATCCGGAGGGATTTACGCCACATATTCGGGTTTCCGAAATGCCGAGATAAGAAAAGCCGAATTTGCGGCGATCGTGAACACACTGATCGATGAAAGCGGCGCCTTTCGATTCGGCGTTGCCACGAAGTTAACTTGACGCATGGTATATAACGAGGATGAACATTTCATCAATAAATGTCGCCTTCCTGACAGATTGCGCCGATTTCCTGGGCGCATCTGTGTCTTTTTCGCGGCGCAAACGTCAAGGATGATCGTCCGCAGGAGCTCCGGAGCCGGTGCAATGTCCTGTCTCGCCTTTTTCTTGCCACCCATGCCGGGCGAGGCACTGGTCGCATCGGGGCAGGGCCGGGACAATCGCATGTCCCGGCTGATCCGCTTAGCGTTCGAGGTGAGACACCAGCGCATCCATCGCGAGCGTGTAGCCGCGCGGCCCGAAGCCGCAGATCACGCCGAGCGCAACCTTGGCGATGTAGCTCACATGGCGAAACTCCTCGCGCGCATGCACATTCGACAGGTGCAGCTCGATGGTCGGCACCTCGGCGGAGCTGATGGCGTCCATCAGCGCCAGCGAGGTGTGGGTGTAGGCGCCGGCATTGAGGATGATGCCGTCCTTGGTACCGCGGGCGGCGTGGATCGCATCGATCAGCGCGCCTTCGTGGTTGCTCTGCGCGAAATCAAGCGCCACGCCGAGCGCTTCGGCATGGGAGCGGCACATCGCCTCGACGTCTGCGATGGTGGTGCGGCCATAGACCTCGGGCTGGCGTAGGCCGAGCAGGTTGAGGTTGGGGCCATTGAGGATGAGCAGCGAATGCATTGGAAAGTCTCCAGATCGTTCCCGACCAGATAGCTCAGGCGCGAGCGTCTTGTCCAGAAAGCCCGCTCATCGAGGCCCATGGGGCCGATGGCGGCGCAGCAGAACGCCCGCGGCAAAGGCAACGGCGAGCGCGGCGAGAAGAAGCGTGATGTCGCTCGACAACTCGGCAATCTGCGGGATGAAGGGCGCGAAGCTGGCGCCGAGCGCCATGTAGCCCAATGTCCAGACAATTTCGCCGGCGAGATCGGCAAGAAGGAAGCGCGGCCAGACCAGCCCGCCAGCACCGGCCACCACATTCATCGCCGGCCCGAGCGGTGCAATCAGCCAGCGTGTCAGGAACACAGCCATGGGACCACGGGTTTCCAGCAAGGACAGAGCGCGCCGGAGGGTCGGATCCTCGCGCCGGGCAAGCTGAGGCCCGAAGAGCCGCCCGAGCAAGAAGCCGAGTTGGTCGCCGAGGAGCGCGGCGCAGAGTACTGTTGTCATCGTGGCAAGCACCGGAAGTTCTCCGGCCGCGGCAAGGGTTCCGGCGACAAGCACCATCAAGGAGCCCGGGAGCATCGGTACGCCCAGCGAAGCGAGCATGACCGTGCCGGCAAGGATCGGCAGTCCGAGTTCCGGCAGCAAGGCAAGCACGCTGTCGCTGAAACCGCTTTCGGTGAGGCTCATTTCTTCTGCGCCTTGATGAGCGCGGTGACTTCAGTGAGCAGCGACGAGACAGGCTCGCCACGCTGCTCGGCGATTTCCTCGAGGCTGCGCGGCACGCCGGGCTGCGGCGCGAGGCCAAGCGCCGGGCCAAGGCTGTGGCTTGGCAGATGGTGTGAACGCTCGAGGTAGCCGAGGGTCATCCAGGCCTCGGGCGTCACGTTGCGATGCGCGGGATCGGCCCAGTAGAGCGCGTGCTGCACGGTGCGGACGCCAACAACCGTCGCGGCGACAAGCGCGAGGGCGATGACGGCAATCAGGACGCGGCGGACGGTTTTGCTTGGATGCATCATGTGCGCAGGATGCGAAGAATTCGACGCGCCGTCAAAGAGATATCAACAAGACTTCGCTGATCCGCGAATGCATTTATTGCACATAATCATGATTATACGATATACGTGTTCGCCGTTGGTTTGCCACCCAACGCCATCCCGTCGGCGCGTTCTTCGATCTTCCAACTCGGGTGCGCTGAGGCGTTGTCCTCGCCGAAACTGCCGTTTCGCATGACATCGGCCAGCTCGACGCCGGCGGAGTCATTGGCGCGGGAGCGATCCGGACGCGCGTCCAAGTATCGAGCGAAAGCCACTGTGTCTTCGGGAAAATCTGCCCTTGGGACAGGTCCGCGGCCGCGCTTTCTTCGATCCGCCACACGTCTGGCGTGGCCGTGCGTTGCAGGACATGGCCCAGCCTGCATCTTCGCTTGGTCCTTGCCTCTCTTCCTTGCCGCACCGTTGCTTTGCGCATTTTCGCCGATGGCGTAACCACCGGGCGGCGCTGCATCAATCCTCTTGCCCCGGCCCGGAGGCTCGGTCACAAGGACAGCATGAGCAGCACTCCGGATATCCTCTGCATCGGCTCCGTCCTCTGGGATGTGATCGGCCGCTCTGCCAGTCACATGCGCCAGGGCTCCGACGTGCCCGGGCGCATCATTCGCCTGCCGGGAGGCGTGGCGATGAACATCGCGATGACTCTCACCCGCTTCGGGCTGACCCCGGGCCTGCTGAGCGCCGTCGGGCAGGATCCCAATGGTCACGAGCTGGTGGACGCCTGCGAGCGGCTCGGCTGCATCACAGAATATCTCTATCGTTCCGAGGACTTGCCGACCGACATGTATATGGCGGTTGAAGGCGCGAACGGGTTGATTGCGGCGATTGCCGACGCCCATTCGCTCGAGCAATGCGGTGCGCGTATCCTGTCGCCGCTGATCGACGGCCCGCTCGGCAGCGCAGAGGCGCCCTGGGCCGGTCCGGTGGCGCTCGACGGCAACCTGACGCTGGGCCTGCTGGAAGAGATCCTCCGCCTGCCCGCCTTTGCCGCCGCGGACCTGCGCATCGCGCCGGCGAGCCCCGGCAAGGCCGAACGTCTGACCCCTTTCCTGCGCGCGGGCCGCGGGGTTCTCTATGTGAACCTCGAGGAAGCCGGGCTGCTCTGCATGCAGAGTTTCAGCGACTCCGCCGAGGCCGCGGCGGCGCTCGTTGCCCGCGGTGCCTCGCGGGCGCTGGTGACCAATGGCGGCCAGCCCGCGTCCGATGCCTCCTCCGAGGGGGTGATCTCGGAATGCCCGCCCGAGGTGCTGGTCACCCGGGTGACCGGCGCGGGCGACACTTTCATGGCGGCGCATATCGCCGCCGAACTGCGCGGCGCCGACCGTGCCACCGCGCTGGACGAAGCGCTGGCGGCCGCCGCAACCTACGTATCCGGAGACGTGACTTCATGACCCTCGTGCATCTTTCCGCCCCTGTCGCCGACGCGCTTGCCAAGGGCGCGCCCGTGGTGGCGCTGGAATCGACCATTATCACCCATGGCATGCCTTGGCCGCAGAACCTCGAGATGGCGCGCAAGGTCGAGCAGACGATCCGCGAGGGCGGTGCCACCCCGGCGACCATCGCGGTGCTAGGCGGCAAGCTCTGCGTCGGTCTCGACGACGCGCAGCTCGAGGCGCTGGCGCAGACCAAGCACGCGGCAAAGCTCTCGCGCGCCGACATGGCCGTGTGCATGGCGCGAGGCGGCACCGGCGCGACCACCGTGGCGGCGACGATGATCGCGGCGCGGCTGGCGGGCATCGAGGTCTTTGCCACCGGCGGCATCGGCGGCGTGCACCGCGGCGCCGAGCAGAGCTTCGACATCTCTGCCGACCTGCAGGAGCTGGCGCAGACCCAGGTGACCGTGATCGCCGCCGGCGCGAAGGCCATCCTTGACCTGTCGAAGACCATGGAGGTGCTCGAAACCCTTGGCGTTCCGGTGATCGCCTTCGGGCAGGACCAACTGCCGGCCTTCTGGTCGCGCGAGGCCGGGATCGCCGCGCCGCTGCGGCTCGACACCGCAAAGCAGATCGCCGAGGCGCACCGGATGCGCGGCGCCCTCGGCCTGCCCGGCGGCCAGCTCGTGGCCAACCCGATCCCCGAAAGCGCCGAGATCCCGCGCGAGACGATGATGCCGATCATCGCCCGGGCCATGGAAGACGCGACCGCGCATGGCATCCACGGCAAGGCGGTCACGCCGTATCTTCTCCAGCGCATCTTCGAGCTGACCGAGGGTCGCTCGCTGGAAAGCAACATCGAGCTGGTGCTGAACAACGCCCGTCTCGGCGCGGCCATCGCGGCGGAAATGAGCGCCCTGTCCGCCGCGTAAACCACAGCGCGGATCACAGTCTCGCGCGCCCATTGTGAAGCGGCGCGCGAGCCCCTAGTTTGTTTCGGAACACCTCTGTCTCCGGAACAAGAATGAACACGCCCTTCGACGACAAGCCCCGCCGCCCCGGCATCTTCGCGAGCCTCAGGGCGAGCTTCCTGACCGGGCTGGTGGTGATCGCCCCGGTCGGTCTGACCATCTGGCTGATCTGGACCCTGTTCGGCTGGGTCGACGGCTTCGTGCTGCCGCTGGTGCCGCAGCGCTTCAATCCCGAGGAATACATCGGGATCAACCTGCGCGGCGTGGGTGTGATCTTCTTTCTTGTCTTCACCATCCTCGTCGGCTGGGTCGCCAAGGGGCTGATCGGCCGTTCGATGATCCGCTTTGCCGAAACGCTGGTGGACCGCACCCCTGTGGTGCGCTCGATCTATTCTGGGATCAAACAGATCGCCGAAACGGTTTTTGCCCAGACCGAGAGCAACTTCGAAAAGGCCTGCCTCGTGCAGTACCCGCGCAAGGGTATCTGGGCCATCGGCTTCATCTCGACCCGGGCCAAGGGCGAGATCCTCGCCCGCGCCGACGCGATGGGAGACCTGGTGTCGGTCTTCGTGCCGACCACGCCCAACCCGACCTCGGGCTTCTTGCTCTACTTCCCCGCCGAGGATGTGGTGGAACTGGAGATGAGCATCGAGGATGCCGCCAAGCTGGTGATCTCGGCCGGGCTGGTCTATCCGCCGGAAAAGCCGGGCGAAAAGCCGAAGGTCGAGCCGGTGCGCCGCGCCAGCTGACTCAGTGGTCCGGCTGCTCCGCCAGGGCAGCCAGTTCCCGCACCGCAAGTCTCAGGTCAGCCTCGAAAAGCGCCTCCGCCGCCGCGCGCTCTGCGGCGGGCACGCGCAAAAGATAGGACGGATGCAGCGTGACCAGCACCGGCGTGCCATCCTCGGTGCGTTCGAGACCGCCGCGCCGGGCCATCAGGGCTCGTCGGTCTCCGGTCAGGCTCTCCACTGCCGTCGCGCCCAAGGCGAAGATCAGCTTCGGCTTCACCCGGCTCCGCTCGAGATCGAGCCACCAGCGGCATTGCTGGATCTCGCCGCTGTTCGGCGCCTGGTGAAGCCGCCGCTTGCCGCGCGGGGTGAACTTGAAGTGCTTGACCGCATTGGTGACATAGGCCCTGCGCCGGTCAAGTCCGGCACGCTGTGCGATGCTGTCGAAGAGCTGGCCGGCCGGGCCGACAAAGGGGCGCCCTTCCAGATCCTCGCGATCTCCGGGCTGTTCGCCGACGATCATTAGTGGCGCATCCGGGGGCCCTTCGCCCGGCACCGGCTGTGTCGCGTCCTGCCACAGCGCACAGCGCCGGCAGGCTAAGAGGGCCGCGTGCAGATCGCCGACTTCCTCTGTTACCTCGGTGGTGGGCACACGCAGGCGCGCGCTGATCTTTCCGGCACGGACGGGGGCAAGCGTCGGTGCCGCCTCGGCCATCTGCCGCGCGCGGGCCTCGGCGGTGGCGATCAGCTCGGGGATGAGCTGCGTCTCGGGCATGTTGTGCCAGTATTTCTTCGGCATCTCGGCCTGCATCGCCTTGGGTTTCAGCCTTGCCGGGTTGAAGATATTGCGGAAATAGGTGCGCCAGAGCTCCTCGGTCGCGTCCTGCGGCAGCTCGGGTCTGGGCGCTCCCGGCGCGAACCGAAGCGCGCCCCCCTCGAAATGCGCCGACAGGTCCGGGGTAAAGATCGCCCAGTCCATATCTCCGAAACGCTTGACGAAGAATGGCGCGGTCAGCTCGACGATGTGGTGGGTCGGCTCGAACCAGGCGGCGAACCTGCGACGGTTCGCGCCGGGCACCTCCAGCTCGCGGAAGCGGACGAAGGCGGTCATCTTGTGCCGGTCGCGGCTGACGTCCTTGGCCATGCGGGTGAGCTTTGCGACGCGCGGATCGCCCCGGTCTTCGAGCAGACGCCTGTCGTCCCGGAGCGACCAGAGCAGTGCATAGAGCCGGGCAAAGCGTTCGGGGTCGCTGTGGCAGACGGCCAGCCGTGCCAGCTCGACAAAGCCGCGCGGCACGGTGACCGGCCCGCCGGCAACCATTGGCAGGTCGGTGGCAAAGAGGTCCTCCGCGCCCTGCCCGCGCTGCCAGAGCAGATCCTCGGGCCGCACCCCTGCCCCCAGAAGCGCCCGCGCCTCATCCCGCCAGGCCTCGAAGGTGCCGATCTCGGGCAATGCGACGCGGCGCATCAGAAGAGCGAGAGCTGTTCAGGCGGCGGCGCGAAGCGGGCGCGCAGATCGGCGGCATCGCTCAGCGCACGCGGGCGCCAGTCGAGTAGCGTGATGAAGGGTTTGGCCTGTTTGAGGTTCGCGCCCATCCGCCGCAGATCGTCATAGCGCAGCGTGCGATGACGCCGGGTGGTCAGGATCCGCGCGACGGTCTTGGTCCCGAGCCCCGGCACCCGCAGCAGCATCTCGCGCTCGGCCAAGTTCACGTCGAGCGGAAAGAGATGCCGGTTTGCCAGCGCCCAGGCGAGCTTGGGGTCGACCTCGAGGTCAAGGTGCCCACCCCGCGTAGCAGAGGCGATTTCCTCGACGTCGAAACCATAGAAGCGCAGCAGCCAGTCGGCCTGATAAAGCCGGTGCTCGCGCATCAGCGGCGGCTTGATCAGCGGCAGCGCGGCGGAGGCATCGGGGATCGGTGAAAAGGCCGAATAGTAGACGCGGCGCAGCTTGTAGCCGGAATAAAGCCGGGTCGAGGTTCGCAGGATCGTCGTGTCGTCCGCCCCATCGGCGCCGACGATCATCTGCGTCGACTGCCCGGCGGGGGCAAAGCGCGGCGGGCGCTTGCCGCTGAAGCTGCGCTCCTTGCCCGCCTCGCGCTTCAACCGCACATCGGCCATGGCGCGGCGGATCTGTGCCGGATCCTTCTCGGGGGCATAATCCTTGACCGCGCGGTCGGTGGGCAGCTCGACGTTGATCGACAGCCGATCGGCGTAGAGCCCCGCCTCTTCGATCAGTTCGGGCGCGGCGTCGGGGATGGTCTTGAGGTGGATATAGCCGCGAAAATGGTGCTCGGTCCGCAGCATCCGTGCAATGCGCACCATGTCCGACATGGTCTCGTCCGGGCTGCGGATGATGCCCGACGACAGGAACAGCCCCTCGATGTAGTTGCGGCGGTAGAACTCCAGCGTCAGCGTCACGACCTCTTCGGGGGTGAACCGCGCGCGGGTCACGTTGCTGCTCACCCGGTTCACGCAATAGGCGCAGTCGTAGATGCAGAAGTTGGTCATCAGTATCTTGAGAAGGCTGATGCAGCGGCCGTCCGGAGCATAGGCGTGGCAGATCCCAGAGCCGGTGGTCGAACCGATCCCCTTGCCGTCGCGGGAGTCGCGCTTCTGCCCCCCGCTCGAGGCGCAGGACGCATCGTATTTCGCCGCGTCGGAAAGAATCGCGAGCTTCTGATCGAGGGTCATTCTTGCCATGCGTTCATGATATGTTCACATGGGCGCGCGATCAATGGCGCGTTTCGGCGGGAACGCGCGGCTCACGCCGAAGTGTCCCCGCCCGCAATCTCAGCGCCCGATCAGAGCGCGGTCCAGCCACCGTCGACAGAGATCGTCGTGCCGGTGATCTGCGCCGCAAAATCGGAGCAGAGGAACACCGCCGTGCCGCCGATCTGCTCGGTGGTGGCGAATTCCTTCGACGGCTGGCGCTCGAGGATGACCTTCTCGATCACCTCCTCCTCGGTCATGTCGTACTTAGCAGCTGTGTCGGGGATCTGCGCCTCGACCAGCGGGGTCTTCACGTAGCCCGGACAGATCGCGTTGCAGGTGATGTCTTCGCGCGCCGTCTCCAGCGCGACGGTCTTGGTCATGCCGACGATGCCATGCTTGGCCGCCACATAGGCCGCCTTGAACGGCGAAGCGGTCAGCCCGTGCGCCGAGGCAACATTGATCACCCGGCCCCAGCCCGCCTTGCGCATCATCGGCAGCGCTGCGGCGGTGGTGTGGAAGGCCGAGTTCAGATTGATCGCGATGATCGCATCCCACTTCTCGATCGGGAACTCGTCGATCGGCGAGACGTGCTGGATCCCGGCGTTGTTCACCAGGATGTCGCAGGCCCCGGCTTGGTCGATCAGCGCCCGGCACTCGTCGCCCTTGGACATGTCGGCCTTGATGTAGCGCACCTCGACGCCGAACTCCTTGGCCATGTCCGCGGCCAACTGGTGATCCTCGTCCCGGTCGGTGAACGAGTTCAGCACCACCGATGCCCCGGCCCGCGCCAGTTCGCGTGCGACGCCGAGCCCGATGCCCGAGTTCGATCCGGTGACGACTGCCGTCTTGCCCTTGAGTGACATGCGAAAACTCCTCGTGTCTTGCGGCACCGACATGGCTCGCCGCCTGCATGGGGAACGGGATGGACATGCCTCCCGGTTCCGCTCCTCCGCATTGCTCGGTCATCCCGCGCGAAGCTGCAAGCCCGTGTTCGCAACGTCATCACGGATTCGTAGGCGGGAACCCGGCCTGCCCCCCTAGGCAAGCCGGGCCCTGCCCTGTAAGGCTCGGCGCACCGTCGCACACCGGCGCATACGTCCAAATCTTCAACAGCGATGCCGACGCACAGCGGCCACGCGTTCGCCAAACTCGGCAGGGCGGATTCGTGGAATTTGACGTCGCCGGATGGCAGGGTCTTTCCGGAAGAGCGCGAAAAAACCAAAAAAAACGCCGGCACGAGGCCGGCGTTCAGTCATTGAGGCAGGTTTCATACAGGCAAGAAACCTATCGAGCAGTGACCTCTTTATACGCGCTTTGCTGCCGGAGTCCAACCTAAAAGTTTGAAAAGACGTAAAAGCCCCGATAGGGTCGAAAACCAAGAAAACAAGGGCAGAGCAGGACGATTTCGACAATGGCCGCCATTCATTTCAGATTTTCTCCCATCCGGCCCGCGCTCACCGCGCTGGCCCTATTTTCGGGATTCGCCGCAAGCGCGGAGCCCATGCATGGCATCGCCATGTACGGCGAGCCCGCCCTGCCCGCGGATTTCGATCATCTGCCCTACGTGAACCCGGAGGCGCCCAAGGGCGGCCGCATCGTCACCGGCGAAGTCGGCAGTTTTGACAGCCTCAACCCGCATATCCTCAAGGGCTCGGTGCCCTGGCAGCTGCGCTTTCTGGCCTATGAATCGCTCATGGGGCGCAGCTGGGACGAGCCCTTCACTCTTTACTGCCTGATCTGCGAAACCGTCGAGACCTCGCCCGAGCGCGACTGGGTCGAATTTACCCTGCGCCCCGAGGCGAAATTCTCCGATGGCACACCGGTCACCGTCGAGGACGTGATCTGGAGCTTCAACACCCTCGGCACCGAAGGCCACCCGCGCTACCAGGGCACCTATAGCCGCATCGAGAGCATCGAAAAGACCGGTGAGCACAGCCTGCGCTTCACCTTCAACGTGCAGGACCGCGAGCTGGCGCTGATCGTCGGCATGCGTCCGATCCTCAAGAAGGCGCAGTGGGAGGGCAAGGATTTTTCCGCCTCCGGCCTCGACGTGGTGCCCATAACCACCGCGCCCTATGTCATCGACAGCTTCGAGGCGGGCCGCTACGTCTCGCTCAAGCGCAACCCCGATTACTGGGGCAAGGACGTGCCCTTCATGAAGGGTCAGGCCAACCTCGATGAGGTGCGCATGGAGTTCTTCGGCGATGGCACCGCCATGTTCGAGGCCTTCAAGGCGGGGCTGCTGAACTCCAACCGCGAGCTCAATTCGGAAAAGTGGGAGACCCAGTACGATTTTCCCGCCGTGCAGGCCGGCGAGGTGGTCAAATCCGTTGTACCGCATGGCCGCCCCTCGGGGATGACCGGCTTCGTGATGAACACCCGACGGCCCGGTTTCGACGACTGGCGCGTGCGCGAAGCGATGATCCAGCTGTTTAACTTCGAATACATCAACGAAACGCTGACCGGCGGGCGACAGCCGCGCATCACCTCGTATTTCTCCAACTCCGAGCTGGCGATGGACCACGGCCCGGCGTCCGGCCGGGTCAAGGACCTGCTGGAGCCTTTCGCCGAAAGCCTGGTTCCCGGCACGCTCGAAGGCTACGAGCTGCCGCAGGGCGACGGCTCGGCCCGCAACCGCGCCGGGCTGCGCAAGGCGATGGATCTTATGCAGGAGGCCGGCTACACGGTGCAGGACGGGGTGATGATGGACCCGCAGGGCCAGCCCTTCCAGTTCGACATCGTGCTGCCGCAGGGCGAGACCGAGGCCGGCTCGATGATCGACATCTACGTGCAGGCGCTGCAGCGCCTCGGCATCAAGGTGCGCGTCGACACGGTCGACTCCGCCCAATTCAACGCGCGCAGCGCCTCTTTCGATTTCGACATGACCTGGTTCCGCCGTGGCATCTCGCTCTCGCCGGGCAACGAACAGCGGCTCTACTGGGGCAGCGCGGCCGCCGACCAGGAAGGCTCGCGCAACCTGATGGGCATCAAGAGCCCGGCGGTGGACGCGCTGATCGAGGACTTGTTGACCGCCACCAGCCGCGAAGAGTTTCTCGCCGCCACCCATGCGCTTGACCGGGTGCTCACCGCTGGCCGATATGTCATCCCCACATACGAGTGGAATCAGAGCTGGATCGCCCACGCCAAAGAGCTGACCTACGCCGAGCCGACTCCGGTCTACGGAGACTGGATCGACTGGCAGCCCAACGCCTGGTGGTGGGAAGAGCAGAACTGAGGTCTGCCCCGCCAGACCAAGACGACCGACAAGACCAACAAACGACGAGCAGACAGTATGAAACGCCTCTTCCTTCTCGCCCTCCTGGCCGCCCCGCTTGCCGCCTGCGGCACCGTCGATGGCTTCGGCCAGGACGTTTCGCGCGCTTCGCGCACCGTCGACAGCTGGTTCTGACCAGCCGCCCGGCCCCGCTGCCGCGCGCGGCGGGCGCATTTTACTCGGAGCAAATATCCTGGGGGCCCGGGGGCATCGCCCTGGAACGGCCCCCGGGTCAGCGCCCTGTGCCGGCAGGTCAGCTCAGCGCTCGTCGCCCAGCATCGGGCGGATCCGCGTCAGCACCGCCAGCAGGAAGGCGGTGCTCACCCCAAAGGTCAGAAGTCCCGTGATCGCGGCAAAGCTGCCGTAGATCCGCAATCCTTCGCCCAGCGTGATGTCTCCGTATCCCAAGGTCGTGTAGCTCACCACGGCGAAGTAGAAGGCCTCGGGCAGCGTCTCGAAGGCCCCGAGGTAGCGAAAGCTCGCGGCCCAGAGCCAGATCTGCAGCGTATGGGCGAGCACCATGGCACCGAAGGCGATGCAGATCAGCCCGAAAAGCCGCAGGGGCCCGGTCTTGTCCTCGATCCGCGCGATCGCCGAGAGCAGTGCCGGCGCGACGCGCGCGATGATCCAGAGTTGGACCCCGGCGCAGAGGAAGAGCAGCCCGCTCCCCATCAGGATTTGCGTGCCGATGCCCATGCGCGGCGGCCTCAGCGCGCCTTGAAGAGGCTGCCGAGAATGCCCCTCACCAGACGCTTGCCGGTGGTGCCCGAGAGTTCCTTCAGCACCGCCTGCCCCAGCGCCTCGCCGAGGCTGTCCGGCGCGCTGTAGCGCGTGCTGCGCGAGGTGGGAGCGCTGCTCTTGCGGGGCTGAGCGCGGGGCGTAGGGTCGTACCTGCGGGCGCGGTTGTAGTCTCGGATCTCGGTCTCGACCGTGTCCACGGCCCTGTCGGCCTCTTCTGCGGCAGTTGCTGCGGCGGCGGCGCGGGCCTGCAGGATCTCGTGGGCGGACTCGCGGTCGACCGGGGCGTCGTATTTGCCCTTCAGAGGCGAGGCATCCATGACCTCGGTCCGCTCTGCGTCGGTGATCGGGCCGAGCCGCGAGCCCGGCGGGCGCACCAATGTGCGCTGCACCATGCCCGGCACGCCCTTCTTTTGCAGGAAGGATGTCACCGCCTCGCCTGTTCCGACCTCGCGGATCGCGGTCTCCGTGTCGAAGGCCGGGTTCTCGCGGTAGGTCTCGGAGGCCTGTTTCAGCGCCTTGCGGTCGCGCGCGGTGAAGGCGCGCAGCGCATGCTGCACCCGGTTTCCGAGCTGGCCGAGGATGTCCTCGGGGATGTCGTCGGGGTTCTGCGTCACGAAGTAGACGCCAACGCCTTTGGACCTCACCAGCCGCGCCACCTGTTCGACCTTGTCGACCAGCGCCTTGGGCGCGTCGTCGAACAGGAGATGCGCCTCGTCAAAGAAGAACACCAGCTTGGGCTTCTCGGGATCGCCGACCTCTGGCAACTCCTCGAAAAGCTCCGACAGCAGCCACAGCAGGAAGGTCGCATAGAGCCGCGGCGCCCCCATCAGCGCGTCGGCGGCGAGGATGTTCACATGGCCGCGACCGTCCGGCGCGCAGGTCATCAGGTCCGACAGCTCCAGCGCCGGCTCACCGAAGAAGCGCGCCCCGCCCTGGTTCTCGAGCACCAGAAGCCGCCGTTGGATCGCCCCCACGGAGGCGGTGGAAATATTGCCGTAGCGCAGGCTCAGCTCCTTGGCGTTCTGCCCGACCCAGACCAACAGCGCTTGAAGGTCCTTGAGGTCGAGCAGCGGCAGCCCCTGCTCGTCCGACAGCCGGAAGGCGATGTTGAGAATTCCCTCCTGCGCCTCGGTCAACTCCAAGAGCCGGGCCAGCAGCAGCGGGCCCATCTCGGCCACGGTGGTGCGCACCGGGTGGCCCTTGGCGCCGAAGAGATCCCAGAAGACCACCGGGAAGCCGGTATAGGTGAACGTGTCGAAGCCGATCTTGGCGTTGCGCTCCATGAAGGGTGCATGCAGGCTGGCGGTCTCCGAGCCAGCCCGCGCGAGCCCCGAGAGATCACCCTTCACGTCCGACAGGAAAACCGGCACCCCCGCCGCCGAAAACCCCTCGGCGAGGATCTGCAATGTGACCGTCTTGCCGGTGCCCGTGGCGCCGGCGATCAGCCCGTGGCGGTTGCCATACTTCAGCCCAAGATACTGTTTTTCCGAATAGGCTTCGCCGCCACCGCCTACAAAAACATCATCCGTCATGGCCTGCCTCCGCTGCCGTCCGGACCCGAGCATACAATCTTAACTCTTTGGCGCCAGTATGAAATTCGTCCGGGGCAACATGTCCTCTCCTGCCCTGGGCGAACTTCCTCCCTGTCTGACTTGCCGCGCCCTTGCAACGGGCGCGGCCTTTTGTGCAAAAGTGAAGCCCTGCCGTTGCAAAGCCTGTTGACCGTTGGGAAAGAGTTTCGTAGCGTCTCGGCAATGACAAAGTCGGCCGGTCCGACAGGGAGCAAGGGAAAGGGGACCGCAGGGTCCCTTTTCTCTTTTTGATGAATGGTTTCCGCGCTTTATTGCCGTTCCCGTGATGCTTCCCATTTCCGGACTGACACCGCTTGGTGTGCATGCTAAGCGGGCAATGAGGCAAGAATGACCGTTTCAGGGGGACCCATGATCAGACCTCTCCACATCCTGCGCCTGCTGCCGCTCGCTGCGGCCCTGGCAGCCATGCCGGCCTATGCGCAGGACGCCGCCCAAACAAACGACGCTCCCGCAGCAGACCAGGCCGAAGGCACCGTCGCCGCCGGCGGTCTCTCGCTGGGCGAGGACGCGAACGCCGAGACACCCGGCGCGCCCGGGCAGCAACCCGAGACCTACGTCAAGGCCACGCATGGCTCCTGGGAACTTCAGTGCCTCCGCGCGCCCGAGGGCAGCGATGCCGAGGATCCCTGCCAGATGTACCAGTTGCTGCAGGACAGCGACGGCAACAATGTCGCCGAGGTGAGCCTGTTCCGGGTTGCCAACGGCGGCCAGGTCGCGGCCGGGGGCACCTTCGTCGTGCCGCTGGAGACACTGTTGACCCAGAAGCTGACCATCTCGGTCGACGGCGGCCAAGCCAAGCGCTACGACTTCTCCTTCTGCACCCCCGTGGGCTGCTACGCCCGCGTCGGCTTCACCGAGGAAGACGTGAACCGCTTCAAGGCGGGCAAGGGCGCGCAGATCACCATCGTCCCGGCGCTGGCGCCGGATCAGAAGGTGACGCTCGACATGTCTCTCTCGGGCTTCACCGCGGGCTACGAAGAGACCAGCGCGCTGCGCCAGTAAGCGCTGCGGTGCGGAAAACGAAAAGCCCCGGGCCGCAAGGCGCCGGGGCTTTTTCATGTCTGCAGCGCGGGTTGCGCGGCGGCGGGATCAGCCCTCGCGCAGCCCGGCGAGCACCGCCTCGGCGGCGCGCATTCCCGGCGCGTCGCCGCCTTTTCCGAGAAGCTCCATGGTCTGGTGCATCGCCCGCGTCTGCTCCTGCGGCGCGTCGAGCACGCGGAGGACCGCGTCGGCAATGGGCCCGGGGCGGCAGGCGTCTCCGATAAACTCGGGCACGGTGCGGCTGTCGGTCACAAGGTTCACCAGGTTCACCGAATCCACCAGCATCAGCCGGCCGATGATCTGCCGCGAGAGCCAGCCCATGTCATAGGCGATGACCATGGGCGTGCCGGCGGCGGCCAACTCAAGCGCCACCGTGCCCGACGCGGCCAGTGCCACGTCGGCGGCGGCGAAGGCGGCGCGTTTCTCGGCCTTCCCTGCCTCGCCCTCGTCGCGCGGATCGAGCAGGATCGGATCGACCGGCCAGCCCTTCACCGTCTCCTTCACGAGGTCGGCGACCGGTGCGGCCATGGGCAGCACGTATTGCAGATCGGGCCGTTGCCGCTTGAGGTGCGCCAGAGCCTCGCCGAACACCGCGCCGAGGCGCGAGACTTCGGAGCGGCGCGAGCCGGGCAGGATCAGGCAGAGCGGCGCATCGCCGATGCCGTGGCGGAGGCGGAACTCGGCCGCCTCGGGCTGGCTTGCCTGCGGGTCGGTGACCACGGGGTGACCCACGAAATCGCAGCGCATGCCCGCGGCCTGCATGTAGGGGGGCTCGAAAGGAAGCAGCGCCAGCACCTGATCGATGTGCCGCGCCATCTTCGCCGCGCGGCCGGGGCGCCAGGCCCAGACCGTGGGGGCCACGTAGTGCACGGTGCGGATCTCGGATTTCTCTTTGACCAGCTTGGCCACGCGAAGCGAGAATTCCGGCAGGTCGACGGTGATCAGCACGTCGGGCTTGGCGGCCACCACCGCCTCGGCGGTCTGGCGGATGCGGGCCTTGAGCGCGCCGTAGTTGCGCAGGATCTCGGTGATGCCCATGATCGAGATCTCGTCCATGGGAAAGAGGCTCTGCAGCCCTTCCTCGAGCATGCGCTCGCCGCCGATCCCCTCGAAGGAGACCTCGGGAACCTGCGCCTTCAGCCCCTGCATGAGCGCGCCGCCCAGCTTGTCGCCCGAGGGCTCGCCCGCGATGATGAAGACCTTCATGCGTCCCGCTCCCGTACCCACAGGAAGAGCCCTGCGGCATCCAGCATTTCGATGACCGCCGCGCGGTCGAGCACCATGACGCCCTGCGCCTCGATGACGATGCCCGAAAGCCCGGCGCGGATCGCGCCGACGGCGGTGTTGGGGCCGATCACCGGCAGGTCGGCGCGGCGCTCCTGCCCCGGCTTCGGCGCCTTGTAGAAAACGCCGCCCGGCACCGGCGGCAGCGCGCCCAGCATGGCATCGGTGCCACGCGCGTCTTCCTGCGCGACCACCTGATCGCCCGAGATGACGCAGCATTGGCCCAGATCCTCGAGCCCCTGGCGGTGGCTCACCGCATCGGCGAGCGTGGCCATCTCTGCTGCCTCGGTGCCGGGCTGCGCCTGCGTCAGCACACCGGGCGCCGGAAGCAGCGCCGGGGCGGCCTCATGCGCGCCCACGACCTCAAGCCCGGCGTCCTCGAGCAACCCGATGACGATGCGCAGCGCGCCATCGTCGCCGCGCTTCAGAGCGCGCAGGATCTTCGGCAGCAAGAGCAGCGTCGGCAGGTCGAGGCGCGATGCTTTGATCTCGGGCCGGCCGACCGCGCCGCACAGGCATACACGGGTCACCCCCTGCACCTTGAGCCAGCGCAGGAAGGAGCCAAGCTTCTCGATCCGGAACAGGTGATCCGCCGCCACCCGGTCGGGCGGCGAGCTTTCCATGCCGCAGACCAGCGCCGGTTCGGGCAGGGCTTCGATCACTGCCCGAGGCAGATCACCCTGCCCTGCGATCAGAGCCAGCACGTGGATCAGCCCGGCGTCAGGAAGTGACGGTCGCTGTCGCCGAGGATGAAGTCGACGATCTCGCGGACATATTCGCTCTGGGTCTCGTCACCGAGGCGCTTGGCGCGTTCGGCAAAGGCGCCCTCGCCCTGCGCCAGCATCTGGAAGGCGGCGCGCAGCGCGGTGATGTCCGACCGGCTCACGCCGCGGCGCTTGAGGCCGACAAGGTTGAGCCCGTCGAGCTTGCCGCGCGGCGCCTGCACCAGCCCGTAGGGGATCACGTCGTTGGTCACCATGGTCACGGCGCCGATGATCGCACCGCGCCCGATGCGCACCCATTGGTGCACCCCCGACAGCCCGCCGACGATCACGTCGTCCTCGATCACGCAATGGCCGGCCAGCGCCGAGTTGTTCACCAGGATCACCCGGTCACCCACCTGCGCGTCATGCGCCACGTGGCAGCCGGCCATGAACAGCCCGTCGTCGCCAACGCGGGTGACGCCGCCACCCCCCTCGGTGCCCGAGTTCATCGTCACATGCTCGCGGATGCGGTTGCGCTTGCCGATGACCAGCTTGGTTTTCTCGCCGCGGAACTTCAGGTCCTGCGGGATCTCGCCGATCACCGCAAAGGGAAAGATCACGGTGTCTTCGCCGATCTCGGTACGGCCGGTGACCACCACGTGGCTCTTCAGCTCGACGTTCGCCGCCAGCACCACCTCGGGCCCGACATGGCAGAACGGGCCGATCTTGCAGCCCTCGCCGATCTGCGCGCCCGGCTCGACATAGGCGCTGGGGTGGATCACGCTCTGGGTCACGCCGGCAGGTCCATCATCGCGGTGAACTCCGCCTCGCAGGCCAGTTCGCCGTCGACCTCCGCCACGCCTTCGAACTTCCAGACCTTGCCGCCCGGCTTGCCGCGCAGGGTGCGGACCTTCATCTTGACCACGTCGCCCGGCACCACCTTGCGGCGGAACTTGCACTTGTCGATGCCCATGAAATAGACCTTGAGGTCCTTGTCGGCGAGATCAAGCGCCGCCCCAACCATGACCGCGGTCGTCTGGGCCATGGCTTCGACGATGGTCACGCCGGGCATGATCGGCAGGCCCGGGAAGTGGCCCTGGAAGTGCGGTTCGTTCATCGTGACGTTCTTGATGCCCACGGCCGAGCTGGTGCCGTCGATCTCCACGACCTTGTCAACGAGCAGGAACGGGTAGCGATGCGGCAGGATGCGCTGGATCAGCTGGATGTCAGCGCTGAGAAGCGTCTCGGTCATCGTCGGCCTTTCAAAAGGAAAAAGTCGCCTCTCCCCTAGCAATCCCGGCGGCTCGGGGCAAGCGGCGCGCGCGCGGCGACGTCACGCGATGCAACAGGCTGAAACAGCGAGCCGCATGATCAGGGCTTGGGCGGGGTGTCCGGTGAAACAGGAACCTGCGCGTTCGGGGTGCTGGTCAGATCGGGCAGCGGATCGGGTTTTGGCAGCACCTCGTTCATCCGCGAGATGGCTGTTTCGGTGATGTCGATGGCATTGGTCGACAGGAACACCGTGCGCTGGTCGAGGATCACACTCGCGCCGGCATCGCGCATGAGGTCGGCCAGAACCGGCTCGGCTTGCGAGATGAACGCGCGCCGACGTTCCTCCGAGAGATTTCCGAGGGTGCGCGCCTTGCTGTCCTGCGCGTCGCGCAGCTCCTGCACCTTTGTGTCGAAGGCGTCGGCCAGCTTGCGGAAAGCAGTGGCGTCCATCGTCCGGCGCTTCTCGGTGAGCGACTTTTCCTCGGCGGTGAGCTCGGCCTCGATGCGACGGTTCTCGGCGGCGATGGCCGTGCCGGTCTCCTCGAGCAGCTTCGAGACCTCTTTGCCGAAATCGCTTTCCGCGTAGAGCCGGTCGATCTCGACTGTAAGGATCTCGCTCTGCACGATGCCCGGACGCATGGCGTCCTGCGCCAGCGCAGGCGTCGCGGCAAGGCCGAGCCCGAGGGCGGCGGCGCGCAGCAAGCTGCGCGCCCCAAGCTCAGAAGGTGCTCGACACCGAGAGGCTGAAGTTCTGCTCGTTGTCATATTTTTCCTTCGCCACCGGGGTCGAGAAGTTCAGGCGGAGAGGCCCGAGCACCGAGTCCCAGAACACCGAGAAGCCGATCGACTGGCGGGCGGTGAAATCGCTGTAGAGGATCTCGTTGTCCCCGGCCTTCGCGATTGTGTCGTCGGACAGGCCCCAGACCGAGCCGATGTCGTAGAAGACGCCGCCGCTGATGCCGTATTCCTCGGGCAGGCCGAGCGGGAACTCGGCGTCGAAGCGCAGCGCGGCGTAGTAGTTGCCGCCCAGGGGGGAATCGATGTCCTCGTCGTCGTTGACTTCGCGCGGGCCGATACCGGCGTATTCATACCCGCGCATGATGTTCTCGGTCATCATGTAGCGGTCGGTCACGCGGCTGTCGCCATCGATGTAATTGATCGCCCCGGCCTGGAAGGTGGCGCGCAGGGTGATTTCCTCGTTCCAGACCAGCGTCTGCGCCACGGCGCGCAGGTCGGTCTGCACGAAGTTGGTGTCGCTGCCGAGGCCGCCGAAGTCCTGCCCGAATTCCAACAGGTAGCCGCGGTCGGGGTCGAGACCCTCGCGCCGGGTGTCGTAGCTGAAGGTGTAGCCCAGCATGTGATCGTTGCGGGCGTCTTCCTCGGCTTCCGAGATCACGACGTTGCCGACCTGATCTTCATCGTAGTCGATGATGTCGGTGTAGCGGTAGGTGTAGCGCAGGCCCAGACGGCCGTTGTCCGAGATCGGGAAGGTCAGGCTGGGGCGGAAGAGGCCTGTCGCCGTGTCGTAATCGGCGCTGTCATAAGACGTCTCGCGATAGCTGAGCGCGAGGCCGAAGGAGACATCGCGGCCCAGGAAGTAGGGCTCGACGAAGTTGAACGTGTAGCTCTGGTTCGTCGACGCGGTGTTGATCCCGAAGGACAGGCGCTGGCCCCGGCCGAGGAAGTTCTGCTCGGCAAAGGAGATCGAGGCGCCGAGGCCGTCGGTCGTCGAGTAAGAACCGCCGAAGCCGATCGACCCGGTGGGCTTCTCGGTGACGTTCACGTCGACAATGACCTGCTGCGGCGTCGAGCCTTCGCGGGCGTCGACCTGCGCATCCGAGAAATAGCCGAGCGCACGAATGCGTTCAGCCGCCTCGCGGATGGCGCGGGGGTTGAAGGGATCACCCTCGGCGGTGTCGAACTCGCGCCGGACCACCTGGTCGAGCGTGGTGGTGTTGCCCTCGATGTCGATGCGCTCGACGAAGATGCGCGGGCCGCGGGTCAGGTTGAAGGTGACGTCCAGCGTCTGCGCGCGGTCGTTGCGGGTGACCTGGGGATCGATGCGGACGAAGTTCAGCCCCTGCTTGGTGGCGAGACGCTCGAGCCGGATGATTTCCTTGTCCACCTCGGCGGGCGAATAGGCTTTGCCCGACCGCAGGCTGATCGCATTGCGGAAGCTGGCCACGTCGACCTCGGGCAGCTCGCTCGCCACGCCGATGCGGCCGAAGTTGAACTTCTGCCCTTCCTCGACGTTGAAGGTCAGGAAGTAGCTGTCACGTTCCTCAGAGAGTTCCGAGTTGATCCCGGTGACGCGGAAATCCACGTAGCCGCGCGAGGCGTAGAAGTCCTGCAGCAGTTGGCGGTCGAAGGCCACGCGGTCCTCGATGTAGGTGTCGCTGCGGATCACCGCGCGCAGCAGGCCGGCCTGTTTGGTCTGGATCACCCGGCGCAGGCGCCCGTCCGAGAAAGCCTGGTTGCCGACGAAGCCGATGCGCTCGATCTCGGTCACGCCGCCTTCGAAGATCTCGAAGACGAGGTCGACGCGGTTGTTCGAACGGCGGATCAGCTTCGGCGTCACCTGCGCCGCGATGCGGCCCTGCTGCAAGTAGGCGTTGGCGATCTGCTGGGCGTCCTGCTCGGCCTGGCGCGGGCTGTAGACGCGGCGCGACTGGGTCTTGACGATGGAGGCCAGATCCTCGTCCTTGAGCCGGCGGTTGCCCTCGAAGGCGATCTGGTTGACCGTCGGGAACTCGGTGACCTCGATCACCAGCGTGTTGCCCTGCGGCGTGATCTCGACGGTCTCGAAAAGACCGGAGTCCACGATGCGCTGATAGGCCGAGTTCAACTCGCCCGCGCTCACCGTCTCGCCCCGGGCGATGCCCGCGTAGCTGAGGATGGTGCCGGATTCGATGCGCTCGTTGCCTTCGATCCGGACATTGCTGAATGCGTAGGATTGCGCCTGCACTGCCTCGGTCAGCGCGGTGAAGGCCATCGCCGCCGCAAGCGATAGGGCAAGCGCCGAAACGCCTGCGCGATGCGCGTAACTTTTGCCGCGGGGCCTGCCCGACTTCTGCTCGATGCTCATGCTCGCTGTCCACTCCGCCAAAGTATTTTTTTATTGTGAGTAGCGGGTGGAGGTCTTCTTGTCAAAAGACGAAACTGCGACTGGTCAAAGAGTTCCCAGGAAGGCGCCAAAATACAACGCGACAAGGATCACCGCGACGAAGAACAACCGATCCCAGTTGATCGCCAGCAGCACGCCGAGCCCGCGATAGCCGTTTTGGAAGGTCTGCATTTCGTCCCCCGGTTAACTATACCCGGATCACTCGATAGCGGGCCATCATGGCGGATTTAGGGCAAAAAGGCCGGGTCGAGGATTGCCCCAGCCCGGCCTTCGACAGTCTTTGGGTCCGTCTTCGCGGCCCCGGCACCGGGGCCGGAAAGATCAGGGGCAGAAGATATCGTTGGTCAGAGCAAAGACCATCATGCCGAGGATCAACACCAGCCCGGCGGACATCAGCGCGCGCAGCGCCCGCTCCGAGGGCGGCTTGCCGGTGACCGCCTCGTAGGCGAAGAACACCAGATGCCCGCCGTCGAGCACCGGCACCGGAAAGAGGTTCAGCAGCCCCACGGCGGTCGAGAGCACCGCGATGAAGGTCAAGAAGCTCTGCCCCCCCTGCGAGGCCATGGCGCCCGAGGTCTCGGCGATGCCGATCGGTCCCGACAGATTGCACGAGGAGATATTGCCGGCGATCATGTGCCACAGGCCCGAGAGCGAGCCGGCGGCGATGCTGTAGGTGCGGCTCACCGCGCCCTTCACCGCGTCGACCGGACCAACGGTCTCTGTCGCTGGCTCGAAGAAGATGCCGCCGACGATGCCGATGCGGTAGACGGTGTGATAGCCGCCGTCGGGCAGCGGCTCGTCGGTGCGCTTCGGGGTGAGTGCAAGATCGAGGATCTCACCATCGCGCCAGACCTCGAGCCCCAGCGTCGCGCCATCCGAGCTTTCCACGCGCTGTTTGAGCTGGTCGAAGGCAAAGATCGGCACGCCGTCGATCGCCATGATCACGTCGCCCTGCTCCATGCCCGCCTCGATGGCGGCAGAGCGCGGCACGACCTGCGAGACCAGCGCCGGGTAGACATAGGGGCCACTCACCTCTTGCCGGCCGCCATCGCGCTCGACCGTGTAGGTGAGCGAGTTCTGCAGCGGCAGGTTCTTGAGGAAGCTGTCGAAGCCGTCGGCGTCGTCGAAGGAGGGCGTCGGCATGCCCTCGATCTCCAGCAGCACGTCACCCTCCTGCAGCTCCTGCACGCTCGGCATGGGGCGCAGCTCGCCGACGGTAAGCGGCTCGGAGACCTGTCCCTGCATCATGAAGATGCCGGTGAACAGGACGATCGTCAGCACGAAGTTGAACACCGGTCCGGCGGCAACGGTGGCGGCGCGGGCCCAGAGCGGCGCGCCGGTCATGGTCTGGCGGCGCTCCTCTTCGGTCATCGCCTCAAGGGCTGCGGTGTCGGCGGTGCCGCTCGCGGCGGTGTCGTCTCCTTTGAACTTCACGTAGCCGCCGAAGGGCAGCGCGGCGATCTGCCAGCGGGTGCCATGCTTGTCGACACGGCTCATCAGCACCGGGCCGAAGCCAAGCGAAAAGACATCGGCATGGATCCCCGACCAGCGGCCGACGATGTAATGCCCGTACTCGTGGATCGCGACGATCACCGACAGCGCGATGACGAATGCCAGAAGCGTCCAGATAACGCCCCCGAATTGCGGAATCAGCTGGGTGATCTCCAAAGGCCCTGCCCTTTCAACTCGTTTTTTCTTGTCCCGTGGCGGGCCGTCTTGCCGGCGCGCGGTGGTCAGCTTCAGTGGTGCTGCAGCATCAGCTCGCGCGCGGTCCTGCGTGCGAGATGGTCAGCGGCGAGGACGTTATCAAGGGTGATCTCGGCGCTTGTGACTGCGCTCTCCGCCGAAAGATGCTCCAGCGTCCGCTCGACGATCCCCGCCATGTCCTGAAAGCCGATGCGCTTGCCGATGAAATCGTCGAGCGCCTGCTCCTTGGCGGCGTTGAACACCGCGCCCGAGAGCCCGCCCGCCGCCATGACCTCGCGCGCCAGCCGAAGCGCCGGCCAGCGCGTCTCGCAGGCCGGGCGGAAGGTCAGCTGTGAGAGCTTCACCAGATCGAGCCGCTCCACCGGCAGCGCGGCGCGCTGCGGATGGTGCAGCGCAAAGCCGATGGCATGGCGCATGTCCGGCGGCCCGAGATGGGCCATCAGCGCCCCGTCGCAGAAGCCGACCAGCGCGTGGATCATGCTCTCGGGATGGACGACGACCTCGATCTTCTCGGGTTCCAGCCCGAAAAACTCCTTGGTTTCGATGACTTCCAGGGCCTTGTTAAACATAGAGGCGGAATCGATCGTGATCCGCTGGCCCATGTCCCAGTTGGGATGGGTCGCCGCTTGCTCGGGGCTCGCCTCGGCCAGCTTCTCCACCGGCCAGTCGCGGAAGGCGCCACCCGAGGCGGTGATGATCACCCGCTCAACGCGGCTCATCTCCTCGCCGATCAGCGCCTGAAAGACCGCCGAATGCTCGCTGTCCACCGGCAGCACGCGCCCGCCATGGGCCCGCGCGGTGTGCAGCACCAGCGGCCCGGCGCAGACCATGCTTTCCTTGTTCGCCAGCGCCAGTGTCGCGCCTTTTTCGAGCGCCCGCAGCCCCGGCGCCAGACCCGCTGCGCCGACGATCGCCGACATGACCCAATCGGCCTGGCGTGAGGCGGCTTCGACAATGGCCTCGGGGCCCGCTGCTGCCTCGACCGACGATCCGGCCAGCCGCGCGCGCAGCTCGGGCAGCAGCGCGGGATCCGCGGTTACCGCAAGCTCAGCGCCGAATTTACGTGCGTCCTTGGCAAGTTGCGCGACGTTCTTGCCACCGGTGAGCGCGACGACGTGATAGCTTTCGGGATCACGGGCGATAAGGTCGAGCGTGTTCTGACCAATCGATCCCGTCGCGCCGAAAATGGAAATGCGTCTCATTTCTCGTGTCTCATTCGACCCCGGGCGGGAAATCGACGATCTGCCCCGCGATCAGCAGGAAGAGCGCGGCGCCCAGCATGCCGTCGAAACGGTCAAGCAGGCCGCCGTGGCCCGGCAGCAGGCTCGAGCTGTCCTTCACCCCGGCGCGGCGCTTGATGGCGCTCTCGGCGATATCGCCGATCTGGCTGGCCATGGAGATGGCGATCGAGACGCCCACGAGCCCGAAGCCCGCCTCGCGCGACAGCGCGGCGAAGACCGCGCCGACGATGCCCGCGCCGATCCAGCCCGCGGCAGAGCCGGACCATGTTTTCTTGGGGCTGACGCGCGGCCAGAGCTTGGGGCCCCCGATGGCGCGGCCGGCGAAATAGCCAGCAACGTCGGTCACCACGACCACGGTCACCATCCACAGCATCCAGGTGAGCCCGAAGTCCGAGCGCAGCGACATGATGCCGTAGCCTGCGAGCATGATCATCGCGGTGAAGACCGCATAGGTCACCCCGCCCCGCTCCATCTGGCCAAGGCCGACCATCGAGGGCAGCAGCAGCAGCGGCAGCG
The DNA here is from genome assembly GCF_003111685.1 of Alloyangia pacifica. Lineage (NCBI taxonomy): Bacteria > Pseudomonadati > Pseudomonadota > Alphaproteobacteria > Rhodobacterales > Roseobacteraceae > Alloyangia > Alloyangia pacifica. The sequence continues at coordinate 1,524,768 of NZ_CP022189.1, read as the reverse complement.
CGAAGGCCGGGGGCAGGTAGACCGACGCCAGAGCGCAGACGCCGGCGACAAGCGCAAGCACCTTGGCCGACTTCCGGCGGTTGGTGTCGACCATGTTGACCAGTTCCCAGACCATGCCGCCGCAGGCCAGCGAGATGGCAAGCCGCCACCAAATCCCGCCCAGCCAGACGCAGATCAGCGCAACGACGATCAGCACCGCCGCCGAGCCCATGCGCGGCGCGAGGTCGCTCCAGCGTGCCGAGCTCATGCCTTCACCCCGCCGTAGCGCCGCTCGCGCAGCCCGTAGCCGCCGATCAGGGACGAGAACTCCGAGGCACAGAAATCCGGCCAGAGCGTATCGACAAACTCGTATTCCGCATAAGCGGACTGCCAGAGCAGGAAGTTCGAGATGCGCGCCTCTCCCGAGGTGCGGATCACCAGGTCGGGGTCGGGCAGCACGCAGGTATCAAGATATTTTGGCAAGGTCTCTTCGTTGACGTCCTCGGGGCTGAGCTTGCCCGCGGCCACATCCTGTGCCAGCCGCTTGGTCGCCCGGGCGACCTCGTCGCGGCCGCCGTAGTTGATGGCGATGGTCAGGTTGACCCCGGTACATCCCGAGGTCAGCGCCTCGAGCTCGTCCATCAGGGTCACCAGCTTCTTATCGAGCTTCACCCGGTCGCCGATGAAGCGGACCTGAACGTTCTCGGCGTGAAGCGCGCGCGCCTCTTTTTGGATATAGCGACGGAAGAGGCTCATGAGCCCCGCCACCTCGGTCTGGGTGCGCTTCCAGTTCTCGGTCGAGAAGGCGAAGATCGTCAGGTACTTGACCCCGACATCGGGGCAGGCCTGGACGATCTCGCGGACCCTCTTGGCACCGGCATGGTGGCCGAACAGCCGTGGGCGGCCCCGCTGGGTCGCCCACCGGCCATTGCCGTCCATGATGATGGCCACGTGACGCGGGCCGCTGCCGTCTCGGATCGGTTTGGGCATAGGCCCTCCTCGCTTGGGCGTTTCCGCCTCAGACCTGCATGATCTCTTCCTGCTTGGTCTCCAGCGCGGCGTCGACCTTCTTGATATAGGTGTCGGTCATGTCCTGAACCTCGGATTCCCAGAGCTTCTGGTCGTCCTCGGACAGTCCGTCGGCCTTTGCCTTCTTGATCTGGTCCATGCCATCGCGGCGCACGTTGCGGATGGAAACGCGGGCATGCTCGGCGTATTGGCCCGCAACCTTGGTCAGATCGCGGCGGCGCTCCTCGTTCAGCTCGGGGATCGGCAGCATGATGATCGTGCCGTTGAGCTGCGGGTTGATGCCGAGGCCGCTCTCGCGGATCGCCTTTTCCACCTTGCCGACGAGACCCTTGTCCCAGACGTTGATGGTGACCATGCGCGGCTCGGGCACGTTGACGGTGCCGACCTGGTTGATCGGAGTCATCGAGCCATAGGCATCGACCTGCACCGGCTCGAGCATCGAGGCCGAGGCGCGCCCGGTCCGCAGCGAGGCAAATTCGGTGCGCAGATTGGCCATGGCGCCATCCATGCGGCGCTGGAGATCGGCGGTGTCGAGTTCGAATTCTTCAGACATGTTGGTTCTGCCCGTTCAAGTCATTCCGGTTAAAAGGCGTTCTAAGCCAGAGGCGGACGGATGTATAGCGCTTTGCGGTCCGGGTGGCCGCCCCTAAGGGCTCAGACCGCAGCGGCAGCCTGCTGCTGGATCCGCTCTACCATCGCGCGCAAGCCGTTGGAGCGCTGCGCGGAAAGATGCTCGTTGAGGCCAAGCCGCCCGAGCTCGGCGCGGGCATCGATCGCCGCGACCTCGCCGGGCGTGAGCCCGTCGTAGAGCCGGTGCAGCACCGCGATGAGACCGCGCACGATCATCGCATCGCTCTCGCCCTCGAACTGCAGCCGACCACCTTCCCAGGTGAGGTGCAGCCAGACTTGCGAGGCGCATCCCTCGACCTTGGTGGCGGGGACCTTCAGCGCCTCGGGCAGCGGGGCCATCGCCTTGCCCAGCTCGATCACCGTGCGGTAGCGGTCTTCCCAATCCTCTAGGAATTCGAAATCCTCGACCAGCTCCTCGAACCCTGCCTGTGCCATCTGTGCTCCTGCTTGCCGCGCCGCGCGGCTCGAAAGCACCAGGCGCGGCTGTGATCGGTGCCGAGAAGTAGGCGGGCAGACCGCAAAGGTCCAGACCCGGCAATGCATGCTTTTCAATGTTGGCCCGATACGCTAACCCGAAAAGCACCACAGGCAGAGGCTTCGCGACCCATGTTCAAACCCGTATCGGCTCTTATGATCTCGGCACTCCTGCTCGGCGGCTGCGTCGGTCAGGACGAGGGCGCGCCCGTGAGCACCGAAACCGGCGCGAGCAACCCTTTGATCCCGCAGCGTTCTGCCGCCGCGAGCTTCTTCTCGAGCAAGGAAGACGCCTACAAGGGCACGCCGGTCGGCATGATCACCGACCTGCTTCTGGAGCGCCGCCCGGGCGGCTTCATCGTGCGGGTGACGGGTCTCGCCGATTTCCCCGGCCCGTTCGACGTGCGTCTGGTGCCGGTCGAGGGCTCCGAGGACACCGGCACCCTCGCCTTCCGGCTGCTGGCGCTGCAGGTCCGCGGCGACGCCGGGGCCAGCGAGGCCGCGCGCACGGTCACGGTGGCGAAATGGATGAGCGACAAGGAGCTGGCCCCCTACCGCGCGCTGCGCGTCCAGGGTCTGCGCAACGCGCAGAGCGTCAGCCGCTGACGCAAAATTCCCTCGGAGGGATGGGCATCTCTCTTCGAAGCGACATGTCGCACCGGAAACAAAAAGCGCGCCGCAGGTCTGCGGCGCGCTTTTTCATTCCCCGAAGGCGTCTCAGATCTCGATGACCTCGACCGCCTTGCCCTTTGCGGCGAGGGCGATCTTGCCGTCGCAGAGCCGCAGCGCGTCTTCGCCAAACACCTCGCGGCGCCAGCCGCTGAGCGCCTTCACGTCGCGCTGACCCGCTGCGATCGCGTCGAGCTCTGCCGCCGGGGCGATAAGCTTCGAGGCGACGCCCGAGCTTTCGGTCTTGGCCTTGAGCAGCACCCGCAGCAGGTCGGCCAGTGCCGGGTTGACTTGCAGCTGGTCGCGGCTGTCGTCGACCTTGGGCAGGTCGTCCTTGGGGGCCTCCTGCCCTGCCTTGACCGCGGCAAGGATGCCGTCGGCGATCGGTCCCTTGCGGGCCTCGCGCAGCAGCAGGCGCGAGCGGCCGAGGTCTTCCATGGTGACCGGCTTGGTCGAGGCCAGCTCGGCCAGCGCGTCATCCTTGAACACCCGGTTGCGAGGAATGTTGCGCGACTGCGCATAGTCCTCGCGGAAGGCCGCCAACGCCCGCACGATGGCAAGGAACCGCGGGCTCGACGAGCGGGTGCGCACGCGGAGCCAGGCCTCGTCGGGGCGGGTGATATAGGTTTCGGGATCGGTCAGCGTGGCCAGCTCCTCGCCGACCCAATGCGCGCGACCGGTTTCCTCGAGCTTGGCGGCGAGGAACTCGTAGATCACCCGCAGATGGGTGACATCCGCCACAGCGTATTTCTTCTGCGCCTCGGTCAGAGGGCGGCGCGACCAGTCGGTGAACCGCGAGCTCTTGTCGAGTTGCTGCTTGGCGATGCGCTTGACCAGCGTCTCGTAGCCGACCTGCTCGCCGAAGCCGCAGACCATGGCGGCGACCTGCGTGTCGAAGAGCGGCTCGGGAATGACGCCATGATCGACGTAGAAGATCTCGAGATCCTGACGCGCGGCGTGGAAGACCTTGACCACGGCGGTGTTGCGGAAGAGCTCCATCAGCGGCTCGAGCGACAGCCCGTCAACCAGAGGATCGACCAGAACCGCGTTCTCCTCGCCCTTGCCGGGGATCGCCAGCTGGATCAGGCAGAGCTTGGAATAATAGGTGCGCTCGCGCAGGAACTCGGTGTCCACGGTCACATAGGGCGCGCTGGCGGCTTCGGCGCAGAATTCCGCGAGCTCTTCGGTCTTGGTCAATGTCTTCATTCGTGCACCGGGCCGTTCTTGTTTCTCTTGGTTATCGCGCCTCCTACACCTTCGGCGCGTGAAGTTCAAAGCGGCAGCGCCGGAAAGCGGGCGCGAGCCGCATTTTCGCATTGGCCGGGTTGCAAGCCGGTCACCGAGCTGCCCCCTTTGGGGGTAAATCCATCACGCTTCGTGATGATCCACCCGACAATCATTCGTTTTCGCAAAGGACGCGCAGCACCTATCTTGAGGACAGCCCAGAAGACTTCAACCCGCCCCCTTCGGCATACCCCCAAGGAGCCCTCCCATGACGTCGCTCGACCTTGCCTACAGCTGCACCCGTCGCCCCGCGATCAGCGGCGGATTCGGTGCCATAATCGCTGCGCTCGCGTTAGTCGTTCTGCTCGGCCTGCCCGCGCTCACTGCGCCCGAACGGGGCGCGGCGACGCTCGACTGGCACGGCAATTCGGCCAGCCACCAGCGCTCGCATTAGGGCAGCAGCACCGGCGTCTTGTCGTCCGCAGCGAAGCGCCGCAACACCGCCGGGTAAAGCTTGTGCTCCATCTCGAGGACACGCGCAGCCAGCGTGTCGGGCGTGTCGCCCGCCAGCACCGGCACCCGCGCCTGGCCCAGCAGCGGGCCGTCGTCCAGCTCGGGCGTGACCTCATGCACGGTGCAGCCGTGCTCGGCATCACCCGCTTCGAGCGCCCGCGCATGAGTGTGCAGCCCGCGATACTTCGGCAGCAGCGAGGGGTGGATGTTCAGCATCCGCCCCTTCCAAGGCTCGACGAAGCCCGCGGTCAGCACGCGCATGAACCCCGCAAGGCAGAGGATGTCGGGCTGTGCCTTCTCGAGCTCCGCCTGCAGCGCCGCCTCGAAACCCGGGCGGTCGCCCTTGAACGGGCGGTGATCGACGACGGCGGTTGGGATGCCCATCGCCTCGGCTTTCTTAAGTCCGCCGGCATCTGCGTTGTTCGACAGTACCAGAACCGGGCGGGCCGGGTGATCTCCGGTCATGCTCTCGGCCAGCGTCACCATGTTGGAGCCGCCGCCCGAGATGAAGATCGCGACGCGTTTCACTTCAGCGCGCCCTCGTAGGTCACGCCCTGCCCTTCGGTCACGGTGCCGAGGGTATAGACGGTCTCGCCTTCCGCCTCGAGCAGCGCCTTCAGCGCCTCGGCGCGATCCGCCGAGACCGACAGGATCATGCCGATGCCGCAGTTGAAGGTCTTGAGCATCTCACGCTCCTCGATGCCACCCACCTCGGCCATCCACTTGAAGACCGGCGGAAGCGCCCAGGAGGTCAGGTCGATGGTCGCGCCGCAGCCCTCGGGCAGTACGCGCGGCAGGTTCTCGGTCAGGCCGCCGCCGGTGATATGGGCCAGCGCGTGCACGCCGCCGGCGCGGACCGCCGCCAGTGCCTGCTTCACGTAAAGACGCGTCGGCGTCAGCAGCACTTCGCCCAGCGAGCCTTCGGACCAGGGGCAGTCGGCGTCCCAGCCAAGGCCCGAGACCTCGACCAGCTTACGGACCAGAGAATAGCCATTCGAGTGCACCCCGTCCGAGGCGAGGCCGAGAAGCACGTCGCCTGCGGCCACGTCCTTGGGCAGGTCGCTGCCGCGCTCCATGGCACCGACGGCAAAGCCCGCGAGGTCGAAGTCGCCCGCCGGATACATGCCCGGCATCTCGGCGGTCTCGCCGCCGATGAGCGCGCAGCCCGAGCGCACGCAGCCCTCGGCGATGCCCTCGATCACCCGCGCGGCGCTGTCGGTGTCGAGCTTGCCGGTTGCGAAATAATCGAGGAAGAACAGCGGCTCGGCGCCCTGGCACACCAGATCGTTGACGCACATGGCGACAAGGTCGATGCCCACGCCGTCGACGTGGCCGGTGTCGATCGCGATGCGCAGCTTGGTGCCCACACCGTCGGTCGCCGCGACGAGGATGGGATCCTCGTAGCCCGCGCCCTTGAGGTCGAAGAGCGCGCCGAAGCCGCCCAGCCCCGACATCGTCCCGCTGCGGTTGGTCCGCTTGGCAGCCGGTTTGATCCGCTCCACCAGCGCGTTGCCCGCATCGATATCCACGCCTGCATCCGCATAGGTGATGCCGTTCTTACCTTCGGTCATGCCAACCTCCGAGACCCCGTTTCGCGCGGGAATAGCGCAGGCGGACAGCGATGAAAAGCGCCCAAACCGGGGGTTTGGCTGGGGAAGCGGCGAGAACCGCAAATTCGCCCCTGCGCCAGCGGCTTGGCGGGTGCGGCAAGAAGGCGGTCTGCTCTGCAGCAATCTTCCCTAAGTGCCGTAGCGTCAGCAATATTCTTGCGCGACCTCTACGCAGAACTGGGTATTCACAGCGCCGTGAGGCTCCGATAGCGTTTCGGACAGGCCTAAAGTGCCGGCGGTGCCCTTGGGAGGGGGTGCCGACACAGGGAGGAGTACCATGATCAACAAGACCTTCACGGCCGTTTCGGCCGCCGCTTTCGCATTCGCGGGTGCCGCCTCGGCGCAGGAACTGCTCGAGATGACCTCGGGCTATTCTAAGAACCTGCCGATCCTCGGCACCGCTGCCGTCAACTTCGTCGAGAAGATCAACGCGATCTCTGAAGACGTGGAATTCGAACACTTCGATCCGGGCGAGCTGGTGCCGTCGCTGGAAATGCTCGACGCCGTCTCGAACGGCTCGGTGGACGCCGCCTATTCGACCTCGGGCTACTGGCAGGGCAAGATGCCGGCCGCCGGCCTCTTCGCGGCCGTGCCCTTCGGCCCCGAGCCGGGCGAGATGCTGGCCTGGATGCTCTATGACGATGGCATGGATCTTTTCCAGGAGATGTATGACACCAATGGATACAACGTCCACGTGGTGCTCTGCGGCTCCTACGCGCCCGAGACCTCGGGTTGGTTCAAGAAAGAGATCAACTCGCTCGACGACCTCAAGGGTCTGAACATGCGCTTCTTCGGCCTTGGGGCCGAGGTGATGCAGAAGCTTGGTGTCTCGACCTCGCTGCTCGGTGCGGGCGACATCTTCCCGGCGCTGGAGCGCGGCGCGATCGACGCGACCGAATTCTCGATGCCGATCGTCGATGCCAACCTCGGCTTCTACAACATCGCCAAGTACAACTACTTCCCCGGCTGGCACCAGCCCGCCACCATGTTCGAGCTGCTGATCAACAAGGATCGCTGGGAAGACCTCGACGAGAAGAGCCAGAAGCAGATCGAGATCGCCTGCATGGCCAACCTCACCGACAACTTCGCCGAAGGCGAGGCCAAGAACTTCCCGGCCATGGTCGAGAACGTCGAGCAGCATGGCGTGACGATCAAGAACTGGACCCCCGAGCAGCTGAAGGAATTCGAAGCCGCCTGGCTCGAGGTGGTGGAAGAGCTGAAGGCCGAGGACGAGATGTTCGCCAAGGCCTGGGCCGACCTCAGCGAGTTCCGCGAGGGCTACAAGACCTGGTTCAACAACATCTACCTGCCGCGTCCCTGGAACTGAGACAGGGCTCGTGATCGCCGGGCCTTCGGGCCCGGCCCCCTGCGGCGCGCCAGAACCTTCGGGGGCGCGCCGTTTTCGCGTCGCTATGGGCTTCCGAACGCGACGCACGTCCCACAAGGCAGGCAATACAAAGGACAAGGCCCGTGGAGGAATTCAAGGTCGCCATCTCCGACCCCGGAGAGATCGGACGCAAGGACCAGAACCGGGGCGACAGGATCATCGTGCACCTGTCCAATCTCGTCGCCTGGCTCTTTCCCATTCTCATGGTCGCCATCTGCGCCCAGGTGGTGCTGCGCCAGATGGGCCACAACCAGGCCTGGCTCGACGACCTGCAATGGTGGCTCTACGGCGTCGCCGTGCTGATCGGCATCGCGTATGCGGTGACCACCGGCAGCCACGTGCGGGTCGACATTTTCTACGACAACTTCGCCAAGAAGAAGCGCCTGATCATCGACATCATCGCGCTGGTCTGGCTGTTCTTTCCCTTCGTGTTGCTGTGCTGGGACGTGACGCTCGATTACGCGCTGACCTCGATCGCCGCCGACGAGGGCTCGTCGAGCCCCAACGGCCTGCACAACCTGTGGATCCTCAAGACGCTGATGAACCTCAGCTTCATTGTCATCATGGTGGCGATCTGGTCGGCCTACGTGCGGCATCTGTCGCAGCTGACGCGTCCGGCGCTGTGGAAACAGCTTCTCTTCGCGCTGCCCTCCACCGTCTTCGGCATCCAGCTCATCATCTGGTACGCCTGCGTCGGCTGGCTGATGGCGACCGATCCCGAGGTGGACAGCATTCGCACCGCGACCCGCGCGGCGATCTTCGACGATCTCGAGTTCGGTCCGTGGGAAATGAAGAAGACCATCGCCCTGGCGCTTGTTGCCACGGTGATCGTGATTGTTGTGGCGCGTCTGCTCGCGCGTAAGGAGCGCTGAGATGCTGCACTTCCTCGGCCAATACCTGACGCTGAACGAGATTGCCGTCGCGGCGATGTTCCTGACCTTCATCTGGATGCTGTTCCGCGGCATTCCCGTCGCCATGGCGCTGGTCGGCGTGAGCCTGATCTTCGTCATCCTGTCGCAGATCCTGCTCGACCCGTTCCGTGCCGAGTTCAAGGACGTCATCGAGTTCGACCGCATCGGGCTCGAGTACAACCGCCTGCTGGCGCTTTCCGGGCGGTTGTTCGGCAACATCGTCAACAACCCGGTGCTCGTGGCGCTGCCGATGTTCATCTACATGGGCCTTATGCTCGACCAGTCGGGCGTGGCGCAGCGGATGATGCACGCCATGCAGAAGCTCTTCGGCTCGCTGCGCGGGGGGCTCTCGCTCACCGTGCTGCTGATCGGCATCATCCTCGCGGCCTCGACCGGCGTGATCGGCGCCTCGGTGACGCTGCTCGGTGTGATGGCCCTGCCGGCGATGATGGCGCAGAACTATTCGAAACCCATCGCGACGGGGACAATCGCGAGCGCCGGCACGCTGGGGATCCTGATCCCGCCGTCGATCATGCTGGTCATCATGTCGGACCAGCTGGCGATCTCGCTCGGCGATCTGTTCATGGGGGCGCTCTTCCCGGGGCTCATCCTCGGCGCGCTCTATATCGTCTTCATCGTCATCTACGGCTTTATCTCGCCCGCCTCGATGCCGGCGCCGGAGAAGTCCGGCAAGGTGGGCATGGAAGAGGTGAAGGAGGTGCTGCTCGCCGTGGTGCCCCCGATGCTGCTGATCCTGCTGGTGCTTGGCTCGATCTTCGTCGGCATCGCCACCCCGACCGAAGCCTCCGGTCTCGGCGCGCTCGGCGCGACGGTGCTGGCGCTGATCAACCGCAGGCTCGACTGGAAAGTGTTCCGCGAGGTGGCCCGCTCGACGCTCAACACCGCCGGCTACATCACCGGCATCTTCCTGGCGGCGAATTTCTTCGCCTTCGTGCTGCGCCGCTACGGCGGGGACGAGATCGTGCAGCACCTGGTGCTCTCGGCCTTCGACAACCCCTACCTGACGATCGCCTTCATCCTGTTCATCGTCTTCTGCCTCGGCTTCCTGCTCGACTGGATCGAGATCACCATCATCATCATGCCGCTGATGCTGCCGATCATCCAGGGGCTGGAGCTGGCGGTGCCGGGCTTCGACCAGGTGCGCGACCCGCAGGTGGTCTGGTTCGCCATCCTCGTGGCGGTGACCCTGCAGACGTCGTTCCTGACGCCACCGGTGGGCTTTGCGCTCTTCTACCTCAAGGGCGTCTGCCCGCCGGGCGTGAACCTCGGGCACATCTACAAGGGCATCATCCCCTTCGTGCTGCTGCAGCTGCTTGGTCTCTTCATCGTCTTCGAGTTCCCGGCGCTGACCACCTGGCTTCCGGCAATGGCCTACGGCGAGTGACCCTCATCTGACACCGGCCCCGCCGCCCTTGCGCGGCGGGGCCATCAAAGGCATGTAGGCGCGGCGAGAAGACCCCGGGAGATCCCGCATGAGCCGCCAATTCAAGACCTGCATCGTCACCTCCGACTACCACGTGCCGGGCGAGACCTTCATCAACCGCCACATCGAGCACATTTTCGGCGGCGACACGGTGGTGCTCTGCGGCCGGTTCAACGGCAAGAACCCCTACGACAAGCCGCTGTTCGAGCGCCGAGCCAAGCTGTCGCTCTCGGATAAGGTGATCGCCCCCGTTGCGATGGGCTGGAACTCGCTGACCGAGGGCACCGGCCGCCTGCCCTTCGGCGCCAACCGCACCCGGCTGATGGCATGGCTGCACGAGCAGCGCGTCGAAGTCATCCTCGCCGAATTCGGCACCCAGGCGCTGGTGGTGGCCAAGCTGGCCAACGAGATGAACCTGCCGGTCTTCACTTATTTCCGTGGCACCGATGCCTCGCGCGCGCTGACCTCGCCGCAAAGGGTCAAGAGTTACCGCAAGATGATGCCGCGGCTCGATGGCGTGTTCTCGGTCTCGCAGTTTCTGCTCGACAACCTCGCCAGGTACGGTGTCACCCACCCCAATTCCCACGTCGTGCCCTCGGGGGTCGACGTGCGGCGCTTCGTCCCGGGCGAGAAGCTGCCGGGCAGCTGCCTTGCCGTGGGCCGCATGGTCGAAAAGAAGGCGCCGCAGATCACTTTGCGCGCCTTTGCCGCCGCCGCGAAAGGCCGCGAGGCGCATCTGACGTTCATCGGCGACGGGCCGCTGCTTGGGCCCTGCAAGGCGCTGGCCGCCGAACTCGGCGTCGCGGATCAGGTCACTTTCACCGGCGCCTTGCCGCATGACGCCGTGCGTGCGCACCTGCTGACCACGGAAACCTTCCTGCAGCATTCGATCACCGACAAGAACGGCAACACCGAGGGTCTGCCCACCGCCATCCAAGAGGCGCTTGCCGCGGGCTGCATCACCGTCTCGACCCTGCACGCGGGGATCCCCGAGGCGGTGACAGAGGGCGAGACCGGCTTCCTCGTGCCGGAATGGGACGAAGACGGCTTTGCCGGGGCCATCGCCAAGGTGCTCGACCTGCCCGACCGTGCCGCCATGTCCCGTGCCGCCCGGGCGACCGCCGAGGCGAAATTCGACAACGCGGTGCTGCTGCGCAAGGTCGAGGACGAGATCCGCCGGGTGGTGGCGCTGCGCGAGGCCGGCTGACGGCGGCGTGTGCCGAAGCGCTGCGCGCCCCTCTCACGGGATATTCGGAGCCAGGACAAGATGCGCCAAAGTGGCGTGGGCGGGCGGCTTGCATCGCGCCACGATTCCCGCCATGTTCTGAACAAGCGTTCATTTCCGGGGTTGGGAGGCCCCGGTACCATCGGGAAAGGGAGGCCCCATGGAGTTTGCACCGAGCGAGGAGCAGCAGGCGATCTTCGATATGGCCAGGGCTTTCGGGCAGGAGCATATCGCGCCCTTTGCCCGCGACTGGGAGGCGGCGGGCACGATCCCGCGCGATCTGTGGCCAAAGCTGGCGGAACTGGGCTTTGGCGGGCTCTACGTATCAGAGGAAAGCGGCGGCTCGGGGCTGACCCGGCTCGACGCGACGCTGGTCTTCGAGGCGCTCAGCATGGCCTGCCCCTCGGTGGCGGCCTTCCTGTCGATCCACAACATGTGCGCCAAGATGATCGACGCCTATGGCTCCGACGCGCTGAAGGCGCGGGTGCTGCCGGGGGCGCTGACCATGGAGACGGTCCTTTCCTACTGCCTGACCGAGCCGGGCTCGGGCTCGGATGCCGCGGCGCTGCGCACAAGGGCCGAGAAGAGCAACGACAGCTACCGGCTGACCGGCACCAAGGCCTTCATCTCGGGCGGCGGCTATTCGGACGCGTATCTGGTCATGTGCCGCACCGGCGAGGACGGGCCCAAGGGCATATCTACGATGCTCGTCGAGGACGGCACCCCCGGGCTCAGCTTCGGCGGGCTCGAGGACAAGATGGGCTGGAAGAGCCAACCGACGCGGCAGGTGCAGTTCGACGACTGCGAGGTGCCGCTCGGCAACCTTCTCGGCGAGGAGGGCAAGGGGTTCCGCTATGCCATGGCCGGGCTCGACGGCGGGCGGCTCAATATCTCGGCCTGCTCGCTCGGCGCGGCACAGGCGGCGCTGGACGCAACGCTGGGCTACATGGCCGAGCGCAAGGCCTTTGGCACCAGCATCGACCAGTTCCAGGCGCTGCAGTTCCGCCTTGCCGATATGGAAATCGAGCTGCAGGCCGCGCGGGTCTTCCTGCGCCAAGCGGCCTGGAAGCTCGACACCGGCGCGCCCGACGCCACCAAGTTCTGCGCCATGGCCAAGAAGTTCGTCACCGAGGCAGGCTCCAAGGTGGTCGACCAGTGCCTGCAGTTGCACGGCGGCTACGGCTACCTTGCGGATTACGGGATCGAGAAGCTGGTGCGCGACCTGCGGGTGCATCAGATCCTCGAGGGAACCAATGAAATCATGCGCATGATCACCGCGCGCAGCCTGATCGGAAGCCGATGACCGATATTTTGACCCGCAAGACCGGCCGCGCCGGCCATATCACCCTCACCCGTCCAAAGGCGCTGAACGCGCTCAGCTGGGAGATGTGCCTCGAGGCCGAGAGGGCGCTCGACGCCTGGGCCGAGGACCCGGAGGTGGCGCTGGTGATTCTCGACGCGACAGGAGAGCGCGCCTTCTGCGCCGGGGGCGACATCGCCGAGATGTATCGGCGCGGGCTCGACGGCGATCTGGATTTCGGCCGCCGCTTCTGGTCCGACGAATACCGGATGAACGCCAAGCTCGCCGCCTATCCCAAGCCCATCGTCGCCTTCCTCCATGGATTCGTCATGGGCGGCGGTGTCGGGCTCGGCGGGCATTGTTCGCACCGGGTGGTCGGCGAGAGTGCGCAGGTCGCCATGCCCGAATGCGGCATCGGCTTCGTGCCGGACGTGGGCGGCTCGTTCCTGCTGGCGCGGGCACCGGGCAGGCTCGGGGCGCATCTGGCACTGACCGCCGCGCGCATGGGGCCCGGGGATGCGATCCATGCGGGCTTTGCCGACGTCTTCGTGGCCGAGGAGCGCTGGCCGCTGCTCAAGGAGCGGCTGATCGAGACCGGCGAGATCTCGGCGCTCGAGGAGGTCGCGCGCCCTGCCCCGGCCAGCCCGATGGCGCAGGCGCAGGACGAGATCGACGCGCTTTACGCCTCGGGCGAGCTGACCGCGATCGAGGCGGCGCTGGCCTCGTCCGAGAGCGATCTGGCGCAGGCGGCGCTCAAGCAGGTTCGGCGCAATTCGCCGCTCTCGATGGCGACGACACTGGCGATGCTGGACCGGCTCGGCCCGGCGCCCGAGGACATCACGGCCGCGCTGGCGCAGGAGTACCGCGTCGCGCACCGCATCATGCAGCAGGGCGACTTCCTCGAAGGGGTGCGGGCGCAGCTGATCGACAAGGATCGCACGCCGCACTGGAGCCTGGCGCTGGATGGCGTGCCACAGGAGCGGGTCGCGGCGCTGCTGGCACCACTGGGAGAGGACGAGCTGGCGCTTTGAGCCTTGGGCGTCTGGCGCCGGAGTTTTTGGAGGAGAGAGACATGAAAATCGGCTTCATCGGGCTCGGCAACATGGGCGCGCCCATGGCCGCGAACCTGATCGCGGCGGGCCACGCATTGACCGGCTTCGACGTGGCGGGGGTGACCGTGCCGGGCGCAGCTCAGGCGGGATCGGCGGGAGAGGCGGCCTCGGGTGCCGAGGTGGTGATCACCATGCTGCCCAATGGCGCGATCCTTCGGAGCGTGGCGGAGGAAATCCTGCCCGCCATGGCGCCGGGCGCGGTGATGCTCGATTGCTCGACAGTGGACGTGGAGAGCGCCCGCGCGGTGGCAGAGCAGGCGCAGGCTGCCGGACTGGGCGCCCTCGACGCGCCCGTCTCGGGCGGCATCGGCGGCGCGGCGGCGGGCACGCTCACCTTCATGGTCGGCGGCTCGGAGGAGGCCTTTGCCACCGCCAAGCCGCTCTTTGACATCATGGGGCAGAAAGCCGTCCACTGCGGCCCCTCGGGCAACGGCCAGGCGGCGAAGATCTGCAACAACATGATCCTCGGGGTGACGATGATCGCCACTTGCGAAGCCTTTGCACTGGCCGACAAGCTGGGGCTGTCGCGCGAGGCGATGTTCGACGTTGTCTCGACCTCCTCGGGCTACAGCTGGTCGATGAACGCCTACTGCCCGGCCCCCGGGGTTGGCCCGCAATCGCCCGCGGACAATGGCTACAAGCCCGGTTTCGCCGCCGAGCTGATGCTCAAGGATCTTGGCCTGTCGCAGCAGGCGGCCGAGGCGGCGGATGCCGACACGCCCATGGGCGCGCGGGCGCTGGAGCTCTACCGGGCCTTCGTCGAAAGCGAGGACGGGCGCGGCCGCGACTTCTCGGCCATGCTGCCGCGGTTCGAGGCGCGGGGGCGCGGCTGAGACGCCGCGCCAGAGGAGGCGCTGCCCCCTCGAGCCGCAGCCGCTTCCCTAGGGGCAATCTGCCCCAGCGGACGCTGCCGAAGCGCGTGTCTGGCGGGTCGGCCGGGCGAGATCACGGTGTTTCGGGGATATGCGAAATGCATCATTTCTTGGCTGGTGCCTGTCGCCAAGCCGCGTCCTGGCTGCTATGAGGCGGCAAAGGACGGATTTTTGATGACCACGCTCGATATCTTCTCTGACCCGATCTGCCCCTGGTGCTACATTGGAAAGGGGCTTTTGGACCGCGCGCTGTTGGCGCAGCCGGACCACCCGTTCACCATCCGCTGGCGGCCCTTCATGCTGAATCCCGAGATGCCCGCCGGTGGCATGGATCGCCGCGCCTATCTCGAGGCGAAATTCGGCGGCAAGGAGGGGGCGGTGCAGGCCTACATGCCGATCGCTGAACGGGCCGCCGAGGCCGGGCTCGAGATCCACCTCGACAAGATCGCGACCACGCCCTCGACGCTGGACGCGCACCGGCTGATCCATTGGGCGGGAGTCGAAGGCGTGCAAACCGCGGTGGTTTCCTCGCTTTTCCAGGCCTATTTCGTCGAAGGGCGTGACATTGGCGAGGCCGAGGTTCTGGCGGATGTCGCCGACAGTTCCGGCATGGACGGCTCGGTCGTTCAGCGGCTGCTGGCGTCCGAGGCTGACCGGCGTGAGATCCAGGAAATGGACAGTTCGGCGCGCGGCATGGGCGTGCAGGCGGTGCCGACCTTCGTTGTGGCCGGTCAGCACGCGGTACCTGGCGCTCAGCCGACCGAGCTTTGGCTGAGGGTGATCGAGGAAATCCGCGCCCAGGCATGACCGGCCTCCGGGCGAGCGCGGCTTGCTCAGGTTTACGCCCCCGGTTTGGGCCTGTGCGCGAGGCGCGCTTACGCTGTGCGGCGCTCGGGGCACGCGGCGGGTTCCGCAGACTTGCATTTGCCGCTAGGTCACACTCAAACACCCCTCACCTCCCCACCCCTCGCGTCCTCCGGGGCCGCGGGGGTTTTCTGTCGAGACCTTGCTGACCATGACCTCTTCTGACCCCGCAGCCGCGCCCAGCGTACCCAAGGGCCCCGGCCGCTTTGAATTCATCGCGCTGCTTGCGGCCATGTTCGCGACCATCGCCTTTTCCGTCGACGCGATGTTGCCCGCCCTGCCGCAGATCGGTGAAGAACTGACGCCCGACGATCTCAACCGGGCGCAATTGGTGGTGACAAGTTTCGTGTTCGGCATGGGGATCGGCACGCTGTTCACCGGGCCGCTGTCCGACACGTTTGGCCGCAAACCGGTCATCCTTGGTGGCATCGCCGTCTATATCGTCGCGGCCCTGCTTGCCGCCGGGGAGGACACGCTGGAGCTGGTTCTGGCCGCGCGCATGCTTCAGGGTCTCGGGGCGGCCGGGCCGCGTGTCGTGGCGCTGGCCATCGTGCGCGACGTCTACGCCGGGCGGGGCATGGCGCAGATCATGTCCTTCGTGATGATGGTCTTCACCCTGTTTCCCGCCGTCGCCCCGAGCATCGGGACGCTGATCATCGCCGTGGCCGGCTGGCGCGGGGTCTTTCTCGCCTTCGTTGTCTTTGCCTCGATCATCGCCCTGTGGATGTCGGTTCGCCTGCCGGAGACGCTCCCGCGCGAGCGCCGCCGTCCGTTTCGGGCCGGTACGCTCTGGTCTGCGATCAGGGAATTGATGGCGCACCCGGTGGTGCAGGTGTCGATTGGCGTGCAGGCGCTGGTGGCGGCCTGCATGTTCTCGATGATCTCCTCGGTGCAGCAGATCTATGACATAAGCTACGGTCAGGGCGCCTATTTCCCGCTCTGGTTTGGCGGGGCGGCGGTGCTTTCGGCCTCGGCCAGCTTCATCAACGCCAAGCTCGTGGGGCGCTTGGGGATGCGGCGCATCGTGACCGCGGTGCTGCTGATGCAGATCATCCTGTCGGCAGTCGCGACGCTGATCTTCGCAAGCGGGCTCACCGGCCCCCTCGGCTTCGCGGTCTTCCTTGTCTGGCAGGTCTCGGTCTTTTTCATGATGGGGATGACCATGGGCAATGTGAATGCCATCGCGATGGAGCCGGTAGGACATATTGCGGGTATCGCCTCCTCGCTGCTCGGGGCGCTCTCGACGGTGGTTGCCGTGGGGCTCGCTGTGCCGGTGGGGTTGATGTTCGACGGCACCCCGCTGCCGCTGGCCTGTGGTGTCTTCGTCGAGGTCAGCCTGGCCTTCCTGCTGATGCTGCGGCTCAAGCGGCTCGAGGCACGCGCGGACCGCTGAGCCAGCGCCCCCTCGGGTGCGGCCCTGACGCCCGCCGCAAGCCAAAACACCGCCATGTCGCGCGCCAGATCGCGGGCGTGGCCGCGGGGGCGCCCCCTGCGACACGGTGGCGGGGCCGAAGACCACGAAGAGCCCGGCGCCGAAGTGGATACAGAGCACGAAGGCCAGCAGAAGCGCGGTCATGAAATCCTCAGCTTTCTGTTTCATGACGCCTGCATATGAGGCGATGGCTTTCGATCTTGCTATATGCACGCGGAAAATACGATGAATTGAGCGACGTCGCGGTATACGGTTGCATACAAACCTTTCCCCGCCACGGGAAACGCGCTACATGCGGCGCAGCCGACTCAGCCAGCGAAAGGGACACCCATGTCGAAGATCAAGGTCGAGAACCCCATCGTCGAAATGGACGGGGACGAGATGACCCGGATCATCTGGGACTTCATCAAGAAGAAACTTATCCTGCCCTACCTCGACGTCGATCTGCTCTACTACGATCTCGGCATCGAGGAGCGCGACCGCACCGAGGACCAGATCACCATCGACGCGGCAGAGAAAACGCGCGAGATCGGCGTCGCGGTGAAATGCGCCACGATCACCCCGGACGAGGCGCGGGTCGAGGAATTCGGCCTCAAGAAGATGTGGCGCTCGCCCAATGGCACCATCCGCAACATCCTCGGCGGCGTGGTGTTCCGCCAGCCGATCATCTGCCGCAACGTGCCGCGCCTGGTGCCCGGCTGGACGCGGCCCATCGTCATCGGCCGCCACGCCTTCGGCGACCAGTACAAGGCCACCGATTTCACCTTCCCCGGCGCCGGTACGCTGACGATGAAATTTGTGGGCGAGGATGGCACGGTGATCGAGAAGGAGGTCTACCAGGCCCCCTCCGCCGGCGTTTACCAGGCGATGTACAACCTCGACAGCTCGATCATCGACTTCGCCCGCGCCTCGTTCAACTACGGGCTGATGATGGGTTGGCCGGTGTACCTGTCGACCAAGAACACCATCCTCAAGGCCTATGACGGCCGCTTCAAGGACCTCTTCCAGAAGGTCTACGAAGAGGAGTTCGAGGCCGAGTTCAAGAAGAAGAAGATCTGGTACGAGCACCGGCTGATCGACGACATGGTGGCCTGCGCCATGAAGTGGAACGGCGGCTTCGTCTGGGCCTGCAAGAACTACGATGGCGACGTGCAGTCGGACACCGTGGCGCAGGGCTTCGGCTCGCTCGGGCTGATGACCTCGCAGCTGATGACCCCCGATGGCAAGATCGTCGAGGCCGAGGCGGCGCATGGCACCGTCACCCGCCACTACCGTCAGCACCAGGCGGGCCAGGCGACCTCGACCAACTCCATCGCGTCGATCTTCGCCTGGACCGGCGGTCTCAAGCACCGCGCCAAGCTCGATGCCAACGCGCAGCTGATGACCTTCGCAGAGACGCTCGAGAAGGTGGTCGTGCAGACCGTGGAATCGGGCTGGATGACCAAGGACCTCGCGCTGCTCGTGGGACCGGATCAGAAGTGGCTCACCACAATGGGCTTCCTCGAGAAGGTCGACGAAAACCTCAACAAGGCGCTTGGCGCGGCCTGAAACAGGTTTGCAAGTTCATGAACTTCGGGCCGGTCCTAAGGGATCGGCCCATTTCGTTTCCGCCTCTTTTTCGGGCACAGCGCGCCGCTGACGCTGCGCTGCAGCGAATGCCCTCTTGACCTGGCGCATAAAGGTCAGCATCTCTGCCCCATGCTCCTACTCGACAGCCCCCCTCCTAATCGCCATACGCTGTGGGAAGACGTCCACGGCATCCTCGTCGGCACCACGCTGGTCGCCCTTGGGATCCAGTTCCTACGTGCTTCGGGACTGTTCACCGGGCAGATCGCCGGCCTCGCACTGGTCTTGGGCGAGCCCACGGGCATCCGCTTCGGCCTGCTGTTCTTCCTCCTGAACGCGCCCTTCTACGTCCTGGCGGTGAAGCAGCTCGGCTGGCGGTTCACAGTCAAGAGCTTCTTCTCGGTGGCGCTGATGTCGAGCATGGTGGACCTGCTCCCGCTTGGCCTGCACGTCGAGGTCGCGCCGCCGCTGGCCGCCGCGCTCTTCGGGGTTTGCGCCGGGATCGGCCTGCTCTCGCTGTTCCGTCACGGCGCGACGCTGGGCGGGGTCGGCATCGTGGCGCTCTGGTTGCAGGACACGCGGGGGATCAAGGCGGGCTGGACCCAGCTCGGCTTCGACCTGCTGGTCTTCGCGTCGTCTTTCCTCTTCTTCGCGCCGATGCAGGTTCTCTGGTCGTTGCTGGGGGCCGTCATCCTCAACGCGCTGATCGCGATAAACCATCGACGCGACCGCTACATCGCCCGCTCCTGAGCTCGCATTGCCGCTGGTCCCCGGGCCGGCGCGATGGCATGACAGGTGCCGATACAGGACGGCAGGCACCATGATTTTCACTGACCTTTCCCGCTGCGACGGAGGCCACCCATGCCCGCTTTGATGGTGCAGGGCACCGGCTCGAACGTCGGCAAGTCGATGCTGGTCGCGGGGCTCTGCCGCGCCGCGCTGCGCCGCGGGATCAAGGTCGCGCCCTTCAAGCCGCAGAACATGTCGAACAACGCCGCAGTCACCGCGGATGGCGGCGAGATCGGCCGGGCGCAGGCGCTGCAGGCGCGGGCCTGCGGGATCGAGCCGGTGACCGACATGAACCCTGTACTGCTGAAGCCCGAAACCGACATGGGTGCGCAGGTGATCCTGCAGGGCAAGCGCATCGCCACCACGCAGGCGCGTGACTACGGCGGGCTGCGCGAGCGGCTCATGGCGGGCGTGCTCGAGAGTTTCGAGCGGTTGAAGGCCGCGCATGAACTGGTGCTGGTCGAAGGCGCAGGAAGCCCCGCTGAGGTCAACCTGCGCGCCCGCGACATCGCCAACATGGGCTTTGCCCGGGCCGCGGACGTGCCCGTGGTGCTGGCCGGCGACATCGACCGCGGCGGTGTGATCGCGCAGGTGGTGGGCACGCAGGCGGTCGTCGACCCCGAGGATGCGGCGCTGGTGAAAGGCTTCCTGATCAACAAGTTCCGCGGTGATCCTCGTCTTTTCGATGATGGCTACGCCCTGATCGAAAAGACGACGGGATGGCGCGGTTACGGCGTGCTGCCATGGTTCCGCGAGGCCCACCTCCTGCCTGCCGAGGACGCGCTCGACCTGCCGCGCCGGTCGCGAGACCATGGACTCAAGGTGGTCTGTCTCGCGCTTTCGCGCATCGCCAACTTTGACGACCTCGACCCGCTGGCGCAGGAGCCGGGCGTTTCCCTGTCGATGATCGGCCCGGGCGAGGTGATCCCCGGCGACACGGACCTGGTGATCCTGCCGGGCAGCAAGTCGACCCGCGGCGATCTCGCCTTCTTGCGGGCGCAGGGCTGGGACGTCGATCTTGCCGCGCATGTGCGGCGCGGAGGGCATGTGCTGGGGATCTGCGGCGGCTACCAGATGCTTGGCCGCAGCATCTCGGATCCCGAGGGCATCGAGGGGCCGGCAGGCAGCGATCCGGGCCTTGGCCTTCTCGAGGTGAGCACGGTGATGACCGCCGACAAACGCCTCAGCCGTGTGCGCGCGCGTCATGCCGCCAGCGGCCTGTCGCTGGAGGGATACGAGATCCACATTGGCCGCACCGAGGGTCCTGATTGCACCCGCCCCTTTGCCATCATCGACGGATCCCCCGATGGCGCGATCTCGCAGGACGGGCGGATCAGCGGCAGCTACCTGCACGGGCTCTTCGCCGATGACGCCTTCCGCAGCGCCTGGCTCGAAGGTCTTGGTGTGGCGCGCAGCGATGTCCGGTACGAGGCAAAGGTGGACGGCGTGCTCGACGCGCTGGCGGAGCACATGGAGGCGCATCTTGACGTCGAGGGGCTGCTGGCGCTGGCGCGGTAGCCAGTGCGCTGCCGTTATACCGAGAAACCGCCCCCCGGGTTTGCCGGAGGGCGCCTGACGTGATCCTCGCGCGTGGTTACGCCTGCGCGACGGCCCGCTTGGTGAGCACGCCGATCAGGTGGGCACGATAGGACGCCGAGCCGTGCAGGTCGTTCATCAGCCCGTCGGCCGTCACCGCAAGCCCCTCGAGCGCCGCGGCAGAGAAGTCGCCCGAAAGCGCCGCCTCGGCCTCGGTCCAGCGGAACACGCCGTCTTCCGAGGCGCCGGTCACCGCCACCCGCACGCCATCCGCGAACTTGGCGACGAACACACCCACCAGTGCAAAGCGCGATGCAGGCTGCTCGAACTTGATATAGGCAGCCTTCTCGGGGATCGGGAACCTGACCGCGGTGATGATCTCTCCCTCCTCGAGGGCAGTGGTGAACAGCCCGTCGAAAAAGTCGTCCGCCGCGATCTCGCGATTGCTGGTCACGACCGTCGCGCCCGAGGCCAGCACCGCCGCCGGGTAGCAGGCCGCCGGATCGTTGTTGGCAAGGCTGCCGCCGACCGTGCCGCGATTGCGCACCGCAGGGTCACCGATATTGCCCGCCATGGCCGCCAGCGCCGGGTAGCTCGAGGCCACCTCGCGTGCGACGGTGCCGTGGGTGGTGCCGCCGCCGATCGTCACGGTGCCGCCCTCTTGCGACACGCCCTTGATCTCGTCTATGGCGGCAAGGCTCACCAGAACGGAGGGGGCCGCGAGCCGCTGCTTCAGCGAGGGGATCAGCGTCTGCCCGCCCCCGAGCGCCTGAGCCTCTTCCTCTCCGAGCGCGGCCACGGCATCCGCCACGCTCTTGGGTCTTACAACGTCAAAGCTGTACATCGTCGTCCTCCTGCGGAAGGGGCCGGGGCGGTTCGGCACCCCTCATCCCCTTCATATTTCGTCGAATACTCGCCCTCCCCAGCGCAAGATGCAAGCACCTGCGCCGGGGCAAAGGGTCATCCCTGCATCGCCTTCCAGACTCGGTGCGGTGAAACGGGCATGTCGATATGCGCCACGTCATGCCCCGCATGGTTCAGCGCGTCGAGCACCGCATTGACCACGGCGGGCGGCGAGCCGATGGCCCCGGCCTCGCCGCAGCCTTTCACCCCCAGCGGGTTGTGGGTGCAGGGAGTCGCGCAGCTGTGGTCCACCATGTAGAAGGGCACGTCGCCGGCCCGCGGCATGGCGTAATCCATGTAGCTGGCCGACAGCAGCTGGCCGTCGGCGTCGTAGACGCAGTTCTCGAGGAGCGCCTGGCCGATCCCCTGCGCGAGACCGCCATGCACCTGGCCCTCGACGATCATCGGGTTGACCACATTGCCGAAATCATCGGCGGCGGCAAAACGCTCGATCGTGACCTTGCCGGTCTCGGGGTCGACCTCCACCTCGCAAGCATAGGCGCCGGCAGGATAGGTGAAGTTCGCCGGATCGTAGAAGGCGGTCTCTTCCAGCCCGGGCTCGATTTCGGTGAGCGGGTAGTTGTGTGGCACGTAGGCGGCCAGCGTGACATCGCCCCAGGCCACCGACTTGTCGGTGCCCGCGACGGTGAACATGCCGTCCTTGAGCTCGATGTCGCCCTCCGAGGCCTCCATCAGATGAGCCGCGATCTTCTTGGCCTTGTTGATGATCTTCTCTGTGGCGCGGACCATGGCCGACCCGCAGACCGCAAGGCTGCGCGAGCCGTAAGTGCCCATGCCAAAGGGAATTTTCGACGTATCGCCATGGACGATGTCGATCATGCTCTCGTCGATGCCGAGCATGTCGGCGACCACCTGCGGGAAGGCGGTCTCATGCCCCTGCCCGTGGCTGTGCGCGCCGACCATGACCGAGATCGAGCCGGTGGCGTTCACCCGCACCGTCGCCGCGTCATAGAGCCCTGCCCGCGCGCCGAGTTGGCCCACGAGGTTCGACGGCGCGATGCCGCAGGCCTCGATGTAACAGTTCACGCCAAGGCCCCGCAGCTTGCCCTTCGCCTCGCTCTCGGCACGGCGCGCGGCGAAGCCGGGGATGTCGATCATCTCTTCCATCTTGTCCATGGTCGCGACGTAGTTGCCGGTGTCGTATTCCACCGCCACCGGGGTCGCATAGGGGAAGCTGTCGATGAAGTTCTGCCGGCGAAGCTTGATCGGATCGACGCCCAGTTCGCGCGCCGCCTTGTCCACCAGTCGCTCGAGCTGGAAGGTCGCCTCGGGGCGGCCCGCGCCGCGATAGGCGTCGACCGGCACGGTGTTGGTGAACACCGCCTTGACGTTGACCTGGATCGCCGGGGTCTTGTAGTTGCCGGCCATCAGCGTGCCGTGCAGCCAAGTCGGCACCGAGCTGGCGAAGGTCGACAGGTAGGCGCCCATATTG
Organism: Alloyangia pacifica; assembly: GCF_003111685.1. Classification (NCBI taxonomy): domain Bacteria; kingdom Pseudomonadati; phylum Pseudomonadota; class Alphaproteobacteria; order Rhodobacterales; family Roseobacteraceae; genus Alloyangia; species Alloyangia pacifica. The sequence continues at coordinate 1,501,846 of NZ_CP022189.1, read as the reverse complement.
GCCAGCGTGTCGGTGCGGATGCCGGTGAAATTGTTCTCGGCATCCAGCGCAAGCTCGATCTTGGTGACGTGATCGCGGCCATGCGCGTCGGACATGAAGGCCTCGGAGCGGGTCGCAGTCCATTTGACCGGCCGGTTGATCTGCCGCGCGGCGAAGGTAACAAAGGCCTCCTCGGCATAATGGAAGATCTTGGTGCCGAAGCCGCCCCCCACGTCGGGGGCGACCACCCGCAGCTTGTGCTCGGGGATGCCCAGCACGAAGGCGCCCATCAGCAGGCGGATCACATGCGGGTTCTGCGACGTGGTGTAGAGCGTGCTCTCGTCGTTGGCGCGGGCGTATTCGGCCAGCGCGACGCGCGGCTCCATCGGGTTGGCCACGAGGCGGTTGTTCACCAGCTCCAGCGTCGTCACATGGGCGGCCTCGGCGAAGGCCGCGTCCACCGCCGCCTGATCCGAGCCAAACTGCCAGTCGTAGCAGAGGTTGTCCGCCAGATCGTCGTGCACCTTTGCCGAGCCGCTCTCGAGCGCCGCGCGCATGTCGACCACGGCGGGCAGTTCCTCGATTCCCAGCTCGATCGCCTCGGCGGCGTCGCGGGCCTGGTCGAGGGTCTCGGCGATCACCGCGCAAATCGGATCGCCGACGTGGCGGACCTTGCCCTGCGCGAGCACCGGATGTGGCGGCTCCTTCATCGGATCGCCGTTCTTGTCGGTCACCTGCCAGCCGCAGGGCAGCCCGCCGATGCCATCGAAGTCCTTGCCGGTGAAGATCCGCACCACACCAGGCATCGCCTCGGCGGCGCTGATGTCGAGGCTGGTGATCTTGCCATGCGCCACGTCCGAGCGCAGGAAGTGGCAGTAGGTCTGCCCGTAGACGTTGATGTCGTCGGTATATTTCCCGGCTCCGGTCAGGAAGCGCACGTCTTCGCGCCGCTTCTGAGCCGCTCCGATGCCATGATCCTTCGGCATGGGGTCTCCTCCCTGATATGCCGGCGGGCATGGGCCGCGCCCGGCCCGCCTCGAACTCTCCACCCGGCGGGATTCGCTCGCCGCCGGTCCTCCCTGTTCCGCGGGCGGCCTCCCAACCGCCATCGGATCATTCGCAGATCTTCGTGGATGTGCGGGGCCACCTCAGGGCCCGCTCCGCCGCGCTCACTCGGCGGCGATGGTGCTCACGTCCTGCCCGCTGGCCGCCATGATCGCCTTGACGATGTTGTGGTAGCCGGTGCAGCGGCAGATGTTGCCCTCGAGGTAGTGCCGGATCTCGGCCTCAGTGGGCTTGGGATTATCCCTCAGCAGCGTTGCCGCCGACATCACCATGCCCGGCGTGCAGAAGCCGCACTGCAGACCGTGGTGGTCCTGAAAGGCTTGCTGGATCACATTCAGCGAGCCGTCGGCATTGGCCTGCCCCTCGATGGTGCCCACCTCGGCGCCGTCGCATTCGGCGGCGAAGATCGTGCAGCCCTTCACGGTCTCGCCGTTGACGTGGATATTGCAGGCGCCGCATTGCGAGGTGTCACAGCCGACATGGGTGCCGGTCAGATGCAGCTCGTCGCGCAGGAACTCGGTCATGAGCATGTTGCCCCTGACCTCCTTGCTGACAGCTTTGCCGTTCACCGTCATCGTTACCTTGGTCATACGTTCCCTCCCTGGGATGACTGATCGGTTTTCGGTTGGTTGCACTGTGGCACGGGCGTCAGCCCGAGACCATCCGCTTGAACCAGCCTTTCTTCTTGCCCTCTTCACCGGCCGCGCCTTCGGCCTCTGGCGCAGCCTCGGCGTCGCTCGGGCCCTCGACCGCGTCCTGCAGGTTGGTGAAGAACTGGTCGGCCATCTTCTTGGCGAAGCCGTCGATGATCCGGCTGCCGAGCTGCGCCAGCTTGCCGCCGACCTTGGCGTCGACATCGTAGCTGAGCTCGGTGCCCTCATCGACCTCGGCAAAGCGCACGTCCGCCCCGCCCTTGGCGAAGCCCGCCGCGCCGCCCTTGCCCTCGCCCGTGAGGGTCACCGCCTCGGGTTCGGTCATATTCGACAGGGTCACCGTCCCCTTGAAGGTGGCCTTCACCGGGCCGACTTTCTGGACCACTGTCGCCTCGAAGCCCTCTTCGGGGGTGCCGGTCAGCTCTGTGCAGCCGGGCACGCAGGCCTTAAGCACCTCGGGATTCAGGATCGCGGCCCAAACCACCTCGCGCGGGGCCTTGATCACCCGGGTATCGCTCATCTGCATGGTCTATGTCCTCTCTTGCGGCTCCCAGACCCACAGGAAGGTACGCCGCGCCCATCAGACCAAAGGCGCAGCCGGTCCCCCTCCATGCCCGGTCGCGGCATTGCGTGTTCCGAGCGGAGGATCGCGCCGATTGCGCAACTTCGCAACCCCCGTGTGAGGCGGCGCAGGCCGGGCATGCCTCCGCAGTCGCGAGAAAAATCGTGCCGGTCGCAATTGGGAGATTGACGCTGCGTCAGACCCGCACGACAAGACACCTATGACCCAGACCTATGACCGCACCGCCCTCTTCGCCCTCGCCCGAGACCTGCTGGCTGGCGCCGGCCTGCCGCCCGACAAGGCCGAGACCGTCGCCGAACTGCTGATCCAGACGGACGAGATCGGCGTCACCACCCATGGCATCTCGATGGTCTCCTACTACCTGCCCGAGCTGGCCAAGGACCTGATGACCAAGGAGGGCACGCATGAGGTGCTCTCCGACAAAGGGGTTTGCCTGCTCTGGGATGGCAACTACCTGCCCGGCCACTGGGTCATGACCCAGGCGCTGCAGACCTGCATGACGCGCGCCGCCGAGTATGGCATGGCCGCCATGGCGATCCGCCGCAGCCATCACATCGGCTGCCTCTCGGCGCTGACCCGGATCGCCGCCGAAAAGGGCTACGTGTGCTATATCGCCACCTCCGATCCCTCGGGTCAATGGGTCGCCCCCTACGGCGGCTGCGAGCCGCTGCTCACCCCAAACCCTTGGGCGGTGGGCTATCCCGGCAAGGACCACCCGGTGCTCATCGACACCTGCGCCTCGATCACCACGCTGTCGAAGGTGCGTGAGCACATCAATTCCTGCACCGAGTTCGCCCACCCCTGGATGCTGGACGGAGACGGTCACGCCACCACCGACCCCACGGTCATCAACCAGACCCCAAAGGGCTCGATCCTGCCGGTGGGCGGGGCGGATCATGGCCACAAGGGCTTTGCCATGGGCCTGATGGTCGAGATGCTGACCCAGGCGCTCGCCGGCCATGGCCGAGTCGAGTCCCCGACCCGCTGGGGAGCAAATGTCTTCCTGCAGGTGATGGACCCCGCGGCCTTTGGCGGTCGCGAGGCGTTCGTGGCACAGGTCGAACATCTGAGCGAGGCCTGCCGCGCCAGCCGCCCGATCGACGAGGCGCGCCCGGTGCGCATCCCCGGCGACCGCGCGGCGGTCGCGGCCGACAGGGCGCGCCGCGACGGCATCGCCTTGCCCGACGAGGTGCTCACCCGCATCCGCGCCTGCGCCGCCGATGCCGGTCTGGCCTTTCCCGAGCCGCGCTGAGAGGCCTCAGCGCCTCGGCGGAATGGCGTAGGTCAGCGAGGCGTGGGCGACCGGATCGTCCGAGTGCTCTGAATAGAGCAGCACGTCGGTCACGCTGAGGCTGCGACCCAGCTTCAGCACCCGCGCCTCGGCCAGCAGGTCCCGCCCGGCCTCGGGCTTGCGCATGAAATCGATCGAGCAATGGGTGGTCACCGTGAGCGCCTCGCGCCCGATCCGCGCCATGGTCGCCACGTAGGCCGCCACATCCGCCAGCGCGAACATCGACGGCCCCGAGACCGTGCCGCCGGGCCGCAAGTGCTGCTCGTCCACGATCAGCCGCATCACGAGCATTTCCTCGTCCATGCGGTCGATGGCGAACATGCCCTCGATCTGCGGAAAGACCTCCCTCAGGAATCCGGTCATCTCCGGAATGGTGAACTGCAGCGCCATGCGACCTCCCGCCTCTTTCGCCCCTCTTCTCCGCTGGCTAGGCTGCCCGCGAGGATGGAGGAGAACAAGATGGCAATTCTGGAACGTCACGACACCGGGCCGGTGGCCCACCTGCGGCTGAACGCGCCGGAGCGGCTGAACCCGCTGTCGGACGCGATGCTGGCGGCTTTGCAGGCGCAGATCGACGCGCTTTGTCAGGACGAGACAATCCGCGCGGTGGTCATCTCGGGCGCGGGCAAGGTGTTCTGCGCCGGGCACGACCTGCGCGAGATGCAGGCCGGACGGCAGGCAGAGGACAAGGGGGCCGCCTATTTCGCCGATCTCTTCGAGCGCTGCGAACGGGTGATGACCGGCCTCACCCGCCTGCCCCAGCCGGTCATCGCGCAGGTGCACGGCATCGCCGCCGCCGCCGGCTGCCAGCTGGTCGCGAGCTGCGACATGGCCGTGGCTGCCGAAGATGCGCGCTTCGCCGTCAACGGGGTCAACATCGGGCTCTTTTGCTCGACGCCCATGGTGGCGCTGAGCCGCAACCTGCCGCGCAAGCAGGCCTTCGAGCTGCTCACCACGGGCCGTTTCATTCCCGCCGCCGAGGCGCAGACCCTGGGGCTCGTCAACCGCGTTGTCCCCGAGGCCGAGCTGGCCGCCGCGACGCAGGCGCTGGCGGAAAGCGTCGCCTCGAAGCTGCCGCACGCGGTGAGGATCGGCAAGGAGGCGTTCTACGCGCAGGCCGAGCTGCCGCTGGACGCGGCCTATGCGCTGGCCGGCCAGGTGATGGTCGAGAACATGCTCGACCGCGACACCGACGAGGGCATCACGGCGTTCCTGGAAAAGCGCAAGCCCGGCTGGAGCACCTGAGGACATGGCGGAAACCCGCTGGCGGCGCGGGATTTTTCGGAACCGATGCGGCGGCAGCGCGCGTTCTCTGCGTATAACTCCGCACCACGTACAGGAGAGCAGCATGTTACGTACCCTCACCCTCGCGGCCCTTTCGGCTGCCGCCCTCGCCGCCCCCATGGCCGCCAGCGCCGCCCCCAAGGGATGCCCACCGGGTCTTGCCAAGAAGAACGCGGCCTGCATGCCGCCGGGCCAGTACAAGAAGATTGGCAAGCACCATGGTGATCGCGACCGCGACCACGACGCGATCCACATCCACCGCTATGACCGCGGCGAGCGGATCCGCGACAATTACATCGTGATCCGCGATCCGGGCCGCTACCAGCTCGATCCGCGCCGAACCTATTACAACGTCGACGACTACGTCTACCGCGTCGACCCGGACACCGGCGCCGTGCTCGACATCATCGGCGGCATCGCCCAACTGGCGAAGTAAGCCGGCGCCGAGGGGCGCGCCCCCCGCACCCGACCCTAGATCCTTCCACACCGACGTAAAAAGGACCGGCGCTTCTGACGGCGACCGGTCCTTTTTTCATTTCAAGGACGCATCGACGCGCCCTGCGCTCCGCGCGCCTATTCCGCCGCGACCCTGCCCGTCCGCAGCATCGGCTTGAGGTAATGCCCGGTGTGCGAGCGCCCAACCTCGGCCACCTCCTCGGGGGTGCCCGTGGCCACGATTTCGCCGCCTCCATCACCGCCCTCGGGGCCGATGTCGATGATATGGTCGGCGGTCTTGATGACATCGAGATTGTGCTCGATCACCACCACCGTGTTGCCTTGCTCGACCAGCTCGTGCAGCACCTCGAGCAGTTTGCGCACATCCTCGAAGTGCAGGCCCGTGGTCGGCTCGTCAAGGATGTAGAGCGTGCGGCCCGTCGAGCGTTTCGCCAGTTCCTTCGACAGCTTCACTCGCTGCGCCTCGCCGCCCGAGAGAGTGGTCGCCTGCTGGCCCACCTTCACGTAGCTCAGGCCGACCCGCATGAGCGCGTCCATCTTCTCGCGGATCGAGGGCACCGACTGGAAGAACTCCTGCGCCTCTTCCACTGTCATATCAAGCACATCGGCGATGCTTTTGCCCTTGAACTTGATCTCCAGCGTTTCGCGGTTGTAGCGCTGGCCCTTGCAGGTCTCGCATTCGACGTAGACGTCGGGAAGGAAGTGCATCTCGATCTTGATAACGCCGTCGCCCTGGCAGGCCTCACAGCGCCCGCCCTTGACGTTGAAGCTGAAGCGCCCGGGCTTGTAGCCGCGCGCCTTGGCCTCGGGCAGGCCCGCGAACCAGTCGCGGATCGGGGTGAACGCACCCGTGTAGGTGGCCGGGTTCGAACGCGGCGTGCGGCCGATCGGGCGCTGGTCGATGTCGATGACCTTGTCGAGATACTCGAAGCCCTTGATCGTCTCGCAGGGGGCCGGGGTCTCGCGCGCGCCGTTGAGCCGCATAGCGGCGTTCTTGTAGAGCGTCTCGATGGTCAGCGTCGACTTGCCGCCCCCCGAGACGCCGGTAACGCAGACGAACTTGCCCAAGGGAAACTCGGCAGTCACCTCCTTGAGGTTGTTGCCGGTCGCCTTGACCACCTTGAGCATCTTGCCGTTGCCCTTGCGCCGCTCCGTCGGGACCGCGATCTCGCGGGTGCCGGCGAGATACTGGCCGGTGAGGCTGGCGGGATCGTCCGAGATCATCTGCGGCGTGCCCTTGCTGACCACCTGCCCGCCGTGCACCCCGGCGCCGGGGCCGATGTCGAAGACGTAATCTGCCTGGCGGATCATGTCCTCGTCATGCTCGACCACGATGACCGTGTTGCCCTGGTCGCGCAGAGACTTCAGCGTGCCGATGAGCCGGTCGTTGTCGCGTTGATGCAGCCCGATCGAGGGCTCGTCCAGCACGTAGAGAACACCGGTCAGCCCCGAGCCGATCTGGCTCGCGAGCCGGATCCGCTGGCTCTCGCCGCCCGAGAGTGTCCCCGCCGCGCGGGACATGGTCAGGTATTCGAGGCCGACGTTATTGAGGAAGCCGAGCCGTTCGCGGATCTCCTTGAGGATGGCGCGGGCAATCTCGTTCTTTTGTCCCGAGAGCGCCTCGGGCACGGTCTCGATCCAGTCGTGCGCCTCGCGGATCGACATCTGCACCACCTGGCCGACGTGCAGCAGCGTGTCCTTCTTGGCCGAGCCGATCTTTACCGCCAGCGCTTCGGGCCGCAGGCGGTAGCCGCCACAGGCGCCGCAGGGGCGGTTGTTCTGGTAACGCTCGAACTCCTCGCGCACCCAGGCGCTGTCGGTTTCGCGGTAGCGGCGCTGCATGTTGGGGATCACGCCCTCGAAGGCACGGGTCACCTGGTAGACGCGGCCGCCCTCGTCATAGCGGAAGGGGATTTCTTCCTTGCCAGAGCCATGAAGGAAGACGTCCTGCACCTTCTGCGGCAGGTCCTTCCAGCGGGCGTTCTTGTTGAAGCCATAGTGCTTGGCGATCGACTCGATGGTCTGCAGGAAGTACGGCGATTTGCCCTTGCGCCAGGGCGCGATGGCGCCGTCGGCGACCTTCAGCGTCACATCGGGCACCACCAGCTGCTCGTCGAAGAACAGCTCGACGCCGAGGCCGTCGCACTCCGGGCAGGCGCCCACGGGGGCGTTGAAGGAGAACAGGCGCGGTTCGATCTCGGAGATGGTGAAGCCGCTGACCGGGCAGGAGAAGTTTTCCGAGAAGGTGATCCGCTCGGGATCCCCCTCGCCTTCGCGCGGCGCGGTTTCCAGAACGGCGATGCCCGAGGCCAGATCGAGCGCAGTGCGGAAGCTGTCGGCAAGACGCGTCTCGAGCCCTTCGCGCACGACGATGCGGTCGACCACCACGTCGATGTCGTGGCGGAACTTCTTGTCGAGCGTGGGCGGCTCGTCGAGTTCGTAGAACTGCCCATCGACCTTCACCCGCTGGAAGCCCTGCTTGCGCAGCTCGAGGAATTCCTTGCGGTACTCGCCCTTGCGGTCGCGGATGATCGGCGCGAGCAGGTAGCCGCGCGTCCCCTCCTCCAGCGCCATCACGCGGTCGACCATGTCCTGCACCTGCTGCGCCTCGATGGGCAGGCCGGTGGCGGGGCTGTAGGGCGTGCCGACGCGGGCGAAGAGAAGGCGCAGGTAGTCGTAGATCTCGGTGACCGTGCCGACCGTCGAGCGCGGGTTCTTCGAGGTGGTCTTCTGCTCGATGGAGATCGCCGGCGAGAGGCCGGCGATGTGATCGACATCGGGCTTTTCCATCATGTCGAGGAACTGCCGCGCGTAGGCCGAGAGCGACTCGACATACCGCCGCTGGCCCTCGGCGTAGATTGTGTCGAAGGCGAGCGAAGACTTGCCCGACCCCGACAGGCCGGTGATCACCACCAACTCGTCGCGCGGGATGTCGACGTCGATATTCTTGAGATTGTGCTCGCGCGCGCCGCGCACTTCGATCTGCTTCAGCTCTGGCATGAGACCCTCGGGAAAGGAACGCTCCTACACATAGGCCAAACGCCCCGGATCGCAATGGGTAAATGAGAACTTAATAAGAACATGCAGGGCGGGAATGCGCCTTTGCACGATACCTCATCCGCGCGCCGGGCGGGAGCGTCTCTCTTCGAAGCGGGTTGCAAGAGCCGTCGAGGGCTCTTGCACCGCTCAGCGGTAGCGCAACGAGATGCCTTCAGAGAAGAGATGCACCTTCGCGGGATCGGCGCTCAGCCCGACCTCGGTGCCGCGCAAGCCTTGATGGATGCCGGGAAGCTTGGCGATCACCGCCTCTTTGCAGCCGGGCTGCGGCTCGAAGTGCAGCAGGGTCACCTCGCCGAGCGCCTCGGTCAGCGCGACCTTGCCAGTGAACACCGGCGTGGCCGTTGCCTCGGTGAAATCCTCGGGGCGGATGCCGACGTTCACCTGAAGACCCATGTCCGACTCGCGGGTGGCCACGTCCGAGACCGCGGTGCCGCCGGTCTGCAGCCTGACGGTGGTCTGCGCGCCGGTGCCGGTGACTTCGCCAGACAGCATGTTCATCGCCGGCGAGCCGATGAACTGCGCGACGAACTCGCTGTTGGGCGTCTCGTAGAGCTCCAGCGGCGAGCCAACCTGCGCGATGCCCTTGTTGGCAAGGACGACGATGCGGTCGGCCAGGGTCATTGCCTCGACCTGGTCGTGGGTCACGTAGATCATCGTGCGGTCGGGCAGCTTCTCCTTGAGCTGGGCGATCTCGATCCGCGTCGCCACGCGCAGCGCCGCGTCGAGGTTCGAGAGCGGCTCGTCGAAGAGAAACACCTTGGGATCTCGCACGATGGCCCGGCCGATGGCGACGCGCTGGCGCTGACCACCCGAGAGCGCCTTGGGCAGGCGGTCGAGGTAGGGTTCGAGCTGCAGCATCTTCGCGGCGCGCTCGACGGCCTCGGCGATCTCGGCCTTGCTCTTCTTGGCGATCTGCAGGGCGAAGGACATGTTGTCGCGCACGGTCATATGCGGATAGAGCGCGTAGCTCTGGAACACCATGGCGATGCCGCGCTGCGCCGGGGGCACGTCGTTGACCACCTGGCCGTCGATCTCGAGCGTGCCGCCGGTGATCCGCTCAAGCCCGGCGATCATCCGCAACAGCGTGGACTTGCCGCAGCCCGAGGGGCCGACGAAGACGACAAGCTCGCCTGCGGTGACATCCAGGTCGATGTTCTTCAGCACCTCCACGGTGCCTCCGTACACCTTGCCAACATCGGTGAGTTTCAGGTCTGCCATCGTCTCCGCCTCCCCTTATCCTTCGTTTCTGCCGATCACATCCGCAACGCCAGCGCGGGCTGCCAGGGCCCGAGGTGGAACTTGCCATCGGGCGCGGTGCCGGTCGAGCCGAGCTCGACACCGACCTGCTGCCATTTGCCTGCCGGCGCGTCGATCACCGCCGGATCGGGACCGATGTTGAAGGCGCAGAACAGCTCTTCAGTTTCGGCCACCCGGCGGAAGCTGAGCACGTTACCGGTGGCCGTGAGATCGGTGATCTCGCCCTTGCTCAGCGCCGCATGAGCGTGGCGGAAGGCGATGGCACGGCGGTAGTGATGCAGGATCGCCGCCGGGTCCTTCTCCTGGTCCTCGACGGTCATCCGCAGGTGTTCGTGGCTCACCGGCAGCCAGGGCTTGCCCTCGGAAAAGCCGCCGTGGTGGGCATCGGGCTCCCAGACCATCGGCGTGCGGCAGCCGTCGCGGCCCTTGAAGGCTGGCCAGAACCTGATGCCATAGGGATCCTGCAGATCCTCAAAGGCCAGCACCGCCTCGGGCAGAGCAAGTTCCTCGCCCTGATAGATGCAGGCCGAGCCGCGCAAGCACATCATCAGCGTGGTGTAGAGCCGTGCCCCTGCGGCGCCGATACCCCAGCGCGTGACATGGCGCTCGACGTCGTGGTTGGAAAAGGCCCAGCAGGCCCAACCGCCGCCTGCCACCTCGGCGACCTTGTCCATCACCTCCTTGACGTATTCGGCGGTCGGTGCGCGCTGCGACAGCAGCTCGAAGGCGTAGGACATCTGCAGGTGATCATTGCCCGAGGTGTATTCGCCCAGCACCTCGAGGCCCCGCAGGTCCTCGCCGATTTCGCCCACGGCGGCGGCGTTGTAGCGGTCCATGAGCTTGCGCAGCTTGGCGAGGAATTCGAGGTTCTCGGGCTGGGTCTTGTCGTAGAGATGTTCCTGCCAGGTGTAGGGGTTCACCGCCGGGGCAGTGATCGGGTTGCGCCGCTCGGGCGGCAGCGCCGGGTTGTCGCGCAGCTTGGCGTCATGCACGTAGAAGTTCACCGTATCGAGCCGGAAGCCGTTGACCCCGCGGTCGAGCCAGAACTCCGCCACGTCGAGCAGCGTCTTCTGCACCTCGGGCTCGTGGAAGTTGAGGTCGGGCTGCGAGGTGAGGAAGTTGTGCAGGTAGTACTGGCAGCGCGTGGTGTCCCATTGCCAGGCGGAGCCGCCGAAGATCGACAGCCAGTTGTTCGGCGGCGTGCCGTCGGGCTTGGCGTCGGCCCAAACGTACCAATTGGCGCGCGGGTTGTCCTTGGAGCTGCGGCTCTCCTGGAACCAGGGATGCTGGTCAGAGCTGTGCGACATGACGAGGTCGATCAGCACCTTCAGGCCGAGCTTGTGGGCGGTCTCGATCAGCACGTCGAAATCGGCGAGGCTGCCGAACATCGGGTCGACGTCGCAATAGTCGCTGACGTCGTAGCCGAAGTCCTTCATCGGCGAACGGAAGAAGGGCGAGATCCAGACCGCGTCGACCCCCATCGAGGCAATGTGCGGCAGCCGGCGCGAGATGCCGAGCAGATCGCCCACGCCGTCGCCGTTGCTGTCCTGAAAACTGCGCGGATAGACTTGGTAGATCACCGCGCCGCGCCACCAGTCGCGGTCTTCGGTCGAGGGCACGGGAAGGGTGTTCTTGCTCATGTATTGGGTCTTTCGATCACTTGACGGAGCCTGCCAGCAGGCCGCGCACGAGGTATTTCTGCATCGCGAAGAAGACAACCAGCGGCACCACGATCGACACGAAGGCCGAGGTTGCAAGGATCTCCCATTGTCCGCCGCGCGAACCCATCAGGTTGACCAGCCGCGCCGTCAGCACCAGCCGGTCGTCGTCGGTGCCAAGGAAGACCAGCGCGACCAAGAGGTCGTTCCAGGTCCAGAGGAACTGGAAGATGGCAAAGCTCGCCAGCGCCGGGAAAGACAGCGGCAGCACGATCTTGGTGAAAATCTGGAAGTCCGACGCGCCGTCGACGCGGGCGTTCTCGATGATGTCCTTGGGCAGGCCGACCATGTAGTTGCGCAAGAGGTAGATGGCGAGCGGCAGCCCGAAGCCGGTGTGGGCCAGCCAGACCCCGAGGTAGCCCTTGCCGATGCCGATCGCGTTGTGCAGCTGCAGCAGCGGGATCAGCGCCAGCTGAAGCGGCACGACAAGCAGCGCCACCACCGCGGCGATCAGCAGCGCTCGGCCGGGGAATTCCATCCAGGCCAGCGCATAGGCGGCAAAGGCAGCGACGAGGATCGGGATCACCGTCGCCGGGATCGACACGGTCAGCGTGTTGAGAAACGCCTGCCCGACCCCTGCCCCCGCGGTCGTGCCGAAAAGCACGTTCTTGTAGTTCTCGAGCGTGAACTCGGGTGGTGTCGTGGCCGTGGCAAAGACCCGTGGCAGGCGCTCGCCCTCGAAGCTCTGCGGCGCTGTGAGGCGGAAATCGCCCGATTGCTCCACTGTCAGCGCCCAGCCATCCTGCAGCTCGACTTCGGCGTCCGGCTCGTAGGCCTCGGGCTCGCGCGACGAGGTGCCCCAGGCCGAGAGCGTGGTTTCGGCACTGCCGAAGAGGTTGCCGTCGATCACGTAGAGCCCGCCTTCTTCGCGCTCTTCGCCCGAGATCCGGATTGCCGGGAGCTGCCCCTTCTGCGCCGAGAAGGCCGACCACCAGCCCGAGTTGCTGATCTGCTCGGCGGTGCGGAACGACGAGACCAAGAGGCCCACCGTCGGAAAGAGCCAGAGCGCCACGAGCAGCGCCACCGAGATGTGGACCGCCCAGGTGAGGGTCGATTTCTGTCCTGCCATGCCTTCCATGTTCCGCCCTCCTCAGCGCGTCTCGCGGCGCGCGTTGATCACGTTCCACACCAGGATCGGCGAGACCAGCAGCATGATCACCATCGCCGCGGCCGAGCCGACGCCCCAGTCGAAGGCGCGGAAAAGCTTGTCATACATGTAGTTGGCCAGAACCTGCGTCTGCCACTGGCCATTGGTCATGGCGAGCACGATGTCGAAGACCTTGAGCACCACGAGGGTGATCGTGGTCCAGACCACGACGATGGTCGACCGGATTTGCGGCACCTTGATATTGAAGAAGATCTGGAACGGGTTCGCACCGTCGACGATGGCGGCCTCGACCGTCTCCTCGGGGATGCCGCGCAGCGCTGCGCCGAGGATCACCATGGCAAAGCCCGTCTGGATCCAGACCAGCACCACCATCAGCAGGAAATTGTTCCACGGCGTGATGGTCAGCCAGGTCTGCGGCTCGCCGCCGAGCCAGACCCAGACCGCGTTGAGGATACCGATCTGCTCCTGCCCGATCGGACGGAAATCATAGACCAGCTTCCAGATCACCGAGGCGCCTACGAAAGAAATCGCCATCGGCATGAAGATCAGAGATTTGGCGAGATTGCCCCAGCGGATGCGGTCGGTGAGCTGCGCCGCCAGCAGGCCGAAGCCGGTCGAAGCGGCGGGCACCACGATCAGCCAGAGCATGTTGTTGCGGATCGCCTCCCAGAATTTCGCCTCGCGCAGCATCTGCTGGTAGTTGGCGAGCCCGACGAAGGCGCCCCCCTGGTTGCGGTCGGTCAGCGACAGCCAGAAGGTCGCCACCACGGGATAGGCCAGGTAGAGCCCCAGCGCGAAGATCGCGGGAAAGAGAAAAAGCCAGGGCCGGATCATCTCGGCGCGGCGGATGTTGCGGCCGATGTTGGGGCCGCGGGCGGGGAAGAGAACCTTGTCGATCAGCTGGTTCGATAGCCAGAAATAACCGATGCAGCCGCCGAGCCCGATCACGATGGTCAATACGGCCTGAAGTGCCGGATGCATGACGTCCTCCCCGTCGCTTGCAGTCGTTCGGGGCGCCGCAACTTCCCTAGAAGGGCGGCGCCCCGCGTCGAGTTTACCCCGAGTTACTTGTTCGCGTCCCAGCTTTTCTGGATCGCGGTCGCCACGTCCTCGGCCGACCTGCCGCCGACGTAATCGACCATCCCGGTCCAGAAGCTGCCTGCGCCGACGGCGCCGGGCATGAGATCAGAGGCGTCGAAACGGAAGGTGGTCGCGTCCAGAAGGATCTCGCCCATCTTCTTCAGCGGCGGGCTGCCGTAGAGCTCTGCGTTGGCTTCCTTGTAGGGGGTCAGGAAGCCCGACTGCGCCATCCAGATCTCATGCGCGATGGGCGTCTGCAGGAACTCGATGAAGGCGCGCGATGCGTCGCTGTCCTTGGTGATGAACGCCAGCGTGCCCGCACCCAGCACCGGCTGGCCGAGGTCCTTCTCGGCATAGGCGGGCATGTAGAAGAAATCCGCGTCCACGCCCATCTCGGTGCCTTCGGGGAAGAAGGTCGGGATGAAGCTGGCCTGGTGATGCATGTAGCATTGCGGCGGCGAGGCGAAGAGACCCGCCGGGCTTTCGCGGAAGTCGGTGGTGGCCACTGCGCCGGCGCCGCCATTGACGAAGGCGTCGTTCTTGGCGAACCAGCCGAATTCCTCGATCGCCTCGATCACCTTGGGATCGTCGAACTTGACCTCATTGGTCACCCATTGGTCATAGACCTCGGGCGGCTGCACGCGCAGCATCATATCCTCGACCCAGTCGGTAGCCGGCCAGCCGGTCGCCCCACCCGAGCCCAGACCGATGCACCAGGGCGTCTCGCCCTCCTCGGCGATCTGCTCGGTCAGGGCCTTGAGATCCTCCATGGTCTCGGGAACATCGTAGCCCGCATCCTCGAAGTTCTCGGGGACGTAGAAAACCAGCGACTTCACGTCGATCTTGTAGGGGAAGGCGTAGAGCTGCCTGCCGTCCTTGCCCTCGAAGGAGCCGAGGCTCACCCAGCTGTCGCCGGCGGCGTAATTCTCGCGCAGCCAGTCGGCGGTCTCGTCGCCAAGCGGGGTGACGTAGCCCTTTTTCACCAGGTCGGCGATCAGGCCGGGCTGCGGCAGGATCGCGATGTTGGGCGGGCTGCCCGCCTCGGTGTCGATGACGATCTGCTGCTCGTAGGTCTCGGACGAGGAATAGCTGACATCGGCACCGGTAGCCTGCTCGAAGTAGGCCAGCACCGTCTCGACCAGTTGCTGGTCGTCGCCGCGCCAGGGGCCGAAGATGCTCAGGGTCTGGCCCGACAGGTCATGCTCGGCCGCGAAGGCGTCGAGGCTGTCCCAGTTGAAATCGCCCTCGCCGGGGGTGAACACCATCTCGGCCTGGGCTGCGCCCGCGCAGAGCGCCAACGCCGCCACCGAGCCGAGAATGGCGCGCGTGCCGCGAACGGGTGTGTTTCGCTTGGTCATGTCGTCAAAGTCCTCCCGTGTTGTCACGGCTCCCAGGGCCGCGAGAGATGTGGTCAATTCGGACGCGCTGGAGGCACTCCTCACCCCAAAGCGCTTTGAGCCACGAGCAGCCTCACGCGTTTGCCCCCCTGTTGTCAATCATGCAATGGCCTAGGTGATCGGAAATTACATGCCGCACTGCAGCTAATCTAGGCGTTTTGCAAAGGGTCTTCCCGACCGCCCCGTTTTGCCGTTACTGTCGGAAGGTACCGAAGCGCTTTGGAAGACCGCTGATGAACCTCAAGCAACTGGCCGCGCATCTTAATCTCTCGCAAACCACCGTGAGTCGCGCGCTCAACGGCTATCCGGAGGTCAACGAGCAGACCCGCAAGCGCGTCATGGAGGCGGCGCAGGCGCTCAACTATGCACCGAACGCACGGGCGAAGGGGCTGGCGACGGGGCGCGCCATGACCATCGGCCACGTCATCCCCTTCTCGCACCAGCACCAGATGATGAACCCTGTGTTCGGTGATTTCATAGCTGGCGCATCGGATGAATACGTCAAGGCCGGATACGACATGACCCTGTCGATGACCGGCGATCGCGACGAGGAAGAGAACTACCGGCGGCTCAAGGCCAAGGGCAATGTCGACGGGATCATCGTGCATGGTCCCTCGATGAAGGACGGGCGGATCCCCTTCCTGCGGCAGCTTGGCCTGCCCTTCGTGGTGCATGGACGCGCCACGGATCTCGACATGCCCTACAGCTGGGTCGACATGAACAACACCCATGCCTTCCAGCGTGCCACCGACTTCCTGCTGGACCTCGGGCATCGCCGGATCGCCTTGATCAACGGGCTCGAGTTCATGGATTTCGCCTACCGCCGCCGCGTCGGCTTCGAACAGGCGATGGCCGGGCGAGGCGTGGCCGTCGATCCCCGCCACTTGAGCGCTGGCGAGATGACCGAGAGCTACGGCTTCGAGAGCGCCGCGCGCATGCTCGCCCTGCCCGACCGGCCCACGGCGATGATCACCTCGTCCGTCATTGCCGCCATCGGCATCCGCCGCGCCATCCATGCCGCCGGGCTGGAGATGGGCCGCGACATCTCGGTGATCACCCATGACGACGATCTGAGCTTCCTGCGCAACGGGCCGGATGTGCCGATCTTCACCGCCACGCGTTCCTCGGTCTACGAGGCCGGGCGGATCGCCGCGGCGATGCTGCTGGCGCATATCGCCGATCCAGAGAGTCCGGCGCAGTCCCGCCTGCTTGAGGCGCAGCTCATCATCGGTGGCTCCACCGGCCCCGTGCCGCAAGACACCCGCTAACCACTGGGCCTCTCCAAGCCTCAGCCCCCCTTTCCCTCGAATCGACAAGGACAAGCCATGCAGTTCACCCGCAAGGATTTTCCCGAGGATTTCCTCTTCGGCGTCGCCACCTCCAGCTACCAGATCGAGGGCCATGCCTTTGGCGGCGCTGGCCGCACCCACTGGGATGATTTCGCCGCCACGCCCGGCAATGTCGTGCGCGCCGAGAACGGCGACCGGGCCTGCGATCATTACCACCGCTACCAGGAGGATCTCGACCTGGTGAAGGCCGCAGGGCTCGATGCCTACCGCTTTTCCACGAGCTGGGCGCGGGTGCTTCCCGAGGGGCGCGGACAGGTGAACCAAGAGGGGCTCGACTTCTACGACCGGCTCACCGACGCCATGCTCGAGCGCGGCATCAAGCCCTGCGCCACGCTCTACCACTGGGAGCTGCCTTCGCCGCTCGCCGATCTCGGGGGTTGGCGCAACCGGGACGTGGCGAGCTGGTTCGGCGACTTCACCGAGGTGCTGATGAAGCGCATCGGCGACCGCATGTATTCTGTCGCGCCGATCAACGAGCCCTGGTGCGTCGCCTGGCTGTCGCACTTCATGGGGTTCCACGCGCCCGGCCTGCGCGACATCCGCGCCACCGCCCGTGCCATGCACCACGTCCTGCTCGCCCATGGCCGCGCCATCGAGGTGATGCGCGGGCTTGGCATGCAGAACCTCGGCGGGGTCTTCAACATGGAATGGTCGAGCCCCGACAATGACACCCCCGACGCCCGCCATGCCGCCGAACTCTACGATGGCATCTACAACCGCTGGTTCACCGGCGGCGTGTTCAAGGGCGAATACCCGCAGATCGTGCTCGATGGCCTCGAGCCGCATATGCCCTCGAACTGGCAGGATGATTTCGGGCTGATCACGCAGAAGCTCGACTGGTGCGGGCTGAATTACTACACGCGCAAGGTGATCTCTCCCACCAAGGGGGCCTGGCCTTCGCTGGAAGAGGTCGAAGGACCTTTGCCCAAGACCTTCATGGACTGGGAAATCTACCCGCAGGGCCTGTCGCAGTTCCTTACCCGGATGGCGCGGGAATACACCGGCGACATCCCGCTTTACGTCACCGAGAACGGCATGGCCGCGCCCGATCCCCTGGTGGACGGCGGCGTGGACGATCAGGACCGCATCGCCTATCTCGACGACCATCTCGCCGAGGTCCGCAAGGCCATCGCGGGCGGTGCGCCGGTGAAGGGCTATTTCGCCTGGTCGCTGCTCGACAATTACGAATGGAGCCTCGGCTACGAAAAACGCTTCGGGCTGGTCCACGTGGACTTCGACACCCTTGAACGTACGCCCAAAGCCTCTTACCACGCGCTGGCGAGAGCGCTAACGGAGTAAGGCATCATGAGCAGCGGCGGCACGGCAGTTCTGGCGGATATCGGCGGCACGAACACCCGGGTGGCGCTTTGCGAAGGCAGCAGGCTGATCGAAGGATCGGTGATGCGCTACCGCAATGCCGAGAACGACGGGATCGGTGCTGTCCTGAAGCATTACCTTGCCGAAAAGGGCGCAACGGTCGACGCCGCCTGCGTCGCGGTGGCCGGCCCGGTGCGCGACGGCGCGGGGCGCCTGACCAACATCGACTGGGAAATCGATCGCCCGACGCTTGCCGAGGCCACAGGCGCCGAGACCATTTCGGTGCTCAACGATCTCCAGGCGCAGGGCCATGCGCTCGGACATATCGCCGAGGACTGCCTCACCCCGATCCTGCGTGGGCTGCCCGCCAGCCCGCAGGCGGCGCGGCTGGTTGTCGGCATCGGCACCGGGATGAACGCCGCCCCGGTGTTCCGGCTCGGCGAGCGGACGCTGGTGCCGCCGTCGGAAGCGGGCCACGTGGCCATCCCGGTACAGACCGACGACGAGATGCGCCTGCTGCGCTACATCGAGCGCAAGCACCAGGGGCCGAGCGTCGAGCACATCCTGTCGGGCCGCGGCTTCGAGCGCGTCTACGCCTGGCTCTGCGACGAGGACGGCGCAGGGGAGCCGCTGGAGGCGCAGCAGATCATGGAGGCCGCGCAAGCCGGCACGGATGAGCGCGCCTTGCGGGCCATCGAGGTCTTCGTGAGGATGATGGGCCGGGTGTGTTCCAACCTGGCACTCACCACCCTGCCCTTCGGCGGCATCTATCTGATTGGCGGCGTGGCGCGGCACTTCGGTCCCTACCTGACCTCCGGCGCATTCGAGCAGGCGTTTTGCGACCGTGGGCGCTTCGCCGAGTTCATGACGCAGTTCCCGGTGAGCCTTGTGACCGACGATTATGCGGCGCTCACAGGTTGTGCCTGCCACTTGAGCGAATTGCCGTAAATCTCGGCGCAATCTTCAAGGCGGTTGCCTTTGTGTAACAAAAACTGTTCATCAATCGTGCAGACGCCCTAGGTCGACCGGCGCAACCCTTCGTCTTTTCCAAAAGCGAGTGCCTTACCCATGAGCCAATCCGCCTCCCTGCGCGAGTCCATCCTCCAGCACCTTCGCTACTCCTTCGGCAAGGATCCCGAGCACGCGATCCTCGAGGACTGGCGCATGGCGCTGAGCTACGCGGTGCGCGACCGGATCACCGATGCCTGGATCGCGGCAACCGGCAAGACCTACGACTCGGAGGCAAAGCGGGTCTACTACCTGTCGATGGAATTCCTCATCGGCCGGCTGCTCGAAGACGGGATCGTCAACCTCGAGCTGGTCGAGGAAGCCAAGGCCGTGCTCGAGGAATTCGGCAAGGATTACGCGATGGTGCTGGCCGACGAGCCCGACGCGGCGCTCGGCAACGGTGGCCTCGGGCGCCTGGCCGCCTGCTTCCTCGAGAGCCTCTCGACTGTCGGCTGTCCGGCGCACGGTTACGGCATTCGCTACGAACACGGGCTCTTTCGCCAGAGCTTTGTCGACGGGCGCCAGGTCGAGCAGCCTGAACTCTGGCTTGAACAGCGTCACGCCTGGGAATTCGAACGCCCCGAGGTGCGCTACCGCATCGGCTTCGGCGGCCATGTCGACAAGCGCGGCGAGACCGTGCGCTGGTATCCCGGCGAAGTGGTCGAGGCCGAAGCCTTCGACACGCCGGTCGTCGGCTGGAAGGGCCGCTGGGCCAACACGCTGCGGCTCTGGTCGGGCCGGGCCATCCACCCCTTCGACCTTGACCGGTTCAACCACGGCGATTTTGCTGGCGCAGCTCAGCCCGAGGCGCTGGCGCGCACCATCTCTCGCGTGCTCTATCCCGATGACACCACCGAGCAGGGCAAGGAGCTGCGGCTCAAGCAGGAGTACTTTCTGACCGCCGCCGCCCTGCGCGACATCCTGCGCCGCTTCAACAACCAGTTCGGCGACCTGCGCAAGCTGCCCTCCAAGGTGGCGATCCAGCTCAACGACACCCACCCGGCCATCGCCGGCCCCGAGTTGATCCGAGTTCTACATGACGAGCGCGGCCTGTCCTTCGAGGAGTCGATGGAGATCGCCCGCGGCTGCCTGAGCTACACCAACCACACGCTTCTGCCCGAAGCGCTGGAGACCTGGGACGAGTCGCTCTTCGGTCGGCTCCTGCCGCGCCATATCGAGCTGATCGATCAGATCGACAGCACCCACGCCAAGCAGAACCCGTCGCGGCTGAACTCCATGCGGGCCGACCACCAGGTGAAGATGGGCCAGCTCAGCTTTGTCATGGCGCATCACGTCAACGGCGTCTCGGCGCTGCACACCGAGCTGATGAAGACCACCGTCTTCGAAGAGCTGCACACCCTGCATCCGAACCGCATCGTCAACGAAACCAACGGCGTCACCCCGCGGCGCTGGCTGCTCGGCTGCAACCCGCGCCTTGCCGGGCTGATCACCGAGGCGATCGGCGAGGATTGGGTCGATGATCTCGAGCAGCTCGAAAAGCTCGAGCCCTTCATCGAGGACAGCGGCTGGCTCGACCGCTATGCGAAGGTCAAGCGCGACAACAAGGCAGAGCTGTCGACCTGGATGGCCGAGGGGTACGGGCTTCACGTCGACCCCGAAATGCTCTTTGACGTTCAGATCAAGCGGTTGCACGAATACAAGCGCCAGCACCTCAACATCCTCGAGACCATCGCCTATTGGGCCGAGATCCGCGACAACCCCAATGCCGACTGGACGCCGCGCCTCAAGCTCTTCGGCGGCAAGGCCGCGCCGGGCTATTTCTTTGCCAAGGACATCATCCGGCTGATCAACGACGCCGCCGCGGTGATCAATGCCGATCCGGTAACCGCGCCCTATCTCAAGATCGCCTTCCTGCCGAACTACAACGTCAGCCTCGCAGAGCGGATGATCCCCGCTGCGGATCTTTCGGAGCAGATCTCGACCGCGGGCAAGGAAGCCTCGGGCACCGGCAACATGAAGTTCGCGCTGAACGGCGCGCCGACCGTCGGCACGCTCGACGGCGCCAACGTCGAGATCCGCGCGCATGTCGGAGCCGAGAACTTCTTCCTCTTCGGCATGACCGCCGAAGAGGTGATGGAGCGCCGCAAGGTCGAGGGCCACGCCTGGCAGGCGGTGCAGGCCGATCCGCGCCTCAAGCGCGCGCTCGATCTGATCCGCGACGGGCGTTTCTCGCCCGGCGAGCCCGACCGCTATCATGGCATCACCGCCAATCTCGAAGGCGCAGATTACTTCCTCGTCTGCTCGGATTTCACCGACTACTGGCGCGCGCAGCGCGAGGTGGATGCGGCCTTCAAGGACAGCCGGGCCTGGGCGAAGATGGCGGCGCTGAACACCGCGCGCTCGGGCTGGTTCTCTTCCGACAGGACGATCCGCGGCTACATGAACGACATCTGGGGCGCGGCAAGTCTTCTCTGAGCGAAAGGACTCTTACCGGTTCCCGATGCCTGAGATCATTGCCAGATGCGCGGATCCGACTACAGTCACGTCATGAGCACCGCGTCCACATCCCTCGACACTGCCCTGCTGCGGCTGCTGCGGGGCCATCACGACGATCCCTTTGCCGTCCTTGGTCCGCACGAGCAGGACGGCGCACGATACGTCACCACCTACGACCCCGGCGCCGACCGCATGTGGGCCCTGGTCAGGGGCGTGCGCCACCCGCTCGAGCCGACCAACGTACCGGGCTTCTTCCGAGGCCCGGTGCCGGGTGACATGGCCTATATTCTCCTCGGCGAAGACCACGGCGAGGACGGCGAGCCGCGGGTCTACGAGCGCGAAGACCCCTACCGCTTCGGCCCGGTGCTCGGCGAGATCGACGAGTACCTGCTGGGCGAAGGCAGTCACCAGCGGCTCTGGGAGGCGCTCGGCGCCCATGTGATGACCCACGAAGGCGTGGCGGGCACCCATTTCGCTGTTTGGGCACCGAATGCCAAGCGCGTCTCGGTCGTGGGCGATTTCAACTGGTGGGACGGGCTGCGCAATCCCATGCGCCGCCGGGGCGCCACCGGCGTGTGGGAAATCTTCCTGCCAAATGTCGGCGACGGGGCCTTCTACCGCTACGAGATCGTCGGCCCCGACGGGACCGTGCAGCCGCGCAAGGCCGATCCCATCGGCTTCGGCTCCGAACACCCGCCCGCCAATGCCTCGATCGTGCGCGACATCACGGGCTACGGCTGGACGGACGATGCGTGGTTCGAGACCCGGGCCGAGGCGCAGAGCCGCTCCGCGCCGATCTCGATCTACGAGGTCCACCTTCCTTCGTGGCGGCGCAAGGATTGGGGCCGGCCGATCTCCTACATCGAGGCCGCCGAAGAGCTGGTCGACTACGTCGCCGATATGGGCTTCACGCACATCGAACTGATGCCGATCAGCGAATACCCGTTTGACGGCTCCTGGGGTTACCAGCCCATCGGCATGTTCGCCCCGACCATCCGCCACGGTTTGCCCCACGAGTTCCGCGACCTGGTGAATGCCGCGCACCGCGCCGGGATCGGGGTGATCCTCGACTGGGTGCCGGGCCACTTCCCCACCGACGCGCATGGCCTTGGGCGCTTCGACGGCACCGCGCTCTACGAGCACGCCGACCCCAAGGAGGGCTTCCACCACGACTGGAACACGCTGATCTACAACTACGGCCGCGCCGAGGTGGCCAACTACCTGACCGCCAACGCGCTCTACTGGCTCGAGGAGTACCATGCCGACGGGCTGCGGGTGGATGCGGTCGCCTCGATGCTCTACCGCGATTATTCCCGCCCCGCGGACCAATGGGTGCCCAACAAGGACGGCGGCCGCGAGAACTACGAGGCGATCGCGATGCTGCGCCGGATGAACACCGAGTGCTACGGCCAGCACCCCGGAATCATGAACGTTGCCGAGGAAAGCACCGCCTACCCGGGCGTGTCGTCGCCGGTGGATCAGGACGGGCTTGGCTTCGGCTTCAAGTGGAACATGGGCTGGATGAACGACACGCTCGATTACATCCGCAAGGACCCCATCTACCGCAGCTACCACCACCACCAGATGACTTTCGGGCTGGTCTACGCCTTTTCCGAGAACTTTATCCTGCCGATCAGCCACGACGAGGTGGTACACGGTAAGGGCTCGATGCTGGGCAAGATGCCGGGCAACCAGTGGGAGAAGTTCGCCAACCTGCGCGCCTACTACGGCTTCATGTGGGGCCACCCGGGTAAGAAGCTGCTGTTCATGGGGCAGGAGTTCGCGCAGGCGCACGAGTGGAACCACGATGCCGAGATCGACTGGGCCTGTCTCGACGATCCTCAGCATGCCGGGATCCAGCGCCTGATCCGAGATCTCAACGGACTCTATTGCGAGACACCTGCCCTGCACGCCAAGGACTGCGAGGAAGAGGGCTTTGCCTGGATCGCCGGAGGCGACACCGGAAACTCGGTTTTCTCGTGGATTCGCCGCGGCCGGTCGGACGAACCCGAGGTGGCGGTGATCTGCAATTTCACGCCTGCCGAGCAGCCGCGGTACCGCATCGGCCTGCCCGACACCGGTGTCTGGCGCGAGGCGCTGAACACCGATGCAGGCATCTACGGCGGAGGCAATCGCGGGAATTTCGGCCGCGTCATCGCCGACGACGAGCCCAGCCACGGCTATCCCGCCTCGGCCGAGCTTTTCCTGCCGCCACTTTCGGCGATCTTCCTCGTTCGCGAGGACAGCTGACTCATTCATACCCGTGTCGCGGCGGTGCCCGATACATCGCATTTAAGTAAAGGAGGAGACGAATGTCCCGACGTTCCCAGAGGCTCGCGAGCCGCAGCATGGCCTTCGTGCTCGCGGGGGGCCGCGGCTCGCGCCTGCACGAGTTGACGAATTTTCGCGTGAAGCCGGCTGTCTATTTCGGCGGCAAGGCCCGGATCATCGACTTCGCCCTCTCCAACGCGCTCAATTCCGGCATCCGCAAGATCGCGCTGGCCACGCAGTACAAGGCGCACAGCCTCATCCGACACTGCCAGCGCGGCTGGAACTTTTTTCGCGCCGAGCGCAATGAGTTCCTCGATATCCTGCCCGCCTCGCAGCGCTACAACGAGCAGACCTGGTATCGCGGCACCGTGGACGCGGTGGCCCAGAACATCGACATCATCGACAGCTACGACATCGACTATATCGTCATCCTCGCGGGCGACCACATCTACAAGATGGACTACGAGGAGATGCTCGAGCAGCACGTCGAGAGCGGCGCTCAGGTGACCGTGGGCTGCCTGACCGTGGACCGGTCCGAGGCCAGCGCCTTTGGCTGCATGGCGGTGGACGAGAGCGACCGGATCACCTCGTTCCTCGAAAAACCCAAGGACCCGCCGGGCCTGCCCGACGATCCCGGAAAGACGCTGGTCAGCATGGGCATCTACGTCTTCGACTGGAAGTACCTGCGCGGCAAGCTGGTGGAGGACCTGGGCTCGGAAAGCTCGAGCCACGACTTCGGCAACGACATGATCCCCGAGATCGTCGCCGCGGGCGGCGCGCAGGCGCACCGCTTCGAGGACAGCTGCGTGCGCGAGGCCGGCAAGCCCGCCTACTGGCGCGACGTCGGCACCATCGATGCGTTCTGGCGCGCCAATATCGACCTGACCAACTTCGACCCCGAGCTCGACCTCTGGGATACCGACTGGCCGATCTGGACCTATGCCGAGGTGGTTCCCCCCGCAAAGTTCATCCACGACGAGGAAGACCGCCGCGGATCGGCCGTCAGCTCGCTCATTGCCGGCGGCTGCATCATCTCGGGCACCGAGATTCGCGAGTCGCTGCTGTTCACCAAGGTGCACACGAATTCATATTCGGCACTCGAACGTGTGGTACTTCTGCCCAATGTCCACGTCTCGCGTCATGTCCGGCTGACCAACACCGTGGTCAATCGCGGCGTGCATATTCCCGAGGGGCTTGTGGTCGGCGAGGATCCGGAGGAAGACGCAAAGTGGTTCCGTGTCACGCCAGGCGGCGTGACGCTGATCACGCAAGGAATGCTCGACCGGAGGGAAGCCGCCAAATGACAAAAGTCCTGTCTGTCGCCTCGGAATGTGTGCCGCTGATCAAGACCGGGGGGCTTGCCGACGTGGTCGGCGCCCTGCCCGGCGCGCTGTCGGTGCACGGGGTCGACATGCGGGTGCTGCTGCCGGGCTACCGGCAAGTCATCGCCAAGCTGCCAACGCAGGAAGTGGCAGCGGACTACGACGATCTCTTCGGTGGGCCTGCGCGCGTGCTGAAAGCGCCGCTTGGGGATCAGCTGCTCTACGTGCTCGAGGCGCCGCATCTCTTTGACCGGGACGGCGGGCCCTACATGGACGCGCACGGCCATGACTGGCGCGACAACCCCGAGCGCTTCGCCGCGCTCTCTTCGGTGGCCGCGATGATCGGCGCCGACGGGATCGAGGGCTGGCGGCCACAGATCCTGCACTGCCACGACTGGCAGGCGGGCTTCGTGCCGCTCTACCTGCGCGAGCTGGGCGCCGCGGGCCGGGTCTCGACTTTGATGACCATCCACAACATCGCCTTTCAGGGCATGGCGCCGGCGTCGCGCATCGGCACGCTGGGCCTGCCGCGCACCGGCTTTCACCAGCGCGGCTACGAGTTCTGGGACAGCGTCTCGGCGCTGAAGGCGGGGCTTGTCTATGCCGACAAGCTCTCGACCGTCTCGCCCACCTATGCTGCCGAGCTGATGACCAAGGACTTCGGCATGGGGCTCGAGGGCGTGCTGCGCGAGCGGCAGGAGGATATGGTCGGCATCCTCAATGGCATCGACGAGGCGCTCTGGACGCCGCCCTACAAGACCATCGCCGAGAAGGCCGAGCACAAGGCCGCGCTGCGCAAGGAGCTGGACCTGCCGGACGACTGGCCCGGTCCGCTTTGCGTGGTGATCTCGCGGATGACCGAGCAGAAGGGGCTCGATATCCTGCTGCAGGCCCTGCCCGCGCTGCTCGATCGCGGTGGCCAGCTGGCGCTCCTCGGGTCGGGCAACCCGGGGTTGGAAGAGGCCTTCCAGCGCAAGGCGCAGAAGCACCCCGGCGTTGCGGTGCGCATCGGCTACGACGAGGAATTCGCGCATCGGCTGATGGCGGGGGGCGATGCGATTCTCGTGCCCTCGCGCTTCGAGCCCTGTGGGCTGACCCAGCTTTACGGCCTGCGCTACGGAACCCTGCCCCTGGTGGCGCTCACCGGAGGTCTGGCGGACACGGTGATCAATGCATCGCCTGCTGGATTGGCAGCAGGCTGTGCAACCGGCCTGCAATTCCACCCGGTAACCGCCCAGGCTCTGGCCCAAGCGATGATGCGGCTTATAACTCTGTACCAGGACAAGGAAACCTGGACACGCATGATGACCAACGCGATGGCCTCGCCCGTAAGCTGGACCCATTCGGCAGCGAAATACGCGGCGCTCTACCAAGACATGGTCAAGGCCAAGTCTTTATGAGGCATAGATGAGCGAGCCGGTCATCCTCGCGGGGTCCGCCAGCCCGCTCGGCGCGACATTTGATGGCGATGGCGTGAATTTCGCGGTTTTCTCGGCCCATGCCGAGGCCGTCATGCTCTGTCTCTTCGACGAGGATGGCACGGAAACTCACCGGCTCCCCCTGCCCGAGCGCGATGGCGACGTCTGGCACGGGCGGGTGCCCGGGCTCACCCCGGGCCAGCACTATGGCTTGCGCGTCGAGGGACCGTTCCAGCCACGGCAGGGGCACCGTTTCAATCCCCACAAGCTGCTGCTCGACCCCTACGCCCGCCGCATCACCGGCCACCCGCTGTGGAACGACGCGCTCTACGGGGGCACGCAGACGCGCAATACCACCGACAGCGCGCCCTTCATGCCCAAGGGCGTGGTGGTGGACACCAGCTTCGACTGGGGCGACACCAAGCCCCCCGAGACCCGGCTTGCCAAGAGCGTCATCTACGAGGCCCACGTGAAGGGTCTCACGCAGCGCTTTCCCGGCGCCGAGCACCCGGGCAGCTTTCTCGGCATCGCCTCGGACCCGGTGCTCGACTATCTGACCGACCTCGGGATCACCGCCATCGAGCTCTTGCCGGTGCAGAGCTTCCTCAACGACAGGTTTCTCGTCGACAAGGGGCTGAAGAACTATTGGGGCTACCAGACGCTCGGCTTCTTCGCCCCCGATCCGCGCTACCTCACGCAGGACGCGCTCTGGGAGTTCCAGCATATGGTCGCCCGGCTCCACGCCGCCGGGATCGAAGTCATCCTCGACGTCGTCTACAACCATAGCTGCGAGGGCGATGAACACGGGCCGACGCTCAGCTTCCGCGGGCTCGACAATGCCAGCTACTACCGGCTCCCCGAGGACAAGCGGACCTACATCAACGATACCGGGACCGGCAATACGCTCAACCTAGACCATCCGATGGTGCTGCGCATGGTGATGGACAGCCTGCGCTACTGGGCCACCACCATGGGCGTCGACGGGTTTCGTTTCGATCTGTGCTCGACGCTGGGCCGCACGCCGGAGGGGTTCGATCGCAACTCCGCCTTCTTCAAGGCGCTGCGCCAGGACCCGGTTCTGGCCGCCAAAAAGCTGATCGCCGAGCCCTGGGACATCGGCCCGGGCGGCTACCAACTCGGCGGCTACCCGCCGCCGTTCAGCGAATGGAACGACCAGTACCGCGACGGCGTGCGCCGCTTCTGGCGCGGCGATCTGGGACATGTGCCGGTGATGGCCGACCGGATCACCGGCTCGGCCGGGCTCTTCGACCATTCGGGGCGCAATGCCACCGCCTCGGTCAACCTGCTCACCGCCCATGACGGCTTCACCCTGATGGACGTGGTCTCCTACACCCGCCGCCACAACGAGGCGAACGGCGAGGACAACCGCGACGGCCACGGCGAGAACCACTCGGACAATATGGGCGTCGAAGGCCCGACCGACGATGTCGAGATCACCGCCGCCCGCGCCCTGCGCCGCCGCAACCTCATGGCGACCCTGCTGCTCAGCCAGGGAACGCCGATGATTCTCGCTGGCGACGAGATCGGCAATTCGCAGGGCGGCAACAACAACGCCTATGCACAGGATAATGAGACCGGCTGGATAGACTGGGACCATCGCGACGACGCCTTCCACGCCTTCACGCGCAAGCTCATCGCCTTTCGCAAGGCCCACCCGATCCTGCGCCAGCGCCGCTACCTGCACTCGCGCCCGCGACGGATCGACGGCGTACCGGACCTCTTCTGGTGGCGTCCCGACGGGCAGGAGATGACCCGCGCCGACTGGACCAATGGCCATCTCAAGGTGCTCTGCGCCGAGTTCCGCATGGCCTCGGGCACGCCGCTCTACAAGCAGCGCGAGGAAGCGATCTATATCGCTCTCAACGCCGGCGAGGCGGTGGAACTAACCCTGCCGCACCCAGGCGAGGGCTTTTCCTGGGTGCGCCACATCGATACCACCGACCCCGAGGCAGCCCCGCAGCGTCTCGGCGGCACCGTGACGCTCGCCGCGAACTCGGTGCTCTTGCTTGCAGAGGAGGCATGATGAGCGAGCTCGACGCCCGCGCGGAACAGGCCGGGATCCTCGGCGAATACCGCGACCTCTACGGCGCGTGGCACAGCACCCCGATCGAGACCAAGGCGGCGCTGCTCGCGGCCATGGGTTTGGACGGCGACGCGCCGCTGAACGTGCGCGACCTGCCCAAGTGGCACGTCTGCAGCCACGGCGAGCCGCCCTCTCTGGGTGTGCCCGGGGCCTGGCAGATCACACTCGAGGATGGCCGCGGGATCGAGGGCGAAGGCCGCCTGCCCGCCCTGCCGTTGGGGCGGCACCGGCTCGAATCCCGCGGCGAGATCTGCTGGCTGCTCAGCGCGCCGCCGCGCCTACCGCTGCCCGAACGCGATTGGGGGCTGATGGTGCCTCTGGCCTGCCTGCGCCCCGCGGCGCAGGGCGGCATCGGCAGCTTCGACGATCTCGCGGTGGTGGCCGAGGGCGCCGCCGCGCAGGGCGCGGGGTTCCTCGGCATCAACCCCATTCACGCAGGTTTTCACGTGGCCGATGCCGGCGGCTTCAGCCCCTACACGCCGTCGCACCGCCGCCGGCTCTCGCCGCTTTACCTGCCCACCGACACGGCCGCCACGCCCGGCCCTCTGGTGGATTTCGCCACCGAGACGCCGGCCCGGCTCGCCGCGCTCGAGGCAGAGTTCCACAACGCCCCGCCCGGCCCCGGTTTCGACGCCTGGCTGCGGCACGAGGGGGCGGAACTGCAACGCTTTGCCCTGCACCAGGCGCTGTCGGAAAAGCTGGGCGCCTATTGGGATGCCTGGGAGGCGCCGTATCAGGATCCGGCCAGCCCCGAGGTCGCGCGGGCCGCGCGCGAGCTGGCCGAGCGGGTCCGATTCCATGCCTGGCTGCAATATGCGGCCGAGGGCGCCGTTACCACAGCGCAGCGCCGCGCGCAGGCCGCGGGCATGACCCATGGGCTCTACCTTGACCTTGCCGTCGGCACCCACCCGCATGGCGCCGAGACATGGACCGACCGCGCCAGCTTTGCCACCGGCGCCAGCCTCGGCGCGCCGCCCGATGCCTTTGCGCCACAAGGGCAGAACTGGTGTCTGGCACCGTTCAACCCGGTGGTGCTGGAGGAGACCGGCTTCGAAGCCCTCGCCCTCACCCTCCGCCAGCAGCTCCGCTTCTGCGGTATGCTGCGCATCGACCATATCATCGGCTTCGAGCGCGCCTATTGGGTGCCCGACGCGGACGGGCTGCCCGGCGCCTACGTGCAGATGCCCCGCGAGGCAATGTTCGCCGTCGCGCGCATCGAAGCGGCGCGCTGCGGCGGGGTGATCATCGGCGAAGACCTTGGCGTCATCCCCGACGGGCTGCACCACGCGATGGACGAAAGCGGCCTGGTGGGCTGTCGCCTCGCCTGCTTTGAACACCGTGGCGATCCCCCCGAGTTCAAGCGCCCCGAGGATTACGACGAGGCAGTCATCGCCAGTTTCACCACCCACGATCTGCCCACCTGGAAGGGCTGGCGCGCCGGTCGCGAAATCGACATCCGTGAGCGCATCGGCCTCACTCCGCCCGAGCACGCGCAGGGCATGCGCGACTGGCGCGGGCGCGAGATCGCGGGCTTCGACTGGCTCAGCGGGCAGTTCCGCGGCGATCTTTCCCCCGAGGCGCCCGAGGCGATGTTCCACGTTCTCGCCGCCACCCGCTCCCGGCTGGTCGCCGTCCAGGTCGAGGACCTGCTGGACAGCGACGTGCAGCCCAACCTCCCGGGCACCGTCCGGGAGCATCCCAACTGGCGGCAGCGCCTGCCTTTCGGTCCGCAAGAGATTGCAAATACACCCGTTCTTGCCAATGCCGCCCGGATCATGGAAGCATCCGGGAGAAGGAGACATTCATGACGCATATCCGTACCGTACCCACCGAGCCGATCGAGGGGCAGAAGCCGGGCACGTCCGGCCTGCGCAAGAAGACACCCGTCTTCCAGAGCCACCACTATCTCGAGAATTTCATTCAAAGCATCTGGGACGGCATCGGCGGGGTCGAGGGGAAAACCCTCGTGCTCGGCGGTGACGGGCGGCACTTCAATTCGCAGGCGGCGCAGGTCGTGCTGCGCATGGCCGCGGCCAGCGGCGCCAAGAAGGTGATCGTCGGCGAGCGCGCGCTGCTTTCGACCCCGGCGGCCTCGAACTTGATCCGCAAACGCGGCGCTGACGGCGGGATCATCCTGTCGGCCAGCCACAACCCCGGCGGCCCCGAGGGCGACTTTGGCGTGAAGTACAACGCCGGCAACGGCGGCCCCGCGCCCGAGAGCATCACCGACAAGATCTTCGAGGCGACGAAGACCATCAACGAATTCCACATCCTCGACAGCCAGGACGTCGGCCTTGCTGGCACCGGCAGCGTCATGCTCGGCGATATGGAGATCGAGATCGTCGATCCCGTCGCAGATTATGCCGAGCTGATGAAGGAGATCTTCGACTTCGACGCGATCCACGCGCTGTTCCGCTCCGGCTTCACCATGCGCTTCGATGCGATGCACGCGGTCACCGGCCCCTACGCCCGGATGATCCTTGAAGAAGAGCTCGGCGCCGGCCCAGGCACGGTGATCAACGCCATCCCGCTGCCCGACTTCGGCAAGGGTCACCCGGATCCCAACCCGATCTGGGCCAAAACCCTCATGGACGAGATGATGGGCGATCATGCGCCCGATTTCGGCGCCGCCTCGGATGGCGACGGCGACCGCAACATGATCGTCGGCAAACACTGCTACGTCACCCCCTCGGACAGCCTCGCGGTTCTGGCCGCCAACGCCACGCTGGTTCCGGCCTATGCCGATGGTCTAAAGGGCGTCGCACGCTCCATGCCGACCTCGGGCGCGGTGGACCGGGTCGCCGAGAGGCTCGGCATCGATTGCTACGCCACGCCCACCGGTTGGAAGTTCTTCGGCAACCTGCTCGACGCCGGCCGCGCCACGCTCTGCGGCGAGGAAAGCGCCGGCACCGGCTCGGACCACGTGCGCGAGAAGGACGGGCTCTGGGCGGTGCTCTTCTGGCTTAATGTGCTGGCCAAGAAGCACTGCTCGGTCGCCGAACTGATGGAGGCGCACTGGCAGGAGTACGGTCGCAACTACTACTCCCGCCACGACTACGAGGGCGTCGACAGCGATGCGGCGAACGGGCTGATGGATCACGTGCGCGAACAGCTTGGCGTGCTGCCGGGCAACGAGGTCGCGGGAATGAAGGTCACCTCCGCCGAGGAATTCGCCTACGACGATCCGGTCGACGGCTCCCGCGCTGAGAAGCAGGGCCTGCAGATCGGCTTCGAGGGCGGCTCACGGCTTGTGCTGCGCCTCTCGGGGACCGGGACCGAGGGGGCGACCCTGCGCGTCTACCTCGAGAAGGTCGAGACGGACCCGGCGAAATTCGCGCTCGATCCGCAGGTCGCCCTGGCGCCGGTGATCGCCGCCGCCGAGGCCATCGCGGGCATCAAGACACGCACCGGACGCGACGCGCCCGACGTCATCACCTGATCGGAAGACAAGACCATGGACACCCTCCGCGCCATCGCCCTGATGGTGCTTGGCATGGCGTTGCTGGCTCTCAGCGACGCCTTCATCAAGCTGTCGACGCTGCAGGCGCCCTCCGGTCAGGTCATGATGGCCATCGGGCTTGGCGGCTGCTGCGTCTTCCTGATCCTCGCCCGGCTCAAGAAGCTGCCGCTGCGCCGCGCCGATGCGCTGCATCCGCGCGTGCTTTTGCGCAACCTCTTCGAAATGGTCGGCGGGCTCGGGATGATCGTCGGGCTGACCTACATCCCGCTTTCGGTGATGGCGGCGATCATGCAGACCGCGCCGCTGGCGGTGACACTGGGCGCGGCGCTGTTCCTTGGCGAGACGGTCGGCTGGCGCCGCTGGACGGCGATAGGTGTCGGTCTTGTCGGCATGCTCATGGTGATCCGCCCCTTCGGCGCGGAATTTACCGGCTGGGAGATCTTCGCCGTCGTGGGTGTGATTGGCCTTGCCGCGCGGGATCTGGTGACCCGCACGTTGCCCGCCGCGCTGCCTTCGATCGTCGTCTCGGCCTGGGGCATGGTGTCGATCGCGCCCGTAGGCCTCGTGCTGCTGATCGTCTCGGGCCGCGCCCCGGTCTTCACCCTGCCCGCCGTGGCGCCGATGCTGGCCGCTGTGGCCGTCACCGCGGCCGGCTATCTCGCGGTGACCAACGCCATGCGCATGGCCGAGGTCGCGGCGGTCTCGCCCTTCCGCTACACCCGGCTGATCTTTACCGCGAGCCTTGGCATGCTGATCTTCGGCGAGCGCCCCGACGGCTGGACCTTCGCCGGCGCCGCGCTCATCCTCGCCGCCGGGCTCTACACCTTCGTGCGCGAGCACCGGCTGGCCCGCGCGCGGCAGCGGGACGTCACCCGGGGGCTCTGAGCCCCCGGCTTTCGCCTCATCCCCCCACGACCTCGATCCCAGGCGCCCTGACGCTGTTGGCCGCGTCCACCGAGACGGTCTCGCGGGTCCGCGGCAGCGCCTCGGGCATCTCGCGCTGGATCCAGGTGATCAGCTTCTCGCGAATCTCGCAGCGCAGGTCATAGGTGCGCGGCGCGTTGCGCGCCGAGGCGAGGATGCGGATCTCCATCACACGCTCGCGGAAGTCGTTCACCTGCAGATGGCACACGTTGCCGTCCCAAAGTTCGCTCTCGCGGCAGATCTCGGTCATCTTCTCGCGGATCCGGCCGATGTCGGCGCAATGGTCGAGATAGAGCAGCACCCCGCCGATCAGCGACGATCCGTCCCGCGTCCAGTTCTGGAAGGGCTGTTCGATGAAGTAGCTCAGCGGCACGATCAGCCGCCGCCAGTCCCAGATCTTGATCACCACATAGGTGCCGGTGATCTCCTCGATCCAGCCCCATTCGCCCTCGACGATAACCGCGTCGTCGATGCGGATCGGCTGGGTGATGGCAAGCTGGATGCCGGCGATCAGGTTCTTCAGCACCGGCTGGAAGGCAAAGCCCACCACGATGCCCGCCGCCCCCGCCGAGGCCAGAAGCGACACGCCCCACTGGCGGACCCCCGGAAAGGTCATCAGGATCGCCGAGATGGTGACGATGAGGATCAGCCAGCCGGTAAGACGCACGAGGATGCGGCTCTGCGTGACGTGCTTGCGCGCCAGGAAATTGTCCTCGGCATCGAGCGAGAATTTCCTAAGCCGCACCGTCGTCCAGATGTGCAGCGCGGTGTGCACCACCCAGGCCACCAGCACGATGAAGGCGATCAGCAGCGCGTGCTGCGCGAGGTCGCGCCACGTCGCATCGAGCGGCGCCACCGCCACGCCTATGGCCAGGAAGAACACCACCAGACCCATGCGCAGCGGACGGCGGGTGCGCGACACGAGGCTGCGCCAGAAGAGTTCGCGCTTCTCCACCATCCGGGTCAGCAGGCCGAAGACCAGCCGGAACGCCAGCACCCCGACCATGAAGGCCACCCCGAGCACCGCCGTGGGCATCACCCAACCCGGCAACACAGGGATGATCGCCTCGACCGTCTCCGAAAAGTCCGCCACCTGCTGTTCGAGCTGGTCGAGCTCGGAGATGTCGGCCACCTGCTGGCCGATCTGGCTGAGTTCGTCTTCCATGCATCACGTCCGCGCGGCACCGTCCTCCCCTCGGCACCCCTCTCGCGGCCTTTCCTGCTGATCATTGCCTATGCGTCTGCAGCAAAAACCTAGAGGCCATTTCCCCAGGGGCAAAAAACAATCCTGCAAGCCCATGGAGTTGTTAGCGCAACCCCATGGGAATAGGCTATGTTAGCGTTACCGTCATTGTTTACATCTGCCGAACCCCTGTTATAGCTCGTCGCGAACCCATTCCTTTGCGAGGGACCCATGAGCATCATCATCGACATTCACGCCCGCGAGATCCTCGACAGCCGGGGCAACCCCACCGTCGAAGTCGACGTCACGCTGGAAGACGGCACCATGGGCCGCGCCGCGGTGCCCTCGGGCGCCTCGACCGGCGTGCACGAGGCCGTGGAAAAGCGCGACGGCGACAAGGCGCGCTACATGGGCAAGGGCGTGCTCGAGGCGGTGGCCGCAGTCAACGGCGAGATCGCCGAAACCATCGTCGGCTTTGACGCCACCGAGCAGCTGGCCATCGACATGGCGATGATCGAGCTCGACGGCACCGACAACAAGGGCCGGCTCGGCGCCAACGCCATCCTCGGCGTGTCGCTCGCCGTGGCCAAGGCGGCGGCAGAGTTCACCGGCCAGCCGCTCTATCGCTACGTCGGCGGCACCTCGGCGCGCGTCCTGCCGGTGCCGATGATGAACATCATCAACGGCGGCGAGCATGCCGACAACCCGATCGACATTCA
This sequence comes from Alloyangia pacifica, assembly GCF_003111685.1. NCBI lineage: Bacteria > Pseudomonadati > Pseudomonadota > Alphaproteobacteria > Rhodobacterales > Roseobacteraceae > Alloyangia > Alloyangia pacifica. Next base: position 1,467,383 of record NZ_CP022189.1, on the reverse strand, counting down.
GGAATTCATGATCATGCCGGTCTCGGCGACCAGCATCGGCGAAGCCGTGCGCATGGGCTCCGAGATCTTCCACACGCTGAAGAAGGAACTCTCGGCGGCGGGCATGTCGACCGGTCTCGGCGACGAGGGCGGCTTTGCGCCCGAGCTGGCCTCGACCAAGGACGCGCTCGACTTCATCCTGAAATCCATCGAGAAGGCCGGCTACAAGCCCGGAGAGGACATCTACCTCGCGCTCGACTGCGCCTCGACCGAATACTTCAAGGACGGCAAGTATGAGATGAAGGGCGAAGGCCTCTCGCTCAGCTCCGCCCAGAACGTCGACTACCTTGCCAAGCTCTGCGAAGACTACCCGATCATCTCGATCGAGGACGGCTGCGCCGAGGATGACTGGGAAGGCTGGAAGCTGCTGACCGAGAAACTCGGCGCATCGGTTCAGCTGGTCGGCGACGATCTCTTCGTCACCAACCCCGAGCGCCTTGCCATGGGCATCGATCAGGGCGTGGCCAACTCCATGCTGGTCAAGGTCAACCAGATCGGCACCCTGTCCGAGACGCTGAAGGCCGTCGATATGGCTCACCGCGCGCGTTACACCAACGTGATGTCGCACCGCTCGGGCGAGACCGAGGATGCCACCATCGCCGACCTCGCTGTCGCCACCAACTGCGGCCAGATCAAGACCGGCTCGCTGGCCCGCTCAGACCGGCTCGCCAAGTACAACCAACTGATCCGCATCGAGGAAATGCTGGGCGAAGCGGCGGAATACGCCGGCCGCTCGATCCTCAAGCGCTGATCTCGGACCACCAAGAATGGCGAAGGGCGGGGAATTTCCCCGCCCTTTTTCTATAGGCCGCCGCCCTGCGCTTCTGGTCTTTGCAATACGCCCCGTCCCGGCGTCACCGGGAGCACCAGGCTCGGAGGGGGCTCGCCCCGTCCGCTGCGCGGATTCCTCGAAATCACCTGCTCTCGGAAGACCGGGTCAGGACGCGCTCTTTTCCTCGACCGCCTCTGCCAGCGCCTCGGCGCGGGCGGCAAGCTCGGCCATGGCCTCGGTCAGGCTGCGCGGGATCACCGGCACCTCGACGCGCTCGGCTTCAGGCGGCGGGGCATCGCGCAGGGCGCGCACCTCGGCGGCCATGGCGCCCATGCGCTCTTCGGCTTCGCGCAGCCGGTCCTCGGTCTCGCGCAGGCGATCCTCGAGGCCGGCGGTCTTGTCTGCCAGCATCAGCCCGGCCATCAGCAGCATACGCGCCTCGGGCATGCGGCCGATCTGACCGACCAGCACCTGCGCCTCGGTGTCCAGCATGCGCGCGGCGGCCTGAAGATATTGCTCTTCGCCCTCCTGGCAGGCGACCTCGAAGAGGCGACCGCCGATCGGGATCTCGACTTCGATCTGCGACATCACAGCTCCTCCGGATTGGTCGCGGCGGCCAGCACCGGGGTCAGCCCCGCCAGCAGCGCCCGCGCCTCGGCTTCCTCGACACCGCGCGCGGCGCGCAGCGAGTCGAGTTCGGCCAGCATGGCCTGGTTGACCAGATGCGGCTCGCCGATGCCCGCCTCGAGCGCGGCGCGCATCTCGGCCTGTGACCGCATCAGCATGTCATTGGCCTGGCGCAGCCGCTGCAACTCGCCGTCGAGCGCCGCAAGGGCCTCCTGCTGCTCGGCGAGCTGTGCCGCCAGGGCCTCGGCTCCTGCAGCGCCTTCCGGCGGATTTTCCAGCTGCGCGTGCAGTTGCCGCACCCGCTCCTCGAGCTGGGAGTTGGCCATGCGCTCCTCTTCCAGAGCGGTGGCAATCTCGCTTTCCGCGCCGCCCTCCGCGGCCGACCGCGCCGGCCCCAGCGCCTCGACTCCCGTCGAGATACGGTCGAGCGCGCGCGTGATCCTGGAGTGCAACTCGTCGATCTGGCTCATCCTGCGTCCCTTATTCCTTGCCTCTTTCCGAGTGTCATCTGTTCCGCGTGCCTTTCGGACCGTGCTTGCGGCATCGCCCGTGGCGGCGCGCATCCGGGTGTTGCCGACCTATACCAAAGAGTTTGGAAAGGCGAATCAATGCGCCCCCGTTCGGGGAAAGGATAACAAGCGGGCCCGGAAAATGCGCGCCATATGTTCCAAGGCCTTAGGGCGCGTGCTTCATCCTGCGCATGACAAGTTCCGGCCACTGCGCTTGAACTTATCCGTAGCGCTGCTATTGAGCCCGATGACAGGCTTCCGGCAAGAGGACAAAGCCCCGTGGACATTTCTGCACTCAAAGCCAAGAACCCCGACCACTGGACCCGCGCCTGCGCCATCCGCGCGCTGACGCTGGACGCGGTCACCGCTGCAAATTCCGGCCACTCCGGCATGCCCATCGGCATGGCCGACGTGGCCACAGTGCTTTACTCCAAGCACCTGAAGTTCGACGCCAAGAACCCGACCTGGGCGGACCGCGACCGGTTCATCCTCTCGGCTGGCCATGGCTCGATGCTGCTTTACTCGCTGCTCTATCTCGCGGGTGACGAACAGATCACCCTCGATGAGGTGAAAAACTTCCGCCAGTGGGGCGCCCGCACCGCCGGCCACCCCGAGAACTTCCACGCCGATGCCATCGAGACCACCACCGGTCCACTCGGCCAGGGCATCGCCACCGCCGTCGGCTTCGCCATGGGCGAAGAGATCCTGCGTGCCCGCTTCGGCAAGAAGGTCGTGGACCACCACACCTATGTCATCGCCGGCGACGGCTGCCTGATGGAGGGCGTGAGCCAGGAGGCGATCACCCTCGCCGGCCGCTACAGCCTCGGCAAGCTCGTGGTCTTCTGGGACAACAACGGCATCACCATCGACGGCAAGGTCGAACTGTCGGACAAGACCGACCAAGTTGGCCGCTTCCGCTCGGCTGGCTGGGAAGTCATCGAGATCGACGGCCATGATCCCGAGGCGATCGACGCGGCCATCACCGCAGCAAAGAAGAGCGCCCAGCCGACGATGATCGCCTGCAAGACGCATATCGCGCTTGGCCACGCGGCGCAGGACACCTCCAAGGGTCACGGCGCGCTGACCAACGCCGAGCAGAACACCGCGGCGAAAGAGAACTGGGGCTGGGCCTATGGCCCGTTCGAAGTGCCCGCCGAGGTGAAGAGCTGGTGGGAAGAGGTCGGCAGCCGCGGCGCAGCCGACCGCGTCGAGTGGGAAGAGCGCTTTGCCGCCCTGTCGGACAGCCGGCAGAAGGAATTCACCCGCCAGCAGGACGGCGACGCGCCGAAGAAGCTCTCGGCGGTGATCCGCGCGCTGAAGAAGCAGGTCTCGGAAGAAGGCCCGAAGGTCGCCACCCGCAAGAGTTCGGAGATGGTGCTCGAGGTGGTCAACCCGATCATGCCCGAGACCGTGGGCGGCTCGGCCGACCTCACCGGCTCGAACAACACCAAGACCGGTGACCTCGGTGTCTTCGATGTGGATAGCCGCAAAGGCCGCTACGTCTACTGGGGCATCCGCGAGCACGGCATGGCCGCGGCGATGAACGGCATGGCGCTGCACGGCGGGCTGCGCCCCTATGGCGGCACTTTCATGGCCTTCACCGATTACGCGCGCCCGGCGATGCGCCTCGCCGCGTTGATGCAGATCCCGACGGTCTTCGTGATGACCCACGATTCCATCGGCCTCGGCGAGGACGGCCCGACGCACCAGCCGGTCGAGCATCTGGCGATCAGCCGCGCGACCCCGAACACGCTGGTGTTCCGCCCCGCGGACACCGTCGAGACCGCGGAAGCCTGGGAAGTGGCGCTGACGCAGAAAGGCACGCCCTCGGTGCTGTCGCTGACCCGTCAGAACCTGCCGACCGTGCGCCGCGAGCACAAGACGAACAACCTGACCTCGAAAGGCGCCTATGTGCTCGCCGAGGCAGAGGGTAAGCGCCAGGTGATCCTGATCGCCACCGGCTCGGAGGTCGAGATCGCGCTCGCCGCGCGCGACGCGCTGCAGGCCGAGGGCATTGGCACCCGCGTCGTCTCCATGCCCTGCATGGAGCTCTTCGCACAGCAGGACGAGGCTTACCGCAAGCGCGTTCTGCCGGCCGGCCCGGTCCGCGTCGGCATCGAGGCGGCAACCCGCCTCGGCGGCTGGGACCGCTGGCTGCTCGGCGAACGCGGCCGCGAAGCGAAACAGGCGTTTGTCGGCATGGACAGCTTCGGCGCCTCGGCCCCGGCAGAGGTTCTTTACGAGAAGTTCGGAATCACTGCGGAGAACGTCGTCGGACAGGCCAAGGCTCTGCTCTGATCCAGACGCCGCGAGGGGGCGCTGCCCCCTCGCCCCTCTGGCTCACCCCCGGCGTATTCGTAAAGACAAGACATAAAAAGGGCGCCTCTCGCGGGGCGCCCTTTTTCGTTGACTGACCTAGGTGACCGGGGCGGCGCTCAGTGCGCCGCCTTTTTGCTGCTGCCGAAGAGCGGCAGAACCAGCTTGGTGATGATCGGCACGAGGATCATCCCCCAGATCACGCCGAGCACCGCGTCGCAGGCCGCCGTGACGATCCACAGCGCCGCCGGTTGCAGGTTTTCGGGGACCAGATGTGCCGCGCTTTCGGCGAGGTGGTGGATCGTCTCCTCGGGCATGTGCCAGCCCATCTGCGCCAGCGAATGCACAAGGATCGAGCCGCCGACCCAGAGCATCGCCACGGTGCCGACCGTCGACAGCAGCCACATGACAATCGGCATCCCCTTGACGATGCCGCGCCCGAGCGCCCGTGTGGCGCCAAGACGACCGACGCGGGTGAGCCAGAGGCCGATGTCGTCCATCTTCACGATCAGCGCCACCGCGCCATAGACCAATGCGGTGATGCCGACGCCGACCAGCCCGAGCGCGATCGCCTTGATCCAGACCTCGGTGACCTCGATGGCCGAAAGAGAGATGGTCATGATCTCGGCCGAGAGAATGAAGTCTGTCTTGATCGCCCCCTTCACCTTTTGCTCTTCGAGGTGCACCGGGTCGCCCTTCTCGACCTGCTTTTCCGGATTGGTCTTCTCATGTCCGGGCTTCAGGACGTGCAGAACCTTTTCGGCTCCCTCGAAGCACAGGAAGGAGCCGCCGGCGATCAGCAGCGGCGGCAGCAGCCAGGGCGCGAAACTCGACAACAGCAGGGCCAGCGGAAGCAGGATCACCACCTTGTTGAACACCGAGCTGCGGGCGATGCGCCAGATGATCGGCAGTTCGCGCTTCGGCTCGAAGCCGGCCACGTATTTCGGTGTCACCGCGGCGTCGTCGATCACCACGCCCGCGGCCTTGGAGCCGGCCTTTGCGGCGCTGGCCGAGATGTCATCGACCGAGGCCGCCGCGATCTTGGCGATTCCCGCCACGTCGTCGAGAAGCGCGAGAAGTCCGCTCATGTTCTGCTCCGTGCTGTTTGCGACCAAAGGTAATCCGGTGCCGCCATAGTGCAAGCGCGCAGCTGCCGCGAGGGCACTGCCTAAGCTTATGCGCTACCAGTTCGCCATGTTAGCGCCCGCAGCGTATTTTATCGCTAACATACTGCAATTCCTCTATTTTTCGCGTTGCTGCGACGGCACACCTCTGTATACGAGTAAGAAAGTTATCCCACTTCCTCCCCTTTCCTGACCAGGAGACCGCTCCATGACCGTGACCGTCGGCATCAATGGATTCGGCCGCATTGGCCGCTGCACCCTCGCCCATATCGCCGAGAGCGCGCGCAACGACGTGCAGGTGGTGAAGATCAACGCCACCGGCCCGCTCGAGACCGCCGCCCACCTGCTGCGCTATGACAGCGTGCATGGCCGCTTCGGCGCCGAGGTGCGGGTCAACGGCACCACAATGGACATCGGCCGTGGCCCGATGGAGGTCATGTCGACCTACGACATGAAAGAGCTGGACTGGACCGGCTGCGACGTCGTTCTGGAATGCACCGGCAACTTCAACGACGGCGAGAAGGCCGTGCAGCACATTCATCAGGGCGCCAAGTCGGTGCTGATCTCGGCCCCGGCCAAGAACGTGCAGAAGACCATCGTCTACGGTGTGAACCACCGCGATCTGGAGAAGGGTCACACGATGATCTCCAACGGCTCGTGCACCACCAATGCGCTGGCGCCGCTGGCCAAGGTGCTCGACGAGGCGATCGGCATCGAGAGCGGGATCATGACCACGATCCACTCCTACACCGGCGATCAGCCGACGCTGGACCGCCGCCACAAGGACCTCTATCGCGCCCGTGCCGCCGCCATGGCGATGATCCCCACCTCCACCGGGGCCGCCAAGGCGCTCGGCGAGGTGCTACCGAACCTCAAGGGCAAGCTCGACGGCTCGTCCATCCGGGTGCCGACGCCGAACGTTTCGGCCGTGGACCTGACCTTCCAGGCCGGCAAGGACGTGACCGTCGCCGACGTCAACGAGATCATCCGCGAGGCCGCAGGCGGCCGTATGGGATCGGTTCTGGCCTATGATCCCGAGCCCAAGGTCTCGATCGATTTCAACCACACGACGCACAGCTCGATTTTCGCACCGGACCAGACCAAAGTCATCGGCCGCACCGTCCGGGTGCTGGCCTGGTACGACAACGAATGGGGTTTTTCGGCCCGCATGGCGGATGTCGCCGCGGTCCTGGGGCGCACCCTGCACTGATCCGCGAAAGCCGATCCCGCGCGCGGAACTTTCGGGACCAGCGAAAATAACGAAGGGCGGCCGATCTGGCCGCCCTTTTGCACGTCAGCTCGTACTTTCGGGCAACGCCCCTAGACCTTGCGCAGCGCCAGCACCGCGTTCAGCCCGCCAAAGGCAAACGCGTTCGACAGCACCACCGAAACATCCGCCTCGCGCGCCTCGTTGGGCACCACGTCGAGCGCGCATTCGGCGTCGAATTCCTCGTGATTGATGGTGGGCGCGATCACCCCGTCACGCAGCGCCATGATGCAGGCCAAAAGCTCGACGGCGCCGGTGCCGCCGATGCAATGGCCATGCATCGACTTGGTCGAGGAGATCATCAGGCGATCGGCCTGCGGCCCCATGGTATCGGCCACGGCGGCGCATTCGGTCTTGTCGTTGGCGGCGGTGCCAGTGCCATGGGCGTTGATGTAGCCCACCTCGTCGCGATCGATCCTGCCGTCGCGCAGCGCGCCCGAGATCGCCCGGGCCGCGCCCTGCTTGCTGGGCATGACGATATCGGCCGCGTCCGAGGTCATCGCGAAGCCGACCACCTCGGCGAGGATGTCGGCGCCGCGCGCTTTCGCGTGGTCATACTCCTCGAAGACGTAGACCCCCGCGCCCTCGCCCTGCACCATGCCATTTCGGTTGGCCGAGAACGGGCGGCAGGCATCCTTGGACATGACCCGCAGCCCTTCCCAGGCCTTCACCCCGCCGAAGCAGAGCATCGACTCGGATCCCCCGGTGATCATCGCCGGGCAGGCGCCCGAGCGGACCATCTGGAAGGCAAGCCCCATCGCGTGGTTCGAACTGGCGCAGGCGGTGGCGACGGTGAAGGTTGGGCCGCGCAGGTTGAACTCCATGCTGACATGGCTGGCGGCGGCGTTGTTCATCAACTTGGGCACGACAAAGGGGTGAACGCGGTTCTTGCCCTCCTCGTAGACCGAGCGGTAGTTCTCGTCCTGCGTGGTCAGACCGCCGCCCGAGGTGCCCAGCACCACGCCCGAACGGTCCGCCATGTCGCCGTGGAATTCCAGCCCCGACTGCGCGATGGCCTCGCGCGCCGCGATCAGTGCGAACTGCGTGAAGCGGTCGTAGAGCGCAAGCTGCTGGCGGTTGAAGGTGTCTTCCGGCTCGTAGCCCTTGACCTGCCCGCCGATGCGGATGGCCAGGCGTTCGACGTCCCGGAAGTCCAGTTCCCCGATGCCGCAGCGCCCCTCGCGCATGGCTTCGAAGGTTGCAGGCACCCCGCGCCCCAACGCGTTGATGGTGCCTGCCCCGGTAATGACGACCCGTTTCACGCCGCCTGCTCGGCCACCAGCTTTTCGATCCCGGCGACGATGCTCGCCACCGAGGAGATGTCGAAATCGCTCTGTTCGGGCTCGTTGGCGTTGAACGGAACCGAGATATCGAAAGCTTCCTCGATGGCGAAGATGCTCTCGACGAGACCAAGGCTGTCGATCCCCAGATCCTCGAGCGTGCTGTCCATCGTCACGTCCGAAGGTTCGAGCACGGCCTGCTCGGCGATGATCTCGATGACCTTGTCTTTCACAGTCATGTGCGGCGCTCCCTTTGTCGTCGCAGCGTCAGTGTCAGCGTCGGCTTACTCATTCCCCATGAGCTTGGAAACAGATTTCTTGAGTTCGGCGACATCCTTGAAGAGCCGTGGCAATCTGCGCAGCCCCTTGTAAGTCTCGACGTGTGTTTCCATTTTCATCGCCGGGTAGCCAAGCATTACGCGGCCTGCGGGGATGTTCGACAGCACCTTGGTGCCGCCGCCGGTGATCACGTTGTCGCCGATGAAGATATTGTCCGACACACCCGTCTGCCCGGCGAGCACGACGTTGCTGCCGATCTTGGTCGAGCCGGCGATGCCGCAGCAGCCGCAGATCAACGTGTTGTCTCCGACCACCACGTTGTGGCCGATCATCACGAGGTTATCGATCTTGGTGCCATTGCCGATGCGGGTGTCGCGCACCGAGCCGCGGTCGACGGTGGCATTGGCGCCGACCTCGCAGTCATCACCGATGGTGACCGCGCCGAGCGAGTGGATGCGCGCCCATTGCTGTGCCTGCTGGGTGCCTTCCTCGCCAAGGCTGGCGCGGGCCTTCTCCACGCCCGAGACCTCGGGGGTCACGTAGCTGAAGCCGTCGCCGCCGATGGCGCAGTTGAACTGGCCGAAGAAGCGTTTGCCGATGGTGCAGCGCGCGCCGATGCGCACGCCCGAGTGGATCACCGCGTCCTCGCCGAGGGTGGCGTCTTCGCCGATGAAGACCTGCGGCCCGATCACCGAGCGCGCACCGATCTTCACCCGCGCGCCGATCACCGTGTAGGGACCGACGGACACGCCCTCGCCAAGCTCGGCGCTCGGATCGACAAGCGCGGTCGGATGGATGCCCTCGCCATAGCCATTGCCACGGTCGAGCATCGCCGAAAGCCCCGAGAGCGCGTGGCGCGGGCGCGGCGCGAGAATCGCCGCCTTGAGCCCCATGGCCTGCCAGTCAGCGCCTTCCCAGAGCATGGCGGCGCGCGCCTGGCCGTCGCCAATCTGGGCGGCAAACTCGGGTTTCATCGCCAGCGCCAACTGGTCCTCGCCAGCCTGCGCCGGTTCGGCCACCGAGGTGATGCGGATTTCGAGGTCGCCCTCGGCCGGCAGACCAAGCGCGGCGGCGATCTGGGCAATGCTGTGGGTGTGTACGGTGCTGTCTAGGGACATTGGGTCCTCCGGGATGCTCTCCCCGAGGATTTAACTCGGCCCGCCCGCCAGTACCACCCCTGCGGCACTCAGCGCATCCCAGATCCGCGCATCTCGGCCGTAGACATCGGCGCGATATTCCATCTCTCCCTTCACCGTGGTGAAGGCGGTCCGGTAGATCAGGTGCACCGGCACCGGCTGGTCGAGGTTCACCCGTGTCTCGCGCCCGGTCCCGAGCTTCGACTGGAAGAACCTCACCGGATCCGAGGTCTGCGGCGCCAGCAGCGCATAGGCGAAGTCATGCGGGTCGCTCAGGCGGACGCAGCCGTGCGAGAAGGTGCGCTGGTTGCGGTCGAACAGGGATTTCGACGGCGTGTCATGCAAGTAGATATTGTACTTGTTGGGGAACATGAATTTCACCGTCCCCAGCGCGTTGCGCGGCCCCGGCGGCTGGCGCATGGCGAAGGGGAAGCTCGACGCGGTGTATTGCGAGAACCCGTTGGCTCGGTTCACCGGCCGACCCTGACGGTCGGTGATCTCTAGATGGCCCGCGGCACCGGGGTTGTTGCGCAGCAGCGGCAGATATTCTTTGACCACGATCGAGCGCGGCACGTACCACGACGGGTTGATCACCATGAATTCCATCTTGTCCGAGAATTCCGGCGTGCGCCGGTCATCCTCGGGCGAGCCGACCACCGAGCGCGTCTCGAAGGTGACCTTGCCGTCATCAACGATCTCGGCATGGAAATCGGTAAGGTTGACCATGATATGCCGCTTGCCGAGCCCCTCAGGCAGGTTCAGCCAGCGCTCGCGCTCCATCGCCACGAGAACCGATTTCAGCCGGTCCTCGGCAGAGATGTTGAGCTGGCTGAGCGTGCTCGACCCGGCAACGCCGTCCACCGCCAGCCCGTGACTCTCTTGGAAGCGCATCACCGCGCTGCGCAGCGTGTCGTCATATTCGGCCGAGAGCGTCGGTTCGAGATAGCCCATGGCGATCAGCCGGTCGCGCAGCACAATCACATCGCCACCCCGCTGGCCCAGCTCGAGCTTGGCGGTGCGCACGGTCGGGCCCCAGCCGCCGCGGGAGACGATCTTCTCGAGCTTCAGCTTGGCGCGCAGCAGACGGGCGTATTCATCCGAGGACGGCGCAAGGTGTTGCAGCACCTGGTGCGGGTCGCTTGCCGCCAGCACCTCGAGCAGGATCTTCGGGTCGCGCCGCGGCGCCTCGCGCTTGATGCCGCTGTCGGCGTCATGCGGGTTGAGGATGCCACTCTGCAGATCGTGGGCGTATTGCAGGAAGGCGCGGCTGAGCTCGACCTCGAGCTCGCCGCGGGCGCGCTCGCCCTCGACATGGCGCATCTTGCGGATCAGACCGTCGAGATCGTAGCGCTGCGTGGGAAGCCCGTGCACAGAGGCCGTGCCGAACGCCTCGATCAGCGCCGCCCGCCGCAGTGCCGCGGTGTCGTCCGGGCCGGTCCAGATCGGGGCGAAATCCCGCATCCGGTAGAACGCCGCAAGCCCCTCGTTGCCCGAGAGATTCTCGGCCACCGCCTGGCGGTAGGCGGTCATGGAAAGACCTTGGGTGACGTCCTGGGCAACCTGCTCCGAGAGCCCCTGCGACAGTTCCTGAGCGCCGGCGCGCCCCGCCGGCAGCGCGATCAGCGCCCCTGCCAGAACAAGGCCCACAAGACCGCTACCACGCCGGAGATTCCGCAATTTACCCATGTCGACCCGTAATATTCTGCATTCATGCCTATCGGCGATTTTCCGGTGCGGCGGTGGGGCTTGTCCACACACAATCGCGCGTGATCGGCGAGTTTTCCACCGCTGATACGCCAATGCACAGTCGGCGCCGAGGTTCCCTCTGGCCGGAAGGTTGCTTCTCGGCGTCTGCGCAAAATTTCGCCGATTTTGCCGCGGAACCCACTAGGGGTAGCAAAATATCCTTCATCGATAAATTTTCCTGTGCCATAAAAGCCGCACATCTGGGGGAAAGATGGTAGGTCCGCCCAACGAGGCGGAACAAACAGGCACAGCGACTAAACGGGACAGGCGCTTCACATGACAGACAAAACAGCTAGCGGCATCTCGCGGCGTGGCCTTCTTGGCGCGTTCGCGGCAACTCTCGTCACGGCAGCACCCACTTACGCAAGCGCGGCAGGTTTCCTGCGCGGCGCGGGCGACGTGCGCCGCCTGCGGATGTACTCCGCCCGCACTGGCGAGACGCTCAACATGATCTACTGGATCGAAGGGGAGTACATCCCCGACGCGCTCAAGGAAATTTCCTACTTTATGCGCGACTGGCGCAGCAACGATGTGAAAAACATCGACGCACGCACCATCGACATCATGACGGCAGCCCACAACCTCATGGACGTGAGCGAACCCTACATGCTGATCTCGGGCTACCGCTGCCCGAAAACCAACGCGATGCTCCGGGCCCGGTCCTCGGGGGTTGCCAAGAACTCGCGTCACCTCAAGGGCGAAGCAGCCGACCTGAGGCTCAACTCGCGCTCGGTCAACCAGATGGCACGCGCCGCGGCCTCGTGCAACGCGGGCGGCGTCGGCCGCTACTCCAGCTCGAACTTCGTGCACATGGATTGCGGCCCGGTGCGCAGCTGGGGCAGCTGAGCGGCTCTTTCGGTTCTTTTGTGTGACAGGGGCGCCCATGGGGCGCCCTTTGTCTTTCCGGAGGGTCCGGAGGCGGCTCTACCAAGGCATTTCCGCCTCGCGGCAATGGCTTACGCGGCACCCGAGCGCAAGGCACGCCATTCGTCGAGGGCGGCATTTTCCTCGGCGGGCGCCAAGTCTCGCGGCTCGGGCGAAGGGCGCGCGGCCCGCGCGAGGCTGGTCGCGATCTCGCGCTGAAAAGCCTGTCCCTTTGTCTGGTGGCGGGCGCCGAAGTAGAAGCTGACAACCGCGCCCAAAAGCCACCACAGCGGCTCGGGTACCAACGCCAGCCCCTGCATGCGCGCGGCAAACCACTCGGGGCTGGTCATGGCACTGCCGAGAAGACCCAGCGCGCCGAAGGCCATGGCCGGGCGCGGCAGACGGTTGAGCCCGTCCACCAGCCGGTCGAAACGGGAGGTGGCCGGGCGCCCGAATTCGCGGGCGAACTGCTCGAGCGCGGCGGCGCGCAGCCCCACGTCGCGCGCCGAGGCGGCCTCGGCGTTTTCCCGGAACACCTCGGCGGTCTCGCGGATCACGCTGCCGCCGGTGCCGGCGAGCGCGGCGAGAATCCGGTCGATCAGCCCCATGCCGCCACCCGGGCGCGAAACTGATCGTCGGTCAGGCGGAACCGCGGCGAGATGAAGGTCTCGGCGCGGCGGATCCAGCCCCCCTTGCCGCCCGCGCGGCTGCGGGCGAACTTGCGGCTCGCCGGGCGGCGGTCCGCCAGCGCGAAGTAGTAGTTCCGACGCGCGATCCCGTAGGCATCGGCGATATGGTCCGGTGCCGCAGCCACGGCCCGGCGGGCCGCCGCGACGGTTTGCGGGCCAATGACACCGTCTTCCTCAAGCGCCTCCCCCATCTCGTTCAGCAGGCGTTGCAGCAGCTTCACCGCGCCGGCTCCGGCATTGACGTACATGTCGAAGACCGAGGGTTGCAGAACCTCTGGCAGCGCGTCGATGCGCGGCGCGTGAAAATAGTCGCGCAGGAAGATGGTCGCGGCCTCGCTTTCGCCGAGCCGCCGCAGGTCCGCCCTGTCGACATCGCCATCTCCGTCGAGGTCCCTCCCAAGCCGCCGCAGGGTGCCGAGCGTGACGCCGTGGTTCGTGGCGCCGCCCGGATCATCCGGATCATCAACATAGCCGCCTTCGCGCGCGACAATTTCCTGCGCAATGCGGCGCAGCTCTGGGGTTTCGGTCATCGTCGGCCTCCTGCTTCACCGATGGGTTCCCGGAGGCCCCATGGTCTGCCACAAGGGGTAAACGGAGTTTCATCAGAGCGTTCGGAGGGGTTGTGCAGGGGAACATGACAGCGGAAGGCATCATTGGGCTGCTCGGGCTCGCCCCCCACCCCGAGGGCGGGCACTATCGGCAAACCTGGATCGCCAGAGCCGACGATGGAACGCGGCCGGCCGGCACCTGCATCTATTTCCTGCTGAGGGGCGACGAGCGCAGCCACTGGCACCGGGTCGACGCGGTGGAGATCTGGCATTTCTACGCCGGGGCGCCGCTGGAGCTCTCGATGGCACAGACCGAGGCAGGCCCCAAGGAAGTTCACGTGCTCGGGCCGGACCTTGGCGCGGGCGCGCGGCCTCAGCTCATTGTGCCCGAGGGGCATTGGCAGGCGGCGCGCAGCCTCGGCGACTGGACGCTGGTCGGCTGCACCGTCTCGCCCGGCTTTCGCTTCGAGGGGTTCGAACTGGCCGCGTCGGGCTTCGACATACCCTGAACGCAAAACGGCCGGGGCAAGACGCCCCGGCCGCATGGATGCTGGAAAAGAACCTTAGTTCATCGGGCCTTCGTCGATGTCTTCAAGTTCCATCAGTTGGTCCTTGGTCATGTTGGTCACGACCGAGTACTCGCCGTCATCGATCGGAACGAACTTGGCGTTGTCGATCTCGAGCAGCACGTGCTTGTCACCGATGTCGAGGAAGCCGCCAACCTCGGCCACGATGCCGCGGAACGAACCGTCGGAGTTCAGCACGATGTCTTCGATCTCGCCGACGTTGTCCCAGTCTTCCGAGACGGTGTCGTAAGTCATGCCTTCATCCCAGTCCGACATGTCGCCATCCGCGTCGACCGCATAGACGGCACCGCCGGTGATGTCGCGGGTACGGATCAGCCCGTCGGGCGAGCCGTTGAACATGTTTTCGGCCGAAGTAGCCATCTCGCCGGCTTCCTGCTTCATCTCGGCGCCAGCTTCGGCCATCTTGTCGCCAGCTGCGTCAAGTGCCTGCTCGCCTTCGGCCACGGCTTCGTTGGTTTCCTGAGCAACCGCGTCGCCGGTGTTCTCCATTGCCTGCTCAGCATTCTGCACGGCTGCGTCCGCGTTGTCCTTGGCAGCGTCCATGCTGGTTTCCTGCGCGTAGGCAGCCGAACCGGCAACGAGGGCGATGAGGGCGGCGGTAGTGGTGAGACGTTTCATGGTAGCTCCTCCTTAGGGAAGTCGTCGTCTTGTCTGCCCTCTCAACACGCGGGGCGCGGTCGTGTTCCGACCGCGCCCCGATTTTAATTGCATTGATATCGTGGAACTTTTTTACATATCGCGCTGCGCGAATGCGACCAGTCGCCGGGTCGAGCCATCCTTGCCCTCGGCGCTTTCCTTGCCCGAGACAATCGGCCCAAGCGCGGTCGCCAGCTCCTTGCCGAGCTCCACGCCCCACTGGTCGTAGGAGTTGATGTTGAGGATCACCCCCTCGACAAAGACACGGTGTTCGTAGAGCGCCACGATCATCCCGAGCGTGCGCGGATCGAGCATCGGATACACCAACGTGGTCGAGGGGCGATTGCCCGGGAAAACCCTGTGCTTGGCCTGGCGCTCCAGCTCGGCGCCCTCGAACTTGCCGGCAACCTTGCCGCGCGCCTCGTCCAGATCGCGTCCGCGCATCAGCGCCTCGGACTGGGCAAAGCAATTGGCCAGCAGTAGCTCATGGTGGTGGCGCAGCTTGGGCTCGTGGCTGCGCGCGCCGACCATGAACTCGCAGGGGATCACCCGCGTGCCCTGGTGGATGAGCTGGTAGAAGGCGTGCTGGCCATTGGTCCCGGGCTCGCCCCAGACCACCGGGCCACTGTCGAAGCCGAGGGTCTCGCCGTCCATCGCCACCGACTTGCCGTTGCTCTCCATCTCGAGCTGCTGCAGGTAGGCGGGCAGCCGGGCGAGCCGGTTCTCGTAGGGCAGCACGGCGCGGGTGGCGTAGCCCAGCACCTGATTGTGCCACATGCCGACGAGGGCCAGCAGAACCGGCATGTTCGCCTCCAGCGGGGCCGAGCGGAAATGCGTGTCCATCGCCTGCCCGCCCTCGAGGAACGCGCGGAAGTTCTCCGGGCCGATGGCGATCATCATCGACAGGCCGATCGGCCCCCACATGGAATAGCGCCCGCCAACCCAATCCTCGAAGCCGAAGACGCGGCTCGCCGGGATGCCCCACTCGCCCGCCTTCTCGGCATTGGACGAGAGCGCGACGAACTTGCCCTCGGTGCTCACGCCCTTCGCTTCGAGCCAGTCCCAGGCGGTGCGCGCGTTGGTCATGGTCTCGATGGTGGTGAACGTCTTGGAGGCGATGACGAAGAGTGTCGTCTCGGGATCGCAGAGCTTCAGCGCATCGGCGATATCCGCGCCATCGACGTTGGAAACGAAGTGGCAACGCGGGCCGTCGTGATAGGGCGCAAGCGCGATGGTGCCCATCTTGGGGCCAAGATCCGAGCCGCCGATTCCGATGTTGACCACGTCGGTGATCTTCGAGCCGCGCACCTCGGCGGCCAGCGCCTCCATGCGCGAGAGCGTGTCCAGCACCTCGGGCATCACGTCGGCGCCGTCCACCTCGACCGGCGTTCCGGCAAGGTTGCGCAGCGCGGTGTGCAGCACCGCCCTGCCCTCGGTCTCGTTGATCTTGGCGCCGCCGAACATGGCCTCGCGCCGCGCCTCGACGTCGGCGCCGCGCGCCACGGCCAGAAGCGCCTCCAGCACCTCGGCGTCGACCTGCGTCTTGGAGTAGTCGAAGAGCATCCTCTCGGCCTCGACCGAGAAAGTCTCTGCCCGCGCGGCATCCTCGGCGAAGAGCGCGTCGATGCGCCGGCCTTCACGTGCGGCCGCGAGGCGTTTCAGGTCATCCCACATGGAGGTACGTCCCCTGTTGATCCGTTCCGTCTGATAGCGTCACTCGGCCCAGTGCACCACCGCCTGATCGAGCACCGCATTGATCGGCGCCTCCTCGGGCGGCAGACCCTTGGCCTTTTCCAGCGCAGCCCGCTTTTCTGCCCCGAAGATGAGCACGTGCTTGTTCAGGGCCCCGCCCAGAACCGGCGCGGTCAGGGTGATCCGCGGCTCGGGCGCACCGGGCGCGCGCATCGGCAAGAGGATCGGCGCATCCGGCGACAGGGCCTCGGCAAGCCGGTCGGCGCCGGGGAAGATCGAGGCGGTGTGCAGATCGGCGCCCATGCCCAGCAGAACCACGCCGAGCGGCAGCGAGGCCCGTATCGCCTCGGCCAGTTCCTCAAGCTTCTCCTCGGGGGTCTCGGCCTCGGCGTAGAGCGGCAGCAGCCGTGCCGCCGCAGCCTTGCCGGTCAGCAGACGCTCGCGCAGCAGGCGGGTGTTCGACCGGTCCGAAGTCTCGGGCACCCAGCGCTCGTCGCCAAGCAGCACGTCGACCCGGTTCCAGTCGAGCGAAGTCGCGCTGAGGCTGTCGAAGATCGGCCCGGGCGATGTGCCACCGGGCACCGCGAGAGACACGCGCTTGGAATGGTCGAGCTGCGCGCGCAGCTCTCCGGCGATCATGTTGGCAAGGTCGATCGCCAGCATCTCGCGGTCGGGATAGTCGCGGAACTCGTAGCTCATGTCTTGATCCCCCGCCAGCGGCGGCCGTCCCTGTTGATCAGGAAAGCGGCATCGTCCGGCCCGGTGCTCCCTGCATCATAGGGCTTGGGATGATCGCCGCGGCGTTCCCAGCCCTCGATCAGCGGATCGGTCCAGGCCCAGGCGGCCTCCACCTCGTCGCCGCGCATGAACAGCGTCTGGTTGCCGCGGATCACGTCCATGATCAGCCGCTCGTAGGCGTCGGGCGCATCTGCGGCATCCGGCCCCAGCGCATCGGCAAAGGACATGTCGAGCGGCACGTCGACAAGACGCATGCCGCCCGGCCCCGGCTCTTTGATGGTGACGCCCAGCGTCATGCCCTCGTTCGGCTGCAGGCGGATCGACAGCATGTTGCGGTGCCGCCCGGCGTCCATGCCGAAGATCGAATGCGGCGCGTCCTTGAACACCACGGCGATCTCGGAGGCCTGCGCCGAGAGCCTTTTACCCGTGCGTAGATAAAACGGGGTATTTGCCCATCGCCAGTTGGAAATGTAGCATTTCATCGCGATGAAGCTCTCGGTCCGCGATGCCTGGTTTTCGACGTCCTCGCGGTAGGAGTTCACCTCGCCGTCCGAGGTGTACTGGCCGCGCACGATGCTGTCGGGATCAACCGGGTCGAGCGCGCGGATCACCTTGAGCTTCTCGTCGCGGACCGCGTCGGGCTCGAAGCGCGCCGGCGGCTCCATGGCGATGAGGCAGAGCAGCTGCATCAGGTGGTTCTGCACCATGTCCCGCATCGCGCCGGACTTGTCGTAGTAGCTGCCGCGCCCGCCGACGCCGACGGTTTCGGCCACCGTGATCTGGATGTGGTCGACGTATTGCGCATTCCACAGCGGCTCGAACAGCATATTGCCGAAGCGCACCGCCATCAGGTTCTGCACAGTCTCCTTCCCGAGGTAGTGGTCGATCCGGTAGATCTGTTTTTCGTCGAAGTGCCGGGCCAGCTCGGCGTTGAGCGCGCGGGCAGATTCGAGATTGTGGCCAAAGGGCTTCTCGACGACGATCCGCGCGTCGGGATTGGTCAGCCCGTGGCTGCGCAGTTGTTCGGCAAGATCGCCGAAGAGGCTCGGCCCGACCGAGAAGTAGAAGGCCCGCACAACCCCATCGTCGTCGCGCAGAGCCTCTTTCAACTCGGACCAGCCGCTTTCGCCGCGGGCGTCCACGGCGACATAGCCCAGCAGTTCGAGGAACTCACCGAGCGACGTATCATCGCATTTGGCCTTGCCGAACTCGAGGATCGCCTCGCGCACCATGTCGCGGTATTCATCCACCGAGATCTCGGAGCGCGCGGCGCCGATCACCCGCGAGCCCTCAGGCATCTGCCCCGAGCAGTAGCGGCGATAAAGGCCGGGCAGGATCTTGCGGCGCGCAAGATCGCCGGTGCCTCCGAAAATGACCAGGTCGAAAGGATCGACGGGAATGACGCGGGAAACCATCTAGGGCCTGTCTCCGATTCTCATATTACGTCGGTTAGCGCTAACCGAGCCCTGCCTACCGCATTGCTGCGCGCGAGTCTAACATCCTGCGGCAGCGCGGCAATGCCAGGGGGAAAGATAAAGCGCACCGGTAACCATTTGCCGAAGGCCGACGGATCGCTTGAACCGGCGGGTCGCCCGTGCGACGCAAGGGCAGAACAAAACGACAGCAACAAGACCACGCCTTGGGCGCGGGAAAAAAATCGGGGCGGGCCATGGCACGACGCATCATCATCGACACGGACCCCGGGCAGGATGACGCGGTCGCCATCCTTCTGGCCCTTGCCTCACCCGAACTCGAGGTGCTGGGGATCACCGCCGTTGCGGGCAACGTGCCGCTGCCCCTGACCTCGCGCAATGCCCGCATGGTCTGCGAACTGGCCGGCCGCACCGACATCCCCGTCTTCGCCGGCTGCGACGTCCCGCTGGAACGCAAGCTGGTGACCGCCGAGCACGTGCACGGCAAGACCGGTCTCGATGGCCCGGAACTGCCCGGGCCGGTGATGCCGCTGCAGGAGCGCCACGCGGTCGACTTCCTCATTGACACGCTGCGCGCCGAGCCCTCGGGCACGGTCACGCTCTGCCCGCTCGGCCCGCTCACCAATATTGCCACCGCCTTCCGCCGCGCCCCCGACATCGTCGACCGCGTGCAGGAAATCGTCCTGATGGGCGGTGCCTATTTCGAGGTCGGCAACTACACCCCCGCCGCAGAGTTCAACATCTACGTCGATCCCGAGGCCGCCGCCGAGGTCTTCGGCTCGGGCGTCCCGCTGGTGGTCATGCCGCTCGACGTGACTCACAAGGCGCTGGTGACCAAGCCGCGCAACGACGCGATCCGCGCGCTCGGCACGCCGGTGGGCATGGCCGTGGCCGAGATGACCGACTTCTTCGAGCGCTTCGATCTGGAGAAATACGGCTCCGAAGGCGCGCCGCTGCACGATCCCTGCGTCACCGCCTATCTTCTGGCTCCCGAGATCTTTTCGGGTCGGCACATCAACGTCGAAATCGAGACCGTTTCCGAGCTGACCCTCGGCATGACGGTGGCCGACTGGTGGGGGGTTTCGGGCCGCGCGCCCAACGCCACCTTCATCGGCGATCTGGATGCCGACGCCTTCTTCACCCTGCTCACCGAAAGGCTGGCCAAGCTATGAAATCCCTGCACCTCGCCGGTTCCGACGATCTCGAACGGCTGCTGCCCATGGTCGCCAGCTTCCAGGCAGAGCGCGGCACCGAGCCTGACGAGGCCCGGATCACCGCAGCGCTGACACCGCTGCTCGAGGGCGCGCCGCAGGGCGCCGCCTGGCTCATCGGCCCGCGCAAGGCGCCGGTCGGATACGTGGTGGTCAGCTTTGGCTGGTCGGTGGAAAGCGGCGGCATGACCGGCACGATCGACCAGCTCTACATCCGCCCCGCGGTGCGCAGCCGCGGCATGGGCAGCGAGGCGCTGTTCCAGCTCACCCAGGCGCTGCGGCAGGGCGGCATCACCGCCCTCCAGATGGAGGTCGACCGCGAGGACGAACACCTGCAGCGCTTCTGCCGCCGGGCCCGCCTGCAGGACCGCGGCGCCGCGCTGATGCGCTGCGCGCTCTGAGAGCCGCGCCCGAACCGCCGCTCTCTCTCGCAAGCCCCCTTTCGCGGAGCGCCAGCTCTGCCTATCTGGACTGTCATGACCCTTTCGATCCCCTTCGACAACAGCTATGCCCGCCTGCCCGAGGCCTTCTACGCGCGGGTTGCGCCCGCCCGCGTCGCCGCCCCGAAGCTCATCGCTTTCAATACGGCACTGGCCGGGGAGCTTGGCATCACCGGTACGGATGATCCGCTGCTCGCGGCGATCTTCTCCGGCAACACGCTGCCCGAGGGGGCGAACCCGCTCGCCCAGATCTACGCCGGCCACCAGTTCGGCGGCTTCTCTCCGCAACTCGGCGACGGGCGGGCACTGCTGCTCGGCGAGGTGATCGACAGGGCCGGCCTGCGCCGCGACATCCAGCTCAAGGGCTCGGGCCCCACCCCCTTTTCGCGCCGCGGCGACGGGCGGGCGGCGCTGGGGCCAGTGCTGCGAGAATACGTGCTGTCCGAGGCGATGCACTCGCTTGGCGTGCCCACCACCCGCGCGCTTGCGGCGGTGCGCACCGGCGATGATGTCTACCGCGAGACCATCCTGCCCGGCGCTGTCTTCACCCGTGTCGCCGCGAGCCACATCCGCGTCGGAACCTTCCAGCTTTTCGCCTCGCGCCAGCAGTACCCAGAGCTGCAGCAGCTCTACGAGTACACCCGCGCGCGCCACTACCCCGAGACCAGCACCCCCGGCGAGATGCTTGCCGCCGTCTGTCAGCGCCAGGCCGAGCTGGTGGCGCAGTGGATGTCGCTCGGCTTCATCCACGGGGTGATGAACACCGACAACTGCACGCTCTCGGGCGAAACCATCGACTACGGCCCCTGCGCCTTCATGGACCAGTATCACCCGGACACGGTCTATTCCTCGATCGACCAGCACGGGCGCTATGCCTACCAGGCGCAGGCCGACATCATCGTGTGGAACATGGCCCAGCTTGCCACCGCCATGGTGCCGCTCGTGCAGGACCAAGATGCGGCGGTGACCGAGTTCACCGAGATCATCAACGCCATGCCCAACCTCATCCGGGGTGCCTGGCTGACCCGCTTTGGCGCCAAGCTCGGCCTTGGCGCGCCGGACCCCGAGGACGCGCGGCTGATCGCCGACCTGCTGCAGATGATGCAGGCGGGCGGCTCGGACTTCACCAACACCTTCCGCGCCCTCGCCAGCGGCTCGGCCCGCGACGAAATCGCCGACCGCACCGCCTATGACGCCTGGCATGCCCGCTGGCAGGAGCGCATCTCCGAAGAAAGCGCTCCCGAAGCGCGGATGCGCGCGGCCAACCCCGCCTTCACCCCGCGCAATCACCGCGTCGAGCAGATGATCGCCGCCGCGATGGAGGGCGACGAGAGCCTCTTTCATCACCTCAACGTGGTGCTCTCGCGGCCTTACGAGGATCAGCCCGAGGCAGACGACCTGCGCCGCCCGCCGCTGCCCTCGGAGGTTGTTCAAGCGACCTTCTGCGGCACATGAGCCGGCGCCGGCACGACCGGCAACTCCTTCGTAAAAGCGCGCAAATCCGCCCATACGGGAATTTTCCTTCCCCAACGTCACCGCATCCGGCAAGCTGGCGGCGACATCAACCTCGGCATGCATGTTGAAGGGAGCACGAAGATGAGTCTCATGGGAACCCTGGCAAAGATTGCCGTCGGCTATGCCGCCGCGCGCGGCGTTGACCGTCTCTCCGGCGACCAGGGCCTTGGCACGCTGATCGGCGGCAAGGCCCAGATCCCCGGCTCAGAGCCCGGCACATCGCTGCAGGCGCAGATGGGCAAGATGCTCGGCGGCAACGGCAACCCGCTTGGCGCCATCATGGAACAACTGAAGAAAAGCGGCCTCGGCACCATGCCGGGCATGGATCAGGCCGGCCAGGCCGCCAGCACGGGCCTCGCCGGGATGCTCGCGGCCGCGGCAAAGGCGGCCAACATGGGCGGCAAGAACCTCGGCGACATGCTCGACAAGATGAGCGCCACGCACGCCGCCCCCGAGGCCGAGACCGCCGCCGGGCTGATGCTGCGCGCGATGATCCAGGCCGCCAAGGCCGACGGCGAGATCGACGCCGCCGAAAAGGCCAAGCTGACCGACACGCTTGGCGCCGATGCCTCGCCCGAGGACATCGCTTTTCTCAAGGAGCAGCTGGGCGCCAAGCTCGACCCCGAGGCGCTGGCCAAGGACACGCCCGATGCGCAGAAGACCCAAGTCTACGCCGCTTCGCTGATGGCGATCACGGTGGACACGCCGAACGAGGCCGAATACCTTGATCGTCTCGCCAAGGCGATGGGGCTGCCGGAAACTGCGGTGAACGCGCTTCACATGCAGATGGGCCTGCAACCGCTCTACGCCTGACACAGTCGCCGGTCCTCCGGCCCCAAGACCGAAGGCCCGCATGCAAAGACACCCCTTCTACGGCCTTGGGCTCGCCGCCCTCGGCGCGCTCGTCCTGACGCCCGACACGTTGCTGATGCGGCTGTCGGGCATGGAGGGGTTGTCGATGCTGACCTGGCGCGGGCTGGCGCTCGGGGCGACCTTCTGGGCGATCTTTCTTCTCACCACACGCGGCCCGCGCAACCTGCGGCTTCTGCTGACCCGCCCCGGGCTGACGGTGATCGCCTGCCAGAGCGCCAATGCCGCGCTCTTCTCGCTTGGCATCGCGGTGGCGCCCGTCGCGGTGGTGCTGCTGGCGGTGGCGACCATGCCGGTCTGCGCCGCGCTGCTGTCGCGGCTGCTCTACGGCGAGCCGACCAGCCGCGCCACCTGGATCACCATGGGCGCGGTCCTGCTGGGCATCGGGCTCGCGGTCAGCGGCAAGGGCGATCTCGCGGCCAGCCCCGGCACGCTCGTGGGGGCGCTCTGCGGATTTGGTGTCGCGCTCACCCTCGGGCTCAGCTTCGTCACGCTGCGCCACGCTCCGGCACTGCCGCTGATGCCCGCCATGGGCACGGGCGCGCTGATATCCGGGCTCTGCGGGCTGGCGCTGGTGCCGGCGGGCGCACTCACCGAGGGCCATGTGCTGCCGATCCTGGCCACCGGCGCGGTGATCCTGCCGGTCTCCTTCTTTTGCCTCAGCTCCGCCTCGCGCCACACCGCCGCGGCCAACGTCAGCCTGCTGATGCTGCTCGAAACGGTGCTTGGCCCGGTCTGGGTCTGGGCCTTCCTTGGCGAGGCGCCGAGCCCGCGCATGCTGCTTGGCGGCGCGCTGGTGGTCATCAGCCTCGCGCTCTACATCGTGACCACCCGCCGCCGCGCCCCGAGACCCGCCCGGGTTCCTGCCAGCGCCAACTACCCCGTCAGCGAGGCGCGCGGTGCCGAGGGGGCAGAGCCCCCTCTCTCCTGACACCCCAACCTGCCGAACGGGTTCAGCCGACCAGCAGGTTCACCCTCCGGTTCTGCTTGCCCTTGTTCTCGATCTTGCCGAGCCGCAGGTCCCCGATCTCGCCGGTGCGCGCCACATGGGTGCCGCCGCAGGGCTGCAGGTCGATCTGCCCCTCGCCCTCGCCGATCCGCACCAAGCGGATCCGCCCGGCGCCACGCGGCGGCTGAACGCTCATGGTCTTGACCAGCTCGGGGTTGGCGTCGAGTTCGGCCTCGGTGATCCAGCTTTCCGAGACCGTCAGGTCGCGGGCCACGAACTCGTTCAGCATCGCCTCGAGCCCGTCCCGGTCCTCGGGTGGCTCGGGCATCAGGAAGTCGAGCCGGCCCTTGCCGGCGCTGATCTGCCCGCCGGTTACCGGCAACGGCAGGGCCACCGACAAGAGGTGCAGCGCCGTGTGCACCCGCATGTGCCTGTGGCGGCGTTCCCAGTCGAGCACCTGCGTGACGCGCGCGCCGACATAGGGCAGCGGCTTGGGCTCGGCCGGGACAAGCACGATGGTCTCGCCCTCACCCTTCACCGCCGTCGCGATCTCGATCGAGCCGCCCGGCCAGCGCAATTGGCCGCTGTCGCCGGGCTGGCCGCCGCTGGTCGCGTAAAAGAGCGAGGCATCAAGGATGATGCCGCCCTCCTCGGTCAGCCCGATGACCTCGCCCGGCGCCTCGCGGCGATAGGCGTCTTCAAGGAACAGTCGTTCCGTCAACTCGCTCTCCTACTCGTCTTCCGGTCCGACGGTCGGAAAGGCATCGCCTCCGCCGCCGGTCTTCTTGCCCTGCCGCTTCGCCGGCGTGTCATCCTCGGTGCCCTCGTCGGCGCCGCCCTGCGGCGACCGGTCCCCGGAGGGATACAGCGCTTCGGGGTTCCGCAGCCAGATATCCCGCTGCGCAAAGGGCACCTCGATCCCCTCGGCCACGAAACGCGCATTGATCTCGTGGTTGAAGTCCGAGAGAATTTTGATCTTCTGGTTCACGTCCCGCACGATGGCCCGGATCTCGAACTCCAGCGAATCCGCGCCGAAGCGCGCAAAGACAACCGAGGGCTCGGGGTTGAGAAACACCATGTCATGCTCGCGCACGATGCGCAGTAGGATGCTCTCGACCTTGCGGGTGTCGCTGCCATAGGCGACGCCGACCGTGGTGAAGACCCTGCCGACGACGTTGCCACGGGTGAAGTTGGTCACCGTGCCCGAGATGAAGTCCGAGTTCGGCACGATCACGTCGGTGCGGTCGAAGGTCTCGATCCGCGTTGCGCGCACCGAGATGTCCTTGACGATGCCCATATTGGGGCCGACCTCGATCCAGTCGCCCTGGCTGATCGGCCGCTCGATGAGCAGGATGATCCCCGAGACGAAGTTCTGCACGATGTTCTGCAGGCCGAAACCGATCCCGACCGACAGCGCCGAGATCACGTAGCCGAGCGCGGTGAGGTTGATCCCCGCTGCCGTGATCGCAACCACCGCCGCCAGCATCACCCCGGCGTAGCCAAGCCCCGAGATGACCGCATTCTGCCCGCCGATGTCGAGCTTGGTCTTCGGCAGGATCGAGCTGCGCAGCCCGCTTTGCAGCAGGCGGGTGACGCCGTAGCCCACGGCGAAGACCACCAGCATGGTCAGGAAGCTGGTCGGCGAAATGCGCGCGTCGCCAAGCAGGAAACCCTCTTGGAAGCGCGCCCAGAGTTCTGTGAGATCTGCGACCCGCGCGCCCCAGATGAGCGCCAGCATCGGCAATGCCAGAACGATCAGCACCACGCCAGCAAGCACGGTCATCAGGCTGTCGTCGGGATCCTTGCGGGTGATCAGCTCATAGAGGTCCTTGACGAAGCGCTGCAGCACCAGCACAAGAGCCAGCAACGACAGCGACACCACTGCAGGAAACACCATCCCCTGCCCGACCCGGTGATAGCCGACCGCCGCCATGATCGGTCCGAAGACCGCCAGCAGCATCGACAGTCGGCCAATCAGCCGCGCCAGCTGCATCCGGAAGGTCGAGCCATCGAGCAGCGTGCCGTCGCCCTCCTCGGGCTCACTGCGGCTCAGCCCGGACAGGATGTGCCCGAGGCGGAACAGCATCAGCGCCGTGAGCACGATCAGCGGGAAATCGAGCACCGCGTTTGTCGCGTCGGAGAATTTGAAAATCTCCGAGAGCGTCTGGCCCATGCCGCGAAGCACGTAGAGCAGCGCGAGGACCGACGAATAGAGCCAGGCCTCGGTGCGCTGCCAATTGGGCAGGGGCATCGTGGCGACCGCGTCGTCGCTGTTGAAGCTCTCGCCCGCCAGCCAGCGGATGTAGAGCAGCACCAGCCCCCAAATCGGCACGGTGTACATCACCACTGTCAGGTTCTGTCCAGGCAGCCCAGAGATCGTCGCCGCCACCACCAGCAGGATGAGCCCGCCGAGCGGCACCACGATCGAACCGAGCGAGGCGACGAAGCGCCAGACACCCGTGCCCCGGCGTGTGCGTCGCCGCAGCCATTCCTCGATCCGCCGCACCCACGCCGGGCCGCGGATCACCAGAAGGCCCGACAGGCCTACCAGCAGGATGATCACCGGAAGGTTCTCGCGCGCCGCCGCGCGCTGGCTTTCGGAGGCGAAGTTGTCGCGCACCTCCTGCACCAGCGACGTGCCTGCCGCGACCACGTCGTTCGCCGCAGGAGCCCAGAGCTGGAAGTTCAGCGGCGACGGCCCGAGGGTCAGCAGGCGGCTGGTCTGCATCTCGCGGATCTTGGTGTCGATCTCGCCGATCAGCCCGTTGGCCTGAGTGTAGGCCTCCTGAGCGCGGCGCACCGGCGCCTGCGCATCGGCAAGTTGCTTGGTCAGGTCGGCCCGCCGATTGGCGATGTCCTCGGCCTCGCTCTCGCCCTCGGCGGGGGCCGGGCCGAGCGTGTCGAGCTGCTGCTGCAACGTGTCGATGCGCGAGGCATTGGTGCTTTCAGCCCGTAGGAAGCTGTCCCGCCAACCCGCGATCTGGCTGCGCAGATCCTCGTATTGCTTGACGGTGACATCCTCGCCGTCCAGCAGACCGTCGGCCTGCTCCGCGAGTTTCGTCCAGGTGGCGTAATCAATGTCCTGTGCCTGCGCGACCGCCAGGGTCGCGCAGAGCAAAGTCATCGCGCAGGCGGCAAGGACACGCCGGATCAGGGCACTCATACGTCCTCGAAGACGCCGGGGATCGAAGCGGGCGAGCGGTCGAGCCAGCCCGGCACCGGCAGATCGCGCGAGCGCAGGAAGCTCGGGTTGAAAAGCTTGGACTGGTAACGCGTGCCGTAGTCGCAGAGCACGGTGACGATGGTGTGTCCCGGGCCCATTTCCTTGGCCATGCGGATCGCGCCGGCAACGTTGATGCCGGATGAGCCGCCAACGCAGAGACCCTCCTCGGAGAGCAGGTCAAAGACCACCGGCAGCGCCTCGGCGTCGGGCACCTGGTAGGCGAAGTCGGGGGTGAACCCCTCGAGGTTGGCGGTGATCCGGCCTTGTCCGATGCCCTCGGTGATCGAGTCGCCCTCGGATTTCAGCTCGCCGGTGGTGTAATAGCTGTAGAGCGCCGCGCCCATCGGATCGGCCAGACCGATCTTCACACCCTTGGACTGCAGTGCGCCCGCAACCCCCGCCAGCGTGCCGCCCGATCCCACGGCGCAGATGAACCCGTCGACCTTGCCGCCGGTCTGCTCCCAGATCTCGGGGCCAGTGGTTTCCACATGGGCCAGCCGGTTGGCGACGTTGTCGAACTGGTTGGCCCAGATCGCGCCGTGCGTTTCGGTCTTGGCCAGCTGCTCGGCCAGGCGGCCCGAGTAGCGCACGTAGTTGTTCGGGTTGCGGTAGGGCGCCGCCGGGACCTGCACCAGCTCGGCGCCGGCAAGACGGATCATGTCCTTCTTTTCCTGAGACTGGGTCTCGGGGATCACGATCACCGTGCGGAAGCCCATGGATGCGCCGACCAGCGCGAGACCGATGCCGGTGTTGCCCGCCGTGCCTTCGACGATGGTGCCGCCGGGCTCAAGCAGCCCTTTCTCCATCGCATCCTTGATGATGTAGAGCGCCGCGCGGTCCTTCACCGACTGGCCGGGGTTCATGAACTCGGCCTTGGCGAGGATCTCGCAGCCCGTCATCTCGCTGGCTTTCTTCAGGCGGATCATCGGGGTATGTCCGACCGCCTGCGCCAGATCCTGTGCCACGCGCATGGGTATCTCCACTTCGTCAATTCGTTGGTGGACAGGTGTAGGGCGGACGCCGGGTGAACTCAAGCCGCCGAACGGAGGCGCTCACGCGCCCGTGCCAACCACAGAAGCATCATCGCCAACGGCCCGGCGTTGACCTCGCCGCTCTCGACGAGGTCCACGGCCGCCTCAAAAGGCAGAACATGGCTGCGGATGTCCTCGTTTTCGCTGTCGAGCCCGTTGATCCCGCCATGATGATCACCAAGATCGCACAGGCCAAGGAAGCAGTGGAAGAACTCGCTGGTATACCCCGGGGATGCATAGACCCGCAGCATCGGCTCGAGCCTTCCGAGGCACAGCCCCGCCTCCTCGACCGCCTCGCGGCGGGCACAATCCTCGGGGCTTTCGCCGGCATCCACCAGCCCCGCGACCGGCTCGAGCACCCAGGGGTGGCGGTCCTCGCGCAGAAGCGGCCCGTAGCGCATCTGCTCGATCAGCAGCACTAGGTCGCGCTCCGGATCATAAGGCAGTACCAGCGCCGCGTCATAGGCCACAAAGCCCTCGCGGTGGATCACCTCGGACATGGCGCCGTCGAAGCGCTCGTGCTGCAGCGTGAAATCGCGCATCCCGAAGAAGCCGTCGTGGGCGCGGCGATCGGAGAGGATTCGCACCGCGCCCTCGCGGGTGCGGTCCGAGCGCAGCGTGCAGGGCGTCTCCCGCCCCGCCAGCGCCCGCGACCAGGCGCGGGCCGCGAGATAGGGCCGGATCCTGCGCACCATCTCCGCCGGGCGCCGACCGTAGCCGAGCATGATCTCGCGCGCGATCTCGCAGCCGAGCGCGGCGTTCTGCGCGCACCATCGCGCGGCATCCCAAGGGCTGCCGGACGCAGGGTCGATCCGTGCGTAGACCGCTTCCGCCTCGCCGGGAATGGCGATCTCGGCGAGGTCTTCGGCGTACCAGCCGGTGAAATAGCACAGCCGGGCGACATCGGCCTCGGTCAGCTCGGGCAACAGACCCGCCGCCTCGGACCCGGGCGCCGCGCAGAGCAGTGTCAGCCGGTCCGCCCCGCCCTCCGGGTCCAGCACCGCGTGGCCGGGCAGACGTGTCGCAGGGGTCTCCACCGGGCGGCCGAGCACGATCTCAAGCAGGGCCGGATCCGCCAGTGCGCCGGACAGGAAGACCTTCATGCGGGTTATCTCCAGTTTCGTGCGGCCAGCTCCGCCAGGGCGCCGGACAGGACCGCGCCCAGGACCATCAGCCCGATGAACCCTCCGTCCAGCAGATGCGCCCCGAAATCAAGGGCCAGATCGAAAATCGCGACGAAGGCCTCCGCCGGGCCGTCGTAGCGGTGCCGCATGGCCAGCCGGAACATCTCGTAGATCGCCTGCGCCAGGATCCCCCAGAGCACCAGCATGGCCGTGGCGGTGATCCCGGCCGAGATGCCGTTTGCCATGCCGCGCCCGACCCGCGTGCCGAGGACCCGCCAGCCCGCCGTCAGCCCGAGCAGCAGGTTGAGCCAAAGAAACCCGCCAAAGGCCGTGGTCTCGGGCATGACGCGGGTCATGATGTAGCGTGACCCGACAAAGGCCAGAAACGCGAGGCAGAGCGCTGCCACGAGGCGCGCAGCAGTGGTCATCTGAATACTCCCCGAACACCAATTACTTGTTTGCTGTCAATAAACGCCGCGCGCCCCCCGGACGCAAGATGGCGAAAACCCATGGGGCGGCGACGTCACCCTGCAACAGCAGATTGGCCCGGAATGCGCCGTTTTTATGAAATTATGATGCCCACCGGTGTCAGAAATCTCGGTTCTCATAGGCCTCCAGCGCCGCCTGGCGGCCCTCGCGGGCCGACACCACGGGCTCGGGATAGGCGTCCGACCCGTCCAGCCCCCAGCTGCGCGGCACCGCGTCGAAGTAGTCGAGCGCGCTTTGCGGCGCCTGCGCCTGCCCTTCGGCGATCCACTTGCGGCGGTAGGCGCCCTTGGGGTCGAACTTCTCAGCCTGGCTCTCGGGATTGAAGACGCGGAAGTAGGGCGCGGCGTCCGGCCCGCAGCCCGCCACCCATTGCCAGCCCATCGCGTTCGATGCCGGGTCCCAATCGATCAGGCAATCGTCGAACCACGCCTGCCCGACGCGCCAGTGCACCATCAGGTGCTTGGTCAGGTAGCTTGCCACGATCATCCGCGCACGGTTGTGCATGTAGCCGGTGACATACATCTCGCGCAGCGCCGCATCGACCACCTCCATGCCGGTCCGCGCCTGTTCCCAGAGTCGCACCTCGCGCAACCGGCGGTCCTCTTTCCAGGGGAAGGCGCGCCATTCCCTGCGCCAGTTTTCCTCGAGGATATGCGGCGTGTGCCACATCAGGTGATAGGCAAAGTCACGCCAGGCAAGCTCTGCTAGGAACTTGCCTGCCCCGGCTTTGCCCTCGGCCTGCGCCCGCAGGCCGGCGTGCCAGCAGCGCGCCGGGCTGATCTCGCCGAGGCTGAGGTACTCGGACATCCGAGATGTGCCGTCCACGTCCAGCCGGTCGCGAGCCTTGCCATAATCCGCAACACCGTCGCGCATGAAAGTGCCAAGCCGCGTCTGCGCCGCCTGCTCGCCTGCGGACACATGCTTGGCCAGCACCGCCGCGCCCCGGTTCATCGCGCCCCCAAGGTTCCAATCCGCCAGCACCGCGCTGTCGGGCCACTCGCCGGGAGCGGCGATATCCGAGGGCGCCGCTTCGGGTGCGGCCACCTCGCGATCCTTCACCGCCCGCCAATAGGGGCTGTAAACCTTGTAATAGCCCCCCTGTTTGGTCTCCACCGTCCAGGGTTCGAAAAGCAGGTGCCCGGCAAAGCTCTCCGCCTCGATCCCCTCCTCCTTGAGCCGCGCCTTGACGTCGGTGTCGCGCTCAACCGAGGCCGGATCGTAGGCGCGCTGCCAGTAGACCGCCCCGGCCCCAGTCTCGCGCAGCAGCTCGGGGATCACCTCACGTGCCGGCCCGGCCCGCAGGATCAGCCGCGAGCCCGCCTCTTCGAGCGCCGCCATGAAGACCTCTAGCCCCCGCTCCAGCCGCCACTTGGGCGCCGCCCCCAACGCATCGACCGTGTGGTCGCGGAGGAAGACCGGGATCACGGGACCGCCGCGCGCCACCGCCGCGCTCAGCGCCGCATGATCCGACAGGCGCAAATCGCGCCGAAACCAGACAAGCGTCGGGGAAACATCGTGCATGGGGCCTCCTGGAACCTCGGGTTTCGCGGGCAAACTGGCCCGCCCGCCGGGTCCGTCAAGGACTCTGGCACGGACCCGCCGTCTTCATCTCTTTGCGAATACGCGTATTGCGCCGGACTGGATCAGCGCCAAGATCGGGGTCGAGCGCCTAAGCTGCCCGATGAGATCGCGGCGAGAGGCCCCACAAACCGCGGGAGGAGCACCATGCACATCAGGACCGAGGGACCGGAGGAGGCCGCGGCGATCTCGGCACTCACCACCCGGGCGTTCGAAACGGCCGCGCAGGCGAGCGGCACCGAGGCGCAGATCATCGAGCGGCTTCGCGCCGCAGGGGCGCTGACCGTCTCGCTCGTTGCCGAGGAGAACGGAGCGCTGATTGGCCATGTCGCGGTCTCGCCGGTGGAGATCGGTGGCCACCACGGCTGGCAGGGGCTGGGGCCGATCTCGGTCACGCCGGAGCGGCGGCGCAAAGGAATTGGCACGGCCCTGATGCGCGCGGCGCTGGCCGAGGTCCGGGCCTCGCATGCGCCCGGCGTCGTGCTGGTGGGCGATCCGGCCTTTTACGGGCATTTCGGATTTCGGCGGGCCCCGGGGCTGCAGCTTGACGGCATACCGCCCGAGGTGCTCCTTGCCCTGCCCTTCGGCCCGGACCTGCCGCAGGGGGCGCTCAGGTTCCATCCCGCATTCGGGTTGGACTGACCGCGCTGGCAACGCAAAACGCGGGCCCCGAGGGGTCCGCGTCTTGATCGTCACGCGATGCGGATCAGAGCCGGCGCTCTGCCTGCAGGCCGCGCCAGATGGCGATGCACATCACCAGCAGCACCAGCGTGAACGGCAGGCCGGTCGAGATCACCATCGACTGCAGGGACGAGAGCCCGCCCGCCGAGAGCAGCAGCACGATGGCCACAGCCCCCTCGAAACAGGCCCAGAACACGCGCTGCGGCACCGGGGCGTCGACTTTGCCACCGGCGGTGATCGTGTCGATCACCAGCGAGCCGGAGTCCGAGGAGGTCACGAAGAAGACGATGACCAGCACCACTGCGAGCACCGAGGTGATCGACGACAGCGGCAGCGCCTCGAGCATGGCAAAGAGCGACAGCGGCGGGTTGTAGCTGTCGATGACATTGGCCTTCACCATGCTGGTGGCCGGATCGCTCAGCACCTGGTCGATGGCCACGCCGCCGAAGACCGCCATCCACAGCACGCAGACAAGGCTCGGGATGATCAGCACGCAGGTGATGAACTCGCGCACCGTGCGGCCGCGGCTGACGCGGGCGATGAACATGCCGACAAACGGCGACCAGCTGATCCACCACGCCCAGTAGAACGAGGTCCAGCCCTGCACGAAATCGGTATCCTCGCGCCCGACGGGGTTCGACAGCGGCACCAGGTCGACGATGTAGGCCCAGAGACCACCAAGGAAGTCTTTGAAGATCAGAATCGTCGGGCCGACCAGCAGCACGAAGACCAGCAGCGCCGCAGCGAGGAACATGTTGATCTCCGAGAGCACCTTCACCCCGCCGTCGAGGCCGCGCACCACCGAAACAAGCGCAATCGCAGTGATGAAGGTGATGATCAGAACCTGCATGGTCGGGCTGATCGGCAGGCCGAAGACGTGGTTGAGACCGGCATTCACCTGTTGCGCGCCGAAACCGAGCGACGTTGCAAGACCGAAGAGGGTGGCGAAGACCGCGAGGATGTCGATGATATGGCCCCACCAGCCCCAGACACGATCGCCAAGCAACGGATAGAAGGCCGAGCGCACGGTCAGCGGCAGCCCCTTGTTGTAGGAGAAGAGCGCCAGCGCCAGTGCCATCACGGCATAGATCGCCCAAGGGTGCAGCCCCCAGTGGAAGATCGTCGCGGCAAGGCCCATGGCCTTGGCGGCGTCGACATTCTCGGGGATCAGGTTGCCATCGGCGTCAAAGGGCGACGGAACGCCAAGCGGAGAGCTGACCGCCATGTGGTAGACCGGCTCGAGCACGCCGAAGAACATGAGGCCAATGCCCATGCCGGCGGCAAAGAGCATGGCGAACCAGCCCGCGTAGCCGTAGTCGGGCGACGCCTCGGCGCCGCCAAGCCTGACCGAACCGAGCGGCGAGACGATCAGCACCAGGCAGAAGATCACGAAGATATTGGCCGCGCCGAGGAAGAACCAGTCGAAGGTCTTCGTGGCGAAGGAGAACAGCCAGCTGAAGATGCTTCCCGCCTGCTCTGGCAATGCCAGCGTGTAAAACACGAAGGCGACCACGACGGCGCCCGAAATCGCGAACACGGGGTTGTGCACGTCGAGCCCGAACGGGCCGATCTGTGCCTCGAAATTGTCCTGACCGATCTCGTAATCGGTCTCGATGATCTCCGACGCGCCCTCGGGCGCCGGGATCCCTTGGTCCGCAGTGTCAGTCTCTGCTGCGTCACTCACGCGTGGACCCTCCTTTTTTCATTCTTAGTTCAAGTTGTGACAGTCTTGTCTTTGGCAACGCGCCAAGGCCCGCGGGCCTCAGCGCACCACCATGACCGAGACCCTGGCCCGAGAGGCGATGGTTCCACCGTTGGAAGGCCAGAAATGATCGGCGATGCCGGGGATGTGGCTGGCCATGACGACGAGGTCGGCGCCGGTCTCCTCCGCGGCCTTCACCAGCGCCGGATCGAGATCCACCGCCGGGTCGTGGGTTGTGACCGGATGCGCCTCGGCCGTCGCCCCGGCGGCCAGGCCCTGCGCCTTGGCGAAGGCCGCGAGCTTCTCGCCGTACTCCTTGGGGGTATGCGCGATCGACGATGGCGTCGAGGCAGTGACGCCCACATAGACGAGGTGCGCCCCATAGTGCGCGGCAAGATCACCGGCCACGTTGAGCGCTTTCGCGAGCCGATCCGCATGCGTCAGGTCAACCGGCACCATGATGCGATTGAACATAGGTCCCTCCGTCTTGGGCGGCCCGGCTTCCCCGGACCTGCGAGATTCCAGCCTCGGGAACCACCACGGCCTCTGCCCGGCAGTCTCCAAGGACGTCCGACGCCTCCCGCGGACCTTCCCGCGCCAGCATCGCAGGGCCGCGCTGCACGCCGCCCTTGGACAGCGGTGTTCCGCCGATATGGATCGACCTAGGGCACAATTGCGTGAGGTAAAGGCACCGATCCTCAGAAAGTTGAAATCCCCCTGCCCGGCCGCGGCGCCACGGCAAGCCTCCGTAGGCCACAAGGCCACTTGACCGGCGCGGAGGGAATGCTACTCAGGCGCCACGGTGGGCCTGTAGCTCAATTGGTTAGAGCAGGGCGCTCATAACGCCTTGGTTGCGGGTTCAAGTCCTGCCGGGCCTACCAGATCACCCAAAATCCTTCGTCAGGACGCCTACGGCGACCCTTTCCTCGCATCGCCCTGACCTCGTGAAGGCCACCCGCCCGCGAGCGATGCAAGCCAAGCAAACCCTCCGGCCTTGGCGGCGGCGTGACGTTGATCTTTTTCAGCACTGCACGCTCAACCGCGACCATTACGCGGACAACGCAGGTACTCGTACCGCTCTAATCAACAATCCCTGACCATCGCGGCGAATTTGACCCATTTGCGCCACAGTTCAATCACAGTTTTTCCCCGTCCCTCATCTAGTGATCGGTTAACCAAGATCGCCAAGGCCAGCCCTCGCGGCAGCTTATGGCGCCGAGCAGTTTACGTGAGTGAGAAAGGGTACCCCCATGCCGGATCGTCTCGACCGTCACCCAAAGATGAACACCTCTTTTCTCGGGATCCTCGGCGTTGTTCTGATCACGGCGACCGCCGCGGCGATCTTTGGCGTGCGCTGGCAGGCGCAGGAATACCAAGTACAGTTGCAGCGCGAGTTGGGCCTGCGCGGTGCCCAGGCACTGGCGCAGACCTTTAACAAGGCCATCAGCCGGGAATGGGACTCGCTGCGCGCCGTCGCCTCCCGCACCGCCTATGCCGAGCCTGCCGAGATGCAGGATTTTGCCAATGCGGTGGTGCGCGCCGGCGGACAGATTGCCTGGGTGGGCTTTGCCTCGCCCGACGGGGTGATCATCGCGGGCTCGCGCGGCGAACGGATGGGCGAAGACGTCTCGCAACGCAACTGGTTCCGGGCGGGGTTCAGCGGCGAGACCGTCGGCACGGCCTATACCAAGAACGAGGGCACCAACGAGGAGATCAGCCTCATCAACCTGTCGATGCCGGTGAAGGACAGCTTCGGCAACACGCAGGCCGTGGCGGTGTACAGCGTGCGCATTTCCTGGGTCGCCGACTACATGGCCGAGGCGGCGCAAGAGCTCGAACTCAGCGCGCTCATCCGCGACCGCAAGGGGCAGACGCTGGTTGACACGCGGCCCGAGGCCGGCAGTGACCTACCCGCCCGCGTCGAGGGGTTGATCCTTGCCGGCCGGCCCGATGCCGACCGCACGCGGCTGCATCGCAGCGACGCCGGGCACCTCTATGCGGTGCTGCCCAATTTCACGCTCAACTCCATGCCGGGCTTCGGCTGGACGCTGATCGTCGATGTCCGCGAAGACAGTTTCGGGGCGGCCTTCCCGCAATTCGTGAAGAATGTCAACATGATCCTCGCTGCGGTCGGGATCAGCGTGCTTGCCGCGACGCTGGTGCTCTTCCACTACCTCACCCGGCCCTTCCAGCGTCTCATCCGCGCCGCGACGGCGCTGGCGGACGGCCAGATGGTCTACCCGCGAGAAGAACAGAGCACCCGCGAGAGCATGCTCCTGTCGGCGGTGCTGGCGCGCCTGCAGACGCAGATTCAGTCGCTGCGCGCCAAGCCCTAGGCCCGGCGCACACCAAGGCTTGGGATCAGGCGCAGCGTTCGGTCGCTGCGCCTTTTTCCTGTCCGAGCACCTCGGCGGCGATCTCGAAGCTGCGCAGGCGCGCGGCAGGATCGTGGATCATGCCGGTGAGGATCAGCTCGTCCGGCTGATAGCGCACAATCAGCGCCTCGAGCTCCTCGCCGACCTTGTCACGATCACCCGCGGCCGAGACGCTCAACGCCGAGTTCGCCGCCGCAAGGAAGCGCGGGTCGGTCTGCGCCGAGATGTCGACCACCGGCCGCGGCAGCCGCCCCGGGCGCCCGGTGCGCAGGTTGATGAAGGCCTGCTGCTGCGAGCTCTTCAGCCGGATCGCCTCTTCGGTGGTCTGCGCCGCCCAGACGTTGGCGGCCAGCATGAAGCGCGGCTCTCGGGTGATGCCGGGCTGGAAACGGCTTCGGTAGACCTCGATGGCCTGTTCGAGCGCATCGGGGGCGAAATGCGAGGCGAAGGCATAGGGCAGCCCGAGATGCGCAGCGAGCTGCGCGCCGTAGAGCGAGGAGCCCAGCATCCAGACCGGCACATGGGTGCCCTCGCCCGGCACGGCGATCACCGACTGGGTCTCGTCGGCTTCCTGGAAATAGCCCAAGAGCTCGATCACGTCCTCGGGGAAGCGGTCCGCGGCGGTGCTCATGTTGCGACGCAGCGCCATGGCGGTCACCTGATCCGAGCCCGGCGCACGGCCAAGGCCCAAATCGATCCGCCCCGGGAAGAGCGTTTCCAGCGTGCCGAACTGCTCGGCGATCACCAGCGGCGCGTGGTTGGGCAGCATGATGCCGCCCGCGCCGACGCGGATGGTCTTGGTCGCCGCAGCCACCTGCCCGATCACCACCGCCGTCGCCGCCGAGGCGATGCCGCGCATGTTGTGGTGCTCAGCGAGCCAGTAGCGCTGATAGCCCCAGTCTTCGGCGTGGCGCGCAAGGGTGATCGTATTGGCCAGTGCCTGCGCCGGGGTGCTGCCCTCGGGCACCGGCGAGAGATCGAGAAGGCTGAAGGGAATGCGGGTCATGCGGCACCTCTAGGTCGTGTTGGTGCCAGATATAGGAGCCGCCTCCCCGCAGGGTCACCCTGCGCAGACGCACAAAGGAGCACCTTCCCTGTGCGCCTGCACAAAGGCGACGCTCTGCGCCCGCGCAAGTTTGGTCAGCGCGCGGCCATGCGGATCGCCCCGTCGAGGCGGATCACCTCGCCGTTCAGCATCGGGTTCTCGACGATATGCTGCACCAGCGCCGCGTATTCCGACGGGCTGCCGAGCCGCGCCGGGAAGGGCACCTGCTGGCCGAGGCTGTCCTGCACCTCCTGCGGCAACCCCTGCATCATCGGCGTCAGGAACAGCCCCGGCGCGATGGCGCAGACGCGGATCCCCAGCGCGGCCAGATCGCGCGCCATCGGCAGGGTCATCCCCACCACGCCGCCCTTCGAGGCCGCGTAGGCCACCTGCCCCACCTGACCCTCATAGGCCGCGACCGAGGCCGTGTTGACGATCACGCCGCGATTGCCGTCGGTATCCAGAGGCGCGTTCTTGGCCATCAGCGCCGCCGCCTGCGACGCGAGGTTGAATGTTCCGGTGAGGTTGATGGCGATGGCCTTGGCGAAGAGCGCCGGGTCATGCGGCTCCCCGCGCGACACGGTCTTGGCGCCCGGCGCGATGCCCGCGCAGCTCACCGCCACGTGCAGCGCGCCCTCGGCCTCCATCACCCCGGCCAGCGCGGCAGCGATGCTTTCGGGGTTGGTGACATCGGCCTCGATGAACCGCCCGCCGATCTCCTGCGCCGTGACCGGGCCGCGCTCGGCGTCCCTGTCGAGCAGCGTGACCTTAGCGCCAAGGCCTGCCAGCCGCGCCGCCGTCGCAGCCCCGAGGCCCGAAGCACCGCCCGATACCACGGCCACGGTTGTTGCACCGATCTGCATAAAATTCCTCCCGATTTATCCTCGGGGCGGAGTTGAACCGCAGCGACCGCGCCGCGTCCAGCGCAGCAGCACGGAACGTTGCGTCAGGGCGGTCTCAGGCCGGAGGCGTGCGCTCCGCCGCGTCGAGCACGGGCGTGCCGAGCGCACCGTAGAGGATCATCACAACCGCCCGGCTCGGCGCCTCCCGCAGCGCCTCTCCCAGGTCAGCCACGGTCGAGGAGACCATGCGCTGGCCCTCCTTGCTGACGTTCTCGGCCATCAGCGCCGGCGTCTCCGGCGGCATGCCGGCGGCGATCAGCCTCTCGGCCAGCTTCGAGAAGGTGCGCCGCCCCATGTAGAGGCAGGTCACCGCCTCGGGATCGGCGAGCGCGGCCATGTTCATCTCTTCGGGCAATGCGCCGGTCACGTCATGGCCCGTGACAAACTGCAACCGGCGCGCGGTGAGCCTGCGTGTGAGCGGCATGGCGGCCGCCGCAGCCGCGGCCGAAGCCGAGGTCACACCCGGCACCACCTCGAAGGGCAGCCCCGCCTCGGTCACCGCGGCGATCTCTTCCTCGAGCCGCCCGAAGATGCCCGCATCTCCCGATTTCAGCCGCACCACGTGCTGGCCCGCCAGCGCGTGCTGGACCAGAAGCGCGCTGACGAATTCCTGTTTCGGCGAAGGGCAGCCTGCGCGCTTGCCGACGGCTACCATCTCGGTGCCCTCGGCGCAAAGATCGAGGATCGGTCCCGAGGCAAGGTCGTCGTAGAGCACCGCATCGGCCTTCTGAAGGCACTTCAGCGCCCGCACGGTCAGCAGGTCGGGATCCCCGGGACCCGAGGAGACGAAACTGACAAAACCGGGCATGGGGCCTCCGTATGCGGCGTAAGCGGTGCGCCCCGTGCTACGCCGCCGGAGGAAGCGGTGCAAGACGTCCCTGTCGCGCCGGCAGCCGGCCCCCGCCAAAGGAAAACGCCCCGCACCTTTCTGCACGGGGCGTCGAAATTTCAAGCTGGGTCAGGAGATCACAGGCGCGAGGCCACGTTTTCCCAGTTCACCAGGTTGTCGAGGAAGTTCGCCAGGTACGCCGGGCGCTTGTTGCGGAAGTCGATGTAGTAGGAGTGCTCCCACACGTCGCAGCCGAGCAGCGCGGTCTGGCCGAAGCAGAGCGGGTTCACGCCGTTCTCGGTCTTGGTGATCTTGAGACCACCGTCGGTGTCCTTGACGAGCCACGCCCAGCCCGAACCGAACTGGCCGGCGCCCGCTGCCGAAAACTCTTCCTTGAACTTGTCGAAGGTGCCGAAGGACTCGGTGATCGCCTTCTCGAGCTCGCCCGGCATGGCGTTCTCGCCTGGGCCCATCATTTCCCAGAACTGGCTGTGGTTCCAGTGCTGCGAGGCGTTGTTGAAGATGCCGCTCTGGGCAACCGCGCCGGCCTCATAGGTGCCTTTGACGATCTCTTCCAGCGACTTGTCGGCCCATTCGGTGCCCTCGACCAGCTTGTTCAGCGTGGTGACATAGGCGTTGTGGTGCAGGTCGTGGTGATACTCCAGCGTTTCCTTGGACATGCCCTTGGACGCGAGCGCATCGTGAGCATAGGGAAGATCGGGAAGTTCGAAGGACATATGCGTTTCCTTTCGCCTGTCGGTGAGATTGCCAGTATTCCTAGACCTGCCATCGGCGAGGTCAAGCGAAGTATGGTGTACCATTGCACTCAGGGCTGTGCGGACAGCTCCTCGAGCGGCTGCGCCTCGCATCGACCATCTGCCTGAAACACCGAATCAAATCCCGCCGGGATGGCAGTGACCGTGGCCCTGCCGCTCGCCTTGTCGATGCTGGCGCGATAAAGCATCTTTCGGGTCTGCTGCGCGTTCACGCCGACGGGGTAATTCCAGGTGAAGCTGATCCGATCGGCGGTCTCGGAGGCGCGCTTGCCAAGCACCGGCAGCCCGGCGTTGTGAAAGAGCGCGATAGGATCCGAGATCACCACCCGCCCGGTTTCAGGATCATGGGCAATGAACAGGATCGGCGGCACCCAGCGCTGGCTGTAGGGCACGTCGAGCTGGCACAGGTAGCCCACGGACTGCTTCGAGACCAATTGGCCCGCTATGGGTTCCTCGACCGCCAACAAGAGCCGCTCCGGCACCGAGTCCGCCGCCGCCGGCGCCGCCGGAAAGGCAAGGCCCAGGCAGAGGGCAACGGACCGCGCAAATACTCTCATCCGTTCGCCCCTTCCTGAAACGTCGCCGTGGCCGACGCTACGGGTGCCGGGCTCCGGGTGCAATGCGGGGCGGCTCAGAAATATTCGAATTCAGGCGCATTTCGCGCCGCGCCGCTCAGCAGCCGGAAGGCGTAGTCTGCCACGGACCGGAAGCAGAAGACCTCAGCCTGCTCGGCCGAGAGCACGTGGATCGCAGCCGCAACCTGGGCGATGCGGGTGCGGCGCAGGCTCCCGACGGACAATGCCGAGGGCGAGACGTCGGCGGGCGTCAGCCGCGCCAGCGCCTCGCGCATCTGCGGACCCTCGATCCGAAGCCGCACCCGCATGTCCGACACGTCCTGCACCAGTGCGAACACGGTCTGCCGGTCGAGCTCGGCCTGAAGCTGCGGCGCGGCGCTGCGCGCGTCGCCATAGGGCATGAGCAGCAAAAGCTCGTCCGGCGACATCCACAGCAGCCCACGGGTGTCGCTGCCGCTGGATTGCCAAACGCCAGGAACCCGGCAGCCCGCCAGCGCCTCGACCGGCGCGGTGAAGGCGGGATCGGAAAGGTCGCCACGCAGGGCGATCATCCCCGTCGGCCCCTCCTCGCGCACTGTCAGCGCGCCTTGGGAGATGGCGCCCATCAGCGGGCTCATCGGCTCAAGACTGAATTCAGGCATCGTTTCTTGCCCCCTCGGGATCGTAGAAGACCGGATCGACAATCGTGGCCTTCAAGGTCGTCTTCGCCTCGTCGGCCGCGTCGTAGTCGTCGGTGGTGAAGGTGAGTTCCTCGCCCATCCGCTGCGGCCCGTCGAGCACCAGCGCCATGGCGATGCCCCGACCCAGCGTGGGCGAGAAGTAGGAGGAGGTCACCCGCCCCTGCGTATTGCGCTGACCGTTGGCGTTCTTGCCCGGCGCGAGGGCGAGCGCGCCGGTTGGCAGCACGCCGCCGTCGGGCGTCTCGAGGCCGACCAGCTTCCAGCGCTTCGGATCGGCCATGTGCACCCGCTCCTGCGCGCGCTTGCCGAGGAAGTCGTCCTTCTTCTTCGAAAGTGCCCACCCGAGGTTCAGATCCTGCGGGATCACCGTGCCATCGGTCTCGTCGCCGATCATGATGAAGCCCTTCTCGGCCCGCATCACGTGAAGCGCCTCGGTGCCATAGGGAGTCACATCCCATTCCGCGCCCAGTTCGAGCAGCCTTCCCCAGAAGGCGCGGCCCAGATGGGCGGGCACCGCTACCTCGTAGCTCAGCTCTCCCGAGAAGGAGATGCGGTAGACGCGCGCCGGAAACCCGCCGAGCGTGCCTTCGGCGAAGGTCATGAAAGGCAGCGCTTCTTTCGAGACATCCATCCCGCCGAGCTTTTCCAGAAGCCGGCGCGCCTCGGGGCCGACCACCGCGACCTGCGCGTATTGCTCGGTCACGTTGGCGGTGTAAACTCGCCAGTCAAACCATTCACATTGCAGCCAATCTTCCATGTGAGCATGGATCCGGTCAGCCCCGCCCGTGGTGGTGTGGCAAAGCCATGTGTCCTCGGCGAGCCGCACGACGACGCCGTCATCCATCAGGAAGCCGTTTTCAGTGCACATCAGCCCGTAGCGGCACTTTCCGATCGGCAAGGTGCTCATCATGTTGGTGTAGAGCATGTCGAGGAACCTGCCTGCGTCCGGCCCTTTCACCACGATCTTGCCCAGCGTCGAGGCGTCGAGCAGGCCAAGGCTCTGGCGGGTGGCGAGGATCTCGCGGTTCACCGCCATCTCGGTGGTCTCGCCGGGACGGCGATAGCAATAGGGTCTGCGCCAATGGCCCACGGGCTCCCATTGGGCACCATTGGCGTCGTGCCAGGCATCCATCGGTGTGCGGCGCAGGGGCTGGAACAGCTCGCCCCGCGCCTCGCCGGTGATCGCGCCAAAGGAGATCGGCGTGTAAGGCGGCCTGAAGGTGGTGGTGCCGACCTGGGGAATCGCCTCACCCAATGTCTCAGAAAGCACCGCAAGACCATTGATATTGCTAAGCTTACCCTGATCTGTTGCCATGCCGAGAGTGGTGTAGCGCTTGGCGTGTTCAACGCTTTCGTAGCCCTCGCGGGCAGCAAGCTGGAGGTCCGAAACCTTCACATCATTCTGGTAATCCAGGAAGGCCTTCATCCGCAGATCGGGCGTCGCCTTTGCGGGCACGATCCAGAGCGGCAGGAGCGCAGCCTCCGGTTCCGACTCTCCGACCGGTGCTCCTATTTTCCCAACTTCACACCCAACGTTAAGAGCGACGTTTTTCCCCGCCTTTACGGCATCTTCAAGCACGCTCCTCAGGGCAAACTCACCATTGGCCGAGCCCGCCACGACGACCATGGGCAGACCATCGGCGCCCGTCGCCGCGCGCTCGGGATCGGGACGGAAGAAAGCCCCCGGCTCGTCCCAGCGAAGCTTGCCGCCGCAATGAGACCAAAGATGCACCACCGGCGACCAGCCGCCCGACATGGCCACCGCGTCGCAGGGGATGTCCTCGAGCACGTTGCCCATCCCGTCCGCAAGGCAGCTGTGCACCATTCGCACCCGCTTGCCGCCGCTGACCTTGGCGATGGCGCGCCCAGGATCGACGCGGATGCCGATCTCGCGCACCCGCTCCATCAGCTTGCCGCCGCCCATGGGCCGTGCATCGAGCACGCGAACCACCTCGACACCCGCCTCGTGGAGCACCAGAGCCGTGCGGTAGCCATCGTCGTTGTTGGTCAGCAGAACGACCCGCCGGCCGGGCGTCACGCCGTAGTTGACCACGTAATCGCGCATCGCCGAGGCCAGCATCACCCCCGGCACGTCGTTGCCGGCAAAGTTCAGCGGGCGCTCGATGGCACCGGTGGCGGCGATGATCTGCTTTGCCCGGATCCGCCAGAGCCGGTGACGCGGCCCGATGGTGCCCGGCGCGTGGTCGGTCAGCCGCTCGTAGC
Organism: Alloyangia pacifica; assembly: GCF_003111685.1. Classification (NCBI taxonomy): domain Bacteria; kingdom Pseudomonadati; phylum Pseudomonadota; class Alphaproteobacteria; order Rhodobacterales; family Roseobacteraceae; genus Alloyangia; species Alloyangia pacifica. Next base: position 1,424,883 of record NZ_CP022189.1, on the reverse strand, counting down.
CAAGCACGTAACCGTGGTCCTGCACCGCCGCGCCCATGCAGCGCACAACGCGGCGCAGGTTCGGCAGCGCGTCGAGTTCCGCCAATGTCTGCGCGATCCAGGCTTCGGGCGTCATGCCGTCGATCGTGCCGCCATCCACGGGCGCCCGCCCGCCCCAATGGGCAGACTGCTCGATCAGCAGAACCTGCGCGCCGCTCTCGGCCGCCACTTTCGCCGCCAGCAGCCCGGCCACCCCGCCGCCGACCACCAGCACATCGACATGGGCATGGAAATGTTCGTAGCTGTCGGAATCGCGGCTCTCCGGGTGCGGCGCCTTGCCAAGCCCCGCCGCGCGGCGGATGAAAGGCTCGTAGAGGTGCTTCCAGAAGGCACGCGGCCAAAGGAAGGTCTTGTAGTAAAAGCCCGCCGGCAGAAAACGCGACAAGGCCGCGTTCACCGCGCCCACGTCCTGCTCGAGGCTCGGCCACCGGTTCTGGCTTTCAGCGGTGAGCCCGTCGAAGAGCTCGGTGGTGGTCGCGCGCTGGTTCGGCTCGAAGCGTGGTCCCGCGCCGAGCCCGACGAGCGCGTTCGGCTCCTCCGCGCCCGAGGCGATCACCCCACGCGGGCGGTGGTACTTGAAGCTGCGCCCCACCAGAAGGTGGTCATTGGCGATCAGCGCCGAGGCGAGCGTGTCGCCGGGATGGGCGCTCATCGCAACGCCGTCGAAGGTGAAACGGATCTTGCGGGAGCGGTCGAGAAAACGACCGCCCTTGGCCAGACGGGTGCTCATCTGCTGGACCTCGTGCGGGTGTGCCCAGTGTCACATCCCTTTGAGAGGGAGGGCGCGGGCGTATTTTGAAAGAGAAGAAGGCTCATGCGGGCAGCTGCCAGCCGGGGTGGCGGGCGCGGATCCGGGCGAGCACCTCCTCGGGCGGCTCGGGGAGCCGCGCAGCATAGGTGCCGTAGACCTCCATGGTCACGCTGTCGCGCGCCGCGAGGAACCACTTGCCGCAGCCATAGGCGTGGCGCCAGCGTTCCAGCACCGGCCCCTTCGCCGCGTGGCGGGCGAACAGGTACCCCTCCAGTTCCGCATCGCTGCTGCCCGGGCCGAAACGCTTCAGATGCGCTTCGCCGCCCGGGGCAAGCTCGATCTCCGCGGCCTCGAGGCCGCAACAGGGACAGGTGAGCATCAGCATGCGGCCTCTCCATTTCGATTTCGACAGGGTGTGGTGGCGAGACCTTGTGCCGCGAGACGCGGACACGCAAAAGGCCCGGCCGCGAAAACGGGGCCGGGCCTTCCAAACGTGTGCGGCGTCACGCCCCGAGGGGCGCGGCGCGGATCAGTTGCCGCCGGTCTGTTCGGCAGCGCCGTCCGTGGCCGGAGCGGCCTCGGGAGCAGCCTCGGGTGCGGCTTCCGGAGCGGTCTCGACGGGTGCAGCCTGCTCTGCCGGGGCAGTCTCGACGGGAGCTGCGGTGCCGGAAGACGCGGTACCGTCCTCGATCGTGACGTTGACGTCATCGGCGGGTGCGGTCGTGGTCGCGGCGTCATCGCCCCCGAACATGGCCCAGGCGAGCACCGCCAGCACAACAACGACGATGCCGAGGATGAAGGCCATCCCGGCGCCTGCGCCGCTCTTGGTCGTGGTCGTCGTGGTCGTTGTGGTGTGGTCGTGCACCGGGCGCGGCTCGGGGCGGGGCGTGCGGGTATTGCGCGTATCTGTGGTGTAGTCGGACATGGCTCTTCTCCAGTGCATTTCGTGACTGGAAGTGGAACGTCCATGCCGCGCGGCCCGTTCCCGCGCCCCCGAGGCATGCTCAGTTTTCCGCCTATCGATGAGGCAGAGGCCCCTGCGGCCCGCCTCAATTCCCGGCGTGGCGCCGCTTTACACGAGGTATTCACCGCCCGGTGGTCGCCGATCCCTGTTTGTAGCCGGAACGACCCTATCGTCGGAAAACAGCGGAGATACCCCTGCCCTGCGTGGCGCGCGGTTCCCGAAAGCAACAAGACGACCCCCGAGCAAGACGAGGCCCCATGAGCAGACTTCTGACAACGACCCTGACCAGCCATCGCGGACGGCGTTACCCGGTGGAGCTGTTCACCCGCGACACCGAGCTGGCGGAGGAAGGCGCGGTCTACATGCTTTTGCGGCTGCCCGAGGGGCGCGCCGTGCAGGCGCAGATCCTCTATGTCGGCGAGACCTGTGCGCTCGGTGCGCGGCTTGCGCGGGACAAGCTTCCAGGCGGGCCCTGGGCGCGGGCCGACGAGCTGGGCTTTGACGCCATCGGCGCGGTGGCCCTGTCGCGGCCCGAGGATCGACAGGCCGTGGCGCAGGAGTTCATCCAGAGCTGGCGCCCGCCCTGCAACGACGGGCACGGCGCACAGGGCGGACACGCCGGCCTCATGGAGCTCGCCGGCCCGCTGCCGGTCACCTTGCCGCGCAGCACGCCCGGGCACTGAGCCCGGCGCGGCAGCGGCCCTCGCGCGGGCGCTCAATGCGCCACCCCGGCCGCGACGCTCTCGTCGATGAACCGCCCCTCGCGGAAGCGCTCGAGGCCGAACTCGGAGGTCAGTGGTGAATATCCCTTGGCCATCAACTCGGCGAAGCCCCAGCCCGAGCCGGGGATCGCCTTGAACCCACCGGTGCCCCAGCCGCAGTTGAGATAGCAGTTCTCGAGCGGCGTCTTCGACAGGATCGGCGAGCGGTCGCCGGTCACATCGACAATGCCGCCCCATTGCCGCAGCATCTTGAGGCGGCTGATCATCGGGAAGGTCTCGGTCAGCGCCCGCACGGTCTCCTCGATGTGCTGGAAGGAGCCGCGCTGGGTGTAGTTGACGAAGCCGTCGGTGCCGCCGCCGATCACCATCTCGCCCTTGTCGGACTGGCTCATGTAGCCATGCACGGTATTGGCCATGACCACCACGTCCATGCAGGGCTTGATCGGCTCGCTGACCAGAGCCTGCAGCGCCACCGACTCGATGGGCAGTCGAAAGCCGGCCTTCTCGGCCATGACACCCGAGTGCCCCGCCACCACGATACCGAGCTTGTCGCAGTCTATCTCGCCCTTGGTGGTGGTCACCCCCTGCACCTTGCCGCCCTCGGAGCGCACCGCGGTGACCTCGCAGTTCTGCACGATGTCCATGCCCATGTCCGAGCAGGCCCGCGCATATCCCCAGGCCACGGCGTCGTGCCGCGCGGTGCCGCCGCGCGCCTGCCACAGCGCGCCCAGCACCGGGTAGCGCGGCCCGTCGACGTTCATGATCGGGCAGAGCCGCTTGACCTCGCGCGGGCCGATCATCTCGGTCTCGATCCCCTGCAGCCGGTTGGCGTGCACCGTGCGCTGATAGCCGCGCAGCTCGTGCTCGGTCTGCGCCAGCATCATCACGCCGCGCGGGCTGAACATGACGTTGTAGTTGAGCTCCTGGCTCAGCCCCTCGTAGAGCGCGCGCGCCTTCTCGTAGATCGCGGCCGAGGGATCCTGCAGGTAGTTCGAGCGGATGATCGTTGTGTTGCGCCCGGTGTTGCCGCCGCCGAGCCAGCCCTTCTCGAGGATGGCCACATCGGTGATGCCGAAATTCTTGCCGAGGTAGTAGGCGGTGGCGAGCCCGTGGCCACCCGCCCCGACGATCACCACCTGGTAGCGCCGCTTGGGGTCCGGCTTGCGCCAGGCGCGACCCCAGCCGGTGTGGTATCGCATGGCCTCGCGAGCGATTGCAAAAACCGAATAGCGTTTCATGGTCGTCGAATCCGCCCCTGTTGTCCCTTCGGGTTACCCGATACCTGCACGAGCCGAAGCCATCTGCAACCTCCCGGGCGCCAACACCCTGCCCGATCGGCAGGAAACGGACGCGCCCCGGCGCATCCGTTTCCCCCAGGCCAGGAGTCACAGCCCCGAGAGCGGCCCAAATGCCGCGCCCCTTGCCTCTTTTTTCCCGCGCGCCGCGCGGCTACACAATGGCAAGAAGGGGAGAGTTTTAATGACCACATTCTGGATCGTGACCGCGCTGGCGGTTCTGGCTGTCTCGGCACCATTGTTGCTGGCGCTGCTGCGCGGCCAGGCCGAGATCGCCGGGGCCGAGGCGTTCGACCTCAAGGTCTACCGCGACCAGCTCTCCGAGATCGACCGCGACTGCGCCCGCGGCACCATCGGCGAGGCCGAGGCCGAGCGGCTGCGCACCGAGGTCTCGCGCCGCATCCTGGCCGCCGACAGCCGCGCGCATCAGCCCGCCCCTGGCGGCCGTGGCACCGGGATCGCCCGCTCCGGCCCGCGCCGCATCGCCGCCGGCCTCGTGCTGCTCGCGCTGCTCGGCGGCAGCTACGCGCTTTACCTGCAGCTCGGCGCACCGGGCTACGGCGATCTGTCGCTCGGCACCCGCATCGAGGCCGCCGAAGAGCTGCGCGCCAGCCGCCCCTCTCAGGCCGAGGCCGAGGCGTCCGCGGCCAGCCCGCCGCTCGAGGACGCCCCCGAGGAATACGCTCAGCTTGTCACCCGCCTGCGCGAGGCCGTCGCCGCGCGGCCGGACGATCTGCAGGGTCAGGCGCTGCTCGCGCGCTCCGAGGCGGCGCTCGGCAATTACCCGGCGGCCCATGCGGCGCAGCGCAGGGTGATCGAGCTGCGCGGCGAAGAGGCCAGCGCCTCGGATTACGCCGATTTGGCCGACATGCTCGTGCTGGCCGCCGGTGGTTACGTTTCGCCCGAGGCCGAGACCGTGCTCGACGAGGTGATGCAGCGCGATCCGCACAACGGCGTCGCGCGCTACTACGGCGGTCTGATGATGGCCCAGACCGGGCGCCCGGACAGCGCCTTCCGCATCTGGGACACGCTGCTGCGGGACAGCCCGCCCGACGCACCCTGGGTGCCCGCAATTGCCGCACAGATCTCCGAGCTGGCGCTCCGCGCCGGGATCAATGACTACGCTTTGCCCGATGTCGCCAGCGCGGCGCTCCGGGGAGAGACCCCCCCCGCCCTGCCCGGCCCCAGCGCCGGGGACATGCAGGCCGCCTCCGAAATGTCCGAGGCCGACCGCCAGGCGATGATCGAGGGTATGGTCGACTCGCTCTCCGAGCGCCTCGCCAGTCAGGGCGGAAGCCCCGAGGAATGGGCCCGGCTGCTGACCGCGCTCGGCGTGCTCGGCCAGACCGACCGCGCCGCCGCTATCTGGACCGAGGCCCAGCAGGTCTTTGCCACCCGCCCCGAGGCCCTCGACACCGTCCGCGCCGGCGCCGCCCGCGCCGGTCTTGCCACCGAGTGACGCGCCCGCCCTTCCTTCCAGGGGGTAATGTCCCGGGGCGCTCCCTTCCCTCGGACCCACGCCTGAGGTAGGGACAGCGCAGCACCCCAGAGGACCTCGCCGATGATCCACGAAGACATCTCCGACTTCGCCGCCGCCCTGCCGCCGATGCAGGCCATCGCAGGGCTCGACCTCGGCACCAAGACCATCGGCGTGGCGCTCTCGGACCGGCTGCTCTCGGTGGCAACGCCGACCGAGACGATCAAGCGCAAGAAGTTCACCCTCGATGCCATGGCGCTGCTGAAGATCGTCACGAGCCGCGAGATCGGCGGGATCATCCTCGGGCTGCCGCGCAACATGGACGGCTCCGAGGGGCCCCGTGCACAATCCACCCGCGCCTTCGCGCGCAACCTGTCGAACCTCTGGGACGGGCCGATCGGCTTCTGGGACGAGCGGCTTTCCACCGTCGCTGCCGAGCGGGCGCTGCTCGAGGCCGACACCTCGCGCAAGAAGCGCGCCGAGCTGATCGACCACGTGGCCGCGAGCTTCATCCTTCAGGGCGCGCTCGACCGGCTTCGGCACCTGCGGACCGGCTGATGGGCGGGCCTGTCGAAACGCCCTGCGTGAACATCTGCGTGGTGCACCGCGAGAGCGGGCTCTGCACCGGCTGCCTGCGCACGCTGGACGAGATCGCCGGCTGGGCGGGCTACACCCCGGAAGAGCGCCGCGCCATCATGCAGGAGCTGCCTGAGCGCAAGGCGCTGCTCCGCCAGCGCCGCGGCGGCCGGGCGGGTCGGCTCAAACGCGAAAGCTGAGGCGGCTCAGGCCGCCTCGCGCATCCGCCCCAGCGCCTCGTCCAGCACCTCGGTGCCAGCGCCCTCGCGCGAGGCTTTCTCCGACAGCACCTGCCGCCATTTGCGCGCCCCCGGGCGACCTGCGAAAAGCCCGAGCATGTGGCGCGTGACCTGATGTAGCCGCCCGCCATCGGCAATGTGACGCTCGATGTAGGGCACCATCGCGGCGACAGCCGCGTCGGGCGAGACGGTCTCGCGCGCGCTGCCGTAGATCCGCGCGTCCGCCTCCGCCAGCACGTCCCAGGGGGTATGGTAGCCCGAGCGGCCGATCATCACCCCATCGAGCCCACGCGCCAGATGCGCCTCGGCCTCGTCGAGGCTCTGCACGCCGCCGTTGATCGACAGGTGCAACTGAGGGAAGGCCGCCTTCATCGCGTGCACGAGCTCGTAGTCGAGCGGCGGGACATCGCGGTTCTCCTTGGGGCTCAGTCCCTGCAGCCAGGCCTTGCGGGCGTGGATGGTCACCCTCTCGCAACCTGCCGCGGCGATCTTCTCGAGAAAGTCCGGCACAACCTCGCGCGGCTCCTGCTCGTCGACACCGATGCGGCATTTCACTGTCACCTCGACGTCAACGGCGGCGCGCATCGCGGCGACGCAGTCGGCCACCAGTTCGGGGTGCTTCATCAGCACCGCCCCGAAGGTGCCCGATTGCACCCGGTCCGAGGGGCAGCCGCAATTGAGGTTGATCTCGTCATACCCCGCCTCGGCCCCCAGCTTTGCCGCCTGCGCCAGCTCGACCGGATCCGAGCCCCCGAGCTGAAGCGCCACCGGGTGCTCGGAGGGGTCGAACTTGAGCAGGTGCAGCGCGCCACCACGCACCAGCGCCGGCGAGGTGACCATCTCTGTATAGAGCAGCGTTTGCCCCGAGAGGATGCGGTGCAGGTAACGGCAGTGCCGATCAGTCCAGTCCATCATCGGGGCCACGCTCAAGCGGGCAGCCGCGTGAAGGGTCGATTTCTCAGGGGTCGTCACGTCGGGCCTCCGGCAGCCTTGGGCTTATGCAATCATCCCGCCGGAACGCTCCGGCGTCGCAAGCGGCGCTCCTACATCCTGGCGCAGAAAAATGGAACCCCAAAGGCCGCCGCCGGGTCAACCGAGGTTTGACAGGTCAAGCGCGTCGCTGTCCTTCAGCGTCTTCAGCACGAAGTCCGAGCGCACCTGCGCGATGTCAGGGCGCAGCAGCAGCCGCTCGTGCAGGAAGTTCGAGAAGCTCTCGAGATCGCTTGCCCGCACGTGCAGCACGTAGTCGGCGTCACCCGAGACCGAAAAGGCCGCCTGGACCTCCGGTTGGCGTTCGATCCAGGCCGAGAAATCCATGTCGGCGGTCTTGGCATGAGTGCGCAAGTTCACCCGCACCACGACGCGGATTCCAAGCCCGAGCTTTCCGGCGTTGAGCCGGGCCCGGTACCCCTCGATCACCCCTGCGGACTCGAGCGCGGCGCGACGGCGCGAGCATTGCGAGGCCGAGAGATGCACACGCTCGGAGAGCTGCGCATTGGTGAGCGCCCCGTCCTTTTGCAGCGCGTCGAGGATCAGGCGGTCGTAGCGGTCGAGCGGCATGGCAGGTCACCTCGCGCAGGTTTGGGCTTAATGATGCACGTTTCACGCATGTAGCATCACTTCATGCGCACCAAAACGCATATCTTCGTCTTGCGCTGCATGCAATTGCACACCTCTTGCAGCACCTTCGCGCTATCCTGCGCCCATGACAAACGGGAGTGAAAAGATGTTCGACGCCGGCCCCACCCATGTGCATCAGGCCATCGCGCAAGCAGTACATGACCATGGGATCGACACGATGTTCGGCCTGATGGGCGACGCCAACCTCTTCATTGCCGATCATTTCGCGCGTGGCTGCGGCGGGCGTTTCGTGCCCGCGGCGCATGAGGGCAGCTCGGTGCTGATGGCGCTGGCCTACGCGCATGTCGCCGGCAAGGTGGGCGTCGCCACGGTCACTCATGGCCCTGCCCTGACCAATTGCGTGACCGCGCTGACCGAGGGTGCGCGTGGACAGATCCCGATGGTGCTGCTGGCGGGCGACACGCCCGTCGCCAACCCGCGCCACCTGCAGGGCATCGACCAACGCGCCGTCGTGCTCTCGACCGGCGCCGGCTTCGAGCAGATGCGCTCGCCCGAGCTGGCGGTGCGCGATGTCGCGCGCGCCTTCTACCGCGCCAAGGTCGAGCGTCGTCCCATCGTGCTCAACATGCCCGCCGAGTTCATGTGGCAGGAAGCCCCCTATGAGCCTTACGTGCTCAGTGTTTTCGAGACCCGCAGCTTCGTGCCCGAAGGCGAGGCGCTTGACGAGGCGATCGGCATGATCGCCAGCGCGCGGCGGCCGATGATCCTCGCCGGAGCCGGGGCGTATGACGCCCGCGAACAGATCATCCGCCTCGCCGACCGGCTCGAGGCGCCGCTTGCCACCACGCTCAAGGCCAAGGGCCTGTTCCGCGGCCACCCGCATGACATCGACATCTTCGGCACGCTGAGCACCCCTGCCGCCTATGACGTCATCGGCAAGTCCGACTGCATCATCAGCTTCGGCGCGTCGCTGCACGAGTTCACCACCGACCGCGGCAAGCTGCTGGCGGGCAAGCGGCTGGTGCAGATCGACAGCGACCGCAGCGCCATCGGCCGGACCCTGCACCCCGACGCCGCGCTGATCGCCGACGCGGGGCTCACCGCCGACAACTTCGTGCATTGGCTCGACGAGGCCGAGATTCCCGGCAGCCGCTTCACCGCCGAGCTCAACGGCGAGGAATTGCGCCGCCATCCGCCCGCGCGCGTCAACAAGACCCCCGAGGCCAGCGTCAACTACGTGGCGGCGCTCGAGCGGCTGGAAGAGGCCCTGCCCAAGGACCGCATCCTCGTCACCGACGGCGGGCGCTTCATGACCGAAGTCTGGTGCCGCATCTCGGCCCCCGATCCGCGCAGCTTCGTGGTGACCGCCAACTTCGGCTCCATCGGGCTCGGCCTGCAGGAGGCAATCGGCGCCGCGGTGGCGGCGCCCGACCGGCCGGTGGTGCTCTTCTCCGGCGACGGGGGGTTCATGATGGGCGGTCTTGGCGAGTTCAACACCGCGGTGCGGCTCAAGCAGGACATGGTGGTGATCCTGTGCAACGACAGCGCCTATGGCGCCGAACACATCCAGTTCATCGACCGCAAGATGGACCCGGGCCTCACACAGTTCGACTGGCCCTGCTTCGCCGAGGTGGCAACCTCGCTCGGCGGCAAGGGCATCCTCGTCCGCTCGGACGACGAGCTGCAGGCCGCCATCGACGCCATCGAGTCCCGCGATCGCCCTCTGCTGATCGAGCTGCGCCTCGATCCGAACGATGTCCCGCGCATGCGGATCTGATCCGAACCGGTCAAGCAGCGTCGCAGTCCGGCGGGACGCTGCCCCCACTATGGCCGGGCGCAATTCCCTCGCGCCCGGCCACTGGATAAGCCGCGCGCCTGCTGCGCAAGCAGCCACCGGACCCGCCGTGGCAACACCCTGCAACCGCAGCGAAACGATTCAACTCTGCCGTATTTTCAGGCAGCACCTGCTGCAACGCAGAAACACCCCGACGCGGAATTCTGCTGCAAGTCTGTTTCGAAACCCACCATGTCGCATCCAGCCCTCAGAATCGTCGCGGGCACGATATTCCTTGCCGTAGATCGCCCGATCCGGCCCGACTTTCGCGACGCGATTTCAACGCGCGGACGGGCCGGCTCGGCGGGACGCACCACCGTGGAGGAAAGGCCGGACGCCGGCCGCTTCTCTGCATGAGACCCGCACGGGCCCCGCGCCCGGCCTACGGAGTTCGGCCATGACTGCTGACGCCACGACCCTCGACCTGCTGAGCCGCCGCAAGCCCGGCCACGCCCTCGAACAGGCCTTCTACACCGATCCCGGCATCTACGCGCAGGATCTCGAGCAGATCTGGTACCGCGAATGGCTCTTCGCCACGCCCGTGGTGGCGCTGCCGAAGACCGGCAGCTACGTGACACAGAAGGTCGGCCCCTATCGCGTGGTGATCGTGCGCGGGCCGGACGGTTCGGTGCGCGCCTTCCACAACACCTGCCGCCATCGCGGCTCGGTGATCTGCAAGGCCGCCTCGGGTCAGGTCGCCAAGCTGGTCTGCCCCTATCACCAGTGGACCTACGAGCTTGACGGCCGCCTGCTGTGGGCGCGCGACATGGGCAGCGATTTCGACGCCTCGGCGCATGGTCTGAAGCCGGTGCATTGCCGCGAGGTCGCCGGCCTCGTGTACATCTGCCTTGCCGACGAGGCGCCCGATTTCGACACCTTTGCCAAGATGGCCGAGCCCTATCTCGCCGTGCACGACCTCACCGAAGCCAAGGTGGCGCATCAGTCCACCATCATCGAGAACGGCAACTGGAAGCTCGTCTGGGAGAACAATCGCGAGTGCTACCACTGCGCCGGCAACCACCCGTCGCTCTGCCGCACCTATCCCGAGGATCCCACGATCACAGGGGTCTCCGCCGACGGCACCTTCCCGCCCAAGGTCGAGGCGCATTTCAACCGGCTCGAGGCTGCAGGCGCCCCGTCGCGCTTCCGGTTGTCCGAGGACGGCCAGTATCGCCTCGCGCGGATGCCGCTGCTCGATGGCGCCGAGAGCTACACGATGAACGGCAAGATCGCGGTGCAAAAGCGCCTTGGCCGGGTCCCCTTCCTCGATGCAGGTACGCTGCTCAAGTACCACTACCCAACCACCTGGAACCACTTTCTGTCGGATCACTCGATCACTTTCCGCGTGACCCCGATCAGCCCGACCGAGACCGAAGTGCAGACCACCTGGCTCGTGCACAAGGACGCGGTCGAGGGCGTGGATTACGATCTGGAAAACCTCATCACCGTCTGGGAACACACCAACGACGAGGACCGCACCGTGGTCGAGGACAACCAGCAGGGCATCAACTCGCCCGCCTATGAGCCCGGCCCCTATTCGGCCAGCCACGAGGACGGTGTGAACCAGTTCGTCGACTGGTATTGCACCACGCTCGGCAAGCGTCTCGCCCCCGCACGGATGGCCGCGGAATAATGGCGGCGGACAGCTCCCTGCCCTCTGCCGCCGTGCGCTACTGGAACGATGCCGAGATGCTGGAATGTGTCTCGGTCATCCCCGAGGCGCCGAACGTCTGCACCTTCTGCTTCGTGGCCCCCTCGGGCGCGCTGTTTTCCTACCTGCCCGGCCAGTTCGTCACGCTCGAACTGCCGGTGCCGGGCGGGCCGCTCTACCGGACCTACACGATCTCCTCCTCGCCGTCGCGGCCGCTTTCCATCACCGTCACGGTGAAAGCACAGCCCAATTCCATCGGCACGCGCTGGATGCTCGACAACCTGCGCCCCGGGATGCGGATCAAGGCGCTCGGACCGGCGGGGCATTTCACCTCGCACCATCACCCGGCAGCGAAGTTCCTGTTCATCTCGGCGGGCTCGGGCATCACTCCGATGATGTCGATGGTCACCTATATGTACGACCTCGGGCGTATTCCCGACGTGGTCTTCGTGAACTGCGCCAAGCGTCCCTCTGACATCGTGTTCCGCGAGCGGCTCGAGCATATCGCCAGCCGCATCGACGGCATCGAGCTGCGCTGGGTGGTGGAGGAAGGCGACCGCTTCCAGCCCTGGACCGGCTACAAGGGGATGTTCAACCAGCTCATGCTGGGCCTGACCGCGCCCGACTACCTCGAGCGCGAGGTCTTCTGCTGCGGTCCCGAGCCCTTCATGCAGGCGGTGCGCGACGCGCTGGCCGGTCTCGGTTTCGACATGGACCACTACCACCAGGAGAGCTTCCAGCCCTCGCTGGAGGAGGAAGACCGCGATGCGACCGAGGGCGACGTCGTGCCCGAGGACGCGAAGGCCGAGGTCAGCTTCGCGACCTCCGGGGTCGTCCAGACCTGCAAGGAAACCGACACGATCCTCGCCACCGCGCGTGCGGCCGGGCTCAACATTCCCTCGGGGTGCACCTTCGGCGTCTGCGGGACCTGCAAGATCAAGAAGACCTCGGGCCAGGTGCACATGGTGCACAACGGCGGCATCACCGAGGACGACATCGCCGAGGGCTACGTGCTGGCCTGCTGTTCGCACCCCATCGGCAAGGTCGAAGTCGAGGCCTGACGGGCTGCTTCGGACGCAAATTGCAAAGGCCGCCGCGAGAGATCGCGGCGGCCTTTTGCGTCACTGTCAGGGGGATGAACCGTGCCGCCTCAAGGCGAGGCCGCCGGGTGAGCGCCTGCCCGCCCGGCGCACGCCCGGCCTTTACTCCGCGGCGACGACAGCCACGCCGCCCGGCACGTAGTTCAAGATCGGCGCAAGCCAGCGCTCGGCCTCCGCCACCGGCATGCCCTTGCGCACCGCGTAATCCTCGACCTGATCGCGCTCGACCTTGGCGACGCCGAAGTAATAGCTCTCGGGGTGGCCGATATAGAGCCCCGACACCGACGAGCCCGGCCACATGGCGTAGCTCTCGGTCAGTTCGACGCCGGTGGCATTGGTCGCGTCCAGTAGCTCGAACAGCGTGGTCTTCTCGGTGTGGTCGGGCTGCGCGGGATAGCCCGGCGCGGGGCGGATACCGGCGTATTTCTCGGCGATCAGCTCCTCGGGGGTGCAGGCCTCGTCTGGCGCGTAGCCCCAGAGCTCGCGGCGCACCATCTCGTGCATGCGCTCGGCAAACGCTTCGGCGAACCGGTCGGCCAGTGCCTTCACGAGGATCGACGAATAGTCGTCGTTCTTGGCCTCGAACTCCTTGGCGATGCGCTCTTCCTCGATGCCCGCCGTCACCACGAAGCCGCCGAGATAGTCCGGCGTGCCTTCGGGCGCGACGAAATCCGACATCGCCACGTTGGGCCGGTCACCGCGCTTGGCGGTCTGCTGGCGCAGGGTGAAGAAGGTCGCAAGCTCTTCGGCGCGGCTCTCGTCCTTGTAGAGGCGGATGTCATCGCCGACGGCGTTTGCAGGCCAGAAGCCGACCACTGCGCGCGGGTTGAACCATTTCTCGTCGATGATCCGCTTCAGCATCGCCTGCGCGTCGGCAAACAGCGCCCGCGCCGCCTCGCCCTGCTTCTCATCATCGAGGATCTTCGGGTAGACGCCCTTCATCTCCCAGGTCTGGAAGAACGGCGTCCAGTCGATGTAGCGCGCCAGCTCGGCAAGGTCCCAGTCGTCGAACGCCTTGGTGCCGAGGAAGCTCGGCGCGTGCTGCGGCGTGAACTCGAGCTTCAGCGCATTGGCGCGGGCCGCCTCCAGCGGCAGGCGCTTCTTGGCCAGCTCGGCGCGCGCGTGCTTCTCGGCGACATCGGCGTATTCGCTCTGCACGTTGGCGACATAGGCGGGCTTCTGCACCGGCGAGAGCAGCGACGAGACCACGCCCACCGCGCGCGAGGCGTCGTTGACGTGCACCGCCTGACCGGCACCGTAGCGCGGGTGGATCTTTACCGCCGTATGCACCCGGCTGGTGGTCGCGCCGCCGATCAGCAGTGGGATGTCGAAGCCCTGCCGCTCCATTTCCGAGGCCACATGCACCATCTCGTCGAGCGACGGGGTAATGAGGCCCGAAAGACCGATCACATCGACGTTCCGTTCGCGCGCGGTGGCGAGGATCTTCTCGGCCGGGACCATGACGCCAAGGTCGATGATCTCGTAGTTGTTGCAGGCCAGCACGACGCCGACAATGTTCTTGCCGATGTCGTGCACGTCGCCCTTCACCGTGGCCATCAGCACCTTGCCGGCGCTCTCGCGGCCATCCCCGCCGCTCAGGCGCTTTTCCTCTTCCATGTAGGGCAGCAGCACGGCCACGGCCTGTTTCATCACGCGGGCCGATTTCACCACCTGCGGCAGGAACATCTTGCCCGCGCCGAAGAGATCTCCGACCACGTTCATCCCGGCCATGAGCGGCCCTTCGATGACGTGCAGCGGGCGCTCGGCGGCCTGCCGGGCTTCCTCGGTGTCGGCGTCGATGAATTCGGTGATGCCGTTGACCAGCGCGTGCTCGAGGCGTTTTTCGACCGGCAGCTCGCGCCAGCTCATGTCCTTTTCGCGGCCCTTGGCGCCGCCCTGCCCGCGGTATTCCTCGGCCAGCTCCAGCATGTTCTCGGTCGCCGTGCCGCCGTTGGCAGGGGCGCGGTTCAGCACCACATCCTCGCAGGCCTCGCGCAGCCTGGCGTCGATCTGGTCGTAGACCGCCAGCTGGCCGGCGTTGACGATGCCCATGTCCATGCCGTTCTGGATGGCGTGGTAGAGGAACACCGCATGCATCGCCTCGCGCACCGGCTCGTTGCCCCGGAAGGAGAACGACAGGTTCGACACGCCGCCCGAGATATGGACGTGCGGGCAGGTCTCGGTGATGCGGCGGGTGGCCTCGATGAAGTCGACGCCGTAGTTGTCATGCTCCTCGATGCCGGTGGCGACGGCAAAGACGTTGGGATCGAAGATGATGTCCTCGGGCGGGAAGCCCACTTCCTCGGTGAGGATCTTGTAGGCGCGCTGGCAGATCTCGACCTTGCGGTCCTCGGTGTCGGCCTGGCCGGTCTCGTCAAAGGCCATGACCACCACGGCCGCCCCATAGGCGCGGCAGAGACGCGCCTGATGCAGGAAGCTCTCCTCGCCTTCCTTCAGAGAGATCGAGTTGACGATGGACTTGCCCTGCACGCATTGCAGGCCGGCCTCGATCACTTCCCACTTGGAGCTGTCGATCATGATCGGCACGCGGGCGATGTCGGGCTCGGCGGCAATGAGGTTGAGGAACTCAATCATCGCCTGCTTGGAGTCGATGAGCCCCTCGTCCATGTTGATGTCGATCACCTGCGCGCCGTTCTCGACCTGATTGAGCGCAACCTCCAGCGCGGTGGCGTAATCGCCATTGGTGATGAGCTTGCGGAACTTGGCCGAGCCGGTGACATTGGTCCGCTCGCCGACGTTGACGAAGGGGATCGTGTCGGTGAGCGTGAAGGGCTCCAGTCCCGAAAGACGCATCTGCGGGATATGCTCGGGGATCGCGCGCGGCTTGTAGTCCGCCACGGCCTTCGCAATGGCGCGGATGTGCTCGAAGGTCGAGCCGCAGCAGCCGCCGACGATGTTCACCAGACCGTCGCGGGCGAAACCGGCGACCTGCTCGGCCATCTGCTCGGGCGTCTCGTCATATTCGCCCATCTCGTTGGGCAGGCCGGCGTTGGGATAGGCGCAGATCAGCGTGTCGGCGACCGACGAGAGCTCTGCAAGGTGCGGGCGCATGGCATTGGCCCCGAGCGCGCAGTTCAGACCGATGGTCAGCGGCTCGGCATGGCGCACCGAGTGCCAGAAGGCGGTCGGCGTCTGGCCCGACAGGGTCCGGCCCGAAAGGTCGGTGATCGTGCCCGAGATCATCACCGGCAGCCGCTCGCCGCGCTCCGCGAAGACCTCCTCGCAGGCGAAGATCGCGGCCTTGGCGTTGAGCGTGTCGAAGATCGTCTCGATCAGCAGGATGTCGACGCCGCCGTCGATCAGCGCCCGCGCCTGCTGGGCATAGGCCTCGCGCAGCTGATCGAAGGTCACCGCGCGGTAGCCGGGGTTGTTCACGTCGGGGCTGATCGAGGCGGTACGGTTGGTCGGTCCGAGCGCGCCGGCGACGAAGCGCGCGCGCCCGTCCTCGGCCTCGGCCCGGTCCATGGCCTTGCGCGCCAGCCGCGCGCCCTCGAAGTTCAGGTCATAGACCGCCGCCTGCATGTCGTAATCGGCCTGCGCGATGGTGGTCGACGAGAAGGTGTTGGTCTCGGCGATATCGGCGCCCGCCATGGCGTATTGAAAGTGGATCTCCTCGATCGCGTCGGGGCGCGTCAGGTTCAGCAGGTCGTTGTTGCCCTGCTGCGGCTTGTCGCTCGAATGCGGCAGGTGGCAGGTGCAGGCCCCGCCGCCGCAGCCCTGGAAGTCGCCCTCCGAGAGGCCGAGCTTCTGGATCTGCGTGCCCATGGCCCCGTCGAGGATCAGGATGCGCTCGCGCGCGGCGGCCTCGAGACGGTCGAAGACCGCAGAGCGGGTCGGAAGGGAAGCGGACATGACGGACTCCGGGCGTGGGGCAAGCATTGGTTGCGCCGTCTCTAGCGATCCGGGCCTCTGAGGGCCATCTCATAATAATCATCGTTATCATGAAACCGGCTCAAGAAGTGGCACATCGCCGACCGGGGGGTGTGCCTCTGCAACGCAAAGGGGCGGACCCAACGGCCCGCCCCTTCTTTGTCTCATGCCTGCCCGATCAGTTCGGGATCAGGTCCGGCACGATGGTGACGATGCCCGGTGCGAACCACAGCAGCGCAAGCCCCGCCACCTGGATCAGCACGAAGGGGATGACCCCACGGTAGATGTGCCCGGTGGTCACAGACGCCGGGGCCACGCCGCGCAGGTAGAACAGCGCGAAGCCAAAGGGCGGCGTCAGGAACGAGGTCTGCAGGTTGACAGCGATCATGATGGTCACCCACTTCGGATCGAAGCTGCCGCCGTAGATCACCGGGCCGACGATGGGCACCACGATGTAGATGATCTCGAGGAAGTCGAGCACGAAGCCGAGGATGAACAGCACCAGCATGACGATCAGGAAGACCTTGTGCTCGTCATCGAAGCTTTTCAGGAAGCTCTGGATGTAGTGCTCGCCGCCGAAGGAGATCACCACCAGGTTCAGCAGCTGCGAGGCCACGAGGATGGTGAAGACCATTGAGGTCACCTTCGCCGTCTCGCGCACCGCCGGGGTCAGCACCCCTGCCTTAAAGAGCACCCAGCAGGCGAACAGCAGCCCGAAAAGCGCATAGAGATACGCCGCCTGTGCCACCACGAAGGCGATCCAGGTTTCGTAATTTGCGCCCTCGGTGCCGACCCGCAGGTCGAAGTTCATCCCGATGAGGATCATGATCGCAACCGCGAAGGTCGACATCAGGATGATCTTGGGCGAGCGGCCGTCCTCGTTCAGCTTGCGGTAGGCCGCGAGCATGATCGCACCGGCCGCACCGAGCGCCGCGGCGGGCGTCGGGTTGGTGATGCCGCCGAGGATCGAGCCCAGCACCGCGACGATCAGCACCAACGGCGGGAAGACCACGCGGATGAGATCGTTCTTCGCCAGCATTGCCGCCGCCTTGCCTGCGGCCCAGAAGGAGATCGCCCAAGGGATCAGCATCATCAGCACCGTCGCCAGCGGCGAGGTGTTGGGATGGATGAAGAGCACATCCACCAGCAGGCCGAGCACGATCCCGCCCGCACCGATGAGCAGCGGCCTGGGATCAGAAGACGGCGAGACCGCCCGCGCCCAGGCCAGCACGATGCCGAGGATCACCGCGATCACCGCGAGGCCGGTGCCGATGGGTGCGGCCTTGGCGATCTTGGCGGCGCGCGCCGCGTCGATCTCCTCGGGGCTGAGACGGTGCGATTGCTCCACGCCGCCGGCCTCGTCGATGGCTTGCTGCTCGGCAACCGCCGTGTCCCATGCCTCCTGGCCGTGCAGGTCGATCATCGCCGCCTGGCACTCGGGGCCGACGTTGGTGCGCAGCGAGGCCATCTGGCCGCTGTCGGAGTAGCTGTCGATCCGCGTCGACTGCGAGCCCACCACGCCCATCTGACCAAGCACGATGGTGCCGACGATCAGCAGCGCCGGAACGCCGAGGTACCAGGTGAAGGCCTCACCGCGGGTCACCGGCTCGCCGCCGCCGCCTTCGATCTGCACCGGAGGCGCGGACTGCGGGCGGAACATGGCAAAGCCAAAGGCATAGAGCGCGTAGAGAACCGCCAGCAGAATGCCCGGCAACAGCGCCGCCTGGAAAAGCGTGCCCACGGAAACCACCGCCGGCTCGCCCAGCAGGGTCAGCGCGTCGGTGCAGCCGGCAAGCTGCGCGCGGTCTTCTTGGGCGGTGGCGTAAAGATCCCCCGCGAGCGTACCCAGCAGAACGATGACGATCGACGGCGGGATGATCTGGCCGAGCGTTCCCGACGCGGCGATGACCCCCGTCGCCAGCTCGGGCGAGTAGTTGTTGCGCAGCATGGTCGGCAGCGCCAACAGGCCCATCGTCACCACGGTTGCGCCGACGATGCCGGTGGAGGCCGCGAGGAACGCGCCCACGACCACGATCGACACCGCAAGGCCGCCCGGCAGCGGTCCGAAGACGCGCGCCATAGTGGTCAGCAGGTCGTTGGCGATCTTCGAGCGTTCCAGCACGATGCCCATCATCACGAACATCAGCACCGCGAGCAGCGTCTCGATGGACTGGCCCGCGATGACCCGCTCGTTGATGCGGTTGACGATGAACGACACGTTGCGATCGAGCGCCACTTCCCAGCCGCGGTCGAAAACCGGCATCGCGTAGCGTGGCAGGTCCGGGTAGCGGAAGATGGAGATGGCGTCCTCGCGCACGCCGCTGGCGACCAGCGTCCGATAGGCCTCGGATCCGGTGTCGATGGCCTGGTGCACGAGCAGGCCGGCGCTGTCGAGCGCCGCGATGATGAAGAAGGAGATCACCCCCGCCCCGCCGATGGCAAAGGCCACCGGGAAGCCGGAAAGGATCGCCGAGAAAAGCGTGAGAAAGACGATGATCAGGCCGATCTCGACGCCATCGAGTCCGAATAGCATTTACCTATGTCCCTCTCAGAATTCCGCGTGGTCGTAGGCTTCTTCGCCTGCCTCGACCCGGTCATGATCGTGATATTTGCCTTCGCTCTCCGGGCCTTCGCGCCATTCGAGGTAGGAGCGCCAGAAGAAGACGACCCCCTGCAGGAAGATGAAGCCGCACATCAGCACGATCAGGATCTTGAACAGGAAGTAGGCGGAAAAGCCGTTGGGGCTGAAGCCAATGGTCTCGACGTTCCAGCGCAGAGCGCGCGCCTTCATCACCAGCCGCTCGAGGCCTTCCGAGGCCGAGGGCTTGGGCACGATCAGGTGGCGCCACAGGAAGTACCACGAATAGAGCCAGACCAGCACCGCCATCGGCATCATGAAGAACAGGCTGCCGAACATGTCGATGATCTTCTTCGCGCGGTAGCTGACCGGCGAATAGACCAGATCGACGCGCACATGCCCGCCCTGCACGAAGGTGTAGGCCAGGCAGAGCGCCACGACGATGGCGTTGTAGAGCTTGAGCTCTTCGGACCACCAGCTGACGTCGAAGCTCACCGGCACACCGAAGCCGAACGACAGGTCTGGACGGGCGAAGACCCGCTGCACGAGGATGATGATCACCTGCTGCAGCACCATGATGAGGCCGGCCCAGGCTGCGATGCGCCCCACGGTGTTGTGGAAGCCCTCGAGCCCGCGCACCATGCCCCACATGAAGCTGTGCCGCCACATGCCGATCGCTGTGAGCACCAAGAAGGCGGTCAGCACCACGAACAACAGTTCCACCGACGCGCCGTAATAGACGAAGCGCATCACCGCCTCGTTGTCCGTCCAGTTCAGCCAGCTCGACGGATGCGTCACAGCGTAGCCGAGGTTCCAGAAGGACATGGCGATATTGCCGAAGAACCAGGTCAGGCCATCCAGTATCGCACCGAATGCCCCGCCCGAGGCTGTCTCTTCCATGACCTGTGCCCCCTTATGTCTCTTGTTGGTCTTGTTGGGTGCCCTGCCCGGCCGGCGTCTCCTGCCGGCCGGGACAGGGCTGTGTCTTCAAAGCAGGAGCGCCCCCGCGAACCGCGGGGGCGACAGACACGCGATTGGGCGGATCAGAGACCCATGACGCGGTTACGCTGGGCCGAGAAGGCGCCTTCCGAGCGGCTGATCCACTGAGCCGAGGACTTCATCGACTGGTAGTAGCTGTCGTAGCACTTCTTGTAGATCTCGTCGCCCATGGGCTCCTCGACCACTTCCTTGGCTGCGGCGCCGAAGGCGTCCCAGACGCTGTCGGGGAATTCGACGAGCTTCACGCCGCCGGACTGCAGACGCTGCAGGGCCGCCGAGTTGTTCGCCATGAACAGCGACATGGTCCAGAGGTTGGACGCGCGCGCCACCTGCTCGACGATCTTCTGCTGCGTCGGGCTCAGGCTTTCGAAGACCTCGAGGTTCATCGTCAGGTTCAGGTTCGGACCCGGCTCGTGGAAGCCGGCGGTGTAGTAGGTCTTGGTGATTTCCTGGAAACCGGCCTTCTCGTCCGCCCAGGGACCGATCCACTCGGTGCCGTCGATCGCACCCGAGGACAGCGCCTGGTACACTTCCGCGCCGGGCAGGTTCTGCACCGAGGCGCCGAGCTTGCCGAGCACCTGGCCGCCCTGGCCGGGCATGCGGAACTTCAGACCCTGGAAGTCTTCGGGCGAGTTGATCTCTTTCTTGAACCAGCCACCCGACTGCGGGCCGGTGTTGCCGGCTGCAAAGGCCTTGAGGCCAAAGATCGAGTAGAGCTCGTCCGCCAGCTCGTTGCCGCCGTCATGGTAGATCCAGTTGGAATATTCCATGAAGTTCATGCCGAAGGGCACCTGGCTGAAGAACGACAGCGCCGGGTGCTGGCCGAGGAAATAGTAGTCCACGCCATGGTACATGTCGGCCTGGCCAGCGGACACGGCGTCGAAGACCTCGAAGGCACCGACGAGTTCACCCGCCGCCTTCAGCTCGACGGTCAGCTCGCCATCGGTGGCCGCGGTGATCTGGTCGGCGCAATATTGCGCGCTGTCATGCACACCGGCGAGGCCACGGCCCCAGGTGGTCACGAGAGTGAGGGTGCGGCGGCCCTGTGCGATCGCCGGAGCGGCGAGCGCGGTTGCAGCGGCGGCTGCGCCACCTGCGGTGGAAGCCCTCAGAAAAGAACGACGATCCATGTAAATCCTCCCATAGATTATTCGGCGCCTGGCGGTCTCCTCCGTCCCGGCGCGGATCGTTACGGTTCGGGCACCCTAGGACATTTTATTGCGCAAGCGAAATACCCAGCACTGCGTAGAATGGGTCATAAACTTGCCCATCACGTCACAAAAACGTAGCCTCCCCTTGCCTTCCGTTGCGGCACTCCTAAGCGAATGCGCGCTCGCGCCTTCCCAAGACGCCGAATCATGACGTAATTCAAAGGGAATGGGCGCGATCATTCAGAATCTCCGGCAGTCCTTCAGGCTCAGCTACGGACAGAAGCTCTTTCTTCTGGCCTCGGTGCCGCTCATCCTCGCCTGCGCCGCCATCGCCCTTCTCGTCGCCTTCCAGTCGCGCATGCTTGCAGAGCGCGAAATCCGGCAGCTCGAGAACGAGTTGCTCGAGGCCAAGAAGCAGGAGCTGCGCAATTACGTCACCCAGGCGCGCAACGGCTTCTACTTTATCTACGGCGCCGCCGCCCCGGACGACGACGAAGCCAAGACCCAGGTCGCGCAGATCCTCGCGGCGATGATCTACGGCGAGGACGGCTCTTTCTTCGTCTACGATTACGACGGCACCAACCTCGTCTCGCCGCGCCGCACCGACATGATAGGCCGCAATTGGTCCGGCCTCACCGACAGCGCCGGCACGCCCATCGTCGATCCGATGATCAAGATCGCCCGGCAGGGCTCGGGCTACCTGTCGTTTCTCTGGCCCAAGCCCTCCACCGGAGAGGAGGCCGAGATGATCGCCTTCGTGCTCGGCTTCCAGGACTGGCAATGGGCGGTGGGCACCGGTGTTTGGATCGACGACGTGCTGGCCACGGTCAGTGCCAGCCGGGCCGAGGTGCAGGCCCGCATCCGCCGCACCTTCCTCTATATCGGCGGCATCACCCTTGGCGCCCTGCTGGTGGTCTTCTTCTCGGGGCTCGCGATGAACCTGCGCGAGCGACGGCTGGCGGATGCCAAGCTCAAGGAGCTGACCCAGCGGGTGTTCGACGCCCAGGAGGACGAGCGCCGCCGTGTCGCGCGCGAGCTGCACGACGGCATCAGCCAGATCCTCGTCGGGGTGAAATACGCGCTCGACATCACCAAGCGCCGCCTCGCACAAGAGGATCCGCGCGCCATGGACACGCTCGAGCGCGGTCACGAGGCGCTCACCGGCGCCATCCAGGAGGTGCGCCGGATCAGCCGCGACCTGCGCCCCGGGGTGCTCGACGACCTCGGCCTCGGCCCGGCGCTGAAAGCGCTGATCGACGACTTCGAGGCGCGCACCGGCATCGAAACCACGCTCGAGACCGTGGTCTTCCGCAACCGCGTCGACCAGGAGGGGCGCATCGCGCTCTACCGCATAGCCCAAGAGGCGCTGACCAATATCGAGCGCCACTCCGGTGCCACCGAGGTCACGCTCGACCTGCGCGGCCACCGCCGCGGCGCAACCCTGCGGATCGAGGACAATGGCCATGGCATCGACCCCGACAAGGTCCGCGGCCAGCGTGGCATCGGCCTGAGGAACATGCAGGAGCGCATGGACCAACTCGGCGGACACCTGCGAATCTTGTCCTCCAGATCCGGCACGGTTATCGAGGCACAGATCCCCCTGTCGCACCTGCTTCCTCCCGAAGAGGGCGCCTCCACATCCAGACCCAAGGCAAGCGCATGACCGAACCTACCAAAGTCGTCATCGTCGATGATCACCCGCTGGTCGCCGAGGGCATCGAGGCACTCTTGGAAAGCTACGATGACATCACCGTGCTGGCGACGGTCTCGGACGGCCAGCAGATGATCGACCGGCTCGACGAACTTACGCCCGACGTCATCTTGATGGATCTCAACATGCCCGGACTCGGCGGTCTCTCGGCCACCGAGATGATCCTCGAGCGCCGCCCAGAGACCCGCGTGCTGGTGCTCTCGATGCACGACACGCCGCAGTATATCACCACCGCACTCGGCCATGGCGCTTCGGGCTATCTTCTCAAGGATGTGCCCACCGAGGAGATCAAGACCGCCATCGACACCGTCATGCAGGGCAAGCGCTATCTCTGCACCGGCGCCGAGGGGGCGCTGGCCCCGGTGATGACCGGCGGTCGCGAGCAGCTCACCAACCGCGAGCAGACCATCCTGCTGCAGCTGGCGCAGGGCAAGTCGAACAAGGAAGTCGCGCAGGTGCTCGATATCTCGGTGCGCACGGTCGAGACCCACCGCAAGAATATCAAGCGCAAGCTCGGGATCAGCTCCACCGCCGGGCTTACCCGCTACGCGCTGGAGCATGGCGTACTGCAGGGCACCGGCGTCAACAGCTGACGTCTTCCGCAGCGGACGCCGCGAGTGTCAGCGGGCAATTCGTTCCGAGCACAAATATTCCGGGGAGTCGGCGCCGGCAGACGGAGGCAGAGCCCCCGCGTGCCGGCCACGACAGGCGCTCAGATCATCTTGCCGACGCGGATCACCAGGTCTTCGGCAGCATGGAACTCCGCCGGCATGACCTGCGGGATCTGCACGCCGTCGAAGGCCGCCTCCTCGGCGTTGCGATGCCGCTCGACGGTGGCCAACGCTTGGGTGAGGACCAGCAGTCCCACCAGCGCCACAGCCTTCAGCGCGCTGAAATCCCGAGCGTGACGATAGAACCTTTGATACTGCGCCATGACAGCCTCCTGCACACAAGTGAACCCTTCAGTTCAGTATTGCAGCGCTTTCAACCCACGGCAATTCACGACTTCACGCAAGCCCGTGTGAAGCCCGAAACATTGCGCGAAACATGGCGCAGCTTCGGCCATTTTTCGCGAAACTGCGCGATACACCCTATCAAACGCAATAAAAGTACAAATATCTCGCATCCAGAGCACTTTTTCTGAGCCGATAGGTGTTGACCCTCCGGCCCCTGCCGCCTATGGTCCGCCCCACGCACGAAGGGAGTCCGCCAGATGGGCCTACTTGTAATTATCGTAGAGACATGGCGCATGGGCCGGTAACCGGAACCATAATGGACCCCCATGCGCCCCCGAAATCCTCGGGGGCTTTTTTGTGCGCAAATGAGAAGTAAAATCGAAATGACGTCTGTAACGGAGACCGCGATGACACGTCAGATGACCGGAGCGAAGATGGTGGTTCAAGCCCTGAAGGATCAGGGTGTGGACACGGTATTCGGCTACCCCGGGGGCGCGGTGCTACCGATTTACGACGAAATCTTCCAGCAGAACGATATCCGGCACATTCTCGTCCGGCACGAGCAGGCGGCGATCCATGCCGCCGAGGGGTATGCCCGCTCGACCGGCAAGCCGGGTGTCGCGCTGGTGACATCGGGCCCCGGCGCGACCAATGCCGTGACCGGCCTGACCGACGCGCTGCTGGACTCGATCCCGATCGTGGTTCTCTCGGGCCAGGTGCCGACCTTCATGATCGGCTCGGACGCTTTCCAGGAGGCGGATACCGTCGGCATCACCCGCCCCTGCACCAAGCACAACTGGCTGGTGAAGGAGACCGACAAGCTCTCAAGCATCATGCACCAGGCGTTCCACGTGGCGACCTCGGGCCGCCCGGGACCGGTTCTGGTCGACATCCCCAAGGACGTGCAATTCGCCACGGGTGAGTACACCGCCAAGCCGCAGGCGCCCGTCGGCCACTACCAGCCGCAGGTGAAGGGCGACATCGAGACGATCACCCAGCTCGTCGAGGCCATCGAGAAGGCCGAGCGCCCGGTGTTCTACACCGGCGGCGGCGTGATCAACTCGGGCCCCGGCGCCAGCCAGTTGCTGCGCGAGATCGTCGAGGCCACGGGCTTCCCGATCACCTCGACGCTGATGGGCCTCGGCGCCTACCCGGCCTCGGGCAAGTCCTGGCTCGGGATGCTCGGCATGCATGGTCTCTACGAGGCCAACCTCGCGATGCACGGCTGCGATCTGATGATCAACATCGGCGCGCGCTTTGACGACCGCATCACCGGCCGGCTCGACGCCTTCTCGCCGCGCTCGAAGAAGGCGCATATCGACATTGATCCGTCGTCGATCAACAAGGTGATCAAAGCGGACATGCCGATCGTCGGTGACGTTGGCCACGTGCTCGAAGACGTGCTGAAGATCTGGAAGGCGCGCGGCCGTAAGATCAACCGCGAGGCAATTGCCAAGTGGTGGCAGCAGATCGAGGAGTGGAAGAAGGTCAAATGCCTGACCTACAAGCAGTCCGAGACGGTCATCAAGCCGCAGTACGCGCTCGAGCGCCTCGAGGCGCTGACCAAGGGCCGTGACCGCTACATCACCACCGAGGTCGGCCAGCACCAGATGTGGGCGGCGCAATACCTCGGCTTCGAGGATCCGAACCGCTGGATGACCTCCGGCGGGCTCGGCACTATGGGCTATGGCTTCCCGGCCTCGGTCGGGGTGCAGGTCGCCCACCCCGAGGCGTTGGTGATCAACGTCGCGGGCGAAGCCTCGTGGCTGATGAACATGCAGGAGATGGGCACCGCGGTGCAGTTCAACCTGCCGGTGAAGCAGTTCATCCTCAACAACGAGCGACTGGGCATGGTGCGCCAGTGGCAGCAGTTGCTGCACGGCGAGCGCTATTCGCAGAGCTGGTCCGAGGCGCTGCCCGATTTCGTCAAGCTCGCCGAGGCCTTCGGCGCCAAGGGCATCATCTGCAAGGATCCCGCCGATCTCGATGACGCGATCATGGAGATGCTCGATCATGACGGGCCGGTGATCTTCGACTGCCTCGTCGAGAAGCACGAGAACTGCTTCCCGATGATCCCGTCGGGCGAGCCGCACAACAAGATGCTGCTCGGCGACGCGCAGGCCACCAACGCCATCGCCGGCAAGGGTGCGGTGCTGGTCTGACGGCTCGCGCGGACGAGGCCCCGCCCCGTCCGCCACCGCGACGACCACCATTCCGCACAAGACAACTCAGGAGCTGAAATCCATGTCCGCGCTACAGATCAAGAAGGGCTCGTCCAAGCATTCGGCCTACAACCTACGGCCCACCTTCTCGGACGTTCAGGAAACCCATACCATCACCGTTCTCGTCGAGAACGAGCCCGGGGTTCTGGCCCGCGTCATCGGCCTCTTCTCTGGCCGGGGCTACAACATCGACAGTCTGACCGTGGCCGAGGTGGACCACGAGGGGCACCTGTCGCGCATCACCATCGTGACCACCGGCACGCCGCAGGTGATCGAGCAGATCAAGGCGCAGCTCGGCCGGATCGTGTCGGTGCGCGACGTGCACGATCTTACCGCCGAGGGCAGTTCGGTCGAGCGCGAGCTGGCGCTGCTGAAGGTCGCCAGCACCGGCGACAAGCGGGTCGAGGCCCTGCGGCTGGCCGACATCTTCCGCGCGCAGGTGGTCGACAGCACGCTCGAGAGCTTCGTCTTCCAGCTGACCGGCACGCCCGACAAGATCGACGCCTTCGCCGAGTTGATGCGTCCCCTCGGGCTGGTCCAAGTGGCGCGAACCGGCGTCGCCGCCCTCGCCCGCGGCAAGGCCTGAGCCGCGCGGCCTCACACCTCACCCCAGAAACGCTGACGGGCCCGATACTTCGGGCCCGTTTGGCTGTGCGCTCCGCCGGTGGATCTTGCTCAGGCGACATCTCTTTCGGGCCGCTGCGCATCGCGAAAGGCAATGACGCGCCCCCTCGAGCCCGCGCCTGAAAGTCCTCCCGCAGGGCGCGGATCGGCGCTGAACAGCGTCTCCACCAATCCAAAAAACTTTTTCTCTTCAAGCCTATGGGGGTTGCTTGCATGACGCAGGTTCTCGACGTCATGCATGTCGAACGCGACCAGGTCGCCCACGTTGAGCGGAGTTCCGCCCTCCGGGCCATTCTCGGGTTCATGCCAGAACGCGAGTTCGCCGTGATCTTCGCACCAGATTACCGCTTTGTGATCCGTCCGATCAGACCAGAGCACAACTCCTATCATCTTCTGTGACATACATTTCCCCACATCTCGCCCCTGACAAGACTGACGCAGATGCCGGATCGCTCACATGCGGCGAAACGTGACGTATGCTTGATTTTTGTGTCTGCATCAATCACGATTGTCTCCATATGGCATCAGCAGTGACGCTATATAGCAACAAGAAGAAGTTCACAGGGAGGGACTACGCGTGGAAGGCGTCACCTTGAAAAGAACTGTCGCAAGCACGAAAGAAAACGGAATGTCCACCGCGCCCAGGGATCAGGCACCGCCCCCAAGTCCGGCAGAGCTGCGCAGCGTCTTCGGAGCCAATCTCCGGAAGCTCGGAAGCAGCGCGGCCTCCATCTCGGCTCTTTGCCGGGACCTCGGAATCAACCGCACGCAGTTCAACAGGTATCTGGCCGGAGAATCCTTTCCGCGGCCCGACGTGCTGCACCGGATTTGCAGTTTCTTCGGCGTGGACGCGCGCATCTTGCTGGAACCGGTGGAGGAGATCCGCAATGAACCCGCCAGCCTCCTGCAGCACCCCTACCTGGCCGATTTTGTCGGCGCCGGGCTGCTGGGGCTGAGCGAGGATGAATTCCCTTCGGGCTTGTATCGCTTCTCCCGCGCTGCTTTCTCCGAGGAATCCCGGTTCGTCGTGGGTCTGGTCCGCATCTTCCGGAAAGACGGCATGACTTTCCTGCGCGGCTTCGAGCCAAAGGAAGCGCTGGCCATGTACGACCTGCCGACCGACGCCGCGTCGCGCGAATACCGCGGACTGGTGCTGCGCCAGGCCGAAGGCATTGCAGCGCTTGTCAGCCGCCGGGGCGCCATCACCACCTCGTTCAACTATCTGTCGAAGACGGGCGGGCTCACCAACCATTTCTGGGTCGGCTACGCCGTGCGCACCACACCCGAGAACCCCTCCGGCCGCCGCGCCGCGCGACTGGTCTACGAGTATCTGGGCAACGACAGGCACAAGGTGCTCGCGGCTGCACGAGGGACCGGCTACCGCACCGCAAAGGAACTGGTTCCCTTCCACCGTCAACAGCTTCGCGTCGACGAGGATTTCCGCTGACCAGCAGCGCCGGCACCGCCGTAGCGGTGCCGGTTCCACGTCAATCTTCCTCCGGCAGCCTGAGCTGGTCGTAGAGGTGCCAGGTCGCATGGCCCAGCACCGGAAGCGCGACGAAAAGCCCGAGAAAAAACGGCAGCATCGCCGCGAAGGTCACCAGCGCCAAGAACGCCCCCCAGGCCAGCATCGGCAGCGGATGGCGCTGCACGTAGTCAAAGGAGGTGATCATCGCCGTGACGAAATCCACGTCCCGGTCGAGCAGCAGCGGCAACGCCAGCACGGTGATCATGTAGATCAGCAGCGCAAAGCCTGCGCCCACAAGCGTTCCCACTGCCAGCATGGCCAGCCCGTTCGGCGTCAGGAAGACATCGAGGCTCGAGCTGACATTGGTCATCGGCGAAAGCCCGAGGAAGAGCGCAAAGATCATGTGCCCGAGGAAGAACCAGAACAGGAAGACGATCACGATCACCGCGCAGAGCGAGGGCAACTGGCGCTTCGACTGGCGCAGGATGACGCTGAAGACCTGCATCCACTCGAGCGGCTGGCCGCGTTCCAGCCGCCGCGAGACTTCGTAAAAGCCCACCGCCGCGAAGGGGCTGAACAGCGGGAAGCCGATCGCCGCCAGCACCAGCCAATAGCTTGTGCCGGTGGCCAGGGTCAGCCATGTCAGGAACAGTCCCGCCGCCACGTAGACCCCGCCGAAGACCAGCGCGAAACCGGGCGCGAAGATCAGATCGCTCAGTCCGAGTCGCAAGGCCGTTCTCAGCGTGGCAAAGCTCACCTCCGAGAACTCCGGCACCCCCGGCGGAGCCGCATCGTCGCTCATGACGGTTTCCATGGCGCCTCTCCCTCAAACCCCCTGCTGCCAAGGATTTAAGCCGAGATGTACGCCATGTGGCAAGTGGCTGAACGGTGGCGCCCCGGAGCGCCCCGGAGCGGCCTGCCGAAACGCGTCCTCGCTGCGGCCCGCTCAGTCCTCGCGCGCGTCGGCGCGGGACTTGCCCGAGACCTGCTGCGCCAGCGTCGCGCCCATGAAAGGATCGAGATCGCCGTCGAGAACGCCTTGCGTGTCCGAGGTCTCGTGGTTGGTGCGCAGGTCCTTGACCATCTGGTAGGGCTGCAGGACGTAGGAGCGGATCTGGTTGCCCCAGCCCGCCGAGCCCTTGTTCTCATGCGCCTCGTTGATCGCCGCGTTCCGCTTGTCGAGCTCCATCTGGTAGAGCCGCGACTTCAGGGCCTTCATCGCGATGTCGCGGTTCTGGTGCTGCGACTTCTCCGACGAGGTCACCACGATGCCCGTGGGATGGTGGGTGATCCGGACGGCCGAGTCGGTGGTGTTGACGTGCTGGCC
The DNA here is from genome assembly GCF_003111685.1 of Alloyangia pacifica. NCBI lineage: Bacteria > Pseudomonadati > Pseudomonadota > Alphaproteobacteria > Rhodobacterales > Roseobacteraceae > Alloyangia > Alloyangia pacifica. The sequence continues at coordinate 1,395,727 of NZ_CP022189.1, read as the reverse complement.
GCCGGCGCCGGAGGAACGGTAAGTGTCGACGCGGATGTCGGCCGGGTTCACCTCGATCTCGATGTTGTCGTCAACCACCGGGTAGACCCAGACCGAGGCAAAGGAGGTCTCGCGCGTGCCCTTGCCGAAGGGCGAGATGCGCACCAACCTGTGCACGCCGCTCTCGGACTTCAGCCAGCCATAGGCGTTCTGGCCGGAGATCTTGTAGGCGCAGGACTTGATGCCCGCTTCGGCGCCCGCTTCTTCCGACTGCAACTCGACCTCGTAGCCGCGCTTTTCCGCCCAACGGACGTACATGCGCTGCAGCATCGCGGCCCAGTCGCAGGCCTCGGTGCCGCCGGCCCCGGCGTTGATCTCGAGGAAGGTGTCATTGGCATCCGCCTCGCCGTCGAGCAGCGCTTCGAGTTCCTTGGTGCCCGCGGTCTCGGCCAGCGCCTTCAGCGCCGCCTCGGCCTCGTTCACCACCTCGTCGTCCTCTTCCATCTCGCCGAGCTCGATGAGTTCGATCTGGTCGGCCAGCTCTTGCTTGATCGACTTGTAGGTGTCGATGGCATCCACCAGCTGCTGGCGCTCGCGCATCAGCTTCTGCGCGGCGGCTGGATCATCCCAGAGGTTCGGGTCTTCGACACGGGCGTTGAATTCCTCGAGCCGGAACTCCGCGGTTTCCCAGTCGAGCCGCTGCTCCAACAGGCCGAGGGACTTGCGGATTTTCTCGACGGTGTTCTGGGTCTCGGCGCGCATGCGGATGTTCCTGCGAATGGGACGTCTTGGTTCTGGGGGGACATAAACCAGCGCCGGGGTGCCTTCAAGCGTCGAGGCAGCGCACAGGTCCTGCCGCGCCCGGAATTGCCAGAGGCACCGGGCGCGCGCGATCCCAAGACCGCGGCAGCAGGCCTCAGCCCGTGGCCCCGCCCGCGTAGACCGTCAGCGTCGGAAGATCGGTGAGCGACGCGCCGATGAGCCGCATCGCCGGCAGCGAGATCCGGCTGCCACCCGAGGCAGGCCCCTCGATCGGCCGCAGCTCGACCTGCGCCGACTTACCGTTTGCCGGGTAGACCACTCTGCCCTTGGTGACGCTCGAAACCAGCGGTGTCTCGAGCCAGAACCCCGGATCGGTGGGATCCCCGAGCGAGGCGACGGTGCTCCCGAGATTGCGCTCGGCGGCCGCAGGCGCCGCCGCGGCGGCGCTGCGCTCCTCGGCGCTGGTGGTGTCGAACTGCTCCTCGGTCCGCGCATTGCTGGGCGGACGCAGAGTTGCCGAGGCGGCCGTGGGGGTTGTCGGCGCCGGTGTTGGCGCGGAGCTTTGCGGCGCCTGCTGCGCGCAGGCCGCCAGCAACGCCGGAAGAACAAGGGCGGGAAGGGTAAGGATCACTCTCATGTGTACGAAGCTAGGCCGCCCCCCTGCCTCTGGCAATCGCGCAGATGCTTGTCCCGGCAGGGTTTCGCGCATACATTCGTGTCATGACTTCGCCCATCACACCCCTCGTCGATCCGTTCCTGCGGCCGATCTCCTACCTGCGGGTCTCGGTCACTGACCGCTGCGACTTCCGCTGCGTTTATTGCATGTCCGAGAACATGAGCTTCCTGCCCAAGAAGGAGCTTCTGACGCTCGAGGAGCTGGACCGCCTCTGCTCGGCCTTCGTCGGCCTCGGGGTCGAAAAGCTGCGCATCACCGGCGGCGAGCCCTTGGTGCGACGCGAGATCATGACTTTCTTCAACGCCATGACTCGGCATCTCGAATCTGGCGCGTTGAAAGAGCTGACGCTGACAACCAACGGCTCGCAGCTCGAACGCTTCGCGCAGCCGCTCTGGGACGCGGGCGTGCGGCGGGTCAACGTCTCGCTCGACACGCTGGACGAAGGCAAATTCGCCGACATCACACGCTGGGGCCGCCTGCCACAGGTGTTGCGCGGCATCGACGCGGCGCAGAAGGTCGGCATGCGCGTCAAGCTCAACGCCGTCGCGCTGAAGGGCTTCAACGAAGACGAACTTTTCTCGATGACCGAATGGTGCGCTGCGCGCGGCATCGATCTGACCTGGATCGAGGTCATGCCGATGGGCGATATCGGCAACGAGGACCGGCTCGGCCAGTACTGGAAACTCTCGGACGTGCGCGCCAAGCTTTCAGAGCAGTACACGCTCACCGACCTGCCCGAGAGCACCGGCGGCCCGGCCCGCTACGTGCGGCTTGAAGAGACCGGCCAGAAGATCGGCTTCATCACCCCGCTGACCCACAACTTCTGCGAAAGCTGCAACAGGGTTCGGCTGACCTGCACCGGCGAGCTCTTCATGTGCCTCGGTCAGGAAGACAACGCCGATCTGCGCGCGCCGCTGCGCAACCACCCCGACACCGACGCTCCGCTCGAAGAGGCGATCCGCGCGGCGATCCTGCGCAAGCCCAAGGGGCATGATTTCGACTATTCCCGGCAATCGGTGGACGGCCGCGTGTCGCGCCACATGAGCCACACCGGCGGCTGATCCCGCGCGCGCAGGGGGCGCTGCCCCCTTGCCGCTCTGCAGCTCACCCCTGCGTATTTTCAAAAAAGAAGAGCCGGTCGTGAAGACGCCCGCCACGGATAAACCGGGCGGGCGTTTTCGTTTTTCGTTTAGGGTCAGGCCGCCGCGGATCAGTTGCCTTGCAACAGCGGGGTGATGCGGCGCACCGCGGCGCGGCGGTTCTCGCGCTCGTCACCCGACGTCTGCACCGCGAGATCGCTCTCGCCGTACCCCTGAAGCACCATGTTGGCAGCCGGAACCTTGAAGTACTCGGTCAGCGCCAGGGCCACGGATTCCGCGCGACGGTCCGAAAGGGCAAGGTTGTAGCTCGCCGGGCCGGTGGCATCGGTATGGCCCTCGATCAGGAAGACCTCCGAGGGGTTCTGCTCGATCATCCGCTTCATCGCATTGCCAAGCGCGGCCAGCTCTTCTGCCTCACCCGGGCGGATCGCCGCGGAGTTGGTCTGGAAGGTCACCGTGTCCACCGAGATCTCGGGGACGAGATGACGCACACGGTCGATGTTGCGGATCTGGTTGAGCGAGAAGGCCCGGTTCACGCCTTCGGCCTCGCGCGAGGCCAGCGCGGCGGCAAGGTCCTCGCCCTCCAGGTCACGGAAGTTCAGGCGCTGGGTCCGGGCCTGCGGCAACTCGCTGACAACCACCTGCTGCGCGCTTTGCGTGTCGTCAAAGAGCACGACCTGCTGACCGTCCGGCAGGATGCGCGCACGGCGCAGCACGCGGCCATCGGCGGTCTTGATCGTCTCGACCGAAGTGCCGTCGCCATAGGCGACAACGGTGCGGGTCGAGCCGTCGTTGTAGCGGTAGGTCTTCACGTCCGAGCCGGGCTGGCGCAGCAGCACGTCGTCGTTGCGCAGCACGCGGTACTGGCCGTCCTGCTCGACCACGACGCGGTCGCCGGTGTTCTGCACAACCTGCGCGCCATCATCGAGGATCTGGCTCAGCGCGAAGGTGCCCAGACCGACGAGCGCAGCCTTCTCGAAGTTGCTGAGGCCGTCTTCGTCGTCGTCTTTCTTCTTGGCCTTGGCGCTTTCCTCGGCCTGCTGCTCGGGCTCTGCCTGCGTGCGCAGGTCGGTGGCGAAATCCTCGTCAGAGGCGCGCACGTCGGCCTCGGTCAGGGTTTCCTCGACCAGTTCGGCATCCTCCGGGGTTTCCTCGGACGACGCGGCGGCCGCCGCGGTCTGCGCCTGCTCTTCCTCGCGGGCGACGGCCTCGGCCTGCTGCTCGTCGCTCGGCGCCTCGGGCTCGGCTTCGGTGGTCTGCGGCTCGGTCTCGGCGTCGGGCGTGGCCGCCTGTTGCTCGGCCTCCGCCTCGGCTGCGGAGGGCTCCGCAGCGGCATCGCCGGTGGCGGCCTCCTCAACGGGTGCGTCCGGCGTCACGGTCGCGTCGCCCTGGGCTGCCTGCTCTGCCTCGAGCGCCTGCTTCAGCTCGTCTGCGCCTTCGGCCTCCTCCGGCGTCGCCTCGGCTTCGGCGGTGGTGTCCGTCGCAGCATCAGCCTCGGGGGCCTCGGTCGGGGCGGCGGTCGCCTCGGCGTCTGCCGATTGTTCAGCCTCGAGGGCTTTTTTCAGCTCGTCCGAGCTTTCTGCCGTGGCAGGTTCCGACGGGGACTCAGCGGTTGCCTCGGCTTTCGGCTCCGAAGTCGCTTCGCCCTGGGCTGCCTGCTCCGCCTCGAGCGCCTGCTTCAGCTCGTCCGAACCCTCGGTCTCGGCGGCTTGCGGCTCGGTTTCAGCTGCGGGTGCTGCGGCGGAGTCGCTGGTCTTTGCCTGCGCGGCCTCCGGGGCCGGCGCCTCTTCGGCGCTCAGGGTCTCGGCTTCGGCCTTGGGCGCGGGTGCCTCGGCCTGCTGCTCAGTCTGCTGCTCAGTCTCAGTCTGGGCTTTCTCGGGCTCTGCCTGCGCTGCGTCGGCGGGGGCTCGCTCGGGCTCCGCCTGCGCTGCGGCGGCGGGGGCTTCCTCGGTGGGGGCGCTGGTCTCGACGCTCGCTTCGGGAGTCTCGATCGCGCCGTTGGTCTCGGCTTCAGCTTCGACGCCGGCCTTCACATCTGCCTCGGCAGAGGGTGTCTCGGCGGAAGCTCCGGTCTCGGCGGCGACCTCACCCTCCTTGATGCCGGCCTCCTTATTGCCAGCCTCCTCGCCCTTGGCCTTGGGCTCTGCGTCCTGGCAAGCCTTGGCGTCGGGCGTCTGCGCACAATCGACCTCGGCCAGCTGGCTTTGGGCCGCCACGGGCATGGCGAGGCTCGCGGCGAGCGCGAGGATGGTCGTCGATTTCAGAAGACCTCTGGTCATTCGTTACGTCCTTCTCCTGTTCCGCAAAGCGCGGCGTGGGAAGGCAACGAAAGTGCCGGGAAAAAGTTCATTTAATCTGCATAATAAACAAGCGGAAAAATGCTTGCGCCGCGCTAGTCCCCTTGCAACAGCGCCATGAGACGCGCCTTCTCGCCGCTGTCGCGCGCGCTGGAGATCACCGCTGCCAAATCCTCCAGCGAGGCAATGCTGTGCCCCGCGCGGAAGCTGTCCACATGCGGCAGCATGGCGCGAATCCCGGTGGCCCTTGGCGCGAAACCGTCCCAGCGCAGCAGCGGGTTTAGCCAGATGAGGCGACGCGCCGACAGCTGCAGGCGCTGAACCTCACGCGCGAGCAGCCCCGCGTCGTCACGGTCGAGCCCGTCGGTGATCAGCAGCACCACCGCGCCCTGCCCCATGACACGCCGGCTCCAGTCGCGGTTGAAGGCGTGCAGGCACTGACCGATGCGGGTTCCTCCCTCCCAGTCCTGCGCCTCGGCCCCGGCCGCCCTGAGCGCGGCATCGACGTCACGGGTGGCAAGATGGCGGGTGATGTTGGTGAGCCGCGTGCCGAAGGTGAAAGCATGTACCTTGGCCCAGCCCGCGCCGCGGCGGTTGGCCACCGCGTGCAGGAAATGCAGCACCATCCGCGAATACTGGCTCATCGAGCCGGAGATATCGCAGAGCACGACCAGATTGGGCCATTTCTCGCGCGGCTCGAGATGCGCGAGGGACCGGATTTCGCCGCCCTGCTTCATCGCCGCGCGCAGTGTGCGCCGCCGGTCGAGCCGGCGGCCCAGCACCGAAGCCTTTCCGCGTCGCGACGGCAAGGGTTTCACCGGCAGTTCGAGCCGGGCCAGCATGCGTTTCGCCTCGGCGATCTCTTCGAGCGACATCTGCTCGAAGTCGAGGGACTTGAGCCGTTCCTCGCGCGAGACGGTGAAGGAGGCGTCGACCTCGATCTTCGTCGCCTCCTCCTCCTGCTCGGAGACGGGGATCTCGGGCATCTGGTCACCAAGCAACGCCTGCGCGGCGCGCTTCTCGGCGGACTGCGCCAGCTTTTCTTCCTGAACGCCGCGGATGGCAGGCAGCATCATCGACATCATGTGCTCGAGGTAGCGCGGGTCGCGCCAGTAGAGCCTGAAGACCTGCGCGAAGAGCAGCCGCTGCTCGGGGCGCGAAACGAAGCAGGCGTGCAACGTCCAGTAAAAATCCATCCGGTCGGTAAAGCCCGCGGCCTCTACCGCGCGCACCGCGTCGACCACCCGCCCCGGTCCCACCGGCAACCCGGCGCGGCGCAGGGCGCGGGCGAAATGCAGGATGTTCTGCGCGAGCCGCGGATGCTCGGGGAGCGTGAGGGGGATCTGCTCGGCCATCACGGATGCCGCGCGTCTGGCGGGCGTGGCCTTAGGGGCCGCCTCCGGCAGGCATCAGACCACCGGCGGCTCTGCCCCGCGACCCCGGGGATATTGGGTCCTGAAAAACACATCAGGCGGGCTCGAGGGAGGCTTTCGCCTCGTCGAGCAGGCGCTTGGCCTCGCTGCCCTGAATCCTGGCGATGTCGTCCTGGTATTTCAGGATTGCGCCGAGCGTGTCCGAGATCACCTCGGGCGAGAGGTCGATCACGTCGAGCGCCAGCAGGCACTTGGCCCAGTCGATGGTCTCGGCGACGCCGGGCTTCTTGAAAAGATCCTCGGTGCGCAGCCGCTGCACGAAGGCGACGATCTGACGCGACAGCGCCTCGGCCACCTCTGGCGCGCGGGCGTGCAGGATTTCAAGCTCGCGGGGAAAGTCGGGATAGTCGACCCAGTGGTAGAGGCAGCGGCGCTTCAGCGCGTCATGCACCTCGCGCGTGCGGTTCGAGGTGAGGATGACCGTCGGCGGCTCGGGCGCGGTGATCGTGCCGAGTTCGGGGATGGTCACCTGGAAGTCGCTCAGCGCTTCGAGCAGGAAGGCCTCGAAGGGCTCGTCGGTGCGGTCGAGTTCGTCGATCAGCAGGATCGGTGCGCCGTTCTCGTCCGGGCGCATGGCCTGCAGCAGCGGACGCTCGATCAGGTAGTCGGGGCCGAAAAGGTCGTGTTGCAACTGGCCGCGATCGGCCTCACCGGCCGCCTCGGCGGCGCGGATGGCGATCATCTGGGCAGCGAAGTTCCACTCGTAGACCGCCGAGCCCGCGTCCAGCCCCTCGTAGCATTGCAGGCGAATGAGACGGCGCCCGGTGGCGAGGCTCAGCGCCTTGGCGATCTCAGTCTTGCCGACGCCCGCCTCTCCCTCGAGGAACAGCGGCCGCCCGAGCCGAAGCGCCAGGAACAGCACCGTGGCGAGCGGGCGCGGACAGACATAGCCGGTGCGCGACAGAAGCTCCTGCACCGCGTCGATCGAACTGGGGTCTTGCATGTGGGTCTCCTCCTGCTTTGATTGCTGCCCGGCAGTAGTCCGCTGGTCAAGGGAGATGCGCAGGTTCCCCGCAGCGGGTGCCCGGCGCTTTGCCACGCTCAACCATGACGCGCTGCATGCGCTCGACAGCCACCTCGCGGCGGATCCGGTGCGCGCCGGGCTGCCCGCCGCCGCGGTGCGCGGGCGCAAGGCGCGCTTTGCCGCGCTCATGGGAGAGGAGCCCTATCGCGCGCTCATGGGGCGGCGGCTGGTGACCCCGCCCTCGCGCCCGTTGAAGCCAGAACTGGCGCGCGCCCTTAGTCGCCGCCGCGACCCGCGCCCGGCAAGCAGGCAAGGCCCGGGATTTCGTGCAACCATCTCCCTCACCGTGATTTTTCTTGCCGCCTCACCACCGCCGTATTACCCCTAAAGCCACATATTTCCGCCCCATTCCGCTCCCAGTCTGGCAACATCCGAGAGCGGTGCTACCGTGGGGGAAAACAGCCGCCCCAGCACGGGCCCGACCGGACGCGACAGGACAATGGCAGGTATCATGAAGGACAACACGGATCAGCTCAGGCACGAGATCGTCTCCGACGACGAGCTCGATCTCACCGATGTTGACCTCAGCATGCACAGCGGCTGCAACTGGATCGCGGCCATCTCCGAGATCGGCGAGCAGCACGGGTTCGCCGAACCGCTGGGCAAGCGGCACCATGCGGTCTTCGTCGAGGATGGCGACACCCTTCTGGTGAGCTTTGAGTCGATGCCCGGGATCTCGTCCTATAGCCAGACCGCCACCCCGCTCGGCTGGGAGATGCAGGCGATCGAGGGCTGGTCGAGCCTTTCGCTGATCTGCACCGCCGACACCTGGTTCCGCGACGCCGAGGTGATCCGCTTCTTCGACCAGCTTCTGGACGATGGCTTCTTCGACGCCTTCGAGAAGGTGATCTTCTACGGCGCCGGCCCCTGCGGCTATGCCGCCGCCGCCTATTCTGTCGCCGCACCCGGTGCGCGGGTGGTGTTGCTTCAGCCGCAGGCAACGCTCGATCCACGGATCGCGGAATGGGACGACCGTTTTCCCGAGATGCGCCGCGTCGATTTCGCCTCGCGCTTCGGCTACGCGCCCGACATGATCGACGCCGCGCAGGCGGCCTATGTGCTCTACGACCCGCAGGAGCGGATGGACGCCATGCATGCCGCGCTGTTCGAGCGGCGCAACGTGAGCCGGTTCCGCCTGCCCTACATGGGCGACGCGCTACAAGGCGACCTGCTGGAGCTCGACCTCGTGCACCCGATCCTCGCAGCCGCCGCCGACGACCGGCTGGACCGTGCCGAGATGGCCCGGCTGCTGCGCGCGCGGCGCAACCATACCCCCTATCTGCGGCGGCTGCTGTCGCGGCTCGACGTCGAAAACCGGCCCTTGCTGGCCGAATGGCTCTGCGCCAATGTCACCGCCCGGCTGAACGCGCCGCGCTTCCGCCGCCGTCTCGACGCGCTGCGCGTCGAAGGTGAGGCGCGCGAGGGCTGAGCCGGGCCAGCCGCGCCGCGTGCGAGGCAGCGCAGCGCGTCCTCAGCGCACCAGCGAGCCGACCCGCGACACCTGGCCGCCGCCGACCGGCGCGGCCACACCCGTGGTCGAGGGCCCCGAGGTCGGCCAGCCCTGCGCCACGCGCACGGCAAGGAATCCGAACGCCTGCGCCTCGAGCATGTCGCCGTCGAGCCCGGCCTCTTCGACCGGCACCACCGGGCAGTCAAGCCCGGCCTGCAACATCGCCATCATCACCGGGTTGTGTCGCCCGCCGCCGGTGACCAGCAGCCTCTCGGGCGGGATCGGGCAATGCTCCATGCCCTGCATCACCGCAGCAGCGGCCATGGCGGTCATCGTGGCGGCGGCATCGGGGTCGGAAAGCTCGCGCACGAGGTCCAGCATCAGCGAGAAATCATCCCGATCGAGGGATTTCGGCGGCATGCGGCGGAAGAAGCCCTCTTCGAGGAAAAGCTCCAAAGCCCCGTCGACCACCTGGCCCCGCGCCGCCAGCGCGCCGTCGCGATCGCAGTCGAGACCGAGCCGCTCTCCCACCAGATCGTTGATCGGCGCATTGGCGGGCCCGGTGTCGAAGGCCAGCAGCGCGCCGGGCGCCTCGGGCGCAGGTTTGCGCGGGTCCACCCAGGTGAGGTTGCCGACCCCGCCGAGGTTGAGGAAGGCCACGGGCGCCTCGGCCCCCATCTTCCGCGCGCAGGCGAAATGATAGAAGGGCGCCAAGGGTGCGCCCTCGCCCCCGAGAGCCACGTCGGCGGAGCGGAAATCCCAGACCACGTCGCGCCCGAGCGCCTCGGCCAGCGCCGCGCCGTCCCCAAGCTGATGCGTGCCGCGACCGTGTGGCTCATGCGCCAGCGTCTGGCCGTGAAAGCCCACCAGTTCGGCCTCGGGGAACTCGGCGAGCAGCTCGGCATGGGCGCGCTGCACGACCTTGAGCGCCTCTTGGAGGCCCGGCGTTTTGCCGTCATCGGGCCAGCGCCCCAGCGCGGCCTTGAGCACCCGGCGCTCGGCCTCGGTATAGGGCCGGTAGCCAGAGCGCCCGAATTCGTTGATCTCTGCCCCGTCGGTGCGGATCAGCGCCGCGTCCACCCCGTCGAGAGAGGTTCCCGACATACACCCCAGTGCCCAAACGGAGCGTGCACCCAACTTGCCCTTCACCTTCGCCTTCCCCGCGCTTATAGGAACTTTCGGACTATAAGAGGGATCCACGATGACCTACCATCCCAAATCGGACTTCATGCGCGTCATGATCGAGCGCGGCTACCTTGCCGATTGCACCGATTATCAGGGCCTCGACGAGGCGCTGTGCAAGGGCGTGGTCACCGCCTATATCGGCTATGACGCGACGGCGAAGTCGCTGCACGTGGGTCACCTGCTCAACATCATGATGCTGCGCTGGCTGCAGAAGACCGGCCACAAGCCGATCACCCTGATGGGCGGCGGCACCACCAAGGTGGGCGACCCCTCGTTCCGCTCGGACGAGCGCCCGCTGCTCGGGCCGGAGCAGATCGACGCCAACATCGCGGGCATGAAGCAGGTCTTTGCCAAGTACCTCAGCTATGGCGGCGAAGAGACCGATGCGCTGATGCTCAACAACGCCGAGTGGCTCGACGGGCTCAACTACCTCGAGTTCCTGCGCGACATCGGGCGGCACTTCTCGGTGAACCGGATGCTCTCGTTTGAATCGGTAAAATCGCGCCTCGACCGCGAGCAGTCGCTGTCGTTCCTCGAGTTCAACTACATGATCCTTCAGGCCTATGACTTCCTCGAGCTGAACCGCCGCTACGGCTGCGTGCTGCAGATGGGCGGCTCGGACCAGTGGGGCAACATCGTCAACGGCATCGATCTGACCCGCCGCGTGCTCGACCACGAGATCTACGGGCTCACCTCGCCGCTGCTGACCACCTCGGACGGCCGCAAGATGGGCAAGAGCCAGGGCGGCGCCATGTGGCTCAACGCCGACATGCTGAGCCCCTACGAGTTCTGGCAGTTCTGGCGCAACACCACCGACGCCGACACCGGCCGGTTCCTGAAGCTCTACACCGAACTGCCGGTCGAGGAATGCGAGCGGCTCGGATCGCTGCAGGGCTCCGAGATCAACGAGGCGAAGATCATCCTCGCCAACGAGGTCACCACGCTCTGCCACGGCGCCGAGGCGGCTGCGGCGGCCGAGGCGACCGCGCGCGAGGTCTTCGAGAAGGGCGGCGTGGGCGACGATCTGCCGACGCTGGAGCTGACCGCAGACGAGATCGGAGAGGGCATCTCCATCGTGCAGGTGATCGTCCGCGCGGGTCTCGCCAAGTCGGGCAAGGAAGCCAAGCGGCTGATCACGGAGAACGGCGCGCGGCTCGACGACCAGCCGCTGACCGACGCCGGTCTGATGCTCGACGCCGCCGCGCTCTCTGCGCCGGTGAAGCTTTCGGCGGGCAAGAAGCGCCACGCGCTGGTGAAATTGGGCTAAGGCCTTCAGAGCCGAGTCTCGGAGGGGCGGTGCCGGAGGGTGCCGCCCTTTCTGCGTCCGGCGCGCCGAGCCACACGCGCCGGACGCGCACGCGCTCGCCCGGCAACTTCGGGCCGTCTTGGCCCCGGCACGACGCCGCCACCGCACAGCCTGCCGCTTTCGGACATGTCGCCGCCGTCCCGCGCGCGCATCCTGAGCCCATGACCGAGCCCCACGCCCCCCTCGTCGTCTTCATGCCCTCCGGCAAGCGCGGCCGCGTGCCCGTCGGAACGCCGGTGCTCGAGGCGGCTCGGCGGCTCGGCGTTGATCTCGACTCGGTCTGCGGCGGGCGTGGGATCTGCTCGCGCTGCCAGATCGCCCCCGCTTTCGGTCAGTTCGCCAAGCATGGCATCACCTCCACCGAGACCGCGCTCTCCGACTGGAACGCAACCGAGGCCCGCTACGCCGAGAAACGCGGCCTTGCCCCCGGACGGCGGCTCGGCTGCCAGGCGCGGATCCTTTCGGACGTGGTGATCGACGTGCCCCCCGAGAGCCAGCTACACCGGCAGGTCATTCGCAAGGACGCCGAGGCCCGCCCGGTCGAAATGGACCCGGCGCTGCGCCTCTGTCTCGTCGAGGTCGCGCCACCGGACATGCATGCGCCGTCGGGCGATCTCGAACGGCTCACCGAGGCGCTGCGCGCGCAATGGGACATAGAGGGTGCCACGATAGAGCCTGCGCTGCTCGCCAGCCTGCAGACCACCCTGCGCGAGGGCAACTGGACCGTCACCGCCGCGCTGCACCGGAGCTCCGCCGAGACCGCGCCGCGCATCACCGCGCTCTGGCCGGGGCTGCTGGAGGGCGATCTGCTCGGGCTGGCCATCGACCTTGGCTCGACCACCATCGCCGCACATCTCGTCTCGCTGCGCAGCGGCGATGTCCTCGCCTCTGCCGGAACAATGAACCCGCAGATCCGCTTTGGCGAGGATCTCATGTCACGCGTCTCCTACGCGATGATGAACCCCGGCGGCGCGGCCGAAATGACCGCCGCCGTGCGCGCCGGGCTGAACTCCCTGGTGCAGGACATCGCCGCCAAAGCAGACATCGAGACGGGCCGGATCCTTGATCTGACCCTCGTCGGGAACCCGGTAATGCACCACCTGCTGCTCGGCCTCGACCCGGTGGAGCTGGGACAGGCCCCTTTTGCGCTGGCCACTTCCTCGGCGCAGAACCTGCCGGCGCGCGACCTCGGTCTCACCGCTCTGCCGCCCGGCGCGCAAGCCTACCTGCTGCCGCTCATCGCCGGCCACGTGGGCGCCGATGCCGCCGCCGTCGCGCTCTCGGCGGCGCCCGACCGGTCCGAAGATCTGGTGCTCACCGTCGACGTCGGCACCAACGCCGAGATCCTTCTCGGCAACAGGCAGCGGGTGCTCGCCTGCTCCTCGCCCACCGGACCCGCGTTCGAAGGCGCGCAGATCAGCTCCGGCCAGCGCGCCGCCCCGGGCGCCATCGAGGCGATCCGCATCGACCCCGACACCAAGGAGCCGCTCTTCCGGGTCATCGGCTGCGACCTGTGGTCCGACGCGCCGGGCTTTGCCGAGGCCACCGCGCGCAGCGGCGTCACCGGGCTTTGCGGCTCGGGCATCATCGAGGCGGTGGCGGAAATGCGCATGGCCGGGCTGGTGGACGCGGGGGGGCTCATCGGCTCGGCGCAGCAGACCGGCACCCCGCGCATGCTCCCCGAAGGCCGCACGCATGCCTATCTCATCCACGAAGGCAGCGCCGCGGGAGGCCCCGTGATCACCGTCACCCAGGCCGACATCCGCGCCATCCAGCTGGCGAAAGCCGCGCTTTACGCGGGTGCGCGGCTGCTGATGGACGAAATGGGCGTGGACAAGGTCGACAGGGTCGTGCTGGCCGGGGCCTTCGGTGCGCATATCTCGCCGCGGCACGCGCTGGTGCTGGGGATGATCCCCGACGTGCCGCTGGCGCGCGTCACCTCGGCAGGCAATGCCGCCGGCACGGGCGCGCGCATCGCGCTCTGCAGCCTCGCGGCCCGGCGCCGTATCGAAGTGCTTGTGCGGCAGATCACCAAGGTCGAAACCGCCATCGAACCGCGCTTCCAGGAGCATTTCGTTGCCGCGAGCGCGATCCCCCATGCCAGCGCTCCCTTCGCCGAGACTCGCCGCGCCACGCCCCTGCCCGAGCCATCGTTCAACACCGAGGGCCCCCGCCGCAGGCGGCGCTAGACGACGGCCGAGAGCGCGGCACGTCGGCCAGCCGCAGCAGCGCGCGGCCGCCAGCTTGCTGTTGCCAGCCCCGCGCCGCCGGACCGCGAGAAATCTGCGCCGCGCCCGCTTGACGCGCCCGCGTCGCCCGCGTAGATCAGCCTTCAGAGCGCGGGTATGATGTAATGGTAGCCTGTCAGCTTCCCAAGCTGAACGCGCGGGTTCGATTCCCGCTACCCGCTCCAACTCCTCCGAAAATTCCGGGTTTTGCGCAGGTCCCCCAGACGCGTCGTGCCGTGGGCCGTCAATGCTCCGCCCGCAGCCGCTCGCGCAGCAGCCGCACGCCCTCGCGCACGTCGCCCCGCACCGGCCCTTCGCGCGGCGCATCCCGCAGCGTGGTGAGCAGCGCCTCCGAGGGCCGCCCCTTGCGCGCCCAGACTTGCCGACGCAGCACCGCCTGCGCCGCTTCGGGAAGCCGCTCGGGCACCGCGCGGCCCGAGAGCGTCGCCCAGACCAGCGACCAGCAGCGCGGCGCGCTCCAGGGGTTGTAGCCGCCGCCGCCCGAGACGATCAGCGCCGGGGCCAGCCCGCGCAGCGCCGCCGCGGCCCGCGCATGCGAACGGTTCGACAGCGCCAGCCGCGCCAGCGGATCCTCGAGCACCGCATCCGCCCCGCACTGCAGGAAGATCGCATCGGGCTGAAAGGCCGCCACGGCGGGCAGAATCATCTCCTCGAGCACCAGCGCGAATTCCGTGTCGTTGAACTCCCGCGGCACCGGCATGTTGAAGGCCGCCCCCCCGGCCCGGTCGGCCAGCGCGCCGGTGAACGGCCAGCGCCGCGCCTCGTGCACCGAAATCACCCGCACCTGCTCCGAGCCGTCGAAGGCGATCTCCACCCCGTCGCCGTGATGGGCGTCGATGTCGACATAGGCCACCCGGCGCATCCCGAGGCTCAGCAGGTGGCGAATGGTCAGCACCGGCTCGTTGAGAAAGCAAAAACCGCTGGCCCGATCAGCCAGCGCGTGATGCGTCCCGCCGCCGGGATTGAACACCGTGCCGCCCTGCGCTCCGACGATCTCGGCGGCCAGCAGACCGCCGCCCACCGCCGTGGCGGGACGCCGGTACATCTCGGGAAAGACCGGGTTCGACAGGGTGCCGAGCCCGTGGCGCTGGCGCACCTCCTCGCTCACCGTCCCCGCGGCCTCAGCCGCCTGCAGCGCCGCCACGTAGCGCGGTGCATGGAAGCCGGTGAGGGCCGCGGGCTTGGCCCGCGGCGAGACCCGCCACTGCGCCTCGGGGAGCCAGCCGAGCGCCCGACAGAGGTCGATCACCGCCGGCACCCGTTCGATCGACAGCGGGTGCAGCCGCCCGTAGCGCGAGCCGCGATAGATTTCCGAGCCGATGAAGGTCGCCACCGCCGCCTCTCCTGGTCTTGCGTCTAGAGTTTTGGGTCTATCTTCTAGGTCCAGATATCCCGGGGGAAAGGTGCGCAGCGGCTCGGGACAGAGCCCCGTCACACCGCCGCTACCCCGCGATCGCCCGCAATGCCCGGGTGCGAGCCGGCGGGATCGCCGCGGTTTCGACACCGGTGAAGACATGCAGCGTGTTCATCTGCCGGTCCACCACGGCGTGATCGCTCACCCAGCCTCCCATCCCGAGGTAAGTGCGCAGGAGCGGCGGGATCAGCTTGAGGGCCCCACGCGCCTCGCTGGTGGCCGGGGAGAAGCGCACCACCTCGGCCGCCTTGACACCGATCTGCCAGCGCGCCGGGGCGGCGTGGCGGGCACGCAGGACGCCGAAGGCCGGATCGTAGCGCGCCGCGTCGGTGCCGGTGAAGCTGGCGCAGCCGAAGAGCAGCCGCGCGCCGCCCCGATCGACGAGGGCGGCGATCGCGCCCCAGGCCAGCCGCAACACATCGGGATCGACCAGCCCCGGCCGGGTACAGAAGCGCCCGAGTTCGATCAGTGGCCCGCCGTAGCCCTCGAGCCGGGAAAGATCGTAGTATTGCGCCGAATAGCTGCGGCCGATCTCGGCGCTGGTCTCGAGCCAGAGGTAGCGGAAGCAGGCGAGCAACTGGCCGGTCTCATCCTCGACCAGAACATGGCGGCAACGGCCGTCCAGCGCGTCGGCATCGGGGCCCTTGCCGGGGCCGAAAAACGCCAGCCCGCGCAACGCCTGCGCCGCCTTCACGTCTTCGGCACCCGCGGCGGAGCGTGCCTGGAATCGGCCACGGGACAGGATCAGACCGTCCTCCCCCGAAGCATCATCCTGCACGCGGGAGGACATGGTCAGCGCCTCATTGCTGGTCGAGATCGCCGAGGGTCAGGCCGCCGATATTGCCGAAGAGCTTGCGGATGAAGCCCATCTCGCCATCGTTGGTGCGGGTGATCCGGCGGGTGATCGGCACGACGTTGCCGTCCTCGAGGCCGTAGCGCGAGATATTGTTGACCACGCCCTGCCCGTCGAAGGTGATCGCCAGCACCTCGCGATCGATGACCTCGGGCTCCTGCCAGGCGAAGCTTCGCACTTGCGATTCAATGTAGTAATAGCCGCCCGCGTCGCGCACGCCCGAGGCGGCGGGCACGCCGATCACGTCCTCCACCGTCGCGCGCGTATCGATCCCGGGCACGATCTGCTGAAGGTCGTCTTCGCGTGGCACGTAGCCATGCGTCTGGTACTGAGCCGAGCAGGCGGACAGTCCCAGTGCGGCGCTTGCAGCCAAAAGCGCTATTCTCACCCGTGATACCATGGACGCAGTCCTGCCCCTTGCCATGCCCCGGAGGGCCTTCTATCCCGCATTACACAACCCAGCCAAGCGCTTCAAGCAAAGGAAAGGCGAGCCCATGGACAGAGGCGGAAACCCCGCGCGGCTGCGCGTCTCGACACTGCGCCGCGACGTGGCCACAGACTTCGACATCAGGCCCGAGGCCGAGGAACGTTCGGCCTTGGCCAAGGACCTCGGCCTGCTAAGTCTGCGCAAGGCCCGCCTCATGGGCAAGCTGACCCCCGAGGCCGGCGGCGCCTACCGGCTGACCGCCGATCTCGGCGCAACGGTGGTGCAGCCCTGCGTCGTCACCCTCGATCCGGTGACCACCCGGATCGACGAGGAGATCTCCTTGCTGTTCCGGCCGGCGCAGCAAATCGCCGACCCCGATCCCGGCTCCGAGGTCGAGGTGCCCGAAGACGAGGAAGAGCCCCTGCCCGACGTGATCGACCTGCGCCGGATTCTCTCCGAAGCCCTGTCCTTGGCGCTGCCGCCCTACCCGCGCAGCCAGGCGGCGCTCGAGATGGCCGAAGCGGCGCCGGACGCGCCCGAGGAGGACCCTTCCGAATCTCGCCCGAACCCATTTGCCGGGCTCGCGGGGCTGCGCGATCAGCTCTCGAAGGACGAAAAAGACGAAGACTGAGCCGCTGGGGCGCGAAATCTCTCTTGCGGTTTGGCAAGAAATACCTATTTTCGCGCCTTCATCGGAATTCCGGGTTGCACGCCTCCATGGGTTAAGACTATGAGGCCGGGCACGCCCGAACGTTATCGGGCACCCGTATAGCCCCCACACGCGAACAATCGAGGTTGAGACATGGCCGTCCAACAGAACAAAGTATCGAAATCGCGCCGCAACAACCGTCGCGCCCATGACGCGCTGGTCGCGGCCAACCCCAACGAGTGCAGCAACTGCGGCGAACTCAAGCGCCCGCACCACGTCTGCCCGTCCTGCGGCCACTACGCCGACCGTGAGGTCGTCGCCATGGCTGACGAGATCGACCTGGACGAAGACGCAGCATAAGTTGCGGATAGGCCCGATCGTCGCATGACATCCGCAACGGATAACCGTCAGGCGCACGGGCCTCTGGTCCTCTCCATCGACGCCATGGGTGGCGATCGCGGGCCGGCAACGATTGTTGCCGGTCTTTCCGCCTTTGCGCGGAAGCACCGCGATGTCCATTTCCTGCTGCACGGACCCGAGGCCGAGTTGCGCCCCCTGGTGGACAAGCAAAAAGGTTTGTCTGCCCAGGTCGAGATTCGCGATGCCTCCGGCGTCGTGGCGATGGAAGACAAGCCGAGCCACGTGATGCGCAACGGGCAGGACACCTCGATGTGGTCCACGCTCGACGCCGTTCGCAATGGCGAGGCCACGGTTGCCGTTTCCTGCGGCAACACCGGCGCGCTCATGCTGCTCTCGATGGTGCGGCTGCGCAAGCTGCCCGGGGTGAACCGCCCTGCCATCGCCGTGCTCTGGCCCTCACGCAACCCGCAGGGCTACAACGTCATGCTCGACGTCGGCGCCGACATCCGCGCCGATGCCGACGACCTGCTGAAATATGCGATGATGGGCGCATCCTACGCCCGCAACGGTCTCAACCTCGAGCGCCCGCGCATCGGCTTGCTGAACGTCGGCACCGAAGAGCACAAGGGCCGCGCGGAGCTGAAGGCCGCGCATGACCTCATCGCCGCCAATGCCGAGACCGGCGGCTTCGATTACGTCGGCTTCGTCGAGGGCGGAGACATCCCCGGCAAGCGCTGCGACGTGATCGTCACCGACGGCTTCACCGGGAATATCGCGCTGAAGACCGGCGAAGGCACTGCCTCGCTGATCAATTCACTTCTCCGCGAGGCTTTCACCTACTCGCCGCTGTCGCGCCTCGCCGCGCTGCTCGCTCTGAGTTCGCTCAAGCGGTTGCAGGCGCGCGTAGATCCGCGCCGCAAGAACGGCGGCGTCTTCCTCGGCCTCAACGGCACTGTGGTGAAATCCCACGGCGCTGCCGATGCCACCGGGGTGGCCGCGGCGGTGGAACTGGCCTATGACCTCGCGCAGTCCGGCTTCGGCGACAGGCTGGCCGCCCGCGTGGCGAGCGCCGCTGCGGCCGCCGCCGACCCCGCCCCAGAGGCGCCGGACGGCACAGATACAAAGAAAAACGGAACAGGCAAATGAGCATCAGGGCGAAGGTCGCGGGCATCGGGCATTACCTGCCTCAGCGTGTGGTCCCCAACGCGGAATTCGAGAAGACCCTCGACACCTCCGACGAATGGATCCGCTCGCGCTCTGGCATCGAACGCCGCCATTTCGCCGCCGAGGGCGAGACCACCTCGATGCTCGCCGCCAACGCCGCCGAGGCCGCGCTGAAGGATGCAGGGCTCGAACCTTCCCAGATCGACGCGCTGATCGTCGCCACCTCGACGCCCGACCTGACCTTCCCCTCTGCTGCGACCATGGTGCAGGACCGCATCGGCATGACCGGCGGCTTCGCCTTCGACGTACAGGCGGTCTGCGCCGGTTTCGTCTACGCCCTGTCGACCGCCAATGCGATGATCGTCTCTGGCCAGGCCAAGCGCGTCATGGTGATCGGCGCCGAGACCTTCTCGCGAATCATGGATTGGACCGACCGGGGGACCTGCGTGCTCTTCGGTGACGGCGCCGGGGCGCTGATCCTCGAGGCTGCCGAGGGCGCGGGCACCTCCGCCGACCGCGGCATCCTGTCGGTCGATCTGCATTCCGACGGCCAGTTCCGCGACCTGCTCTACGTTGACGGCGGGGTGTCCACCCAGTCCACCGGCCATCTGCGCATGGAGGGCAAGGAAGTCTTCCGCCACGCAGTGGAAAAGCTCGCCCAGACCGCGACCACGGCGATGGAAAAGGCCGGGATCACCTCGGAAGAGGTCGATTGGGTCGTGCCGCATCAGGCCAACATCCGCATCATCAACGGCACCGCCAAGAAGCTCGGCCTGCCGATGGAGCGCGTCGTGGTGACAGTCCAGGACCATGGCAACACCTCTGCCGCCTCGATTCCGCTGGCCCTGTCGGTCGGCAAGGCCGAGGGCAAGATCAAGCAAGGCGACGTGGTGGTCACCGAGGCCATCGGCGGCGGTTTGGCCTGGGGCGCTGTCGTCCTGCGCTGGTGAGCGCAAAAATCCGGCAAAATCCGGCCCTTGCAGGCTCCACGCCCGCAAGGGCTGCTTGACTCGGAATCCGCCTCCCCCCTATGCTGTGGCGCAACCTTGGGAGGCTGCCAAATGAGTGACAAGACTTTGACGCGCATGGATCTCAGCGAAGCGGTGTTTCGCGAGGTCGGGCTGTCGCGCAATGAAAGCGCCGAACTCGTCGAGTCGGTGCTGCAGCACATGTCCGACGCGCTGGTCCGTGGCGAGCAGGTGAAGATCTCGTCCTTCGGCACCTTCTCCGTACGCGACAAGGCGGCGCGCATCGGCCGCAATCCCAAGACCGGCGAAGAGGTCCCGATCCAGCCCCGCCGCGTCCTGACCTTCCGCCCGTCGCACCTGATGAAGGAACGGGTTGCCGACGGCAACAAATCCTGATCCGCCACGGCGCCCTCGCGGTCCCGGAACGTCCCGGCACTGCGCCGCTGACGGGTCCAAGACATATCTGAAGCCTGCGCGCCCGCCCGGCGGCCCCGCGCAGCAGGGGGTACCACCGCATGAGCAAGTCGCGCGACGCATTCCGCACCATCTCCGAGGTGGCGGAGCTTCTGGACACGCCGGCGCACGTCCTACGCTTCTGGGAAACCAAATTCACCCAGGTGAAACCGGTCAAGCGCGCCGGGGGGCGACGCTACTACCGGCCCAATGACGTCGCCCTTCTTGCCGGGATCCGCCAGCTGCTGCACGACGATGGGCTGACCATCAAGGGCGTGCAGAAGGTGCTGCGCGAACAGGGGGTGAAACATGTCGCCGGCATTGCCCCGCCGGCCGAGCTGCTCGACGACGTCTCCGAGGCTGAGCCCCCCTCGGTCGAGCCCGTGCCCGCCTTCGAGCCGCAGGAAAGCGCCACGGTGCTGCCCTTCGCCCAGGCTGCGCCCGCAGAGTCAGCCGACCTCGCAGAGGCCTCAGAAGACGCTCCGGAGCCTGCGTCTGTCGAGCCTCCGGAGGAGATGCCGAGCTACGCCGCAGCCACACCGCTCTTCCCCCAGACCGACGACCCCGAGCCCCATGCCGCCGACGAAGGCGCGCCTTGGGCCGAGGGCCCCGAGGCCGCTCCGGCCGCAGAGCCCGCGCCCGGGACCGCGGAGCTGCCTGGGTTCATCACCGAATCCCTCGAGGCGCGCGCCGCGGAAACCCCGCCCCCTGCGCTCCCCGATGTGCCCGATCTGTCGGCCCTTCCACGGCCTGCGCCGGGCGCGCTCTCGCAGCTCTCCGGGCTGACCCGGATCGACGCCGCCAAGGCTGCCGAACTGGCGCCGCATGTCGCCGCGCTGCAGGCCCTGGTGGCCGCGCGCCGGGGCGCCAGGATGACCTAGGGAGACCCGGGAAAAAACTTTCATCTTGGGGGTTGCGCGTGCGGTGAAAACCGATATGAAACGGCCTCACAAGTCGGGCTATAGCGCAGCCTGGTAGCGCGTCCGTCTGGGGGACGGAAGGTCGCAGGTTCGAGTCCTGCTAGCCCGACCAAATACTCCCCACCGCCGTTTCTGACTTGTCCACCTCCGCCCAGGGGTGAGGGAACGGCCCCGCCAAACCGCTGGCGACAAAACATAAATTTCCACCATTGCGAAACGACACTGAACCGCGCGCGGCATCTCGTGCAGGTCCTTGCGCTGCGTCACCAACCGCGCACAGGCGACCAACCACAGGGCCGGAGCGCCGCATTCCTCGTTCCCTTCGCCCCCGTCGCTTGCTAAGCACGATCAACGCAATACGAGGGAATGTGACCATGACAGGGGTGCTCGCCAGCCAGCAGATTTCGGCGCTTGTCGAGAGCGGGGCGATCCGCCTTGAGTCCCCCCTTGTCGACGGGCAGATCCAGCCTGCCAGCCTTGACCTGCGGCTCGGCACCGAGGCGATCCGGGTTCGCGCCTCCTTCCTTGCAGGCGAGGGTCGCACGCTGGCCTCGCGGATCGACGAATTCGAGATGCACCGGGTCGATCTGACCGAAGGCGCCGTGCTGGAGAAGGGCTGCGTCTACGTGGTGCCGCTGCTCGAGAGCCTCGACCTGCCCGCCGGGCTGACCGCGGTCGCCAATGCCAAGAGCTCCACCGGCCGGCTTGACCTGCTGACCCGCACCATCACCGATGGCGGCACCGAGTTCGACCGCATCGTAGGCGGCTACAGCGGACCCCTCTATGCCGAGATCTGCCCCCGCTCCTTCTCGGTGCTGGCCCGCACCGGGATGCGCCTCAACCAGATTCGTTTCCGCCGCGGCCAGTCGATCCTCAGCGATGCCGAGTTGACCGAGCTGCATGCCGCCGAGACGCTGGTGACCGGTGGCCCGGCGGTGATCGGTGAAGGGCTCGGCTTCTCGGTGGACCTGCGCCCCGAGGGAACCGATCTGGTGGGCTGGCGGGCCAAGCCGCACACCGGGGTGATCGATCTCGACCGCATCGGCCACTACGACCCGGCCGAGTTCTGGGATCCCCTGCAGGCCTCGCGCGGGCAGCTGATCCTTGATCCCGATGCCTTCTATATCCTCGTCAGCCGCGAGGCGGTGCACATTCCGCCGCGCTTCGCTGCCGAAATGGCGCCCTATCTTGCCATGGTGGGCGAGTTCCGCGTGCATTACGCGGGCTTCTTCGACCCGGGCTTCGGCCATTCCGCCGCCGGGGGCACAGGCTCGCGCGGGGTGCTCGAAGTCCGCTGCCACGAGGCGCCCTTCGTGTTGGAGCACGGGCAGATCGTCGGGCGGCTGGTCTACGAGCGCATGGATGAGACGCCTGGGCAACTCTATGGCGCCGGCATTGCGTCGAACTATCAGGGCCAAGGGCTCAAGCTCTCCAAGCATTTCCGAAGCTGAGCGCGCCGCTTCAGGCCGCTTCGCAGAGCAATATCCTGCGCGTGTTCCCCGGCTCGGCGCTGCGCAGCGCTTCGCGAGCGCGACGGATTGACGGCGCCGGATCATCGTCGCCGCGGCGCGCCATGACCACCGCCGCCGAAAGCTGGATGCGGCTCATCTCGCGATCGGGGTCGCGGAGCTCGGCGACGAGCGCACAGAGCTCTGCCGCGCGTTCGCCCAGCTGATCGAGCGTGCAGTTCCGGACCAAGAGCAGGAGGCTGAGCTCTTCTTCGCGGCACAGAAGCTCCTCGGGACGCAATACTCGCTGCAACTTGGACGCGACCAGCCGCAGCAGCCGTTCCGCGGCCTCTGGCCCCGAGCGATGCGCCAGATCGGCGATCCCCTCTATCTCGATCAGCACAAGCCCATGGCTGGTGATCGGCCCGAAGGTGGCGCTGAAGAGCTCGGCCGAAGCGCGGCTGCGCATCCCGGTCGAGGGGTCGCGCAGCGCGGCGTTATAAAGCCGCCATTCCGTCAGCCGCAGCCGCGTCGCACTGCCGTCGTATCTCATGCCCAGAAAGAGGATCACCGCAAGCAAGGCCAGCGCATCGACCACCATCACCGCGACGCCCCAGGTGGCGCCCCAGTGCTGGGGCACGAAGCGGGCGGCGACCGCCTGCGCCGCCACCAGGATCAGCCAGGAAAGAAGGATCGTCCGCACCGCGCGCCCGGCCCGCGAGCTGCTGACCAGCGGGCGCAAGATCGGGCGCCTGGCGTGGCGCGCCGCGTTGGCCACGCCGAGCGCCAGCAGCATCACCGAAGTCGAGAGCGACATCTCTCCGAAAAGCATTGGCGCGTTGTTGAGGTATCCGATCGCCGCCACGAAGGGCAGGCCCGGCGCCATGAATGACAGGCCAACAGAGGAGACCGGCAGGCGCCGGAAGCAGAGCTGTCCCCCGGCCAGCAACACGAAGGAGACCGCCGTATTGCCCCCCATGCGGCCGGCGCCGAAATCGATCCCGTTCCGGTAGCCGAGGCCGGTCAGCAGGCACAGCGCGATCACCAGCATCCAGATCAGCGTTTCGCGCGGGTCCGAGCGCCGCAGCGGCCTTTGCATCAAGGTTGCGGCCAGCGCCCCGGTGCCCGCCAGCAGGGTGGGCACGGAAAGCGCGCTGTCGCCGCTCGGCGCGTAGAGCCGCGAGATCCCGTAAAGATGGCCCTCCGCGGCGACAATCAGCAGCGCTCCGGCCAGCACCAGACAGACCTTTCGCGTCCAGGCGAGCGGGCGCAGGCTGGGATGGGCGGGGCTCAGGAATAAGCCGTCGCTCGCCCTGAGGGCGCGAAAACTTGCACCGTGATCCACAATTTGCACCTCCATCATCCTGCGGCGGGGAGATTGAGAGTCGCATGGGCCGATTAACCTCGCCCTAAATTGCGCGGCGATCCGGGTCGCTCTCACGGCGAGTTACGGAAAATTTGGCAAAAACTCGCATCGATATCTCCTTGTCGCGCGGCTCCGCTGACCTTGCCTCGGGCGCTGCTGCGCGCGCGAAGGCAAGAGAACCCCCACTCCCTAGCATTGGTTCCCGGCATGGCCGGCCGCGCGCAGAACTTCGCGCAAACCCCTTGAAATCAGTAACTTCCGGTCGCTTTCTTATCTTCCCCCGGAACATCCGCCGGGATGTGGTGTTGTGGAGCCATGAGGCGGATCGCAGCGCGGGCCGCCAAAGACTTGAAAGGACTTGATCATGAACACCAAGAAAACGCTCCTTCTCTCGCTTCCGCTTGTCGGCCTCGCAGCTGCCCCGGTTTCGGCCGCGATGACCGCCTCCGCCACCACCGAGCTGAACCTGCGCTCGGGTCCTGGCCCGCAATACTCCGTCGAGAGCGTGATCCCCTCGACCGAAGAAGTCGACGTGATGGGCTGCCTCGCCGACGCCGAATGGTGCGAAGTGAGCTACCAGGGCACCTCGGGCTGGGCATACTCGGCCTATCTGACCACGCCGGTCGAAGACGAACCCGTCGTCATCTATGAGAACCGCGACCGCGTTGAAGTGAACACCGTGACTTATGACGACACCAGCAATGCCGCCGCCGGTGCCGGTGTGGGCGGGGCCTGGGGCGCTGCCGTGGGCTCGCTGATTGTCGGTGGTCCCGCCGCCGTGGCCGCCGGTGCGGTGATTGGCGCCGTTGCCGGTGCCGCCAACAATGTCGAGGAAAAGACGGTCACCTATATTCAGTCGAACCCGGTTGAGCCGGTCTATCTCGACGGTGAAATCGCCGTGGGCGCCGGTATCCCGCAGGAGATCGAGGTCTACCAGGTCCCGGAAAGCGACTACGCCTATCTGAACGTCAACCAGCAGCCGGTGGTGATCGATCCCGAGACCCGCCGTATCGTGAAGATTGTGCGCTAATTAACTGTTATGATGTAGAAAAGGCCCCGTTCTCGGGGCCTTTTTTGCGTTGGTTCGTAGCGATCAATCCTCGAAGAGTTCGGATTGGCCCGGGGCCTCCTCGTCGTCCTCGGGCTCAGGATCGCTGAGCGGCACGAGTCCCGGCGGCGGGCGGTTGTCGAGAAGGCCCGCGGCGCGAAGCTCCTTGAGCCCCGGCAGATCGCGGGCGCTCTCGAGGCCGAAGTGGTCGAGGAACTCTTCGGTCACCACGAAGGTCACCGGCCGCCCCGGGGTCATCTTGCGGCGGCCAAAGCGGATCCATCCCATCTCGAGCAACTGGTCGACGGTGCCGCGCGAGACGCTCACGCCGCGGATTTCTTCGATCTCGGCGCGGGTCACTGGCTGGTGATAGGCGATGATCGCCAGCGTCTCGATCGCCGCGCGCGACAGCTTGCGGGTCTCGACCGTCTCCTTTTGCATCAAAAAGCCGAGGTCGGGCGCGGTACGGATCGCCCAGGCGTCACCGACGCGCACAACCTGCACGCCCCGCCCCTCGTAGCGCTTGCGCAGGTAAGCCAGCGCCTCGGCGGGATCGCAGCCATGCGGCATGCGCTCTTGCAGTTCGCGCACGGTCACCGGCTCGGCAGAGGCGAAAAGGATCGCTTCGACCATGCGCTCTTGATCGCCCATGGGCGGCGCTTCGAAGAGGCTTTCGCTGCTGTCCTGCGCCGCGCGCCGCTCGGCGCGCGTCAACTCGATATCGTCACTCACGCGGGTTCTCTCTCTTGCGCATCTCGATGGGCGCGAAGGTGTCGGTCTGGCGGATCTCGGCCTTGCCCTCCTTCACCAGCTCAAGCGAAGCGGCAAAGGTCGCAGCCGTGGCGGAACGCCATCGCTGGGGATCGCCGGACCAGCCGTCCGGCAGCCAACGGGAAATGTCGGTCCAGTCACCGGCATAGCCGATCATGCTGCGCATACGGTCAAGCGCCTGCTCCATGGTAAAGACATCTTGCCGGTCCATGACGAAGGGGCGGAAATCGTCGCGGGTGCGGGTGCGGGCATAGCCCTGCATCAGGTCGAGCAGCGACGCGGTGTATTTCACCTTCCGCAGGCGCTGCATGTCCTCGGGAACGCCTCGGGCAAAAAAATCTCGGCCCAGCCGGTCGCGGGCCATCAACCGCGCCGCCACGTCGCGCATCGCCTGCAAGCGGTGCAACTGGAACGCCAGATGTGCCGCCAACTCCTCGCCCGACGGCCCCTCTTCGGTGGGATCGGGCGGCAACAACAAGCGCGATTTCAGGAAGGCAAGCCAGGCGGCCATGACGAGGTAGTCCGCGGCCAGCTCGATGCGCAGCTCTTTCGCCTTTTCGACAAAGCCGAGGTATTGCCGCGCCAGCTCGAGGATGGACACCTTGCGCAGGTCCACCTTTTGCGTGCGCGAGAGCGACAGCAACAGGTCGAGAGGCCCTTCGTAGCCCTCGACGTCGACGATCAGCGCCTCGGCCGCAAGGCGGTCGGCGACGCTGAGCGTCTCGAACTCCAGTTGCGCATCGTCCTGCATCGGTGATCAGCGGGGCCCGGCCAGCAAGGCCTCATGCTCCGCCTTGAGCGCCGCGATGTCAATCTCGGCAGGGATGGTACGGGCGGCAAGCGCCGCCTCGGCCCGGGACTGCGCGGCTTCGGTCATCTGGCCCGCGGCCTCGACCACCGGCCGCATGTCGTCCATCTTGCCGTTGCAATGCAGCACCACGTCGCAGCCCGCGGCCACGGTGGCCGCGCTGCGCTCCCCGATGGTGCCCGAAAGCGCCTCCATCGACAAATCGTCACTCATCAAAAGACCCTGGAACCCGATGTTCTCGCGGATCAGGGCGATCATCTCGGGATCGACCGTGGCGGGGCGGGTGTTGAGCCCCTCGTAAACCAGATGCGCTGTCATCGCGAGCGGCAGATCGGCGAAGGGGCGGAAAGCGGCGAAGTCGATGTCCTCGAGCTCTTCGCGCGGCGCGGAGACGCGCGGCAGATCCTTATGGCTGTCGATCTGCGCAAGCCCATGGCCCGGCAGGTGCTTCATCACCGGCAGCACGCCGCCGTCGGTCAGCCCCTTCACCACGGCCTGCCCCATCACGACGACGGTCTCGACGTCTTCGGCGTAGCAGCGATTGCGCAAGAAGGCATGGGTGCCCGGGCGCGCCACGTCGAGCATCGGCGCGCAGTTGCCGTCGATGCCCACCGCCCGCAGCTCGGCGGCGATGATGCGGAAGCGCAGTTCCATGGCGCGGGCCGCGGTCTCGCCGGCCTGCGCCACCTCGTCGAGCGGCGGCAGGAACTCGGTGGCCAGCGGCGCGCGCAGGCGCTGCACCCGGCCTCCCTCCTGGTCGGTGAAGACAGGGGCGTGCCAGCCGACGGCGGCGCGCAGGTCGGATGTCAGCGCCCGGAGCTGCTCGGCGCTCTCGACGTTGCGGGCGAAGAGGATGAAGCCAAAGGGGTTGGCCTCGGCGAAGAAGCGTTTCTCCTCTGCGCTCAGCGTCAGGCCGAGCGGGGCGAGGATGGTGGCTCCGAAACGGGTCATCGCGTGGTTACCGGGATGCAGTCGGCGTTCTCGGCGACGAAGGCGGCGCAGAAGCGGCGGGCGTCGGCGAGATCGGCAAAGCCCGCGGCGCGCAGACGGTAGAAGGTGCGCCCGCCGGAACTGGCGCGTTCGATCACCCGGTCCTTGCCGTCCATGAATTCGCCGAAGCGGGCGCTGAAGCGGTCCCACTCCTGGCGGGCGACGTCTTCGCTGGCATAGGCCCCGAGTTGCGCGAGGCGGGTGCCTGCGGGCAGCGTCTCTGGGTTGATTTCCGCGGGACCGGCGGGCTCTTCGGGGGCGGGCGCCAGCGCGACAGGCTGGTTGAGCAGGTCTCCGGGGCGGGTCGACGGGCGCAGCGAGCGGATCAGCGCGCCCGCGGGGGCGGCGCCGGTGACGCTGGCCACCAACTCGCCTTCGCCCTCCTCGGAAGAGAGCTCGCTGAGCGGGCGGGCGTTCGCGGCGATCTGGTCGGCAAGCGCCTGGATCGGATCGAGGTCTTCACCCTCAGCCGCGCCCTCGGCGCCTGCCCCGTCCTGCGAGAGCGAGGCGGCGCCGATCTGCGCGGATTTCTCGCGCAGCGCAGCAAGCTCCTTCTGCGGCATGTCATCGTCCGACAGGCCGATGCCCTGCGGCGCCAGCAGCAGCCGGTCGGCGCCGGGCTCGGCAAGGCCGGTGCCCGCAACGGCATTGACCGCCAGCCCGATATGATCGGCCGTGGAGCCGCCCGGATCCTCGGGGGCGATCCGCATCGGACCGTCCATCGCCTGCACCACGGGGATGCCGTTCACGTCGCGCATGAGAAGCTCGTAGCCCCACATCCCGACGCCAACAACCAGCGCAAGCGACACCGCTGCGCCGGCCCAGTTTGCCAGGGATGCTGCTCTCCGCCCGGTCGGGGCCGGAGTTTCCGGCCCGTCGTAGGGGTAATCCGCCATGTTTGCCTCGGTCTGCCTGTCGGGCCGGCACGGGGTCTCCCCGCCGGCCATCTTGCTCTGCTCATTTGCCCCGAGGCGCCTTTGGGTCAACGCATCTCTTCTGCCGGGGTCACGCCCAAGATACCAAGACCGGCCGAAATGACAACCGCGACGGCCCGGGCCAGCGCGATTTTGCCTTGGCTGACAGCAGGATCGTCCTGCACGAAGCGCAGGCCCGGCTCGTCGTGGCCGCGGTTCCAGAGGCCGTGCAGGTCCGAGGCCAGCTCGTTGAGCCAGATGGCGACCTTATGCGGCTCGTGGCCCTTGGCCGCGATCTCGACGATGCGCGGCCATTCGGCCACCTTCTTGGCCAGTGCAAGCTCGGCCTCATGGGTCATGCCCGACAGGTCGGCCCCAGCAAGGGCCTCGTCCGACACGTCAATTCCGGCCTCGGTGGCCTTGCGCAGCACCGAGCACACACGCGCATGGGCGTATTGCACGTAGAACACCGGGTTCTCCCGGCTCTGCTCCACAGCCTTGGCGAAGTCGAAATCGAGCGTGGCGTCGTTCTTGCGGGTCAGCATGACGAAGCGGGTGACGTCGGGGCCAACCTCCTCGACCACGTCGCGCAGGGTCACGAAGGTCCCTGCCCGCTTGGACATCTTGAATTCCTCGCCGTTCTTGAACAGCTTGACCAGCTGGATCAGCTTGACGTCGAGCGGCACCTTGCCGTCCGAGAGCGCCGAGACCGCCGCCTTCATGCGCTTGACGTAGCCGCCGTGGTCGGCGCCGAAGACGTCGATCAGCATGTCGAAGCCGCGGCTCACCTTGTCATAGTGATAGGCGATGTCGGGGGCGAAATACGTCCAGCTGCCGTCCGACTTCATGATCGGGCGGTCGACGTCGTCGCCGTGGTCGGTCGACTTGAACAGCGTCTGTTCGCGCGGCTCCCAATCCTCGGGCTTCTTGCCCTTCGGCGGCTCGAGCACGCCGCGGTAGATCAGCCCCTTCTCGGTCAGCGACTCGATGGCGGCCTCGATCTTGCCGGTGCCGTAGAGCGATTTTTCCGAGAAGAAGTGATCCATCTTCACGCCGAGCAGCGCCAGATCCTCGCGGATCATGCCCATCATCTCCTCGGTGGCGAACTCGCGCACCGACTCGAGCCATTCGGACTCGGGCTGGTCGACATATTTGTCACCAACCTGAGCCTTCAGCTTCGCGCCGACCTCGATCAGGTACTCGCCGGGATAGGTGCCCGCCTCGAACTCGACGCTGCGGCCATGCGCTTCGAGGTAGCGCAGGTAGACCGACCGCGCCAGGACGTCGACCTGGGCGCCGCCGTCGTTGATGTAATACTCGCGCGTGACGTCATAGCCAGCATAGGCCAGCAGCGAGGCCAGCGCATCGCCGAAGACCGCGCCGCGCGTGTGGCCGACGTGCATCGGGCCCGTGGGGTTGGCCGAGACATATTCGACGTTGACCTTGAGCCCCTGCCCCATGTCCGAGCGGCCGTAGTCGGTGCCCGAGGTCAGCACGGCCGCGGGCAGCGCCTGCCAGACCGAGGGGTCGAGGCGCAGGTTCAGAAAGCCGGGGCCGGCGACCTCCGCGAGGGCGACGCGCGGATCCTCAGACAGCTTGGCGGCAAGCGCCTCGGCGATGTCGCGCGGCTTTTGCTTGGCGGGCTTTGCCAGCACCATCGCGGCATTGGTCGCCATGTCCCCATGCGAGGCGTCTCGCGGCGGCTCCACCGTCACGGCGGCGGTGGCGAGGCCCTCGGGCAGCGCGCCTTCGGCCTGCAGCGCTTCGATCGCCTGAAGGACAAGCGCGCGAATGTCGGTGAAGAGGTTCATCAGTCTGTCTCCATACGGTCGGATGCTCCTCTACCATCTTGTCCCGCGGGGTCAAATGCCGAGATGCGCGGAACCAGACGGAAAGCGCCCTACTCCGCCCTGGCGCCTTTCAGCGTGTCATTGCCCCTGTCATCCCGCCGACCTTCCGAGCGCTCCTCGCGCCTCGGGGCAAGCACCACCAGCCGAACCCCATCGGCTTCCTTCGGGGCCTCATCCGGCCCGAGCAGCCGGAAGGTGCCGTTCGGCCCGAGATCCCCGACGACCATCGCATCGGGGTTTTTCTCACGCCAGTGCTCCATGGTGAATTCCTCGGTCAGCCGCGAGATGCGGAACTCCCAGCCCTGCGCCATGCGCGCATTGGCTTCATCGTAGCTCTCGTCCGGCCCGAATGGCCGGCCACCAAGGGTCGCCGGCAGCGCGTGGCGTGTCGACGTGTCGCGCGCCCGCTTGAGCTGGAAGACATGCTCGCGGCCGAAGTCCGGCGCAAGGTCGGTGGCCACCAGCGTGTTGTAGGCGTCGTTGTCCGTGGCGGCGATGAGGCTCTCGTAGCTGACCAGATCGAGACGGTGCTCCGCCGCCTCCGACAGGATATCGCCGAAGAACGTGTCGAGCCCCGCGTCGCGCGCCTCGCGGAGGTGGGCATGGTTGGGATCGGCGATCAGCACCGGCAGCTCGAGCTTCTTCAACGCCAGCCCCAATGCCACCGACCAGTCCGAGCCGCCGGTGATCAGCACACCGGGTGTTTCGGTCGCGGTCTGTCCCAGCGCCCGCGCCATGGGCGCCAGCGTAAAGCCATGCAGCACCACCGTCGCCGCCACCAGCGCGAAGGCCAGCGCCGGGATCCGCGCCGCATCCTCGACCCCGAGCGCCACCAGCCGCTGGGCAAAAAGCCCCGCCACTGCCACCAGAACCACGCCGCGCGGGCCGGTGAAGGCAACCATCAGCCGTTCCTTCCACGGCACGTTGGTGCCGATCAAGGAGATCAGTACCGGCACCGGTCGCGCCAGCAGGATCACCGAAAGCACGAAGGCCAGCGCCTGCCAGTCGAGCGAGACCAGCATCTCGCGGCTCATGTTGGCCGCCAGCAGGATGAACACCCCCGAGACCAACAGGATCGTCGCGTGTTCCTTGAAGCGGCGCATCTCCTCGTAGCTCGGCAGGCCGGCGTTGGCGATCCACACGCCCATCAGAGTCACCGCCAGAAGCCCGCTTTCATGCAGCACCGAGTCGGCCAGGGCGAAGACCACCAGCATGGAGACGAAAAGCACCGGCACCTTCATGTATTCCGGCACCTTGCCGCGCTTGAACGCCTGCGCCAGCCCCCAGCCCCCAAGCACGCCGAGCGCCGAGGCCGCGAGGATGCCGACAATCATCTCGACCAGTGCCTCGCCCATCGAGGCGCCGTCCACGAGCACCGAGACCACCTCGAAGGCGAGCACCGCCGCCAGAGCGCCGACCGGGTCGTTGACGATGGCCTCCCACTGCAGCAGGGCCGCCGGGCGGTGCTTGAGCCGCGCCTGTCGCAAGAGCGGCGCGATCACCGTGGGTCCGGTGACGATCATGATGCCGCCGAAGACCGCCGCGCTTTCCCAGCTCAGCCCCGCCACCCAGTGTAGCGCCGCCGCCGAGGCGAGCCAGCCGAGCGGCGCGCCCACAAAGATCAGCCGCCGGACCCCGAGCCGCGCGTCGCGCAGCCCCTGGAAATTCAGCGTCAGCCCGCCCTCGAAAAGGATGATCGCCACGGCGATGGCCAGCATCGGCTCCATCAGCGCGCCGAAGTCCTGGTGCGGATCGAGCACGCCAAGGCCCGGCCCGATGGCAAGCCCCGCGACCAGCATGACCACGATCGCCGGGAGCTTCATCCGCCAGGCCAGCCATTGCGAGCCGACGCCGAGCGCGCCCACAAGGGCAAATCCCAGCAGCGGATCGATGCCGCCAGTTTCCGGTCCGGTCATGTCAGGGCCCTTTCACGCAACCACGGCCTGTGCCGCGCTCATGATCTGGCCTGCGGCCTCGATCTGTCCAGTGCGATAAAGGGCTTGGCGCGCGATTGGCGCTTCAGCGCGCGTCGTGCAGGATGTCGGTCCCGGTCAGCTTGGCGTGCTGCTGCAGCGCGAAGCGGTCGGTCATCCCGGCGACGTAATCGGCCACCATGCGCGCCAGCTCGGTCTCGCTCTTGGGATCGGTCGCGCGCCAGCGAGCCGGCAGCAGCAGCGGGTTGTCCATGTAGATCGGGAAAAGTTCCATCACCGCTTGGGTCACCTTCTCGCGGATCACCACCACCGAGGGGGCGCGGTACATGCGGGTGAAGAGGAAATGCCGCACCTGCTTGAGCTCGCGGTACATCTCGTCCGAGAAGGCAACGACCGGATGCCCGAGCCGGCGGATGTCGTCGCAGCTTTGCGGCTCTGCCGCCGCGAGGCGCGCCCGGCTCGTGTCGATCACGTCGCTGACCATATAGCCGAAGACCCGGCGCAGCGCCTCGTGGCGACGGCGATAGGCGTCGAGATGCGGGTAGAGCCGGTCGACCTCGGCATAGGCGGGCTTGATCAGCGGCAGGTCGGCGATCTCTTCCTCGGTGAAGAGCCCGGCGCGCAGCCCGTCCTGCAGGTCATGATTGTTGTAGGCCACGTCGTCGGCGATCGCCGCGACCTGCGCCTCGCCACTGGCATGGGTCTCAAGCTCGAGATCATGCTCGGCGTTGTATTCGGCCAGCGCCAGCGGCAGCGTCTCGCCCGCTTTCAGCGGCAGCAGCGGCCCATTGTGCTTGGCGATCCCCTCGAGTGTGTCCCAGGTGAGATTGAGCCCGTCGAACTCGGCGTAATGGCATTCGAGCCGGGTGACGATGCGCAGGGTCTGGGCGTTGTGATCGAAGCCGCCATAAGGCGCCATCAATTCGTGCATCGCATCTTCGCCGGTGTGGCCAAAGGGCGTGTGGCCAAGATCATGCGCGAGCGCCACCGCCTCGGTCAGGTCGGTGTTCAGCCCCAGCGCATTGGCCATGGTGCGCGCGACCTGCGCGACCTCGATGCTGTGGGTGAGCCGCGTGCGGTAGAAATCTCCCTCGTGCTCGACGAAGACCTGGGTCTTGTGCTTGAGGCGCCGGAAGGCTGAGCTGTGGATGATCCGGTCACGGTCGCGCTGGAAACAAGAGCGGAACGCGCTCTCCTCTTCCGCCACGCGGCGGGGACGTGCCCCCTCGGGATCGCAGGAATAGATCGCCATCTGTCGTCTGCCTTTCACGTGCCTCAACGCGCGGCCCTTCCAATGCATGCCGGATGGTTGCCGCTGCTCTCGGGGATCCCTATATTATGGACCAACCGGGAGATAAACCTTTGAGGCGACCCATGAACCTGCCCCCGAAAGTGACTGACCGCGCCTACGAGCGACTCGCCGAGATCGGCGCTGGCGCCCAGGGCAAGGCGCTGCGCGTGGCCGTCGAGGGCGGCGGCTGCTCGGGTTTTCAGTATGACATCAAGCTCGACGACGCCGCCGAGGACGATCTCGTGCTCGAGCGCAAGGGGGAGCGCGTGGTGGTCGACAGCGTCTCGCTGCCCTTCCTCGCCGACGCGGTGATCGACTTCTCCGAAGAGCTGATCGGCGCGCGTTTCACCATCGAGAATCCCAATGCCACCAGTTCCTGCGGCTGCGGCACCAGCTTCTCGATGTAAGCCGCCGCTGCCGCGACATGCGAAGGGCCGCGCAGACGTCGCGGCCTTTTTGCTGTCCGCCGCGCGCCGAACAGGATCTCGCAACGGTTCCACATCCAGCCGCAACTCATTGTCCGAAAACAAGAAAGGCGCACCCTACAAGATGCGCCTTTCTTCTAGGTCAATATAGCCCGGGGTGCGTTGGCCACCGGTCAGGAGGGGCAGCGCCCCTGCCCCGAGCGGTCAATCCTCGGTCACGTCCCCGTCTTCCTCGGACATGTGGAAATCGAGCCCATGCGCCGCGCGGATCTTATCTTCGATCTCGTTGGCGATCTGGCTGTTTTCCTTGAGGAAGTTCTTGGCATTCTCGCGGCCCTGGCCGATGCGCTCGTCGCCGTAGGAATACCAGGCGCCGGACTTGTCGACCACACCGGCCTTCACCCCGAGATCCAGCAGCTCGCCGGTCTTGGAAATGCCCTCGCCGTACATGATGTCGAACTCGACCTGCTTGAACGGCGGGGCGACCTTGTTCTTCACCACCTTGACGCGGGTCTGGTTGCCGACCACCTCGTCGCGGTCCTTGATCGCGCCGATGCGGCGGATGTCGAGACGCACGGAGCTGTAGAATTTCAGCGCGTTGCCGCCGGTGGTGGTCTCGGGCGAGCCGAACATTACGCCGATCTTCATGCGGATCTGGTTGATGAAGATCACCATGCAGTTCGAGCGGCTGATCGAGGCGGTGAGCTTGCGCATCGCCTGGCTCATCAGGCGCGCGTGCACGCCGACCGAACTGTCGCCCATGTCGCCCTCGAGCTCGCTCTTGGGGGTCAGCGCGGCGACGGAATCGACCACCACCAGGCTGACCGCGCCGGAGCGCACCAGCGTGTCGGTGATCTCCAGCGCCTGTTCGCCGGTGTCGGGCTGCGAGATCAGCAGCTCGTCGAGGTCGACGCCCAGCTTCTTGGCGTATTGCGGGTCCAGCGCGTGTTCGGCATCGACGAAGGCGCAGACGCCACCCTTCTTCTGTTCCTCGGCGACGACATGCAGCGTCAGCGTGGTCTTGCCCGAGCTTTCCGGGCCGTAGATCTCGACGATCCGGCCCTTGGGCAGGCCGCCGATGCCGAGGGCGATGTCGAGCCCGAGCGAGCCGGTCGAGGTCGCCTCGATGTCGCGCAGGGCGTTGTCGCCGCCCAGTTTCATGATCGAGCCTTTGCCGAACTGCCGCTCGATCTGGGCCAGCGCCGAGTCGAGTGCCTTTTGCCGGTCCGCGTTTCGCTTGCTGTCCATTGTCAGAAGATCTGCCGTTGCCATGATTTCCGATCCTTATTTCATACCGCGTCCGGGGCGGCAATCGCTGCTTTCGTTCGCCTCTTGTTCTCACTCGAGGTTATGAGACCAAAACAGGAACATTTCAAGCACCATCTGTTCTCACTGTTGCGAAACAGCGTTAAAGAGTGGTTTATCGACCAAAAGACCACGGTGAGAGGCAGGGGTATGCTGGTTTTCTGGAAGGCGCGGCTGGTGCTGCTGGCGGTCCCCAAGACGGGAACCTCTGCTTATGAAACTGCCCTGGGCCCGCATGCCTCGATGAGCGTGCTCGACCCACCCGAGCTGAAGCACGCGCCGGTCTACCGCTACAACCGCTTCTTCCGGCCGATGTTCGAGAAGATGGGCGAGGAGCATATGGAGCTGATGGCCGTGGTGCGCGAGCCTGTCTCCTGGCTCGGCTCGTGGTACCGATACCGCCAGCGCGACTTCCTGGACGGCAAGCCCACCTCGACCCGCGGGCTCAGCTTCGAGGACTTCGTCGAGGCCTATGCCAGCGGCGCGCGCCCGCCCTTTGCCAATGTCGGCAGCCAGGCGAAATTCGTCGAGCCGCGGCCGAACGGCACCGGGGTCAAGCATCTGTTCAGATACGAGCACCAGGCGCAGATCACCGGCTTCCTGGAAGAGCGGCTGGGGCTCAGGCTCGAGCTGCCGCGCGAGAATATCTCGCCGCGCGCCGACCTGGCGCTCTCGCCCGGGGCCGAGGCGAAACTGCGGCGCAAATGCGCCGCGGATTTCGCGCTCTGGCAGCGGGCGCGCTGAGATCTCAAGCGAGCTGCTGCTGCACTGTCTCGGTCAGCTCGGTCAGCGAGAAGGGCTTGGGCAGGAACACCGAGTTGGGCACGGCCACGCGGCTCTTGTCGAGCGACTCCTCGGCGTAGCCCGACACGAAGACCACCCGCGTTCCGGGCCGCATCTCGAGCGCCTGGCGCACCCAGCTCGGCCCATCCATCCCGGGCATCACCACGTCGGTGACGAAGACATCCACCGTCAGCGCCGGGTCCTGCAGCACCTCGAGCGCCTGCTCGGCGGTCTCGGCCTCGATCACCGTGAAACCGCGCAGGCGCAGCGCCCGGGCCGCAAAGGCGCGCACCGGGGCCTCGTCCTCGACCAGCAGGACGACGCTGCCCAGCAGCGGCGCGCTGCCGCGCTCCGGCTCGGGCGCGGGCGGCTCGGCCATGCTGGTCTCCTCGAAGGCGGGGAAAAGCAGGGTGAAGCAGCTCCCCTTGCCGACCACGCTGTCGACGAAGATGAACCCCCCGTCTGCTTGACGATGCCATAGACGGTCGAAAGGCCGAGCCCGGTGCCCTCACCCGTGCGCTTGGTGGTGAAGAAGGGCTCGAAGACCTTCTGCAGCTTGTCCTGCGGGATCCCGAAGCCCCGGTCGATGACCTTGACGCTGGCGTAGAGCCCGGGCTCGACCCGGGCACGGTCGCGGATCAGCGCCTCGTGCATCACGCAGCGGCTGGTGGCGATCTCGATCTCGCCGCCCTCGGGCATGGCGTCGCGGGCGTTCACCACGAGGTTCATCATCACCTGCTCGAGTTGGCGGCGGTCGCCGCGGATCGGGGGCAGCACCGGATCGTGGTTCAGCCTGAGGTTCACCCGCTCCCCCACCAGCCGGTTCAGCAGGTGCGTCAGATCCGACAGCGTGTCGCGCAGGTCGAGCTTCTCGACGCTCAGCGTCTGCTTGCGCGAGAAGGCGAGGAGCTGGCCCACGAGCGAGGCGGCGCGGTTGGCGTTCTGGTTGATCTGCAGCAGATCCGCATAATCCGCATCGCCCTGGTCGTGGCGCAGCAGCAGCAGGTCGCAATGGCCCGAGATCGCGGTGAGCAGGTTGTTGAAATCATGCGCAACCCCGCCCGCGAGCTGGCCGATGGCCTGCATCTTCTGGCTCTGGACGAATTGCGCCTCGAGCGATTTGAGCTCGGTCGCGTCGTTGAGAACCGCGATCAGCTCGGCCCGCCCCGCCTTGAGCACCCGGTTCAGCGTGACCTGCACGAAGACCTCGCGCTCGGGGCGTACGAGGCGCAGGAATTCCGACCGGTGCAGCCCGCGGCCTGCCGCCGCCTCGGTGAGCCAGTCGGTGATCGACCGGCCCAGCCCCTCCATGTGTGCCTCGATCGAGGTGCCGTCGGCGCTGGCTACCTCGAGCATGCGGCAGGCTTCGGCATTGGCACGCAGGATGCGCCCGTCGGGCGCGAGCCGCAAAAGCGGCACCGGCAGGTTGTCGACCCCGTCCCGCACTTCCGGCGACCCTGCCGCATCCACCGGATGCAGCACCACTTCCTGCCGCCCGAAACCGGCATCCGAGCAGCGGATCAGCACGCTGCGCTCGCCTTCCGGAGAGCTGATCTGCTGCACCTTGCCGACGCGCAGCGGCAGCTCCAGCACCTCCTCGAGATGCTTGATCCGCCGCCCGATCAACCTCCGCGCGGCGGCGTTCATATAAAGCACCGCGCCGCTGCGCCCGACGGTCAGCACCGGCACCTGCGCCGCGTCCCGTGCTTCGAGCGCGCGATCCTCCGCCTCCGCCACCGTGGCGATGCCCGAAAAGTCGGGATCCGGCAGCCGTTCGAGCCGCCAGTAGCTCAGCCCCCCGACTTCCGCCAGCGCAAGCCGGTGCGGCCCGGCGAGTGACAGGATGTCCTCGCTCGCGCCGCCGCGCCCCTCGGCGCGCCGCCGCAGCCGCAGTTTCAGGGCCTCGGCATCCACCCCCATCTGGGTCAGCAGATCGCCGAGATTCTGCCCGGCAGCGAGAACGAACCGCTGCTGCGCGGCGCGATTGGAAAGCACCGTCCGCCCGTGTCGATCCTCAAGCAGCGCCGGCGCGGGATCGGCCTCGACCAGTTTGCGCAGCCCCGACAGCTCCCCCCGCAGGCGCCGCCGCCCCATCACATGCCAGACGGCCAGCAGACCGCTGATCGCCAGAAAGGCCCCCGCCGCGGCCTGCGCCGCGAGCTGCGCCTCCCTGCCCTCGAGCAGCGCGCTGAACGCCAGGCACACCAGGCCGGCAGCGGTGAGCGCGATCCCCGGCAGAGCCTGAGAAAGCCAACTGCGCCCGCGCCCTTCCTCGTAAAACGCGGATCGCGTCACGGGGTCATCCTTTTCCTTCCATATCCCCATTCACCATGTGGCATGTGTATGATTAACCAAAGGTTAACTTTTCACATTCCCATGGGTCATCCGCGGCAGCCGCGCCGATCAGGCGGGCCGGCGCAGCTGCGCCGAGAAGAAGCCGTCGCCGCCGTCGCCGGGCAGGAACTGGCGCTGCCGCTCGAGGGTCCAGCCCGGATGCCGGGCGAGGAAGGCCTCGATCTGCGCCGCGTTTTCCACCGCGAGCATCGAGCAGGTGGCATAGGCGAGCAGCCCGCCGGGTGTCACGAGCCGCGCGGCGATGTCGAGGATCCCGGCCTGCACCTTGGTCAACTCGTCCAGCCGCTCGGGCGTCAGCCGCCACTTGCCCTCGGGCGCGCGCCGCCAGGCGCCACTGCCGGAACAGGGCACGTCGCAGAGCACCAGGTCGTAGACTCCCTTGGGGGTGGCGACGGCCTGGATGCGCGCCCCGGCGCGCTTGGCGCGCGCGGGAAGGTCGGACATGCGGCGCGGGTCTGCATCATGCGCCGCGACCTCGCCGCCGGTGCGCGCGGCCATGGCCAGCGCCTTGCCGCCGCCGCCGGCGCAATAGTCCAGGACCCGAAGCCCTGGCGCCAGCGGCAGCGCCTCGACCACCGCCTGGCTGGCAACGTCTTGCAGCTCGACCAGCCCCTCGGCGAAAGCCTGGCTCTGCGCAATGCGGCGGGCGCCCTCGGTGACCTCGAGCGCTC
This sequence comes from Alloyangia pacifica, assembly GCF_003111685.1. Taxonomy (NCBI): domain Bacteria; kingdom Pseudomonadati; phylum Pseudomonadota; class Alphaproteobacteria; order Rhodobacterales; family Roseobacteraceae; genus Alloyangia; species Alloyangia pacifica. The sequence continues at coordinate 1,357,099 of NZ_CP022189.1, read as the reverse complement.
CGGAGGCCAGCGGATGCGTCCGGGTCTCGATCCCCTCGCCCGCCAGCGCATCCTGCGCCGCGGCAAGATCGCCGCGCAGGCCGTTCACCCGCAGGAACACCGGGGCGCGCTCGCGCAGCGCCTCGGCGGCGGCGGCGGCCTCTTCGCCAAGGCTGTCGGTCAGCAGCGCGTCGATCCAGTCGGGAAGATCGCGGGCCTCGGCCCCCTCGGGCAGGCGTCCTCCAGCCTGCTCCTCGGCGGTCAGAGCCGCGGGGGCGTGGCCGTCCCCGGTGAAAAGGCTGTCGGGGGCAACCTGCTGCTGACGCAGCAGGCCGATGAGCCGCGCCCGCCCGCTCTCGCCGCCGCCCTGCGCGGCGGTGGAGCGCCAGCGGCGCAGCACGTCGAAGACATGGTCACGCACCGCGGCGCGGTCCTTGGACCCGGCGTAGCGCGCGCCGCGCGACCAGCCGAGCAACGCCTGCTCGGCGGGCGTTCCGGCGGCGATGCGGTCGAGCACCTCGGCGGCGGCCTGCAGCCGTGCGCCGGGGGTCATGACTGCATCCCCGAAGCGCGGATCATCGGAATATCGTGCTGCATCTGGTCTCGTGCTCCTGCCGCTGTCGCCCGCCCCTCTACCCGCGCGCGCCGCGCCGCGTCCAGCGCTTTCCCGGCGTCCGCCCCGAAACGAAAAGGGCCGGTCCTCGCGGACCGGCCCCCCATTTTCTCGCAGATCGCACGCTCAGCCAATGCGGTAGTTCGGCGACTCGCGGGTGATCTGCACGTCGTGCACGTGGCTCTCTGACAGGCCGGCGTTGGTGATGCGCACGAAATTGCAGTTCTTGCGCATCTCTTCGACCGTGGCGTTGCCGGTGTAGCCCATGGCGGCGCGCAGGCCGCCGACCAGCTGGTGGATCACCGCGCCGGCCGACCCCTTGTAGGGCACCTGCCCCTCGATGCCCTCGGGCACGAGCTTGTCGCTCGCCGCATCCTTCTGGAAATAGCGATCCGCCGAGCCGCGCGCCATGGCGCCAAGGCTGCCCATGCCACGATAGGCCTTGAACGAGCGACCCTGGTAGAGGATCACCTCGCCCGGGCTTTCATCCGTCCCGGCGATCATCGAGCCGACCATGGCGCAGGAGGCACCCGCGGCGATGGCCTTGGCGAAATCACCCGAGAACTTGATGCCGCCGTCGGCGATCACCGGCACGTCACCGGCCGCCTTGGCGCAGTCCATGATCGCGGTGAGCTGCGGCACGCCGACGCCGGCGACCATCCGCGTGGTGCAGATCGAGCCCGGGCCGATGCCGACCTTGACCGCATCGGCGCCCGCATCGATCAGCGCGCGGGTGGCATCGCCGGTGGCAACGTTGCCGGCGATGACCTGCACCTCGTTCGACAGCGCCTTGGCGCGCGCCACCGCGTCGATCACCCCGGCGCTGTGGCCATGGGCAGTGTCGATCACCACGATGTCGACCCCCGCGTCGATCAGCGCCTCGGTGCGCTCGAAGCCCGACTCGCCCACCCCGGTCGCGGCGGCAACGCGCAGCCGGCCCAGCTCGTCCTTGCATGCGGTGGGGTTGAGCACGGCCTTCTCGGTGTCCTTGAGCGTCAGCAGGCCGGTGAGCTTGCCCTGCGCATCGGTGACCAGCAGCTTCTCGATCCGGCGCGCCCTCATCAGGCTGATCGCCTCCTCGCGGTCGGCAGGCTCGCGCAGGATGGCAAGGTTCTCGGAGGTCATCATCACCCGCACGGGCGTGTCCGGCTTCTGCGCGAAGCGCATGTCGCGGTTGGTGACGATGCCGACAACGCGGTGCTGCTCGTCGACCACCGGGAAGCCGGTGAAGCCGTAACGCTCGGTCAGCGCTTGCGCGTCGGCCAGCGTCTGGTCGGGGGTGAGGGTGACCGGGTTGTAGACGATGCCGCTCTCGAAGCGTTTCACCCGGCGCACTTCCTGAGCCTGACGTTCGATGTCGAGGTTCTTGTGGATCACCCCGATGCCGCCGGCCTGCGCCATGGTGATCGCCATGCGCGCCTCGGTGACCGTGTCCATGGCCGAAGACAGCAGCGGGATGTTGAGCGCAATGCTCTTGGTGACCCGGGTGCGCGTGTCGGCCGTGGACGGCAGAACGCTGGAAGCTGCGGGAAGCAGCAGAACATCGTCGAAGGTGAAGGCCTCGCGAATCTCCATGGGGGCGGCTCCTTGGGAGGGTATCGGTTGGCACGTCCCTATTGCACGGATGATCGGCGGGGGAAAGGCCCCTCGGACCTTCGCCGCGAGGGCTGCGGCCCGGGCAGCGCAGAAGCGCAAGCTCCGCCCACGGCCCGCAAGCTTCCCCGGGGTATTTGCGCCCTGAAGACAGAGGCTAAGGGCGCGCACCGAGAACGGCTTCGGCCAGGGCGATGAGGACGAAGGGCACCGAGAGGAGCAGCGCGACCAGCAGCGCCGCGGCACGGGTCGGCCTGGGGCGCGGGGCAAGGACGGGCAAACGGCGGCGCGGGGCGGTCATGAGGGCAATTAACCACGCGCACACTTTCGGGCGCGTTAATGGCGGGCATGACCCCTCCACTGCTGCCGCCGCCGCTCCTGCCCCTGCCGCAATCGCCGGAATACGCCCGCGCCTGCGCCGCGCTGGGAGTGCCCTGCCGGTCTGGGGAAGCGATTCTTGACGGGGGCGCGGCGCTGCGCTGGCAGGTGCAGGCGCGCCGGCTGCCGCTGCTGGGCGAGGTCAGCCTGCTCTCGCGCGGGCCGGTGACCGCGACGCTCGCGGCGGCCGAGGCCTGGCTGCGGGAGCTGCACACCCCCGGGCCGCTGCTGCTCAATGCCGAGGGTGTCTCGGCCGGGGCGCTGCGCGGCGCGGGCTTCTGGCCGCTGCTGACCCCGGCGACGCTTGCCCTGCTGCCGCTTGGCCCCCCGGAACAGATGCGCAGGGCGCTGCGGCAGAAATGGCGCAACCGGCTCACCCGTGCCGAGGGCGCAGGGCTGAGCCTGCGCCGCCTGCCGCTGCATGGCGGGCACTGGCTGCTGAAGGCCGAGCTGGCGCAGGCCCGCGCCCGCCGCTACCGCAACCTGCCGCCGGGCTTCCTTGTCGCCTATGCCCGCGCCACGCCCGAAGCCGCGCTGATCTGGGAGGCGCGGCGGGGCGGCGCGGCGCTCGCCGCCATCGCGGTGCTCCGGCACGGGCGCATGGCGAGCTGGACCACCGGCGTCTCGACGCCGCAGGGACGCGCCGCCAACGCGATGAACCTGCTGCTCTGGGAGGCGATGCGCTGGCTGGCAGAGCGCGGGCATGAGCAGCTCGATCTCGGCATGCTCAACGGCGACGACGCGCCGGGCGTCACCCGCTTCAAGCTTGGCACCGGCGCGCGCGCGCACCGGCTGGCGGGCACATGGCTGCGCAGTCGCGCGCTTGCGCCGCTCGCCCGCCGCCTGCCAAAAGGGCTGGCCACCTGACGGTGCCCAGCCCCTTCTTGTTTGTGCAAGTATCCTGCGGCGAGATGCGCCGCGCCGAGGGGCTGCGCCCCTCCCCCGGCCGCCGCAGCTGCGCCGCTCACTCGGTCGGCGTCACCTTGACCATCATGTCGGGCTTGCCGACCACCGCGCCGTTCGGCCCGGTGCCGCGCTTGATCGCGTCGACGACCTCCATGCCCGAGGTCACCTCGCCCACCGCCGTGTAGGCGCCGTTCAGATGCGGCGCCGGGGCGAACATGATGAAGAACTGCGAGTTCGCCGAGTCCGGGCTCTGCGAGCGCGCCATGCCGACGACGCCGCGCGCGAAATCCTTCTCGGAGAATTCCGCCGCGAGATCCGGCAGGTCCGAGCCGCCGGTCCCCGCCATGCGCATGTCGTGGCCCTCGCGGCCGAACTGCACGTCGCCGGTCTGCGCCATGAAGCCGTCGATCACGCGGTGGAAGACCACGCCGTCATACTCGCCCTTCTCCGCCAGCTCGGTCAGCCGCGCGGCGTGCTGCGGCGCGACATCGTCGAAGAGCTCGATGTGGAAGGTGCCGTTGGCGCCCTCGCCCGCGACCTCGACGTCAAGCCCCGCCGCCAGTGCAGGCGAAGCCATGACGGAGAGCAACAGCGCCAGCTTACGCATCTGCAGCCACCTTCACCGAAATCATCCGGTCGGGCTCGGCAGGCGGCTCGCCGCGGGTGATCGCATCGACATGCTCCATGCCCTCGATGACCCGGCCGTAGACGGTGTACTGGCCGTTGAGGAAATGGTTGTCCTTGAAGTTGATGAAGAACTGCGAGTTGGCCGAGTTCGGATTCATCGAACGGGCCGCCCCGAGCGTGCCGCGGTCGTGCGGCAGGCGCGAGAATTCCGCGGGCAGGTCGGGCAACTGCGAGCCGCCGGTTCCGGCGCGGCGCAGGTTGAAGCCGTCTTCCATGTCACCATGCTCGACGTCGCCGGTCTGCGCCATGAAACCGTCGATCACGCGGTGGAAGCAGACGTTGTCATATTCTCCCGCACGCGCCAGCTCCTTCATCCGCTCGGCGTGCTTCGGCGCCACGTCGGGCAGCAGCTCGATGGTGACAGTGCCGCCCTTCAGCTCGATGAGGATGGTGTTTTCGGGGTCCTTGATCTCGGCCATGTCGATACTCCCTATGGCGTTCGTTGCGCGAGATTTAGTCCGCCTGCGCCCGAATGCCAAGATGCGCGTCCCTCTGGCCCTGAGCGCGGACCGCTGCCGCATTGACCTTGCGCCCGGCTCGGGGCAGACCATTGAGCAACCCAAGGATCAGGAGGACCGAGATGGCCTGGAAGACCCTCGACGACATGGAACTCGCCGGCAAGCGCGTGCTCACCCGTGTCGACATCAACGTGCCAGTGGACGGCGGCGTGGTCACCGACGCAACCCGGATCGAGCGCGTGGCACCCACCGTGCAGGACATCCTGTCGCGCGGCGGCACCCCTGTCCTGCTGGCCCACTTCGGCCGTCCCAAGGGCAAGGTCGTGCCCGAGATGTCGCTCAAGATGCTGGTGCCCGCGCTCGAGGCCGCCTTCGGCACCAAGGTCAATTTCGCCACGCTGGACGAGGCCGAGGCGGTGATAGGCGGCTGCGCCGAGGGCCAGGTCGTGCTGCTCGAGAACACCCGCTTCGAGCCCGGCGAGGAAAAGAACGACGCCGAGCTCGCAAAGCGCTACGCCGCGCTTGGTGATATCTATTGCAACGACGCCTTCTCGGCGGCGCACCGCGCCCATGCCTCCACCGCCGCGCTGGCGCAGCTGCTGCCCGCCTGCGCGGGCCGGCTGATGCAGGCCGAGCTCGAGGCGCTGGAGGCGGCGCTCGGCGCGCCCAAGCGCCCGGTGCTGGCGGTGGTCGGCGGCGCCAAGGTCTCGACCAAGCTCGACCTTTTGGGCAACCTCGTCGAGAAGGTTGACATGCTGGTGATCGGTGGCGGCATGGCCAACACCTTCCTCGCGGCGCAGGGCGTCGACGTGGGCAAGTCGCTCTGCGAGCACGAGATGACCGGCACCGCCCGCCAGATCGCCGAGAAGGCCGCCGCCGCGGGCTGCGAGATTCTGCTGCCGCGCGACGTGGTTGTGGCGCGCGAGTTCCGCGAGAACGCGCCCTCGGAAGTGGTCCCGGCCGAATCCTGCCCGGCCGACGCGATGATCCTCGACGCCGGCCCCGACAGCGTGGCGCATGTGGAACAGGCCATCTCCCGCGCCGCGACGCTGATCTGGAACGGGCCGCTCGGCGCCTTCGAGATCGCCCCCTTCGATGCCGCCACCAACGCGGCCGCCAAGTTTGCCGCCAAGCGCACCGCGCATGGCGAGCTGGTTTCGGTCGCCGGCGGCGGCGACACGGTGGCGGCGCTCAACAAGGCCGGGGCGGCGGACGACTTCACCTATATCTCGACTGCCGGCGGCGCCTTCCTCGAGTGGATGGAAGGCAAGACCCTGCCCGGCGTCGCGGCGCTCGGCTGAGCCCCCACAAGCCGATCGGCCCCTCGTCGGGCCGATCGGCCACAATCGGCGCGCAATCGCACCGATTTTTCAGCGACCTAGGCTACGGGGGATTTCCATGCCCCCTGCCCTGTGGCATGGTTTCCCCGACGTCGGACGGCTCCCCACCCAATGAGGGAGCGCGGCGCAGAGCAGACCAAACGGCATACAGGCATCAGGACCCACGCATATGACTGGCAGACGCAAACCGGCCCTCGGCGGCCTCGTCTTCGCGGTGATCACGCTGAGCTTGTCGGGCTATTTCACCTTTGCCGCCGTGCAGGGCGACTACGGGCTCTTCCGCCGCGCCGAGATCGAGGTGGAGGCCGACCGGCTGGCCGCCGAGCTCGACGGGATCAACGCCGAGGTCGCGCATATGGAAAACGTCACCCTGCGGCTGTCGGACGATTATCTCGATCTTGACCTGCTGGACCAGCAGGCGCGCGACGTTCTGGGGATGATCCGCTCGGACGAGATCGTCGTGCGCTGAGCGCGCGCAGTATCGCAACGCGCTAAGCGCGTGCAATGCGGCGTGGGCTGAACGCGCGCAGTGCCGCAGCGCGCCGACCGCGCGCCATCCAAGGTTCCGCTGAGCGCTGCCGCCCCTCTGAGGCCGATCCGCTTCTGAGCGCCTCCCGGGCGCCTTGGCGCCAGGGCGCGGAGCGGCGGGGTTCTGCCGGTGGCTTGCCCTAACGTCCCGCCGCGCCACTTTTTAGCGAAACTCCCGCCCCGGCCCTTTGACACTCAGTCGCCGCCGATTTACTGTGGGAGAAAGTTTAACACTAAACTAGTTGGGAGGAGTCCCCATGGCCGCTCGGAAACCATCCGCCAAGCCGAACGTCTCGCCCGAGGAGCTCAAGCAATACTATCATGACATGCTGCTCATCCGCCGCTTCGAAGAGAAGGCGGGTCAGCTGTATGGCATGGGGCTCATCGGCGGGTTCTGCCACCTTTACATCGGCCAGGAAGCGGTCGTCGTCGGCCTCGAGGCCGCGGCGAGCGAAGGCGACAAGCGCGTCACCTCCTACCGCGACCACGGGCACATGCTCGCCTGCGGCATGGACCCCAACGGGGTGATGGCCGAGCTCACCGGCCGCGAGGGCGGCTATTCCAAGGGCAAGGGCGGCTCGATGCACATGTTCAGCCGCGAGAAGCATTTCTACGGCGGTCACGGCATCGTCGGCGCGCAGGTACCGCTCGGCGCCGGCCTCGCCTTTGCCGACCGTTACCTGGAAAACGACCGCGTGACCTTTGCCTACTTCGGCGACGGCGCGGCCAACCAGGGCCAGGTCTACGAGACCTTCAACATGGCCTCGATCTGGAAGCTTCCGGTGATCTTCGTCATCGAGAACAACCAGTACGCCATGGGCACCTCGCAGAAGCGCTCCACCTCGACCGAGGAAATCTACACCCGCGGCGCGCCCTTCGGCATTCCCGGCGAGCTGGTCGACGGCATGGACGTGCTGGCGGTCAAGGAAGCCGGCGAGAAGGCGGTGGCCCACTGCCGCGCCGGCAAGGGCCCCTACATCCTCGAGGTGAAGACCTACCGCTACCGCGGCCACTCCATGTCGGACCCGGCCAAGTACCGGACCCGCGAGGAAGTGCAGAAGATGCGCGACGAGCGCGATCCGATCCAGAGCGTGCGCGACCTGCTGCTGCAGGGCAAGCACGCCACCGAGGATGACCTCAAGGCGATCGACAAGAACATCAAGGACATCGTGAACGCCTCGGCCGAGTTCTCGAAGGAGAGCCCGGAGCCGGCGCTCGAGGAACTCTGGACCGACATCTACGCCGACGAAGTGCCGCAAGGCGACGCGGTAGAGGCCTGAGGCAGAAGGACTAGACGGATATGGCAACCGAAATTCTCATGCCCGCGCTCTCGCCGACCATGGAAGAGGGCACGCTGGCCAAGTGGCTGGTCAAAGAGGGCGACACCGTGAGCTCGGGCGACATCCTCGCCGAGATCGAGACCGACAAGGCGACGATGGAATTCGAAGCCGTCGATGAAGGCATCGTCGGCAAGATCCTCATCGAGGAAGGCACCGAGGGCGTGAAGGTCAACACCCCGATCGCCGTGCTGGTCGAGGAAGGCGAAAGCGCCGATGACATCGAGGTCTCCTCGGGCGGCGGCGACGACGCCGAGTCCGCGAAGACCGAAGAGACCCCCGCGGCACCGGTCGAGGAGGCCCCCGCCTCCGCCCCGGCAACCCCCAAGGCCAAGGCGGTTGAACCCGACTGGCCCGAAGGCACCGAGATGAAGAGCCAGACCGTTCGCGAAGCGCTTCGCGACGCCATGGCCGAGGAAATGCGCAACGATCCCAACGTCTTCGTCATGGGCGAGGAAGTGGCCGAGTACCAGGGTGCCTATAAGGTCACCCAGGGGCTGCTCGACGAGTTCGGCTCGAAGCGCGTGATCGACACGCCGATCACCGAACACGGCTTTGCCGGCATCGGCGTCGGCGCGGCCTTCGGCGGGCTCAAGCCCATCGTCGAGTTCATGACCTTCAACTTCGCCATGCAGGCGATCGACCAGATTATCAACTCGGCAGCCAAGACGCTCTACATGTCCGGCGGCCAGATGGGCGCACCCATGGTGTTCCGCGGCCCGAACGGTGCCGCCGCCCGCGTCGGCGCGCAGCACTCGCAGGACTACGCCGCATGGTACGCCATGGTGCCCGGCCTCAAAGTCGTGATGCCCTACTCGGCCTCCGACGCCAAGGGCCTGCTGAAGAGCGCCATCCGCGATCCCAACCCGGTGATCTTCCTCGAGAACGAGATCCTCTACGGCCGCTCCTTCGACGTGCCGGTCATGGATGATTTCACCGTGCCCTTCGGCAAGGCCCGCATCTGGCGCGAGGGCAGCGATGTGACCATCGTCTCCTTCGGCATCGGCATGACCTACGCGCTCGAGGCGGCGGACAAGCTGGCGGACGAGGGCATCTCGGCCGAGGTGATCGACCTACGCACCCTGCGCCCGATCGACTACGGCACCGTCATCGAGTCGGTGAAGAAGACCAACCGCTGCGTGACCGTGGAAGAGGGCTGGCCGGTGGGCTCCATTGGCAACCACCTGTCGGCCTACATCATGCAGAACGCCTTCGACTGGCTCGACGCCCCGGTGATCAACTGCACCGGCAAGGACGTGCCCATGCCCTACGCGGCGAACCTCGAGAAGCACGCGCTGATCACCACCGCAGAGGTGATCGACGCCGTGAAGCAAGTCACCTACCGGTAAGGAGAGCGTCATGCCCACGGAAATCCTGATGCCCGCGCTGTCCCCCACCATGGAGGAAGGCACGCTGGCCAAGTGGCTGGTGAAAGAGGGCGACACGGTCAGCTCCGGCGACATCCTCGCCGAGATCGAGACCGACAAGGCGACGATGGAATTCGAAGCCGTCGACGAAGGCACGATCGGCAAGATCCTCATCGAGGAAGGCAGCGAGGGGGTGAAGGTCAACACCCCCATCGCGGTCCTGCTAGAAGAGGGCGAGAGCGCCGACGACATCGACAGCGGCTCCTCGGATGGCGCTTCCGCCAAGTCCGAGGAAAAGCCCACCGAAGCCAAGTCCGAGGCGCCCGAGCCGAAGGATGAGGACACCAAGGCGGCGGCGGTCACCCCCGCAGCCGGCTCGGCAACCCCTGCCCCCGCGTCCCCCAAGGGCGAGGACGGCAAGCGTATCTTCGCTTCGCCGCTGGCGCGCCGCATCGCGGCGGACAAGGGGCTCGACCTCGCGCAGGTCAAGGGCACCGGCCCGCACGGCCGCATCGTCAAGGCCGACGTCGAGGCTGCCAAGCCTGCAGACAAGGCTGCCAAGTCCGAGGCCGCAGCTCCGGCAACAGCCGAGAAGAAGGCCGCCGATGCGACCGTCATGCCCGCCGGCCCGTCCTCGGACGCGGTGCGCAAGATGTACGAGGGGCGCGAGTTCGAAGAGGTCAAGCTCGACGGCATGCGCAAGACGGTGGCGAGCCGCCTCACCGAGGCCAAGCAGACCATCCCGCACTTCTACCTGCGCAAGGACATCAAGCTCGACGCGCTGCTCAAATTCCGCAGCCAGCTGAACAAGCAGCTCGAGGCGCGCGGCGTGAAGCTCTCGGTCAACGACTTCGTCATCAAGGCCTGTGCCTTGGCGCTGCAGTCGGTGCCGGACGCCAATGCCGTCTGGGCGGGGGATCGCATCTTCAAGCTCAAGCCGTCCGACGTGGCGGTGGCCGTGGCCATTGAGGGCGGTCTCTTCACCCCGGTACTCAAGGATGCCGAGATGAAGTCGCTCTCGGCGCTGTCCGCCGAGATGAAGGACCTTGCGGGCCGGGCCCGGAACAAGAAGCTCGCGCCGCATGAATACATCGGCGGCAGCTTCGCGATCTCCAACCTCGGCATGTACGGCATCGACAACTTCGACGCGGTGATCAACCCGCCGCATGGCGCGATCCTCGCCGTGGGCGCGGGCGTCAAGAAGCCGATCGTCGGTGCTGATGGCGAACTGGCCGTGGCGACGGTGATGTCCGTGACGCTCTCGGTCGATCACCGGGTGATCGACGGCGCACTCGGGGCCGAGCTGCTGCAGGCGATTGCCGACAACCTCGAGAACCCGATGGTGATGCTCGCCTGATCCGGGCGCATCGCTGGAAAACAGAACGGCCCCACCGCGCGGTGGGGCCGTTTTCCTTTGGGGCCGCTGCAGCACACCCGGCCGGAAGCACATCCCACCAAAGACGGCGAAAGGCGCGGCCCCTCGGGACCGCGCCTCAGCCAATAGTCAGGGGGATCGCGCCGTCAGTCGCTGCAGTTGCAGCCGGTGAGCTTCTGGTCCATCGAGCGCGAGGGCTGATCGCAGCCCGCCTCGCCGACGATCTTCGCCGGCACCCCGGCGACGGTCTTGCAGGGCGGCACCTCGGCCAGCACCACCGAGCCCGCCGCGATGCGCGAACGGTCGCCCACCTTGATGTTGCCGAGCACCTTCGCGCCTGCGCCGATCAGCACGCCGTTGCCGATCTTGGGATGACGGTCCTCGTCCTCCTTGCCGGTGCCGCCAAGCGTGACCGAATGCAGGATCGACACGTCGTCGCCGACCACCGCCGTCTCGCCGATGACGATGGAATGCGCATGGTCGATCATGATGCCCTTGCCGATCTTCGCCGCCGGGTGGATGTCGACCCCGAACACCTCGGACGAGCGCATCTGGAAGAAATAGGACAGGTCGCGCCGTCCCTGGTTCCACAGCCAATGCGCCACGCGCTGGCTCTGCACCGCCTGGAAGCCCTTGAAGTAGAGCAAGGGCTGCAGGTAGCGGTGGCAGGCCGGGTCGCGCTCGAAGGTCGCCTGGATGTCGGCCCGCGCCTTCAGCGCCAGCGAGGAGTCGGAGCTATAGGCCTCGTCGCAGATCTCGCGCAGGATCTGCTCGGACATCTCGCCATTCGCCAGCTTCAGCGAGATGCGATACGCCAGCGCCCGCTCGATGGTCGGGTGGTGCAGGATCGAGATGTGCACCGACCCGCCGAGCAGCGGCTCGGCGGCGACAACCTCTTCGGCCTCGCGGACGATGCGGGCCCAGACGGGATCCAGTTCGGCGATCTTGGCGCGGGTCTTGGCCATAGGAGTCCTCCGTGAGTTGCCGCCCACTCTAGCAGATAGCCGCTGCGGGTCGAAATGCAAAACCGTGATCTAGGGGATCGCGGCCCGAGATGAAAGCCCCCACGCCCCACGCTCAGGCAGTGAGCACGAGCCGCGCGAAGGGCCCCGCCCCGTAGCGCGCCGAGACCTGCGCCACATGCACCTCGTAAAGCCCCTTGAGCCCGTCCTGAGCAGAATCGTAACCCCATACGGGGGCGTCGCAAAACACCTCGCGGATCACCTCGCCCCCCTGCACGACGCGCAGGAGATACCGCTCGCTCTCCTCGCCAATGGGCACCTCCGGCAGTTCCCAATCGTCCCCCTCGAGGCGCGTGCGCCGGATCCAGCTCAGGGTCCGCGCCGTGCCCCCTGCCATGGCCGCGCGCAGATGCACCGGCCGATAGGGCCGGAGGCCATTGCCGTCGAAGGCCAGTTCGCGGTGCACGTAAGCGGCATCGTCGTAGCCGCGCTTGGCCGGCCCGATGCGGTAGTGCCGCGCCTGCCGCCGCTGCGCCGGGGTCAGCGCGATCTGCTGCGGCGCCCCGTCGAGCAGCACCACCCAGGACCCGACGGGCCAGACCTCGGGCATGATCCCGTCGCTGCCCGCCTGCCCGCGCAGCCGGTGCGAAAGCAGCCAGCGTCCGGGCTCCAGAAGCTCGGCATCGCGGAACTGGAACACCTCCCACTTTCCCGGCGTGCCGTCGCCGATTGCCATGACGTTCGCCCCGCCGAGCAGCGCCGCGTCAGAGACCGTCTCGAGCGCGCCCGAGCGCAGGCTGATCTGCAGCCCGTCGCCGCGGTCGATCCGCCCGGCAGGCGCCGCGACAAGCGGCGTCTCGGTGACGCCGACCGTCGCCCGCGCGGCGAGGATCTCGTTTAGCCCGTAGTCCGCATCCGTGGCACTGGCATAGACCGCCACGCTGCCCGGCCAGGGCGTCGCCGTCACGGCCAGGTGCGGGGCATGCGGCACTTCTTCGCCGCTCAGCAGCGGCAGGTCGAGAAACAGCGGCAGCACCGGGACAGGCGCAGCCACGGGGCGCAACAACGGATCGCTTTCTCCCAGGTCGGCGAGGTCGGCGGGCAAATAGGTGTCGGGCTCGATGCGCACCGCCTCGATCTTCTGGTACGCGCCGCTCTCCACCCGGTCGACGCGCGCGCGCAGGCGTCCCGAGGCCCCGGGCAGTTCGACGATGTCCCCCGCACCGACCGCCATCTGCGAGGGCGGCAGAGCAAAGCGCAGGGTCTCGCGGGCGATCCGCGCCTCGGCCAGGAAGCGCTCGAGCACCATGCGCGCCTCGGCGCGGGTCAGCACCATCGGCCATTCGGTTTCGGCAACGCCATGGCTCTGCGCGTCCGGCAAGACCACCTGCTCGCCCAGAACCGCGTGATCACCATCGGCCTCGACGAAGCGCAGCCGCAACCGCCCGGCCATCTCCGCCTCGGCGGCGCGGATGCGCAGCAGGTCGCCCTCCTCCGACGGGTCATGCACCAGCGCCGCAGGGTCGAGCGTCAACGGAGCCCGCCCGCGCCGCGGCAGGAAGCGCAGCACACCGTCCCGCTCGATCGCATCCACCCCATGCGCGAGCAGAAGCGGCTGCAGCGCGCTCCGTGCGTCGCTCACCCGGTGGACGTGGTAGCCGCGCACCCACCCCCAGAGGCGGCTCACGTCCAGCTCCTGCACCCCTGCCCGGGCGCAGACCTCCGCCACCACCGAGGCCAGCGTCCGCCCCGACGCGCGCCCGTTCAGCCAGTGCCCACGCCGGTAGTTGCCGCCGTCCCTCCACAGATCCGAAAGCCCCGGGAACCATGGGTAGGGCCGCGCGTCCCAGGCCCAGACCAGCGCCCGCGACATGTCGAGCATCGGCGCGCCATAGACCTCCGACAGCGGGTTGTGCGCCGGGTCGGTCCAGTGGGCATGCACGGCCCGAAGGTACTGCCGCTGCATGAGCTCATCCCGCAACCCATTGGAATACCGCGGCAGAAGGCTCTCCGAGCTTTTCGGATCGAGGAATTTGTTGGGCTGGTTCGCGCCCTTGTCGATCGCGGCGCAGCCGAGCTCGGTAAACCAGATGGGCTTGCTCTGCGGCACCCAGCCTGTGGGCTGTGCCTGCCGTACGCCGCCGATGCGCTCGTGATGCAGGTTGCTCCACCAGCCGCGCAGGTCCTTGTACCGATAGACCCAAGGCTCGCCATGCGCGCCGTCGGTGATCGGCACCCGGCGCTGCGCCTCACGGGCCTCGGCGGTGGGATAGTACCAGTCGTATCCCTCGCCGCCCTCGACGTTGGACGTCAGGTACTCGGGCGCGTAGATCGCGCCCCACCCGGCATCCGCGTGGTCCTGGCCGTCGCGCCAGTCGGCCAACGGCATGTAGTTGTCGATGCCGATGAAATCGATCTGCGGGTCGCTCCACAGCGGGTCGAGATGGAAATAGACATCGCCCGAACCGTCCTGCGGGTGGTAGCCGAAATACTCGCTCCAGTCGGCGGCATAGCCGATCTTCACCTCCGGCCCCAGCAGCGCCCGGCACTCCGCCGCCAGCACCCGCAGCGCCTCGACCGCCGGGAAGCCCGACGCGCCGCGGATCTGGGTCAGCCCGCGCATCTCCGAGCCGATGCAGAAGCCCGAGACCCCGCCCGCCGCCGCGCAGAGCGCCGCCTGATGCAGGATGAAGCGTCGGAACGTCCATTCGTCCGGGCCGGAATAGCTGACCGCGCCGCCGGACACCGCGAAATCCGCCGCCGAGGCCGTGCCGAAGAACGCCGCCACCTCGGCCTCGGCTGCCACGGTCACGTCTGGCGACCCGCTCACCCCGGGCGCAAGGCTCGTCGTGATCCGCCCCCGCCACGGCAGCGCGGGTTGCCCCTCGGCCCCGGTCCAAGGGTCGGGCAGCGCATTGCCCGCCATCTGGTCCATGAGCACAAACGGGTAATAGACCACCTCCAGCCCGCGCGCCGCCATCTCCCGCAGCGCCTCGATCACCGACGCATCGGCGGGGGTGCCCCCATAGATCGGGCGTCCTTCGAGCCGCGGCACAAGCTGGGCCGCGCCGCGCCCCAGCCCGGAGACCTGCCAAGGCATCTGCGCCGAGTCACAGTCCCCCTGTTCGACCTTCGGACGAATGGAACAGTCGCCGCAGCGCAGGTCGTCGCCAAACCAGCTTACCACCAGCGAGGCAGCGCGGCACTCGGGCAGCTCGTCGCGCAGCTGGCCCAGCGAGACGAGGAAATCCGGCAGGTCGGCAGGCGTGTTGAGGTTCACCGCCCGCTGCCCGCCACTGCCGTCGTCGAGAAACACCGGCCGCGTCGCCAGCGCGTATTCCCCGGTGCCGGGGATCATTGCCACACCGCGGATCGCCAGCGGCACGTCCTGCGGATCGCCAAGCTCGGGCCGCGTAACCTCGAAGCTGAACTGCGGCACGCGGTTGCCGAACCGCTCGAGCATCAGGTCCTCGATCACCACGTAGGCAGTGCCGCGATAGGCCGGAACCTGCCCGGCGCCCTCCACGGCCTCCATCTTGGGATCGGGCAGCTGCTCGCGGCTGCCGGTGTAGACGCGCATGTTCAGATCGCGCGGCGCGATCTCGGCGCCGTCGGCCCAGACCCGCCCCACGCCGCTGATCTCGCCCTCGCAGAGCGCCAGCGCGAGGCTCACCGAATAACTGTATTGCTTCACCGTCGTCGCGCTGCTCGGGGTGCCCTTGCCGCTTCCGACCTTCTCCTTTCGGACGTGTTCGGTGAACTCGGTGGCCCAAATCACCGGACCACCGACGCGCATGCGGCCCCAGACCTGCGGGATCGCCGCCCCCTCGCCTGCCCCGGCCAGACGGAAGCGTTCGATGCGGCCGGTTTCGACGGTTTCGGACCCCGCCCCCATCAGGCGCTGGTCAACCGCCCGGCCCAGGCCTGCGCCGATGAACCGCCCCACGGCCGTCATCGACAGCCCAAGCACCGAGCCGCCCAGGCTGCTGCCAAGCGCCGCCCCGGCAGCGGAAAGAAGGATCGTCGCCATCAGGTTCTCCCCGTCGGAAAGGCAAATCTCGCCACCAGCCGGCGCCGCCACGGCGCGCTGAGCGCGCTCTCGATCACCCCGTGACCGCTGTAGGCATGAATGAAGCAAGCCGCCTCGCCCGCTTTCGCCTGCAGCCCGAGATGCTTGGCCACCGCCCCCTCGCGCATGCGGAAAAGCAGCACGTCGCCGGGGACCTCGGCATGCACCGGCTTTGCGCGCAGATGCCGCAGTGCCGCGCGCAACAGCGCCTCGTCGCCCTGCGGCTCCGACCAGTCGCGGCTGTAGGGCGGCACCACCTCTGGTTCGGCGCCGATCACCTCCCGCCAGACACCGCGCAACAGGCCCAGACAGTCGCACCCCGCCCCCTTGACCGAGGCCTGGTGCAGATAGGGCGTGCCGATCCAGCTGCGCGCCGCCGCTACGATCCGCGCCCCGTTCATCGCCGCGAGCCCCCGCCGGTCACCGCCGCGCGGCTGGCGTGGACCAACATCCAGTCATCCTCGGGAATGTCCGGGAAGCCCCGGAAGTTCAGCAGGTTGTCGAATTTCAGCCGGCAGGTCTCGGGGCGCCTGTCGCAGCCCGCCGCGACCCGGCAAAGGTCCCCGGGCTGAAGCGCCGCGCGCAAAGGCTCCCAAAGCTCGATCACCCGCTGCCCACCATCGTCCCGGTCGCGCTTGATCGCCGCGCCGAGCCCCTTGCCCGGGCCGCCCAGCATCTCGAGCCGCCCGCGGGCGAACCACCCCGGCTCGAACTCGGTCAGCGGTCCAAGCCGGAAGCGCCGGCCCTCTGCAGCGGCCAGCACCGGCCCCTCGAAGACAAAGCCAGGCGTGGCGAGATCGAAACCACAGGCGCTATCCCCCAGCACCGCCGAACAGGGCGCGTGGTAGACCCGCCCCAGCGGCACGTTCAGCGCCTCTGTCAACCCGCGCAGCTCAGCGTGAAAAGCCCCGTTTGCGCGCCGGATTTCCCCGAGCGTGCCGCGGAACATCACCCGGCGCTGCGAGACATCGGCCCAATTCACCAGCCAGGCCACCAGCGCCGCCCCGTCGAAGCGCCCGGCGTCGATCTCCGCCTCGGAGAGCGCCGCATCCGACAGCGCCCCCATCGCCTCGCTGTTGTCGACCGAAAGCCCGGTGCCCTGCTGCAGCGCCATCGCGCTGAGCCCGCTGCCTGCGCGGAACACCAGCCCGTCAAAGCACAGGTCCCGGTCGTGGTCGGTGAAACCATAGCGCGTGCCATCGCCCCGGGTCAGCGCCCAGCAGCGCGCCACCGTGGTCAGCCCGCCCGCGAGGTGGGTATGCAGCTCCGTCGCGCCCATCAGACCCGCACCTCGACAACCGGCACATCGGGCACCTGTCCGGCCTGGAAACTGGCGACAGAGACGCTGATCCGGTCGGTGTCAAAGCGCACCGGCACGTCGAACTCGAAGCCCGCGCTGACCTCGACGCCGGCGAGCGGCGGCTCGGCAAAGGTGAGCAGCCCCGTGCCTGGATCGATGGTGAAATGCACCCCCTCGCGCATCTCGACGTCCTGCACCGCCGCCAGCACCGTCCCGGCCACCGGCTTGGCAATGGCGCGCGTATAGCTGGCGCCGCCCGATCGGTAGGTCTTGGTCAACTGGAAGGCGCACGTCACCCCGTCACCATGCGCGATCACCTGATCCCCGGCGGACACCGTGCCCGACGGCAGGCAGGATTTGTAGTCCGACCAATCCTTCCAGCGAAACCCGTAAAGCTGCCCACGCCGCGCCTCGAAGAAGGCCAGTAGCTTCGCGATATCGTCGAGCGAGCGCAGCCCGAGCCCGGCGTCGAAACGCCGCCGCGACTGCGCCCAGGGGGTGTTGCGCTCCTCGTGGCCCGAGCTCAGCTCGACCACATCGGTGCGCCGCTCCGGCCCGCCCATGGCGCCGAAGCTCAGGTCGGCGGGAAAGCGTGTCTCGTGAAAGCTCATGGTGCCTCCTCAACGGTTGCGCGCGCCTTGGCTGAGCGCCCGGCTCATCTGCGCGGCGATCTGCGAGCGGCTGCGCTGGAAGCCCTGCACGTCAGGCGTCTGGATGTTCATGACCACGCTCACCGGCGGGCTGCGCCCCTCGGCACGCACGCCGAGGCGGCCATCGGCACCGCGCGAGAGCGGCAGTATCGCCTCGGGCCCCGCCTCGCCCATCAGCCCGGTGCCGCCGCGCATGGCAAAGCGCACTGGCCCGCTGACCACGCCGCCGGTGGCAAAGGGCATGACCCGGCCCTGGCTGAAGGCGCCGCCCTGAGCAAAGGGCGAGAACGCCCCGAAAAGCTGCGACATCCCCGCCGCCAGCGCGCCCCCCAGCTGGTCGGTCACCGGGCGCACCGCCGTGCGATACGCACTGTTGAGCACGCCGCGCGCCACGCGCTCCAGCGCCTCCGAGGCCCGCATCCCATCAAAGACCATGCCGTCAAAGGCTCGTGCCAGCCCGCGGCTGAGCGTGGTCTCGAGCTTCGCCGCACCCTTGCCGGTGCTGGCAAAGGTCTGGTGGATGCGCTTAAGTTCGGCGTCGAAGCTCGCCGCCATGCTCGCGGCTCCGCCCAGCCCCATCTCCAGCGCGCCCATGGCGCGGTCGAGCTCGTCGAATGTGTCGAAATCGGTCATGCGCCGTCCCCCTGTGTCGCGTCCGGGAAGGCCGCGATCAGCTCTTCGAGCCGCGACCGCCCCATCGGGCGCGCGCCGCGATCCTCGCCCAGCATCAGCCGCAGCTCTACAGGGGTCAGGGCCCAGAACTCCGCCGGGCGCAGCCCCAGCGCCTGCACCCCGGCGCGCAGCAACGACGGCCAGTCGAACCCGCTCACCCGGTGTCCCCCGGCAGCGCGAAGGCCCGCGCCAGAAGCTCCGCCGCCGCTCTTGCCGCCGCCACCGGGCCGCCGCCTATCTCGGCGCTCACGAGGTCCGCCGCCGAGCCCTGCCAGCCGCCGCCGCGCAGCCCCGCCACGATCAGCGCCAGCACGTCGCGGCTGGAGCAGGCGCCGCCCTCGAAACGGCGCACCAGATCGACGAGCGAGCCCTCCTCGAGCGCCGCCTCCAACTCGGCCAGCGCGCCCAGCGTCAGCCGCATCACCCGCCGCTCGCCGTCAAGCACCAGCTCCACCTCGCCGCGCCAGGGGTTGGCCATTTACGCCGCCGCCGCCGGCACGAAGCTCAGCGCCCCGGCCGAGGAGAGCGCGATCTCGTAGGTCGCCTCGCCGTCATGGCTGCCCGCGTAATCGATCGAGGTCAGCTGGAACGGCCCCTCGACCGTGCCGAAATCGGGGATCACCACCTGGAAATCCGGCGTCTCACCGTCAAAGAAGATCTGGCGCGCCCGCTCGTCCGTGCCCGCGTCGCGAAACACCCCCGACCCCGACAGAGTTGCCGATTTCACCCCGGCCCCCGCCAGCAGCTCGCGCCAGCCCCCGGCGCTTTCCAGCGAGGTGACGTCGACGCTCTCGGCGTTGAAGCTGATGCGCGTGGCCCGCAGCCCCGCCAGCGTCTCGAATTGCCCGTCGCCGGTGAGGTCGAGCTTGATCAGAAGATCCTTGCCGTTCTGCGCAGCCATGTCTGCACCTCCTTGCTGTGGCGCCTCATGCGTCCTCGACGCGGGCGCGGAATGTCAGGTCGATGCGGCGTAGGCCGCCGCTCTCGCGCCGGGCCTCGGCGCGGCGGAAGCGCAGGCTCACCAGCCGGCCGCGCGCCAGGGGCAGGTCGGCCTGATGCAGCAGGTCCGAGACCGCGCCCGCCACAGCCTTTGCCGCCGAGAACCCTGCTGCCCCGGTCACCACGGCGACGGTCAGGTCGTGCCAGGCCCCCGCCCCAGAGCCGTCGGAGGCATCGCGCACCCGCTCGGCGCCGAGCGTGACATAAAGCCCCGGCAGCGTGCCCGAAGGTGGCGCGTCGTAGATCGCACTGCCCACAAGTCCCGTCAGCGTGGCATCCCCCTGCAGCGCGCCATAGATGGCAGCCTGAAGCGCGCCAGAAACCGCATAGCTCATGACGCCACCTCTTCCTGCGCCTCGCAGGCAAGATAGCGCCCCGAGAGATCGCGCTCGGCCACCGAGAGGATGTCGAACACCCGCGCGCCAAGCCGGAAGCGCTGCCCCGGCACAGGGCGGCGCGCGGCCCCCTGCGGCGCCCCGCGCACGGTGATCCGATACCGCCCGCGCGCCATCGGCCCCGCCTCGCCCATCACCTCACGCCCCGAGCGCGGGGTCAGCTCGGCCCAGAGCGTGCCCAGCACCCGCCAACCGGCCGTGAAGCCGCCGGTGCCGTCGGGCACCTGCAGCGGCGCCTCGAGCACGAGGTTCTGCGTCAGCCGCACCCCCCTCATGCCGAGAACCCCAGGCGCAGCGGGCGGTAACGCGCGATCAAGGCGGTCACCCCGAAGGGCATGCAGCCCTGGGTCAGCGCGGTCTCGTCGCGGTACTCGTAGTAATGCGCGGCGAGCAACAGCACCGCCTGAGCCAGATCGGGTGGCAGCTCGTCGAAGCCTTCGCCGTAGCCTGCGGTGAAACGGACCTCGGCAGAGCCGCCCCTCGGCACGTCGGGCAGCGTGCCACGCTGCGGGCGCAGCATGGGCGCGAAGGCGTCGGTCTCCAGCCGGTATCGCTCCGGCGCCACGTCCTGAGCCACGCCGTAGCGGTCCACCAGGGTCAACCGCGAGACCGCCACGACAGGCGCGAGCGGAAGCACTGCCGCTTCGGCGTCGCGCCAGCCGTGATGCGTCCAGAGGAAGCCCCGGGTGAGCAGCGCCTTGCCGGTGCGCGCCTCGATGGCGGCCAGCGCCGCGCGCAGGAACGAAAAGAGAACATCATCCTGGAGCCCGTCCTCCTCGAAGCCGCTGCCCATCCGCAGCTGCCGCTTCAGCGCCGCTAGGGGCAGCGCCGCATCGGGCACCTGGGTTTCTTCGATCACCATCATCAGGACTCTCCGCTTGTCCCTGCCGTACCTGTGCCCGCTGGGCATGAGAGCGGCGGGCCGCCGCCGCCCTCAGCCCGTTCAGCTCGTCGCGCAGCGCAGCAGCTTGATCGCCGCGAAATCGCTGATGTCGCCGCCGACGCGCTTGGTGGCGTAGAACAGCACGTGCGGTTTGGCGCTGTAGGGATCGCGCAGCACGCGCAGGTCCGGGCGTTCAGCGATCGTGTAGCCCGCGCCGAAATCGCCAAAGGCGATGGGCGTGCTGTCGGCGGCGATGTCCGGCATGTCCTCGGCGATCAGCACCGGGTAGCCCATCAGCCGCGCCGGCTGGCCCGCCGCCAGCCCGTCCGACCACAGGTGCCGCCCGTCGGCATCCTTGAGCTTGCGCAGTGCACCGGCCGTCTTGGAGTTCATCACGAAGGCGCCCTTGGCCCGGTACTCGGCGCCCAGCGCGTAGACGAGATCGATGATCGCATCGCCGTCGCCGATCGCCCCGGCCACGCCCGAGGGCACGTAGCCAATATTGCCCCACTCCCAGATCTCGTTGTCGACCATGTCGTGGGACAGGATCCCCATGGGCTTGTCGATGCCGTCTCCGGTGATAAAGGCCGCAGCCTCGGCGCGGGCAAAACGGTCAGCGATACGCCCCGCCAGCCAAGCCTCGAGATCGAAGGCCACATCGTCGAGCAGCCGCTGCGAAGCCTTTGGCATGGCCGAAAGCTCGTGCAGCTTGATCTGGATGCGGTCGATGGTGGGCGTTTCGCTTTCACCCGGATCGTTGACCTCGTCGGACCAGCCCGCGCCGGTGTCGCCCTGATCGACCAGAACGTCGAAAGACGACGCCTCGACCGTCACCACGGCGGCAATTGCGCGGATCGACGCGGCACTCTCGAGCACGGATTTCACCGTCTCCGAGGTCACCGGATCGACAAGGTAGCCGCCATCGGCGGCGACAGCGGTGGAGAGCGCCTTGCCCTCCAGCACGAGCCCGCGCAGCCCATCGTCATCACCGCTGCGCAGGTAGGCGCCAAAGGCCTTGCGGTGCGGCAGCCCGCCGTCCGCCATGGTGCCCAGCGCCGGGCGTGCCGCGGCAAGCGAAGTCTTGGTGTCCAGCATGGTCAGTCGCTCTTCATGGTTGTCGAGTTTCGCGTGAAGGTCGGCCCGCATGGCCTTGATGTCTGCCGTCAGCCCCGCCATCGCGGCGCCGATCCGGGCGACCGGGGACAGATCTTCCCCGGTCCGAGAACGGTTCTCGGGTTTGCTCATCAGCTCGGTCCCCTGTTGTGGCGCGCGTCAGTCGCCCGCCAGGTCACGGCGCGCGGCGTCGAGCGCCAGCGCCAGATCGCGCAGCGTCTCGGCGCTCGAGGTCTCCCCCTTTGCCGCGACCCGCGCACTTGGCAGCATCGGGAAGGTGACAAGCGACACCTCCCAGAGCTCCAATTCCCTGAGGAGCCTGCGCCCCTGTCGATCCTTTACCGCCGTGACGGTGCGATAGCCGATGGACAGCCCGTCGATGGCCCCGGCCGCAATCAGCGCCGCCGCTTCCCGGCTTTTCTCGACCGCCTCCAGCAATCTGCCCTTCACGTAGAGCCCGCGCCCGTCCTCGCGCACCTCCTCCCAAAGGCCGATCGGCTGCGCCGGGTCGTGCTGCCAGAGCATCCGCACCGCGCGTCCTTCGGACGCCAGCCGCTGCAGCGATGCCGCATAGGCACCGGGTGCAACGATATCTCCTCCCTGGTCGGGCGTGCCAAACAGCGAGGCATAGCCCTCGATCCGCAGCCCGTCCGAGAGGATGATCCCCGGGGCACTCTCCCCACCGGGCTGGCAGAACTTGTGTTCCAGTTCCATGCAACGCTCCCTTCCCTGCTCCACCCCTCAGGGCGCCATGACACTCAGCCCCTGCAGCGCCTGCGCCAGCAGCCCCGCTGCCACGCCATAGACCGCCAGCCAGAGCCGTTTCTCCAGACGTTCCAACACCAGTTCCAGCCGCGCCAAGCGATCCTCGAGCGCGGCAATCTGCAACGCGCTCAGCCGCTCGTGCGCCTCGAGCCGCAACCCCGGGGCACAGGCGAAAAGCTCGTAGGGCGCCCGCTCAGTCACCCTCGTCCTCCTCGGACAGCGGCGGCAGCCCCAGCATGCGCCGCTTTTCCGGCACGGTCAGAAAGGCCGCCTCGGACACACGCCGCCACTGCGTCTCGCGTTCGGCGGAGAGCGCCGGCACTTGGTCGAGGTCGGGCTTGAGCGCCACCTCCTCGCCGGTGAACCCCGCGAGCCACCTGCCCAGCGCCGCGCTCACCCGCTGCGCCAACGGCAGCACGGTCAGCCGATAGAAGGCGCGGTTGGCCTCCTGGTAATTCGCATAGGTCGCATCCCCGGGGATCCCCAGCAGCATCGGCGGCACCCCGAAGGCGATGGCGATCTCGCGTGCCGCGGCCTCCTTGGTCTGCTGGAACTCCATGTCCGAGGGCGAGAACCCCATGGGCTTCCAGTCGAGCCCGCCCTCCAGCAGCATCGGCCGCCCGGCGTTTTGCGCCCCCTGGTGCTGGCTCTCCATCTCGGAAACCAGCCGCTCGTACTGGTCCTGTGCCATAGAGCCCTGGCCGTCGCCACCGGTCCAAACGATGGCCCCCGACGGACGTGCGGCATTGTCCAAAAGCCCCTTCGACCAGCGCGAGGCGCTGTTGTGCACATCCAGCGCCTGCGCCGCAGGCTGCAACGGCGAGAGCCCGTAGTGGTCGTCTTGAGGATGGAAGCTCTTGATATGGCAGATCGGTGCAGGGCTCTCGCCGACATCGAAGCGATGTGCCCGCCCGTCCACTTGGTACTCATAGGCGATGGGCCAGCCATCCGCCCCCGGCACCAGCCGCATCCGCTCCGAGCGCAGCACGTGCAGCTCGGACGGCAGCCCGGCGCCGCTGCCAACCGCTTCGAGATAGCCATCCCCCGACAGCAGCAATTGACCGTAGAGGGACTCAAGCAGTTCCGCCTTGCCCTGCACCGGGTTCGGCGCAGCGATGCGGCGCAGGATGGGATGGGCACTATAGCGCATCTCGGCATCCTGCAGCACCAGCGGCAGCGCCGCGGCGGCCTCCGAGATCAGCTTCACCGCGCGGAACCCCACCGGGTTTCCGGTGAACCCCTGCCGGGTGAGCGAGCCCGTGTCCCGTGGCGACCAGGCCACGCGTCCCGAGGCCTGCACCGCGATGAGCCGGCCCGCCGCCGAGGCCTTGGTCTCCGGCCGAGCTGCCGCTCCGCGTCCCCGCCGCAGAAAGTCGAACCCCATGTGCCGCTCCTTGCTGGTCTCCGGCCCGAGACCTTCACGGCCCCGGTTCGCGTTGAAGACCAAGCTACGCAGCATCCGTTAACCAAGCCCTCCCGCGCCGCGCGCTGCCCGAGCAACGGCCGCGACCGCACCTTCCGCCGCCGCGCCATGCGAATTTGCAAAGTGAAGATGGCACCACGGCCCACGCCGCTTCTTCTCTTGCGAAAGACGCCAGGGGTGAGGCCGCAGGCCAAGGGGGGCCGATGTGGGGGGCAACGCCCCCCTTTTCCATGTTCACAGAACTCGAACCCGGGGCCGTCGCCAGCCCTCGGCGGGCGCGGTGATCAGCTCGGTGAGCGCCCAGACAAGCGCATCCACCCGGTCCGGAGAGCCCTGACCCTGGAAGCCAGAGGAGGTCATCAGCCCCATTTGTTCCTCGAGTAGATCGAAACGCCGGGCATGGGCGATGCGCCCCTGCTCATAGAGCGCCGCCACCGGCTCGGCGCGCAGCACCTTGCCGCGTGTGGCACTGACCCTTCGCAGCGGCACCGACGGCGCCACCTGTCGCAGCACCGCCTCCACCATGGCGCCGCCCTGGTTGACCTCGGCGACGATGCGGTCGGCCTGCCAGCGCTCGAAGGCGTCGACGGCGGCGTGTGCCCAGCCGCTCGGCCCCAGTCCCTGGACCGAGGCGTCCTCGAGCACCACCCCCTGCCAGCCCTGCGGCGGCCCCTCGCAGCTCACGCCGCAGACGACGATCCCGCAGGCGTCCGAGCCCGCGCCATCGCCCGCAGGCGGATCCAGGGCGACAACGATGCGATCGAGCCGCTCCGGTGCCGCCCGCAACCGCGCGCGCTCCAGCATCTCTTGCGTCCAGAGCGCACCGTCGACGTCGCAGACCATTTCACCGTCGAGCTCCTGCCGTGCCAGCCGGGACGCGCCGTAGCGTGCCCGCACCTCATCGAGGAAGCTGGCCGCGAGGTTGGCCCGGTTTGCCTCGGTCGG
Organism: Alloyangia pacifica; assembly: GCF_003111685.1. Taxonomy (NCBI): domain Bacteria; kingdom Pseudomonadati; phylum Pseudomonadota; class Alphaproteobacteria; order Rhodobacterales; family Roseobacteraceae; genus Alloyangia; species Alloyangia pacifica. The sequence continues at coordinate 1,332,362 of NZ_CP022189.1, read as the reverse complement.
CGCGCGGGTCACCGCCGTGCTTGGCAGATCCAGCAGCTCCTTCAGGACGCCAATGTTGCGCGGCGTGGTGGTCACGCAGACCTGCGGATGCTCGCCCAGCCGCAGCGCGAACTGCAGCATGTCCCAGGTCTCGCGCGCCTTGCGCCACTTGCCGAGCTCATCGGCCCAGGCACCATCGAACTGAGGCCCGCGCAGCGCCTCGGGGTCATGGGCGGAAAAGACCATCGCCTCGGCGCCGTTGGGCCAGGTGAGGCAGCGCCGCGTGGCGCTCCAGTCCGGCCGCCGGTCGGGGGGCGAGCAGGCGAGCAGCCCCGAGTCGCCGAACACCATCACCTCGCGCGCCTGGTCCAGGGTTTCGCCGACCAGCGCCACCCGGCGGCAGCGCCCCGGCGAGAGCGGCAGCGCGCCCTCCACCGACGCGCGCACCCATTCCGCGCCAGCCCGTGTCTTGCCCGCGCCACGCCCGCCCAGGATCACCCAGCTGCGCCAGTCCCCCGCCGGCGGCAACTGGTGCTCGAGCGCCCAGAACTCGAACAGAAAGGGGAGCGCCAGGCGCTCCCCCTCGGAAAGGTCACTGAGGAAACTCTCCTGCACCGCAGCACCGGCGGAGGCGAGCCATGCGGCAGCCGATTTCAACCCTTGCGCGCTCGAGATCGAGCGCCCAGTCTCCGGCAATTCCCTTCTGCTTGCGTCTGACATTCCTGATCTGAGCCTCCGTTTCATGGGCGACCTTCAGCCAATAGCGCAGATCCGCCGCGGCCTTGCTGGTCTCCGGTTTGTCCAAGGTGCCGTCTTCGTCGAAGCGGTCGCGCAGGCGCCGCATGTCGCTTCCGAGATGCCGCAGCATGTCGGCCAGCTGCTCCCGTTCCTCTTCGAGACGGGAGAGTTCTTCTTCGAGATGGATGAGGATCATCGCTCGATACCTTTCTTGCCTGTAGGTGTCATGCCTCGCAGGGGGCTCGCGCCGGTCTTTGCCGGGGTCGTGGCACCCTGCCGCCAAACGAAAAAACGGCCACCGGGGTCACCCCGGGGCCGCCTGCCCATTTCGTCCAGCATGCACGAACGCTACCAAAGAGCGTCCGAAAAGTCAAGATGACCAGGCCGCGCGGCATATCCTAAACAACTGTTAACAATAAACAATACACCATGAACACAGCGCGCGCCCGGCGCCGCGCCCGGCCTCTCTTGCCGCCCCTTTCGCGCTCTGGCACAACGGTCCGATATTCGAGTTCGCGGAGCCCGCCATGCCTTCTCTCTCCCGTCGCATCACCTCACTCAACGCCGGGGGCGGCGACGGATGGGAGATTTTCTACAAGGCCCGCGCCCTGCGTGCTTCCGGAGTTCGGGTCACCGAGCTGACCATCGGCGAGCCCGACGAGCGCACCGACCCGTCGATCTTGGCCGAGATGCACCGCGCCGCCACCGCCGGCCACACCGGCTATGCCGTGGTGCCCGGCATCCCGGCCCTGCGTGACGCCATCGCCGCCCGCGTCACCGCGCGCACCGGCGTCGCCACCACGCGGGACAATGTTCTGGTCACCCCCGGCGGCCAATCGGCGCTCTTTGCCGCGCATATGGCCGCCTGCAATCCCGGCGACGCCGCGTTGATGATCGAGCCGCATTACGTCACCTACCCCGGCACCCTCCGCGCCGCTGGCGCCGTGCCGCACACCATCGCCACGCGCCCCGAGCACAGTTTCTTCCCGGATGCGGGCGAGGTGCGCCGCAAGGCGCGCGAGACCGGTGCCTCGGCACTGCTGGTCAACTCGCCGAGCAATCCCACCGGTGCCGTCTACCCCCGCGCGGTGCTCGAGAGCCTCGCCGAAGTCACCCGCGACGAAGATCTCTGGCTGATCTCGGACGAAGTCTACGACACGCAGATCTGGGAGGGCGAACATCTCAGCCCCCGCGCCCTGCCCGGCATGGCCGAGCGCACCATGGTCATCGGCTCGCTGTCGAAAAGCCACGCGATGACGGGGAGCCGCATCGGCTGGCTCATCGCCCCCGAGCCCGCCATCGCAGCGCTGATCGATCTGGCGACAAACACCACCTACGGGGTGCCCGGCTACATCCAGGACGCCGCGCTCTACGCCCTGACTGCCGACGCCAAGCTCGAGCCGCGCGTCGCCCAGCCCTTCCGCCGCCGCCGCGCGCTGGCGCAGCAGATCCTCTCCCGGCAGAGCGTCGTCGGCCTCGTGCCCTCTGGCGGCGCCATGTATCTCTTCCTCGACATCCGCGCGACCGGCCTCTCGGGCATCGCCTTTGCCGACGCCCTGCTCGACACCCACCGCATCGCGGTGATGCCGGGCGAAAGCTTCGGCCCCTCCGCCGCGGGCTTCCTGCGCGTCGCGCTGACCATCCCCGACGCAGAATTCGCCGAGGCGCTCACGACCCTCACCGGCTTTGCCGCAACGCTCGCCAAGGCAGCCTGAGTCCGTGTCCGGCACGCCGATCTCCAGCATCCGCAACCTCGGGCCAGCGGTGGAATCGGCCTGCCGGCGCGCCGGGATCGCGGATGCCGAGACGCTGCGCGCGCTCGGCGCCGACGAGACCTACCGCCGCCTGCTCGCCCATGGCACGAGGCCGCATTTCATCGGCTTCTACGTGCTGCACATGGCGCTGCAGGGGCGCCCATGGAACGACGCCCGCGGCAAAGAAAAGGAAGAGCTGCGCAGCCGCTTCGACGCGCTGGTTGCCGAACGAAAGGGCAACGCGCCGCTGGACGGCATCGAGAAAATCCTCGACGAGATCGGGGTCATCGACCCGAGCAGGCGCCCCCGCAAATAGCGCCTTTCTGCCCATCAGAAACAAGCTCTTGGCCCGCGCCTCCGTGCGGGCACAGGAACCTTGCCGTGGGTCTGCGTGTTGATCTGCCAACACATCCTTCATCTGAAAGGAAGGCCGACATGGACCTCATCCGCATCATCTTCGCCATCCTGCTGCCGCCGCTCGGCGTGTTCCTGCAGGTCGGCCTCGGCAAGCATTTCTGGATCAACATCCTGCTCACGATCTTTGGCTACATCCCCGGCATCGTGCACGCGATCTGGATCATCGCCCGCACCGGGCCGAAACAACAGCACGTGTGATCGCCATGGCCGCCCGCGAACACACGCTCCACCCCGACTTCCAGCGGCTCGACAAGATCGACCGCTGGGCACGGCGGATGGATCGGGCGTACCGCATTCCTTTCACCCCGATCCGCTTCGGCTGGGACGCGGTGTTCGGCCTTGTTCCGGGCATCGGCGACACGCTGGCGCTCGCTCCGGCGGTCTGGATCGTCAAGGAGGCGCACGCCATGGGCGCGCCCAAGCCGCTGCTCGGACAGATGGGCGCAAACCTCGCGGTCGACTGGCTGGTGGGTCTCGTGCCTCTGGTGGGCGACATCTTTGACGTCGGCTATCGCGCCAACACCCGCAACGCTGGGTTGCTGCGACGCTGGCTGGAAAGCCGCCACGCGCCCGGCGGCGCAGGCTCAGCCGAACCCAACGAGGTCGCTGCCTGAGGCCCAGACGGTCGGACAGCAAAAAGGCGCCCCGCGGGGCGCCTTTCTATTTGCGGTGATTGAGCGTCAGGCTCAGCCGACGAGCTCGAGGCCCGAGAAGAAATAGGCGATTTCTTCGGCCGCGGTTTCCGGAGCGTCCGAGCCGTGCACCGAGTTCTCGCCGACCGACTCGGCGAACTCTGCGCGGATGGTGCCCTCTGCGGCGTCGGCCGGGTTGGTGGCGCCCATCACTTCACGGTTCTTGGCGATCGCGCCTTCGCCTTCCAGCACCTGCACGACAACCGGCTCGGAGGCCATGAATTCGCACAGCTCGCCGTAGAACGGGCGCTCGGCGTGCACCTTGTAGAACTCGCCAGCCTGCGCCGGGGTCAGCTGGATGCGCTTCTGCGCAACGATGCGCAGGCCCGCTTCCTCGAACTTGGCGTTGATCTTGCCGGTCAGGTTGCGGCGGGTTGCGTCGGGCTTGATGATCGAAAGGGTGCGTTCGACGGCCATTTTGGTCTCTCCAATGTCACAAGGCCGGGCAACGGCCCGGCCAGCATTCTCTGGTGGGGGCGTTACCATGGGGTTGAGGAATTGGGAAGACCCCGTGGCCCCCGCTGCCTCTTCCACAGGCAGAAAGGGGCTCTGCCCCTCTTGTCCCACGGCCAATTCACCCCGGCGCATTTTGGAAAGACAAGACGCTAGGCAGTGCCACCTTTCTTCCCTTTCCAAATACGCACATCGCGTCATCGGCGTAGGCAGAAACGCCGGGCAAGCGCGATATGCACGAAGGGGGATGTTGCCCGCCCGAAGGCTCTGCTATGGCGGCGCCATGCTGAGTATTCGAGACATCTCCTATTCCGTCGAAGGCCGCCCTCTGCTCGAGGAGGCCTCCGCCGTGATTCCCGCGGGCCACAAGGTTGGCCTCGTCGGTCCCAACGGCGCGGGCAAGACCACGCTCTTCCGGCTCATCCGCGGCGAGCTCACGCTCGATGGCGGCGAGATCGAGCTGCCCGCCCGCGCCAAGATCGGCGGCGTGGCGCAGGAGGCGCCTGCCTCGGATGTCTCCCTGATCGAGACCGTGCTGGCCTGCGACCTCGAGCGCGCCTCGCTGATGGCCGAGGCCGAGACCGCCACCGACCCGCACCGCATCGCCGACATCCAGACCCGTCTCGCGGACATCGACGCCTGGTCCGCCGAGGCGCGCGCCGCGACGATCCTCAAGGGCCTCGGCTTCGACGAGGCGGCCCAACAGCGCCCCTGCTCGGACTTCTCGGGCGGCTGGCGGATGCGCGTTGCGCTCGCCGGCGTTCTCTTTGCCGAGCCTGACCTGCTGCTCCTCGACGAGCCGACCAACTACCTCGACCTCGAAGGGGCGCTCTGGCTCGAGAGCTACCTGCAGAGCTACCCGCACACGGTGATCGTGATCTCCCACGATCGCGGCCTGTTGAACCGGGCCGTCGGCGCGATCCTCCACCTCGAGGAGCGCAAGCTGGTGCTCTACCAGGGCAATTACGACACCTTCGCGCGCACCCGCGCCGAACGCCGCGCCGTGCTCGCGGCAGCGGCCAAGAAGCAGGACGAGCGCCGCGCCCACCTGCAGAGCTTCGTCGACCGCTTCCGCGCCAAGGCCTCCAAGGCCCGTCAGGCGCAGGCACGCGTGAAGATGCTGGAGAAGATGGAGCGGATCACCCCGCCCGAGGAGGCCGCCAAGCGCGTCTTCACCTTCCCGCAGCCCGACGAACTCTCGCCGCCGATCCTGGCGCTGGAGAATGCCTCCACCGGCTATGGCGACAAGGTGGTGCTGCGCAAGCTCTCGCTGCGCATCGACCAGGACGACCGCATCGCGCTGCTCGGCCGCAACGGCCAGGGCAAGTCGACACTGTCGAAGCTCTTTTCCGGGCGTTTGGCGCTGATGGACGGCAAGATGACGTCCAGTTCGAAATTGCGCATCGGCTATTTCGCCCAGCACCAGGTCGACGAGTTGCACCTCGACGAAACGCCCCTGCAGCACCTGCAGCGCGAGCGTCCCGACAGTGCCCCCTCGAAGCTGCGCGCGCAGCTGGCGGGCTTCGGCCTCGGTGCCAACCAGGCCGAGACCGAGGTCGGGCGCCTCTCGGGCGGGCAGAAGGCGCGCCTGTCGCTGCTGCTGGCAACGCTCGATGCGCCGCACATGCTGATCCTCGACGAGCCGACCAACCACCTCGACATCGAGAGCCGCGAAGCGCTGGTCGAGGCGCTGACCGCCTATTCCGGCGCGGTGATCCTTGTCTCGCACGACATGCACCTGCTGGGGCTGGTTGCCGACCGTCTGTGGCTGGTCAAGGACGGCACGGTGACCCCCTACGAGGAAGACCTCGAGGCCTACCGCAAGATGCTGCTGACGCAGGACAAGCCGGCAAAGCCCGCCAAGGCCGAAAAGGCCGCGCCGAAGCCGAAGCGCGCCAGCCGTGACGAGGTCCTCGCGCTGCGCTCGGAGGCGCGCAAGTGCGAAGAGCGCGTCGCCAAGATCGAGGAGATGCGCGAGAAGCTTGCCTCCAAGCTCGCCAACCCCGAGCTCTACGAGGCGACCCGAGCGGGCGAGCTGGAGACCTGGAACCGCAAGTACGCCGAAGTCATGGACGGGCTGCGCCGCGCCGAGGCGCTCTGGGAAGCGGCAATGGAGAAGCTCGAAACGGCGGAAGCCGGCTGAGCCGGCAGGCTTTTTCTGGACAGCGCCCGCGCGAGGCCCTAGCCAGTACCCATGGACATGGCCTTGATCATCAGCGCCTTCGCCACGCTTTTCGTGGTGATCGACCCCATCGGGCTGACCCCGGTCTTCATCGCGCTGACCCAGGGCGCCGATGCCGCGCATCGGCGCGCGGTCGGGATCCGGGCCTGCATCACCGCGCTGGCGATCCTCATGCTCTTCGCCTTCTTCGGCGAGGCGGTGCTCGGATTCATCGGCATTTCCATGTCGGCCTTCCGCATCTCGGGCGGGCTGCTGCTGTTCATCACCGCGCTCGACATGCTCTTCGAGCGCCGCACCAAGCGGCGCGAAGACAAGGTCGAGGACGAGGTCATGCCCGATCCGTCGATCTTCCCCATCGCCATCCCGCTGATCGCCGGCCCCGGTGCCATCGCCACGATCATCCTGCTGGTCGGACATTCACCCGGTCCGCTCGAGACCGCGATGATCCTCGGCGTGCTGGTGATCGTGCTGCTGATGACCCTCGCCTGCTTCTTCGTCGCCGGCCCCATCGAGCGCGCTCTGGGCCACGTGGGGATCGTCGTCGTCACCCGGCTCTTCGGCATGTTGCTGGCGGCGCTCGCGGTGCAATTCGTCATCGACGGCATCCGCGGCATAGACTGGTCGGGCGTTTTCGGCTGAGACTCGCAGAGCGCGGGCGCAGCCCCTACATTGGTCCCAAGCATGGGGGGCGCGCATTTGTCTGAATTCGAAATCGGCCGGCTGGGGTACCTCGGGCTGCTTCTGGCGGCGCTGGTCCTGTGGATGTTCATACAGCAGCGCGGCCGGCTGATGCAGAAGCTGCAGCAACTGGCGGCTTGGGGGCTGATCTTTCTCGGGGTGATCGCGGCCTTCGGGCTCTGGGACGACATCCGCCACACGGTGAGCCCGCAGCAATCGGTCTTTGCCGAGGCGGGCCGGATCGAGCTGCCGCGAGCGTCCGACGGGCACTACTACCTGACGCTTCAGATCAATGACACGCCGGTGCGTTTCGTGGTCGACACGGGCGCCACCGGCGTGGTGCTGAACCGGCAGGACGCCGCGCGCATCGGCATCGCCACCGCGGACCTTGCCTTCCACTCCAGCGCCCGCACCGCGAATGGCGCGGTCGAGACCGCGCCGGTCCGGCTCGGTACCGTCACCCTTGGAAGCTTCGAGGACCGCAACCTGCCTGCCTTCGTCAACGGCGGAGAGATGGACAACTCGCTGCTCGGCATGAGCTACCTGCAGCGCTTTGACCGGCTCGAGATCGCGGGTGGCAAGATGGTGCTGGAGCGGCGCTAAGCGTCAGACCTCGATCTTCAGCCGCTCGCGGTCGAGCACCGCGATGGCGCCGCGACGGATCTCGATGACCCCGTCGCGCCGCAGGTCGCCCAGCAGCTTGTTGATCGTCTGCCGCGAGCAGCCCACCATCGAGGCGAGGTAGGACTGGCTCAGCCGGGCCTCGCGGTGGGCCTCGGTCGTGAACTGGTGCAAGTACATGCGCAGCCGCTCCTCGACCGAGAAGAACTGCGCGATGGCCCGAAGCTCGTTGTCGCGGGTCAGCCGGGTCTGCATGATCGCGGCGGAATTGCGCAGCAACAGCGCCGGCGGAATGTGCTTGAGCAGCAGCTCAAAGGAGCAAGCCAGCACCATCGCTTCCGGCAGGGTCCGGCAGCTCGACGAGCAGGGGGTGCCCGACAGGCCCTCGACCTCGCCAAGCACCTCGCCTGGTCCGGCGACATGCAGCACCGCGGCATTGCCCTGCTTGTCGAGGTAGATCACCTCCACCCGGCCCTTCAGGATCAGGTACATGACCGGCGTCGTTTCTCCCTGCCGCAGGATATCGGTCGGCGCGTCGAAGCGCTGCAGGGTGCACTCGGAAAGAAGGGTTTCTTTCTGCTCTCGGCTGAGGCCGTCAAACAGCGGGCAGTCGAGCAAAGGCCCGTATTCGATAGGAGTTGTCATGAAGTCAGTCCGATAGCCGCTTGGTCAAGTGACGCAAGGGCAAAACACATAAATCTGTCGCGAGCACCGGCACAGGCGGGCGTCTCGGCGGAAATCCGTCGGCTCATCGGCGAAAACATCCGCCGCGCGGGATGAAAACGGGAAATGGCCATTCCAGAGCCGCGTCTGCCGTACCCCGGACCGGAACGTTCCGGTCCATGGGGTGCGGCGGAGGACGACTCTGGAATGGCCGTTACTTGGTAACCCTCACCCTCACACGGAAAACACCGTGTAAGACACGCCCAAGCCCTAGGATACAACTCGCAGCGGTCGGGCGTGCAATCACGGTTTAGGAGGATTCTCGCCGATCTGTGTAAGCGGGGCGACAGTGCTGTCATATTTTTCAAGAAATTTTCTATTTTTTTGCCATTTTTCCAGAGACTGCAATCCTGCCTCTCAATTGGCAGAATGGGCGGAAATTAGCGCATATGTCAAATAGGATCATCCTAAAGGCGAGTCACACATTTGCCACCACGCCAAATGCGTGATGATTTCGTGACAGCCAAACTTTCAGGACTCGGCTTTCTTTTCCCAGCGCCCGCTTTCCTCGGACCAATATTGTGCGGTCACTCCGGCGCCGGTGAGCGCCCGCCACTGCCCACGCGCCACATCAAGCGCCCGCGGGTCCATGCCGTCGAAAAGAATACAGACCCGCTCCATCGCGCCCACCTCCTCGGGCGAGACCTCCGCCCCATCCACCGACATCAGGCAGGATGCGCCGTTGGGCATCTCGGCGCGATCGGTCAGCAGCACGGGCTGCAGCGCGTCATGCGGACCACCGGCGCGGCCATGCGGCAGGAAGCTGTCGTCCCGGCCCAACCAGAGCCGTTCGTCGAGCCAGTCGAGCCGCTGCGGATCGCCGCCGCGCACCGCCACGCGCCAGCCCGCCGCCAGCGATTTTTCCAGCAGCATCGACAGGGTCTCTTCGACCGGTCTCTGGGTCAGGTGGTAGAACATCGCGACACCCATGCGCGCCAGCCTCCTGTCATCGGATCAATGTTTCGCACCCGGGCGCGGGGCGCCCGGGGCGGCAGCGCGCCTGGCTCAGCCATCCTTGCGCTCGAAGCGGTCGCGGATCATCCGGTCCAGCGACAACACGCCCCAGCCGGTCGCCCCGGCAGGCGCCAGCAGCGAAGCGGACTTCAACTTGGCCACCCCGGCGATATCGAGGTGGATCCAAGGCATGTCATCCCTGACGAACCGCTTGAGGAACTGCGCCGCGGTGATCGAGCCCGCGGGCCGCCCGCCGATGTTCTTCATGTCCGCCAGCGGCGACTTGAGCATGTCGTCATAGGCCTGGCCCAGCGGCATGCGCCAGGCGCCCTCGCCCTCGGTCTTGGCGGCCTTGAGGAAGTCCTCGGCGAAGCCGTCCTCGTTGGAGAATACCGCCGCGTTCTCATGGCCAAGCGCGACGATGCAGGCGCCGGTGAGGGTCGCCAGATCGACCATCGCGGCGGGCTTCACGTGTTCCTGCGCGTACCACAGCACATCGCAGAGCACGAGCCGGCCCTCGGCGTCGGTGTTGAGGATCTCGATCGTATCGCCCTTCATCGACGTCACGATGTCGCCCGGGCGCATCGCGGTGCCCGAAGGCATGTTCTCGACGAGGCCGACGAGGCCAACGACGTGCGCCGCGGCCTTGCGCAGGGCCAGCGCCTTCATCACGCCTGCCACCGTGCCCGCGCCGCCCATGTCCATGGTCATGTCTTCCATGCCCGGCCCCGGCTTCAGCGAGATGCCGCCGGTGTCAAAGACGACGCCCTTGCCGACCAACGCCAGCGGATCGCCCTCGGCACCCTTCCAGCGCATCACCACCATTTTCGACGGCGCGGCAGAGCCCTGCCCCACGGCCAGCAGCGCGTTCATGCCAAGCTTGGCCATGCGCTCCTCTTCGAGAACCTCGACCTCGACGCCGAGCTCGGTGAGCGCCTCGAGCCGCGCGGCAAATTCCTCGGTGGTCAACACGTTGGCCGGCTCGCTCACGAGATCCCGGGTAAAGGCGACGCCCTCGGCCACCGCCAGCAGCGAGGCCGCGGCCTTGCCGGTCTCTTCAGGCTTGGCACAGAGGATGGTCGCGGGCTCGGGCGCCTCGGCGCTCTCGGACTTGTGATTGACCACCGCATGGCCGCGCAGCGCCAACGCGAGCGCCAGATGCTCCAGCCGCGCGGTGCTCTCGCCGACCAGGGTCAGCGCCTTGCCGCCTGCGACCGAGGCCAGTGCCGCGCCCGCCTTGCGCGCCTCGGCAACAGAGGGACGGCGCTCGAGCTTCACCACGTCCAGCGCCTCGGCGGCCAGCCCGGCCGGATAGGCCAGCGAGATCACCTCGCCCGCCTTGGCCTTTTCCCAACGCTCCGCTTCGAGCAGCCGCGCCAGCGCCCCCTTGGTCAGGCGGTTCAGCCGGCGCGCACCGGGGCTCATCCGGCCTTCGGTATTGACCAGCAGCGCGATCCTGCCCTGCCGCTCCGCCAGCCCGTCGAGGTCCACCGCCGAAAATTCGAATGTGCGCAACTGGGTCATTCGCCCGCCTTCCCTGCTTGTCTGTCGTCATTGTGTCCGGTCCAAGACTCCTAGAGCGCCGCAATCGGCTTGACCAGAGGCACCTTTTCCCGCGAAGAGCGATCGTCTAGGGTCGTCGCCAACGGAAAACCGGGGGAAGTGAAGTGCAGAGATTCGACAGATACATGCTGTCGCAGCTCATGGTCCTGTTCGGGTTTTTCTCGCTGGTGCTGGTGATGGTTTACTGGGTGAACCGCGCGGTGAACCTGTTCGGCGACCTGATCGCCGATGGCCATTCCGGCGGCATTTTCATCGAATTCACCCTGCTCAGCCTGCCGGCGGTGATCGCCATCGTGCTGCCCATCGCGGCCTTTGCCGCCTCGGTCTACGTGATCAACCGCTCGAGCAACGATTCGGAGCTGACCGTGGTGCAGGCCACCGGCTACTCGCCCTGGCGGCTGGCGCGGCCGGTGCTGGTCTTCGGGCTTATCATCGGCGCAATGATGGCGGTGCTGGCGCATGTTCTGGTGCCCCTTTCTTACGGCCAGCTGCGCGAGCGCGAGGCGGAAATCTCGGGCTCGGTCTCGGCCCGGCTGCTGCACGAGGGCACCTTCCTGCACCCGGCCAAGGGCGTGACCTTCTACATCCGCGAGATCTCGCCCGAAGGCGAGCTGCGCGACGTCTTCCTGTCGGACCGCCGTCTGAAGGACCGCGAGGTGATCTACACCGCCCGCACCGCCTATATCGTGCGCAGCGAGTCCGACACCACGATGCTGACCATGGTCGAGGGCACCGCCCAGACCCTGCGCCGCTCGGACAAGGCGCTGTCGACCACGACCTTCGAGGATCTGACCTACGACATCTCCAGCCTGATCACCCCCGACCGCCGCCCCGGCCGCCGCGCCCGGCAGATCGGCACGCTCGAGCTGCTGACCGATACCGAGGCCGTGGCCATCGAGGTCAACGACTCGGTCGGCGAAGTGCTCGAGGAGGCGCACATGCGCTTCGAGCAGCCGCTGCTCTGCGTCGTGGCCGCGCTGATCGGCTACGCCGCGCTGATGACCGGCAGCTTCTCGCGCTTCGGGGTCACCCGGCAGATCATCGGGGCCATCTTCCTGCTGGTGCTGATCAAGATCATCGAAAGCTCGGTCTCGACCCCCGTGCGGGCCAATGGCGCGCTCTGGCCGCTGATCTACCTGCCCAGCCTCACCGGCTTCGCGATCACCGGCGCCATGCTCTGGCAGGCCTCGCGCATGCGCCGCCCGGGCCGGACCGCGCGCAAATCCCCCGCTCCCGGAGCCGCGGCATGATCCTGCATTTCTACTTCGCCCGGCGTTTCCTGCGGTTCTTCCTCGCCATCGCGCTGATCTTCGCGCTGTTCTTCTTCCTCGTCGATCTGGTCGAGCAGCTGCGCAAGTTCGGCGATGAGGTGAGCTTCGGGCAGGTCGTTCACATGACCCTTCTGAACCTGCCCGGCGGCACCTATTCGATCCTGCCGCTGGTGACGATCCTTGCCGCCATCTCCATGTGCATCTCGCTGGCGCGCAGCTCCGAACTGGTGGTCAGCCGCGCCGCCGGGCGCTCGGGACTCGCCGCGCTGATGGGGCCGGTGGGCGTGGCGCTGGTGATCGCCGGGCTCGCGGTGGGCATGCTCAACCCGATCGTGGCCGCCACCTCGAAGCGCGCGGCCGATCTCGAACAGGAATGGGACAGCGACGGCGGCTCGGTGCTGTCGATCGGCGCCGAGGGGCTCTGGCTGCGGCAGGGCGCCGACGGCGCGCAGACCGTCATCCGTGCCAGCCGCACCAACCCCGATGCCACGGTGCTCTTCGACGTGAGCTTCGTCAGCTACGCCCCCGGAGGCGGCCCCGAGCAGCGGATCATCGCCGAGCGCGCCGAGCTCGAGGCCGGAGACTGGGTGCTGACAAAGGCCAAGGTCTGGCCGCTGGGCGATGTCGGCAACCCCGAGCAATCCGCCCAGACCTTCGACGAGATGCGCCTGCCCTCGAACCTGACGCAGGACGGGATCCGCGACCGTTTCGGCCAGCCCTCGGCGATCCCCATCTGGGAGCTGCCAGCCTTCATCCGCGGGCTGGAAGAGGCCGGCTTCTCGGCCCGCCGCCACATCGTCTGGCTACAGTCCGAGCTGGCCCAGCCGATCTTCCTCGTGGCGATGGTGCTCGTCGCCGCGGGCTTCACCATGCGCCCGGCGCGGCTGGCCAACACCGGCCTGTCGGTGCTTGCTGCGGTGATGCTCGGCTTCGGGCTTTACTACGTGCGGAACTTCGCGCAGATCCTCGGCGAGAATGGCCAGCTCAACCCGATGCTGGCCGCGTGGGTGCCGCCCGTCGCCGCGCTTCTGTTGGCCCTCGGGCTGGTGCTCCAGATGGAGGAAGGATGACCCCCCAGACCCGACTGCTCGCGGCGGCCTTGGCCCTGAGCCTGCCACTCAGCGCCGCGCTGCCCCTGCCGCTGCGCGCCCAGACCAGCACCACGACCGCCCCCGCTGAGGGCCAGGGCCCGGCGATCCTCGTCGCCGACGAGGTCTTTGTCGAGAATGGCAACCGGCTGATCGCGCAGGGCAATGTCGAGGCGCTGCAGGATGGCACGCGGCTGGCGGCAAGCCGGATCGTCTACGACCAGAAAGCCGGAACCCTGCATATCGAGGGGCCCGTGCGGATCACCGACGCCTCGGGCAACCTGTTGCTGGCCGAAAGCGCAGAGCTGGAAGAGGGCCTGCGCGACGGCATCCTCACCGGCGCGCGCATGGTCATGGAAGAGCAGCTCCAGCTCGCCGCCGTCGAGGCGCGCCGGGCCGAGGGGCGCTTCACCCAGCTCAGCCGCGTCGCGGTCAGCTCCTGCCAGGTTTGCGGCGCCGACGAGGTCCCGCTGTGGTCGATCCGCGCCGACCGGGTGGTGCATGATCAGGAGGCGCAGCAGATCTACTTCGAGGGCGCGCAGCTGCGGGTGCTCGACGTGCCGATCCTCTGGGTCCCGAGCCTGCGCCTGCCCGACCCCACGCTCGAACGGACCCGCGGCTTCCTGGTTCCTTCGTACCGCACGACCACCCTACTCGGCTTCGGCGTGAAGGTCCCCTATTTCATCCCGATCGGCGATCATCAGGACGTCACGCTCACCCCCTATATCTCACCGGTCACAAAGACGCTCGAGACGCGCTACCGCCGCGCCTTCGCCAACGGCGATATCGAGCTCAACGGCGCGCTGACCCGCGACACGCTGACCACCGACGAGACCCGCGGCTACCTCTTCGCCGAGGGCAATTTCGGCCTGCGCAACGAGTTCCAGCTCGACTTCGACCTCAAGATGGTCAGCGACGAGGCCTATCTCAACGATTACGACTACGACGACCTCGACCGTCTCGACAGCACGATCGAGATTTCGCGGGCGCGCTCGGATGACCTGCTGCGGCTCGGGCTGTCGCACTACCAGTCGCTGCGCGCCTCGGAAAAGGATGCGCTGCTGCCGTCGTGGATCTTTGACAGCACCTACGAGAAGCGCTTCTTCCCCGGCGGACGGCTCGGCGGCGAGCTGCGGCTCGGCACCGAGGTGCACGGGCACTACCGCACCTCTTCCAGGGACATCGACGGGCGCGACGTGGCCCGGCTCACCGCCGAGGCGAGCTGGCGCCGGCGCTGGACGCTCGACGGCGGGCTGCGCTTCGGGCTGACCACCGAGCTGTGGTTCGACCGTTACGCCTACCGGCAGGACAGCAGCTCGGACAGCGATGTGTCGCGCGCTATGGGCGGCACCGCGCTCGAGCTGCGCTGGCCGCTGGTCCGCCACGACGCGGGTGGCGGCCACACGCTGCTCGAGCCGGTGATGCAATACGGGCTGGTGGGCGGCACGCGAGTCAACATCGTCGCCGACGAGAGCACCCGCGTCGAATTCGACGAGGCCAATCTTTTGGCGCTTTCGCGCTTTCCCGCCGCCGACCGGCGCGAGCACGGCCAGACCCTTGCCACCGGCCTGCGCTGGCTGCACGAGGCGCCCGAGGGCTGGCGCGCCGGGATGACCCTGGGCCGCGTCTGGCAGGACGAGGCAGACCCGGACTTCAGCCAGTCCTCCGGTCTCGACAGCCAGCTGTCGGACTGGCTCGTCGCCGCCGGCTTCAGCAATGACACCGGGCTGACCATCTCGGCGCGCGGACTGCTCGCCGGGATCAGCGATCTCACCAAGGCAGAAGCGCGGGTCGACTGGTCCAACGACTGGATCGATCTCGGCGCCTCCTACCTCTTCCTGGTGCAGGACGCCGCCGAGGAACGCGACGAGACCCAGTCGGAATGGTCGCTCGAAGGCAGCTACCGTTTCGCCACCAATTGGACCGGCTCGGCGGAATGGCGCTACGACCTTGCCGATCAACGGCTTGACCGCGCGGGCATGGGCCTGCAATACCGCAATGAATGCGTCCAGGTCGACTTCTCGGTGACGCGCAAGTACGCGTCCTCGACCAACCTGGAACCGTCCACCGATTACGGCCTCTCCGTGGCGCTGACTGGCTTCGGCACCTCGGAAAGCGCCAAGGAGTATCGACGCACATGCAAGTGATCCCCTCCCGTTTCCTCCGCGCCGTCGTCTGTGCCGCAGGCCTAGCGCTCGCCCCGGCAGCCCTGCTTGCGCAGGGGCTCTTCTCGCCTGCGATCCTTGTCGACGAGATGGTGATCACCAACTACGAGATCCAGCAGCGCGCGCGGATGATCGAAGTGCTGAATTCCGGCTCTGATCCGATGAAGCTCGCCCGTGAGCAGCTGGTGGACGACCGCCTGCGCCTGCAGGCCGCAAAGGATGCGGGCATCGATCCGTCGGCAGAGGAAGTCACCGACGGCATGGCGGAATTCGCGCAGCGCGGCAATCTCAGCCTCGAGCAGTTCGTCGGCGTGCTCGGCCAGAATGGCGTCGACGAGCAGACCTTCCGCGACTTCGTGACGGCCGGCCTCTCCTGGCGCCAGCTTGTCCAGGTCCGCTTCCAGTCCCGCGCCACCGTCAGCGACGAGGAGGTCGACCGAGCCCTCTCCGGCAGCGGCACCGGTTCCAACGTGCGCGTGCTGCTTTCCGAGATCATCATCCCGATCCGTCCGGGTACCGAAGCGCAGGTGCAGAGCCTCGCCGAGCGCATCTCGCGCTACCGCTCCACCGCCGAGTTCTCCGCCGCGGCGCGCGAGTATTCCGCCACCGCCACCCGCGGCGAGGGTGGCCGCCTGCCCTGGCAGGATCTCTCGGCGCTGCCGCCGGTGCTGCGGCCGCTGGTGATCGGTCTCTCGCCGGGCGAGGTCACCGCGCCGATCCCGATCCAGGGTGCCGTGGCGCTCTTCCAGATGCGCCAGCTCGAAGAGTCGGGCTACGCTGCACCCGAGATCGCCTCGGTCGATTATGCCACCTACTACATGGCCGGCGGCCGCACTCCCGAGACGCTGGCCAAGGCCCGCGTGCTGGCCAGCAAGGTCGACCGCTGCGACGATCTCTACGCCTTTGCCAAGGGCCAGCCCGCCGAGGTGCTGCAGCGCCAGTCGCTCCCCCCGTCCGAGCTGCCGACCGACGTCGCCTATGAGCTCTCGAAGCTCGACCCGGGCGAGATCTCGACCGCGCTCACCCGCTCGAACGGCCAGACGCTGATGGTGCTCATGCTGTGCAACCGCACCCCGACGGTCACCGCCGATGCCGATCGCCAGCAGGTGACCATCGGGCTGCGCAACCAGCGCCTCAACCAGATGTCCGAGGCCTACCTGTCGCAGCTGCGCGCCAACGCCCATATCGTGGAGAAATGAGCGCGGCCCGGGCCCTGCCGATCGCGCTCTCCTGCGGCGAGCCCGCGGGCATTGGCCCTGAACTGGCCGAGGCCTGCTGGGCCGAGCTTGGCGCTTCGCTGCCCTTCTTCTGGATCGGCGAGCCGCGTCACCTGCCCGGCACCGTCCCGCACGTGCGGATCGAGCATCCCTCCGAGGCCGCCGACGTCGCGGCCCGCGGCCTGCCGGTTCTGACGCAGGAGTTCCCCGGCCCCCGCGTGCCGGGCGTGCCGCAACCGGCGCAGGCGGCGAGCGTGGTGGCCTCGATCGAGCGAGGCGTGCAGCTCTGCCAGTCCGGAGAGGCTGCGGCGCTCTGCACCCTGCCGATCTCGAAGCAGGCGCTGGCCGAGGGCTGCGGCTTCGCCTTCCCCGGTCACACCGAGTTCCTCGCCCATCTCGGGAACGTGCCCGAGGTCGTGATGATGCTCGCCTGCCCCCAGCTGAAGGTTGTGCCCGCCACCATCCACATTGCCCTCGAGGACGTGCCGCAGGCGCTCGACGCGGCGCTGCTCGAGGCGCGACTGAGGATCACCCATGATGCCATGGCGGGCTTTGGCATCGCCCACCCGCGCATCGCGGTCGCCGGTCTCAACCCGCACGCCGGCGAAGGCGGGCGCATGGGACGGCAGGAAATCGAGATGATCGCGCCGCTTCTCGAACGGCTGCGCACCGAAGGCATGGAGCTTCTCGGCCCTCTGCCCGCCGACACGATGTTTCACGCCGCGGCCCGCGCCCGCTACGACGTGGCGGTCTGCATGTACCACGACCAGGCGCTGATCCCGGTCAAGACGCTGGGCTTCGACGAGGGGGTCAACGTCACCCTCGGTCTGCCCTTCGTGCGCACCTCACCCGACCATGGCACCGCCTTCGACATCGCGGGCAAAGGGCTCGCCAATCCCTCCTCGACGCTGGCGGCGCTGCGCATGGCCGCCGAGCTTTCGGCTGGCGTGGCACGGGGGTAAGGGTATAGAGGGGCTCTGCCCCTCGCTCTGGGGCCCACCCCGAAGTATTCAAGGAAAGATGACAGCATGAGCGGGATCGACGGCCTTCCTCCGCTGCGCGAGGTGATCGCGACGCATCAGCTCAGCGCCAAGAAGTCGCTGGGCCAGAACTTCCTGCTCGACCTCAACCTGACTGCCAAGATTGCACGGGCGGCGGGGGATCTGTCGGGCATGGACGTGCTGGAGGTTGGCCCCGGCCCGGGCGGTCTTACGCGCGGGCTGCTTGCCGAGGGCGCGCGCCGGGTGCTCGCGGTCGAGAAGGACGCGCGCTGTCTGCCGGCGCTCGACGAAATCGCGCGGCACTACGAGGGCCGGCTCGAGGTGATCAACGGCGATGCGCTGCAGGTCGACCCGCTCGAGAAGCTGACCCCGCCGATCGCGATCTGCGCCAACCTGCCCTACAACGTTGGCACCGAGCTTCTGGTGCGCTGGCTGACCCCGACCGACTGGCCGCCCTTCTGGTCGACGCTGACGCTGATGTTCCAGCGCGAGGTCGCCGAGCGCATCGTGGCGCAGCCCGGCTCCAAGGCCTATGGTCGTCTGGCGCTGCTGGCGCAATGGCGCTGCGAGGCCCGCATCGTGATCAGCTTGCCGCCCTCGGCCTTCACCCCGCCGCCCAAGGTCTCTTCGGCCGTGGTGCATCTCAAGGCCCTGCCCGAGCCGCGCTACCCCGCCGACGCCAAGACGCTGGAGCGGGTCGTCGCCATGGCCTTCAACCAGCGCCGCAAGATGCTGCGCGCCGCGCTCAAGGGGCTGGCACCGGACATCGAGGAGAAACTGCTGGCGGCGGGCATCGAGCCCACCGAGCGCGCCGAGCAGGTCTCGCTCGAGCAATTCTGCGCACTGGCACGCGTGCTGAAGGGCTGAGGCTTCGAGCCGCACGGCTCAGCACAGCGCGATGCCAGAACGAAAAAGGCCGGGCAATGCGCCCGGCCTTTTCTGTTTCCGCCGATCAGCCCTCAGTTGCCCTCGGCCTTCTCCGCCTCGATCTTGCGCCAGTTGGCGACGTTGCGGTTGTGCTCATCCAGCGTCGTCGCGAAGGCATGGCCGCCCGATCCGTCCGCCACGAAGTAGAGATACTCCGACTGCGCCGGGTTCAGCGCCGCCTCGATGCTGGCGCGGCCCGGGTTGGCGATCGGGGTCGGCGGCAGCCCGTCGATGACGTAGGTGTTGTAGGGCGTCTGCTTGCGGAGCTCGGACTGCCGCAGCCCACGGCCCAGCACACCCTCGCCATTGGTCAGCCCGTAGATCACCGTCGGGTCCGTCTGCAGGCGCATGCCGCGCTCGATCCGGTTGACGAAGACCGAGGCCACCATCGGACGCTCGTCGGCGACGCCGGTTTCCTTCTCGACGATGGAGGCCATGACCAGCGCCTCTTCGGGGCTGGCATAGGGCACGCCCTCGGCACGGTTGGCCCAGGCTTGCGCGAGGATCGCCTCCTGCGCCTGGGTCATCCGGGCAATCAGGTCGGCGCGCGTGTCACCGGGGCTGATCTCGTAGCTGTCGGGCGCCAGCGAGCCCTCGGCGGGCCGGTCGCCGGCCTCGCCCTCGAGGATGTCAATCAAGCCCAGCTCCTCGACCACCTTCCAGCTCGTCACCCCCTCGGCCAGCGCCACGCGGAAGCGCGTCCCGACCTCGGATTTGACCTCATCGTAGCCCTCGGGACGCGGCTCCTCGCTGGCCGGATCGAACTCGATCCGCTCGACGTAGCGCCCGGTCTCGGGGTCAAGCTCGCGCACCTGCACCTCGGCGCTGTTCACGCCGATGCGGTAGACCACTTCGGTGCCACAGGTCGAAGCGCCGCCCTTGGTGACGATCTCGGTGATCTCGGACATCGAGGCGCGCTCGGGCACCAGATAGGAGCCCGCCTTCAGCGCACCGGTCTTGTCGGTGTAATCCGCGCCGAGCCGGAACAGCATGTCCGAACTGACTGCCCCCTGCTCTGCGAGATCACGCGAGACGCGGCCAAAGTTAGAGCCGCGCTGCACCTGCAGGCAGATGGGCTGCGCCAGCGGCCCTTCCGCGCTGTACTCGTTCTGCGCCCAGAGCAGAAAACCCCCGGCGAGGAAGACGAGCACGACCAGGAAGGTCATCGCGTTGGAGGCGATGTTGCGCCACATCTCAGCTGACCTTCCCGAAGATCACGCTCGCATTGGTCCCGCCAAAACCGAAGCTGTTGGACAGCGCATATTCAATCTTGCGCGCGCGCTTGGCATTGGGCGCGAGGTCGATCGGCGTCTCGACCGCCGGGTTGTCGAGGTTGATGGTCGGCGGCGCGACCTGGTCGCGGATCGCGAGGATCGAGAAGATCGCCTCGATGGCGCCGGCGGCGCCGAGCAGGTGGCCGGTGGCCGACTTGGTCGACGACATGGTGACGTTGCCGGCGTGATCGCCGAGCAGCTTTTCGACCGCGCCGAGTTCGATGGTGTCGGCCATGGTCGAGGTGCCATGGGCGTTGATGTAGTCGATCTGGCCCGGCTCGAGGCCCGCCGACTTCAGCGCTGCGCCCATCGAGCGCAGGGCGCCGTCGCCATCCTCGGACGGGGCGGTGATATGGTAGGCGTCGCCCGAAAGGCCGTAGCCGATCACCTCGGCGTAGATCTTCGCGCCGCGTGCCTTGGCGTGCTCGTATTCTTCCAGAACCACGATGCCCGCGCCCTCACCCATGACAAAGCCGTCACGGTCGGCGTCATAGGGGCGGCTGGCCTTGGTCGGATCGTCGGCACGCTTGGTCGACAGCGCCTTGCAGGCGTTGAAGCCGGCGATCCCGATCCTGCAGATCGCCGCCTCGGCGCCGCCCGCGACCATCACGTCGGCATCGCCGTACTTGATGAGGCGCATCGCGTCGCCGATGGCATGTGCGCCGGTCGAGCAGGCGGTGACCACCGAGTGGTTCGGTCCCTTGAAGCCGTATTTGATCGAGACCTGACCCGAGATCAGGTTGATCAGCGCGCCCGGCACAAAGAAGGGCGACACGCGGCGCGGGCCCTTTTCCTGCATCATGACGGCGGTGTTGGCGATCGAGTTGAGCCCGCCGATGCCCGAGCCGATCAGAACGCCGGTGCGCTCCTGATCTTCCTTTTCGGTCGGCAGCCAGCCGGAATCCTCGACGGCCTGCTGCGCGGCGGCCATGCCGAAGAGGATGAAGGTGTCGACCTTGCGCTGTTCCTTCGGCTCCATGTATGTGTCGGCATTGAAGGTGCCGTCAGAGCCGTCGCCCAGCGGCACTTCGCAGGCGTAGGTGGTGGTCAGTCCCTCGGTGTCGAAGCCCTTGATCGGCCCGGCGCCCGACTGCCCGTCCAGAATACGTTCCCAGCTTTTCTCGACCCCATCCGCCAGCGGCGTAACAAGCCCCAGCCCGGTAACCACAACGCGACGCATTGCTCTGCCTCTCTATCAAGTTCCCAATGTTGACGCCGCTCATACCGCGCGGGCGGCTTGCTCGGCAAGCATAACGGTTAATTTCGGTCTGGGTTTAGACCCGGAATGCCCTCAGGCCCAGTCTGCGCCGAGATCCGCCTGCGCCCGGTCGATCCAATGCTCGCGCAGCCAGTCGCAGGGTTTGGAATGACGGATGAAGCTTCCGTTATAGCCCTCGAGCGCCTCGGACATCTTGGGATGGCCGTGGAAACAGACCACGCGGGCATCCTCGGGGAGGCGCGGTGCATGCAGCCAATTTCCCGGGAACGGGTTGCAGTCATACTTGAACGAAACGACCCAAGGGTCCGGAATATATGTGAAAACTTCGCAATCCATCGCCTTGTGCGAGGTGTAGCGCTGTTCCGATCCGCGGGCTTTCTCGACCTCGGCATAGGCGTTCGCCGCCAGGTCCTCGTAAAGGAACCCGTGCTGCGCCGGATCGAAGCGGAACACCGAGCCGTGGCCGGTGGGCCGTCCCTTGCGCTTTTCGGTCCAGTCGTGGCGCATGGCGACGGTGCCCGGCGCAAGATCGTGGAGCTCGCCCAGCGGCCCTGTGATCACGACATCGAGATCGAAGCCCAGCACCGGCCCGTCGAGGTCGGGCACGAGCCCGGGGCGGAACAGCGAGACCTTGCGCATCGCGCCCTGTCGGTTGGCCACGGCAAGCGCTGCGGCCATGGGCTCGGCGAAAGGTTCCACCGGCAGGTCGATGATTTCGATATCCGGGTGCAGCCCCTCGGCGTGCTCGGTCATGCAGAAGAAACGCACCGGGCGGTCGATGTGGCGGCGCACGCCGGAATACAGCCGGTTGACGTATTCCGGGCCAAAGGCGGTGCCCCATTTGATGCAGAAGATATTGGCGCGCATGATGCTCTCCGGGTCGGTCTTGCCTGCGCTTTAGACCAAAGCGCGGGCAAGTGCCAACCTCTCGCGGGAAAAGTCGCTTTCGCCGCTATTGCACCGAATGGCGGATTCGCCGGACGCCCGCCCAGACCAGCAGCGCCACGGGCACCACGGCCAGAGCCGTGAGCGTGCCTTTCGAGACCCCCACCGCCTCGGAAACCGGGTAGAGCAGATACCCCACCAGAGAGACGGCATAATAGGAGATCGCCACCACCGAGAGCCCTTCGACCGTGGTCTGCAATTGCAGCTGCTGGTCGGCGCGGCGGTCGAGGCTGGCGAGGATTTCCTGGTTCTGCGCCGAGCGCTTGACCTCGACGCTGGTGCGCAGAAGCTCGCCCGCCCGCATCGCCCGCGCCGACATCTCTGCCAGCCGCTTCTCGCTGCTCTTGACGGTCCGCATGGCCGGATCAAAGCGCCGCGACATGAACTCTCGGAAGGTCTGCCGCCCTTCGAAGCGCTCTTCCCGAAGCACCGAGATACGCTGGTTGACCAGCGCTTCGTAGGCGGCCGTGGCGGAAAGACGGAAGGCACTTTGCGCCTGTACCGTCTCGAGTTCTGCCGAGACCCCGAGCAAGGCCCTCAGCACCTCTTCCTCGGGGGTGGCGCCGCTGGTCATCTCGGTGGATAGCCGGGTGAGATTTTCGTCGATCCGCGTCAGATCGGCGCGGATCGCGCTGACCCGGGTAAAGCCGAGCATGGCCATGGTCTTGTAGACCTCGATCTCGCAGATCCGCTGCACGACGCGCCCCACCCGCTGCGCGCCGGTGCCCTCGCTGGAGAAGACGGCGAAGCGCTGGTGTCCCGCCGGGTCGATATGGAAATCCCCCGCCGCCACCAGCGCACCGTCGAGCATGGAACTCACCGCGACGCTGTCGGTGACGAACCAGTCGGCGAGGTCGGACTTGATCCGCGCGGGATCGGCCGGACGCTCGACGATGCGGATCATCGCCGAGGTCATCCGAACGCCGGGCATCGCCGCGAGCCAGTCCTTGGGAAAGACGCCGAAGTCGCGCGGATCGAAGGGCACATCGCCGAGTCCCGGCAGGAAGGCGGTGTAGGTGACGAACTCGGTGTGCAGCTCCCACTTGATCTCGGCCTTGCCGATCCGCCCGGCGTAGTGCCGCGCATCGGGCTTCGGATGCTGCGCGCCGTGGCGGTCGAGCAGCTCGATCAGATGCGCGATATCCTCGTCGCGATCGCGCGAGGCGGCATCATGCGGGCGTTTGACTGCAAGATAGACCGCCCGGCAGGGCACGTCGAGCGAGGGGAAAGGACGGGCATGAAGCTCGTTGGCAAGCTCGTAGCGCAGCGGGTGGTCTTTGATCGGCGGCATTGCGGTGGCTCCGGGATGGTGCGGCGACACTATCGCGCTCCAAGGTAATGTAAAGGAATTAATCCTGCTATATCAGGCAATTAAATGAATACATTCGTATACAACCTGAAGTCCCGCGGCGGCTCAGCCCCACCCACGCCGGGCCCGCAGCGCCTCGGGGACCGAGATCAGCAGGAGCACCGCGGCACAGATGGCGAAGAGCCAAGCCCCGACGCTGCCGAAGAGCACGGCGCCCAGCACGCCGCCCCCCGCGAAGCAGGCCAGCGTCAGGCTGTGCAGCCGCAGCTTCGCCAGCGTGTCACGACGCGCGCCGATATTGGTGAAGAGCACCGCCAGCCCGATGCCGATGTCGGTCGCCATCCCCGAGACATGCGTCGTGCGCACCCGTGACCGCGAGATCATCGTCGTCACCGCGTTCTGCAGCCCCATCACGAAGCTCAGCACGATGACCAGCAGCGCCTGCGGCGCGGCGGGCCAGATCAGGAGCAACGCTCCAAGGGCGAGGACCAGCATGCCCTCGACCGCGATGGCCTGCGCATAGATCCCCCGCCGCCCCCGCGCCTCGCCGGTCTGGATCGCCAGCGCCGCCAGGCCCGCGCCGAAGATGAAGGCCGCCACCAGCCCCAGGAAGGACAGCGCCAGCAGGACCGCGCCGCTTGCGAGGTGATCGGCGAAGGCCGAGATATTGCCCGTCATATTTGCGGTGAACGACCCCGCGATAAGAAAGCCGACCGCATTCAGTGCGCCCGAGACGGACGACAGAAGACCGGCTAGAAAAAGATCGATGACCCCGCTGCGATCATCCCCGACCCGGATCAGCATGTCTCACCCATTCCCCTCGTGACCTCGGGATCCTAGGACGCGCGGTGGCGGAGCGCAAAGACCTTGCGGCGGGTCAGCCTGACCGAAGATCCTGCGCGACGTGACCCGTGCCGCTGTTTCCCGGCATTTCCCGGTTCTGCAATGGTGTGGAATCTATCGGAATTACGGAGGAGTTACGGATACTTACACCCAGGAAGCTTTCCAGCTGCCTTCGCCCGCCCGAACCGCCCCTCGCGAGACCGACTCCGAGGCAGCTCCAATTCCGCCCTGCGACAAAAAGTTGCAACCTGAATACCAAGAACGGCGTCGCAAAATTACGCCACTCCATATATCAATTCACATTCTTCCAAATTAATATGGACAGCCCCGCGGTCAGGCCCAATTCTAATATGGTAAGCTAGTTTGTGTTTTCTGTGCCTCGGGTTTTGTTGCATGGCCATATTAAAGATTTTGCCGCTCCTGTTCATGTTTGCGGCCTCCTTCGTCGAAGCGAAAGACATCGACCTCCTGCTCTTTGACGCGGACACGCAGAGCAGATTTGCTGGCTGCCTGACGTGCGCCCCGCAGGAACCGGACTCCATCTGCAACGAGACGGGCAGCTATGGCTCGCGCCACCTGTCGAAAAGCCTCTGGAACATCCATGGCCCCTTCGGCTCGAAATACAGCCCGGACAGCCCCTGGAACGCGAAAGGCGCCGGGCTTGTCGTGGTCGACGCCACCGGGACAGTATTTGGCGCTTTCTCGCGCAATCCGCTGTCGCATGGCGACCAGAAGGCAATGTCCAGCGTCCGCTATATGATCACGCTTTACGACAGATATACCGACCTATCCATCGTGAGAGATCTCGTCTGCGAAAGATAATAGTCGCGCCCCTGCCAATTAACCGTCTGTGAAGTTCGCGGGTCTATTGGCCCCGCAGCGAATTGCAGGGGATATCGGGTGCTTTCCTGTGGCTGGCAGGCCAAAGGAGCAGGCAAAAGGAAAAGGGGCGCGGCCTTTCGGCCCCGCCCCTCCCTGTCTTTCGAAATCGCTGCCCGGCGCTTCAGCCGTTGGCGAGTTTCGCCTCGCGGGCGGCGCGCAGGCGGGCGAAGTCGTCGCCGGCGTGGTAGCTCGAGCGGGTCAGCGGCGTCGCCGAGACCATCAGGAACCCCTTGCCGAAGGCCGCCTTCTCGTAGGAAGCAAATTCGTCCGGGGTGACGAAGCGGTCCACCCGGTGGTGCTTCGGCGTCGGCTGCAGGTATTGGCCGATGGTCAGGAAGTCGATGTCGGCGGCGCGCATGTCGTCCATCACCTGCACGACCTGCTGACGCTCCTCGCCGAGGCCGACCATGATGCCGGACTTGGTGAAGATATGCGGGTCCATCTCCTTGACCCGCTGCAGCAGGCGCAGCGAGTGGAAGTAACGCGCGCCGGGGCGCACGGTAGGATAGAGGCCGGGCACGGTCTCGAGGTTGTGGTTGAACACGTCGGGGCGGGCAGCGACCACGATCTCCAGCGCGCCGGGCTTGGACTTGAGGAAGTCGGGCGTCAGGATTTCGATGGTGGTCTCGGGCGAGCGGTGCCGGATCGCGCGGATGGTCTGGGCAAAATGCTCGGCCCCGCCGTCGTCGAGATCGTCGCGGTCCACCGAGGTGATCACCACGTGGTTCAGGCCCAGCTTGGCAACCGAGTCGGCAACCCGGCCGGGCTCGAAGACGTCGAGCGTCTCGGGACGGCCGGTCGCGATGTTGCAGAAGGTGCAGCCACGGGTGCAGATATCGCCCATGATCATCATGGTCGCGTGGCCCTGGCTCCAGCATTCGCCCACGTTGGGGCAGCCGGCCTCTTCGCAGACGGTGACGAGCTTGTTCTCGCGCATGATGCGGCGGGTTTCGTTGTAGCCCGCGCCGCCGGGCGCCTTCACGCGAATCCAGTCCGGTTTCTTGGGCTGGGCATTGTCGGGACGATGCGCCTTCTCCGGATGGCGCTGCGCCGGGATCTTCAGGTCTCGCAAAGCGTTTCCCCCGCGATGTGGGTCAGGTTGCCCCGGAGGATAGACCTCTTCCGCGAGAGGTTCCAGCCCCGCCCCCGGTTCGGTCCCGCCGCCGGGACTGCACGTATCGCCGCCTCCCCTACGCCGATCCTGCGCAAAGCGCAATCGGCGGGCAGGCCGCGGCCATTCCGGGCCCGCCGGCGCCGCAACCCCAGGCTTCTGCTTGCGCCCGCCGCTCGGCCCTCCTATCCCCACCTCAAGGGAAGAGACCCGACTTTGATTGTTTCTGAAAGGACACCAGAATGAGAACCGGCGTTGCGCTGCCCAATGTCACCTTCCGTACCCGCGTCCGCGACGAGTCCCTCGAAGGCCCGAACCCCTTCCGCTGGCAGGACATGACCACGGCGGATTACTTCAAGGGCAAGCGGGTGATCCTCTTCTCGCTGCCGGGCGCCTTCACCCCGACCTGCTCGACCTACCAGCTGCCCGGCTTCGAGAAGAACGCCGAGACCTTCCGCGCGCAGGGCATCGACGAGATCTACTGCATGTCGGTCAACGACAGCTTCGTGATGAACCAATGGGCGAAATCGCAGAACCTTGATGCGGTCAAGGTGATCCCCGACGGCTCGGGCGAGTTCACCCGCCGCATCGGCATGCTGGTGAACAAGGACAACCTGGGCTTCGGTATGCGCTCCTGGCGCTATGCGGCGATCATCGACGACGGCGTGGTCGAGGCATGGTTCGAGGAGCCGGGCCTGTGCGACAACCACGGCGAGGATCCCTACGGCGTGTCGAGCCCGGAAAACCTGCTGGAGTACCTGGCGAACGCAAAGAGCGAAGCGGCGGCGTAAGCCCTTCGCCGAAGCGATGCGGAAAGCGGGCCATTGCGGCCCGCTTTTTCATTTTGGGCTGCACCCGCCCGGGCCAGCCCAGCCCCAGCCGACCCCAGGTCAAAGCCATCGGGCGCACGGGTTCACCCTGAGATACGGACCAGGTGATTGTCCCAAGCCACCTCCGCCCGGCGCAGCGGCTTCGGCGTCTCGCCCTGCACCAGCATCAGCCCGCCGAGCCCGTCGCTGGCCATGTACCCGCCGTCGTGGGTTGCCAGCCCGCAAACATCCGTGCGCGACACCGCCCCGAGAAAATCGCCCGTCTCCGAAAAGCGGTGCATCCGGCCGCCGCGCGGCGAGGTGATGGCGATCTCGCGCCCTTCGCCGGCGAAGGCGACGCTGCCCGCGTAGCCCTTCATCACCAGCTCATCCTCGAGCGGCGCGTCGCAGAGCACCGGCGCCTCGCCCCGGCGGTGCAGCCCCAGAAGCGGCGTCGCCGCCCCCGCCTCGCCCTGCCACTGCATGCAGAAGCCCACCAGCCCGTCGGGCCGCAGCGCGAGGTGCCGGATCGAGTTCTGCTGCAGCTCGGGCGCGAGTTCGACCATCTCCAAGAGCGCGCCGTCAAGGCCCACGTAGGCGAGGTTCGGCTGCATCGTGTCGATGTTGAGCTGATTGCGGTCGAAGGCATCGGTCTGGATGCCGCCATTGGCGATGACGAGGCTCTGCCCGTCCGGCATCAGCCGCAGCTCATGCGGGCCAAGGCCATGGGTCGGGAAATCCGAGACCCGCCGGTAGCCCGCCTCCACGTCCCAGATGCCGACGCGCCCGGCGCTGCCCTCGGCCACCTGCTCGGAGGTGAAGAGCACCGTGCCGTCGGCCGAGAATGCCCCGTGGCCGTTGAAGCTGTGGCCGTCGGGGGCACTCAGCTCGTGCAGCACTTCGCCCGACGTGCAGTCAATGACCAGCGCGTAGGTGCCCGGGCGGCGGGCAAAGCCCACGGCCTCGGCGCGGGTGGGATGGGCGCAGGCGGCATGGCCGCGCGCGGGCAGCGGCACGCGGAAGGCCTCCTCGCCGCCCTCGCGCAGGCCGACGAGAACGAAACTGCCGTCGGCCTGCCTTGCCGCCGCCAGATAGCTGGGATCGCCCACCGCCGCCCAGCCGGTCGCGGGGGTGGCAGAGACGGCCAGAAGGCTGGCGATGAAAGAGCGCCGTGTTGTCATGTGATCAGTCCCCGTCGCCCGAATTGAAGCCCGGCTGGATGCCGAGCCGCGTGCCGATCTCGAGCTCCAACGCATCGCTCAGGGCGCGCACCTGCTGCTGGAGGATCTCCACATGCAGGCGCTCCGTCGGGTCGTCGACCTTCTGGAAGCTCGGATCTTCGACCCGCTGCGCCAGCTCGTACAGCCGCTCAAGCGCCGCCTTGCTCTGCGGAAGCTCCCAATCAGCCAGCGCGGCAGCCATGTCGTAGGCGCCCTGCGAATCCTGCAGCACATTGCGCAGGCTGCGGCCCGAGCGCCAGGCCTCGGCGCGGGTCGGGCGCGGCCGCTCGAAGGTGCCGAGGGGCCTTCCAAGGCGGGTGTCGGCGGTGAACTCGAGCCCGGTAAGGATCTGCGTGTAGAGCGCCCGGATCGCTTCGTCCTCGGCCATGTAGGTGGCGTTGCCCTCCTGCCCGGCGGTGCGCAGCACGTCGGCGAACTGCCCCTCCCAGCCGGCATCCAGAGACGCAGCCTGCCGGGCCAGATCGCGGGTCATGGTCTGCACCAGCGTGCAGGCATAGCTGCCCTTCTCGTAGTCCGAGAACTCCGGATCGTAGAGCATATACTCCAGCGGGTAGAGCCCGCGCGCGGCGATCGAGACATCGCCGTAGGCCACCGGATCGCGGCCGATCTCTTCCTCGCCCGCGATCAGCCGCTTCAGCGTCTTGGGGGTGAAGCCGCGGCTGTCGGGCCAGAAGGCCACGGGCAGGGCCCCAGTCTCGGAAGGGCCGATGTGGATATCGGCCACCGCGTTCCACATGTCGAAGGCATGCATCCAGGGGTCCTGCAGCGACGCGGCGGTGCAATCGGCCTGCGCCGCACCGGCGAGCGTTTCGGTGGCCTGCGCGAAGCCGGCGAAGGCGGGCAGGATATGCGCGCTCAGGGCCTCGGGCACACCGGCTCCGGCAGGGGCGGCAAGCGGCGCGGCAAGGGGCACCGCCAGAAGGGCGGCGCAAAGGGTCAGGCAGATCTTCATTCACAAACTCTCCAGATACCGGATCAGCGCCGCGCGGTCCGCCGGCACCATGGAAACCACCTTGCCACGCTGCGTTTCGGCCTCGCCGCCATGCCAAAGGATCGCCTCCAGCAGGCTGCGGGCCCGTCCGTCGTGCAGATAGGTGGTGTGGCCGCTCACCCGCTGGGTGAGGCCGATGCCCCAGAGCGGCGCGGTGCGCCATTCGCGCCCCGTGGCGCGGCCCTCGGGGCGATGGTCCGCCAACCCCTCGCCCATGTCATGCAGCAGCATGTCGGAATAGGGCCAGATAAGCTGGAAGCTCTGCTCGGGCTGAGCGTCGAGCCTGTGGGTGACGAATTTCGGGGTGTGACAGGCGGGGCAGCCGGTCTCGTAGAAGACGCGCTTGCCCTCCAGCACTTGCGGGTCGTCCACGTCGCGCCGCGCCGGCACGCCGAGGTTGCGGCTGTAGAAGGTGACCAGCTCAAGCGCCGTGTTATCCGCCTCGAAGCCGCCGCGCTCGGGATCGTCGCCCCCCGGCGCCGCGCGGCAGGCGGTCTGTGCGGCGGTGCAATCGCCCCACTTGTCGGGATGCAGCGGTGTCGAGATGCCGATGTCGCCGGCAAAGGCTGCCGAGGATTGCTCGCGGATCGTCGCCATCCCCGCCTTGTGACCAAAGCGCCCAAGCATGGGGGCATCGTGCTCCAGCGACCAGACAATCGCGGCTCGGCCGGAAATGCCATCGCCATCCGCGTCCTCGGGGTCGGCCAGCGCGAGGATGTCCCGCGCCGGGATCGCCTCGAGCAGGCCGAGGCCGATCATCTGCGGCGCGACGCGCGGGCTGAGCATGGCGCCTTCGCCGAGCGGGCCATAGGCGAGATCACCCGCCGCGTAGCTGGGCACCCGCAGCGAGGCGCTCTCGCCGCCCGAAAGCGGCACCGGGCGTTCCTCGTAGCTCACCTCGAAGCGGGCCTCGCCGCCCTGCCCGACGGTGGCGAAATCCTGAATCTGGTTGCCGTAGACCGGGTCGGGGTCAGTGGCGATCCACTCGGCGATCCGCGGCATCTCGGCACCGGGATCGGCGGGCACCGAGACCCGCAGGAAGATCGACACCGCGCCGTCGTCCGGCCCCGCGGGCGGATGGCCGCGCCCGTCCTTCAAGTGGCAGTTCTGGCAGCCGCGCGCGTTGTAGAGCGGCCCCAGCCCGTCCGAGGCGCGGGTCGACGAGGGCGAGGACACCCAGAGCTTGCGAAAGAGCCCGTTGCCCACCTTGAACTCGAGCTCGCGGTCGAACTCCATGTTGCCCGAGGGCTGCGAAAAGGCCTCGGCACTGCGCAAAGGGCGCACGGTGGCCGCCCCTGCGGGCAGTTCCTCGAACTGCTCGGGGGCCGAGAAGTCCTGCGCCCAGGCGGTCACCGCGGCGATGCGCTTGGTCTCGTCCTCGGTGCGGGGAAGGATGTGAAGATGCAGGTCCTGCAGCCCGGGCGCTGTCCCGTCAGCGGGTGAGCCCTCGGCAACAAGGGACGCGCCGCCCGCGAGGACGGCGCAGAGCGCGAGGCTACTCGGCTTCGTCCATCTTGGACGCGTTGAGAAGCGCATAGCGTTCTTCTCCGAGCTTTTCGTAGAGGTCCAACTGTGTCTCGAGGAAGTCGATATGCCCTTCCTCGTCCATCAGCAACTCCTCGAAGAGTTTCATCGTGACGTAGTCGCCGGCGGAATTGCAGTACTCGCGGGCTTCCTTGTAGAGCGCGCGGGCTTCTTGCTCGGCGGCGAGATCGGCCTCGAGCGTCTCCTTGGGAGTCTGGCCGATGCGCAGCGGGTCGAGCTTCTGCAGGTTCGGGTGACCGCCGAGGAAGATGATCCGGGTGATCAGCTTGTCCGCATGGTGCATCTCCTCGATGCTTTCCTCGCGGCTCTTCTTGGCCATGTGGCCAAGACCCCAGTCCTCCTGCAGCCGGTAGTGCAGCCAGTACTGGCTGACCGCGGTGAGTTCAGAACGCAGTGCCTTGTTGAGGTACTCGATGACTTTCTCGTCGCCCTTCATAAGCGCCTTCCTGTGTTGATCTGCCTCCGCGCAGGTTGCGCAGGTGCATGGGTACCTCCAGATTGTCGTTGCGTCGCATGGTTTGCAAGAACAGCGGCATGCACCCCCCGCAATCGGCAGCTTTACCCAAGGCGTGGTAAATTTTTCCGGGCGTGATGATCGTCTGCGGGTCGGAGTGCCGCATCCAGTCGATCGCCGCATGTATGTCGCGATCCGAGATACCCATGCAGTGGCAGACGATCATCGTTCCGGTCCTTTTTACTGGAAGACGGAGGTGGGGCTGTCGAGGCTGTCGGACCCTTCGAACTCGATGCCCTCGAGCGCCAGAGAGGTGACGATGCGCTCAATGGTCCGGGTCTGGTCGATAAGACCGTTGACGCCGCCCATGATCAGCGCCTCGCCCTTCTCGTTGCCCGCCTCGAGCATCTGGTCATAGGCAAAGCCCTCTTCTTCGGCAGCGGTCTTGATCGCACCGAGCGCGGTCATCGTGGCGTCGAGCTTGGCCTTCATCTCGGCATCGAGATCCGGCGATGTCTCGGACACCAGATCGCTCAGCGACGCGCCCTCGACGGTGCTGCCGTCGACGCGGGTGTAGCTGCCGAGATAGACGTTCTGGATGCCCTTGCCGTCGTAGAAGTGCGAGTTGTGGGTGTTGTCCGAGAAGCAGTCATGCTCTTCCTCGGGGTCGTTGAGCATCAGCCCGAGGCGCATGCGCTCGCCCGCCTGCTCGCCGTAGGAAAGCGAGCCCATGCCGGTCAGCATCGCCACGATGCCCGCGTCGGCATCGGCGCTGACCTCTTCGCGCGCCGCGCCGCCCTCGGCCCAGTTCGCCGCCATTTCCTCGAGGTCCGAGACCAGCAGCTGGGTGACAGACGTGAGATAGGCCGCGCGGCGGTCGCAGTTGCCGCCGGTGCAGTCATCACCGACGACGTAATCGGTATAGGGACGATCCCCAGCGCCCGCCTCGGTGCCGTTGAGGTCCTGCCCCCAGAGCAGGAACTCGATGGCATGATAGCCGCGCGCCACGTTGGTCTCGATGCCGTCCGCCTCGTTCAGCGTGTCGGCGATCAGCTCGGGCGTGATCAGCGAGGCGTCGACTTCCTGACCCGCCAGCTCCAGCGTCGGGTTGGCAATCACATTGGAGGCCGCGAAGGGGTTCTCGTCCGAGGCGCCGCCGTAGCTTTCGTCCACGTAGTCGATCAGACCCTCGTCCAGCGGCCAAGCGTTCACCTTGCCTTCCCACGCGTCGACGATCGGGTTGCCAAAGCGGAAGACCTCGGTCTGCTGGTAGGGGTTGCGCGCAGCCAGCCAGGCCTCGCGCGCGCCCGCCAGCGTGTCCTCGGACGGCGCGGCGATCAGTGCGGCTACCGCGTCCTGCAGCGCCTTGGCGGTGCTCAGGCTGTCCTCGTAACCGGCCTGCGCGATGTTCGCGTAGGTCTCGATGACGGCGGCCTTGTCGGTCGCGGCCAGCGCCGGAGCGGCGATGGTCAGCGCGAGTGCGGATGTGGTCAGGAATTTCATCTAGGTCTGTCCCCTCGTGGCTTTATTATTGGTGTTGCGGCTGGCGGCGACGTCTTACTTGGTCAGGATCAGCTTGCCGGCCTTGGTGATGCGGAGCGTGTAGACCTGCCCATCGAGTTCGATCTCGGCAAGGTTGCCGCTCTCGGTCAGCAGGCGCGCATCGTGACGCGGAATTACAGGTTGTGCTACGTCGGTTTTGAACCGGTCAATCATCATTGTCTCACTCCTCGTGCGGAACGCGCCTGCGGCTCGTCGCGCGAATTTTCCACGCGGTCGAGAAGCGCCTCGAGCGCCCCCTCCGCCGGCCAGAAGGCACCGAAGACCATGGCGAGAAGGTCGGCCCGCGCCCCGCAGGCCTCGGCCGTGGTCGAATACCCGATCTCGTGCTTCACGACGGCCCCTTCTCTTCCAGTGGCTTCGACTGTCGGCTCCCCCGGGCACCGGATCGTAATCGGCACGAGGTGGCTTGCTTGCCGACAAAACTGAGCAAATAGATCGGGTTTGTCAATCCGACAAATTTCGTCGGACATCACAAGTTCAGAAGCCCCGGCGAAATTCCACCCTGTTCGCGTTGCGGTCGCCGATGAGATGCGCAATCACTTGCGCAAAGGGGACATCATGGCCGACTTCCGCTTCATCCACGCCTCCGACCTTCACTTGGGCCGGCGCTTCGCCGCCATGCCCGAGGAGATCCGTCCGCATCTTGCCGAGGCACGCCACGGCGCGATCCCGCGGCTCGCGGGCGCCGCCCGCGCGGCGGGCGCAGCGCATGTGCTGATCGCCGGGGATCTCTTCGACACGCCCACCCCGAGCCCGCGGGTGCTCGTGCAGGCGCTCCATGCCTTCGGAGCCGAGGAAGACCTCACCTGGTGGGTGCTGCCCGGCAACCACGACAGCCTCGGGGCCGAGGCACTCTGGTCCGAGGTCGCCGCCCGCGCCCCCGCCAACCTGCGCCTGCTGGACACAGCCGAACCGATCGAGATGGCGCCCGGCGCCTGGCTGCTGCCCGCGCCCCTGCCGCGCAAGTTCCCGGGCTACGATCTCACCGCCTGGATGCCCGACGCCGAGACGCCCGAAGGCGCGCTGCGCATCGGTCTCGCGCATGGCGCCGTGCGCAGCTTCGACGAGGACGACGCCCGCGCCTCCGAGGTGATTCCGCCCGACCGGGCCGAGAGCGCCCGTCTCGACTACCTCGCGCTCGGCGACTGGCATGGGCAGATCGCCCTCGGCCCGCGCACCCGTTACTCCGGCACGCCCGAGCGCGACGGCTTCCGTCACGAGGGCCGCGGCGCCTGCCTTTCGATCACCCTCACCAGCCCCGGCGAGCCTCCCCGGATCGACTCCATCGAGACCGGTCTCTACCACTGGCAGGACATCGCCCTGCCGCTGCTGCCCGTTCAGGACGCGACTCAGGCCCTGCACGACGCCCTGCCCGAGGGCCGTGCGGCCCGCCGCGACCACCTGCTGCGCCTGCGCGCCGAGGGTCGCACCACGCTCGCCGGGCGCGCTGCTCTGGAAGAGGCCGCCCGCGAGGTCGCCCCCGACTTCGGCTATTTCGAGCTCGACACGACCGCGCTTGGCACCGAGCACGAGCTGTCGGACCTTGATGCCATCGACCGCGCCGGAGCGCTGCGCATCGCCGCCGAGCGGCTGGCCGCGGCGGCCGACGACACCGACGACGCCGCGCGCGAGCGCGCCGTCGCCTCCGCAGCGCTCAACCGCCTCTACGGGCTGCTGCAGGAGGGCAAGGCATGAAGCTGCTTTCGGTCACCCTCTCGGACGTCCGCCGCTTTGCCCGCCCGGTGACGGTGCAGGGCTTCGGCCCAGGTCTCAACGTGCTGTCCGCGCCCAACGAGGACGGCAAATCCACGCTCTTCGATGCGCTGCAGGCACTGTTCTTTGTCCCCCACCGCAGCCGCGCCAAGGAAGTCTCCGCGCTGCGCCCGCACGCCGGCGGCGCGCCCATGGTCTCTGCCGAGATCGAGGATGACGGCCGCCGCTACCGGCTCACCAAGCGCTGGCTCTCGCGCCCCATGGCCGAGGTCCACGAGGGCACCCGCCTCGTCGCCAAGGGCGAGGCAGCGGAAGAGTGGCTCTCGGCCCTCACCCAATCGCCCGAGGACGGGGGCCCCGCAGGGCTGCTCTGGGTGCGGCAAGGGCTCGTGGCGCTCGACCAGGGCGAGAGGCGCGAGCAGGACCATGCCCACAAGGCCCGGCGCGACCTTCTCTCCTCGGTTGCGGGCGAGGTCGAGGCGCTGACCGGCGGCCGCCGGATGGATCGCGCGCTGGCTCAGACCGAGGCCGCGCTTGCCGAGCTGGTCACCGCCTCGGGCAAACCCAAGGCGGGCGGGCCGCTGAAGGCCGCCGAGGACGAGGTGGCGGAGCTGAGCGCCCGGCGCGACACGCTGACCGACACTGCACAGGCGCTGGAGCAGGCCATCGCCGACCGCCGCCGGCTGCGCAGCGAGCTTTCCGAGCTGCAGGACCCCGAGGCGCAGGCCGCCCGCGAGGCGCGGCTCACCGAGGCGCGCGCCGCCGCCGAGACCGCCCGCGCCTTTGCCGAGCGCCAGAAACGCGCCGCCGAACAGGTCGCCGCGCTCGAGGCGCGCCGCGACGCCGCCGCCGAGAGAGCCGTGGCGCTGACCCTCGCCCGCGCCGCCGTCGCCGAGGCCGAGACCCGGCTTGCGGGGCTTGTCGAGACAGAGGCAGAGGCCAGCGCGACCGCCACCGCCGCGAAGACAAAGCTGGCCGAGGCGACCACCACCCGCGACGCCGCCCGCGACGCGCAGCGCGCCGCGCAGAAGGATCAGGCCGCCGCGCAGGAGGCGGCGCAGCAGGCGCGGGTCAAGGCCGAGCGCTCGGCGCTGGAAAAGCGCCTGACCGAAGCGCGCACCCTGGCGCAGGCCGAGCAGGCCGCAAACACCGCCGCGCTGCGCGGCCCGGACACAGCAGCGATGGAGTCGCTCGACCGCGCGCTGACCGAACTGCGCGTACAGGAGGAACTCCACGCCCGCACCGCCCCCAAGCTGCGGCTTGACTACGCCCCCGGCGCTGCCGAGGTGCTGCTCGACGGCACGCCCCTGCCCGATGCCAGCGAGCGCCCCCTCGATGGCCCCGCAACGCTCGAGTTGCCCGGCATCGGCCGCCTGTCGCTCGATCCCGGCGCCGCAGCGCAGAGCGGCGCGCTGGACATCGCGCGCGAGGCCCTGGCAGCCGCACTCGCCGCCACAGGCTGCGACAGTCCCGAGGGCGCGCGCGAGGCAGCCCGTGCCCGCCGCAGGGCGCAAGCCCAGCGGCAGGAAACCCGCGCCGCGCTGCGCGGCGTGGCGCCAGAGGGGCTGCGGGCGCTGGAGAATGCTCTCGCCGCCCTGCCCGCCCCGCGCGAGATCGTCGGCGCGCCCGATCCCGAGAGCGCCGCAGAGGCGCTGCGCCGGGCCGAAGACGCGCTCGCCGCCGCCGAGACCGCCTTCGAGAGCGCCCGGGGCCGCGACGAACAGGCCCGGCTCGCCGAGATCCGCGCCCTCACCACGCGCGAGGCCGCCGCCACGCGCCTCGCCGAACTGCGCGAGACGCTCCCCGAGGACCCCGATACCGCCGCCACCGCGCTCGCCGAGGCGCAGGCCGAGGTCGAGTCCGCGCTCGCGACCGCCCGCGATGCGCTCGCGGCTCTGCAGGGCGAGGCCCCAGACCTGACCAGTGCCGAGGCCACGCTGACCCGGGCGCAGGCGGTGCTTGACCAGGCCGCGAAACGCCAGCGCGAGCTTTCCGAACGCAAGGCGGCGCTCGACACCGAGATCACCCTGCGCGCCGGCGAAGGCGTCGAGGAAGAGCTTGCCGCCACCGAGGAAGCCCTGAGCAAGGCCAGCGAGCGGGCGGCGCGCTACGGCTTCGAGCGCGACACGCTGGTGCTGCTGAAGGAGACGCTGGAAACCGCCCGCTCGGAGGCGCGCGAGCATTACTTCGAGCCGGTCACCCGCGAGCTTGCGCCGCTGCTGCGCCTGCTCTGGCCCGAGGCCGAGCTGGTCTTCGATGAGGACAGCGCCCTGCCGCGTGCGCTGTTGCGCGGCGGTCAGGAGGAGCCAATGGAAGTGCTCTCGGGCGGAACCCGTGAGCAGATCGCGCTGCTGGTCCGGCTGGCCTTTGCGCGGCTCCTGGCCCGCGGCGGGCGGCATGCCCCGGTGATCCTCGACGATGCGCTGGTCTATACCGACGACACGCGCATCGAGCGGATGTTCGACGCGCTGCACCGGCAGGCGGGCGATCTTCAGATCCTCGTGCTCACCTGCCGCCAGCGCGCCTTCCGCGATCTTGGCGGGCAGATGCTGAGCTACGAAAGCGGGGAGCTTCCCGAAGAAGCGCGCTAGGCCGTCAGGGTCAGGCGGCCGCGCGCTGCAGCGCCTCGCGCAGGAAGTCGAACTGGTCTTGCCCGTAGTAGCGCTTGCCGTGCAGCAGGTAGGTGGGCGAGCCGAAAATCTGCTTGGAGATGGCGTCGTCGGTCACCGCCTCGGCTTCGTCCCGCACCTCTTCGGTTTGCGCCAATGCGAGGATTCGCGCTGCCGGAAGGTCGATGGATTCAAAGGCCTCTTGCAGATCGCCCGGGTCTGCGATGTTGCGGTGCTCGGCCCAGACCCCGCGCAGACAGGCAAAGGTCACGGCGTCCTGATCCAGCCCCAATCGCCCGGCGGCAAGGATGCAGCGGCATGCCAGCCGCGGGTC
Organism: Alloyangia pacifica; assembly: GCF_003111685.1. Lineage (NCBI taxonomy): Bacteria > Pseudomonadati > Pseudomonadota > Alphaproteobacteria > Rhodobacterales > Roseobacteraceae > Alloyangia > Alloyangia pacifica. The sequence goes on along the minus strand of NZ_CP022189.1, from coordinate 1,295,097 downwards.
GGTCGGCCAACTCGGCGGCATGGCGGCCATGCGCAATCCCCGGATCGCCGCCCAGCGGGCCTGATCCTCGATCCGGTAGCTGCGGCGCGGGTCGGAGTGGTCGTAGGGCGGCGTCACCCCGGCGGCCTCGTAGACACGCGCCACCTCCATCGGCAGGAAACGCACCTTCGCTCCGCACCGCCGCGCGATCCCCATCAACTCCTGGTGGCCGAGGTAGGCATAGCCCGACATCGGTGCAAAGAAGTAGTCGATCACGGGAGACAGGCTCATTCGGGACTCCGGGATGGCTTGGTGGGCAGCATCAATGCGATCACGCCCGGCGGGGATCTCGGCTGGCAGGGCCGCGCGGGGCCGGACACTCTGTGTCAATGAGGCCAAATGCCGGCGAAACGGTCAACGCTGCTGCCTCATAACGGGCCGGTGACGCGCTCAAGACACCGCGACTGCCCAAGGCGAGCGGCAAGATCCCGCCAAGAGAGGCCCGCGAAAGCCCGCATTCTCCGCAGTTTTGAAACGTGTTGAGCGCGGCCCTGACCAGCCCTATCCGAGGTCCTCGGAGGGCAGCGCCGCAAGCGCCTTGCGCAATGCGGCAACGCGCTCGGCGACCTCCGGGCTGTGCTGCCCGGCGCGGTCAGACCAGGCGCTGAAGCGGTCGAGCAGCGGCAGGAAGAGCGCGATCTCCTCGGCGCTCCAGTCCCTCAGGAAGCTGCCCAGCACGAGGAACTTGTAGGCCCGCACCGCAGAGACGATCTCGGCACCCGGCGGGGTCAGCTCGAGCACCGAGCGGCGGGCATCCTGCTGGCTCACCGCGCGGCGGATCAGCCCCATGCGGATAAGCTCCGAGGCGATACGGCTGGCGCGAGAGGGATCGATCCGCAGCCGCGCGGCGACAGTCGACACCATGGTCTCGGCATCCTCCGCACAGGCAGAGGCATCATCAAACTCTCCCTCGGGAGCACGCACCGCGAGCAGGACGTCGAGCTGCGCAAGGTCGATGGACAGCCCGAGATCGACCAGCGCACGCTCGCCAAGCTCGCGCTTCATCACCCGCCGCCGCCACTTCTGCAGCGCCACGTCGATCTCGATCGCCGCCTGCGCCGAGGTATCGTCTATCCCCGCCTGCCGCAGGTGGTCCCGGATTCTCGCGTCCTTGTCCGGCATGGTGGCGCGCTCCAAATTACGTGCTGTTGACATGTATATGCCTTCGGCACATATATGCCCTCAGCAATCATTTTTCGCAAGGTGCCCTCGTGACTCGCCCGACAGTCGATCGTGCGCGCCCTGCCCGCCCTGCCATGCCGCCGGGCCATCCAGCCCTTAGGAGCCCCGCTCATGAGTGACCGCGCCGATCCCGTTGATCTGTCCGAGCCCGGCGCCGCCCCCGCCACGCACGATCCGGCCGTGGTGCGACTTGCGCTGATCGCGGTGGCGGCGACGCTGCTCTTCGCCTCGCTGGGCCAGACCATCGTGTCGACCGCCATGCCGATCATGGTCGCCGACCTTGGCGGCATGGAACATATCACCTGGGTGATCACCGCCTACCTGATGGCCTCGACCATCGGCGCGCCCATCGCCGGCAAGCTTTCGGATCTCTACGGCCGCAAGGCGGTGCTGCAGAGCGCCATCGGCGTCTTCCTTGCCGGCGCCGTGCTCTGCGGCTTTGCCACGGGCATGGGGATGATCATCGCCGGGCGCCTGATCCAGGGCGCGGGCGCAGGCGCCCTGATCGTGACCTCGATGGCCGTGGTCGGTGATCTGTTGCCCGCGCGCCAGCGCGGCCAGGCGCAGGGGCTGATGGGCGCGGCCTTTGGGGTGTCGACCGTGATCGGCCCGCTGCTTGGCGGCTTCATCGTGCAGCACTGGTCATGGCACTGGATCTTTTTCGTCAACTTCCCCGTCGGCGCGCTCGCCTTCGTGGTGCTGGGCATGGCCCTGCCGTCGCGCACGGACCGCAGCCGCAAATCGGTGGATTACGCAGGCGCCGTGCTGCTGGCGACGATCCTTGCCTCGGCAGTGCTGATCTCGAACATGGGCGGCAGCGTGCTGGCATGGAGTCACCCCGGCGTGCTGGCGCTGGCCGCGCTCGGCCTTGCCGCGCTTGCGGGCTTCGTGCTGGTCGAGCGGCGCGCGCCCGAGCCGATCCTGCCGCTGTCGCTGTTCCGGAACAACGCCTTCGTGACGGTAAACTCCATGGGCTTTCTCATCGGCATGGCGATGTTCGGGACGATCACCTTCCTGCCGCTCTTCCTCCAGGTGGCCAAGGGCATCTCGCCGACGCAGTCCGGCCTGTTCCTCGTGCCGATGATGGGCGGGCTGCTGGGCGGCTCGATCGGCGCCGGTCGGATCATGTCGAAGCGCGGCACGTACAAGGTGATGCCGATCCTGTCGACCGCGCTGCTCTGCCTGTCGATGCTGGCGCTCACACGGCTGTCGGGCGACACGCCGCTCTGGCTGCTGGCGCTCAACATGGCGGGCGTGGGGCTCGGCCTCGGCCCGGTGTTCAGCGTCGGCGTCACGGCGATCCAAAATTCGGTGCCGCGCAGCATGATCGGCGTCGGCACCGCCAGCGCCAACATGTTCCGGCTGATCGGCGGTTCGATCGGCACCGCGGGCTTCGGCGCGATCTTTGGCCTCGGCCTCGCGCGCAACCTCGAGGGGCAGCTGCCCGAAGGCATGGGCGACGGCATCCGCAGCATGAGCGCCGAGATGGTCCACGCGCTGCCCGCGGCGCAGCAGCAGGCGATCATCGAGGGCTTCAGCGCCGCCCTGCACCCGGTGTTCTTCATCGCGGCGGCCGGGGCGGCACTGGCCTGCGCAGTGGGATTCCTGCTGAAGGAGCGCCCGCTCGAGGACTGACGCGCCGAAGCCCGCGCGGCCCCAAGTCAGGAGGCAAGGCCCGCGGCCTGCCCACTGGCGTCATCTTCCGTATCCGCAGACCACGGCTCGTCGGGCGCGGTGCTCTCCAGCCGCGAGCGCAGGTAGTCCACCGCCCGAACCGGCGGGTAGACCGGCGCCCCGGTGCCGGGAAGCGCCGCGATCAGACTCTCGGGATTGGGATCGAGGAAGAAGGCCACCGAGTGGCGCGGACGGACCGGCGGCAGAACGCGGTGGGTTGTCGAGACATAGATGTCATTGGTCCAGCGCATCAGGCAGTCGCCGATATTGACGATGAGCGCACCCGGCAGCTGCGGCACATCCATCCAGTGCCCACCTCGGGGGCGCACCTGCAGCCCCGGCTCGCCGTCGGTCGCGAGCAGGGTCAACGCACCGTAATCGGTGTGGGCCGAGGCCCCGCGCTCGTCCGCGGCCCCGGTGCCGGGCGGATAGCGCAGCAGCCGCAGCGTCGCCATCGGTTCGCTGAAATGCGGCGAGAAGAAATCCAGCGGCACCCCGAGGTCCATCGCCACCGCCTCGTGCAGCTTCGCCCCCAGCGCCCACATCTCGGCGTAATACTCCAGCATCGAGTCGCGGAAATCCGGCACCGCCGGCCAGAGGTTCGCCCCCCGGAAGGGTTCCTTTGCGAGCACCCGCGGGTCGTCGGGCGCCAGTTCGAGCCCGATGTTGAAGGCCTCCTTGCGGTCGGGATGATCCGCCCCGTCCTGTTGCTCGGAGCCGACGCGCGCCCAGCCCCGGTTGCGCGGATTGCCCTCGATCGACAGCGGCAGCTTGGCGGACTCGGGCAAAGCGAAGAAGGCGGCTGAGGCGGCAAAGACCCGCGCGAGCAGCTCCGGCGAGATCGGCGGGTTGGCCAGCAGAAAGAAGCCATCCTCGCGGCAGGCCTGCCCGAGTGCGAAGGCAAATCCCTCGGGATCGTCGCTGAGATCTTCGAAATCGAGGACGGGGATCATCGCCGCTCTCCCTCCGTGGACCGAGCCACCCGGTGGCCTCAGGTCGCGGTCCGGGCAGGTTCCGACAATTCTCCACCTTCCGAAGGGCTTCGCAAGCGGTTTGGCTCGCACGGTTGCGCGGATTTGTGCCAACTCACCCGGACCGGGCCGAGCAATCGGGCCAAACGCCCGCGATGCGCCGCCTGGATGGGCTCAACCGCGTCCCCGGCGGAGGAGCTGCGCCAAGCGGCCGTTCGGCGCTGGCAGGAAGCAGCAGGTCAGCACGAAACGAAACGGATCGATGACCATCATGGCACGTGTCCCCGGGGTTGAAGCGCCGAGGCGTCCCCTTGCCCCGACACCCGCAGGATGCCCCGGCGGCATCACGGATTCGTGACGCCCAAATGACGGTACGGTGACGCTGCAACCCGTTGGAAAGACAGCCCCGAAAGGGCTTTTGCAAGGTGCTTCGAAGGACGCCGTCAGTGCCCCTTGATGAGCACCGCGCGGAAGTCGTTGACATTGGTGCCGGTCGGCCCCGGCGCAAAGAGATCGCCGATCATGTCGAAAGCCCCCCAGGCGTCGTTGCGCGAGAGCGCCGCCATGGCATCTCCCCCCGCCGCGCGCAGCCGTGCCGCGCTGCTGCCATCGGCAAAGGCCCCGGCATTTTCCTCTGTGCCGTCGATCCCGTCGGTGTCGGCGGCAAGCGCGTGGATGCCCTCCACCCCGTCGATGGCATGGGCAAAGGCGAGCAGAAACTCGGTGTTGCGCCCGCCGCGCCCGCCCTTGCCGCGCAGGGTCACCGTCGTCTCGCCGCCCGAGAGCATCACCACCGGCGCGGCAAAGGGCCGGTTTCGCGTCGCCACCTCTCGCGCCATCGCCGCATGCACCCGTCCCACGTCGCGCGCCTCGCCCTCCATGGCGTCCGACAGGATCACCGCCGGCAGGCCCGCCGCCTCGGCCTTCGCAGCGGCGGCTTCCAGCGACAGCCGGGCCGAGGCGACAACCTTCACCTCGTTGCGGGCAAAGACGGGATCGTCCGGCCGCGGCGCGGCAGCGGCCGCGCTGCGGATATGCGCAAGGACGTTGTCGGGCAGCGCGATGTTCCAGGCCTCGATCATCGCCAAAGCCGCGGCCCCGTCCACCGCGTCGGGCACCGTCGGACCCGAGGCCACCTGCGCGGGATCGTCCCCCGGCACATCCGAGACGATGAGGCTCACCACCCTTGCCGGGGCGCAGGCGGCTGCCAGCCGCCCGCCCTTGATCCGGCTCGCGTGCTTGCGGATGGCGTTCATCACCCCGATCGGAGCCCCCGAGGCCAAGAGCGCCTCGTTCAGTGCCTGCTCGTCGGCCAGCGTCAGACCCTCGGGCGGCGCGGGCAGCAGCGCCGAGCCGCCGCCACAGACAAGCGCGACGACCAAATCCGCCTCGGTCAGCCCCTCGACCGCCTTGAAGAGCGCCGCGCTCGCCTCGAGCCCGGCCGCGTCGGGCACCGGGTGGGCGGCCTCCATGACCCTGAGCTGCGCGCAGGGCACGGCATACCCGTAGCGGGTCACAACAACCCCCTCGATCGGACCGTCCCAGAGCATCTCGAAGGCGCGCGCGAGCTGCGCCGCGCCCTTGCCGAGGCCAATCACGACGGTGCGCCCCTCGGGCTTCTCGGGAAGCGCGGCGCGCAAGGCCTGCTCGGGATCCGCGGCAGCCACCGCGGCTTCGAAGAGCCCGGTCAGAAAGGTCTTTTCGTCAGTCACTCGGGGGTCCTCCTCCGCGCGTGGTCCGTGTCGCTCCAGGCGCGCAATTCGATGTGCCGAGCCCGGGCCAGACCGTTGTGGCCCAGGTCGAGCGCAATCTCCAGCCCCGCCACCGCCCCGTCCGAGGCGGCGACATGCGCCTGCACCGCGCCCAACAGCCCGGCCAGCGCCTCCGCCTGCCCCGCGCCGAGGCCAAGCTGCGCGGCCAGATCGCGGCAGGCGCGCGGGGAAAGCGGCAGGAGGCCCGCGGCGCGCGCACCCGCGGGGGTCACCAGCTCGGCGAGATAGCCAAAGCCCGGATCGGCACTCAGCCCAAGATGCATCGGCGCGACGCCGGGCTCACCGAGCTGCAGTTCAAGACCGAAAAGCGCCCCGACCGCCGCGCCGCCCGTCACCACCGGGGGCTCCGCCCCCGGGCGCGGCAACAGCAAAGCCTCGCCTCCGGGTGCCAGACGGCCCGCCTCGATCGCGGCGCGCAAGGCCTCGATCGACGGGCTCAGCCCGGCCAGCGGGATCACCCCCGCCTTCAGCAGCTCGAGCGCGCGCGCCTCGGTCATCTCGGCCCGGTTCGGCGCCAGCAGCGCCAGCGGCATGCCGACATGCTCGCGCGCCAGCGCCGCGGCCTGCGCCGCCCGGGTCCAGCCCCCCTCGCCGACATGGCGGATCACCGCCAGAGAGAGCACCGCGTCGCCCAGCATCATCTCGGTAAAGACCCGGGCCAGCGCCACGGCATCGCCATCGGTCAGCCCGGCGCAGTCGAGCGGATTGTCCACGGCGCGGCCCGGAGGCAGCGCGCGGGCCAGTCCCTCGCGCTGCCGCGGCCCCAGCGGCGCAAAGCACAGCCCCTGCGCGGCGGCGAGCCGTTTCGCCCAGTCCACCAGCCCCGGACCGCAGGCCATGGCGGCCAGCGCATTGGCGGGCAGCGGGCCGACCAGATGCAGGATCCACAGGGCCTCGACCAGCGCCGCGGGCCCCTCGACATGCGCGATCCCGGCGCGCTGCAGCAGCGCCACCGGCCCCGGCCCCAGCCTCCGGCTCCAGTAAATCACCGCCTTGCCGTGCTGGCGCGCAAGCCGGCCAAGCTCGAGGCAGTCCGGCGGCGCTGGCGGGCCGTCCGCCTGGATCGCCAGCACCGTCACCCGCTCGTCCGCCAGAAGTTGCGCGGCCAGCGGCAGCAGCCCCGGCCCCGCGGCCCCGCCCAAAGGAACCGCACAGGCCAGCGGAAGGCCGTGCCGCAGCGACAGAAACCGTGCGAGGCGCCCGGTCTCCGACAGGAGCAGCGCCGGGCCGCGCGCGCTCGGCCGAATGGCCTCCACGCCGGGCCAGAGCGGCAGGCGGCTCAAGGCCGAGAGCAGGCCCCCCGCAAAGACCGGCAGAGGCAATGGGTCGAGGTCGGCAAGCTCGGCAAGGCCCGCGGCGTCGAGATGCGGGCAGACGGCGCCCCCGGCTCCGCGCTCCGCGAGGGCCTCCAGCGCCGCGCGCAGCGCCGCGCCCCGCAGCCCCACATAGGCAAGATCGGGGGCTCCCGGCAAAGCCGCGATGCCGGCCACCGAGGCAAGGCCCGCCACGGCCGTCCCTGTTTCGGTCACCGGCCAGAGATCCCACGCGTATCCGAAGGCGCGCAGCGCCCCGATCACCGCCGACAGCTCGTCGGCGGGGCCAATCATCGCGATGGACCGCGGCGAGAGGCTGCGGGACAGGGCTTCGGACATGATACAGACACCGGCTTCTACTCGGGAAGTGTCACCCGAAACCTTGGCAAATTGCGAGAAAAATCCGGGTTTTACCGCCGCAATCCCGGCGTGGCGCGCAGCATTGCAGCGCCCGACGCTGGCCGAGGCCGCCTCAGCCCGCGCCCATCCGCGATAGATCGTAGCCGTACCAGTCGAGAATCTCGCGCGCCGCCGCTCTGCGCTCACCGGGAGCGCCGCGGCGATCCATGATCCAGACCCGGCCGCCGCCCGGCTCGCCCAGGGCAGCCGTGCGGTTGTCGGCGTCGATCCAGTGGACCCAGAGAACCTCCTGCCCGACCCGAAGACGCCCCGGCATCTCCTCGGTCAGCGGCAGCGCGACCCCGTCGATGCGCAGCTCGGAGCCGTTGATCTCGATCCGCGCCCCCGCGGGCATGCCGGCGCCTTCGGTCACCGTCCAATCCCCCTGCAACCGGGCCAGACCGGCATCGGCCTGCGAGCCCACGGGCGCCGTCGGATTGCGCAGCGGTATCGCCACCGCCGCGGGTGGCGCCTTGGCCGCGCAGGCGCCCAGCAGCGCCAACGCCAGCAGCGCCGCGAGGGAATTTGAAACACGATGGATGCGCATACCCGACACACTCCCGAAACCTCGGGCGCAGCCTGTCGCAGCGGCAGCCGCAGGGCAAGCGGTCGGGCGGCCTGCGGCGGAAATCAGCCCCGGAACCCGGTGGCGACGACAAATTTCTCCGACGAATCCGAACGGCTCGCCGGCGGCTTCACGTTGGCGACCTTGTCGAAACGCTGCTTGAGGATTTGCTGCAACGAGCCCTCGGCCCCGCCCGCCAGCACCTTGGCGACGAAGGTGCCGCCCTCCTCGAGCACATCGAAGGCAAGATAGGCCGCCGCCTCGCAGAGCGCGATGATCCGCAGGTGGTCGGTCTGCTTGTGTCCCGAAGAGGACGCCGCCATGTCGGACATGACCACGTCGGCCTTGCCGCCGAGCCACTCCTTGACCTTGTCGTCGGCGCCATCCTCCATGAAGTCGAGCTGGTGAATCTCGGCCCCGGCAATCGGCGTGACCTCCTGCAGGTCAACCCCGAGCACGGTGCCCACCGCCTTGCCCGCCTTCTCGCCGAGCGCGTTGACCCGCGGCACCGCCACCTGGCACCAGCCGCCGGGGGCGCAGCCGAGATCCACCACCCGCGCGCCGGGAACGAGGAAACGGTATTTCTCGTCAAGCTCAAGGATCTTGAAGGCGGCGCGGCCCCGATAACCCTCGGTCTGGGCGCGCTTCACGTAGGGATCGTTGAGCTGCCGCTGCAGCCAGCGGGTCGAGCTGAGCTTGCGCCCGCGCGCCGACTTCACCTTGACCTTCAGATCGCGCTGGCCACGTCCCGAAGTGTTCTTTCCGTCCGGTTTCTTCGCCATCGTCCCGCTCTTCTTGCAGCCAAACTTATCGTCCGGGGTCGTTTCTACAGATATTTTCCCGGCCCGCGTATCCCGGGAGTGTCTGCCACGGGCAGACGGGGGCAGCGCCCCCTTTTCCGGGCATGGACCACGAAGTCAAGCCGCTCCTATAGCGGCCCGTCCTCCAGAACACCATCCACCGACATCTGCGCGTAGAGCAGCCCCTCGCGCAGCCCCCTGTCAGCCACCGACAGCCGGTCGGTCGGCCAGATCCGCAAGAGCGCCTGCAGGATCGCCGCGCCGGACATGATCAGCGCCTGCCTGTCATGGCCGATCCGCGGGTCGCGCCGCCGCCCCGCCGGACCCATCTCGAGGTACTTGCCGATCACCGCCTCTATCTGGTCCGAGGACATGCGCAGCCCGTCCACCTTGGTCCGGTCGTAGCGCCGCAGCCCCAGGTGCGAGGCCGCCACGGTGGTCACCGTGCCCGAGGTGCCGATGATCTGGAAGCCCTCGCGGCTCTGCGCATCCTTGTAGGGCGCGAATTCCGAAAGGTTCTCCTCAAAGAACCAGCTCATCAACGCGTAACGCGCAGCGTCGTCCTGCACATCGTTGAACTGGTCGCGCAGCGTCGCCACCCCCAGCGGCACCGAGATCCAGTCGACCACCTTGGCGGCGGGAAACGGGCTTTCCGGCGGATGGAATCCTGAATGGAGCCGCATGATGGCGCGCGGCCGGTCGCGGTTGGGCACCGACGACAGGTCGATCCACACCAGCTCGGTCGAGCCGCCACCGATGTCCACCACCAGAAGCTGCTCGGTGCGGGTCGAGACCAGCGGCGCGCAAGAGATCACCGCGAGACGGGCTTCCTCCTCGGGCTGGATGATCTCCATCTCGAGGCCGGTCTCGCGCTTGATCTGGCGGATGAAGTCGCGGGAGTTCTTTGCCCTCCGGCAGGCCTCGGTCGCGACCAACCGCATGCGCACCACCTCGTGGCGGCGGATTTTCTGCTGGCAGACCCGCAGCGCGGCGACGGTGCGCGCCATCGAGGCACGCGACAGCCGTCCGCTCCGCTCGAGGCCATGCCCGAGCTGGACGGATTTGGAAAACGAGTCGATCACATGGAACTGGCTGCCCTTTGGCTGGGCAATCAGCATGCGACAACTGTTGGTCCCCAGATCCAGCGCCGCATAGAGCGCATTCGGATCGGGTTTGTTCGGCGCGGGGCTCTCGACCGGTTTCGGGAAAGCGCCCGCACCTCTGGGACGCCTTGGCGCCATGTTCTGCGCCTTTCCGTATATCTAGTTGCGCTCAGGATACGCGGCGCAAGGAGGCGGCGCAAGAGAACCTTCCGCCCGGTTTGAACGGTCTGTCGAAGCGGGCGTTCACATATTCGTTCGCGGGGACAAGAGGCGGGACGCGCGCGGCACCGGCGGCCCGCGCGGAATTGTCCTGCGTCGCTCCCGGCCCTCATGCCGTCGAAAACCGACCGCGGCGCCGGGCGCGCGCATCCTAGACTGATGGCAACAGGCCTTGCGGACCCCGGCGGTATGACCGAAATCACCCTCCTCTACTGGCGCGACATCCCTGCGCAGGTGATCGTCGGCTCCGGTCGCCGCGCGGCAAAATGCGTGCTGCCCGCCCGTTTCGAGGCCGCCATCGACCGCGCTGCCATGCGCAGCGGCGCAAAGGGAACCGACTCCTACCTGTCGGCCTGGCGCCGCGGCCCGGCACCGCCGCAGCAGGGCGACGCACAGCAGATCGCCGCGGCGCTCGCTGCCCGGCTGGACAAGGACTTCGGCCCCGAGCGTCTCGCCACGCTGGTCGATCAGGACGGCTGGGCAGATCGCCCGACCGAGGGGAAAGGACCCAGATGACGCTGCTGAACTTCCGTCGCCGACGCCCCTCCGCCCCGCAGCTGCCACCCTCGGCGCTCGAGGGCTACTCGATCGAGGTCATGCCGCGCACCGCGGCGCAGATCGGCGACTTCCGCGCCCTGCTGCCCGAATCCACCCGCATCTACATCGCCCATATCGACGGTACCCCGATCGACGAGATGGTGGCCACCGCCGCCCGTCTCGTCGCCGAGGGCTTCAGCGTCATGCCGCATTTCCCGGCCCGCTCGATCCCCGATGCCGCCACGCTCCAGGACTGGATCGCCCGCTACCAGGGCGAAGCCGGGATCAACGAGGGTCTGATCCTCGCCGGCGGCATCCCCGCGCCGCGCGGCGACTTTCACGCCTCCATGCAACTGCTCGAGACCGGGCTCTTCGACCGCGCCGGCTTCACCCGGCTGCACGTCGCCGGCCACCCGGAGGGCAACCGCGACATCGATCCCGACGGCTCCGACCGCACGGTGATGCAGGCACTGCGCTGGAAACAGGCCTTCGCGGAGCGCACGGATGCGCAGATGGGGCTGGTGACGCAATTCGCCTTCGACCCTGCCCCGGTGCTGGACTGGGCGCGCCGTCTGCGCGCCGAGACCATCTCGCTTCCCGTCCATCTCGGCATCGCCGGGCCTGCCAAGCTGCAGACGCTGATCCGCTTCGCCGTCACCTGCGGCGTCGGACCCTCGATGAAGGTGCTGCAGAAGCGCGCCCGCGACGTCAGCAAGCTGCTGCTGCCCTACGAGCCCACCGACTTCGTCGCCGAGATCGCCCGCGCCTGTGCCGCCGAGCCCGACCTGCCTATCGCGCGGTTGCATCTCTTCCCGCTCGGGGGCATCCCTGCTGCGACGGACTGGGCCGCCCGCCACGGCGGCGCCGCCGCGCAGCCGGCCGCACGCGCCGTCTGAGGGGCCTGTCCGCCGAGCCACATAACGCGCAAGGGACAGGCATGATCAAGGCACTCCTCTTCGACCTCGACGGCACGCTGCTTCACTCGGACCCGCTGCATTTCGAGGTCTTCGCCGATCTCTACGCCGAACGCGGGCGCGAGCTGACAGAGGCGGGGTACCTGTCGGACATCCACGGGCGGCACAATCTCGAGAGTTTCCCCGAGATCTTCCCCGGCGAGGATGCCCACGCCCTGTCAGACCTCAAGGAGGCCCGCTTCCGTGACCGGCTTGTGGCCGGCCATGCGCCGATGCCCGGGGCAGAGGCGCTGCTGGATCACGCGCAGGCACGGGGCTGGCGCATCGCCGTGGTCACCAACGCGCCGCGCGCCAACGCCGAGGTGATGCTGGACGCCATCGGGCTGCGGGACCGGATCGAGCTTCTGGTGATCGGCGACGAATGCCGCCGCGCCAAGCCCGACCCCGAGCCCTATATCGCCGCCATGCGCACCTTCGACGTGGCTCCCCGCGCCTGCATCGCCTTCGAGGACAGCCCCTCGGGCATGCGCGCCGCTGCCGCCTCGGGCGCGCACACGGTCGGGATCCGCTCGTCGGGCCTGAGCGTCTCGCAGCTGCGGGACGCCGGGGCGCAGACCGTCATCACCGATTACACCGACCCCGCGCTCGCCGAGCTGCTGACCAGGCTGGAATAGGACACATCCAAGGGAGGAGAGCCCATGACCCGCACCGTTCTCGAGTCGAAGACCCGCACCGTGATCATGGGCTTCGACGAGCCCTTCTGCGTGATCGGCGAGCGGATCAATCCCACCGGGCGCAAGAAGCTGGCGGCCGAGTTGGAGGCCGGCGATTTCTCCACCGTTGTCGCCGATGCGCTGGCGCAGGTGGCGGCGGGCGCGGCAGTGCTCGATGTGAACGCGGGCGTGGTCTACAACTCCAACCCCGACCCGAATGTCACCGAGCCACCGCTGATGCGGCAGGTGATCGAGCTGGTGCAGGGCGTGGTGGATGTGCCTCTCTGCATTGACAGCTCGGTGCCCGGTGCGCTCAAGGCCGGGCTCGAGGCCGCCGAGGGCCGCCCGCTGCTGAACTCGGTCACCGGCGAGGAGGAGCGGCTCGAGCGCGTGCTGCCGCTTGTGAAGAAATACGGCGTGCCGGTGGTGGCGATTTCGAACGACGACACCGGCATTTCCGAAGACCCCGACGTGCGCTTCGCGGTGGCGCGCAAGATCGTCGAACGGGCGGCGGATTTCGGCATTCCGGCGCAGGACATCGTGGTGGATCCGCTGGTGATGCCGGTGGGGGCAATGGCCAGCGCCGGGCAGCAGGTTTTTGCCCTTGTCCGGCGGCTGCGCGAGGAACTCGGGGTGAACACCACCTGCGGCGCCTCGAACATCTCTTTCGGTCTGCCCGACCGGCACGGGATCAACACCGCCTTTCTGCCCATGGCGATCGGCGCGGGGATGACCTCGGCGATCATGAACCCCGTCGCCATGCCGGCGACCCAGGCAAAGATCGCCGCGAAGAAAGCCGAACTGGAGGCCGCCGGGGTGATCCTGCCGCCGCTGGAGGATGCGGCGTTCGTGCGGCTCTTCGGGCTGGGGGCGATGAGCGCCGGTCCCGGCGCCGAGATGCGGGCGATCCGTGCGGCGAACTTCCTGATGAACAAGGACCCGCACGGCACCGCCTGGATCGCGATGAACAAGGGCGAGGAAGGCGCCGGCGAGCCCCGTGGCGGTCGGCGCGGCGGGCGCCGGCGGCGGGCCTAGCGCAACGCGAGCCGGGCGGCTCGGCGCCGAGCGCCCTCCGTCACGGCCAGGCCGCGTAAGACGTCGCCGGGGCACTGCGCTTGGCCATGCGGCGCCGGAATCGGCTTGGAGGAACGCCCTCCATCCGTTTGAAAAACCTGTTGAAATAGGCTGGGTCGGAAAACCCGAGCCGGAACCCCACCTGCGCCACCTGCAGCCCCGAGTTCGTCAGCAACTCCGCCGCCTCGCGGTGCAGCGCCTCGTGCAGCCAGGTCTGCGGCGAGCGTCCCGTGGCGCGGCGCACCGCCCCCGCCAGCCGGTCCCGAGACACGCCCAGGGCCCGCGCGTAATCGCCCACCTCCCAGTGCTCGCGCAGGTGCAGACCCGCGAGTTGCACGAAGCCCTGCACCAGCCCGCCCGTCGCCACATCGGGCCGCGCCCGGCCCTCCTTCACCCCGCGCCAGAGCTGGATCAGCAGCATCGACAGCATGTGCCCGGCCATGATCTCGACCCCCGGCGCGCTCTCGGCCAGTTCCTCGCGCAGTTCGGCCATGCGCCGGGCAACGCGCTCGCGCTGCGCAGCCAGCGCCACCGAAAGGTCCGCCGCCAGGACTTGGCTCAACTCGTCATCGAAGGCAGAGCCGGGCAGCACCCGCGCCAGCGCCCCCTTCGACAAGGTCACCAGCTCGCCGCGGCTGCCCGGCGAGAGCTTCAACGCCCCGTCCCGCCCCGGGGCCAGCCAGACGAATCGTGGCGCCTCTATCTCCATGTCGCGCGCGCCGATCAGCACCCGGCCGCGCCCCGATTGCAGCGCCAGCAAACAGGCGTTTCCGGCGCGCAGCCCATAGGTCGTTTCGGCCAGAGGGCTGCGGATCTCATGCGCGGTGATGCCGTGATGCGCCGAGGGCCGAAGCGGGAAGGTTTTCATCGTGCTCATGATTTGTGCGCGCGAAGTGACTGATGAGTGCAATTCATCCCCGCATACGTGCATTTTATCAACAGATTTTTCGGATAGTTTCTTCATCACCCGCCACAGGACGCCTCGGGGAGAGGGCTGCCCGTGGCGCGACAGGATGCTTCGAAGGCATCGACCGGGAGGACAACATGACACAAAACACCCGGCGCGCCCTGTTGCGCGCTCTGCCGCTTGCAATGCCTTCGGCGCTTGCCCCCTGCGGCTACCTCCTGGGAAGCCGGGCGCGTGGTGGGCGACGGCAGTGCCGACGCGATGCGCAGTGATCCGGCGGTGCAGCGCGCTTTCCTCGGCGGCGCGACAGAGCCGCTTGAAACCGAATTGACCTGACCAAGGAGACACGAAGTCATGGACAGCCTGAACCTCTTTATCGACGGCGAGCACGTACCCGCCGAAGACAGCCGCGAGTTCGAACGCGCCAACCCGGTGTCGGGCGAAGTCGCCACGCGTGCCGCAGCGGCCAGCAAGGCCGACGCGATCCGCGCGGTGGATGCCGCTGCCGCGGCCTTCCCCGAGTGGGCCGCCGTCGCCCCCGGCCAGCGCCGCAAGCTGCTGATCAAGGCCTCGGAAGCACTGACCGCGCGTGGCGACGACATCGTCGCCGCGATGAAGGCCGAGATCGGCGCGACCGAGGCCTGGGCCCGGTTCAACGTCATGCTCGCCGCAGACATGCTGCTGGAAGCGGCCAGCCTGACCACCCAAATCAAGGGCGAGATCGTGCCCTCGAACCGCCCCGGATCGACTGCCTACGCGGTGCGCCAGCCCGCAGGCGTGGTGCTCGCCATGGCGCCCTGGAACGCGCCGGTGATCCTTGGCGTGCGCTCGATCGCGACGCCGCTGGCCTGCGGCAACACCGTGGTGATGAAGACCTCGGAGCTCTGCCCGCGCACCCATGCGCTGATCCTCGAGGCCGTGTCCGAAGCGGGCCTGCCCAAGGGCGTGGTCAACGCCATCTCCAACGCGCCCGAGGATGCGCCCGAACTGGTCGAGACGCTGATCGCCCACCCCGCCGTGCGCCGGGTGAACTTCACCGGCTCCACCCGCGTCGGCCGGATCGTCGCCGAGCTCTCGGCACGGCACCTCAAGCCGTCCCTGCTCGAACTGGGCGGCAAGGCGCCCTTCATCGTCCTCGATGACGCCGACATCCCCGCCGCCGTCGCGGCTGCCGGTTTCGGCGCCTACATGAACCAGGGCCAGATCTGCATGTCGACCGAGCGCATCATCGTCATGGACGAGATCGCCGACGCCTTCGTCGCGGCCTTTGCCGAGAAGGTCGAGAGCCTCACCGCGGGCGACCCGACCGAGGGCAAGGCCCCCCTCGGCAGCCTCGTCAACATCGGCGCCGCCGACCGCATCCGCGACCTCATCGAGGACGCCGTGCAAAAGGGCGCGCGGCTGATCGGCGGCGGCGGCGAGGGCACCATTCTCAACGCCGCGGCGCTGGATGGCGTGACCCCGCAGATGCGTCTCTATTCCGAGGAAAGCTTCGGCCCGGTGTCCTCGATCATCCGCGTAGGCTCGGTCGACGAGGCGGTGCGCGTGGCCAACGAAAGCGAGTTCGGCCTGTCCGCGGCGGTCTTCGGCCGCGATCAGGCCCGCGCCATGGCGGTCGCGCGGCGCATCGAAAGCGGGATCTGTCACGTCAACGGCCCGACCGTGCACGACGAGGCGCAAATGCCCTTCGGCGGGGTGAAGGATTCAGGCTACGGTCGCTTCGGCGGCACGTGGGGAGTCGCCGAGTTTACCGAATTGCGCTGGCTCACCACGCAGGACGGCGATCTGCACTACCCGATCTAAATGGACGCGATCGGATCGACTTAAACGGGAGGAACCGTCATGAAAACCAAACTGGCAAGAACCGCAGTCGCGGCCCTGGCCCTGAGCGTCGCCGCCGGCGGCGCATGGGCGCAGGACTACACCTTCAAGCTGCACCATTTCCTGGGGGCCAAGGCCCCGGCGCAGACCGACATGCTCGAGCCCTGGGCGAAGGCGGTCGAGGAGAACTCGGGCGGCAAGGTGAAGATCGAGATCTATCCCTCGATGACCCTCGGCGGGCGCCCGCCCGAGCTGATCAACCAAGTGCGCGATGGCGTAGTGGATCTCATCTGGACGGTGAACGGCTACACGCCGGGCCTGTTCCCGCGCACCGAGGTGATGGAGCTGCCCAACGTCTTCATCAACGACCCGGTGGCCACGAACCTCGCGATGCTCGACATGTACGACGCGTATCTCAAGGATGACTACGCAGGCGTCGAGCCGATGTTCCTGCACGTCCACGCGGGCCAGGCCATCCACACGGTCGACAAGGAAATCCGCAAGCCGGAGGACCTCGCAGGGCTCAAGATGCGCATTCCCACCCGCACAGGTGCCTGGGTGATCGAAGCCCTCGGCGCAACACCGGTCTCGATGCCGGTTCCGGACCTGCCGCAGGCCCTGTCGAAGAAGGTCGTCGACGGCGCCTTCATCCCCTGGGAGATCATCCCGGCACTGAAGCTGCAGGACCAGACCGAGTACCAGATCGAGGGTGCGGACAAGACCCGCTTCGGCACGACGACCTTCCAGGTCTCGATGAACAAGGCGCGCTGGGACGGTCTTCCCGAGGACATCCAGAAAGCGTTCCGCGACGCGTCGGGACGTGACTGGTTGATCGAGGTCGGCAACATCTGGCGCAACATCGACGAGCGCGGCATCAAGGTCGCGACCGACGCTAGCAACACCCATGTGACGCTCACCGAGGAAGAGACCGCAGCCTTCGAGACCGCGCTCGAGCCGGTGGTCGACCGCTGGGTCGAGGATGTCTCGGCCAAGGGCATCGACGGCGCCGCCATGGTCGCCATGGCCCGCGAGCGGATCAAGGCCAATGCCGAAGAGAGCATGAGCAACTGATGTTCGCCGCAGAAGTTCAGAACCGCAGCGGAGTTTCCGCTGCGGTCGCACGGCTTGTCACCTTCTGGGCGCTGCTGGGCGGCGCGCTGTTGCTGGTGATCGTGCTGATCAACGTCGCCTCGGTCGTCGGTGCCGTGGTGCTCAAACCCTTTCCCGGCGATTTCGAGCTCACCGAGATGGGCGTGGCGGTGGCGGTCTTTGCCTTCCTGCCCTACTGCCAGCTCACCGACGCCAACGTCACCGCCGACATCTTCACCGCGAACGCCCCCCGCCCGATGCTGGCGGTGCTGCGGGCGCTCGCCTCGCTGATCGCCTTTGGCTTCGCCGGCATCCTCGTCTGGCGCATGTACCTCGGGATGCTTGACCAGAAGGCCTACAATTACACGACGACGATCCTACAGGTGCCGATCTGGTGGGCCTTCGTGCCGATCCTCGTCTCGCTGGCGCTGCTCATTGCCGCCGCCGCCGTCACCTTCCGCGAAAGCCTGGAGGAGGCCCGGACATGAGCGATCCCATCACTCTCGGCATCCTGTCGCTGGTCGTCCTGATCGTGCTGATCGCGATCCGAATTCCCATTGCCTACGGGATGATCCTCGTCGGCGGCGTCGGCATCGCGCTGGTCAATGGCCCCATGCTGCTGATGAGCCAGCTGAAAACCCTCGCCTACGGGCAGTTCTCGATCTACGACCTCTCGGTCGTGCCGATGTTCGTGCTGATGGGCGAGCTGGCCACGGTCGCGGGCCTGAGCCACGCGCTCTTCCGCGGCGCCAATGCCTGGCTCGGCTGGATGCGCGGCGGCACCGCCATGGCGGCCATCGCCGGTTGCGCCGGCTTCGGTGCGGTCTGCGGCTCGTCGCTGGCCACCGCCTCGACCATGGGCAAGGTCGCCCTGCCCGAGCTCAAGCGCTACAACTACTCGGGCGCGCTGGCCACCGGCGCGCTTTCGGCCGGCGGCGTTCTGGGCATCCTGATCCCGCCCTCCGTGGTGCTCATCGTCTACGCGGTGATCGTCGAGGCCAATATCGTCACCATGTTCGCCGCGGCCATGCTTCCAGGCATCTTGGCGGTGCTCTTCTTCATCCTGACCATCGCGATCTACGTGCGTATCCGCCCCGCTTCGGGCCCCGCGGGCGGCGCGGCGAGCCGTTCCGAGTTCGTCACCGCCACGCTCGGCCTGCTGCCGGTCATGGTCATCTTCGGCCTTGTTCTGGGGGGCATCTACGGCGGCTTCTTCAACCCCACCCCTGCGGCCGCCGTCGGCGTCTTCCTCGTCTGGGTCTACGGTCTGGCCAAGCGCCGCGTCGGGCTGGCCGAGATGGTCGTCGCGCTGAAGTCCACCGCCCGCACCTCGGGGATGATCTACGTGATCCTTCTCGGTGCGGAGCTGATGAAGATCTTCATGTCCCGCATCGGCCTGCCGCAGCAGGCGGCGCAATGGATCGCCGAGAGCGGCATGGCCCCGATGATGGTCATGGTGCTGATCCTCATCGCGCTGATCCTGCTCGGCTGCCTGATGGACAGCATGTCGATGATCCTGCTGGTAATCCCCTTCTTCTGGCCGATGCTGGTCGAGCTGAACGGCGGACTCTACGCCACGGCTGACGGCGCGGGATTCGGAATGAGCACCGAGGATCTCAAGGTCTGGTTCGGCATCCTAGCCCTCATCGTCGCCGAGCTGGGGCTGATCACCCCGCCGGTGGGGATGAACGTCTTCATCATCTCGGCGCTGGCCAAGGACACGCCGATGATCGAGACCTTCAAGGGCGTCGCCCCCTTCTTCTGCGCCGAGCTGGTGCGGGTCGCGCTGATCCTCGCTTTCCCCGCACTCACGCTCTGGCTGCCAACCCTGCTGGGAGGCTGAACAATGAAAGACCAATCGACCGTCACCGCCGGGGGCGCGATCTTCCCCCGGCTGAAGGCGCTTGGCGTGGACTACGTCTTCGCCAACTCCGGCACCGACTTCCCGCCGATCATCGAGGGGCTGGCCCAGGCGGCCGCCGAGGGCATCGAGCTGCCGCAGGCGCTGGTCATGCCGCACGAACACGCCGCCATGGGCATGGCGCATGGCTACACCCTGATGACCGGCAAGGCGCAGGCGGTGATGCTGCACACCAATGTCGGGCTGGCGAATGGCGCCATCGGCGCGATCAACGCCGCCTGCGAGCATATCCCGATGATCCTCATGTCGGGCCGCACCCCGGTCACCGAAGAGGGCCGCTTTGGTGCCCGCACCGTGCCGATCGGCTGGGGGCAGGAGATGCGCGACCAGGCCGCGCTGGTGCGCGAGGCCTCCAAATGGGAGTATGAGCTGAAGTTCCCCGAGCAGGTCACCGGCCTGCTGGACCGCGCCCATGCCATCGCGACCTCCACCCCGAAGGGACCGGTCTACCTGTCCATCCCGCGCGAGGTGCTCTGCGAGCCCGTGCCGACCGAGGGCCTCGACGCGGCCCCTTCCATTGCCGCCTCCGAGACCGCGCCGAACCCCGAGGCGATTGCCACCCTCGCCCGCTGGCTGTCCGAGGCGGAAGCCCCGCTGATCATCGCCCAGCGTGGCGCCGGCGACGCGGCAAGCTTCGAAGCCTTCTCGGCATGGGCCGAGGACTGGGGCATCGCGGTCTGCTCCTGGTGGGCGACGCATCTTGCCATCGCCACCGACCATCCCTGCCACGTCGGCGCCGATCCCGGCCCATGGCTGGCCGGTGCCGACGTGGTGCTGATCCTTGACTGCCTTGCCCCCTGGATGCCCGACGCCCATGCGCCGCGCCCAGGGGCAAAGGTGGTCAACATGGGCCCCGACCCGATCTTCTCGCGCTTCCCGGTGCGCAACTTCCGCTCGGACCTGTCGATCACCGGCGAGAACGCCCGGACGCTCCCCGCGCTGATCACCGCCATGGAGGGCCTGCCCAAAGGCGATCACGTCGCCCCCCGCCGCGCCCGGCTTGCCGAGACCACGGCAAAGGCCCGCGAGGCGCAGCGCAAGGCGGCCCAGCCGCAGGGAGACCTACTCACCAAGCCCGCCGTCAGTCGGATCCTCGGCGAGGCCCTCGACGCGCAGGACGCCCCCAGCACGGTCTTTTCCGAGCTCGGGACGATGCTCGGCCCGCTGCCGCGCCGCGCGCATCGCGCCTGGTTCCAGGAGCCGCATTCCGGTGGTCTGGGCTGGTCCTTCCCAGCGGCGCTCGGTGCGCAGCTCGCCGAGCCGCAGCGCATTTGCGTCGCCACGCTCGGCGACGGCAGCTACATGTTCGCCAACCCCGTGGCCTGTCACCAGATCGCCGAGGCGCTGGCCCTGCCGATCCTGATCGTGATCCTCAACAACGCCGAATGGGGCGCTGTGCGGGCCTCGGTCACCGGACTCTATCCCGAGGGCGCCGCGGGCAAGGCCAACGTCATGCCGCTCACCGGTCTCGCGCCCAGCCCCGACTTCTGCAAGGTGGCCGAGGCGAGCAACGCCTTCGCCCGTGCCGTCGAGACCCCCGAGCAGCTCCGCCCTGCCCTCGACGAGGCGCTGAGGGTGATCCGCGAAGAGCGCCGCTGCGCGCTGCTCAACGTGCGCATCGCCGGCTGAGACCGTGCAATTCCTGCCCGGCGGCGCGCGCGGACCCGCCGCCGGGTCTGCGTATATGAAAAGAGAAGAAGGGCCCGGGTCGCACCTCGGGCCCTTCTTCTCTTGCAAAACACGCCGGGGTGAGCCGCGCAGCAGAGAGGGGCAGAGCTCCTCACTTCGGCCCTCCACGGGCCTTGCACGGCACCAGAAACGCAGAACGGCGCCCGAATGGGCGCCGTCCACAACTCCGGTCAGGAGTCGGAAAAGCTCAGGAGGCTTCCTTGATGAACTTCACCGCGTCGCCGAAGGTCTGGATGGTCTCGGCTGCGTCATCGGGGATCTCGATGCCGAACTCTTCTTCGAAGGCCATAACCAGTTCCACGGTGTCGAGGCTGTCCGCGCCCAGATCGTCGATGAACGAGGCGCTCTCGGTCACCTTGTCTTCTTCAACGCCCAGGTGCTCAACCACGATCTTGCGCACGCGATCAGGGATATCGCTCATTCTTCTGTCCTCACAATGTGTCTGGGTCTCTCGACCCGTCTTTGCCCTTGCCCTAGCGGGGTGGCTGCTCAATCCGCCCGGAACCGGGCAACGTAACCCCGGAAGACCCGGGAAAGACCAGAACGGCACGACTGCGCCGACCCGATCCAAGTTCCTGCGCGCCTATAGCATAAGCACGCAGGATGGCAAACGCTTTCCGCCGTGCCCGAAGGCGCGGGGTCAGAGCATCGCCATACCGCCGTTCACATGCAGCGTCGCGCCTGTGACATAAGCAGCTTCCTGGCTGGAAAGATAGAGCACCGCAGCGGCAATTTCATCGGCGGTGCCCATGCGGCCCGCGGGGATCTGCCCCATGATGCCGGCTTTCTGGTCATCGTTCAGCTTGTCGGTCATCGCCGTCTCGATGAAACCGGGCGCCACGGAATTGGCGGTGATCCCGCGAGAGGCGACCTCATAGGCCAGCGACTTGGTCATCCCGACAAGGCCCGCCTTGGCCGCGGCATAGTTGCCCTGGCCCGGGTTGCCGGTGGCCCCGACGATCGACGAGATGTTCACGATGCGGCCCCAGCGCGCCTTCATCATGCCGCGCAGCACGCCCTTGCAGAGCTTGAAGGTGGCGGTGAGGTTCACGTCGAGCACCTGCTGCCATTCGTCATCGGACATGCGCATGAAAAGGTTGTCACGGGTGATGCCGGCGTTGTTCACCAGGATGTCGACCGAGCCCATCGCATCCGCCGCCTGTTTCGGCAGCGCCGCCACGGCCTCGGGATCCGAAAGGTTGCAGGGCAGCACGAAAGCGCGATCGCCGAGCTCCGCGGCCAGTTCCTGCAGCGGCGCCTCGCGGGTGCCCGAGAGCCCCACCGTGGCCCCCGCCTCGTGCAGCGCCTTGGCGATGGCGCCGCCGATGCCGCCCGAAGCGCCGGTGATCAGCGCGTTTTTTCCCGTCAGATCGAACATAAGGCCCGTGCCCCTCTGCTTTTCCGTAACTCGTTCCGGGCGATATGGCATCCCAGCGTCTTTCGGGCAAGGGCCAGTGCCCAGGGCCCGGCCCGGTCTTGTCTCCCTGACATGTCTCCCTGGCGCGGCGCTGTCCCGCGTGCCGGCGCCATGCTATGCCCGCCGCATGGAACCGCATCCGCCCGTTTTCACCTGCCGGCTGACCGGCGAGACAGCCGAAGTGTTCGGCGGTACCGGCGACGAGGTCTTCCCCTACTGGAGCTTTACCAAGACGGTCCTGGCGATCTGCGCGCTGAAGCTGGTCGAGTCCGGGGCGCTGCGCCTCGACACGCCCCGCCCCGGCGAGGGCTTCACCCTGCGCCAGCTTCTGGACCACACCGCAGGGCTGCCTGAGTATTGCGCCCTGCCCGCCTATCGCGCTGCAGTCGCCTCGGACGAGGAGGCCTGGTCCCGCGACCAGATCTACGAGGCCACCATGGCGCAGGGTCCGCGCTTCGCCCCGGGGCAGGGTTGGGCCTATTCCAACCTCGGCTACATGCTGGTGCGCGAGCGCATCGAGGAGGCCGCGGGTCAGCCCTTTGCAGCCCTGCTCTCCGAAGTCACTACCCGGCCACTCGGCCTGCAGAGCATTGCGCTCGCCAGCCGCCGCGCCGATTTCGCCCGCGTCCACTG
Source organism: Alloyangia pacifica (assembly GCF_003111685.1). Classification (NCBI taxonomy): domain Bacteria; kingdom Pseudomonadati; phylum Pseudomonadota; class Alphaproteobacteria; order Rhodobacterales; family Roseobacteraceae; genus Alloyangia; species Alloyangia pacifica. The sequence goes on along the minus strand of NZ_CP022189.1, from coordinate 1,272,345 downwards.
GCCCGAGGCGCGGGGCTACCATCCGGGCTGGGTCTACCACGGCTGCCTCATCGGTACGGCGGCGGATGCCGCACGCCTGTTGCAGGCGCTCTTCTCCGGCGCCCTGCTTGCGCCTGCCACGCTGGCACAGATGCTGCGGCGCCACCGCCTCGGCGGCGCGCTCGACGGGCGTCCCTGGACCGATTGCGGATATTCGCTCGGGCTGATGACCGGAAGGACCGGCGCTGTCGGGCGGGCGCTCGGCCATTCCGGCAGCGGTCCCTTCTGCGTCAACGCAGTCTACCACTTCCCGGACGCGAAGCCGCCAGTGACCGTCGCAAGCTTTGCCGGGGGCGCGGCAGAAGGCGTCGCGGAAAGCGCAGCCGTGCACCACGTTTGCGCGTGACGGCCGGTCGAGATCCAAGCGGCGCGTGGACGCGCACGTCCTTGACAAGCCGCCAGATCCGGTCGCGCTTCGCGGAGGGCCAAGACCCGAGATTGCCGGGAGCGCCCCAACCGAACGAACCCGATGAAAACTATCAACTATATGATTTCCTGATATTTTTCCGCTTTGCCTCTTGCTCCGCGCCCGAGGGGAGGCTATTCATCCTCCAAGACAGCGAGCTAGCCCGAACGCCAGCCAGCTATCGGTATCCTCCCCCGCCAGATGACGTCGCCACCCGGTCTTTTTCCCGAGGCAGCAAGGCAAGCGCAGCCAGCGTCGCGGAGGTCACACTCCAAGGAAAGCCTGTGCCTGACGCCTTCCATGCCGATGGTGGCAAACCCATGAAGCAAATCCCCTTGGTCTGAATCTTTCGCCGGGTCGGGCGACCACTCTGGGCCTTTGCGGTGAACTCGCGGGAACCGCGCAGCGTCACCAAGCGCGGAATGATGGGCGGCCCGCCGAGCTGAAGCTCGTCTTGGAAGCGACCCAACCAAAAGCCCCGGAAAATGGAAAGATTTTCCAAACCCGGGGCAACTGGTATTAAAAAAGGACTTTTGTATATGTAACGCCCTCCCCTTCGGCACCGGGAAATTCCGGCTCTTTGCACCGCAGGATCGTCAGGCATGTCAGCCCACTCACGGACCAAATGTGACGTTGGGTCATGTAGGTGATTCCGTCCAGCGTTCTCACCTCTCGGTTGCCGAGATTTCTACGAGAATCAATCGTGGGAAAGTCGAAGGACTAGATGATGTGGCGGCGCTTTGGCCTCTGCATAGGCCGCCACCTGCTCTGCGCTCGCAAAGCAGGCAAGACCTGCGCTGACTCCGAACACACCGATTCTGATCCGGAAGGGAGTCTCCCCGCTGGCCGGATCCAAGATCACAGATTCTCCGCGGCAAACCCGGCCCTCAGCCCGCTGCGGCCAGCCGCCGCGACGCGCCTCCTTTCCACCGCAACGCCGGCGCCTCGATCAGGTGCCAAGACAACGCCGCAAGGACGAGCGTAATGGGCAGCGCACAGGCCATGTTCCAGAGCGGCCACGTTAGGCCCGCCCAGGCCAGGAACTGCTGCACCGGGAAGGCGTAGAGATAGGTTCCATAGGAATAGTCCCCAAGGCGGTTGTAGATCTGAAGGCATGGCAGCCGCGCGTAGCCAAGGACGAAGATCGCATAGCTCACCGCCAAGATGAGAAGCGGGTGGAACAGCGGCGTCGACCAGGACGCCGCGGCGATCACGCCGCCGAATGCTGCGTGCCACGGCGAAAGCGGAATTTTCTCGCGATAGACCCATAGCGACATTCCGGCGGCGAAGGGCAGCGCCAGTTTCGCCAGCGCCGCCAGACGTGGATGCAGGTCACTCGCCTCGGTCACGGCCCAGGCCACGCTGAGGCTGACGCATGCGAGGCCGAACAGACCCGGGCGCACGAGCAGCCCCAGAAGGCCACAGAAGACGACTCCGAGGTAGCACAGGACTTCGTAGTTGAGCGTCCAGAGCGAGCCGTTGATTGCCGGCCCGTAGGGATTGGCCACGAAGACGCCCGGCAAGTCATAGTGAGGGAAGACCAGCGTCAAGTTGCGCAGGACATAGCCCGGCGTGGCAGCCAGGTAGACGTCGACCGGAACCTGGCTCAGCCCTGCGCAAGCAAGAACCGTCAGGGCCAGCACCACAATCAGCGCCGGAAAGAGCCGCAGCGCCCGGGCCCGCAGGAAATCGCTGACCGACGCCTTCGTGGCAAAACTGCGCGCGATAAAGAACCCTGAGATCGCAAAGAAGATCATCACGCAGAGGCTGCCCAAGGACCACCCTCTCAGCGCGAGCGCCAGGGGCTCTTCGGCGCCGGGGCCGAGGCTGATCGGATAGGCATGCGAAATGAGCACCCCGATCGCGGCCAACATCCTCAGGAGATTGAAGTTGTTGTCGCGGCCCGCAGCGCGGTCGGCGATCGTTGGGATCCTCTGTCGTAACACATAAACCTCTTTCGCCATTCGATCGCCGGGCGGTGGGCACCAAAGCGCGGCGTGGACTGCCACAAGCCCCGGATCCCTGCGCCCGCCGGACGGCGCAAATGCACCTGCCGCCGATATCGAACACCGCCGGATCCATCTTTGGCAGAAGGAAGAAGAATATTTTCTTAACGCGCCACCCGACACCTGCGGAGATGATCCACAGAGCCGTCACGCTGGCCGCTCATGCCTGAAGGTCGAGAAAAATGGTGCGGGTGAAGGGACTTGAACCCCCACGCCTTGCGGCGCCAGAACCTAAATCTGGTGCGTCTACCAATTTCGCCACACCCGCACGCAGGTGCGCGCGGCACCCGGATCGGCTGGATATCTAACAAAGTGCCTCGGGCGACGCGAGAGGAAAAATCGCCCCGAGGCTTGCGGCGCCCCTACGGTCATTTTTATGCGGGGCCCGCTAGGGCGGGGGAGCGCCCCCAGCCCCCAGATCGCGCAGGACGGACGGGAGCGCCTCGGCAAGATCCTCGGCGATCAGCCCGGGACCGAAGTGGCGCGCCGCTTCGACATGCACGAAGGCGGCGGTCTGCGCGGCCTGCAGCGGCGCGGCGCCCCGCGCCAGGAGCCCGCAGGTCAGCCCGGCCAGCACATCGCCGGCCCCGGCGGTGGCGAGCCAGGGGGCGGCCCGCCCATAGGCCGCGGCATGGACCGAAGCCGGACCTCCCGGAGCGGCGATCACCGTGTCCGGGCCCTTCAAGAGCAGGGTGCAGCCCGCCCGCTCTGCCGCCGCCCGCGCCGCATCGACCCGCGAAAAGGCCGGCCCATGCTGCGCAGGCGCAGACAGGCGCGCGGCAAGGTCCGGGAAGAGCCTGGCAAACTCGCCATCATGCGGGGTGAGAACGACGGCCGGATGCAACTGGGAAAAGAGCGTTTCGGGGGCGTCCGAATAGGCGCTCAGCGCGTCCGCATCCAGCACGGTCGCCCGGCCTGCCGCAAGCGCGACGGGCACCAGGTCGCGCGCGCGCTCGATCCCAAGGCCGGGCCCGAGGCAGAGCGCGTTGAGACGCCCGTCCTCGAGGACTGCGCTGAGGTCTTCCCCCGCCTCCACCCGGCGCAGCATCAGCGCGGTGATCTGCGCCGCGACCTCCATCTGCGCCGCGCCCGGCACGGCGAGCGTCACCAGCCCCGCGCCGATCCGCAGTGCCGCACGCGCGGCCAGACGCGCGGCGCCGGTACGCCCGAAGCCGCCCCCCAGCACCAGCGCGTGACCATGTCCGTACTTATGCCCTGCGCGCTTGGCGAGCGGGAAGGTCGGCGCCTCGATCAGCGCCGCGGGATCTGCCACCAGCCCGTCCGGCAGGCCGATCTCTGCCACCTCCAGCGCGCCGCAGAGCGCGGGCCCCTCCCCAAGGTAATGCCCCAGCTTGGCGGCGTGGAAACTGACCGTGAGGTCCGCGCCGAAGACCGCGGCATCGTCACCGCCGATGCGCCGCCCGGAATCCGCGCAGAGCCCCGAGGGCAGATCCACCGCCACCCGCTGCCAGCCAGCGAATCCCGGCGCGTCCAAACAGGAGAATACCTGCGCCACCTCCGGTCCGAGCCCGCGGGTGAGCCCCGTGCCGAAGAGCGCGTCGATCAGAACCCCCTTGGGTCCGGCGGCCACGGGCGGCGCGTCGAAGGGCAGCCGGCCCACCGGACCGAGCGCCGACCAGCGGTCGTGGTTGAGCCGCGCATCCGGCGGCAGGCGCTCGGCATCGCCCAGCAGAAAGACCTCCACCTGCCAGCCGAGCCCGGCCAGAAGCCGCGCGATGACGAAGCCGTCGCCGCCGTTGTTGCCCGGTCCGCAGAGCACCAGCGCATGTGCAGGAGCAATGGCAAGCTGGGGCCATCTTGCCAGCAGCGCCGCGACCACGCCCTGCCCCGCCCGCTCCATCAGATCGGCGCCACTGCCAGCCCCGCGGGCCATTCCTGTCCGCTCGGCGCTGCGCATTTGTGCAGCCGTCAAAAGGACGCTCATGCGGCGCTCATGCGCGATTCAATTCTGCTCATTTCACAAGCGACTTGCGCAAAAAATAACCACATGCCAAAAATCGCCTCATATTTCCTTGCCCGGAAACCCTATCCGATTGTCGCGGTCGATGAGAAGTGGTCTGGCAGGGTCCGACACGGGAAAACGAGGAGACAGGGCCATGAAGAAGGTCGAGGCGATCATCAAGCCGTTCAAGCTCGACGAGGTTAAGGAAGCGTTGCAGGACGCAGGCATCCAAGGCCTCTCCGTGCTCGAAGTGAAAGGTTTCGGTCGTCAGAAAGGCCACACCGAGCTCTACCGGGGCGCGGAGTATGTGGTTGATTTTCTTCCGAAGGTGAAGATCGAAGTCGTCTTGGACGACGATCAGGTCGACGCCGCGATCGAGGCGATCATCTCTGCCGCGAAAACCGACAAGATCGGTGACGGCAAGATCTTCGTCAGCCCCATCGAGCAGGCCATCCGTATCCGCACCGGCGAATCCGGCTCCGACGCGCTCTGAGTCGAAACCGCCCTGCGTCATCTCCCGCGCGCCACCGGACGCGCGGCGAGCTGAAACCATCAGAACACACCGGACCCAAGTACAGAAAGGGAAGAAGGGAATGAGCAAGGACGCAGTTCTCAAGCTTATTAAGGATGAGGACGTAGCCTACGTCGACATCCGCTTTACCGACCCGCGCGGCAAGCTCCAGCACGTGACCGTCATCGCCGACCTCGTCGACGAAGACTTCCTCGACGAAGGCTTCATGTTCGACGGCTCGTCCATCGCCGGCTGGAAGTCGATTGAAGCTTCCGACATGAAGCTCATGCCCGACACCGAAAGCGCCTACATCGACCCGTTCTACGCCGAGAAAACGCTCTGCCTGCACTGCTCGGTCGTCGAACCCGACACCGGCGAAGCCTATGACCGCGACCCGCGCGGCACCGCAGCCAAGGCAGAAGCCTACCTGATCTCCTCGGGCATCGGCGATGCGGCCTACTTCGGCCCGGAAGCTGAATTCTTCCTGTTCGACGACGTGAAGTACTCGGTCGCCCCGAACAAGGTGTCCTACGAGGTCGACGCAGACCACGCTGCCTGGAACACCGACGCCGACTTCGAGATGGGCAACCTGGGCCACCGTCCGACCTACAAGGGCGGCTACTTCCCGGTGAACCCGATGGACGACGGCCAGGACATCCGTTCCGAGATGCTCTCGACCATGAAGCGTCTGGGCATGAAGGTCGACAAGCACCACCACGAAGTTGCGACCTCGCAGCACGAGCTGGGCCTGATCTTCGGCACGCTGACCAAGCAGGCCGACGAGCTGCAGAAGTACAAGTACATCATCCACAACGTGGCACAGGCCTACGGCCGTTCGGCGACCTTCATGCCGAAGCCGATCAAGGGCGACAACGGCTCGGGCATGCACGTGAACATGTCGATCTGGAAGGACGGCAAGCCGCTCTTCGCAGGCGACAAATACGCTGACCTGTCGCAGGAAGCGCTGTACTTCATCGGCGGCATCCTGAAGCACGCGAAGGCCCTCAACGCCTTCACCAACCCGGCGACCAACTCCTACAAGCGTCTGGTTCCGGGCTACGAAGCGCCGGTTCTGCGCGCCTACTCCGCACGCAACCGCTCGGGCTGCGTCCGTATTCCGTGGACCGAATCGCCGAAGGCAAAGCGTGTGGAAGCTCGCTTCCCCGACCCCTCGGCAAACCCCTATCTTTGCTTCGCGGCTCTGCTGATGGCTGGCCTCGACGGCATCAAGAACAAGATCGATCCGGGCGAAGCCATGGACAAGAACCTCTACGACCTTCCGCCGGAAGAGCTCGCAGAGATCCCGACCGTCTGCGGCTCGCTGCGCGAAGCGCTCACCGAGCTGGAAGCCGACATGGACTTCCTGCTGGCCGGCGACGTGTTCACCAAGAGCCAGGTCGAAGGCTACATCGCGCTGAAGATGGAAGAGCTCGAAGCCTATGAAATGACGCCGCACCCGGTGGAATTCGCACTGTACTACAGCTGCTGATCCAACTTTCACGGACCGCACGGAAAGGCGCCCCACGGGGCGCCTTTTTCATGCCGAAATTCTGCCCTGCATTCTCCAGATTGCCTTAGGAGTGTGGGCGACGAGGGAATTTCTACCTCGCGAGACACAGAGGACTTTTCAGCATGAACAAGGATTTCGCCGGGCGCTCCGAAACAGCCTCGCGGCCAAACGCGGTGCGGAACTTCGCCGCCGAGCCGGGAACGCCGTTCGCCGCCTACCCCGAAGACGACGCCCGCGCCCGAAGGCGGCGCGTCCAGCGGCTGGTCTTGCTGAGCTTCAGCCTTGTCACGCTGCTGAGCCTCGCCGGTATGATCATCACCCGCGCGATGGAGATCGCATCGCTCTGACGCACCCGACGCGCGGGGGCGGCTGGGCAAACTCCCGCCTTGTGACCCCAAGTCTGGGCTGCATCCCTTTCCGCAGCCGGGGCCACGCACTAGGTTGCTGCGGCACATGCGTTTGTTCGGAGTCCCAAGAATGCGCCGCACCTTTATGAATATCCTCGCAGCCGCCTCGCTGTCCCTCTCGGCCGGAGCCGCCATCGCGGCGAGCTGCGGCAACACCGCCTCGGGCTTCGATGCGTGGAAACGCGAATTCGCCGCCGAGGCGCAGCGCGCGGGCGTCGGCGAACGCGGCATTCAGGCGCTGATGGGCGCCCCCTACTCGAGCTACACGATCAAGGTCGACCGCAGCCAGAAGGGCGTCAAATACCCGCTCGACGAGTTCATCCGAATCCGCCTCGGCTCGGTTGATGGTTTCGCGGCGCAGGTCCGCAAGCGCCGCGACCAGAACCGGCAGTTCTACAATGCCCTTGAGCAGCGCTACGGCGTGCCCGCCGGCATCCTGCTGGCGATCCACGGCATGGAAACCGGGTTCGGCCGGACCATGGGCAACGTGCCGGTCGTCTCCTCGATCACCACCGTGGCCTACGACTGCCGCCGCTCGGCCTTCTTCACCCCGCACGCGATCGCGGCGCTGCAGATGGTCGACCGCGGGATGCTCTCGCCCAGCCAACAGGGCGCCGCCCATGGTGAGCTTGGCCATACCCAGTTCCTGCCGGGCAATGCGCTGCGCTACGGGGTCGACGGAAATGGCGACGGGCGGGTCGATTTCTACAACCAGTACGACGCGCTGGCCTCCACCGCCAATTTCTTGCGCCAGAAAGGCTGGCAGCCCGGTCAGCCCTTTGGCGAGGGCACAGCGAACTTCCGCGTGCTGAACGAATGGAACGCCGCGACCGTCTACCAGCAGGCCATTGCCTTGGTTGCGCAGAAAGTCGGCTAGTTTACATTTACGCAACCCGGGGTGGTCCGATTTTTCTCAAATCGTCCTCCCCGGGACCTGTTTGAGACAAAGTTCTTCCTCATTTGGCGCGCAAAACTGGCGTCTAAGACCCTTGAGAAGGAACATGTGGATGACGGGCAAAGCCCCCTACGCGGCCCTCTACCTGCCCGACACGGCACGCCCGGATCTTGTCCAGTTGCTGAAAATGGCGGGTAAAACCCTGCTTGCGCATGACAATTCCTCGGGCCGCCCGCTTCTCGTCTCGCGCCGACGTCTGGCGCTGATGGGCGACCGCATGGGGCTCTGCCTGACCCATTTCGACGGAACGCGCGGCACGCCGCGCATCGTGCTGCGGGTGCTCTGCCGCGAAGGCGGTCTCGCCAGCGGCCCCAAGGCCATCGCGCTGCTGCTCGAGGCGGTGCGCCGGCTCTCGCCGCTGTGTGCGGCAACCGAGATCGAGTGGCTCTCTCCCCGGACCCGGCTCTCGCCAGAGACCTTGCCCGACCAACTCACCCGCCCGCCGCGCAAGCGACTTGCGCCGATCGACCCCGCAGCCGAGAAGCTGCTGGCCGAGGGAATCCGAGACGCCATGGCCGAGACGCTGACCGATCCCGCCGAGCCGACCATTCCCAGGGCCTCGGGGCTGCCCATGGTCGTTGCGGTGTCCGATCCGGCGCAGACGCGGCTGTCGCTGGCCGCCTGGGCGATGACCGGGCTTCTGGCGATGATCAACCTGCCCGTCGCCTTGGTGCTGGCCGCCGTCGCTCTAACACGCGGGATGGACATTCGCCTCGCGACGCAATTCCTCAGCTTCACCGTCCTCGGGGTCTTCCTCGACAATGCCGGACTGCTGAACCTGACGCTCTAAGGCGTGTCGGGCCCGCGCTCGACGACGAAGGTGTGGATCGAGAAGACCACCGCCTCCGTTTCGGGCAGCCGCACGAGGCACTGACGCTCCGAGCGCAGATAGGGCGCGGTCGCGGGGTTGGCCCGGTCCGTGTTGCTGCGCCGCGGCCCCGGCTGGAACAGCGTGGGATCGTCGTGAAACAGCCGGTTGAAACGCACCAGCGGTTTACCCGGGCCCACCCCGTCGAAGAGCCTCTGCACCCGGCGGCCGATGTTGTCATCATACTCGGGAATCGGAACGTGGATGACACTGAGCGGACGCGAGATCTTATCCGCCAGCCGCCAGCCCGCCGGGAAGCAGAGCGCCGCCCCTGTCAGAACATGTTCGTCGCCGCGTTTCTGCAGCAGGCACAGGTCTTCCTGAACCAGCACGCCGAGCGTGCCCATGGGGTCGTTCCGGTCGAGCGCCACCTCGACGCCGTCGGGCCGGGTCACCACCTCGCCTTTGCGCGTGAAGGACGCGGGCAGATGCGCCAGAACCACCTCGAGCAGTTCCTGCGCGGCGGGCATCGCGTCGGGCTCGATCGCCAGAACCGCCGCGCGCTGCGTCGCCAGCAGGCGCTCGCGTTCCGCCATCTGCGCGGCATAGGCATCGTCGACCTGCAGCCAGGCCGCCGGATCGAGCGGAGCGATCCCTGGCAGTGGCTTCATCTGAGTCAGGTCATGGGGAATCCGTGCCTGCACGATCATCACGTCATTCTCCGCTCTCGGCCCTCCAGAGGGGCAGCTTCTCGCGCAGCACGCAGACAGAGCGCTGCGGCGCGTAGCGCGGCAGATCATCCAGAGCCACCCAGCGAAGGTCGTGTGATTCCGCGTTCCCATGCAAGGGGTTCGCAGGGTCAGCCTCGAAGAGAAACCGCAAATCGTAGTGAAAATGTGCGGGCTCATCAGCGCGGGCGGGGATCTCGTGGATGTCGATGTCGAAAAGTCGCGGCGATAGCAGGCGAGGGGACAAACCGGTCTCTTCGACGATCTCGCGCGCGGCCACCCCCGCCACGTCCGGATCGCCGTCGCAATGTCCGCCGGGCTGCAGCCAGCGGCCCAGCTTGGCGTGATGCATCAGAAGCGTGAAGCCCCGGCAGGGAGAGACCACGAAGCCCGAGCCGGTGACGTGATCCTCCATCGGGTCTCGGGCATAAGGATCGGCCCCGCGCGTCATCAGCGCCCCGAGCGCCGCCCAGTTCTGCCGGTCGCGCGCGTCGCGCAGATCCATGGTCCACGGCAGATCGGTCATTTTCGCTCCTTGCGCGCCAAGGCCGGAAGCGATGCCCCCGGCCCTGTCATTGTCTCCATGGTCCACGCGCTCAGGGCTCGAGGTCACGCCCCAGCGCCTGTTCCAGCGCAGGCAGGAAGTCCTCGGTGTAGAGCGTGCCGGCCAGAGGGCCGACGTGCTTGTGCAGCACCGTGCCGTCGCCGCCGAGGATGAAGGTCTCGGGCGGGCCGGTTACCCCCCATTCGATCGCCGCGCGGCCCTGCGGATCAAAAGGCACACCGATAAAGGGCGAGCCGTCTTCGGTCAGGTAGCCCGAGGCGGCCCCGGTCTTGTCCTTGTAGTTCACGCCCACGATGCGCACGTCCTGCTCCTGCAGGTGCAGCAGCACCGGATGCTCTGCGCGGCACGGCGGGCACCAGCTCGCCCAGAAGTTCACCACGGTCACCTCGCCGGTGCGCAGATCCGCATCCGCCACCGGGGCAAAGCCGTCGAGCGTTGCCGGGGGCAAGGCCGGAGCCGGCTTGCCGATGAAGGTGGACGGCAGTGAGTTGGGATCGCCGCGCTGCATGCCGAAATAGGCCATCACCGCGAATCCGGCGAAGATCAGCGGCGGAATCACCATCAGGGGCGAGACCTTAGCCATGGCGTTTCACCCTCTGTTCGATCTTTTCGAGTTCGGCCCGGACGCGGCGGGAGCGGCGCAGGCTCACAGCGACCAGCGCACTGATCAGCGCCAGGCTCACCCCGTAGGAGGCGAGCACGGCAAAGGCGTATTTCCCCAGATCGGGCATCATGTCCGGCCCTCCCGTGCCAGCAGCGCGCGCGACCGGCGGGCGCGGATTTCGGTCTGCGTGCGCAGGAAGACCAGCGCCACGAAAAGCAACACGAAACCGGCGATGCAGACCAGCAGCGGATACCAGAAGACGTCGGCGACGTTCTCTTCCTTGTCCAGCGACAGCGAGGCGCCCTGGTGCAGTCCCTGGTTCCAGAACAGCACCGCGTAGCGCGACAAGAGCGCGAAGACCGAGCCGACAAGGCAGAGGATCGAGGTCAAATCCGCCGCGGTGTCATCGTTCTCGATCGCCGACCACAGCGCCATGTAGCCAAGGTAGAACAGGAAGAGGATCAGGAAAGAGGTGAGCCGCGGGTCCCAGGCCCACCAGGTCCCCCACATCGGCTGTCCCCAGAGCGCGCCGGTGGCCAGCGCGATGACGGTGAAGGTTGCCCCGATCGGTGCGGCGGCGCGCGCCGCCAGCGCCGAGACGTGGTGGCGGCGAACGATCCAGATCAGCGAGGCGGCCAGCATCATGATCCAGGCATTGATCGCCATCAGCGCGGCGGGCACGTGCAGGTAGATGATCTTGACCGTGGCGCCCTGCCGGTAGTCGTCTGGCGTGAAGAAATAACCCCAGACCAGCCCCACCCCGAGGCAAACCACTGCCGCGACCGACACCCAGGGCAGGATGCGGTCGGTGGTGCGGATGAACTTCACCGGATTGGCGTATTCCCAGATCGACATGCGGCTCCCCTAGCCCAGCTCGCGCCTCTTTACACTTCAAATATTCGGCAGCGGCAATGCTTGCCGGCGCCCTGTGACCTCTCAGCGCAGGTTGATCCTCAGCACCGCGGCGCTGGCGAAAGGCAACAGCGCCAATGTGCCGAAGCTGATCCCGGCCAGCATCAGCAGTGGCGTCTGCACCGCCAGCCCCTCGGCCCCGCGTCGCGCGACCTCTGCGCCGAAGATCAGCGTCGGCACATAAAGCGGCAGCACGAGGATCGACAGCAGCAGCCCGCCCCGTTTCAGCCCTACGGTCAGCGCCGCGCCGAAGGTGCCGATGACTGAAAGCGCCGGTGTGCCGAGTGCCAGCGAGACCAGCACCCAGAGGTATCCCGAGGGCGGCAGGCTCAGCAACACGCCGAGCGCGGGCGCGGCAAGCACAAGGGGCAGGCCGGTGGTGATCCAATGGGCCAGCGCCTTGATCGTGACGATTCCCTCCAGCGGCAGCGGCGCCGTGGCCAGAAGGTCGAGCGAGCCGTCCTCCCAGTCGAGCGCGAAGATGCGGTCGAGCGACAGCAGGCAGGCCAGCAGCGCGCCGATCCACAAGACGCCCGGCGCAATGCGGCTCAGCAGGCCGGTCTCGGGGCCGACGCCGAAGGGGATGAGGACGGTGACGACGAGGAAAAAGGCAAGTCCGAGGCCAAAGCCCCCACCCGCGCGAACCGCGAGCCGCAAGTCCCTGAGAAGAAGCGCAATCACAAGAAGGCCTCATCTTCCAGAGACACCCGGGGCGCGGCCTTGAAGGGGGTGACGTCAAGGACCTCTGCCTCGTCGAGTCCCAGATCGATATGGGTTGCCAGCAGCGCCGAGCCGCCCGCTGCGAGATGGCCGCGCACCGCCTCGGCAAAGCGCGCCACCGAGGCCGTGTCGAGCGAGACCGTCGGCTCGTCCAGCACCCAGACCGGGCGCCCGGTCACCATCAGCCGGGCCAGGCCCAAGCGGCGCTTCTGCCCGGCAGAAAGCGTCCCGGCCATGCGCTCCTCGAGCCCGCGCAGGTCGAAGGCCTCGAGAGCGGCCTCGATGTCGGTCTGCGCAAAGACCTGCGCCCAGAAGCGCAGGTTCTCGGTGACCGAGAGCATGGATTTCAGACCATCGGAATGAGCGGCATAGGCGATGCGTTCGCCCGCCCCCTCGATCTTGCCCTCGAAGGCCGGTTGCAGCCCGGCGATGGTGCGCAGCAAGGTGGTCTTGCCCGAGCCGTTCGGCCCGCGCAGCACGAGTGCGCGCCCGGAGGAGAGCGTGAAGCTCAGCCGCTCCAGCACGGGCACGCCGCCCCGGGCGACGGCCAGATCGCGAACAGTCAGGGTCATGGGCAGGGTCATGCCACGGGCTTACCCCAGCCGAATGGCCCGGGAAAGCGCGAAAGCCGCGCCGTGACAAGCTGTTGCAAGGTCATGGCTGGTCCGGCACAGGCGCCGCGGGCGCGGCCGGATTGGCTAAGGCTCTGAAGATGCCAGGTCAGACGGGCATGGCCGCCAAGGCCACCCGGCGTCCCTCGCCCAGCAGCACGTTGTAGGTGCGGCAGGCCGAGGGAGAGTTCATCACCTCGACCCCGACGCCCGCTTCTTCGAGCCGGCTCGACAGCGTCTTGGGCAGCAACGCGATGTCGCCCCCCGTGCCGACGAAGAGCACGTCGATCTTGCCCGCGAGCGAGACCAGCGTGTCCTCGTCCGACAGTCCCGCCCAAGGCTTCATGCCATCGGGAGAGAGGCAGACGCCGCCGTCGACAGGACGCCCGCCAATGCGGAAAAATCCCGGGCCGTAGCCTTCGACCGGCATCGCGTCGCTGAAGTTGATTTCATTCATCCGCATGGTTCTTCCCCTGGTCCCATACAGGCGGCCCGAAGCGGACCGCGGTCCCTGTGATCGCGCCGATCCCGCTGTGCACCCCTCCCGAAACGATGCACGAAGCATGATCATGCCGCGCTGCGGCAGCATAAGGCCGAAACATGAAAAATCAAAGCTAATTACCCCGCGCGACCATTGCCCCACTGCTTGGGGCGGGCAGCGGGCGGCGCAGGTGGAGGGCAAGCATAGCGGGGATATACGAAAGCGACAAAGCCCTAGACCAAAGTCTAGGGCTTTGCTCGCGCACCGGCGCAAAAACCGGCAGTCCGGCCCGAGATTGCACGTCTCGGGGCGCGCCGTGGCCGGTCTCCCGGCCCCGCAGGCCGGCTCAGACGCTGCTGCCGGTCTTCTTGGCCTCGGCCTCTGCCTCGGTCTTGCTCCAGTCGCGTTTGACGCCGAGCCAGAGCAGCACGGTCGAGGCGACGAAGACCGAGGAGTAAGTCCCCACGAAGACGCCCCAGATCATCGCGAAGACGAATCCGCGGATAACGTCCCCCCCCAGCGCGAAGAGCGCGAAGAGCGCCAGCAGCGTGGTGAAGGAGGTCATGAAGGTCCGGCTGAGAGTCTCGTTAATCGAGAGGTTCAGCACCTCCTTGAGCTCGGTTTTCTTGTACTTGATGAGGTTCTCGCGGACACGGTCGAAGACCACGACGGTGTCGTTGAGCGAATAGCCGACGATGGTCAGCAGCGCCGCGATGGTGGTCAGGTCGAACTTCATCTGAAGCTCGGAGAAGACGCCGATCGTCAGCACCACGTCGTGCACCAGCGCCAGCACCGCGCCGAGCGCGAACTGCCATTCGAAGCGCAGCCAGATGTAGATCAGCACCGCGCCGATGGCCAGAACCACCGCCTCGACCGCGGTCCAGATCAACTCGCCCGACACCTTGGGGCCGACGGATTCCACCGAGACGAACTCGATGTCCGGTGCAACGCCCTGCAGCGCCGCCTCGACCTGAGCGATGGTCTCGGGGGTGACGGCCTCTTCCTCGTCCTGCGCCTGGATGCGGACCATGGCGACGTTCTGATCCGGTCCGAAGGACGGGTCGAATACCTCGGAGATCACCACGTCGCCCAGCCCCAGCGCGCCGAGCGCGTCGCGGTAGGCGCCAACGTCCACCACCTCGGCGCTCTGCGTGCGGATGGTGGTGCCGCCGCGGAAGTCGATGCCGTAGTTCAGGCCGCGCACGCCGAAGCTGACCAGCGCCAGCACGATCATCAGGCCGGAGATGCCGAACCACAGCTTCCAGCGCTTGAAGAAGTCGAAGCTCGTATTGTCGGGAATGACACGAAGACGCATGGCTCAGACCTCGATGGTTTTGGGACGGCGGCGTTCGAACCACATCGAGATCAGCAGCCGGGTGACATAGATCGCGGTGAAGACCGAGGTGACGATGCCGAGGCCGAGGGTGATGGCGAAACCGCGCACCGGACCCGAGCCCATGACATAGAGGATGATCGCCGTGATGATGGTGGTGATGTTGGCGTCGACGATGGCCGACAGCGCCTTTTCATAGCCAAGCTCGATGGCCCGGGCCGGACCGCGCGCGGTCTTCAGTTCCTCGCGGATACGCTCGAAGATCAGCACGTTGGCGTCCACCGCCATACCGACGGTCAGCACGATGCCGGCGATGCCGGGCAGCGTCAGCGTCGCGCCGATCATCGACAGCAGGCCGAAGATCAGCCCGACGTTCACGATGAGCGCGATATTTGCGAAGATGCCGAAGAGCCCGTAGCTCGCCCACATGAAGCCGAGCACCGCGACGAAGGCCACGCCTGTCGCCAGCTTGCCCGCTTCGATGCTGTCCTGCCCCAGTTCCGGACCGATGGTCCGCTCCTCGAGGAAGTCGAGCCCGGCGGGCAGCGCCCCGGCGCGCAGCAGCACGGCGAGGTTTGTGGATTCCTCAACCGAGAACTGGCCGGTGATGATGCCCGAGCCGCCGGGGATGTGGCTCTGGATCACCGGGGCCGAGATCACCTCGTCGTCGAGAACGATGGCGAAGGGCGAGCCGATGTTGGCGGCGGTGTAATCGCCGAACTTGCGCGCGCCGCTCGGGTTGAAGCGGAAGGTCACCGCCGGCCGGCCGTTCTGGTCGAAGCTCGGCTGGCTGTCGGTCAGCTCCTCGCCGGTGACGACGGGCGCCTGCTCGAGCACGTAGTAGACCCCCTCCTCGTTCATCGCGGGCAAGAGCTCGTTGCCCACGCCGGGGGTGGTGTCGGCGTTGGTGGTGCGGCTGACGACCGGCTGGAAGGTCAGCTGGGCGGTGGTGCCGATGATGTCCTTGAGCTCGGCGGCCGAGCCGATTCCCGGCACCTGGATCAGGATGCGGTCGCTGCCCTGCCGCTGGATCGTCGGCTCGCGGGTGCCAACCTCATCGATCCGGCGGCGGATGATTTCCAGCGACTGCTGCATGGTGCGCTCGTCGGTGGCCTGTTTCTCGGCCTCCGAAAGGGTCACGACGATCTCGTCGCCCTGCCCGCTGACCTCGAGGTCGTTGGAGCCGGCGCCAGTGAGCGAGGTCACCGGACGCGCGAGACCGCGCACCAGCTCCAGCGCGCGGGCCATGCCGTCGGGGTTGGAGATGCGCACGCGCAGCTCGCCGGCCGGTGAGGGCTGCAGGCGGATGGTGCCGACCCTATCGCGCTCGGGGCGCAGGATGTCGCGCACGTCGGGCCAGAGCGCCTCGAGCCGCGAGGCGTAGACGTCGGCAACCTTTACCTCAGCGAGCAGATGGGCCCCGCCGCGGAGGTCGAGGCCGAGGTTGACCAACCCGGAGGGCAGCCAGCTTGGCCAGCTCGCGGCGGCCGCCTCGCGCTCGGGCGTGGCACCCGACTTTTCGATGGCGGCAACCGCGTCATTGTGGGATTCTACCCTGTTGTAGAACAGGTTAGGGCTGGCCAAGGCCAGCCCTACGATCACGAGCGCCCAGATGGTCAGGCGTTTCCAAAGATCGATCTGAAGCATTGTCTGGGGCGCTTTCGCGTTGGAATCAGGACTCGGCGGGCTCGGTCTTCGACAGGACCTGAGCAACTGTGCTCTGGATCACGCGGACCTTGACGCCCTCGGCGATCTCGACCTCGACCTCGCCGCCTTCCTTGACCTTCACCACCTTGCCGATGAGGCCGCCTTGGGTGACAATCTGATCGCCGCGACGCAGGGCGCTGACCATCTTCTGGTGCTCTTTCACTTTCTTCTGCTGCGGACGGATCAGCAGGAAATACATGATGCCGAAGATCAGGATCAGGGGGACGAACTGGGCGACTGCGCTGCCATCCATGGGCGGGCTCCTCTTGGTGTTATATGGGGGACACCCCCCGCAAAATTTGGCCGGAACCTATGTGCGATCCTCCGCCGATGCAAGGCGCGATGGGACGGGGCGCACCGCATGCGCGGGCGATGCGCGCGCCATGCACACACGTGTGCGTGATGGACGTGTTCCCGTCGGACCTCTACCTTCCGCTGCGCCGCCAGCGGAAGACGCCCATGCTCCGATGACACGATCCCGCAAAGCGCGGCTCCCGCGCCTCCTTACCGCCCTTCTCTTCCTCGCCCTTCTCTTCCTCGCCCGTCTCTTCCTCGCCCTGCCAGCCGCAGCGCAGGCCCCCCTGCCGCTGCCGCCCGAAGACCACGCCGGGTGGCAGGCGATCGGCCGGGTCAACACCCACGGCTACAACCGGCGCGGCATGTGTTCGGGCACGCTTGTCGCGCCTGCCCTCGTGCTTACCGCGGCGCATTGCGTGGCCGGCCCCGAGGGCGACCCGGTGGACCCCGCACGGCTGCATTTTGTCGCCGGGTGGCTGGACGGCGCCTACGCCGATCACGCGCAGGTGGCCTCCTACGAGGCGCACCCCGAGGCCTACAGGGGCCACCGGCTCGACATCGAGCACGACCTTGCCGTGCTCACCCTCGCCCGCCCGCTGACGGTGGCCCCGCTGACGCTCGGCAGCACATCCGCCCCACCCTTCGCGCTTCTCGGCTACCATGACACGCAGCCCAACCGGCTCTCGGCGCGCTTTGATTGCGACGGGGCGCGCGAGCATGCCCTGCTGCGCCTCGGCTGCCCGGTGCGGCCCGGCAATTCCGGTGGGCCGGTGCTGGCGCGCGAGCCCGGTGCTCCCGATGCCCCATGGCGCGTCATTGGCGTTGTCAGCGCCACCAACGCGCGCAGCACGCTCGCCGTGCCGGTGGATGACTGGCTCCGGTCGCGTCTTACGCGCGGCTCCCCCTACACTCCCTGAGCTTTTCAGGGCATAACCCGCGCGAGTCGCACATAAAGAGGACGAGACCGATGCACGACATCCGCGCCATTCGCGAAAACCCCGCCGCCTTCGATGCGGCGCTCTCGCGCCGGGGTGTGGAGAATGCCTCGGCCCCCGTGCTGGCGCTGGACGAAGAGCGCCGCGCCGCGATCCATGCCGCCGAGACCGCGCAGGCCGCGCAGAACGCCGCCTCCAAGGACGTCGGCAAGGCAAAGGCCAGCGGCGACGAGGCCGAATTCGAGCGCCTGCGCGCGCTGGTCGCCGAGAAGAAGGCCGAAGTCGCCCAGATGCAGGGCCGGGCCAAGGAGCTCGACGCGCAGCTGACCGACATGCTGATGGGCATCCCCAACCTGCCCTATGACGACACGCCCGACGGCGCCGACGAGGACGACAACGTCGAGATCCGCCGCTGGGGCACGCCGAAGAGCTTCGACTTCACCCCCAAGGAGCACTACGAACTGCCCTCGGTGGTCCCCGGCATGGACTTCGAGACCGCGGCCAAGCTCTCCGGCTCGCGCTTCGTGCTGCTCTCGGGCGCCGTGGCCCGCGTGCACCGTGCGCTGGCGCAGTTCATGCTCGACACCCACGTCGAGGAGAACGGCCTGTCGGAAACCTGGACCCCGGTGCTGGTGCTCGACGAGATGATGTACGGCACCGGCCAGCTGCCGAAGTTCGGCGAGGACAGCTACCAGACCCGCGAGGGCTGGTGGCTGGTGCCCACCGCCGAGGTGACGCTGACCAATATAGTCAACGGCGCGACGGTCGAGGAAGGCTACCTGCCCCGCCGCTACGTGGCGCACACGCAATGTTTCCGCTCCGAGGCGGGCTCGGCCGGCCGGGACACCGCGGGCATGCTGCGCCAGCATCAGTTCGAGAAGGTCGAGATGGTCTCGATCACCCATCCCGAGAAAAGCCGCGACGAGCACGACCGGATGACGAAATGCGCCGAGGGCATTCTCGAGAAACTCGGCCTGCCCTATCGCACCGTGGTTCTGTGCACCGGCGACATGGGCTTCGGCGCGCGCCGCACGCATGACATCGAGGTCTGGCTGCCCGGCCAGAATCAGTACCGCGAGATCAGCTCGGTCTCGGTCTGCGGCGATTTTCAGGCGCGTCGGATGAACGCCCGCTTCAAGCCCGAAGGGGGTGGCAAGCCGGAGTTCCTGCACACGCTGAACGGCTCGGGGCTGGCCGTCGGGCGCTGCCTGATCGCGGTGCTGGAGAACGGCCAGCAGGCGGACGGCTCGGTCGATCTGCCCGAGGCGCTGCATCCGTGGCTGCGCGGCAAGACCCGCATCGCCGCCGACGGCACGCTGGTCTGAGGGGGCGGGAACCAAGATGATCTGGGTCCGGCCGCTCTTGCTGTTTCTCGCGGCGATCGCCTTCGCGGCCTCGCCGCTGGTGTTCCCCGGGTTCACCGGATTCGCGCCGGACGCCTTTCCGGTCCCGCAGGTCGACCCGCCGGTGCAGCCCGCGGGCTACGCTTTCGCGATCTGGGGCCTGATCTATCTGTGGCTCATCGCCGGCACCGGATTCGGCCTCTTTCGCCGCTCGGACGATTACGACTGGATGGACCATCGCGACCCGCTGCTGATCAGCCTTGCGGTGGGCATCTTCTGGCTTCCGGTGGCGCAGGTTTCTCCGATCGCTGCCACCGCGATGATCTGGGTCATGCTGGTGACCGCCCTTCTGGCGCTCTTCCGCGCCGGCGACATGGACCGCTGGTGGCAGATCGCACCCATCGCGATCTACGCGGGCTGGCTGACGGCGGCCTCCTGCGTCTCCGTGGGGCTCTTGCTGGCAGGCTACGGGCTGCTGCCCGAGACCCCTGCGGCGCTGCTGGCGCTGACCCTGGCGCTGGCGATCTCGGTCATCGCGCAATACCGGCTGCACCGCGCGCCGCTTTACGGGATTACGGTGATCTGGGCGCTCATCGCGGTGATCGTCGCCAACGCTAGCCCGCTCAACTTCGCGGTAGCCGCGCTCGCTGCGGCGGGCATCTTCGCGATCCTCGCGCTGCGCGGCACCGACACGGAGTAGGCGGCTCTTCGCCATCCAAAAGCGATCACCTCCGCGGAGCGACCCGCGGAGGTGACGGAGGATGTCGAAAGATCGACCCGTAGATCATCCAGAGCCGCAACGATCAGGAGTATCGAAATCTCCCCCCCAATCGGCCATGGCCTCCCCTTCGGCGAGGGCTGCTGTCAGTCGGTCGGGATCATGACCACTGTGGTGCGGATCTCGTAGGGCAGGATTACAATCTCATGCACTTCGGGATCGTCGCCCGAAACCGAGATCTGCGTTGCCGCTTCGCAGATATTCGCCTCTGCCTCGGTTGCGGACCCCGCCTTTTCTTCGGCCGCGGCGACGATTTCCTCTTCGACCGCGATGATGAAACCCTGGCATTTCACCTGCTTGACGTTGGCGAAAGCCGCAGTCGAGGACAGGGCGACCACGGCTGCGATGGCGGAAAGATGAGTCAATTTCATGTCAAATACTCCAAATCAAAGTGAATCGAACTTTACCTAGCGTCACTTATCCTTGCAACCTTATGTTGAAGCTCAGGTACCGAAGATAAACCAAGCCGCGGGCGCGCAATCTTCGCGGGAAATCTTCTCGTAAAGGGTGAACATCTCGGGATTGCCACCGGCAATGCCGGGCGTCCCGCCCAAACGCAAAAGCGCCGGAGCATCTGCTCCGGCGCTTGCCCGCGTCACGGGGTCGGCTCAACCCTTCTGCTTGGGAAGCTTGCCGAGGTGCTTCTTGAGCGCGCCGGCGTTCTTCTCGCGGCGGCCCTTGTAGGGGTTCTTGTCGCCCTGCCCGCGCAGCGTCAGGCGGATCGGCGTGCCCGGCATGTCGAAGGCCTCGCGCAGGCCGTTGACCAGGTAGCGCGTGTAGCTGTCGGGCATGTCCTGCGGCCGCGAGCACATCACCACGAAGCCCGGCGGCCGGGTCTTGGCCTGGGTCATGTAGCGCAGCTTGATACGGCGGCCCTGCGGTGCGGGCGGCGGGTGGCTCGACACCATGCCCTCGAGCCAGCGGTTGAGCTGGCCGGTCGAAACCCGCCGGTTCCAAGTGGTCCAGGCCTTCATGATCGCCGCGTTGAGACGGTCGAGCCCGCGCCCGGTCTTGGCCGAGACGGTGACCAGCGGCGCGCCGCGCAGCTGCGGCAGCAGCCGGTCGAAGGCCTCCTTGAGGTCGCGCAGCTTCTCCTGCTTGTGCTCTTCGACGTCCCACTTGTTGACCGCGACCACCACCGCCCGGCCTTCACGCTCGGCAAGGTCCGCGATGCGCAGGTCCTGCTGCTCGAAGGGGATGGCGGCATCGAGCAGCACCACCACGACCTCGGCGAACTTGACCGCGCGCAGACCGTCCGAGACCGAGAGCTTCTCGAGCTTTTCCTGCACCTTGGCACGCTTGCGCATGCCAGCGGTGTCGAAGATCCGCATCGGCACGCCTTCCCAGTCCAGCCGGACCGAGATGGCGTCGCGGGTGATCCCCGCCTCGGGGCCGGTCAGCAGCCGGTCCTCGCCGAGGATCTTGTTGATCAGCGTCGACTTGCCAGCGTTCGGGCGGCCGACCACGGCGATCTGCATCGGCTTGCCCGCGGTCGGCATGACCAGCTTGGCCACACCGTCCTCATCGTCGCCCAGCTCGTCCTCGTCGAGCTCCAGCTCGGTCTCGGGTGCCTCCTCGGCAGCCCGCTCGGCAAAGGCATCGGCAAGCGGCATCAGCGCGCTGTAGAGCTCGGGCAGACCCTCGCCATGCTCGGCCGAGAGCCGGATCGGCTCGCCGAGGCCAAGGCTGTAGGCCTCGATCACACCGGCGTCGGCGGCCGAGCCCTCGCCCTTGTTGGCGGCAAGGATCACATGCGCCGAGCGCTTGCGCAGGATCTCGGCGAAGACCTCGTCGGTCGGGGTCACGCCGACGCG
The DNA here is from genome assembly GCF_003111685.1 of Alloyangia pacifica. NCBI lineage: Bacteria > Pseudomonadati > Pseudomonadota > Alphaproteobacteria > Rhodobacterales > Roseobacteraceae > Alloyangia > Alloyangia pacifica. The sequence goes on along the minus strand of NZ_CP022189.1, from coordinate 1,250,912 downwards.
CGCATCGATCATGAAGAGGCAGATGTCGGCCATGTCCACCGCGCGCTCGGTGAGCTTGCGCATGCGGCCCTGCAGCGACTCGTCGGTGGCCTCCTCGAGACCCGCCGTATCGATGACGGTGAAGCGCAGGTCGCCGAGCTTGCCCTCGCCCTCGCGCAGGTCGCGGGTGACGCCGGGCTGGTCGTCGACCAGCGCGAGCCGCTTGCCGACCAGGCGGTTGAACAGGGTGGACTTGCCAACGTTGGGGCGGCCGACGATGGCGAGGGAGAATGTCATGGCACGCACCTCTTGCGGATTCAAACCCCGCCTTTAGCGCAAAGCTCGGGCGGGAGAAAGGGATCTCGAACGTAGCGCCGCTTATGGGCGCTGCCGGGACAATCGGTCCCTGAAGAGAGGACAGCCCGCCCCGGCCCCGCGCCCCTTGCAAAATACGCCTGCCCAGACGCAAACGCCCGCGCCGCCGGTCGGGCAGCGCGGGCGCGTCTCGGGTGCGGCGCGGCTTACGTCAGATCGCCGGGCAGCAGCGCGTCGGGCAGGTTCTGGTAGCTCACCGGGCGCAGGAAGCGGCGGATCGAGAGCGTGCCCACCGAGGTGGCGCCGAAGTTGGTCGAGGCCGGGTAAGGCCCGCCGTGGACCATCGCGTCGCAGACCTCGACGCCCGTGGGGAACCCGTTGACCAGCAGCCGGCCGGCCTTGCGCTCGAGCACCGGCATCAGCCGCTGCGCCAGCGCCGTGTCGCCCTCGTCCATGTGGATCGTCGCGGTCAGCTGGCCCTCGAAGCCGCGGGCGAGCGCCTCCATCTCGTCGGCGCCCGAGACCCGCACCACGAGGCCGAGCGGGCCGAAGACCTCTTCGCCAAGCGCATGATCCTGCAGGTAATTCTCGGCGTCGGTCTCGAAGAGGTTGGGCAGCGCGCTGCGCCCCTCGCTGTCGCTGGTCAGCACCGGTTTCACCGCATTGCGACCGTCAAAGCGGGATTTACCATCCTTATACGCCTGCGCGATACCCTCGGTGAGCATGCATTGGGCGGACGCGCCCTTCAGCGCCTCGGCGGCAGCGGCGACAAAGGCGTCGCCCTCGGGGCCCGTCTCCACCACGGCGATTCCGGGGTTGGTGCAGAACTGGCCGGCGCCCATCGTCAGGGAGCCCGCCCAGCCGGTGCCGAGCTCGGCACCGCGCGCTTTCACGGCCTCGGGAAGGAGGAACATCGGGTTGACCGAGCCCAGCTCGCCGAAGAAGGGGATCGGCACCTCGCGCTGTGCGCAGAGGTCAAACAGGGCGCGGCCGCCGCCAAGCGAGCCGGTGAAGCCCACGGCGTTGATCAGCGGGTGCTGCACCAGCGCCTGGCCGACGTCGCGCTTGCCGCCCTGAACCAGCGAGAAGACGCCCTTGGGCATGCCGGTCTTATCAATGGCGGCGAGGATCGCCTCGGCGACGATCTCGCCGGTGCCGGGGTGCGCGCCGTGCCCCTTGACCACCACCGGGCAGCCGGCGGCCAGCGCCGCGGCGGTATCGCCGCCGGCGGTGGAGAAGGCGAGCGGGAAGTTCGAGGCGCCAAAGACCGCGACCGGCCCGATCGGGCGCATCACCATCTTGATGTCGGGGCGCGGCAGCGGCTGGCGGTCGGGCAGCGCCTCGTCGTGGCGGCGGTCGAGGTAGTCACCCTTGAGGATGTGGCTGGCGAAGAGCCGCAGCTGACCGGTGGTGCGGCCACGCTCGCCCTGCAGGCGCGCCTCGGGCAGGCCGGTTTCCTGCGTGCCGATCTCGGTGATCGCCTCGGCGCGGGCCTCGATCTCGTCGGCGATGGCGTTCAGGAACTCGGCGCGCGCCTCGCGGGTGGTGTAGCCATAGGTCCAGAAGGCCTCTTCGGCGGCCTTGCAGGCCTGATCGACCAGCGCAGGCGTGCCGACCGAGAAGTCGTGGCTCGGGCCATGCGCCGGCTCGGAGGTGAAGCTGGTCTCGCCAGCCACCCAGGTGCCTGCGATCAGGTGTTTGCCGTGCGGGGTGAAGACGGATTTGTCGAGCATCGGAATGTCCTTTGTGCTGTCGTCGCCCGGGAGGGGCTCGGCGTGGATTCTCAGATGGTATACCAGTCTCGGTGCGATGGACGTCAAGGGCGGTTTCCCGCAACCGCCCGGGAAACGGTCTTCTCGCCGACTTTCTTCCATGCGCGACCTCGTCGCGCTCTCGAACAGGCTCCCCGGCCCCCGGGCTGCTTTGCGCTCCGGCGGCTGCGGCGAGTTGGCAAACGGAGGGCTCCCCTGCGTGGCCGGGTCCCGATCCGCTGGCATCAAGGCACCCCCTTGCGCGCCAGTCACGGCTCTCAGAAGCAAGCAGCGCGGCTCCCGGGGGAAGCCGCGCTGGTCTTTGCTGGCACGGGTCGTTGTCCAAAAGGGGTGTGCCCGCAAGGCGGGGTCCCCGACGTGTTCGTTCAGACAGATCGTCCCCGGCCTTGGCCGAAACTGGTCGCTCGGGCTAGCGCGGGTTCCTGTCTTCCCCCGTTGTGTCTGTAACGGCGAGGATCAGGATCGCGATCACGATAAGAGCGGCCAACCCGACGATAAAGATATCGATGGTCATGGCAGCCTCCTTCAGTGCTTGGGATTGGAACGCCGCATCCACCGAGCGGTTCCGGAACGGAATGTCGCAGTTTCGTGTTAAGCTCCCGTAAACGGACGAAAGGCAAGATCATGCTCATCTCGCTCTCGGACCTGCTGACCTGGCGCCTCACCGGTGGTGAGCGGGACTTTGTACTGCAGGACCTGCTCTTCGATCCCGACGGGCGCAAGCTGGCCTGGGCGATCGTCGCACCGGCGGGTTTCACCGCGGCGGAGCGGCTGCTGGTCACCGCCTCCTCGCTCGGCCTGCCCGAGGCCGAGGATCGCAGCCTCCCGCTTTATGTCACCGAGGAGGAACTGCAGCGCGCGCCGCACATGCTGGGCGGGCGCGAGGAGATGTTGGCGCTGATGGCGACCATGCCGCCGATGGTGGTCGGACCTTTCGGCTCGCCCTATGCGCCGCTGCATCTGGACGCGCAAGAGGCGCAGACCGATCCGCGCTGGCAGGCAGCGCTGGAGCGCTACGAGAGTCTCGCCGATTGGATCGGGAAGCCGGTCTTTGCCCGTGACGGCGAGGCGGGGCGGGTGAGCGACCTGCTCTATGATGCCGCGCGCGGCCGGCTCAGCCATATCGTGGTCGACAACGGCAAGTTCTTCCATCACGAGCGGCGGGTGGTGCCAATGTTCGAGATGGTCACCCATGCGGATGAGGCCCATGGCGGGCACATCGTTCTGGATCTCTCGCTGGTGCAGGTCGAGACCGCGCCCAAGGTCGCCGACATGGTCGCCGCCTGAGACGCCTGAGATGGACGCCTGAGACGCCTCAGCGGTTCATGAAGCCGGGCAGCGCCGCATCCGCCTCGGCGGCCTCGAGCTGGCAGATGGCGTCGCGACGCGCCCGGGCGGCGGCGACCAGCGCGCGAAACAGGCGCCGGTGCGCGCGGCGGTAGACAAGGTACTCGGGGTGCCACTGCACGCCGAGCGCGAAGGGGTCCGTCAGCCGCTCGACCGCCTGCACCATGCCGCCATCGTCGCGACCGGCCACCCGCAGGCCCTCGCCCAGGCGGTCCACCGCCTGTGAATGCAGAGCATTGACCCTCAGGCAGGCCGAGCGGGCAGTATGCGCGAGCAGCGTGCCCTGCAGAACGTCCACCTTCTTGCGCGGCAGGACGGTCCGGTAGCGGCGCGAGGGATGCACCGCATAGGCGTCGCCGTGCAGCGAGCCGCCAAGCACCACGTTGAGCATCTGCGCGCCGCGGCAGATGCCGAGGATCGGCAGGTTGCGTTCGAAGGCCCCGCGCAGCACGTGCTGCTCGAGCGCGTCGCGGTCCGGGTCGAGCCGGACATCGAGTTGCAGCTCGCCGCCGTAGAGCGTCGGCTCGATGTCGTCGCCGCCGCCGATCACCACGCCGTGCACCGACTCGAGGTCGACCTCGCGGTGGCCGGTCTGCCAGCGCAGCGCCCTGCCCCCGGCGAGCCAGACGGCGAAGGCCATGAAGGGAAATACGCGCCATCCCGAGCGGCGCGAGACCGTGACCCCGATCAGAGGCCGCACAGCCCCGCCCCCTGAAGCATGCGCTCCACCCGGAACGACCAGTCCATGCGGATCGAGGTGATCGACTGGCGGTGGTCGCGCCAGGCCGCGCAGAGCCGTTGCAGCAGATCGGCGTCCCCGGCCACTGTCTCAACCAGCACCCATCGGTTCCACTCCTGCGCCAGCGTCCAGCCGGGCTCGTCGATGCGGCAGTCCGGCAGGCGCCAGTGAAAGGTCGGGCGTGGCGAGACCAGCTCCATGTCTACCGCCTCGGCGACCCGCGGCTCGTCGATCTGCGCGAAAAGGCAGAGCATGTCGAGACCATGGTTCCGCGACGGCGCGACCGCGAGGTAGGTGTCGATCAGCTCGGTCATCGTGGCAGGCGGGGTCTCGGCGGCGAGCCGGTCGACCAGCGCCCGCGGATAGGGCGCGACCCAGGTCATCACCCGACGCGAGAAATCGGTGCCGGCGGCGCGCTTGAGATAGTCCTCGAGCAGCGCATGGGCGGTCACCACCGGCATGATGTCGGCGTACCCCAGCGACACCGCCTCTGGGTTGAAATGTACCCCGAAGGCCGAGAGCACGCCGGTTCCCGTGCCTTCGGCCCCCGCCTTGCGCAGCGCGACAATGGCGCGGTCGAACTCGGCGATCTGCGACACCTCGATCGGGTCGCTCACGATCTCGACCGGCACCACGGCACGGGCGAGATCGCGGATTTGCCCGCCGACCCCGTCATGATCGAGCCGTTCGAGCGGCTGGCTGTCGAGATAGACCTCGAAATCCCCCATGCCGCCGCCGCTCACCGTCCAATGGCCGCGCCTTTCCTCTCGGGTCGAACCGCCGAATTCCTTGGCAAGGATACGGGCCACCTGCGCCTCGGTGAGGCCAGAGAATTCGATTTCGACGCCCACGCGCCGCGGCTTGCCCTCGGCGGTCTTGGGTCGGGGCAGCGGCTGCGGCGTGTCGAGATCAGAAATCCGGGACATTGGGGATCGCCTCTGGGGTTGTCGGGTCGGGAGTGAATTCCACCAGCGCAAAGATGATGTGCACGCGATAATCGCCCGTCTCAGTCCAATCCTGTTCGAGCGTGCCGCCCAGCTGGCTTGAAAAGGCCTGCATGAGCTTGGAGCCGAGCCCGGCGATCTCGCCCGGGTCACGCGGCGCATTGGTCTCGCCAGGCACCTCCCTGCGGGCGGAGTTGATCACCTCGAGTTCGGCCCGGCCGCCGGTCAGCCGCGCCAGGCGGATCGACACGCGGGTCACCCCGTCGGGACCCGGCCCGGCGTATTTCATCGCGTTGGTCATGGCCTCGGCGGTCAGCAGCGACAGCGGCACCGCCTGGTCGGGCACTGCTTCTATGTCGTCGGCGGCGATGGTCAGGTTCACCCTTCGCCCGCTCACCTCGGACATCTGCTCCATCTGCCCGACGAGGTCCTTGAGCAGGTGCCCGGCGTTCACATGGCCCAGGTCCTCGGTCTGGTAGAGGTTTCGGTGGATGGTGGCGAGGCTGCGCACCCGGTCCTGCAGCCGCTGCAGGATGGCGCGGGTCTCGTCGTTGCGGGACTGGCGGATCTGCATGTTCATGATCGAAGAGATGAGCTGCAGATTGTTCTTCACCCGGTGGTGGACCTCCTTGAGCAGGATGGTCTTCTCACGCAGCGCGTTCTCCTGCTGCGCCTCGTCGCGCAGGATCGCATCCGCCATGTCGAGGAAGTCGTCCTCCATGTCCGCAAGCTCGGCGGGCATCGCCTCGTCGCGCACCGCCGGCACCCGGCGCGAGAGCGCAAAGGCGCGCATCCGACGCGACAGGCGCTTGATGTGGCGGATGACCAGCCGGTTGACGGCGAGGAAGGCGACGATCACCGAGGCCGCCCACATCATGAAGGGCAAAGCGGCAGCAACGAAGGCGAGCCCGTTGACACTGATCGCCTGCGCCTCCGCGTTCTCGCGGCTCCAGATGCCGACCGCATGGATCATCCCCGGCACCAGCGGCGCAGCGGCATAGACCCGCGTCTCGCCATCGGCGCTGCGGGCGGCGAAGCTTTGCGATTTGGGACCGACGAGGCTCTTGAGATCGAGATCGGCAGGCAGGATGTTCGCAACCTGGTCGATTTCGCCGCGCGAGGTCAGGATCTCGCCCTGCTCGTTGATGGTGATGAGATCGTGGAAATCGTTGGGTCCGGGCGCGTCATGGCCGCGCGGCAGCAGCACCGAGGGCACCGAGAGCAGCACGTGGCCCGCCAATTCGCCGCCGATGAAATAGGGTTGCGCCACGACGATCACCGAGCGTTCGCTGATCGGCCCGCGGCGATTGAGCCAAGCCGTGGCCCCCGGCTGGTCGACGATGCTGAGCAGCCGCGGGAAATCGCGGGCGTTCATCTCGACCCCGCGCGAGTTGCATGAGACATCGCCGTCCAGGGTCATGATACCCGCAAAGCTGTAGCCCGGCGATGCGCCGAGGTAGCCCGCGAGCTGGTCCGAGCAGCGTTCGGGATCTTCGCGCTTTTGGCCCAGCGTCGCGCCGATCGCCTGCGCCCCACCCTGCGCGCGCAGCACGGTCTCGCGTTCGCCGAGGGCTGCGGCCTCGGTCAGAGCGACCAGGCTGAGCTGGGAGCGCAGGCGGGTTTCTTCGGCAAGCTTGCTGGTCTGGAAATATGCGACCACCCCGATCGGCACGAGCGCCAGCGACAGAAACAGGATGATCCGCGCGGCCAGACCGGTGGGCCTTTGCCGCCAAACGCCCGCGACTGTTTTCATGACACCTCTATCCGATCTGCCCGCCTGCCGGACCGGCAGGATGCGCGCCCTGCCATGTTCCGGGTCATTTCCAACGCCCCGAGGGACGCCCTTCGTCACTTCTTCCCCGCGCCGCCGCCCCCGGCCTCAGCCAAGGGCGCCACTGGGCCGCGCGCCCGACACGACGGCCATGGTCGCCTGGTCGGTCATCTCGAGCTTGTCGTGCTCGTCGAGTTCGAGCAGCTCGGCAAGCCGCGCCCGCGCCCGGTTAACCCGGCTCTTGATCGTCCCGACGGCCACGCCGCAGGTCTCTGCTGCCTCTTCGTAAGAGAACCCCTGCGCGCCGACAAGGATCAGAGCTTCGCGCTGTTCGTCGGTAAGCTGGACAAAGGCCCGGCGGAAGTCGTTCATCTGGAGCCGACCGTCGTGGGCAGGCTTCTCGGACAGGCTCTCGGTGAAGATGCCTTCCGCGTCCGAGACCTCGCGCCCGGCCTTGCGACGGTTCGAATAATAGGTGTTGCGCAGGATGGTGAAGAGCCAGGCGCGCATGTTCGTGCCCTGCTCAAAGGTGTTGATCTTGGTCCACGCCTTGACGAGCGTGTCCTGAACCATGTCGTCTGCCAGCGCGAAATTGCGCGTCAGCGAGAAGGCGAACGCCCGCAGTGCGGGAAGATGGGTGACGATCTCGTCACGAGGATCCGCGCTCATGCACTGGCCCCGCCCGTATCGTCGCCACCGGCGCCGCTCTGGTCATCCTGCGCGCGCAGCTGCGCGATCAGGTCGAGAAACCGATCGGGTACCTGTTCTTCAAGCATGTCTTGGTAGACACGCTTGAGGTTCTCGTCGATCGCCTCTGCCTCTTTTGAATTCCGCCCCGATTGTACCATTGCCGCCGTATGATCCTTGCCTTTGCAGTACGCAATTTCTGCATATATCTTTGCCGTATCAGGGAACCAATGCCGAGGAGCTGCGTTTGGTTCCCGAGAAAAGCGAAAAAAGGACGTATTCATGACACAGGGTGATTTGGGCCAAACCATTGGCGCGGTCCTTCCCTACCTCCGCCGTTACGCGCGCGCGCTCACCGGCAGTCAGACCTCGGGCGACAATTACGCGGCAGCGACCCTTGAAGCGATCCTTGCCGACCGAAGCGGCCTCACCGGCGCATCCTCGCCTAAGGTGGGGCTGTTCCACGTCTTCCACGGCATCTGGGCCAGCACCGGCGCGCCGATCACCGAAGAGGACGAAGGCCCCCGCGCCACCGCGCAGGCGCGGCTGAAGACCCTCACCGCCAACAGCCGCGAGGCGCTGCTTCTGCACACCATCGAAGAGTTCAGTCTCGCTGAAGTCTCCGAGATCATGCAGATCGCCGAGACCGAGGCCAGCGAACTCGTCACCCTCGCCCGCCGCGAGATGGCCGATGCGGTCACTGGACGCGTGCTGATCATCGAGGACGAGGCGATCATCGCCATGGACCTCGAGAGCATTGTCGCCGATCTGGGTCACCGGGTTACCGGCGTCGCCCGCACCCGCGCGGGGGCCGTCGATCTTGCCTCGAAGGAAACACCCGATCTGGTTCTGGCCGACATCCAGCTGGCCGATAACTCCTCGGGCATCGACGCGGTGAACGACATTCTCGGCGCACTCGGCGATCGGCCGGTGATCTTCATCACCGCTTTCCCCGAGCGCCTGCTGACCGGCGAACGCCCCGAACCGGCCTTCCTGATCTCCAAGCCCTACTCCGAGGAGCAGGTGCGCTCGGCCGTGAGCCAGGCAATGTTCTTCTCTTCGACCGAGACCCTGAAGGTCTGACAGTTCACCCGCGCCTTGCGGAGATGGAGCTATGAAAAACCCCGCCACAGGCGGGGTTTTTTCTTTGCCTCGATCCTTGCGCGCCCGTTGGTTGAATTGCGCAGCTCATGAAGCAGCGGGCCTTTGGTGGGGCGGCCCCGTCGGCCGCCCCCGCCCCTGTCAGGCCTTGCGCACGAAGCGCATGATCAGCGTGACCACGAAGAGCACCAGGAAGATGAAGAACAGCACCTGAGCGATGCCTGCCGAAGCGGATGCGATGCCGCCGAAGCCGAAGATTGCGGCCACGATGGCCACGACGAAAAACAGAAGTGCCCAGTAAAGCATTGTCGTTTCTCCGATGATTTAGAAAGTTGTGTTAGCCGGCCAGAGATCAGCCAGAGATCAGACCGTGGCGCGCGAGGATTTGGGACCAGCAATCAGCCAGATGATGAAGCCAAGCAGCGGGAGCACGATGATGAGCAGCGTCCAGAGCACCTTTGCACCGGTGCTGGCCCTCGAACCGAGCACCGAGACGATGGCCCAGATGTCGAGCACGAGGATGATGAACCCCCCGATTCCAGCGAATTCCATGGCGAACCCTCCTTCGGTCGCGACTGTGGTGTCGTTCCGGAGCGCACGTCTCCCCCGGGCCGGCGGCAAGCCCCCGGCGCCGCGGGAGAGCTCCCGCGCGATCCGATCAGTTTGATGATGTCGGCACGGGGAACGCATCTTGCGCCTCGCCGTCCCGTCTCATGTCAAAAACACGCTATGAAGAAAAAGGTTCCGCGCGGTCAAACTGCCGCGATCTGCCGCCCTGTCCGACTCGGCGCAGCGCGAACCGAAACGCCAGGACGAGAGGCGCGAACACGGGGCGCCCCCGGCCTGTGCATCAGCCGGTGCATCAAACTGTCACAGACCGGCCTGCTTGCAATTGCAGGGGTGCGCGCGGTTCGACGTGGGTCGTGACGTTACGTAAACACATTGGAAACCATCGCCTTTCTTTCCAATAGGCAAAGATATTTACAAAATGCTGCGGCGCAGGGCAAATGATTTACAAATAAAATCATAGTTTACCGAGGCTTATTTAATTCTTTGCGAACTGCGGTATGATGGCGTCAGGGATGGACAAGGTCGCCGCGCGACTGTGGAGAAAATTGGAACGGTCCAGGGCTTGGTCGAAAGACCCCGCCCGCGACCTCAGGGAGGACATCATGAAAGACGACGCCCAGACTGCGAGCGCCGGGAGCTACGCCCCGTCCGCGGATTTCGTGGCCAAGGCCCATATTGATGCCGCGCGCTATGACGAGATGTACGCGCGCTCGATCTCGGACCCGGAAGGCTTCTGGGGCGAGCAGGCGCAGCGGCTCGACTGGATGGCCCGTCCGACGAAGATCAAGGACAGCTGCTTCGACTTCGGCAACGTCTCGATCAAGTGGTTCGAGGACGGCGTGCTGAACGTCGCCTACAACTGCATCGACCGCCACCTGCCCGCCCGCGCCGAGCAGACCGCGATCATCTTCGAGCCGGATAGCCCCGAGGATCCCGCCCAGCACATCACCTATGCCGAGCTCTACGACAAGGTGAACCGCATGGCCAACGTGCTGCTCTCGCAGGGCGTCATGCGCGGCGACCGGGTGGTCATCTACCTGCCGATGATCCCCGAGGCGGCCTATGCCATGCTCGCCTGCGCCCGCATCGGCGCGATCCATTCCATCGTCTTCGCCGGCTTCTCACCCGACGCGCTGGCCAACCGCATCAACGATTGCGGCGCCAAGATCGTCATCACCGCCGACACCGCCCCGCGTGGCGGCCGCCGCACCGCGCTCAAGTCCAACACCGACGCCGCGCTGCTGCACTGCTCGGACAAGGTGCGCTGCCTCGTGGTCAAGCACACCGGCGACCAGACCAGCTGGATCGACGGCCGCGATGTCGACGTGAAAGCGCTGATGGAAACCGCCGCGCCGGATTGCCCGCCGCGGCCGATGAATGCCGAAGACCCCCTGTTCATCCTCTACACCTCGGGCTCGACCGGCAAGCCCAAGGGGGTTGTACATTCGAGTGGTGGATATTTGCTTTACGCCGCCCTCACCCACGAGGTGGTCTTCGACTACCACGAGGGCGACGTCTACTGGTGCACCGCCGACGTCGGCTGGGTCACCGGCCACAGCTACATCGTCTACGGCCCGCTGGCCAATGGCGCCACCACGCTGATGTTCGAGGGCGTGCCGACCTGGCCCGACGCCAGCCGCTTCTGGCAGGTCTGCGAGAAGCACAAGGTGAACCAGTTCTACACCGCCCCCACCGCGATCCGCGCGCTGATGGGCCAGGGCGACAGCTTTGTCGACGGCTGCGATCTGTCGTCGCTGAAGCTGCTCGGCACCGTCGGCGAGCCGATCAACCCCGAGGCCTGGACCTGGTACAACGACAAGATCGGCAAGGGAAATTGCCCGATCGTCGACACCTGGTGGCAGACCGAGACCGGCGGCCACCTGATGACCCCGCTGCCCGGCGCCCATGCCACCAAGCCGGGCGCGGCGATGAAGCCCTTCTTCGGCATCGTGCCGGTGGTGCTCGAGCCGACCTCGGGCGTCGAGATCTCCGAGCGGCCGACCGAGGGCGTGCTGGCGATCAAGGACAGCTGGCCGGGGCAGATGCGCACCGTCTGGGGCGATCACGAGCGCTTCGAGCAGACCTATTTCCAGCAGTACAAGGGCTATTACTTCTCGGGCGACGGCTGCCGCGCCGACGAGGACGGCGACTACTGGATCACCGGCCGGGTCGATGACGTGATCAACGTCTCGGGCCATCGCATGGGCACCGCCGAGGTCGAAAGCGCCCTCGTCGCCCATGCCAAGGTCGCCGAGGCCGCGGTCGTCGGCTACCCGCACAGCGTCAAGGGCCAGGGCATCTACTGCTACGTGACGCTGATGAACGGCATCGAGCCCTCGGAGGAGCTGAAGAAGGAGCTGCGCAGCTGGGTGCGGACGGAAATCGGCCCGATCGCCAGCCCCGATCTCATCCAATGGGCCCCCGGCCTGCCGAAGACCCGCTCGGGCAAGATCATGCGCCGCATCCTGCGCAAGATCGCCGAGAACGACTACGGCGCCCTCGGCGACACCTCCACCCTCGCCGACCCCTCGGTCGTCGACGACCTCATCGAGAACCGCGCGAACAAGGGGTGACACAGATGGATGCGACAACTGTGACCCGCGCCCCCGTGCTCATCCTTCTCGGCCCTCCGGGGGCCGGGAAGGGCACCCAGGCGCGCAAGCTCGAGGACAAATACGGGCTGGTGCAACTCTCGACCGGCGACCTGCTGCGCGCTGCCGTGGCGCAGGGCACCGAAGCCGGCAAGCAGGCCAAGGCGGTGATGGAAGCGGGCGAATTGGTGAGCGACGACATCGTCATTGCCATCCTGCGCGACCGCATCAAGGAGCCCGATTGCGCCGCTGGCGTCATCCTCGACGGCTTCCCGCGCACCACGGTGCAGGCCGAGGCGCTCGACGCGCTGCTGGCCGAGAGCGGGCAGAAGATCAATGCGGCGATCAGCCTCGAGGTGGATGATGCCGCCATGGTGGACCGGATCTCGGGCCGCTACACCTGCGCCGCCTGCGGCGAGGGCTATCACGACACGTTCAAGACGCCGAAGGAGAGCGGCGTCTGCGACACCTGCGGCGGGACCGACATGAAGCGCCGCGCCGACGACAAGGCGGAGACGGTGGCCTCGCGGCTCGAGGCCTACCACGCCCAGACCGCCCCGCTCATCGGCTACTACGAAGACAAAGGCGCCCTGAGCCGCATCGACGCGATGGGCAAGATCGAGGAGATCGCCGCCGGGCTCGGCGCGATCGTCGAAAAAGCGACGGGCTGACCCGTCGGAGGCCGCTCAAAGGAGGGGCGGCCGCATTTTCTGGAGGAGGAACCGCCATGGCGGATCAATCAACGCACCATGCGCATAGCGCCGAGGAGGCCGGCAAGGCCTACTGGTCGGCCAACCTGCGCCTCATCTTCATCAGCCTGATCATCTGGGCGCTCTGCAGCTTCGGTTTCGGCATCCTGCTGCGCCCGATGCTCTCGGGCATCTCGGTCGGCGGCTCGGACCTCGGGTTCTGGTTCGCCCAGCAAGGCAGCATCATCGTCTTCCTGGCGCTGATCTTCTTCTACGCCTGGCGGATGAACAAGCTCGACCGTGAATACGGCGTGGACGAGGAGTAAGGCGTCATGGATCAGTTCACCATCAACCTGCTGTTCGTGGGCGCGTCCTTTGCGCTCTACATCGGCATCGCGATCTGGGCCCGCGCGGGCTCCACGTCGGAATTCTATGCCGCCGGTCGCGGCGTGCACCCGGTCACCAACGGCATGGCCACGGCGGCGGACTGGATGTCCGCGGCCTCCTTCCTGTCGATGGCGGGCCTCATCGCCTTCACCGGCTATGACAACTCGGCCTACCTGATGGGCTGGACCGGCGGCTACGTGCTGCTGGCGCTGCTGCTCGCGCCCTACCTGCGCAAGTTCGGCAAGTTCACCGTGTCGGAGTTCATCGGCGACCGCTTCTACTCGCCGACCGCGCGCCTTGTCGCGGTGATCTGCCTGATCATCGCCTCGACCACCTACGTGATCGGCCAGATGACCGGCGTCGGCGTGGCCTTCGGCCGCTTCCTCGAAGTGTCCAGCACCACCGGCCTGCTGATCGGCGCTGTGATCGTCTTTGCCTACGCCGTGTTCGGCGGCATGAAGGGCGTGACCTACACGCAGGTGGCGCAGTACATTGTGCTGATCCTCGCCTACACCATCCCGGCGATCTTCATCTCGCTGCAGCTGACCGGCAACCCGATCCCGGGCCTCGGCCTCTTCGGCACCGACCAGGCCTCGGGCGAGCCGCTGCTGGCCAAGCTCGACCAGATCGTCCGCGAGCTGGGCTTTGGCGAGTACACCGCCCACAACGGCGACACGCTCAACATGGTGCTCTTCACCCTGTCGCTGATGATCGGCACCGCCGGTCTGCCGCACGTCATCATGCGGTTCTTCACCGTGCCCAAGGTCTCGGACGCACGCTGGTCCGCGGGCTGGGCGCTGGTCTTCATCGCCCTGCTCTACCTGACGGCCCCGGCCGTGGGCGCGATGGCACGTCTCAACATCACCCAGCAGTTCTGGCCGGAAGGCACTGCAGGCCAGGCCGTTTCGCTCGAGCAGATCGAGAACGATCCGGCCTATGACTGGATGGCCACCTGGCAGCAGACCGGCCTTCTGGGCTGGGAAGACCTGAACGGCGACGGCCGCATCCAGTACTACAACGACAAGAACGCCGCGATGCAGGAGAAGGCAACCGCGGAAGGCTGGACCGGCAACGAGCTGACCAACTTCAACAACGACATCCTCGTGCTCGCCAACCCCGAGATCGCCAACCTTCCGGGCTGGGTGATCGGCCTCGTCGCCGCCGGCGGTCTTGCCGCCGCGCTGTCGACCGCCGCCGGCCTGCTACTCGCCATCTCTTCGGCGGTCAGCCACGACCTGATCAAGGGCCAGATCAACCCCGCGATCAGCGAAAAGGGCGAGCTTCTGTCCGCCCGGATCGCCATGGCGGTGGCCATTGCCGTTGCCACCTGGCTGGGGCTCAACCCCCCGGGCTTCGCGGCGCAGACCGTGGCCCTGGCCTTCGGCCTTGCCGCAGCCTCGATCTTCCCGGCGCTGATGATGGGCATCTTCTCGAAGGTGAACAACAAGGGTGCCGTGGCGGGCATGCTTTCGGGCCTGATCGTCACGCTGATCTACATCTTCCTGCACAAGGGCTGGTTCTTCATCCCCGACACCGCGAGCTACTCGGACGCCGATCCGCTGCTCGGCACCATCAAGTCGACCTCGTTCGGCGCGGTCGGGGCTCTGGTGAACTTCGTGGTGGCCTTCACCGTCTCGGCGATGACCAAGCCGATCCCGCAGGAAATCTCGGAGCTGGTGGAAAGCGTGCGCATTCCGCGCGGCGCGGGCGCAGCCCAGGATCACTGACCGGTGATCGCGCGCGGGGGCGCCTCGGCGCCCCCGCCCTAGGCAAAACTCCCGTCCCGCGCTATGCCGGGGCGGGATTTTTTCTTCCGCGATTGCCCCTTATCGCACCACCGGAGCGCCACGATGCCGATTGAGCCAGACGACCTGCGCCGTTTCCTGACCTCGGTGCACCCCTATGACGCGCTGGAATCCGACGCGCTCGACGTGGTGGTGCCGCAGTTCCTGACCCGCAGCTACAAGCCGGGCGAAGAAATCTACGCCGTCGGCGCGCAGCTCGAGGGGCTCTATCTCGTCCACACCGGGCAGGTGGAGATTCGCGACGAGAACGGCGTCGCCGTCTCCTTGCTGGGGCCGCGCAACTCCTTTGGCGAGCGCGGGCTGATGCGCGAAGGGCTGGCCGCCACCACCGCCAGCGCGCTTGACGAAACAGTGCTGCTGCTGCTGCCCGCGTATGCCTTCCGCGAGCTGGTCGCCGAACATGCCGCCGCCCGCCGCTTCTTTGACCGCTCGCGCGCTGCGCGGCCGCGCAAATCCGACCTCGCGCACAGCCGGGTCGAGACGCTGATGGCCCGCGCCCCGCTCACCATCCCGCCCGAGACCCCGGCCCAGCAGGCTGCGCTGATGATGCGCGAAGAAGCTGTCTCCTCGCTCTGCGTCACCGAGGGGCGCGACCTCATTGGCATCGTCACCATCCGGGACATCTCGGCCAAGGTCGTCGCCGGGGGCATGGACACCAACATCCCCGTGTCCGAGATCATGACCCATGCGCCGGTGACCCTGCCGCCTTCGGCGATCGGCTCGGATGTGCTGCACACGATGGTCGAACGCGGCATTGGCCATGTGCCGATCACCGATGCCGGGCAGCTTGTGGGGATCGTCACCCAGACAGACCTCACCCGCTTCCAGGCGATCAGCTCGGCCGAACTGGTTGCCGCCATCGCCCGCGCCCGCACCCCCGAGCAGATGGCCGAGACCACCGCCCGCATCCCGCAGCTTCTGGCGCAGCTCGTGGCCGGCGGCAACCGCCACGAGGTCACCACCCGGCTGATCACCGACGTCGCCGACACCGTCACCCGGCGCCTTCTGGCGCTGGCCGAGGAGGACCTCGGCTCGGCGCCGGTGCCCTGGCTCTGGCTGGCCTGCGGCTCGCAGGGGCGGCAGGAGCAGACCGGCGTGTCTGACCAGGACAATTGCATGATCCTCGACGACAGCGCCACAGACCGGGACATGGAATACTTCACCGAGATGGCGAAGTTCGTCTGTGATGGCCTTGATAAGGTTGGGTATTTCAATTGCCCCGGTGAGATGATGGCAACCAACCCGCGCTGGCTGCAGCCGCTGTCGAAGTGGCGCGGCTACTTCCGGAACTGGATCGACAAGCCGGTTCCCGAGGCGCAGATGCTGGCGTCGGTCATGTTCGACCTGCGGCCCATCGGGGGCACCAAGTCGCTCTTCGAAGAGCTGCAACACGAAACGCTCGAAGCGGCCTCCAAGAACTCGATCTTCGTCGCCCACATGGTCTCCAATTCGCTAAAGCACACCCCGCCGCTGGGGCTTCTGCGAGGCTTTGCCACGATCCGCTCGGGCGAGCACAAGAACACCGTCGATCTCAAGCACAACGGGGTGGTGCCGGTGGTCGATCTCGCGCGGGTCTACGCCCTGCAGGGGCGCCTGCCCGAGGTCAGCACCCGCGCCCGGCTCGAAGCGGCCATCGCCGCCGGTGTCGTCTCGGGCACCGGCGGGCAGGATTTGCTCGATGCTTATGACCTGATTGCCGAAACCCGGCTTGAGCACCAGGCGGGTCTGGTCAAGCGCGGCGAAAAGCCCGACAACTATCTGGCGCCATCCGACCTGTCGGACTTCGAGCGCAGCCACCTGCGCGACGCCTTCGTGGTGATCAAGTCGATGCAATCGGCGATCGGCCACGGGCGCGGCATGCTGGGCTAAGGACAACGAGGGGGGAAAGATGTTCTACGAATTGATCGCCGTGCTGGTGGCCGGGCTTGCCGGGGCCGGCGTGGTGATGCTGCTGAGCAAGACGACCGGCGGGCGCCTTCCGCGCTGGCTGATCCCGGTGGGCGCGGGCGCGGCGATGATCGCAACCTCGATCGCCAATGAATACGGCTGGTACGGCAGCGCCGCAGGATCCCTGCCCAACGGCGTCGAGGTGGTCGAAACCCATGCCTCCAAGGCGCTCTGGCGCCCCTGGACCTACGCCTGGCCGATGACCGACCGCTTCATCGCCGTCGATGCCGGGGGGCGGCGCGAGAATGCGCAGACGCCCGGGCTCTATCTCGCCGATCTCTATTTCTTCACGCGCTGGCAGCCGACGCAGGTGGTCGAGGTCATGGTCGATTGTCCCGGCGGGCGCCGCGCCGATCCCATGGGAGGCGATGGCGGCGAGCCGCGCTGGCGCGAGGTCGGCCCCGAGGACAGCATCGTTGCCGCGGTCTGCTCGGAGGCGCGCATATGACCCAGCTGAGCCTGCGCCTGCGCGTGTTCCTCTTCTTCGTCCTGATTGCGGTCGGCGGCGCGGGGATCACGGCGCTGGCGCTTTGGCTCGGCTACGGGCGCGCGCTCGACACCACCCCGGCGAACGGCTTTTTCTTCGCCGGCGTCCTCGCTGTCTTCGGCATCGTGGCACTCAGCGCCGGGGTCTGGCTGCTCTTCGACGAGAACATCGCCAAGCCGGTGGAGCGCATCGCCGCCGATATGCGGGTGCGCGCCCATGCGGGCGTGGCCAAGCAGGTCGACCTTGAGGGCGCACGTTACCTCGGTGATCTGGCGCATGCCGCCGAGGCGGTCTCGGCGAAGCTGTCGGAAACCGCTCTGGCCTCGGCGCAGCTGGTGGCCGAAGAAACGGCGCAATTGGCCGCCGACAAGGAACGGCTGACCGCCCTGCTCACCGAGATCCCCGTGGCCACGATCATGGTCAGCCCCAAGGGCCGCATCGTGCTCTATGACGGTCAGGCTGCCGAGGTGCTGAGCCAGATCCACGTGCCGCGGCTCAATGCGCCGGTGACCGATTATTTCCTTGCCGCCGGGGTCGAGGCAGCGGTGCGTGAGCTGCACCGCACCGGCCGCGAGGTCACGCTCACCCTGCGCTCCGTCGACGAAGCGCAAAGCTACCATGGCCGGATGAAGCCGCTCGACGCGGGCGGCTACCTGCTGATCATCGAAGACGCCGAGACGCGGATTGCGCCGCAGGCCGAGCGCCCCATGGTCTTTGACTTCTCGCTGCTCACCGCCCCCGCGCCCGCCGCGATCGAGGAGACGCCGCTGCGCGCGCTGACTTATGTGGTCTTCGACACCGAGACGACCGGGCTTCTGCCGCACAAGGACGAGGTCGTGCAGATCGGCGCGGTGCGCGTGGTGAGCGGCAAGATCGTGCCCGGCGAGCAGATGGATTTGCTGGTCGACCCCGGCATTCCGATCCCCCACTCCTCGACAAGGGTGCACCGGGTGACCGACGCCATGGTGCACGGCCAGCCGGGCATCGCCGAGGCCGGTCGGCGCTTTCACCACTTCGCCCGCGGCGCGGTGATCGTGGCGCATAACGCGCCCTTCGACATGGCCTTCCTACGCCGCCACCAGTCGCGCATGGGCGTCGAGTGGACGAACCCGATCCTCGACACCGTACTGCTCTCGGCGGTGCTCTTCGGGGCGAGCCAGACGCACACGCTCGACGCGCTGTGCGAGAGGCTCGGCGTGACCATCCCGCCCGCCCTGCGGCACACCGCGCTCGGCGACGCGCGGGCCACCGCCGAGGTGCTGGTCAGGATGCTGCCGATGCTCGAAGCGCAGGGGATGACCACTTTCGGCGAGGTTCTGGCGCAGACGCGGCAGCACGGGCAACTTCTGGAAGACCTGAACTGAGACTGTCGAGCGCCGCCTGAACCGCCTCCCGCGGAGCGGCGCCGACCGGTAGGCGCACCAGCAGCCGCACCACCCGCAAGCGCAGCGGGTTGCCAAGCAGGGAGAAGCGGGCGAGGCAAAGCGGATCCATGCCCCCCCTAGCGCGGTGCCCTTGAAGACGGGGTTAACGATGCTCCGCCGCAGTCGCCCCCTACGCGCCCACTTGACCTTTCCCCGGCGCGGCCCTAGCGCTCTGCGCATGGCACAGGCACCCCTTCTCCAGCTCTCCGACATCTCGCTCACCTTCGGCGGCGAGCCGGTCTTTTCCGGCCTCTCGCTCAACGTCCAGCCCGGCGACCGCGTCGCGCTGGTTGGCCGCAACGGCTCGGGCAAATCCACCCTGATGAAGGTCATGGCGGGCCAGGTCGAGCCCGACACCGGCGACCGCATCGTGCCACCGGGCTTCTCGGTGGGCTACATGGAACAGGAGCCGGATCTGTCGGGCTTCGAGACGCTGGGCGACTATGCCGCCGAGGGGCTTGGCCCGGCGGAAATGTACAAGGTCGAGGCGGCGGGCGAAGGGCTCGGCTTCGATCCCGCCCGCCCCGTCGCCACCGCTTCGGGCGGCGAGCGCCGCCGCGCCGCGCTCGCGAAGCTGATGGCGCAGGACCCCGACGTCATGCTTCTCGACGAGCCGACCAACCACCTCGACATCAATGCCATCGGCTGGCTCGAGGACGAGCTGAAGCGCACCCGCAAGGCCTTTGTCCTGATCTCCCACGACCGGCGCTTCCTTGAGAACCTCACGCGCGCGACACTCTGGATCGACCGCGGCGCGGTGCGCCGGCAGGAACAGGGCTTTGCCGGCTTCGAGGCCTGGCGCGACAAGACCTGGGCCGAGGAGGACGAGGCCCGCCACAAGCTCGACCGCAAGATCAAGGCCGAGGCGAAATGGGCGGTCGAGGGCATCTCGGCCCGCCGCACCCGCAACCAGGGCCGGGTGCGCGCGCTCCAGGCGCTGCGCGCCGACCGCGCCTCGCAGATCCGCCGCCAGGGCACCGCGGCGATGGAGCTTTCCTCGGGTCCGACCTCGGGCAAGAAGGTGATCGAGGCAGTGGGGCTGGCCAAGGACTTCGGCGACAAGCAGATCGTCAAGGATTTCTCGCTGACCGTCATGCGCGGCGACCGCGTCGCCTTTGTCGGCCCGAACGGCGTCGGCAAGACCACCCTCATCCGCATGCTGATGGGTGAGATCGCGCCCGACGCGGGCAGCGTCAAGCTCGGCACCAACCTCCTGCCCGCGATCTTCGACCAGACCCGCGCCCGGCTCGATCCCGAGATGACGCTCTGGGAAAGCCTCACCGGCGATCCCGAAATGCGGGTGTCCGGCAAGGCCGACCAGGTGTTGGTGCGTGGCCAGCCGAAACACGTGGTCGGCTACCTCAAAGAGTTCCTCTTCGACGAGCGTCAGGCGCGCGCGCCCGTGCGGTCCCTGTCGGGCGGCGAGAAGGCGCGGCTGCTGCTGGCCAAGATCATGGCCAGCGAAAGCAACATGCTGGTGCTCGACGAGCCGACCAACGATCTCGACGTGGAGACGCTCGATCTCTTGCAGGACCTGCTGGGCGAGTATGATGGCACGGTGCTGCTGATCAGCCACGACCGCGACTTCCTCGACCGGGTGGCCAGCACGACCATCGCCATGGAAGGCGACGGTCAGGCGATTGCCTATGCCGGCGGCTGGAGCGACTACCAGGCACAGAAGGCCGAAGCCGAGGCGGAGGCAGCGCCCAAGGAAAAACCCGCCGCCAAGCCCGCCAAGGAGCTTGCCGCCGCGAAGCCCAAGGCCGCTGCCAAGGGCCTCAGCTTCAAGGACAAGCACCGTCTGGACGAGTTGCCCGGGCTGATCGACCGGCTCGGCGCAGAGATCGGCAAGCTCGAGGGGCTGCTGGCCGATCCCGCGCTCTTCACCCGCGAGCCGGTGAAGTTCAAGAAGGCCACCGAGGCACTCAGCGAGCGGCAAGAGAAGCTCGCCGCGGCCGAGGAGGAATGGCTGGAACTGGCGGAAAAGGCCGAAGCGGCGGGCTGACGCCCGTCGGTCCCGACCCGAGACCGGCTCTCTTCGAAGCGATGTTCCAGCGCCTTCCCAGGCGCTGGCGCCCTACTCCCCCGGCTGCCGCAGCGGCAGGCGTTTCTCGGCGATCACCATCACCCCCACGGTCAGCAGGATGCGTACCACGTGGTGCAGGCTGACCAGCGCCGGGTTGGCGGCGAGCGAGAGCGCGATGATCGACATCTCGGTCACGCCCCCGGGCGCGTAGGAAATCATCAGGTGCAGGAAGGGGATCTGCGTCGCCGCGGCCAGCCCCAGCGCAAAGGCCCCGCCCACCGCCAGCATCCAGCTCACCGACAGCACGCTGAGCCCCAGCGAGCGGCGCAGCATGGCGCCGGTCATCCCGGTAAAGCGCACACCGAGCGAGCTGCCCACCACAACCTGCGCCGCGGCGATCAGCCAGAACGGCAGATGCATGTCCACCAGACCCGACAGGGTCAGCCCCGCCGACAGCAGCAGCGGCCCGGTGATCTGCCCCGCCGGCAGCTTGATCCGCGAGGCGACAAAGAGCCCCGCGATGGCCGCCAGCACGACCAAGAGCAGCTCGGCGACAGTGGCCGGCCCCGTGGGCATGACGCTCTGTCCCGCGGCGCTGCCCACCGGGTGGCCGATCCAGAGCGACAGCGCCGAGGGCAGGATCGAGATGACGAGGATGATGCGCAGGAACTGCTGCGCCGTCAGCAGCCGCAGATCCGCCCCCGCCTTCTCGCCGAGCACAAGGCTCTCCATCAGACCTCCCGGCGCGCCGGCGTAAAAGGCCGTGGCCCGGTCATAGCCTCCGATGCGGTGGAAGATCAGGAAGTTACCGCCCTGCGCCAGCACCACGAAGACCACCAGCATCGACAGGGTCAGCGGCAGCTCGGGCAGCAGCGCAAAGATCTCGGGCGTCACCTGCGTGCCGATCATCACCCCGATGAGCCCGATGAAGAGCGTGCGGAACTTCATCGGGTAGGCATAGTCGGCGAGGGCGCGCTTCTGGAACAGGGCGACGGCGACGCCCGAGGTGAAGAGCGAGCCCAGCATGTAGGGCATTGGAAGATGGGCATGCTGCGCGAGCCATCCCCCGATCCCGCCAGCGATCAGCAGGCAGCCGGTGGTGAAGATCATGCGCAGAGAGAGCGTGGAGAGGGTCATCAGCGGACATAAATCCCATCGCGGGCGCCGGTGCAATGGCACGCGCGGGGACCCGGCGGATCAGGGGGCTCCATCCCCCACCCTGCGGGTGTCCGCCGGCGCATTTTCGAAGCGAAGGAGGGTTTCGCACTGCTTCTCCTTCCTAATACGCGACCGCGCCGCCGGCAGCGGGCGCGGCCGCTCGGTCAGCGCGACAGGTCTGCCGCGATGCGGTCGGCGAGCTGGGCCGTCGCGCTGCCCGCTGCGGCGGCGATGCCGCCCGGCGTGGCGGCCTGCAGCGGCACGGTGATTTCGAAACGGTTCACCCGCTCGCGGATCACCCGGTCGTAGGAGGAGAGCGCGTATTGCCCCTTGAGACGGAAATAGCCGGTCTCATTGGCCACCGCCTCGGAGATGCGCACGTGTACCGCCGCCTGCGCCGGCTCTTCCAGCGGCCAGGGCTCCGAGGCGACGGTGGCGCCGCTGATCGTGCCGAGACGCTCGGCGAGCGCCTGCGTCATGGCGCGGCGCGGGTCGTCAGCCCAGAGCGCGCCCTCGATTTGGGTCATCGCGCCGGTGGCGTCCTCGAGCAGGATTTCCGAGGCGTCGGCATAGGCCGGCAGCGAGACCTCGCGCACCTCCAGCGTGGAGACGGCAAGGCGCACCGAGGAGGCCGGGGGCATGCTGTCCATCCGGTAGCGCGGCTCGGAGCCGCAGGCGGCGGCGAAGAGCGGCAGCAGCAGGATCGGAAGGGTGGTCTTGAGGCGCATACGTGATCTCCTGTCAGCGGCCGAAGAGCAGCGAGTTGGGGTTGCGTTCGATCGAGCGGGCGAGCTTGTTCAGCGCCTCGGCGGCAGTCTGCACCTCGCGCAGCGCCGAGACGGTCTGGCGGTTGAAAGCGGAATTGCCATCATAGCCCGAGATAACGGATTCTGCCTCTGCCACCAGCCGCTGGATGCGCGTCGAAAGCTCGGGCAGCGTGGCCGCCGCCTCTTCCACCGCGGCAGCGGCATCGCGCGCCGAGGCGAGCGTGGCATTGGTGTTCTCGATCACCCCGCCAGTGCGCAGCTCGGAGAGCGCACCCTGCGCCTCCTGCAGCATGGCCGACAGATCGGCGGGCAGCTGGCGGGTGCTGTCCTGATCGACGAGCTTGCCCGCGCCATCGAGGAAGTTCCCGGCGTCGGCCAAGAAGCTCTCGAGGTCCAGCGCGGTGGCCTTCTGGGTGAGCGCGCGCAGATCGGCCAGCAGGTCTGGCACGCCGGCCATGCTCTCGTCGACCGAGCCTGCGACGTCCGTCACTTCCGCGGCCGCGGCCTCCGCCGCCTCGAGGGTCGAGACAAGCTGCTGCACCGCGCCGGCGGCGCGCATGTCCTCGATCACCCCGCGCAGCTCGGCAACGGTGCCGCGCAGCTCGCCGGGGATCGCCTTGATCTCGTCGCTGCCGATCAGCCCACGGGCGTCCTCGAGCAGGCCGATGACCGCGTCGGGCGCGTCACGCAGCCGCGGGTTGGCGGTAAAGTTCTCGATCGAGGCGAGCGTGTCGATGGCCTGGTCGAGCAGGTCCTCGACCGGCAGGTCGTTGATCCTCTGGAAGAGGCCCTCGGCGGTGGCAGTGATGTCCGGCAGGTCCGACTCGACCGAAGGGATCAACGGCGCGTCCTGCGCGAAAATGCCGAAGGTGGCGGGCTCGGCGTCGGGGATCTCGGCCAGCTCGACCACCAGCGACTGGCTGAAGAGGTTCTGCGAGGCCAGCCGCGCGCGCAGCCCGTTCTTCACCGCGTTCGACAGGAAGGCGATGGTCTCGGACTGCGGCGCATCTTCCTCGAGACCCAGCGCGCGCGGGTCGATCGAGAGCGTGGTGCGCAGCCGGACGGTCTGGGCCTCGCCCTCGCCGTCGATGAAGGCGCCGATGGCGGTGACCCGGCCCACCCTCAGGCCGCGGTAGGTGACAGAGGAGCCGACCTCGAGCCCGCGCACGGATTCGTCGAATTCCGCGGTCAGCTCGACGGCGTTCGAGATGGTTTCGGAGAACAGGCTGTCGCGTGCCGAAGCCTCGTCGTCGTAAAGATCGAAGGCATAGCCCGCAGGCACCGCATTGCCGCCCGAGACCACGGTGTCAAAGGCGATGCCGCCGCGGATCAGCGCCGCGACCGAACCGACCGACAGGTTGACGCCCGAGGGACCGATGTTGACCGAGAAACCCGAGGTGTCCCAGAAGCGCGTCGCCGTGGTGATGCGGCGGTCGTTGGGGGCCTCGATGAAGGCATCGACCACCACGCCGTTGCCGCGCTCGAGCAGCCGCGGCGTCTCGATCCGGCCGACCTCGATGCCCTGGTAGAAGATCGGTGCGCCCGCCGAAAGCTGCGTGCCGTCGTCGGCGCGGATGGTGATGCGCGTGCCCTTGACCCCGGGGCGCACCAGCGGCGTCTGGTCGAGGCCGCGGAACTTGCGCGCTGCGGCGCCCTCTTGCGGGGCGAATCCGGCTTCGATGTAGACGCCCGACAGCACCGTCGAGAGCCCGGTGATGCCCGAGGTGGAAACCTCGGGGCGCACCACCCAGAACTGTGCGTCAGCTGGCAGGGAGTCAGCGACATTGCGGTCGATCCGTGCGCTCACCCGCACCTCGGCCAGATCTTCCGAAAAGACGACCTCCTCGACGGTGCCGACGATCACGTCACGGTAGCGGATGGTGGTATCATCTGCCGTGATGCCGGCGGCGTTCTCGAAGGTGATCTCGATCAGCGCGCCGCGTTCGGCAAGACTTTGCCAGGCGATGAAGACGGTGACCGCGATGGCGGCGAGCGGCACGAGCCAGACCAGCGAGAGGTTGCGCCAGACGGAGCGGCGCTTGGGCTCGATCTCCATCTTCGCGGGCTTGGGCTCACTCATTGCACGGGTTCCTCACTCGCATCCCAGATCAACCTCGGATCGAAGCTCTGTGCCGAAAGCATTGTGAATGCAACAGAAAGCGCAAAGCTGATTGCTGCAATCCCGGGATTGATTGCAGCCGCGAAATCCAATTGCACCAGAGATGCAAGAATGGCCACTACGAAGACGTCGATCATCGACCAGCGGCCGACAAATTCCACCACCTCGTAGAGATGCTGGCGCTTCACCGGCGAGAGTTTCACCCGGTGCGTCACGCTCAGCGCGAGATAGGCGATTGCGATGAACTTGGCGACCGGGATCATGATCGAGGCGAAGAAGACAATCCCGGCGATGCCGTAGGATCCGTGGTGCATGAGGTCCACCACGCCGCCGAAGATCGTGCTGTTGGTGGTCTTGCCGAGCAGCGTGGTCTTCAGCATCGGGTAGACATTGGCCGGCACGTAGACGACCAGTCCCGCCCCCAGCCAGGCCCAGACCCGCTGCAGCGAAGTGTCGTCGCGGCTGGACAGGTGCGATCCGCAGCGCGTGCAGCGCTCGGGGCCGGGCACGTGGACCTTGCCGCATTCAGTGCAGGCGATCATGCCTGCGCGCCGGGCCGTGAGCACGGGCTGCGCATTGTCTGTCGGGCGGCTCATTGGCGGCGCTCCTCCAGCGTCTTCCATACGGTCACCCTGCACATGAAGGTATCCTTGAGCACGTTGACGATCACCAGGGCAACGAAGGCCCAGAAGGCCGGGCCGATCGACAGATGCGCAAGGCCCGCAACCTTGACCAGCGCCACGGCGACGCCGACGATGAACACCTCGGCCATGGCCCAGGGGCGCAGGTGATCGGCGAGGCGGAAAAAGAACTCGGCGTGGCGCGCCGGGCGGTGGCCGAAGGCCATGGGCGCCAGCACGTAGACCAGCGACAAAAAGCGGATCGACGGCAGAATGACGATCAACGAGGCCATGGCGATGGTCAGCGGCGCCGTCATCCCGCTCGAGAAGGCGAGAATCGTGTCGAGCAGCGAACTGCGCTGCACCCGCCCCGCAACGGACAGCTCGAGGAACGGAAAGAACATCGCCGCCATCATCAGCACCAGCGCCGAGAGCGCGAGCATGATGATCCGGGTCATCGCCAGGCTGCGCGGGGATTCCAGCACTTCGTGGCAGCGCGCGCAGCGAGCGGTCTCGCCGGTGGCGATCTCGCGTTCCTCGTGCAGGGTATCGCAGAGCGGGCAGGCAATGAGCCCCTCTGCCTGCTCCGCGGTGAAGGCGGGCGGCGGGAGGGCCGGGGTGATCTGCGGCGGCAGCTCGGAGGCGACGATGTCGGCGAGGCTCATGCGCCCAATCTAGAGCGTGGCGAGTTCCAAGGAAAGGGTTGGCGGGCCAAAGCCTTCGCCCTGCCCGCCAAGCAGGCATCCGGCGTGCGCCCCGTCCCTGATCCCGGGCCGCTCCATCGACAAGCGCGGGGCCAGCCGCTACCACTTTCGACAGAACGCCAAGGCAACATGGAGGTCGCGCCCGATGAAATGTTTCTACGCCCCCGAAAGCGAGGGGCACGACCCCCAGTTCCGCCTCACCCATGGCACCGTGGTACGCAACGCCGAGCGGGCCGAGCGCGCGATGCTGCTGCTCGAGGGGCTCGGTCGGCTCGGTCTCGGCACCGAGAGCCCGCCCGAGGCACCCCGCACCGCGCTGGAGGCGGTGCATACGCCGGAGTTCCTGCACTTTCTCGAGACCGGCTGGGACGCGTGGCAGGAGCTGCCGAACGCCGGGCCAGAGGTGGTGGCCAACGTCTTTCCGCGCGGGCCGGTGAGCACATACCCCGAGTCCATCGTCGCCCGCGCCGGCTGGCACATGTCCGACACCTCTGCCCCGATCGGTCCGAAGAGCTGGCTGGCGACCCGTCGCGCCGCCGATTGCGCCGTGGCCGCCGCCGAGGCGGTGATGGCCGGCGATCTCGCCGCCTATGCGCTCTGCCGCCCGCCGGGGCATCATACCACCGCCGATGTCGCGGGGGGGCATTGCCTGATGAATGTCACCGCCATTGCCGCGCAGCACCTGCTCGGGGCGCACAGCCACGTGGCGGTGCTCGACATCGACGTGCACCATGGCAACGGCACGCAGGCAATCTTCTACGACCGCGCCGACGTGCTGATGGTCTCGGTTCATGCCGAGACCCACGACTACTACCCGTTCTATACCGGCTATGCCCATGAAACGGGCAACGGCGCTGGCCAGGGCTTCAATCTCAACCTGCCGCTGCCGCGCAGCACCACGACCCCCGGCTGGCTTGCCGCCCTCGATCACGGCATCGAGCGCATCAAAGCCTACGCGCCGGGCGCGCTGGTGGTGAGCCTTGGGCTCGACGCCCATGAAAATGACCCCCTTGACGGCATGAAGGTGAGCTTCGATGGTTTCGCCGAAGCGGGCCGCCGGATTGCCGAGGCGGGGCTCCCCACAGTGATCGTGCAGGAAGGCGGCTATCTCTCGCCCGACCTCGCAACGTCGCTGGCCTCCTTCCTCGGAGGCTTTCTCGGCAAGGACCCGCGCGCAGCCTGATGGCGTGTAAGACAGGAACTCGGAGTACCAGATGAACAAGATCCCCAACTCGCTGCATGCCTCGGACATTGCACACAGCATGCACCCCTACACCAACATGCGCCTCCACGAGGAGCAGGGGCCGATGATCATCACCCGTGGCGAGGGTGTCCACGTCTACGATTCCGAGGGCAAGGAATACATCGAGGGGCTCGCGGGCCTGTGGTCGGTGGCCGTCGGCTTCTCGCAGCCGCGCCTCGTCGAGGCGGCGGCCAAGCAAATGGCCGAGCTGCCCTATTACCACAGCTTCGCGCACAAGGCGCATGAGCCGTCGATCCGCCTCGCCGAGAAGCTGGCCGAAATGACCCCCGAGGGTCTGGACCGCGTGTTCTTCACCAACTCGGGCTCCGAGGCGAACGACACCGTCATCAAGATGGTCTGGTTCTACAACAACGCGCTTGGCCGTCCGGAGAAGAAGAAGTTCCTCGCTCGCAACAAGGGCTATCACGGCATCACCATCGCCTCGGGCTCGCTCACCGGCCTGCCGGCGAACCACAAGGACTTCGACCTGCCGGCGATCCCGGTCACCCACCTGACCTGCCCGCACTACTGGAAGTGGGCCGAAGAGGGCGAGACCGAGGCCGAGTTCACCGCGCGCCTGCTGAAGGAGGCCGAGGACACCATCCTCTCCGAGGGCCCCGAGACCATCGCCGGCTTCATCGGCGAGCCGGTGATGGGCGCCGGCGGCGTGATGACCCCGCCCGAGGGCTACTGGCCGGGCATCCGCGCGCTGTGCGACAAGTACGACATCCTGCTGGTCTCGGACGAGGTGATCAACGGCTTCGGCCGCTGCGGCACCCCCTTCGGCTGCGAGAAGTACGGCTTCACCCCGGACATCATGGTGACCTCGAAGCAGCTCACCTCCTCCTACATGCCGCTCGCGGCGATAATCGTGAACGACAAGGTCTATAACACCATCGCCGATCACACCGCCAAGCTCGGCACCTTCGGCCACGGCTTCACCGGCTCGGGCCACCCCGTCGCCTGCGCCGTGGGTCTTGAAAACCTCAAGATCATCGAGGAACAGGACCTGATGGGCAACGCCGCCCGGCTCGAGGCTAAGCTCCAGGAGGGACTGCGTAAATTCGCCGATCATCCGCTGGTCGGCGAGGTGCGCGGCGTTGGTCTCATCGGCGGCGTCGAACTGGCCAAGGACAAGGCGAAGCGGCTCAGCTTCGAGCCCGCGGGCAAGGTCGCGCCTCAGGTTGTGAAGTTCTGCGCCGAAGAGGGCCTGATCCTGCGCGCGGTCTATGAGACCGTTGCCCTCTGCCCGCCGCTGATCGTCACCGAGGACGACATCGACCAGATCCTTGCCCGCCTCGGCCGGGCGCTGGACCGCGGTTGGGAATGGGTGCAGGACGAAGGTCTGGTCTGAACCTCCCCTTTCCATGACGTACCAAGGGCGCCCCGCGGGGCGCCCTTTTGCTTGCCCGGCTGGCGGCTGCACGGCGCCCGCCTTTCTGCCAAAGCCCATCGCCTCCCGGCCCCCGCTCGACCAATGCGCGGAGCCCTCGCCAAAGATCCCGCCTGCCGGTGCTGACCGCCGTGCTATGCTGTGTCAGGACAGCGTAATTTGTATTCAAATAGCCATATTCGTGTTTCAATATCTTGTAGCTCGCAGCGCTTTTCATCATTGACACGCCATGACATCCAGACAGGCACAACTCGACGAGGCACTGGCCCGCATTGCGGATGCAATCGACCCGTGCTCGAGCGTCGGCATCCCCCAGCAGCTGCGCGGCGCGCTGGAATTCGGCATCGCCTCCGGCGAGCTGCCGATCGGCGCCCGGTTGCCTTCGGTGCGGGCGCTGGCGCGACAGCTCAACCTCTCGCCGGTCACGGTGAGCAATGTCTACGCCGCGCTGCAGTCCGCCGGACATGTCGAGGGGCGGGTCGGCTCGGGCACCTTCGTCAGCCCCAACGCCCAGGTCGCGGACCCCGAGAAGTTTCACACGCTGGAACGGGCGATCACCAACCTCATCGCCCTCGCCCGTGATTGCGGCATCGACCGGGCCGACCTCGCCACGCGCATCGGCATGGACCGCCCCCGCAACACCCGCGCCGTGCGGGTGTTGATGCTGGGCAATTTCGCCGAGGCCACCCGCGCCTATGCCGCCGACGTGCGCCCGCATCTCGCGCCCGGCGACAGCATCGAGCCGATGCTGATCGACGAGGTCGCGGGTGCCCCGCCCCAGGATTTCGACATCGTGCTCTCGCCGCGGACGCTGCTGCCGCAGGCGCGCGCGCTGTTTCCGCAGGCCGAGGTGGTGGGGCTGACCGTCATCCCCAACGAGGCGACCCGCGTCGCCCTGGCGGCGATCCCGCCCGAGGCCTCGGTGGTCGGCTACTCCTACTTCCCTACCTACGTGTCGATGATGAAGGCCAACGTGATGCGCTATGCGCCGCATGTGAGCCGTCTGTCGATGGTGGTCCGCGGCGACGAGAGCGAGGCGGCCCGCACGCAGATCGCCGAGGCTGATGTGCTGATCTACGCCACCGGCGCGGATTACCTCGCGGCGCGGCTGGCGCCGGGTCAGAGCGCCTTCGAGTATCGCCACACACCCGACAGCCAGGAGCTTCGCAGCATCCTGCCGCAGCTGCTCGACCGCTGCCGCCGCCGCGAACGGCCCGGCGCGGAGGGGTAAACCGCGACCCCGGCGCGGCGCGCGTGCCCCGCCTAACGAGAAACGGGCGGACCGCTTGCGCGGTGCCGCCCGTTTCGTTGATGACTGGCTGGTTCCGGTCCGGATCGCTGCCGATCGGCGCCTGGCTCAGCGATAGGCGTGCAGCACGCCCTCCGAAGAGATCACGTAGAGCGTGCCATTGACCACGATCGGCCGGGTCGTCGCCCCGCCCGCAATCGCTGTGGTGCCGACGAGCTGACCCGAGGCCGGGTCGAAGGCGCGGATCAGACCGTCCGAGGAGGCAACGATCAACCGCCCGCCCGCAAGGATCGGGCCATGGTTCACGAAGGCACTGTCGCGACGCTTCTGCGGCGTGCGCACCGGCTTGTATCCCGGCAGGTCCACCGCCCAGATCTGCGCGCCGGTGCGGGCGTCGAGCCGCACCAACTGGTTGAGGTCGGAGACGAGGAACACCGAGTCCCCCGCCGGCCAGACCGGATCCAGCGCGCCCATGCGCGCGGTCCACAGCCGCTCGCCGCCCGAGAGCGACAGCGCCACCACACGGCCCGAATGGTTGCCCGCGTAGACCACGCCGTTCGAAATCAGCGGATCGCCGGTGATGTCGGTGACCGTGGCCAGCGCCTTGCCGTTGCGGCTGCCCACCACGTCGGCGGTCCAGCGGCGCAGGCCGCCCTGCTTGAACGCCGCCTGCAGCGCACCGGAGCCAAAGGCGAAGACGACCATCTCGCCATCGGTGGCCGGGGCCGGAGCGCCGGCGACGTTGTTGTAATCCTCGGGGTAGTCGATGCGCCAGCGGATCCGGCCCGTGGCGGTCTCGATCGCCCAGCCGGTGGAATCCGACGAGGTCACATAGGCCAGCCCGCCGCGCACCGTGGGCGCGCCGGTGGCGGTACCGCCGAGTTTCTGGCTCCAGACCTCGGCGCCGGTGGCGGCGTCAAGCGCGGTGAGCGTGCCGAAGCCCGAGGTGACATAGAGCCGCCCGCCCTCGACCGCGAGCCCGCCGCCCTGCGCCTGGCTCGCCTGATCGCGCGGGGCGACCATGCTCTTCCGCCAGATCACCTGGCCAGAGGTGCTGACCGCGCTCACCGTGTGCGCGGAATCCATCGTGTAGATGCGGCTGCCGTCCGAGACCGGATCGACGTTGAGCCGGTTCCGCCGCGTGTCGCCCTTGCCGATGTCGGTCGCGAAGACCGGCTGCAGCGGCAAGGAGAGCGCCGCGTGGATGGTGCGGGCGAAGGGCGAGACCGGGCTCTGCGTGGCAGCGCCGTTCGCCGCCGCCCCGAGCGAGATCGCCTGCGCGCGGTTGGCCGGGGTGAACTCCTCTGCCCCGCCGTTCTCGAGAATTTCCCGGGCGCCGAGGCGCTCGCCGGTCAGCACCGCCTCGGGACGCTCGCAGGCGGCAAGCGCCGTCAGCCCCAGAAGCGCTGCGGAAATCGTGGTGATGCGCAAAACACTGCCCCCGTCGTTCTTGATCCTTGCCGCGGCCTCGGGCGTTCGGTCAGCCCGCATCGGGCGTGCCGCCGAGGGCCACAATCACTTGTGTCGCACGCTGGCGCAAGCCCGCGGTGATTTCTGCATCTTCAAGAATGCGTTGCAGCTTTTCCAGAGCGGCCTCGGTGTCGCCGGCCTTGATGTCGAGCAGCGCGAGTTGCTCCTCGGCGAGCAGCCGCAGCGGCTTGCCGGGCACCGCGAGGGCCTCGAGCCGGATACGGCGCTCGTCGTCCGAAAGGCCCGAGTCGGTGCGGCTCACCGCCTTGAAGGCGGCAATCTCGCGGTAGATCTCGGGCAGATCGCCGTTGGCAGCCGCATCGTCGAGCAGCTTGGTCGCGGCAGCGCCCTCCTCGGCGGAGGCCAGCTCGCTTGCCGCCAGAAGATCAGTCACCACCCTCGCCTCGGCGCCGGGGGCGGTCACGTCGGTGAGTGCCGCGGCGCGCTCCGCCGGGGCATCTGCCTCGAGCGCGCCGCGCAGTGCATCGCCGAAGGCCTCGGCCTGCGCCTGACGCTGCACCGCGCTGTATTCGCGCCAGGCGGCGCCGCCGACGATGGCAAGCACCGCCACAACGCCGATCCAACCGTAGCGCTTGAGCAGTGCGAAGAGCTTGTCGCGGCGGACCTCCTCGGTCACCTCGTCGATGAAACTGTCGGTATTGCTCACGGGGCTGCCTCACCTTTCGATTGTTGCCCTCTCTTAACGCGGGAGGCGCAGGCTGCCAAGGCCAAGCCCGCGGCAGCATTGCCTGATCCCTTCTGCGCCGATCGGCCCATTTGAACGGGCATAAGTCCGCTTGATCGGTTTCCCAAATCCTCTATTCTGAACTGAAGAGTTTAGTCACGTCTCCGCGCGCTCCCGGCTTTGCCCCTCTGTATCAGGACCGGCTTCGGTCTTGTCTCGGGCTGATCCGGCAGCGCGGGCTGTGCGTATTTATCGCCGGGCTTGGGCCAAGAACCTGGGAAGGCCAGCATGAAACTGATTTCGATCCTCACCGCCGTCATCGTCGCGGCAGCCCTTTACGCGGTGGTGCTCGACCGCGAGCGGCTGATGGGCTGGGCCCGCGGCGGCGCGAAGGAGGAGCCGGAGGATATGGCGACCGAGACCGCCGCCGCACCCGCCGCGACCGAGGCCCCCGCCGCCGATAGCTCCCTCCCCGGGGCCGTCTCGGTCATGGCCCGCCATTCGCGGGCCCAGCAGATCGACGACGCCGTGCTGCTGCGCGGCGAGACCCAGCCCTCGCGCGAGGTCGAGGTGCTCTCGGAAGCCGCCGGCCGGGTGATCTCGGCGCCGCTGCGCAAGGGCACGCTGGTCGAGGAAGGCGAGGTGCTCTGCAAGCTCGACCCCGGCACCACCGGCGCCGCGCTGATCGAGGCCGAAGCCCGTCTGGCCGAGGCCCGGGCGCAGCGCCCGCAGGTCGAGGCCTCGCTGCCGGAAGCCGAGGCGCTGCTGGCGCAGGCCGAAGCCGATGTGGCCGAGGCCGAGATCAACCTCACCGCCGCCCGCGAGCTGTCGCAGGGTGGCTATTCCTCGCGCACCTCCGTCGCCTCTGCCGAGGCCAAGATGCGCGCCGCCGAGGCCAGCGTGCGCAGCGCCGAGGCCGGGCTGGAAGCCGCCCGCGCCGGAACCGACAGCCTCGAGGCCTCGATCCAGAGCGCCGAGGCCGCCGTCGCAAGCGCCCGCAAGGCGGTCGGGAACCTGACCATCACCGCGCCCTTCGGCGGCGTGCTGGAAAGCGACACCGCCGAGCTCGGCCTGCTGATGAACCCCTCCTCCAACGCCAGTTGCGCGCATATCCTGCAGCTCGACCCGATCCGGCTGGTGGGCTACGCGCCCGAGGCCGATGTCGCCCGCATCCACCTCGGCGCGCGTGCCGCGGCGCAGCTGACCGGCGGCGAGACACGGGTGGGCAAGGTCACCTTCGTCTCGCGGCAGGCTGACGAGACCACCCGCACCTTCCGCATCGAGGTCACGCTCGAGAACCCCGACCTGACGCTGCGCGCCGGGCAGACCGCGCGCATCCTCATCGAGGCCGACGGCGCGATGGCGCACCTGCTGCCGCAGAGCGCGCTCACGCTGAACGACGAGGGGCGCATGGGCCTGCGCACGGTGAGCGCCGAGCAGACCGCGCAATTCGTGCCGGTGAGCATCCTGCGCGACTCGCCCGAGGGGGTCTGGATCGCCGGGCTGCCGGACAGCGTCGACGTCATCACCCTCGGGCAGGAATACGTCACCGACGGCGTGCCGGTCGCGCCGAGCTATCAGGAGATCCTCCAGTGACCGGCATCGTCGACTGGGCGGCAGAGCGCGCCCGCATGGTGCTGGCCTTCATCGTCCTGTCGATTGTCGCGGGGGCCTTCGCCTATCTCACCCTGCCCAAGGAGGGCGAGCCCGACATCGAGATCCCGGCGCTTTTCGTGTCGGTCCCCTTCCCCGGCATCTCGGCCGAGGACGCCGAGACGCTGATGGTCAAGCCGATGGAGACCGAGCTTTCGGACATCGACGGGCTCGACAAGATCAGCGGCGTCGCCTCGGAAGGCTACGCCGGGGTCGCCATGGAGTTCGAATTCGGCTGGAACCGCACCGAGACCATGGCCGAGGTCCGCGACGCGATGACCAAGGCGCAGGCCAAGTTCCCCGAGGGCGCCGAGCAATACACCATCTCCGAGATCAACTTCTCGGAGTTCCCGATCATCATCGTCTCGCTCACCGGCCCCCTGCCCGAGCGCACCATGGCGCGGGTCGCCAAGGACCTGCAGGACCGGGTCGAGGCGCTGGATTCGGTGCTGGAAGCCGGGATCGCCGGCAACCGCGACGAGATGGTCGAGGTGGTGATCGACCCGCTGAAGCTGGAAAGCTACAATGTCACCGCCAGCGAGCTGATCCAGACCGTCCAGAACAACAACCAGCTCATCGCCGCGGGCGAGGTGCGCTCCGAGCGCGGCACCTTCTCGGTGAAGATCCCCTCGAGCTTCCGCGAGCCGCAAGACATCTTCGACCTGCCGATCAAGGTGAATGGCGACCGGGTGGTGACGCTGGGCGATCTGGCGGACATCCGCCTCACCTTCGAGGACCGCACCGGCACCGCGCGTTTCAACGGCGACACCGCGGTGGCGCTGCAGGTGGTCAAGCGCAAGGGCTACAACCTCATCGACACCGCCAGCGCCGTGCGCGCGACCGTGGCCGAGGCCCAGAAGGGCTGGCCTGAAGAGCTGCAGGCAACGGTGGCGGTCGAAGAGAGCAACGACCAGTCGCGCATCGTCGATTCCATGGTCAGCCAGCTCGAGGGCGCGGTGCTGACCGCCATCGCGCTGGTGATGATCGTGGTGCTGGGCTCGCTCGGCACCCGCGCGGCGCTGCTGGTGGGCTTCGCCATCCCGACGTCGTTCCTGCTCTGCTTCGTGCTGCTGGCAATCATGGGCATCAGCGTGTCCAACATCGTCATGTTCGGCCTGATCCTTGCCGTCGGCATGCTGGTCGACGGCGCCATCGTGGTGGTCGAATACGCCGACAAGCGCATCTCGGACGGCGTCGGGCCGATGCACGCCTATGTCGAGGCGGCCAAGCGGATGTTCTGGCCCGTCGTCAGCTCGACCGCGACCACCCTTTGCGCCTTCCTGCCGATGCTGTTCTGGCCCGGGGTCGCGGGCGAGTTCATGGGCATGCTGCCGGTGACGCTGATCTTTGTGCTCTCGGCCTCGCTGATCGTGGCGCTGGTCTACCTGCCGGTGATGGGCGGCGTCTCGGGCCGGTTCTCGCGCGCGCTGCACAACGCCTCGCTGACGCTGCGCAAGCGCGTCGAGGGCTGGCCGGCCCGCGCGGCGCTGGTGCCGGTGGCGCTGGCCGGGATGCTGCTCGGCGCGCTGCTGGTGCTGAACCCCTCCTTCCTCGGGGTCACGCTGATCGAGGGGCGCGGCGCCCGGGTGCCGGGGATCGTGATCTTCCTGCTCTTTGCCGTGATGGCCTCGATCACCCTTGATGCGGCGCAGATCGAGCGCAAACGCAACAAGGTCCGCAAGACCTACCGCCGGACGTTCTTCGGGCGTTTGATCCATTTTGTCACCGGCAACCCGGTGATGCCGCTGGTGACAATCGGCGGGGTGATCTTCTTCGTGATCTCGGTCTTCGGCTACTACGGGCAGAACAACAACGGCACCGAGTTCTTCACCGAGAGCGAGCCCGAGCAGGCCATCGTCTACGTCCGCGCCCGTGGCAACCTGTCGCTGGCCGAGAAGGACGCCCTGGTCAAACGGGCGGAAACCATCGTCCTGCAGCATCCGGGCATCGAGACCGCCTTTGCCTTTGCCGGCGATGGTGGGCTTGAATCGAACACCGGCGGCGCACAGCCGCCCACCGACACGATCGGGCAGATCCAGCTCGAGGTGGTGCCATGGGAGGACCGCCGCGACCGGCCCGAGCTCGACGGCGATCTCGTACTGGCCGAGTTGAGCGAGCAACTCGCCACCATTCCCGGCATCCAGACCGAGATCCTCAACCTCGCCATGGGGCCCGCCT
Organism: Alloyangia pacifica; assembly: GCF_003111685.1. NCBI lineage: Bacteria > Pseudomonadati > Pseudomonadota > Alphaproteobacteria > Rhodobacterales > Roseobacteraceae > Alloyangia > Alloyangia pacifica. Next base: position 1,215,092 of record NZ_CP022189.1, on the reverse strand, counting down.
CGGCCAAGCCGGTGCATCTTCGGCTGAAAGGCGACAACTGGGACGACCTGCTGGCCGCGACCGAAACGGCGCGGGCCGAGTTCGACGCCATGGAAGGCCTGCGGCTGATCGAGGACACCCGCCCCCTGCCCGGCATCGACTGGCAGATCGACGTCGACGTGGAAGAGGCCGGGCGCTACGGCGCCGATGTCGCCACCGTCGGCGCAATGGTGCAGCTCGTCACCCGCGGGGTGACGCTCGACACCATGCCGGTGGACAGTTCGGACGAAGAAATCGACATCCGCGTGCGCCTTCCCGAGCAGGACCGGGTGCTCTCGACCCTCGACACCCTGCGCGTCCGGACCAGCGACGGGCTGATCCCGCTGTCGCATTTCATCACCCGTACCCCGGTGCCCAAGCTCGCCGAGATCAACCGCGAGGGCCGCAAGCGCTACTTTGACGTCAAGGCGGGTGTGGCCGATGGGCTGGTGAAATTCACCTTGGGCGGCCAGACGCTCGGCTACGGGCGCGAGACCGGTGACGGCGCGCTGACGCTGCATGGCACGGCCTATGAGATCACCCGCACGGAGGACGGCACCAGCGGCGATGCCATCCGCGAGGCCGCCGCAAGCGGCGCGCTTTCGACGGTGCCGGTCACGCCAAACGAGCGCATCGCCACCCTCTCGAGCCTTCTGGAAAGCACCGAGTTCCCCCCGGGCATCAGCTGGGAATGGACCGGCGACCAGGAGGAGGAGGCGGAAAGCCAGGCTTTCCTGACCCAGGCCTTCGCCGCCGCGCTGGGGCTGATGTTCATCATCCTGCTGGCGCAGTTCAACAGCTTCTACAATTCGGTGCTGGTGCTGCTTGCAGTGGTGCTTTCGACCGCCGGGGTGTTCCTCGGGATGATCGTGCTCGACCAGACCTTCTCGATCATCATGTCCGGCACGGGGGTCGTGGCGCTCGCCGGGATCGTGGTGAACAACAACATCGTGCTGATCGACACCTTCCAGGACTATTCGCGCTACATGCCGCGGCTCGAAGCCATCGTGCGCACCGCCGAGGACCGCATCCGCCCGGTGCTTTTGACGACGATCACCACCATCGCAGGCCTCTTCCCGATGATGATCGGTCTCAGCCTCGACTTCTTCGGCGGCGGCTATTCGATCAACGCGCCGACCTCGCTGTGGTGGAAGCCGCTGGCCTCGGCGGTGGTCTTCGGCCTGTCGGTGGCCACGGTACTGACGCTGGTCTTCACCCCCGCCATGCTGGCGCTGCGGGTGTGGCTCTCGACCTACGCCCATTGGATCGCGCGGCTGTTGGCCATCGCCTCCTTCGGGCGCGGCAGCCGCGCGGCGCGGGACTGGGCCCTCCAGCGCGAGGCCCGCAAGGTGAAGGCCCCGCTGATCCTCTGGGACGATCCCGACGCCGAGGGCAGTGGCAGGCCGGGCGCGAACACGACCATGCGCGCGGCCGAATAACGCGGCACGGTGCGGCGCCGGGAATTGGCGCTATAGTCATCGCTTCCTATATCGAGGGGGAGCACCAACGCCCGGTGCTTTCCCCAACGGGAGACCTGCCATGAAGTCCCTGCTCGCCGCCCTGGCCCTTGTCACCGCAACCGCCGCCGTGCCCGGCCCGCTCGCCGCGCAGCTCAAGGGCTGCGCGCCGGACCCGAACGGGATCACCCGCTGCCCCGGCCCTTCGACCTTTTCGACCGATCATCTGGGGATCACCCGCGAGCGTCGAAGCGCACCCCAGACCACTGACAGGAACGGCATCGTGCGTGACACAACCGATGGCGGCAGCTTCATCGCGCCGGGCGACCCGACGGCGGACCGCGGCGGCGCGCTCAGCGCGACGCGCCCGCCCGACACGACGCGGCGGGCGCAGCGCAATTGCGTGACGGACGAGGATGGCGTGGTGCGCTGCGATTAAGGCGCCGGGCTGCGTCAGTCGGCGGGCGTTGCCGCGCCCTCTTGCGCCTCTGCAGCCGGAGCGGCGGCCTGACCGGGCTCGGGCGCTTCGCCATTTGTCGCGTAGACCAGCCACCAGACCAGCAGCAGCGCCACGACGACCAGCGCGCCCCAGATCGCCATCAGGGGCCAGCGGTGTTCGTTCTTCTGCGTCTTCGTGTTGGTATCGGGTGCGGACATTTCTTTCCTCCCTTGCGCGGCATTGCTCACGAGAGGCATGCCGGAGCCTCTGCTCCCGCCTTCCTCGACGCCATGCCGCGCGCCACTGGCATTTCACCGGCGCAGCGGTTGCCGCGCGTCTCTCATGAGCATAACGTCCCGCTGGCGCGCCGGTTCCGGCAGGCGCCAGCCCTCCACTTCAGGCAAGGAGACGCCCATGAAGGACGCAAGCCCACAGACCATCTACCTCAAGGATTACACCCCCTTCGGCTGGACCGCCGAAGAGGTGCATCTGACCTTCGTGCTTGCGCCCTCGGCGACCCGCGTGCGCTCGCGCATCCGCTTTGCACCCAACCCCGACGCGCCGAAGCAGGATTTCTTCCTGCACGGTGAGCAGATCAAGCCGATCTCCTTCGCCATCGACGGCGCCCCGGTCACCCCCGAGGTCACCGACACCGGCCTCACCTGCGCCGTGCCCGAGGGTGCCTTTACCTGGGAATCCGAGGTCGAGATCGCGCCGGTCGAGAACTTTGCGCTGGAAGGTCTCTACATGTCGAACGGCATGTATTGCACGCAATGCGAGGCAGAGGGCTTTCGCAAGATCACCTACTACCCCGACCGTCCCGACGTGATGTCGGTCTTCACCGTGCGCATCGAGGGCGACGAAAGGGTCAAATTGTCGAACGGCAATCCGCAGGGTTCCGGCGAGGGGTGGGCCGAGTGGCACGATCCGTGGCCGAAGCCCGCGTATCTTTTCGCGCTCGTGGCCGGCGATCTGGTCAACCATCCCGGCAGCTTCACCACCCTGTCGGGCCGCGAGGTCGAGCTGAACCTCTGGGTGCGCCCTGGCGACGAGGGCAAATGCGCCTTCGGCATGGAGGCGCTGAAGAAGTCGATGAAGTGGGATGAGGAGGTCTATGGCCGCGAGTACGACCTCGACATCTTCAACATCGTCGCCGTCGACGATTTCAACATGGGCGCGATGGAGAACAAGGGGCTGAACATCTTCAACTCCTCCGCCGTGCTCGCCTCGCCCGAGACCGCCACCGATGCCAATTTCGAGCGCATCGAGGCGATCATCGCGCATGAGTATTTCCACAACTGGACCGGCAACCGCATCACCTGCCGCGACTGGTTCCAGCTGTGCCTGAAAGAGGGGCTGACGGTGTTCCGCGACGCGCAGTTCACCTCCGACATGCGCGGCGAGGAGGTCAAGCGCATCTCGGACGTGATCGACCTGCGCGGCCGCCAGTTCCCCGAGGACCAGGGGCCGCTCTCGCACCCGGTGCGCCCCGAGAGCTTCCAGGAGATCAACAACTTCTACACCGCCACCGTCTACGAGAAGGGTGCCGAGGTGATCGGCATGCTCAAGACGCTGGTCGGGGACGAGGCTTACGCCAAGGCGCTCGACCTTTACTTCGAACGCCACGACGGCGATGCCGCCACCATCGAGGACTGGCTGAAGGTCTTCGAGGATGCCACCGGACGCGACCTGACCCAGTTCAAGCGCTGGTACTCGCAGGCGGGCACCCCGCATGTGGCGGTCTCCGAGGCCTTCGCGGACGGCACTTACACGCTGACCCTCAAGCAGCACACGCCCCCCACCCCCGGCCAGCCCGACAAGGCGCCGCAGGTGATCCCGGTGGCTGTCGGCCTGCTCTCGCCCAACGGCGACGAGGTGCAGCCGACCACCGTGCTTGAGCTGACAGAGGCGGAGCAGAGCTTCACCTTCGACGGCCTCAGCGCCAAACCCGTGCCCTCGATCCTGCGCGGCTTCTCGGCCCCGGTGGTGCTGGACCGAGAGACGAGCCGCGAGGAACGCGCCTTCCTGCTCGCCCATGACACCGACAGCTTCAACCGCTGGGAAGCCAACCGCGATCTGGCGCGCGAGTGCCTCGTGGCGATGATCACCGAGGGCGCCGAGCCCGACACCGCCTGGCTCGACGGGCTCGAAGCGGTGATCCGCGACAGCGCGCTCGATCCGGCCTATCGCGCGCTGATGCTGGGCACGCCGACGCAATCCGAACTGGCGCAGGTGCTGCACCAGCGCGGCGTGACGCCGGACCCCGACGCGATCTGGACCGCCACCGAAGTGCTCAAGAAGACCCGCGCCGAGCGCTGGTCGCAGCTGCTGCCGCAGCTCGCCGAGGAAGCCAAGGTCACCGAGCCGTACCAGCCCGATGCCGAGCAATCCGGCAAGCGCGCCCTTGGCGGCGCGGTGCTGGCGCTGACCTCGCGTCTCGATGGCGGCGACGCGGCCAAGGCGCAGTTCGAGAGCGCCGACAACATGACCCTGCAGCTCTCGGCGCTGGCCTTCCTCGTGCAGGCGGGTGCGGGCGAGGACGCGCTCGCGAAGTTCCGCGCCCAGTGGAATGGCGACCGGCTGGTGATGGACAAGTGGTTCGCCCTGCAGGTCGCCGCCTCTGGCCCCTCCGAGACCGCAGACCGCGCCAAGGCTCTGACCGAGGATCCGGACTTCGACTGGAAGAACCCCAACCGCTTCCGCGCGGTGATGGGCGGTCTGGCGATGAACCACGCCGGCTTCCACCGCATAGACGGCGCCGGCTACCGGCTGCTCGCCGACTGGCTCATCAGGCTGGACGAGAAGAACCCGCAGACCACCGCGCGCATGTGCTCGGCTTTCCAGACTTGGAAGCGCTATGATGAGACCCGCCGCGGCATGATGCAGGCCGAACTCGAGAAGATCGCCGCCAAGCCCGGTCTCTCGCGCGACGTGACCGAGATGGTCACCCGGCTGCTGTCATGAGCCGGCTGCTGCTGGTCACCGGCGGCAGCGCCGGCATCGGGGCGGCAACCTGCCGCCTCGCCCCCGCCCGTGGTTGGGAGCGCGTCGTGGTCCACTTTGGCCGTGACCGGGACGGCGCCGAAGCGGTAGCCGAGGAGGTCCGCGCCGAGGGCGCCGAGGCGCATGTCATCGGCGCGGATGTCTCCGATCCCGCGCAGGTGGCCGAGCTTTTTGCCGAGCTGACCGCGCTGGCGCCGGGGCCGCTCGACCTGGTCAACAACGCCGGGATCGTCGCGCCCACGGCATCGCTCGCCGATCTGACCCCCGAGCGGGTCCGGCGGGTGTTCGAGGTCAACGTCTTTGGCGCCATCGAGGTCGCCCGGCAGGCGGTGGCCTACATGCGCGCCCACGCGGGCGGCGGCGTGGTCAACGTCTCGTCGGTAGCGGCCCGGCTGGGATCGGCGCGGCAATACATGGATTACGCCGCCTCCAAGGGTGCGATCGACACCTTCACGCTGGGTCTCGCCGACGAGCTGGCCTCCGAGGGCATAAGGGTGAACGCGGTGCGTCCCGGGCTGATCGAAACCGCTATCCATGCCAAGGGCGGCGAGCCCGACCGGCTCGCCCGCATCGGCCACACCCCGCCGCTGGGCCGCGCTGGCTCTGCCGAGGAGGTCGCCGAGAGCATCCTGTGGCTGCTGTCGGGGCGCGCGGGATATGTTACGCGCAGCATCCTCGACGTCGGCGGTGGGCGTTGAGGCCCCTAACCCTCTGGAATCGATAACGGGCGGAACCAACCTTGGTCCCGCCCGTTCATACATTGAAACGATCTTCAGCAGATCAGCCGTCGCTCTCCAGCAGTTGCCCCTTGGTGGAGATGAAGGTGTTGGCATAGCTCGCATCGAGCGCGCGCGAGCGGGCCAGCGGGCGAGTGGCCGCGCCGAGCTCGTTCGAGGCCATGATGCCGGGCAGAAGGCTCGCCGGACGCCCGACCGGGCGCAGCGAGCGGCCCATGCCAGTGCAATAGCCCTGCGCGCGGGTCCAGGCGATCATGTCCTCGCGCTTCTTGCGCGAGTGGAACGGCCCCCAGTCGGCGGCCACGCCCCGCATGTTGGCGCTGACCACGCCATCGCGGGCGACGGTGCGCGCCATGATGCGCAGACCGCAGGAGAGATTGGCCCGCGGGTCCTTGAGACCATCCACCGTGGTTGCCTGGCAGCCGTAGAGCCGCGCGGTCGAGGGCAGGATCTGCATGAGGCCGATCCACTTGCCGCCGCCGCCCACGGCGGTGGGCCTGAAGGTGCTCTCGTGCTTGACCAGCGCCGAGACGAGGCCCAGCCAGAAGGCCTCGCGCTGCTCGCGCGATCCACTCTCGTAGGCCGGGCACCATGTGTCGATGTCCGCCGGCACCACGTCTGGGAGTGCGTTGGCATGGCCACGCAGCGACGAGAGTACCGCGAGCGACCAGGTGCTGCGCCCTCCCGTGGTGCCCCAACGGGCCTTGGGGATGGACATGCGCCGGGCCAGCGGGCGGGGCGAGGCGGACACTGCCAGCAGCGACTCCGGGGTCCCCGACATCGCGTCGCGCGAGACCAGGGGCATCGTTGGGGCCGCAACCGCGAAGGCGGCCTGCGTGACGGGTGCAGGGCCGGTATTCGCTTGGGCCATCGGCGCTATCATGAGCGCCGCAAGGGCAGGAATGAAACGGTTCAGCATGGCGGGGAACTTGCCCACGAAGAACAATCCCGGCAAGCCTGACGCGGTATTATGCGCGGCGGATCGCCGACGGCGCACAGACATGACTGGAATCCTGCCGATTTTCGTTGGATTCTGATCTATAGCGTTTGAACAATTTGCCGCCGATGCGCCCATTGTGCGCCCCGGGCTGATCGTGCCTGCGCCCCGGTTCGGCCCGAATCCCCCTCCAGCCTGCGCCGCATGGCACAGCACGTTCTCCGATTTCGGCCCCGCCTGCCCGCCCTCACCCGGCGCCTTTTGGCGCGGCATACCCCGGGCTACGCTGCCGGGCAAAGGCAGGGCTGCGCACCAAAGGTCGGTGAAAACGGCTATCGGGGCGCCGCAACCCGAGCCGAGACCCGATGCACGCCAGGGTTCGGCCCGCCAAGCGTGAAGATCCCCGTCCGCGAGACCACCGAGGCAGAGGAGGCCCGCGCCGAGATCACCCACCGCGGGTTGCGCCTTGCCCGCCAGGAACGCTGGAGGGCGCTCGAGGAGGCGTTGGCCGAGGCGGACCATTCCGCCGCGCTCACGCCCCAGGGCACCCCCGTCGCCCGGTTGCTCTGCGACGGCGCGGTGCAGGACGTTCTCCTTGGCGTCGCCGAGGCGGTGGCCCGCGGCGATGCCGAGGCGGTGGGCCGGGCGCTGCAGGGCCATTCGGAGGCGCTCGGCCCGACACCCGAAGCGCCCCTGCGCGCGCTGCTCGCCGCCTGGCCGCAGATAGGGGCCGCCCGGCTGTGGCGCGCGGGCACCGCGCCGCTCTCGGCGGCGGCGCGCGCGTCATTGGCGCGGCATCACCTAGAGACCGCGCATCTTTTGCTGCGCCCGCATGACCCACGTGCGCTTGGCTCGCCCGCGCTGCAATCGGCCTGCTGCGCCGTGCTAGAGGTGCTGCCGGCCCCTGCGGAGCATGTCGAGCGAAACCACGAGGCGCTGATCGCCATGCAGCCCGCCTGCCCCGATCATCTGCGCGCCTATGGCCGCGATCTGTCCCCGCAGAGGTTCGGCACCTGGCCCGAATTGGACCGGGCCGCGCGGCGCATGGCGATGCGCACCGCAAAGATCTGGGGCAGCGGCGGCTACTGCTGGGTCTGGCTCGACGTGTTGGCGACGCAGCCCGAGGGGCTGGACCATGTCGACGGAGAGCTTTTCACCGCCGGTCTGCACGATCTTCTGCAGCCGCATCCGCCGCAGGCCTGGCCGGATCAGCACATGGCCAACCTGCTCGCCGCCCATTGCGCCGCGCTGGCCCCCGGGCGGGACGGCGGGGCCGCCACCCGCATCTCCGGCTCTCTTAGATGGATCGTCGAGGATCGCCTCTGCGAGCTTCACCCCCTGCTCTGGGCACCGCCTCTGCCGGATGGTCCTGCGCCGGACGAGGCGGCGCAGCGCGAGGCGGGGCATGCCCGCGCGCAGGAGATATTGAAGACGCTTTTCGACCATCAGCTCAGCCGCGGGCGCCAGGTGATTTTCACCGAGCGGGGACTCGCGCTGCAGCCCTCAGGCTGCGCGTCCTGCACCCTTGCCCCCTGTGCCGCTCTGGCGTATCCCCGTCACAACCTGAGAGACGAGGACCCCCCATGCTTGACCTGAGCTTCGAGCCCCCCAAACCCAAGGTCATCGCCGGCGCCAAATACGATTGGGAGCTGGTGATCGGGATGGAAATCCACGCCCAGATTTCCACCGAGGCGAAGCTGTTCTCCGGCGCCTCGACCAAATTCGGCGCCGAGCCCAACTCCAACGTGGCCTTCGTGGACGCGGCCATGCCCGGCATGCTGCCGGTGATCAACGAGTATTGCATCGAGCAGGCCGTGCGCACCGGGCTTGGCCTCAAGGCCGAGATCAACCTGAAGTCCGCCTTCGACCGCAAGAACTACTTCTACCCCGACCTGCCGCAGGGCTACCAGATTTCCCAGCTTTACCATCCGCTTGTCGGCGAGGGTGAGGTGATCGTCGACATGGAGCCCGGCATCGCGCGCAAGGTGCGCATCGAGCGCATCCACGTCGAGCAGGACGCCGGCAAGTCGATCCACGACATGGACCCGTCGATGTCCTTCGTCGACCTCAACCGCACCGGCGTCGCGCTGATGGAGATCGTCTCGCGCCCCGACATCCGCGGCCCCGAGGAAGCGGCGGCCTATGTGGTCAAGCTTCGGCAGATCCTGCGCTATCTCGGCACCTGCGACGGCAACATGCAGAACGGCAACCTGCGGGCGGACGTGAACGTCTCGGTCTGCCGTCCCGGCCAGTACGAGAAGTACCAGGAGACGCAGGACTTCAGCCACCTCGGAACGCGCTGCGAGATCAAGAACATGAACTCCATGCGCTTCATCCAGCAGGCCATCGACTACGAGGCGCGGCGCCAGATCGCCATCCTCGAGAACGGCGGCTCGGTGGATCAGGAGACACGTCTTTACGATCCGGACAAGGGCGAGACCCGCTCGATGCGCTCCAAGGAAGAGGCGCACGATTACCGCTACTTCCCCGATCCCGATCTGCTGCCGCTCGAGATCGAGCAGGCCTGGGTGGATGACATCGCCGCCTCGCTGCCGGAGCTGCCCGACGAGAAGAAGGCGCGCTTCGTCAAGGAGTTCGGCCTGTCGGAATACGATGCCGGCGTGCTAACCGCGGAAGTGGTCAACTCGGCCTATTTCGAAGAGGTGCTGAAAGGCTGCGACGACGGCAAGCTGGCCGCCAACTGGGTGATCAACGAGCTTTTCGGCCGCCTCAAGAAGGAAGGCCATGACATCACCGAGAGCCCGGTCTCGCCAGCGCAGCTCGCGGGGATCGTCTCGCTCATCAAGAAGGGCGACATCTCGGGCAAGATCGGCAAGGACGTCTTCGAGATCGTCTACACCGAGGGTGGCGACCCGGCGAAGATCGTCGAAGAAAAGGGCCTCAAGCAGGTCACCGACACCGGCGCCATCGAGGCCGCCGTCGACGAGGTGATCGCGGCCAACCCGGCGCAGGTCGAGAAGGCCAAGCAGAACCCCAAGCTGGCGGGCTGGTTCGTCGGCCAGGTGATGAAGAGCACCGGCGGCAAGGCCAACCCCAAAGCGGTCAACGACATCGTCGCGGCCAAGCTCGGACTCTGAGGGCTAGGCTGCGTGGAATTGGAAAGGCCGCCCGGTTGGGCGGCCTTTTTTTGAAATTCCTAGAAGCACCCACCGGCCCGGAATCAAGGCGAAGCCGCCGGGCGAGCGCCTGCCCGTCCCGGCGGGCTGGCGCTTTGCCATCATAGTACTGCGCTCGTAGGTATTCCGGATTTCGCTGGGATAAAGCGCAGACCACGATTGTGGCAGCGCCACCCCACGGGCAGGCGCGCACCCGGCTACCGCCTCACTTCCTCTACTACCCCCGCGCCGCGAGCAGCGCGCGCAACTGGCTCGGGAAGAGCTGCAGGATCAGCGTCTCCGACATCGCCTCGCCCTCGTAGGAGACATAGGTCCGCAGGTCGATCGGCTCATCGTCCTCTGCCGCGATGGCCGAGAAATCGAGATCGAACATCGCCCGCCAGTTCTTGGTGCTGACCACCGGGTAGGCGACCTCGCCCGAGATTTCCCCGCGCGAGGCGGTGACCACCGGGAGCGCGCCGGAGCTGCGGTCCAGCGCCTCCATGCCCAGCCCGTCGAAGTCGCAGACGATCTTGACGGTGTCCGCCGGGCGCGGCTGCCCGGGGATGCCCCCCCTGCCCATGCGCACGGCGATGAAGCGCGCCGCCTGCGGCGGCACCGGGCAATCCTCGAGCCAGGTGAGCTGGTAGTTCAGGCTGTAGGAGCTGCCCGCCGCCGCCGGCTCGGCCGGTGTCCAGAAGGCGACGATATTGTCGTGGATCTCGTCATCCGTCGGCAGCTCGACAAGCGTCACGGCGCCCTCTCCCCAGCCCTCCTGCGGCTTGATCCAGGCCGAGGCACGGCGCTCGTAGAACACGCCGTCATCCTCGTATTCGCCGAAGTTGCGCTCGCGCTGCATCAGCCCGAAACCGGCCGGATCGGTGGCGCCAAAGGCGTTGGCCATCGCCCGTGGCGGGTTGTTGAGCGGGCGCCAGATGCGCTCGCCGCTGCCGGTATGGATCTCGAGCCCGTCGCTGTCATGCACCTCGGGGCGCCAGTCGGCGGCGACATGGCGGTTGTGCTTGCCGAACCAGAACATCGAGGTGAGCGGCGCGATCCCCAGCCGTTCGACGTCGCCGCGCAGGAAGATCTCGGCCGAGACGTCCTGGATCACCCCGTTGTCGCGCCGCGAAGCGATGCGGTAGGCGCCGGTGGCGCGCGGGCTCTCCAGCAGCGCGTAGGTGGTCATCTCGCCGCCCTCGCCCTGCTCGAGCCAGAAACGGGTGAAGCGCGGGAATTCCTCGGGGCCGTCGGGGATCGCCGTGTCCATGGCGAGCCCGCGCACCGACAGGCCGAACTGACCCGAATACCCCGCCGTGCGCCAGTAAGACGCGCCGAGGAAGGCCATCCAGTCGAGCCTCGTCTGCGGATCCTGCACGGCAAAACCGGCGAAGCCCTCGGTCTTCTCCAGCCGGTTGGCCGGGTTGCCCTGCGGGATCTCGAAGAGATCGCGCGAAAAGGGCACCTCGCGCGCGGTGCCTTCCTCGAGCGCGTAGACATGTACCGGCTCGGGGAAGTAGCGGCCCGGGAAGAAGAAGCGCACCGGCTGCGCCGTGCCCTGGTCGGCCCAGAGCGCGCGATCTTCGCGGAAGCTGATCGCGCCGTGGGCGTCATAGTCGATCTGCTGCAGGATCTCGGCGTCGGGCACCGCCATCGGGGTGAACGCCTCCTTGGCGAGACTCGCCGCCAGCTCGCGGAGCGTGTCGAAGGAAAAGGGCTTGGGCGGGCCAAGCGGGATACCCGAGGCGATGGCGCCGCTCTGTGCACGGGCAAACTCGGGCAGCAGGCTGAAGGCGCCGCTGGCAAGAGCGGAGGCAAGGAAAGCGCGGCGGTCGAGCAGGTCAGCGGACATGCGGGTCTCCGAGAAACTGTCATTCCTGAGCAAATTTGGCACTTTTCCGCGTCGCAGCAATTGCATTTTCCCGGGATGGGCGAGGCTTTGCCGATTTGACGCCGTTACGTCAAATGGACGTCACTCGCGGGCCCTGCGGCTCACGCCAGCGCGCGGGCCTCGAGACCGCGGGCGATCTCCTCGGCAAGCTGCGCCACCCTCGCCCGCGAGTCAGTGCGCTGCGCATAGGCGCGCAGGCCAAAGATATCGACCTGCAGCCGGCTGGCGAGCTGCTGCGGGTCGGCTTCCGGCGCGATCTCGCCGCGCTCCTGCGCCTCGCGGAAGGCGCGGGCAAACATCGCCTCCATGCCCCGCATCAGCGTCTCGGTCTGGACCCGCAGCGTGGCATCGTCGTCGGGTGTCTCGAGCAGGGTCTTGACCAGCATGCAGGCGCGCGACGGACCGGAGTCACCAGCGCAGCCAAGGCGCCGGACGTGGTTTGCGAGCCCCTGAAGGCGGCTCGGCGCAGCCGCGAGGGTCTCGAGGAACTGCGTGCGCGACAGCTCGGCATAAAGCGCCAAGGTCTCGGAAAACAGAGCTTCTTTCGAGCCGAAAGCCGCGTAGATCGAGCCCGGCCGCATGTCGAGCGCCACCTCGAGATCCTTGAGCGAGGTGGCGTGGTAGCCCTTGGCCCAAAAGAGCTCGAGCGCCTTGCCCAGCACGTCTTGCCTGTCGTGTCGTGCCTGTCTGGCCATGCGCGTATCCGTCTCCCGTTCCCGTCTCACCCGGCCGTTCGTCGCGGCCGGATCTCGCCGGGCTGGACCAAGCAATGAGATATAACTTGAGCAAGCACTCAAGTAAAGCTACCCCTCCATATGCAAATTGAGCAATCGCTCAAGAATCAGAGGGAGAGATCCAGATGACCGAGTTCACCCGCCACACGCTCGACACCGCCCCCGAGGCAAGCCGCCCGCTGCTGGAGCAGTCGCAGAAAGCCTTCGGCCGCCTGCCCGGCCTGCACGCGGTGATGGCCGAGGCGCCGGCACTGCTCGACGGCTACAAGCAGCTGCACCGGCTGTTTGCCGAGGAAACCAGCTTCGACAAGGACGAGATCACCGTGGTCTGGCAGACGATCAACGTCGAGCACGCATGCCACTATTGCGTGCCAGCACACACCGGCATCGCCAAGATGATGCAGGTGGATGACGCCATCACAAACGCGCTGCGCGACGAGACCCCGCTGCCCAACGCCCGGCTCGAGGCGCTGCGCGACTTCACCCTGCAGGTGGTGCGCCAGCGCGGCGCGCTGGACGAGCCGCAGGTGCAGGCCTTCCTCGACGCGGGCTACACGCAGCGGCAAATCCTCGAGGTGATCCTCGCTGTCGCACAGAAGGTCATGTCGAATTACACAAACCACCTTGCGAACACCCCGGTCGACCAGGTGATGCAGAAGTTCGCCTGGGAGAAAAAGGGCGCCACGGCAGCCTGAGGGCGTAGCGGGCCGGGGTCAGAGGCGCCCCGGCCCGCCTGCCAGCCGCTCGAGCTGCCCGGCCTCGATCGCGCTCAGCCGGGCCGCCGCGGCGTCCGCGCAGCCCGTCCGGGCAAGCGCCCCGCGCCAGGCGCGCAGGGCCGAGCGCGGCGACCAGGGCAGTGCTGCCTGCGCCAGCCAGGCACGCAGGTCGGGCGGCAGCCGGTCGTAGGCAGACATGACATCCCCTTCGCGGCGACGGGTCGGCGCGGCCCCAAGGTTGCGCTGTCCGCCCGCGCTCATGCCGCCCGCGCCTCGCGCCACAGCGGGAAGGGATCGGCCAGCCCTTCCCAGCGGAGGGGCTCAAAGCTCTTCTCGGGCACCAGCGCCGCATCGAGCGCCTCCGTGATCTTCTCCCGGTCCACCCCAGCGCCGATGAACACCAGCTCCTGCCGCCGGTCGCCGTAGGGCTCTTGCCAGTGCTGGCCCAGATAGTCGCGGAAGGCGGCATGTTCGGGCATCCGCTCCGCCGGGACACTGGCCCACCAGCGCCCCATCGGGCGCACCGAGCTGAGCGCGCCAGCGAGCGAGAATTCCGCCAGCCAGTCGGGCCGCGTGGCGATCCAGAAATGCCCCTTGGCCCGGATCACCCCCGGCAGCGGCCCGTTCAGCACCGCGTGGATCTTCTCGGGCACGAAGGGCCGCCGCGCCCTGTAGACGAAGGAGGACACGCCGTATTCCTCGGTCTCGGGCACGTGGTCGGCGAACCCGTAGAGTTCCTTGGCCCAGAGCGGGTGCGCGTGTGCCGTCTCGAAATCGAAACGCCCGGTGCCCATGATGCGGCTGGGGTCAACGCGGCCATAGTCGGCCTCGACGATCTCGGCATCGGGGTTGAGCGCGGTGATGATGAGCCGCGCCGCAGCCCGCGCATCCTCGCCCGCAGTCGCGACCTTGTTGAGCACCACCACGTCGGCGAACTCGATCTGATCGACCAGCAGATCGACCAGCCTGCGCTCATCCGTCTCGCCGAGGCTCTCGCCGCGGTCGGCAAGGAAGTCGTGGCTGGAATAATCGCGCAGCAGATTGGCGGCATCGACCACCGTCACCATCGTGTCGAGCCGGGCGATGTCCGACAGGCTTTCGCCCGCCTCGTCGCGGAACTCGAAGGTGGCGGCGACAGGCAGCGGCTCGGAAATCCCGGTGCTTTCGATCAAGAGGTAATCGAAGCGCTTCTCGGCGGCGAGCCGGCGGACCTCGGTCAGCAAGTCGTCCCGCAGGGTGCAGCAGATGCAGCCATTGGTCATCTCGACCAGCGTCTCTTCGGTCTGCGACAGATCCGCCCCGCCCTCGCGCACGAGATCGGCGTCGATGTTCACCTCGGACATGTCGTTGACGATGACCGCGACGCGGCGGCCCTCGCGGTTGTTCAGCACCTGGTTCAGCAGCGTCGTCTTGCCCGCCCCCAGAAAGCCCGAGAGCACGGTGACGGGAAGGCGCGGATCGACGGCAGGGGTGGACATGGGCGGGCGCTCCTGATTCGTTACGTTATAACGTTTCAAATACCTCACCCCCGGCGCCGCTTGCAACCCTGCCCCCGGCTTGCCAATCGGCGGCGCCCTGCCTAAGGCGTTAAAGACGCAACGTTAAGGACCGACCATGGCACGACCCTCCGGACGACCCGGGCCCGACCTGCAGAACGTGACGACCGGGGCCATGGTGGCGATCGTCGGGGTGTTCAGCTCGTTCCCGATCGTGCTGCAGGGGCTGACGGCAGTGGGCGCGAGTCCCGAACAGGCCGGGGCCGGGCTGGCGGCGGCGGCGATCTCGATGGCGATCGCGGGCATCGTGCTGGCCTGGTGGCGCCGCGAGCCCGTCTCCTGCGCCTGGTCGACCCCTGCCGTGGCGCTGCTCGCCGTCTCGCAGCCGCTCGCGGACGGTTTCGCCGGGGCGGTGGCGGCCTTCATCGTGGCGGGCGGGCTGATCACGTTGGCCGGGCTCTGGCCGGCGCTGGCGCGGCTGGTGACCTCGGTGCCGACGGCGCTGGCGCAGGCGATGCTCGCTGGCGTGCTGGCAGGGCTCTGCATGGCGCCTTTCCGCGGGCTTGCCGAAGCGCCCGAGGTGGCGCTGCCGATCCTGTTGAGCTGGTTCGTCGTCGGGCGGGTGAAGCGCATCCTCGCAGTGCCTGCCGCGGTATTGGCGGCGTTTGGGGTGACGCTCTGGGCGCATGACTTCTCGTTGCCGATGACCGGAGGCTGGATGAGCCACCCGGTGTGGGTCGCCCCTGTCTTCTCGCTCGAGGCCGTCTTGAGCCTCGGGGTCCCGCTCTTCGTCGTCACCATGGCCACGCAGAACATCCCTGCCGTCGCGGTGCTGCGCAGCTTCGGCTACACGCCGCCCCCGGGCCCCCTGCTGGCGGGGGTCGGCGGGATCTCGCTGCTGACCGCACCCTTCGGCAACCCGGCGACCTGCCTCGCGGCGATCACTGCCAGCATGTGCGCCAATGCCGACAGCCATCCCGATCCCTCCCGGCGCTATTGGTCGGCGGTGATGGCCGGGGTTTTCTACAGCCTTTTCGGGTTCTTCGCCGTGGCGGTGACCGCCGTCGCCGCGCTTGCCCCGCCAATGACGCTACAGGTGCTCGCGGGCGTGGCGCTGTTGCCGGTCTTTGCGAGTTCGGCAAGCGGCGCGCTGCAGGCCGAGCAGAGCCGCGAGGGCGCCGCGGTGACCTTCCTCGTAACCGCCTCGGGCATCACCCTCTGGGGGCTGGGCGCGGCGGTCTGGGGGCTGGTGCTGGGCGGTATCGTGCTTGCGGTGCGGCATCGGAAAAGCTGAACATTCGCTGCGGGTTATCGCCTCGGTTGCAAAATGCGCGCCGCCCCTTTCAATGCCGCGAAAAGTGCTTAGCTCGAGTCGCTGTCGGGGCACCGTGAGGCCGCGATCCCGCCCCCAGCATTGTTCGGGGTCACGGGGAAAGTCATTTGTTTCGGGCTATTCTTCCCGATTTCATGACGCAACCGGGAGATGCGCTTCGGCGTGCTCCCGGTCTTTAACCCGGTCTTTACTTGCCGCCCCCTGCGCCTTACCCAATTGTTGAACATTGCGGTTCAGCGAAAAGGGAAAGGGGCGCGTCACGATGAAAACCCATGAGTACAAGGTGATCCCCGCCCCCACCAAGGGAGAAAAGGCCAAGGCCGCCAAGGGCCCCGAGGGCCGCTTCGCCGTGTCCATGTCGCGGCTGCTCAACGAGATGGCCGAGCAGGGCTGGGAGTACATCCGCGCCGACATCCTTCCCAGCGAAGAGCGCAGCGGGCTGACCTCGACCCAGACGGTCTGGCGCACGCTGCTGGTCTTCCGACGGCCGGTGCCGCAGGCTGCTGCGGTCACGCCCTTCCGGCACGAGCCGGTGGTCGCCGCGGTCGCGCCGCCGCCGGCCGCGCCCCTGCCCGCCGCGCCCGAGGTGACGGCCCCCGAGCCGGTTGCGCCCGAGCCTCTCGCCGAGGAGGAGGCCTCCGACAGGCCCGCAAAGAGCGACGCCGACAAGGTGAACTGACACGACCCGGCCGGTCGCGCCGCGCGCGGCTCAGCCCTGCAGGTCCAGCGACAGCGCGTGGATCGCGCCCACCAGGTCGCTTCCCAGCGCGGCATGCACGGCGCGGTGTCTCTGGATGCGGCTCATGTCGGCCAGCTCCGCCGCGCGCATGCGCACGTGAAAATGGCTCTCGCCGCCCTCTTGGTAGCCGGCATGGCCCACATGCTTTTGACTTTCGTCGAGAACCTCCAGTTCCGATGGGTGGAAGGCCCCTCGCAGCCGGGTTTCGATCTCGTTCGCTCGCGACATTTTTGGCTCCTGCCTCTTCAAACTCGGTCAGGATTGTCTAAACTCCCTCGTCCGAGTCGAAAAGGTGAGACCATGAGCAGACCCGACCCCTTCGGTTTCGACATGTCGATTAAGTCGGCTAAGAAAAAGAACCCGCGTGGCCGGCGCGGCATGACCGGCGAACAGGAGACCTCCACCCGCGTGTGCGAGCACGAAGGCTGTGAGGAACCGGGCAAGTTCCGGGCGCCCAAGGCGCCGGACGTGCTCGATGAATTCAAGTGGTTCTGCAAGGATCACGTGCGCGAATACAACAACCAGTGGAACTTCTTCCACGGCAAGACCGAGGCCGAGATGAACGCTCAGGCCACGTCGGACAAGGTGTGGGAGCGCAAGACCAAGGACTACCGCGACCCCGAGCAGCGGGCCTGGGCCCGCCTCGGCATCGAGGACGCGCATCAGGTGCTGGGCGCCAATGCCACGCGCAACCCCGGCCGCAAGGCGCCGGGCGGCGGCCGGCGACTGCCGCCGACCGAGAAGCGCGCGCTCGAGATCCTCGAGGTCGAGAGCGCCGAGACCAAGGCCGACGTGCGCAAGGCGTACAAGAAGCTGATCAAGGTGCTGCACCCGGACATGAACGGCGGCGACCGCTCTCAGGAAGAGCAGTTGCAGGAAGTGGTCTGGGCCTGGGACCAGATCAAGGACAGCCGGAACTTCAAGTGATTTACGGGCCCCGCGGGGCCCGTTTTCGCGAGGGCTGCCCTGCAAGGTCGCGGACCCTGCGCTGCGCCGCTGATGGCGCTCCGAAGGAGCCCTCGAACGCCGCCCCCAAATGCACAACCCAAATGCACAACCTATTGGTGTGAAATTCTCGACACATGCCCCAAGGTTGTGCTAGCCTCCTCGTGTCGGACGCTTTTCGCGGCCGATTGAAGGCGACGCGAGCTCCCTGTCGTGTCCACTCACGGACCAAGTCGGCCTGCACACCGCTCCCCCTGGTTGTGCAGGCCCCTTGGGACGCGAGTCCCCGCAGCCTCCGCACCCGACCCGACCGGCGCACCCGGCCGGGTCGGGATCCATCACGGAAACGCCGCCTGTTCGCCGTGTCTAGCCCTGCCCTTGTGCTGTCTTACCCGGCACGAAATGCAGCGCGATGCCGTTGATGCAGTGCCGTTTTCCCGTGGGCGGCGGACCATCGTCGAAGACATGCCCCATGTGCGAGCCGCAGCGGCGGCAGTGGCACTCGGTACGCGTCATGAAGAACGAGCGGTCGGCCCTCAGCCCCACCGCGTCCGGCAGCGCCTCGTAGAAAGAAGGCCAGCCGGTGCCGCTGTCGAATTTCGCCTCCGAGCTGTAGAGCGGCAGATCGCAGCCCTTGCAGTGAAACAGCCCGGCGCGCTTTTCCTTGTCGAGCGGCGAGCTGAAAGCGCGCTCGGTGCCCGCCTCGCGCAGCACCTTGTACTCTGCGCGTGTCAGGCGGCTGCGCCATTCCTCGGGGCTACGGGTGATCTCGAAACGCGCTTCGGCGCGGGCCCGCCCGCGCCATGCCAACGTCGCCGCGAGACCCGCGAGGACTCCTCTGCGTCTCATGGTCTCCTCTCCTCTTCCTCCATTTCCAGAGATGCGCCTCCGACCCGACCGCGGTCAAGCCGCGGGCTGTCACACCGCCGTGACACCGCCCTCACCGGGGCGAGAGCTGCCCCAGCGCGATGACCGGGCCGGTGGGACGCCCCGTGGCAGACCCCCCCGGGGGCTCCTCGGAGAGTGCAATCGTGGCCCCGGGGAGCTGGCTCCGAAGCGTCGGCGCCACCGAAAGCGACGTCACCGCCTCGGCCCCGAGCACCCCCAGAGAGACCGGCGCGCCTGCGCTGTCCGACAGGAGCCACAGTTCCAACGCCCGGTCCAATGGAGCCTCGCCGGTCTCGCGCGTCACCGTCAGGCTCTGGTCCCGAGGCGCGTAGTCGGCCCGCAACGCGATCCCCTGCGCCTCCGCGACCAGCCGGGCCTGCAGCTCGGGCCCGGCGCTGCCCGGCGTCAATACGCCCGAAACCAGCGCCGCCCAGGCGATCCCCGCCGCCGCCACGGCCCCGAGAAGGTAGGGCAGCACCTGCCGCCAGAGCGCCGCACGGGGCGGACCATGGGTCCGCGCTTCGATCTGCGGCCAGAGGTGTTCAGGCGGCGTGACCTCGGCGATATCGGCGGTGAGCGCGGCGAAGCAGGCCTGCCAACTGGCCACCTCCCGGCGGAGCCCGGCGTCGCGCGCCAGCAGTCCCTCGAAATCCCGACGCTCGGGCTCGGGCAGCAGACCCAGCACGTATTCCGCCGCACTCGCCTCCACGCCCTCGGGCGGGTCCGGCTGCGGCGGGCCGCTCATCGGCTCAGGCAATCCCGCAGGGCCATCAGACTGCGCCGCAGCCAGGTCCTGACGGTGTTGAGCTTGACCCCGGAGGCCTCGGACAGCTCGGCATAGGTGGCCCCCTCGAGATAAGCGCGGCGGACCATCTCGGCGCGATCGGGCGGCAGTTCCTCCATGCAGAGCGCCAGCGCCGCCGCCTCCGCCCGCGCCTCGGCCTGCTCGGCGGGGCCCGGCGCCGGATTGGCAAGCCGCTCGTCAAGCTCGATCGGCTGCACCGCCCGCTCAACGTCGCTGCGGCGGCGGCGGTCGACGGCGGCGTTGCGCGCCATCGTGATCAGCCAGGTCATCGGCGAATAGCCGTTCACCCGGTAGCTGCCGGCATTGTTCCAGAGCTTCACGTAGGTGTCCTGCAGCGCCTCCTCGGCCTGGGTCCGATCCTGCAGCACCCGGAGGCAGACGCCGAAGAGCTTCGCCGAGGTGCGCTCGTAGAGCCGTGCAAAGGCGGCACGGTCGGCCATGGCGACGCGCGCGATCAGATCCTCGAGATCGGAATGGGGGGAACTCGCCACGTACCGCGCCTGCCTTTTTTCCGTACTGTTCATAGAGTAGTGCCCGATGCGGCGGCGGCGCAAACACAAACCGTGGCAATTTCACCTTCGCCCGCGCGGCGCCCGCGACGCCCTGCCGGGCCCGCGACAAAGCCCGCCGCCGCCCCCTTGCCCTTGCCCGCGATATGGGGCACGACGGTCCACGAGAATTTCTAACGACCGGACAGGGGCACGACCATGGCGGATGGCACGATCGACATCAATGCGAAACCCACCGAGGAAATCTCGGTCCGCGAGGTGTTCGGCATCGACACGGACATGGTGGTGCACGGCTTCCCCGACCGCACCGACCGCGTGCCGGATCTCGACAGCACCTACAAGTTCGACCCCGACACCACGCTGGCGATCCTCGCGGGCTTCCGCAACAACCGCCGGGTGATGATCCAGGGCTACCACGGCACCGGCAAGTCGACCCACATCGAGCAGGTCGCCTCGCGCCTCAACTGGCCCTGCGTGCGCGTCAACCTCGACAGCCACATCTCCCGGATCGACCTGATCGGCAAGGACGCCATCAAGCTGGTCGACGGCAAGCAAGTCACCCAGTTCCAGGAAGGCATCCTGCCCTGGGCGCTGCGCAACCCCACCGCCATCGTCTTCGACGAGTACGACGCGGGCCGCGCCGACGTGATGTTCGTGATCCAGCGCGTGCTGGAGACCGACGGCAAGCTGACCCTGCTCGACCAGAACCAGGTGATCACGCCGCACAAGTACTTCCGCATCTTCGCCACGGCGAACACCGTCGGACTCGGCGACACCACGGGTCTCTATCATGGCACCCAGCAGATCAACCAAGGCCAGATGGACCGCTGGAGCCTGGTCGCGACGCTGAACTACCTCAGCATCGACGCCGAGGTGAACATCGTCCTGTCGAAGGCGCCGCATTACAACAACGAGAAGGGCCGCAAGACCATCCGCCAGATGGTCACCGTCGCGGACTTCACCCGCCGCGCCTTCATGAACGGCGAGCTCTCGACCGTGATGTCGCCCCGGACGGTGATCGCCTGGGCCGCCAACGCCGAGATCTTCCGCAACGTGGGCTATGCCTTCCGCCTGTCGTTCCTCAACAAGTGCGACGAGCTCGAGCGGCAGACCGTGGCCGAGTTCTACCAGCGTTGCTTCGACGAGGAACTGCCGGAAAGCGCCGCCTCGCTGTCGCTGGCCTGATCAAGCGCAGGAAGATCGACCGGGATGGACCGCAGCCTGGCGCGGCACCATCGGCACGCCAGAGGGGCTCCGCGCCCGTCGACAGCACCGCCGCCCCCGGGGTATCAACGAATAAATGACCAAGGGGGCGCGGTCCGCTACGGACCGCGCCCCCTTGGGGTAGAGGGGTGGGGTAATAGGTTTCGGGAGGACCAACTATGGCTAAGTCCCTGCATATCGGGCTGATCGGCGGCATCGGGGTCGCGGCGACGCTGGTCTACTACCAGCGGCTCTGCGCCGCCGTGAGCGCATTTGGCGCGCCGCTTGAGCTGACGATCGTACAGGCGGACGTGCAGGAGCTGATCCGCAACAACCTCGCCGACAATCGCGAGGCGCAGGCCGAGGTCTACGCCCGGCTGATCGACCGGCTGGCGGCGGCGGGCTGCGACTGCGCCGCGATCACCTCGCTCGGCGGGCATTTCTGTTTCGACGAGACCGAGGCGCGCGCCGCGCTGCCGCTGGTCTCCGCAGTGGCCCCCCTCGATGCGTTTTTCGCCGCCGAGGGGCTGCGCCGCGTCGGCCTGCTCGGCACCCGCGTGGTGATGCGCACGCGTCTCTACGGCCAGCTCGCGCGCACCGAAGCGGTGGCGCTGGATGCCGAGACCGAGGCCCTGGGCCAGCGTTATCAGGAGATGGCGGTGGCCGGAACCTGCTCGGAGGCGGACCGCGCTGCCTTCTTCGATGCGGGACGGAGAATGGTCGAGCAGATGGGCGCAGAGGCCATCGTGCTTGCTGGCACCGATCTCAACCTCGCCTTCGACGGCGCCCATGATCCCGGCTACCGGGTGATCGACGCGCTCGACGTGCATGTCGATCTGCTGGCGCGGCTTGCCACCGGGAGGGCCTCGCTGTGACCCCGCTGCTCGCCGCCCTGATCCTCGCCGCCGGCACCGCGACGGCCGACGGCGAAGCCGCCGCCGATTGCGCCGCACTCTGGCAGGGCGTCGCGCTCGAGGCCGCGGACAACCCCAGCCTCGGGGGCTCGCCGGACAGCGCCAGCCTGCTCGCCAGGCAGTTCAGCCTGGGCGCCGCCGCCGCGGGCCTCACCGGCCAGCCGCTGCGCAGCGCGATCCTGGAGGCCCTGCCCGATTACCGGCTGCTCTATCGTGGCGTCATCGCCGAGGATGCGCAGAGCCGCGCACTCTTCGAACGCCGCTCCGCGGAATGCGCGAGCCTGCTGCGCGGAAGCTGATCCCGGCTGCCGCGGCGGCGGCGCGCAAGACTCTCGGTCCGGCACGCGCATCCCCTCTTGCCAATTCCCCGCCACGGCGCGAAACCTGTGGCCATGGCACGCGACACCGACAACCCCGCAGATCCGTTCAAGAAGGCTTTGGCCGAGGCCACCAAGGTCATGGCCGACGACTCCGAGCTCACGGTCAACTATTCCGTCGACCCCTCCGGCGTCTCCGGTGACATCATGCGCCTGCCGCAAGTGTCGCGCCGCATGACCCGCGACGAGGTGCTGCTGGCCCGCGGCACCGCCGACGCGCTGGCCCTATACCGCCGCTACCACGACGGCGCCACCCACGCCCGCTATGCGCCGCAGGGCGAGATGGCGCGCGAACTCTACGAGGCCATGGAAACCGCCCGCTGCGAGGCAATGGGCGCGCGCGACATGCCCGGCACCGCCGGCAACATCGACGCCAAGATCGGCCACGAGGCGGCGCGCCGCGGTTATGGCCAGATCACCCAGGCCTCCGAGGCGCCGCTGCCGGTGGCCGCGGGCTACATGATCCGCCACCTCGCCACCGGGCGCGACCTGCCCAAGGACGCCGCCCACGTGATGGAACTCTGGCGCGGCTTCATCGAGGAGCAGGCCGGCGGCACGCTTGAGGATCTGCAGACGAAACTGGCGGACCAGTCCGCCTTTGCCCGCTTCGCGCGGCAGATCATCACCGACCTCGGCTACGGCGACCAGCTGGGCGAGGATCCCGACCAGCTCGATGACGAGGCGCAGGACGAGGCAGAGCCCGGCACCGAGGACGAGCAGGAGCCCGATTCGACCGGCCAGGACGACCAGGACCAGGATGAGGCCGAAGCCTCGCCCGAACAGTCGCAGGAGCAGACCCAGGACCAGAGCCAGGCGCAGGTCTCGGCCGACGACATGGCCGACCAGGAGATGGGCGAGGAGGCCGAGCTGCCCGAGGGCGACGCGCCGATGGACCCGCCGCCCCCCGCCCCCGTCTCCGAGGCCGACCCGGGCTACAAGGTCTACGATTCCACCCACGACGAGGAAATCCTCGCCGAGGAGCTGGCCGAGCCGCAGGAGCTGGAGCGCCTGCGCGCCTATCTCGACCAGCAGCTCGAGCCGCTGAAGGGCGCGGTCTCGCGGCTTGCCAACAAGCTGCAGCGCCGCCTGCAGGCGCAGCAAAACCGCAGCTGGGAATTCGACAAGGAAGAGGGCGTGCTGGATGCCGGCCGCCTCGCCCGGGTCGTCGCCAACCCCACCACGCCGCTCTCGTTCAAGGTCGAGAAGGACACCGAGTTCCGCGACACCGTGGTGACGCTGCTGATCGACAACTCGGGCTCGATGCGCGGCCGGCCGATCTCGATCGCGGCGATCTGCGCCGACGTACTGGCGCGCACGCTGGAACGCTGCTCGGTGAAGGTCGAGATCCTCGGCTTCACCACCCGCGCCTGGAAGGGCGGGCTTGCGCGCGAGAAATGGCTCGCCGAGGGCCGCGAGCAGCAGCCGGGGCGCCTCAACGATCTGCGCCACATCATCTACAAGAGCGCCGACTCGCCCTGGCGCCGGGTGCGCGACAATCTCGGGCTGATGATGAAAGAGGGCCTGCTGAAGGAGAACATCGACGGCGAGGCGCTGGAGTGGGCGCACCGCCGCATGGCCGCCCGCCCCGAGGCCCGCAAGATCCTCATGGTGATCTCCGACGGCGCGCCGGTGGACGATTCCACGCTCTCGGTGAACCCGGCCAACTACCTCGAGAAGCACCTGCGCGACGTCATCGCCATGGTCGAGCGCAAGAAGCAGGTCGAGCTGCTGGCGATCGGCATCGGCCACGACGTGACCCGCTACTACGAGCGCGCGGTGACGATCACCGACGTCGAGCAGCTGGCGGGCGCAATGACCGAGCAACTCGCGGCGCTCTTCGACTCCGACCCGCGGGCACGCGCCCGGGTCATGGGCATCCGCCGCAGCGGTTAAGACCACGGGGCCGAGGGACAGGTCCTCGGGCTCCCCGGGTTGGTCCGGCCTGGAAGAAGAGCGCAGGTTGGCCTCGCTTCTTCCAGGGGCAAATTTCCAGGGGTAAACACCCCGGGGTGCAGTGCCGCGACGCGGCAAGCGGGGCAACGCCCCTGCCCCCTTCGACACGATTTCAGGAGACCTCCGCATGTTCCAGACATTCGAGCAGAGCGCTTCCCCCGAACAGGGCCCGCCGCGGCTCGCGGCGCTGCGCGCCGAGCTTGCCACCGAGGGGCTCGACGGCTTTCTCGTGCCGCGCGCCGACGCGCACCAGGGCGAATACGTCGCGCCGCATGACGACCGGCTGGCCTGGCTCACCGGCTTCACCGGCTCGGCGGGCAATTGCGTGGCGCTGATGGACAAGGCCGGGGTTTTCGTTGACGGGCGCTACCGGGTGCAGGTCAAGTCGCAGGTGGCCGAGGAGTTCACACCGGTGGACTGGCCCGAGGTCGGGCTTGCCGAGTGGATCGCCGAGGCGCTGCCCGGCGGCGGCACCGTGGGGCTCGACCCCTGGCTCTTCTCGGTCGAACAGATGCGCGGCCTCGAGCGCGGCCTCGGCGCAGTGGCGCTGCGGCTCTGCGACAACCTCGTGGACCGCGTTTGGAAAGATCAGCCCGCCCCGCCGATGGGCGCGGTCTTTGCCCAGCCGGTGGAGCTCGCCGGCGAGGCGCATGGCGACAAGATCGCCCGGCTCGCAAAGGGGCTCGGCGCGGCGGATGCCTGCGTGATCACCCTGCCCGACAGCCTTGCCTGGCTGCTCAACATCCGCGGCTCGGACGTGGCCCGCAACCCGGTACCGCATGGCTTTGCAATCGTGCACGGGACGGGCCGGGTGTCGCTTTTCATGGCGGCGCAGAAGCTCGAAGGGCTGGGCGATCATCTCGGCCCGCAGGTCGAGGTGAAGACACCCGAGGACTTCGTGCCCGCGCTGGAAGCCCTGGGTGGCACGGTGCAAATTGATCCCGCGACCTGCCCGGTCGCGGTGCAGACCGCGCTCAGGGGCTGCGAGATCGTCGAGGCGACCGATCCCTGCCTGCTGCCCAAGGCCCGCAAGAATGCCGCCGAGCTTGCCGGCGCGCGCGAGGCGCATCTGCGCGACGGCGCCGCCATGGTCCGTTTCCTGCATTGGCTCGACAGCCAGACGCCGGGCGCCTTTACCGAGATCGACGCCGTTGTCGCCCTCGAAGAGGAGCGCCGCGCCACCAATGCATTGCGCGACATTTCCTTCGAAACCATCTCGGGCGCCGGGCCGAACGGCGCCATCGTGCACTACCGGGTGACCGAGGCGACAAACCGCACAACCCAGCCGAACGAGCTGCTGCTGATCGATAGTGGCGGGCAATATGTCGACGGCACCACCGACATCACCCGCACCATGGTTCTGGGCGAGGCCGGCTCCGAGGAGAAGGACGCCTTCACCCGCGTGCTGAAGGGGATGATCGCGCTGTCGCGGCTGCGTTTTCCGGCGGGGCTCGCCGGACGCGACATCGACGTGCTCGCGCGTGCTGCGCTCTGGGAGGCGGGGCTCGACTATGGGCACGGCACCGGCCACGGCGTCGGCGCCTACCTGTCGGTGCACGAGGGGCCGCAGCGTATCGCCCGCACCGGCACCGTCCCGCTCGAGGCCGGGATGATCCTGTCCAACGAGCCGGGCTTCTATCGCGAGGGATCCTATGGTATCCGCATCGAGAACCTCATCGCGGTGGAACCCGCGCCCCCCCTTCCCGGCCAGACCGTAGCCAAGATGCTGCGTTTCGAAACACTGACCTGGGTGCCGATCGACCGGCGCTTGATCGAGACGGGGCTGCTGACCGCTGCGGAACGTGACTGGCTGAACGCCTACCACGAAGGGGTTTTCGAACGCATCGCTCCGCTTGTCACGGGCGCCGTGCGGGACTGGCTCGAGACGGCCTGCGCGCCGCTTTGACACAGGACTGTCGCAAAGGCGTTGATATATGATGGGCGGATAAGGGGAGAGACATGATGTTGAAACAGATTGCCGTCCGCCCGGCCTCGGGCACTTGGGTCATCCGCGCCGGTGGCGCCGTGCTTGGCGAAAGCAGCCGCGCCCTCGAGTTGACCGAGGGCGACAAGCCTCTGACCATCTTCTTCCCGCGCGAGGACGTGGCCATGGCCTTCCTTGAGCCGAGCGCCTACCGCAGCACCAGCGCGGCGCTTGGCGACGCAGAGCATTACCATATCGCCTCGAAGAGCCGCACCTACGCCAACGCGGTGTTTTCGTACCTCGACCCCAAGCCGGACGCCGCAGGGATCAAGGGCTACCTGGCCTTCGACATGCAAGATGGCGTGGCTGTCGAACAGGTCTGAGCCGGAAAACCGCGCAGACACAAAGGCCGGCCCAAGAGGCCGGCCTTTTGCTTTCCAGATGCGGGACGGCGCCTCAGCCCTTGCGCAGATTGTCCCGCAGACGGCTGACCTGATCGCGCAGGGCCAGCAGGTCGTCGACGCTCATGCCGCTCTGCTCGGCGATGCAGCTCGCGATATGCGCGGTGTGGCCCCGGAGCGCCTGCCCTTCCTCGGTGAGCGCGATGCGCACCTGCCGCTCGTCCTCGGCATCGCGTCGCCGGGTCAGCAGGCCCGTGGTCTCGAGACGCTTCAACAGCGGCGTCAGCGTGCTCGACTCGAGCTGCAGCTGGCGCGAAAGCGTGCCCACGGTCGGCGCATCGGCGGCGGACCAGAGCGCGCTCATCACGAGGTATTGGGGATAGGTCAGCCCAAGAGCCTCGAGATGCGGGCGATAGGCTTGCGTCATCGCGTGCACCGCCGAGTAGAGCGAAAAGCAGACCATGTCCTGCGGCGAGAGCGCGGAGGTCTGCGGATCGCGCTGGCTTTCGGACTGGCTTTCGGACTGCGGATCGATGGGTTGGGCTGCGTCGGTCATCTGTCCCATATAAATCGCGCACGATCCATTCTCAAGCGATTGACTTCTGCTAGGCGCCGCATATCTATCGTGCACGATATAATCGACAACAAAGGAGTCACCCATGCCCCAGACCGATCTCGACGTGAAATACTGGACCGAAGCGCAGGCCTCCGGAAGCGGTCGCGACGGTGTGACCAAGCTCGCCTCGGGCATGCTCACGGTCACGATGAACAGCCCCAAGGAACTGGGCGGCTCGGGCAAGGGACACAACCCAGAAGAGCTCTTCGCCATGGGCTATGCCGCCTGCTTCCTCAGCGCCATGCGCTTCGTCGCGCAGGCCGAGAAGCTGGGCAACGTCCCTGACGAGACCACGGTCGATGCGCATGTGGGGATCGGCGCCCTGCCCGCGGGCGGCTTCGGCCTGACCGTGAAGCTGGTCGCCAAGATGCCGGGGCTGGAAAGGGATGTGGCCGAGAGCATCCTCAAGCGCGCGCATGAGGTCTGCCCCTATTCGAACGCCACGCGCGGCAATATCGAGGTTGACCTCGAGCTGGCCTAGAGAAGCGGCTCCCCGGACAGGCAGCCCGAAGCGCATTGCTCCGGGTCGCCTTCTCAGCTGTGCTCTTCCTCCGCCGTCGCCGCCAGGGCACGGTTGTAGGCCTTGAGCGCATCGACGTGGAACAGCGCGCCCTGCAGCACCGGCGCCTCGTCGGGTCCGCTGCGGGTCACCACCGGCAGGTAGGCCACGCCCGACTTGTCAAAGAGCGGCAGCGCTGCCTCCAGCGTCGCCTGCGCGGTCACGTAGAGCCCCTGCTCGATCATCCGCAGGCAGGCTTCCTCGTCCGCGGCCCCCTCGTCTGTGGGCTTGCGCATGACCCCCTGCACCCGGAACATCGCCAAGAGGTAGGCTTGCGGCCCGGCAGCTAGCTGGACGTTGCGCCGCGCCAGCTGCGACAGGAAGAAGCTGCGGTCGACGAGCCGAGAGGCCACCGCTGTGGACATCGAGACCGAGACCATCACCGCGAGCCCGGTCTGCCAGTCGCCGGTGAGTTCGAAGACGATGAGCGTGGTCGAGATCGGCGCGCCGAGCACCGCCGCCGCCACCGCGCCCATGCCCGCCAGCGCGTAGAGCGTGAAGACCGAGCTCTGCTCGGGAAAGAGCCCGGTGGCGATGTGGCCAAAGGTGAGCCCGGTCAGCGCGCCCACCATCAATGAAGGTGAAAACACCCCGCCGCCCATGCGCCCGGCCATGGTGATCGACACCGCCGCCACCTTCACCGCCGCGAAGACGAAGGCCTGGCTCAGCGTCAGCTGCCCCGACAGCGCACGCGACGTAGTTTCATAGCCGACGCCGATGATATGCGGGAAGGCGATGGCGATGGCCCCGAGCAGCAGGCCCGCGACCGCCGGACGCAGCCAATGCGGCAGGCCGAGACGCTTTTGGATCGCCGTGCCAAGCTCGTCTGACCAGAACAGCGCCTTGATCATCAGCACCGCCACCAGCCCGCAGACCAGCCCCATGAGGAAAAACGCCGGCAGTTCGAGGTAGAACTCCACCGTGGTCGTGCCGGGCAGGACGAACTCGGTCACGTCGCCGAAGTAGAGCCGGTTGATCACCGTGCCCGCGGCGCTGGCGACGACGATCGGGGCAAAGGCGTGCAGGGCGAAGTGGCGCAGGATCACCTCGAGCCCGAAGAGCGCCCCTGCGATAGGCGCGTTGAAGCTCGCCGAGACCGCCGCCGCCACGGCACATCCCAGCAGGTCGCGCCCGGTGATGCCGTCGACGCGCAAGAGGTTCGATACCGACGAGGCGATCATCGCGGCGATATGCACCACCGGACCCTCTCGGCCGGTCGATCCGCCGGTCGAGAGCGTGATCCACGAGCAGAGCGCCGAGGCGATGCCCGCCTTCTTCTCGACCCGCCCGTCGTTCAGCGCCGCGCCCTCGATCACGTCCGACACGCTGCGCACCCGCCCGTCGGGGGTGAACTTCTGCAAGATGAGCCCGACCACCGCGCCGCCCGCCACCGGGATCAGCAGCACGTAGACCCAAGGCAGCGTCTCGGCGAAGCTGGCCAGCAGGTTCACGTCCTCGGTGCCGTAGACGAAGGCCTGCAGCCGGTGGATGGCCAGCCGGAAGAGCAGCGCGGCAAAGCCCGCGGCGACCCCCACCAGCAGCGCGATCACCCAGAAGGTGACCTGCCCCGGCCCCTTGTGGCGCAGCGTGTCCCAGCCCCGGCTGCAAAGCGCGCGTGTCTCGCGCCACTGATCGGCAATCTGCTGCGGCATTCCTCGGTCCCATGGCTTTCGCAGGGCGCGCGCGGCGGCTAAGGTCGCCCCGATTTTCCACGGAGGTTTCTCTATGCCCGTCGCCGAAGCCCTGAAGGCTCTTGATGCCTTCCTAGGCGAACGATTCACCCGCTCCAAGTCCGAACTGGAGCAGCATGGCCGTTCCGAGTCCTATTTCCCCCTCACCCCGCCCGATGGTGTCGCCTACCCCGAGACCGCCGAGGAGGTGCAGCGCATCGTGCAGATCTGCGCCGAGCACGCCTGCCCGGTGATCGGCTGGGGTGCCGGCAGCTCGCTCGAGGGCCACGGCCAAGCGGTGAAGGGCGGCGTGGTTGTCGATTTCACCCGCATGAACAAGGTGCTGGAAATTCGCCCCGCCGACATGGACGTGACCATCCAGCCCGGCGTCACCCGCGAGGCGCTGAACGAGGAGCTGCGCGCCACGGGCCTCTTCTTCCCGGTCGATCCCGGTGCCAATGCGACGCTCGGCGGCATGGCGATGACCCGCGCCTCGGGCACCACCACGGTGCGCTACGGCTCCATGCGCGACAACGTTCTGGGTCTGAAGGCGGTGCTCGCCGACGGGCGCACCCTCGAGACCGGCACCCGCGCCCGCAAGTCGGCGGCGGGCTATGACCTCACCGCGCTCTTCGTCGGGTCCGAGGGCACGCTCGGCCTCGTCACCGAGCTGACGCTGCGGCTGCACGGCATCCCCGAGGCGGTCTCGGCGGGCATCTGCGCCTTCCCCGACATGGGCAGCGCGGTCACCGCGGTGATGGAGACGATCCAGATGGGCATCCCCATGGCGCGGATAGAATTTGTCGACGCCGCCACCGCACGCGCCTTTTCCAGCTATTCGGGCATGGCCATGGCCGAGAACCCGCACCTGCTTGTGGAGTTCAACGGCTCGCCCGAGAGCGTCAAGCAGGACGCCGAGCGCTTCGCCGAGATCGTCGCCGACAACGGCGGCAGCCCCTTCGAGTGGTCCGCCCGCGAAGAGGAGCGGCGCGCGCTCTGGGCGCTGCGCCACAACGGCTATTACGCCATCCTCGCCTCGCGCAAGGGCGCGCGGGCCGTGGTGACCGACATCTGCGTGCCGATCTCGCGCCTCGCCGAGGCGGTGGAGGAGACGCAGGCCGACATCGCGCAAAGCGGCATCCCCGGCCCGATCCTCGGCCACGTCGGCGACGGCAACTTCCACGCCATCCTTCTGGTCGACCCAGACACGCCCGAGGAGCTCACCGAGGCCAAGCGCCTGTCGCACCGCATGGCAGAGCGTGCCCTGCGCATGGGCGGCACCTGCACCGGCGAGCACGGTGTGGGGCACGGCAAGCTGGCCTACATGCAAGAGGAGCACGGGGACGGCTGGCACGTGATGGGCGAGATCAAGCGCGCGCTCGATCCGCAGAACATCATGAACCCCGGAAAGCTGGTGCCTCAGAACTGAAATGCGAAAGGCCGGCTCCCCATGGACCCGGCCTTTTCGCTGCAGATGGGAGCGTTCAGCCGCGCCAGAACCGCACGGTGAACAGCACGAAGACCGCCATGATCTCGAGCCGACCGACCAGCATGGCGAAGGACAGCAGCCATTTCGCGGTGTCGTTGAGCGTCGCGAAGTTGCCCGCCGGACCGATGATCTCGCCCAGCCCCGGCCCGACATTGGCCAGCGCCGTCGCCGCGCCCGAGACCGAGGTCACGAAGTCGAGCCCGGTGAAGCCGAGCGCCACCGACAGCACCCCGAGCGAGACCACGAAGAAGACGAAATAGGCCATCACCGAGCTCAGCACGTCATCGGCCACCGGGCGGCCGTCGAAGCGTGGGGTGAAGACGCCATGCGGCGCCCTGATGCGCTTGAGCTGCACCCGGATCGAGGCAAAGAGCAGCTGATAGCGGAAGATCTTCACCGAGCAGGCGGTCGAGCCGGCACAGCCGCCGATGAGGCCGATGAAGAAGAACAGCGTGATCAGAAACGGCCCCCAGCCCATGTAGTCCACCGAGGCATAGCCCGTGCCCGAGATGATCGAGCTGATGTTGAACAGCGACTCGCGGATCGCCTGCTCTGGGTGGTGCGGGAAGAGCGCGAGAAGCGTGACGCTCATCACCGCCACCAGCGCGAGGATGGTTCCGAAGAAGGCGCGCACCTGGCTGTCGCGCCACAGCGCCGTGTGGTGACCGTTCAGCATCTGCACGTAGCGCACAAAGGGCAGCGCGGCGGCGAGCATGAAGAAGGCAGCGACATATTCCGCCGGCCCCTGGAAACCGCCGAAAGAGGAATCGTAGTTGGCGAAGCCCCCGGTCGAGAGCGTGGTCAGCGCGTGCACCGTGGCGTCAAAGGCATCCATCCCGCAGAACATGTAGGCGGCGGCACAGGCCAGCGTCATTCCAACGTAGATCGTGGAGATGGACGAGGCGATTTCGGTGGCGCGGGGCAGGATCTTGCCCATGGTCTCAAAGGCCTCGGACCGGAAGATCTGCATGCCGCCCACCCGCAGCTCGGGCAGGAAGACCATGGCGACAACGATGATCCCGATGCCTCCCAGCCATTGCAGGATCCCGCGCCACAGCAGGATTCCCTTGGGCAGCGCGTCGAGCCCGGTGAAGACCGTCGATCCAGTGGTGGTGATGCCCGACATGGCCTCGAAAAAGGCATCGACGATGCGCGCCTCGGTCGCCCCCAGCATGAAGGGGATGCCCCCGAAAAGCGGCAGCACCACCCAGGCCCCGACGGTCAGCAGGAAGGTCTGCTGCAGGGTCAACCCCTGCCGCCCGGCATTGGCGCAGGCAAGGCTCACCAGCCCGCCGCAAAGCATGGTGATCAGCGCACTTTCGAGAAAGACGGGCCAATGTTCGCGCCCCTCGACAACATCGACGAGGAACGGAACCAGCATGCAGCCGCCGAGCGTCGTGACGAGCAGGCCGAGAACGTAGGCAACGGGGCGGACATCGAACATGCGCGAGCCTTCGCTCGGCCATGCGTGCCTGTCAAGCGCCGCGCTACGGCAGCCGGTCAGTCGCCGAAAAGGTCGCGAAAGACGTGCGGCAGGATTCGCTCGCGCGTCAGCCCCATCTCGGCAAGGCGCTCATCGCTCTGGCTTTCCAGCACGAGGATCTCATGCATCCTTGCCCGGCGCAGCCCATAGGCGTTGATGCCCTGTCCGAGGCCCGCAAAATAGGCATCGATCTTGGCACGCAGCGAACCGCGTCCCAGTCCGATGGTGACATTGTCTGCGCCGCTGCTCGTCGCCATGCCGAGACCTCCGGTGGGTTGCCTGCCCTCCCGCCAAGAGCTTGCGCCCTTTCGCCTTGGAAATTCATGACCGGTCACGGGATAATTGCCGCAACGCAGAAAAATGCCGCCGGAGTGACCGGCGGCATTACGTGAGTGCCGAAACATGTGGCAGCGCGGCAAGCGCCGCGGGAAAGATCACCCCCGGTGGATCAGGCTCGGGAAGAGCGTCGGATCGAGGCTGGTCTGGGCAAAGGTCGGCCCCTGAGTCAGCAGCGCCACCGCGTCATGCGAGTGCAGGCTCTCCTGGTGACTGCACATAACGCGGAAATCGCCGATCCGGGCATCCCCGGCCATCGCCTCGGCGAAGAGCCGCGCCGCATCCTCGACGAAGATCGGGTTGGCGGCGTTGAGCTCGGCAAAGGCCTGCTCGTCTTCGCGCTTGACCATGACCTGGGTCTCGGTCGGCACCGCGCCGCGGCACAGGCCCACGAGGTCCTCGAACCACAGGCAATCGTCGCTGTCGTCCTCGAGCACCACCGACACGCGCGCCACCGAGCGCTGCGAGTGCGGCGTGGCCAGCTGGCCACGGAACTGGCGAGCATGCTCCGAAAGCTCCAGCGAGCAGGGGCAGGTCGAGCTGTAGACGTAATCGAGATGGGCGATGCGCTGGCGCACGCCGTTCTGCTCCACCAGTTCCAATGCCAGGTCGTAGTATTGGTAGCCCGACAGGCCCGAGCGCAGGCTCGTCACCGTCATCGGGAAGGAGAAGCGCATCTGGATGCGCGCGTCGAAGCTCTCGAGATCCGACATGTAGTCACTCAGCGCCGCCTCGATCACGCCGAAGCTGAAGCTCTTTTCGGCGTGGATGTAGAAGCTGCGCATGATGCGCGACATGTTGATGCCCTTCTTGTCGGCCTCGAGGCTGACCGTGCCAGTGACCGAGGTCTCGAGCATGAGCGACGAGCCATTCTTCAGCCGGTAACTGATGGGCAGGCGGAAATTCGAAATGCCGACGTGCTGAATGCGCACATTTTCGCCACGAATGAGCGAGGCCGGACCGTTTTGCAGGTCAGGCAAGGACGTTTTGTATGCGTCGTCGACCGAGAACCCCTCGGGGTACTGGCGCGAGAAGATCGGATAGTCCTGCGCGGCGCCGAGGAGTTTCAGAAGCGCGGGGTCGAGATCGGTAATTTCACTGTCGTCGGCTACTTGGGTCCACTGACGGAGAAGGGCCAGTGCGGCTTCTGCGTCGTCACGGCTTGGGTTGCGGTCTACTACCGGCGAATACACATTCATGTCCTGCCCTCCGAGGCGGGGGTTCGTTCCAACGTACTTAGGATGTTTTACCGAAATTTCCACTATTTACGACCCTTATACGGGCGCACCTATTCTTATGGATCATCTATTGCGGGCAAAAATGTGGCCGAGCAAATGTTAATTTCCTCGGCCGCACAATTCTTACGCAACATCCAGAGCTTGTTGAATATCTGCAACAAGATCGCCGGTATCCTCGATGCCGACCGAGAGCCGGATCAGCCCGTCCGCGATCCCAAGTCCTTGACGCTGCTCGGGGGACAGGCGCTGGTGGGTCGTCGTTGCGGGGTGCGTGGCGATGGATTTCGCGTCCCCCAAGTTGTTCGAAATCAGGATCACCTTGAGCGCGTTGCAGAAGCGGAAGGCTGCCTCTTTTCCGCCTTCAATCTCAAAGGCGACCATCGTGCCCCCTGCGCCAAGCTGACGCAGCGCCAGGGCGTTCTGCGGGTGGCTCTCCAGCCCAGGGTAGCTCACACGGGCCACCTTGGGGTGGGTGATGACCGCTTTGGCGATCGCCTCGGCAGAGGCCGTCTGGGCACGCACCCGCAGGTCGATCGTCTCGAGACCCTTGAGCATGATCCAGGCGGTGAAGGGGCTCATCGAGCCGCCGGTGTGCTTCATGTAGGGCTCGATCACGCCACGGATGATCTCGCGCGAGCCGAGGATCACCCCGCCAAGCGCCCGGCCCTGGCCGTCGATGTGCTTGGTGGCGGAATAGACCACCACATCGGCGCCCTGCTCGATGGCGCGGCTGTAGACCGGGGTCGAGAAGACGTTGTCGACAACCACCTTGGCGCCGGCCGCATGGGCCAGCTTGGCCACGGCCTCGATATCGACCAGTTCCAGCGTCGGGTTGGACATGCTCTCGAAGAAGACCAGATCGGCGCCCGGCTTCAGCGCCTCTTGCCATTGTTCCAGATCGGCCCCGTCGACAAAGGCCACCTCGACGCCGAAGCGGGTCAGGATCGTTTCGAGCACGTAAAGGCACGAGCCGAAGAGCGCGCGCGCCGCGACGACGCGGTCGCCGGCCTTCAACATCGCCGTCAGCGCGCCAGATACGGCAGCCATGCCCGAGGCAGTGGCAAAGGCATCCTCGGCGCCTTCCAAGAGCGCGATGCGCTCTTCGAACATGGCGACGGTGGGGTTGCCGTAGCGGGCGTAGATAAATTCGTCCGGCTCGGTCTTGATGAAGCGCGCCTCGGCCTGCTCGGCGCTGTCATAGGCAAAGCCCTGGGTGAGGAAGATGGCCTCGCTCAACTCTCCCCACTGGCTGCGCTTGGTGCCGCCATGGACCAGCTCGGTCCGCGATGCCTTCTTGAATTCTGCCATGATCTTCCACCTTTCTGTGCCCGGACGATCCTTTTGCGCCGGAAATGAAAAAGCCCCACTCGCGGTCAAGCGAAAGGGGCTCTCTCGTCCGACCTTTTAGCGGCATGTTTTACGTGGCCCGCAATCCGTCAACAAATCGCCACGGCGCCGAAATACGCCGCCGATGTCTTTCGGTCAAGCGCGGCGAAGGCAGGCCGCGCTGCGATTGAATGTCACGGCCCGCGCGTCGCCGCGCAGGGGTGCTTGTCATTCCCCGTGCTCGCCCCGCATCATGCGGATGTCAGGGCAGTCACGAAGCAGGCACGGACAGACATGGAAAGCGCGCTTTTTCAGGCCTCCATCTATCTCGCGGCAGCGGTGATCGCCGTGCCGATCGCAACGCGCCTGGGGCTCGGCTCGGTGCTGGGCTACCTGCTGGCGGGGATCATCATCGGACCGGGCCTGCACCTCGTCTCGCACACCGACGACCTGCGCCATTTCGCCGAGTTCGGCGTGGTCATGATGCTTTTCATCATAGGGCTCGAGCTCGAGCCGCGCGCGCTCTGGGACATGCGGCACCGGCTGATCGGGCTCGGCGGGCTGCAGATCCTGCTGACCATGGCGGCGATCACGGCGGTGGTCATGGGGCTTGGCACGGCCTGGACCACCGCCCTCGCAGCGGGCATGGTCTTTGCCCTGTCGTCCACCGCCATCGTGCTGCAGACGCTCTCGGAAAAAGGGCTGATGCAGACCGCCGGCGGGCGCTCTGCCTTTTCCGTGCTGCTGACACAGGACATCGCGGTGATCCCGATGCTGATCCTGTTGCCGCTGCTTGGCGCGCCCGTGGCGGCCTCGCTCGGCGCCGACGGCGCGATCCAGCTGCCCGAGGGCGATCATGGCGCGCATGGCATGTCGTTGGTCGCCGGCCTGCCCGGCTGGGCCGTGGCGCTTGTGACCCTCGGCGCGGTGGCGCTGATCATCCTCGCGGGCATCTATGGCGCGCGGCCGCTCTTCCGGCACATCAATGCGTCGCACCTGCCCGAGATGTTCACCGCCGTGGCACTGCTGATCGTGGTCGGCATCGCCTTCCTCATGGGGCAGGTCGGCCTCTCGCCGGCGCTCGGCACCTTCCTTGCCGGCGTGGTGCTGGCGAACTCGGAATTCCGTCACCAG
The DNA here is from genome assembly GCF_003111685.1 of Alloyangia pacifica. Classification (NCBI taxonomy): domain Bacteria; kingdom Pseudomonadati; phylum Pseudomonadota; class Alphaproteobacteria; order Rhodobacterales; family Roseobacteraceae; genus Alloyangia; species Alloyangia pacifica. The sequence goes on along the minus strand of NZ_CP022189.1, from coordinate 1,178,706 downwards.
CTGGAAAGCGATATCGAGCCCTTCAAGGGGCTGCTTCTGGGGCTCTTCTTCATCACCGTGGGCGCGGGGCTGAGCTTCGCCGACTTCCTGCGCGAACCCTTCGTGCTGCTGGGCATCACGTTGGGGCTGATCCTCGTCAAGGGTGCAATCCTCTACGTGCTGGGCGGGCTCTTCCACCTGCGCGGGCGCGACCGCATGCTCTTCACCCTGTCGCTGGCGCAGGCAGGCGAGTTCGGTTTCGTGCTGATCTCCTTTGCGCTGCAACAGAGCGTGATGACCGAGGCCTTCGGCCAGCGCCTGCTGATGGTGGTGGCGCTGTCGATGCTAATCACCCCGGCGCTCTTTATCCTCTATGACAAGCTCTCGGCCAAGCTCGAGGACAAGTCAGACAGCCGCCCGGATGACAGGATCGACCGCGAGGGGCCGATCATCCTCGCCGGGATCGGGCGCTTCGGGCAGATCGTCAACCGGCTGGTGCAAAGTTCGGGCTACAAGACGGTCGTGATCGATCACGACATGCAGACCATCGAGCTGATGCGGCAATTCGGTGTCAAGGGTTTCTTCGGCGACCCCACCCGCCCCGAGCTGCTGCACGCGGCGGGCATCTCCAAGGCCAAGGTTCTGGTGGCCGCGCTCGACGATCCCAAGGCCACCACCAAGCTCGTACGCTTCGCCAAGCGCATCCGGCCCGAGATCTTCATCATCGCCCGCGCCCGCGACCGCACCCATGTCTACGAGCTCTACCAGGCTGGGGCGGACAAGATCGTGCGCGAGATGTTCGACAGCTCGCTGCGCGCCGGGCGCTACGTGCTCGAGCAGGTGGGGCTGACCGAATACGAGGCCGCCATCGCCGAGGAAACCTTCTATCACCACGACCGCGAGACCATGCGCGAGCTGGCCACGCTCTGGGAGCCAGGCACACCGCCATCGCAGAACCCGGCCTACGTGCGGCGCGCGCGCGAGCTCGAGAAGGATCTCGAAACGGCGCTGTTCAGCGCGCTCGAGGCCGAGCGGCACGACGCGGCCTGACCTGGCCAAAAGGTATTCCACGGCATACAGATATCGGAAATTCCCCTTCCCTCACAGGTGATTAGCTGAAATTTGAGGCACATCGCCGCGTGCGACACGGTGCTCGCGGGATTGTCATTGCCTGCAGGCATTTCGCGGATGCTGCAACTGCAGCATTGGGCTATTCGGGCCGCGCCGGAGGTGGACCAAGACCCGCGCACGCGGCGCCGGCCACGTCCCGCCCTTCGGTATCTCAGATGCGAATAGCCTCGACATGCCCCAATCCTCCAAGCCCCCCCAGATCGTCATCGTCGGTGCCGGCACCGCCGGCCTGAACCTCGCCACCCGCCTCAGCCGACGCCTCGGCCAGGCCGGCAAGGCCGAGATCACCCTCGTCGACGAGAACCTCTCGCACATGTGGAAGCCGTCGCTGCACGAGTTCGCCGCAGGGACCAAGGGGTTCGACGAGGAGATCAGCCTGCTCGAGCATTCCCACCGAAACGAGTACAACTTCCGCCTCGGCCGGTTCACCGGCATCGACCGCGAGAAGCGGCTTGTGGAGCTGCAGGCGGTGAACGACCCCAGCAACCGCCCACTCGCCCCCAAGCGCGCCCTGCCCTATGACATCCTCGTGCTCGCCATCGGCAGCCGCTCAAACGACTTCCGCACGCCGGGCGTCGCTGAGAACTGCATGATGCTTGACACACCGGCGCAGGCCAAGCGCCTGCAGGCCGAGCTGCTGAACCTCTTCCTGCGCTTCCAGACCGGCGCGCTCGGCACAGCCGAGAAGCTCGAGCTGACCATCATCGGCGCGGGGGCAACCGGCGTCGAGCTGGCCGCCGAACTGCGCGAGGCCGCCGGGCAGTTTGCCCGCAACGGCATCCACAAGGTGCGCCGCCCCGACGCGGTGACCATCCGCCTGATCGAGGCGGCACCGCGCGTGCTGAGCGCCCTGCCCGAGACCATCTCGGCCAAGGTCGCCCGCCACCTGCGCGAGTTGCACATCGACGTGATGACCGGCGCCCGGGTGGCCCGGATCGAGCCCGGCTCGGTGGCGCTCGCCGACGGCACCACGCTCAGCTCCAACCTGACCGTCTGGGCAGCGGGGGTGCGCGCGCCCGAGGTGATCGGACAACTCGACGGATTCGAGACCGGCAGCCTCGGCCGTCTCAAGGTGCGCCCCACCCTGCAGACCTTCGCTGACGAGAGCATTTACGCGCTCGGCGATTGCGCCGATTGCGCCTGGCCCGCAAAGGAGACCTCGCTGCCGCCACGTGCCCAGGTTGCCACCCAGCAGGCCGAGTTCATGGAGCGCCAGATCGTCGCGCAGGTCGCCGGCAAGCCGCTCAGGGACTTCTCCTACGCCGACCACGGCTCGCTGGTGGCGATCAGCAACGAGGGCGCAGTGGGCTCTCTGATGGGCAAGGCGATCGGCACGATCACCATCGAGGGCTGGCTGGCGCGGCGCGCCTACCGTTCGCTGCATTTCCTGCACCGCAAGTCGGTGCTGGGCCCCTGGCGCGCCACCATGGGCTCCCTGCTCGGCGGCGCCTCGAGCCGCATTCGCCCCAAGCTGAAGCTGCACTGAGCAAGCCCGGACAGCGCCAATGAAAAAGGGCTGTCCCCGCGGGGACAGCCCTTTCCTATTCGTCGGGAAGGAGGCGCGCTCAGGCGGCACGCAGGCCGAGAACCTCGTCCACCTGGCGGGCTGCAGCCACTTCGTCGCCGCCCGAGACGGCGGCCACTTCGCGGGTCAGGCGCTCGAGCGCGGCTTCGTAAAGCTGACGCTCGGAGTAGCTCTGCTCGCGCTGGTCATCGGCACGGTGCAGGTCGCGCACCACTTCGGCAATCGCGATCAGGTCACCCGAGTTGATCTTCTGTTCGTATTCCTGCGCACGGCGGGACCACATGGCGCGCTTGACCTTGGCCTTGCCCTTGAGCGTCTTCATCGCCTGGCTCACGACATCCGGCGAGGACAGCGAGCGCATGCCGATCTCGGTCGCCTTGTGGGTCGGGACCCGCAGCGTCATCTTGTCCTTCTCAAAGGAGATCACGAAAAGCTCCAGCTTGAGGCCGGCGATTTCCTGCTCCTCGATCGACATGATCTGACCCACGCCATGGGCCGGGTAGACCACGTAGTCATTCGGGCGGAATTCGTTCTTCTTGGTCTTGGTCATCCAACAGCGTCCTTAGCAGCGAAACTTGCGCACACGCGACACGAAGACGGACGGGATGCTAGGAGGTGCATTCCGTTCGTCTGGTTTTACGCGAAAAGCTTAACCCCCGGGGTGCAGATCGGCCCGGTCAAGTGTGCATGGTTTCAACATGAGTGGCGCAGAACATAGCACAAAATGAACGTCTTTCCTAGGAGCGCCCGCCCTGGAAAGAAGTTGTTTTATCACAATGCGTTACGGGCGCGAACACGCCCCTGTGAGCGGCTCTCGGCGCGGCAGGCACGAATCGCGCCCCGCGCCGAGCGGAATTTGGCCCCTCTCAGTCGCCCTCGCCGGGTGCTTCCGAGAAGTACTTGGTCATCTTGTCCGCTTCGCCGTCGCGCTCTTCGGCTTCCGGCAGCGGGTCTTTCTTGGTGATGATCACCGGCCAGAGTTCCGCGTACTTGCGGTTGAACTCGACCCATTTCTCCATGTCCGGTTCAGTGTCCGGGCGGATCGCGTCAGCCGGGCACTCCGGCTCGCAGACGCCGCAGTCGATGCATTCGTCGGGATGGATCACCAGCGTGTTCTCGCCCTCGTAGAAACAGTCCACCGGGCAGACTTCCACGCAATCGGTGTATTTGCAGGCGATACAATTTTCGGTGACGACGTAGGTCATTGCTGTCTCTCAAAGGCTGATAGGCGCTTAGCTAGACCAGCAAACGCGATCATTCAAGCGCCCGGCCGCGATCAAGATCGAGTTTCCTGCGGTCGCGCTTGGTGGGACGAGAATTGCCTTCGAGGCGCTGGACCGGCGGAACGTCATCCTCGGATCTGGGCTGCGGAGGATCAAGATCCTCGTAGAGCTGCTGCGCCTCGGGCGCCGGGCCGCGGCGCTCGCCGAGCGCCACGACCTTGATCACGCGCACCTGACGCGCCTGGCTGAAGGTCAGAACGTCCCCCGGCCCCACGTTGAAGGCCGGCTTCGACACGTTGAGCCCGTTGACCCGGACCCCAGCGGAGACCGCCTTGGCCGACAGGCCCCGCGTCTTGAAGAAGCGGGCCTGCCAGAGCCATTTGTCGATACGGAGCTTCAGAGCCGGATCAGCCACGCGCGGTGCGCCTCAGGACTTGCCCTTGTTGAAGCCCATGAGCGCCGCCGCGAAGGGGTTGTCCGGATCGATCCGGTCCTTCTTCTCGGGGCGCGACTCGAAGGTCTTGGGCCCTTTCGGAGCGCCCTTCGGTCCACCTTTGGGGCCGCCCTTGCCGCGGGGCTTGCCGCCGGCCTTGGGGCCGCCCTTGCCGCGCGCCTGGCGACCGCCTTCGCGGCCTCCGTGACCACCCTCGCGAGTGCCCTCACGGGCATCGTCGCGGCCACCCTGACGGCCGCCGCGTGCGCCGCGGTTGCCACCCCATGTGAAGGTGTAGAACACCTCGGTCTCGGGACCGGCCAGCGCCGCGTCCGGGGCATCGCCCGGCAGCAGCTCGGTTTCCGAGGCCTCGGGAATGTGGTCGTCGACGTCCACCGCCGCCGGCGTCTCGGCGATCGGTGCCACGCCCTCGTCGTCGATCGACTCGCTACCGGCAACAAGATCGGCGGCCTCGGGCGCTTCGGCCGGATCGGCCATCGCGGCGGGGGTCGCCTCTTCTTCCTGCGCGGCGTCGAAGACCGGCGTATCCTCGCCCGGGACGCCCGAAGGATCGGATGTCTCGGTCACCACCTTGTCGGCCGCGCGCACCTTGGTGCGCTCGCCCTTTTCGGCGCGGTATCCGAGGCCCTGCATCAGGTCCGAGAACTGTTCGAGCGTCATGCCGGTGATCGACAGCATGTCGGCCTTGGCCTCGAAGCCACCGCGGCTGTCCTCGCTCCGCAGCATGTCGGCGAGACGCTCGAGCATGTCGATGCGGATCGCGCGCTCACCGGCGGGGCGGTAGCCCGACAGGGTGTAATGCGCCATCGGCACTTCGCGCATGTTGGGCACGGTCACCAGACCCGGCGGCGGCGCCTCGGGGAAGCTGTCGAGATCGTTGGCCAGCGACCACAGCACCAGACGCAGGCGCGTCGGTGCGGGCTTGAGCAGCAGCGGCATGAAGATCGTATACTGACCGAAGCGCACGCCGTGCTTGCGCAGCGCGCCGCGGGCGTCCTGATCGAGCTGCTTCACCTCGTCGGCCACCTGGCCGCGCGGGATGACGCCCATCGATTCGACCAGACGGAAGGCGAAGCCGCGGGCGAGCCCGGTCAGCGCCTCGTCGTTCTGCATGTTCACCAGCGGCTCGAAGAGCGCGGCGATCTTGCGATCAATGAAATGCTGCAGGCGGCGTTCGACCTTCTGCGCCACATCCGCACCGGCCTCGTCATCGACGAAGACCGCGACGCGCGGCTTAAGAGCGTCGTCACCCTTGACCAGCTTGCCCACGGCCTGGTCGCCCCACATGAGGCCACCCTGCTCGGTGAAGTCGATCTCGGTATCGGGCGCGTTATAGAAGCGATCCGCCCGCAGGTGGAAATGCGGCGCGAGCGCCTGCAGCGACGCCGTCTTCAGCGTCTTCGCTTCCTGTCCCGTCGCGCCGGCATCCTGCCGGAAGCGGAACCCTTCGAGCCGACCGACGAATTCGCCTTCGACGGTCACTTCTCCGTTCTCGTTCACCTCGGCCAAGAGGGCCTCCTTCTGCTTCAACCGCCGCATCAGCACTGACGTGCGCCGGTCAACAAATCTTTGCGTAAGACGCGCGTGGAGCGCGTCGGACAGGGCATCTTCTACCGCGCGGGTTGCCTCGCGCCAATGGCTTTCGTCATCGACCCAACCTTTGCGTTGCGCCACGTAAGTCCAAGTGCGGATAAATGCCAGACGTTTCGACAACGCATCAATGTCCCCATCGGTTCGATCTATGCGTTTCACCTGCCGCGCCATGAAGTCTCGCGGGATTTCTCCGCGCTCGTGCAGGTGCTGGTAAATCACCTGCAAAAGCGCCGCGTGTTCATTATGGCTGATCCCGCGGAAATCGGGAATACGGCAGACGTCCCAGAGCAACTTGACCGAAGCGGGATCGGACGCGCGCGCGCGGACCTCCGCCTGCGAGTTGAGCGATTTGAGCGACATCAGGTCGTCGGCTTCGCGCGCCTTGACCAGGCTGGGGTCGTCCGGCGCCTTCTCGAGAGAGGCGATCAGCGCCTCGGGCGAACCGAAATTCAGCTGGGGATTCCGCCAGTTGAGCTTCCTGAGCGGCGTGAAGCTGTGGCTGGTGATCGCCTCGACCCAGTCCTCCGGGATCTGCCCGGCTTCGCCGGTGGTGCCGAAGGTGCCGTCGCGCATGCCCCGCCCCGCGCGGCCGGCGATCTGCGCCAGCTCGTTCGGCTGAAGCTCGCGCATCCGCCGCCCGTCGAACTTCCACAGCGCGGAAAACGCCACGTGATCGACATCGAGGTTGAGCCCCATGCCGATGGCATCGGTGGCCACGAGGTAATCGACATCGCCGTTCTGGTAGAGATCGACCTGCGCGTTGCGGGTGCGCGGGCTGAGCGCGCCCATCACCACCGCCGCCCCGCCCTTGGTGCGTCGCAAGAGCTCGGCGATGGCATAGACGTTGTCCACCGAGAAGCCGACGATGGCGCTGCGCGGCTGCATGCGGCTGATCTTTTTCGAGCCCGAGTACATCAGCTGGCTCATCCGGTCGCGGCGCATGAACTCCACGCCCTTGACCAGCTGCGAGATCGGCCCGCGCATGGTGTCCGCGCCGAGGAACAGCGTCTCGTGAAGGCCGCGCATGCGCAGCAGCCGGTCGGTGAAGACATGGCCGCGCTCGGGGTCGGCGCAGAGCTGGATCTCGTCGATGGCCACGAAGTCGCAGCCCATGCCTTCGGGCATCGCCTCGACGGTGCAGATCCAGTATTGCGCGCGCGGCGGCACGATCCGCTCTTCGCCGGTCACCAGCGCCGCCACCGAGGGGCCGCGGGCGGCCACGACCTTGTCGTAGACCTCGCGCGCCAGAAGCCGCAGCGGCAGGCCGATCATGCCGGTCCTGTGCGCCAGCATCCGTTCGATGGCGTAATGGGTTTTGCCTGTGTTGGTCGGGCCGAGAACGGCCGCGATCCGAGCGCGTTGGGCCATGGGAGGGGGGCCTTGTCTTTCCTCTTCCGTCGTCTGGTCTGTGGCGGATCACCCCGCCGGAGACCAGTTCCGGTACCTCAGAGAGAAACGCCGTTCACCCGCGTTTCGAGCCGTTCGATGGCCTCGGTAACATCGCTATCGAAGGGCCGAAGTTCAACTACCCGGGAATAGGCGCGATAGGCAAGGTCAAGATCGCCGAGTTCCTCGTGGATCGCCCCCACCCCCTGCAACGCACCGAAATGGTTGGGGTTGAGCGCCAGCGTATGCTCCAGCGCATCCATCGCCGGGCCGAGCGAGTCGGTGGCGTAATAGGCCAGCGCCAGCGTGCTCCAGCCCTCGGCGAAGTCCGGCGCATGGTCGGTGAGCGCGGTGAGATGCTCGATGGCGGTCTCGAAGTCGCTCACCTCCAGCGCATCGCGGCCACGCTTGAGCAGCAGGTCCATCGCCGGCGAGCCGGATTTCGACCACTCGTTGAAGAGATCGCGCTCGGCACGGTCGGCGATCTCGGGGCTCGAGGCCGTCGCGAGCTCGGTCAGCAGTTCCTCCGCCCGGTCCGCCACGGCCGCACCGGGTAGGCAAAACGTGATCAGGGCCAGTGCCAGAGCCGTTCTAGATTTGAATTCGCGGATCAGGATGCTCATAGAGGGAAGTGTAGCGCAGAGCTGGCGCTTTGCCAGCACAGGAATTCGCAAGGAGTGCCCGCAACATGAGCGAAACGGTCAAGGCGGCGGTGGCCGCGCTGAACAGCAAGCTGGACGGACGGGGATTCGCCGGCGTCGCCAAGTTCGTCATCGAGGGCAAGGGCAGCCTTGTCGTCGACGAGAACGGCGCGCGGGTCGGCGATGACGCCGCGGACGTGACGCTGACCGCCGACACCGAGACCTTCCGCGCCATCATCGACGGCGAGAAGAACCCCACCACCGCCTTCATGACCGGCAAGCTCAAGGTCGATGGCGACATGGGCGCGGCGATGCGTCTCGCGGGGGTGCTGAGCTGATGCTCGAGCCGGCCCCCTTCCATGCCGCGCTCGCGAATGGCCCCGAGGGGGCCCGCGCCTTCTGGCTTCGCGCCGAGGACGGGCTGCGCCTGCGCATCGCCCATTATCCCGGCCCCGAGGCGGCAGGCGGCACCGTGCTGCTCTTCCCCGGGCGCACCGAATACGTCGAGAAATACGGCCGCGTGGCCCGTGACTTCGCGGCGGAAGGGTTTCACGTGCTGACCATCGACTGGCGCGGGCAGGGGCTGGCGGATCGGATGCTCGAGGACGTGCAGACCGGCCATGTGCACCTGTTCGCCGACTACCAGAAGGACGTGGCCGCTCTTCTCGATGCGGTGGATATGCTCGGCCTGCCCCGCCCGCTGCACCTGCTGGCCCATTCCATGGGCGGCGCCATCGGCCTGCGCGCCCTGAGCCGGGGCCTGCCGGTCGCTGGTGCCGGCTTCACCGCGCCGATGTGGGGCATCCGCATGTTCGGCCCCGTGCGCACGGCCGCCTGGGCGCTGAGCTGGTCCGGCGCGCGCATGGGCATGGGGCATGTCTACGCGCCCTCGACCGGGCCGGGCAGCTACCTCGCGCGCACCGCCTTCGAAGGCAACCTGCTCACCACCGACCGCGACAGCTGGGATTACATGCGGCGGCAGGTCACCGAGGTGCCCGATCTGGCGCTTGGCGGCCCGTCGCTGCGCTGGCTGCACGAGGCACTGGCGGAATGCCGGTCGCTCTCACGCCTGCCGGCGCCCGGGGTACCTTGCCTTGCCTATCTCGGCAGCAACGAGCGCGTGGTCGATCCCGCCCGTGTCCGCGCCCGGATGGCCGACTGGCCCGGCGGGCGGCTCGAGGTGATCCGCGGCGGCGAGCACGAGGTGCTCATGGAGAATGCGGCAACCCGCGCGCGCATCGTAGCGCAACTGGCGGCGCACTTCCGGCAGAGCGCCGAGGCCGCCCGGGCGCAGGCCAGCGCCTGAACTGGCCGCGGCCACCCCGCGCCCTATCCTTCCGCTCCATGGCGGACCCTGTTCTCAGCTTCACCGAGCGCGGCATCTACTGCCCTGCGGCGGACATCTACATCGACCCGTGGCGCCCCGTGCCGCGGGCGCTGATCACCCATGCCCATTCCGACCACGCCCGCCCCGGCCATGGCAGCTACCTCGCCACCCCGCTCACCGCCGCGATGATCCGCCACCGGCTCGGGGTCGAGGTGCAGAATCTGTCCTTTGGCGAGCCGCTGCGCATCGGCAGCGCCACGATCAGCTTCCATCCCGCGGGCCACGTGCCGGGCTCGGCGCAGGTGCGGGTCGAGGTCGGTGGCGAGGTTTGGGTGGTCTCGGGCGATTACAAGCTGGAAGCGGACGGGCTGAGCGAGCCCTTCGAGCCGGTGCGGTGTCATGCGTTCATCACCGAATGCACCTTTGGCCTTCCGGTCTTCCGCTGGCAGGCGCAAGCCGAGATCGCCGCCGAGATCAACGCTTGGTGGCGCGCCAACCGCGACGCCGGGCGCGCCTCGCTTCTGGGTGCCTACAGTCTCGGCAAGGCCCAGCGGCTGATCTCCATGCTCGACCCCGGGATCGGTGAGATCCACACCCACGGTGCGGTCGAGGGCAGCAACGCCGTGCTGCGCGCCGCCGGGGCGTTTGATCGCGAGACGATCCCCGTTACCCCGGATTTCGACCGCAAGGCGCATCCCGCGCCGATGGTCATCGCACCACCCTCGGCGTTCGGCACCTCCTGGGCCCGCAAATTCGGCCCGGCGCAGACCGGTTTCGCCTCGGGGTGGATGCGGCTGCGCGGCGTGCGGCGGCGGCGCGGGGTACAGCGCGGCTTCGTGATCTCGGATCATGCCGACTGGCCCGCGCTGCTGCGGGCGATCAAGGAAACCGGCGCTGAAAAGATATATCCAACACATGGTTACGTGGATATCTTCGCGCAATACCTACGCAGCGAAGGCTACGACGCTACGCCGGTGCCCACAGAGTTCGGCGGAGACGAGGACGCCGCGACGGAAAGTGGAGACGCCGCATGAAGGACTTCGCGCACCTCTTCACAAGGCTCGACCAAACAACGAGAACTTCAGAGAAAGTTGCCGCTCTGACCGAGTTTTTCCGCGAGGCGCCCGAGGCTGATCGTCTCTGGGCGGTGGCGCTCTTTTCGGGGCGCCGTCCGAAGCGGGCGGTGACCGCGACGCTGCTGCGAGAATGGGCGGCGGAACGGGCCGAGATTCCGCTCTGGCTGTTCGAGGAGAGCTATCCGATCGTCGGCGACCTCGCAGAGACCATCGCGCTGATCCTGCCCCCCGCCGCGGCGTCCGAAGACCGCGATCTGAACGATTGGATCGGCGTCGTCAAAGGGCTGGCCGGGATGGAGACCGAGGCGCGCAAGGCGGCGGTGCTCGACGCCTGGGATCGTCTGGATGCGACCGAGCGTTTCCTTTTCAATAAACTGATCACCGGCGGCTTCCGCATCGGCATCAGCCGCAAGCTGATGACCCGCGCGCTGGCCGAGGCGACCGGCGTCGACGAGCCCGCCATGGCGCTGCGCCTGATGGGGAACTGGCAACCCGAGGACAGCAGCTGGGAGCAGCTCACCGCCGAGGAAGACGCGACCGAGGACGAAAGCCGCCCCTACCCGTTCTGCCTTGCCTCGCCGCTCGAGGCCGAGGCCGCGAGTCTGGGTGATCCCGGCGACTGGCTGGCCGAATGGAAGTGGGATGGCATCCGCGGCCAGCTCATCCTGCGCAGCGGGGTACACCACCTCTGGTCGCGCGGCGAAGAGCTGATCACCGACCGCTTCCCCGAATTCGCCCGCACGCCGGACTTCCTTCCGCCGGGCACGGTGCTCGACGGCGAGATCCTCGCGTGGAAGGACGGCGCCCCGCTGCCCTTCGCCCAGCTGCAACCGCGCATCGGGCGCAAGACCGTGCCGAAGAAACTGCTGACCGAGGCGCCGGTGCGGATGCTCGCCTACGACCTGCTCGAACACGAGGGCACCGACATCCGCGCCCTGCCCCTGTCCGAGCGCCGCGCACGGCTCGACGCGATGCTCTCGGGCCTGCCAGAGGATGCCGCCGTGATGCCCTCACCGCTGCTGACAGAAGCGGACTGGCCGGCCCTCGCCTCCCGCCGCGAAAGCGCGCGCGAGCATCGCTCTGAGGGGCTGATGCTGAAGCACCGGGACTCGGCCTATCAGGGCGGGCGCAGGCGCGGTGACTGGTGGAAGTGGAAGCTTGATCCGCTGAGCGTCGATGCGGTGATGATTTACGCCCAGCAGGGCCACGGGCGGCGGGCCAATCTCTTCACCGACTTCACCTTCGCGGTACGCGACGGCAATGGGCTCGTGCCCTTCACCAAGGCCTACTCGGGCCTGACCGACGCCGAGTTCGACGAGATCACCCGCTGGGTCAAACGCAACACCCAGCAGCGCTTCGGACCGGTGCGGCAAGTAACGCCCGAGCTGGTTTTCGAGATCGCCTTCGAGGGCATACAGGAGAGCGCGCGTCACAAGTCCGGCATCGCGCTGCGCTTTCCGCGCATGGCGCGTTGGCGACGCGACAAGCCGGTGGATGAGATCGACACGCTGGAGGGGCTCAAGGCGCTGCTCGGCGCCTATGGTTGAGGCCCGCGATCCGCCGCCCGGCTGCGCATGCAGCCCCTTGACGGGGACGGGTTCAAAAGAAAGAAACATCCATTCATTATAGGGCTGATTTGCAGCCCCCTCGACCCGCCCGGAACAGGGGCCATTGGCCTCGGCGACCGAACACCCACCCAACGAAAGACCCCCGGTTGGAGACAAGAATGAAGTTCCGCTTCCCCATCGTGATCATCGACGAAGACTTCCGCTCCGAGAACAGCTCGGGCCTTGGCATCCGCGCGCTCGCGGAAGCGATCGAAGCCGAGGGGTTCGAAGTGCTGGGCGCCACCAGTTACGGCGACCTGTCGCAATTCGCCCAGCAGCAATCGCGCGCCAGCGCCTTCGTGCTGTCGATCGACGACGAGGAATTCTCTCCCGGCCCCGAGCTCGACCCGGCGGTGCTCAACCTGCGCAACTTCATCGAGGAAGTCCGCTGGAAGAACGACGATGTGCCGATCTACATCTACGGCGAGACCAAGACCTCGCGGCACCTGCCGAACGACATCCTGCGCGAGCTGCACGGCTTCATCCACATGTTCGAGGATACACCGGAGTTCGTGGCTAAGCACATCATCCGCGAGGCCAAGAGCTACCTCGAGGGCATCCAGCCGCCCTTCTTCAAGGCGCTGCTCGACTATGCCGAGGATGGGTCCTACTCGTGGCACTGCCCCGGGCATTCGGGCGGGGTCGCCTTCCTGAAATCGCCCATCGGCCAGATGTACCACCAGTTCTACGGCGAGAACATGCTGCGCGCCGACGTGTGCAACGCGGTCGAGGAACTGGGCCAGCTGCTGGACCACAACGGCGCCATCGGCGAATCCGAACGCAATGCCGCGCGCATCTTCAACGCCGATCACTGCTTCTTCGTGACCAACGGCACCTCGACGTCGAACAAGATGGTCTGGCACCACAGCGTGGCGCCCGGCGACGTGGTCGTGGTGGACCGCAACTGTCACAAGTCGATCCTGCACTCGATCATCATGACCGGGGCGATCCCGGTGTTCCTCAAGCCGACGCGCAACCATTGGGGCATCATCGGCCCGATCCAGCGCAGCGAGTTCGAGATCGAGAGCATCAAGGCGAAGATCCGCAACAACCCGCTGCTCAAGGACGTGGATGCCGACACGGTGCAGCCGCGCATCATGACGCTGACACAGTCGACCTATGATGGGGTTCTCTACAATACCGAAGAGATCAAGGGGCTGCTCGACGGCTACGTCGAGAACCTGCACTTCGACGAAGCCTGGCTGCCCCATGCCGCCTTCCACCCGTTCTACGGCGCCTATCACGCCATGGGCCGCAAACGCGGGCGCACCCGAAAGTCGCTGACCTATGCAACCCAATCGGTGCACAAGCTGCTGGCGGGCATTTCGCAGGCGAGCCACGTGCTTGTGCAGGACAGCGAAGAGACCAAGCTCGACCGGCATCTCTTCAACGAAGCCTACCTGATGCACACCTCAACCAGCCCGCAGTACAGCATCATCGCCAGCTGCGACGTGGCGGCGGCGATGATGGAGCCGCCGGGCGGCACCGCGCTGGTCGAGGAGAGCATCGTCGAGGCGCTGGAATTCCGCCGCGCCATGCGCAAGGTCGACGAGGAATACGGCGCCGACGACTGGTGGTTCCAGGTCTGGGGCCCCGAGGATTTCGACCACAACAGCGACGGCATGGGCCGGACCCGCGACTGGGTGCTGAAGAAGACCGACGCCGAGGGCGTCGAGAGCAGCGGCACCGACAGCTGGCACGGCTTTGGCGACATGGCGCCGGGCTTCAACATGCTCGACCCGATCAAAGCCACGATCATCACCCCGGGCCTCGACCTCGACGGGCGTTTCGACGACTGGGGCATCCCCGCGTCGATCGTGACCAAGTATCTCGCCGAGCACGGTGTGGTGGTGGAAAAGACCGGGCTCTACAGCTTCTTCATCATGTTCACCATCGGCATCACCAAGGGCCGCTGGAACACGCTGCTGACCGCGCTGCAGCAGTTCAAGGACGATTACGCCAAGAACCAGCCGATGTGGCGCTCGATGCCGGAGTTTTGCCAGAAGCACCGCCGGTACGAGCGCATGGGGCTGAAGGACCTATGCCAGCACGTCCACTCGCAATACGCCAAGTACGACGTGGCGCGGCTGTCGACCGAGATCTACCTCAGCGACCTCACCCCCGCGATGAACCCCGGCGAGGCCTTTTCGCACATCGCCCGCCGCACCACGCAGCGCGTGCCGATCGACGAGCTCGAAGGGCGGATCACCACCTCACTGGTCACCCCCTACCCGCCGGGCATCCCGCTGCTCATCCCCGGCGAGGTGTTCAACAAGCGCATCGTCGACTACCTGCGCTTCAACCGCGAGTTCGCGCGGCAGTGCCCCGGCTTCGAGACCGACATCCACGGGCTCGTGCAGAAGGAGATGCCGGACGGCTCGGTGGAGTATTTCGCCGACTGCGTGGCGGAGTGAGCAAGGGTGCACGTTGCCGAGGGGCGCCGCCCCAAGGCGCCGCGCGCCCGACCCCGGGATAGTTGGACCCAGAAGAAAGGGCTTTCGCCCTTGAACCTGCGGGGGCGGCGCTCTTAGCTGTCCCCCAAGAAGAAAGAACATGGAGACACGCGATGACCCCTCGGCCCGTTTTTGATGCACATGCCGCCGCCGGCGGCAAGAACCTGGGCGACCTGCCGGAATGGGATCTGAGCGATCTCTACCCGGCGCCCGACGCGCCCGAGGTCAAGCGCGACCTCGACTGGCTCGAGGATGCCTGCGCGCGTTTCGCCGCCGACTACGAGGGCAAGCTGGGCACGCTCGACGCCGCCGGTTTCCTCGAGATGATCCGCCGCCACGAGAAGATCGAGGCCGTGGGCGGGCGCATCATGTCTTACGCCGGGCTGCGCTACTACCAGCTGACGGTGGATGCCGAGCGCGCCAAGTTCCTGTCGGACTGCCAGGAGAAGATCACCAATTACACCACGCCGCTGGTGTTCTTCACGCTCGAGCTGAACCGGCTCGACGATGATGTGCTGGATGGGCTCTTTGCCGCCGATCCCGAGCTTGGCCGCTACAAGCCCGCCTTCGACCGCATCCGCGCGATGAAGCCGCACCAGCTTTCGGACGAGATGGAGCATTTCCTGCACGATCTGGGCGTCGTCGGCGACGCCTGGGAGCGGCTGTTTGACGAGACCATCGCCGGGCTGACCTTCGAGGTCGGCGGCGAGGAGATGAGCATCGAGAGCACGCTCAACCTGCTGACCGAGCAGGACCGGTCCAAGCGCGAAGCCGCCGCCCACGAACTGGCGCGCGTGTTCGGCGAGAACATCAAGACCTTTGCCCGGGTGCACAACACCCAGGCCAAGGAAAAGGAAGTGATGGACCGCTGGCGCAAGATGCCCTCGGCACAGCACGCCCGGCACCTCGCCAACGACGTCGAGCCCGAGGTGGTGGAAGCGCTGCGCAACGCCGTGGTCAATGCCTACCCGCGCCTGTCGCACCGCTACTACGAGCTCAAGCGCAAGTGGCTGGGGCTGGACCGGATGCAGGTCTGGGACCGCAACGCGCCGCTGCCGATGGAGAGCGACCGCATTGTCGGCTGGGACGAGGCCGAGAAGACCGTGATGGAGGCCTATGCCGGCTTCGATCCGCGCATGGCCGAGATCGCCGAGCCCTTCTTCAACAAGGGCTGGATCGACGCCGCCGCCAAGCCCGGCAAGGCCCCCGGCGCCTTTGCCCATCCCACGGTCACCGACGCCCACCCCTACGTGCTGCTCAACTACCTCGGCAAGCCACGCGACGTAATGACCCTGGCGCATGAGCTGGGCCACGGCGTGCACCAGGTGCTGGCGGCTGGCCAAGGCGAGATGCTCGCCTCGACGCCGCTGACGCTGGCCGAGACCGCCTCGGTGTTCGGCGAGATGCTGACCTTCCGCGCCATGCTCGCCAAGGCGAAGGATCAGAAGGAACGCAAGGTCATGCTCGCCGGCAAGGTCGAGGACATGATCAACACCGTGGTGCGGCAGATCGCCTTCTACGACTTCGAGTGCAAGCTGCACGAGGCGCGGCGCGGCGGCGAGCTGACGCCAGAGGACATCAACGTTCTGTGGATGTCGGTGCAGGCGCAGAGCCTTGGCGAGGCCTTTGACTTCATGCCGGGCTACGAGACCTTTTGGGCCTACATCCCGCATTTCGTGCACTCGCCCTTCTATGTCTATGCCTACGCCTTCGGCGACGGGCTGGTGAACGCGCTTTACGCGGAATACGAGCAGAACCCCGAAGGCTTCCAGGACAAGTACTTCGACATGCTGAAGGCGGGCGGCTCGAAGCACCACAAGGCGCTGCTCGAGCCCTTCGGCCTCGATGCCACCGACCCGAAGTTCTGGGACAAGGGTCTGTCGATGATCGAGGGCTTCATCGACGAGCTCGAGGCGATGGAAGACTGATCCCAAGACTGTGCTCTGGGGCGGGCCTCGCGGGGCCCGCCCCCTGTTCCAACGGCATTTTCAACATATCATTCCCGAGGCCCGAGAAGGATCCGCCTCATGCTCCCGCCCGACAAACAGCCCCCACAGCCGCGCGTGAAGCGCACGATCAAGGCGCGGATGCAGCGCTTCCTCGTGCACGTGCGTCGGCGCGTGCCGCCAGGCCTGCGCCTCGTGCTGGGGCTGCTGCTGATCTGCGGCGGGATCCTCGGCTTTCTGCCGATCCTGGGTTTCTGGATGATACCGCTCGGCTTCGCCGTGGCGATGCTGGACGTGATGCCGCTTTACCGGCGTGGGCTCGAGCGCGGCAAGAGCCTGCGACGGCGCGAGAACCCGGACCGCACCCCTGCAGAGCGCGACGACGACGATCTCACTTGAGTTGGCTGTCCTTGGAGCCGCGCCGGTTGATGCCTTCGCGCGCCTGAACGGCCCCGTCGCGTTCCTGCTGGCAGTCGATACAGAGCTTCACGCCCGGGATGGCCATGCGGCGCTTCTCGGGGATCGGCTCTTCGCATTCGGCGCAATGTGTCAGGCTCTCGCCCATGGGGCGCCTGCGCGCCTGCATGCGCGCCAGCTCGTCCTTGATGCTGTCCTCGATCTGATCCTGCACCGCTCCGTCGCGGCTCCAGCCTCCGGCCATGGCGTCACCTCCTGCTGAGCTTTGAAGATAGGGTCGACAGACCCGCCCGCCAAGCGCATTTGGCGCCCTGCAATTTTGCACAGGCGGGTGAACGTCCAAGTTCGCCCCGCGACATTGACTTCACGGTAGCGAGACTATCTGTGAACGCAAAGGAGACCTTCCATGCGCATCCTCCCCCTTCTTGCGGTTCTCGCCACCGCTGCCCTGCCCGCCCTCGCCCTGCCCGGCAAGGCCTCCGAGGCCACGGTTTTCGACTCCATCGACGGCGGCACGCTCGATCTGGAAAGCTGGCGCGGCGGCCCGGTTCTTGTGGTCAACACCGCCTCGCGTTGCGGCTTCGCACCGCAGTTCGACGGGCTGCAGACGCTTTACGAACGCTACCGCGATCGCGGACTGGTGGTGCTGGCGGTGCCGTCGAACGATTTCAGGCAGGAGCTGGGAAGCGAAGCCGAGGTGAAGGACTATTGCGAGATCAACTTCGATCTCGACATGCCGATGACCACGATCACCCATGTGACCGGGCACGGTGCGCATCCGTTCTACCGGGAACTGGCCGAGGCGAAGAACTTCGCCCCGTCCTGGAATTTCAACAAGGTGCTGATCGGACCGAACGGCGAATTCGTCGCCGGCTGGGGCAGCACAACCCTGCCCCTCTCCGATCCGATCGTCTCGGAAATCGAGCCTCTGCTCAATTAACCTTCGATGCCCTCGGCATCGGCGGTGAGCAGCGCATAGATCTCATCCTTCAGCGCGGCGCGCTTCTTGCGCAGGTCGGCCTCGGCGAGCCCCTCCATCGGGGTCAGCCCGCTCTCGGCCCCATGCACCTCGCGGTTCACCTCATAGTAACGCTCGGCGAGCGTGGCAAAGTGGCCGCCCTGCTGCTTGAGCTCGGAGATGCGCGCGGCAAACTGCGGGAATTCCTCGGCGAGGGAATGCGGAACATGGGACATGGGCTGAGCCTCCTTCACGTGTCTTGGCCCTGTCTTCGCACGCGCCGCGCGGCCGCTCCTTGATGCGGATCAACATGCCCCGAGGTCATTCCGAGGTGCTCACTGCCGCGCCTTGCGCCACCCGGCCTTGCGCGCCTCTGTCTCGGAGCAGAACCAGCGTTCGCCCTTGGTCACAGTGATGCGCGTGGCCGCGTAGTATTTCTGGCCAGGCACGTGGAAGATGCGCTCGCCCTTTGATGAGACGTTGCCTTTGATCACGCAGCCCTGCGGGGCCGCTGCCACGGCAGCGGAATTCGCGGCGTTGCGGGTCTCGGCGCGGTACTCGGCGGGGCGCCGCACCTCGGAGCCATGCACCCCGACGCCGCGCACCACGGCGCGTTTCTCGTCGAGGTCGTAGTCCAGAGAATACGCGCGATAGGCAAAGGCCAGCCCCTCGGAAACCAGCTCGCGGCCCACGTCCTCGCCGTCGACCGAGCAGCGCGCCACGGCGCGCCCATAGCGGTCCGTGTCCCGCCGGGCACAACTGGCGCGGCGACCCTCGTAGCGGGCGCGGACCTCGGACGTCACCCAGGCGCCGCAGGCCCAGGTCGGCTTCGCTCCGCCACCACAGGTCTGCCCCCGTTCCGGGGCATCGACGCCGAAGAGTCGCACGCGCACATCGCCGACGTCGAAGGTGTCGCCGTCGATCACGCGGATGCGGCCGGTGATCTCCGGCTGCGCCGCCGCCACCGGGGCCGCGACGAGGCTGACCCAGGGTGACGTAAGGGAAACAATAATGAATAAAGCGCTTACGAAGCGTGAACAAAGCCTGATCATCAGGCCAATCTCGACGCATCAAGGGAGGAGGGCAAGGCCGCGCGTTTAATCTTCCTTAAGGCGTGCGCCGCCTGCCACGGTCCCTCTCGGCTCAGGCGTCGAGCGTGCCCAGCAGGTGGTTCTGCGGCAGGCGAGAGACCTCCATGCCCCGCTCGGTGCGGCGCAGTTGGTAGCCGTAGCCCTTCATGCGAAAGCGCCATTCGGCGTCGGAGAGCGCCTTGCCACGCTCCGCCAGCAGGAAGGCCCGGACGTCGTCGAGGTTTTCGGTCAATTGGTTGTTGGCAAACATGGTCACATACCCGGCTAAACTGTTTCACTAGAGGAAACCTTCACGCGGGAATAAGGCCGAAATGCGATGGCCCTGGGGATTTTTCATGTTTTGGAAACGGATTGTTTCAGCGGATTGGGCGCCACCCCACACGCTCAGAACTTCGTATCGGGACCCGAGGGCGTCACCCGACGCTTCAGCATCGCCTCGCGCAGGGTGATGAAGAGCACCGAGCCGATGATCACCAGCCCGCCGCCAACCACGAAGGGATCGACGGGCTCGGCGAAGAACAGCGCCCCGATGGCCACCGACCAGACCAGCTGCAGGAAGGTGATTGGCTGGGTCACCGTCACCGGCGCGCTGGCGAAGGCGAGCACCATGGCGTAATGCCCCGCCGTGGCAAAGGTGGCGGTGGCCATGAGGATGACGAGATCGCCCCAGCTCGGCCAGACCCAGACCGCAAGCGCGAAGGGGAAAAGCCCCAGCGTCACCGAGATCGACAAGAGCGCCAGCGCGATGGCCGGCGAGAGTTCGTCGGTGATGATCTTGGCGATGAGATAGGAAACGGCGAACATGAGCGACGTGCCGAGCATGGCGAAATGCCCCGGATCAAGCTCGCGGAACCCCGGCCGAAGGATCAGCAGCGCCCCTCCAAGTGCCGCGACGATGGCGAGGATGCGGCGCATTGCCAGCCGCTCGCCCAGCACGAAAACCGCCAGAACTGTCACGTAGATCGGCGTGAGATAGTTCATCGCCGTGACCTCGGCGAGCGGGATGCGGGCCATGGCGAAGAACCAGCAGATCACCCCAAGCGTCTGCGCGCCGCCGCGCAGCGCCGAGAGCCGCCACTGGCGCGGGGTCATCCGCAGTTCGCGCAGCGCCTTCCACATGGGGATCAGGAAGACCAGTCCGAGGAGGTAGCGCAGAAAGGCCGACTCCGCTGCCGGCACCCGGCCGTGCAGCAGCTTGACCGTGACCGTGACGCCGACGAAGCAAAGCCCCGTGACGACCATGAAAAGGATGCCCCGGACCGGGTTCGCTTGCGTGGTGTTCATAGGGGCTTTGGTAGCGCGCCCTGCGCCGGGCGCAAGGGTCCGCGCTCAGCCGATCAGCAGTTTCGCCGCGATGAGCCACATGGTCAGCCCGATCCCCAGGTCGAGCACGCGCCAAGCCAACGGTCGTGCAAAGACCGGCGCCAGCAGCCGCGCGCCGAAGCCGAGCGCAAAGAAAAAGCACAGGGACGCGCTCACGGCGCCGAGCCCGAAGTGTAGCCGGTTCTCATACTGGGACGACACCGCCCCCAGCAGCATCACCGTGTCGAGATAGACGTGGGGGTTGAGCCAGGTCAGCGCGAGGCAGGTGAGCAGCGCGCGCCGAAGGCTGCCGTTGCCCGGGTCGCGCTCGGCCCGCAGCGCCGCGCCACCGCGCCAGGCGGCAAGCAGGGTGCGCGCGCCGTACCATGTCAGAAAGGCGGCGCCGAGCCAGCGCATCACGGTCTCGAGCCCCGGCAGCTGGCTTGCCAGCAGTCCAAGGCCCGCGACGCCTGCGGCGATCAGCACCGCATCCGACAGCGCGCAGACCAGCACCACCGCCAGCACATGCTCGCGCCGCAGCCCCTGCCGCAGCACGAACGCATTCTGCGCCCCGATCGCCACGATCAGCGAAAGTCCCAGAGCAAACCCAGCGGTGGCTGCCTGCATGGTTCGGTCTCCATCTTCGTTGTCCGGAGGCCGGGCTATCACGCAGGGCCGATCAAAGACTAGTTAAAGAAATTGACCCTGATTAAGATACGCTAATGCAGTACGACCCCTCTCAACTGGCCGCTCTGGAAGCGGTGCTGCGGCTCGGCAGCTTCGATGCCGCCGCGCGCGCGCTTTCGGTGACGCCCTCGGCGATCTCGCAGCGCATCAAGGCGCTCGAGGATCGCGCCGGGGCGGCGCTGGTGATCCGCGCCACCCCCTGCACCGCCACCCCCGCCGGAGCGCGGCTGGCGCGCCATGCTTCGGAGGTGGCGTTGCTCGAGGCTGCGCTGGCACGCGATCTCGGCCAGCCGGCACCGCAAGCGCGGCTGCGGCTGGCGGTCAACGCCGACAGCCTTGGCACCTGGTTCCTGCCCGCGCTGGTCGGGCGCGACATGCTCTTCGACATCGTGGTGGATGATCAGGCCTTCTCGGCCGACTGGCTGCGGCGGGGCGAGGTCTCGGCGGCGATTTGCGACCATGCCCGCCCGGTGCAGGGCTGCGACGCGGTACCACTGGGGCGGATGCGCTATGTTGCGACCTGCGCGCCCGATTTCCGGGACCGGTATTTTTCCAAAGGGGTCACGGCCGAGACCCTTTCGCGCGCGCCGCTGCTGCAGTTCGACGGCAAGGACGCGCTGCAGCACCACTGGCTGCGCCGGGTCACCGGGCAGGCGCTGCTGCCGCCCACGCACCGCCTGCCCTCGACCCAGGGCTTCGTCGAGGCCGCGCGGCTGGGGATCGGCTGGGGTCTGAACCCGGAGTTCCTTGCGGCACCGCTGCTGTCCTCGGGCGCACTGGTTGCCATGCGCCCGGGCGTGCCTGAGGACATCTTCCTGACCTGGCAGGTGAACCGGCTGGTGGCCGCGGCGCTGGCGCCGTTGACACGCGCCGTTCGGGCGCAGGCACGTCAGTCTCTGCTGCCGCCCTGACCGTTTTCGACCTCGCGCAGGCCAGCGGCGATGACCCCGCCAATCAGGCTCAGCGCCGCGAAACCCGCCAGTGCCGCCACCGGGCCGAGGATGGCCAGCGCCCCGCCAAGCGCGCCGGTCACCAGCAGCAGCCCGCCGATGAGCGTATTGGCGAGCGCAGCATAGCTCGCGCGCCCCTCCTCGGGAGCCATGTCGACAAGGTAGGTCGAGCGGCCCTGCCTGACCCCCTGCCAGGAGATCAGCAGCGCGAAGAGCAGCAGCGGTGTGACCCATATCGGCCCCGTCCAGCCGAGCAGCGCCGCCACCACCGCCAGCGCCATGGCGCCAGCCCCGGCGAAGCCCGAGAGCATCAGAACGCGGCGCGACGAGCGGTCCGCCATCCGGCCCCACACCCAGCTCGACAGGAAGCCGGCCAGCGCCGAGGCCAGGACCATGGCGCCAAGCTTCTGCAATGCGCCGCCGCCGTCGTCGAGCAGCACGAGATAGGGCGGCGCCAGCGAGGTCACGGTCAGCGCCCCCCGGCAGGCGATGAAGCGGCGGAACTGCGGGTCTTCGCGCAGCGGTGAGAGGTCGATGGCAGCGGCCGTCTCATCGGGGTCGCTGTCCTTTTCTTCCAGCGTCGCGAAGAGCGCCGCCGCTCCGAGCCAGAGCGCCGCAGCAAGGGCGATCGCCGCGGCGACGGGCGGCACGTCCTGCACCGCGCCCGACAGGAGCAGCAGCGCAAAGACCAGAACCCCCGCCGAGGCGACCGAGCCCGCCGTGCCGGTGATCGAGCCGCGGCGGGTCTTCGAGACGGTCTTGCCAAGCACGTCCTTGTAGCTGACCGAAGCGGCGGCGCGGGACAGCGCAAGCACCGCCAGCAGTGCGCAGAGCGCGAGACCCGCCGCCATGCCCTGCAGCGTCAGGGCAACGACGACCATGCCCGCTGCCGCGAGCCCCTGCCCGATCGAGCCCGCCACCCAGATCCACTTACGCTGGCGGCTGCGCCGGACCACGCCCGCCAGCAGGAGCTGCGGCAGAAGCGCCCCCGCCTCGCGGATCGGGACCAGCAGGCCGGAGACGGCGGCAGGCGCGCCGAGCGCCTGCGCCAGCCAGGTGAGCACCAGTTTCGGATTCAGAAGGCCGTCGGCGAGCTTGGTCATCGACAGCGATCCGACATGGCGCAGCCCGTTGCGGGCCTCGGACCTTGGCGCGCCGTCAGCGCCTTCGGTCAAGGTGTCATAGATCTGCGTCTCGTCGATATGGGTCATGCGCCTGCCGTTTCTCGTCTGCCGGGGGGTCCGGCAGGGAAACGCCGCGGCGTGGCGGCAGGTTCCCGCGCCGGTCTCGCCCCGCGCGCAAGCTCGGCGGAAGAGGCCAGAACACCGGTCCTTTCGCGGGGCCTCCGGGGTCGTTCGGTGATCTCGATCATCCGGCGCGTCGGTTCGGGCACGCAGCGGAGCGGAGCGGAGAGAATGAGGGCACGCATAGTCCTCAAAGACATGGCATTCACTTTGCCCAAAGATTGGGCAGAGCGCACTTCAAGAGCGGCGCTCTAGCGACTATTCGATGCGCGGCTTTGACAGGCTTCCGCGCCGAGGGTGCCTTACCTGGGCGCCGAGGTTGGCAAACCGCCGCGAGTCTTTCGCGGCAGCTGAAAACCCACGAAGAAAGGGCAAGAGCCGCACAATGACACTTGATCTCATCATCCGCGACGCGCGGCTTTCGGACGGTGCAGCGCCGGTCGATATCGGCCTCGCGCAGGGGCGGATCGCGACCATCGGGGCGGGCCTCGCCAGCGACGCCCCCACGCTCGATGCGCAAGGTGGCCTGGCCTTCCGCGGCTTTGCCGACAGCCACCTGCACCTCGACAAGGCCTGCATTCTCGAGCGCGCGGTGAACCGGACCGGCGATCTCAAGGGTGCGCTGACGGCAGTGACGGCAGCCAAAAGGGACTTCACCACCGAGGACGTCTACGCGCGCGGGGCGCGGGTTCTGGAGCAGGCGATCGGCCAGGGCACCACGCTGATCCGCACGCAGGTCGAGATCGATCCGGTGATCGGGCTCGCGGGCTTCGAGGCGGTCAGGCAGTTGAAGAGGGACTATTCCTGGGCGCTCGACCTGCAGATCTGCGTCTTCCCGCAAGAGGGCCTGCTGAATTATCCCGGCACCGAGGAGCTGCTGCGGGCGGCCTTGGCGGCGGGGGCAGACCTGCTCGGCGGCTGTCCCTATACCGACACCGACCCGGAGGGGCAGATTGCGCGGCTCTTCGAGATGGCGCGCGCGTTCGGTGTCGACCTTGATTTCCACCTCGATTTCGACCTCGACACCAGCTGGCGGCATCTCGACGAGGTGGCCCGGCAGACCATCCCTTTTGGCATGCAGGGGCGCGTGGCAATCGGCCATGTGACCAAGCTGTCGATGCTTCCCCCCGCCGCGCTGGCGCAGAGCGTGGCGCTGCTGCAGGACGCGGGGATCGCGCTCACCGTCTTGCCGGCGACCGACCTTTTCATCACCGGGCGCGGGCATGACCACGCGGTGCCGCGGGGCGTGGCGCCGGCGCATCGGTTCCACGCTGCTGGGGTGTGCTGCACCGTGGCGACCAACAACGTGCTCAACCCCTTTACCCCTTACGGCGATTGCTCGCTGCCTCGGATGGCCAACCTCTTTGCCAACGTCGCGCAGCTTGGCAGCGCCGAGGAGCTGACTGCCTGTTTCGAGATGGTCAGCAGCGCACCCTTCCGGCTTCTTGGCGTGTCCGACCGGATCGAGGTCGGCGGCCCGGCCGATCTGGTGCTGCTGCCCTGCGAGAGCCGCGCCTCTGCCGTGGCGGAAATCCGGCGGCCGGTCTGGGGATTGCGTGGGGGGCGGATGACGTTCGAAGCGCCCGCGCCGAGGATTTTGCGGCCCTGACAGCCGTTCGCTGGCCGCGCACGCCCCCGCGGCTTCCGCGCGGCTCCAAGCACGCTGGCAGCGCCCTCTCGTCATGCCTGCCTCCCCGCCGCTTGACACCCCTTGCCCCGAGGGCCACAAGGCGGCACGACATATAACCCGCAACCGGGCGTTCCGTGGGCGCCAGACCGACGAGGAGACTAGGCCTATGAGCCAGATTTCCCTGACATTCCCCGATGGCAATGCGCGCGAGTTCGACAAGGGCGTGACCCCTGCCGACGTGGCCGCAGCCATTTCCAAGAGCCTTTCGAAAAAGGCCATCTCCGCCACCGTGAACGGCGCGCATTGGGACCTTCAGTGGCCCATCGAGGCCGACAGCACGATCGCGATCCACACGCTGCAGGACGAGGACCAGGCGCTCGAGCTGATCCGCCACGACCTCGCCCACGTGATGGCGCGCGCGGTGCAGGAGATCTGGCCCGACACCAAGGTCACCATTGGCCCGGTCACCGACCAAGGCTGGTTCTACGACTTCGACCGCGCCGAACCCTTCACCCCCGAAGACCTCGGCCTGATCGAGGCGAAGATGAAAGAGATCATCAACGCCCGCGACGAGGTGAAGACCGAGATCTGGGACCGCGACCGCGCCCGCAAGTTCTATGAAGACAGCGGCGAGGGCTACAAGGTCGAGCTGGTGGACCGCATCCCCGCGGATGCGCCGATCCGCATGTACTGGCACGGCGACTGGCAGGATCTCTGCCGTGGCCCGCACCTTCAGAACACCGGCCAGCTGCCGTCGGATGCCTTCAAGCTGATGGGCGTCTCGGGGGCCTATTGGTTCGGCGACGTCTCGCGCCCGATGCTGCAGCGGATCACCGGCGTGGCCTTCCGCAACCGCGACGAGCTGAAGAAGTACCTCAACTTCCTCGAGGAGGCGGCCAAGCGCGACCACCGCAAGCTGGGCCGCGAGATGGATCTCTTTCACCTCCAGCCGGAAGCGCCGGGGCAGATTTTCTGGCATCCCAACGGCTGGAAAATCTACACCACGCTGCAGGACTACATGCGCCGCCGGCAGGAGCGTGACGGCTACGTCGAAGTCAACACGCCGCAGGTCGTTGACCGCAAGCTCTGGGAAAAGTCCGGGCACTGGGACAACTACCAGGAGAATATGTTCATCGTTGAAGTCGACGAAGAGCATGCCCGCGAGAAGGCGATCAACGCGCTCAAGCCGATGAACTGCCCCTGCCACGTGCAGGTGTTCAACCAGGGCCTGAAGTCCTACCGCGACCTGCCGCTGCGCATGGCCGAGTTCGGTTCGTGCAACCGCTACGAGCCCTCGGGCGCGCTGCACGGCATCATGCGGGTGCGCGGCTTCACCCAGGACGACGCGCATATCTTCTGCACCGACGATCAGATCGAGGCGGAAACCAAGAAGTTCATCGAGTTCCTCGCCTCGATCTACGCCGATCTGGGCTTCGAGAACTGGACGATCAAGCTCTCCACCCGCCCGGAGAAGCGCATCGGCTCGGACGAGAGCTGGGACCGCGTCGAAGCGGCGCTTGGCGATGCCTGCCGTGCCGCGGGCTACGAGTATGAGATCCAGGAGGGCGAAGGCGCCTTCTACGGTCCCAAGCTCGAGTTCACCCTGACCGATGCGATCGGCCGGGACTGGCAGTGCGGCACGCTGCAGGTCGATCCCAACCTGCCCGAGCGTCTTGATGCGAGCTTCATCGGCCAGGACGGCGAGAAGCACCGCCCGGTCATGCTGCACCGCGCCGTGCTGGGCTCCTTCGAGCGTTTCATCGGTATCCTGATCGAGGAACACGCCGGCAAGCTGCCCTTCTGGCTCGCGCCGCGGCAGGTCGTTGTCGCCTCGATCACCTCGGAGGCGGATGACTACGTGCTCGAGGTCGTCGCAGCGCTCAAGGCCGCCGGCGTGCGGGCCGAGGCCGACACGCGCAACGAGAAGATCAACTACAAGGTCCGCGAGCACTCGGTGGGCAAGGTGCCGATCATCCTCGCCGTGGGCCACCGCGAGGTCGAAGAGCGCACCGTCACCGTGCGCCGTCTCGGCGAGAAGCAGACCGCGGTGCAGAGCCTCGACGAGATCGTCGCTTCGCTGTCGCTGGACGCCACCGCGCCCGACCTACGCTGAGCCGGGTCTCTTGAAAACGAGAAAGCCCCGGGGGATCGCCCGGGGCTTTTTCTTTTTAACCGGGGTTTGGCGGCGTCAGCCCGCCAGAGCCGCCTCGACGTCCTTGGTCCAGCCCAGATACATCGCCTCGCCCGCCACGATCAGCGGCCGCTTCATCAAGGTCGGGTGGTCGGCCAGCAGATCCTTCGCCGGGCGCGCGCGCTGCGCCTCTTCAAGCTCGCGCCATGTGGTCGAGCGGGTGTTCACCAGCTTGTCGCCGAATTCCGCAAGCGCGCTGTCGATCACCTCAACGGGCACACCGTCGGCCCGGACGTCGCGAAACTCGGCCTCGGGCAGGGCTTTCAGCGCCTTTCGGCAGGTATCACACGTTTTCAGCCCGTATATCAGCATCCGCCATCTCCTTGAACTCTTGGGGCACTATTTATTGCCTAACGCCGCGACTGCGAAGCGTTTCTCTTGATTTTTGCAGGCACCGTGCAACTCTTGGCCCGTGACCTTCGATGATCAGAGCCGGAAAGCCTCGATTTTACCGCGTTTTCGACCGGGACAGGCATTCCTCCCGCTGAGAGGCGAATGTGACGCGGCGCCCGCATTACGGGTAGAAACAGGAAAGTTGGAAGGAGCACGGACACATGCCGAGCGGCACCGTGAAATGGTTCAATACCACCAAAGGCTACGGCTTCATCGCGCCCGAAGAGGGGGGCAAGGATGTCTTCGTTCATATCTCGGCCGTCGAACGTTCGGGGCTTACCGGCCTCGCGGACAATCAGAAAGTGAGCTACGAGCTCAAGGAAGGCCGCGATGGACGCATGATGGCGTCCGATCTGAAAACACTTTAATAACAAAATCTTACATCGCATGACCCCACCCCACCCGGGGTTGGGTCCCCGCGGGGGTGTACCCGCACACGTCAGCCCGTAGCGGGACTGGCGACAGCCGGCGTTGCAGTCCGGCGCACCGTCATCGCGATTGCAGGCGCCGCGCCTCCTGCCCCGCCAAGCGGATCAGGTCTGTCATGAAGGGTTTATCCAGATCCTCGGTGCGGGTCGCGGCGTAGAGGTGCCGGGTGATCCCCGCCTCGGTCAATGGCCGGGTGATGTAATCGGAATTGTATTTCACTTCGCGCACAACCCAATCGGGCAAAACCGCGACACCACGATTCGAGGCAACCAAAAGCAGAATCACCGCTGTCAGCTCGACTTGGCGAATCGCCGCCGGTTCGACCTTCGCCGGGGACAGCAATTGCGAGAATATATCGAGCCGCGCCCGATCCACCGGATAGGTGATCAGCGTCTCGCCGCGGAAGTCCTGCGCCTCGATCCAGGGCTTTCCGGCCAGCGGGTGCGAGGCCGCCGCGACGAAAACCGGGTGATACTCAAAGAGCGGCGTGAACGTGACGCCGGGCAGATCCTCGGGATCGGACGAGATCACCACGTCGACCTCTTCCTTCATCAGCGCCGGCAGCGCGTCGAAGGCGAGCCCCGGGCGGATGTCCACGTCGACATCGCCCCAGCTCTTGCGGAAGCTCTCGAGCACCGGGAACAGCCATTCGAAACAGGCGTGACATTCGATGGCGATATGCAGCCGCCCGGCCGAGCCCGCGCGCAACCCGTCGAACTCGGCCATCGCCGCCTCGACCTGCGGCAGCACCTGGTCGGCGAGGCGCAGCAGGCGCAGACCCGCCGCCGAGAGCTTCATCGGCTTGGACCGGCGCACGAAAAGCTCGACCCCGGCCTGATCCTCGAGCCCCTTGATCTGGTGAGAGAGGGCCGATTGCGTTATGTTGAGCTGATCTGCCGCACGCGCGAGACCACCGGCCTCGTGGATGGCCTTGATCGTGCGCAGGTGACGAAACTCGATATGCATCCCAGTGTTCGCCTCATGTTGTTCTTGAGGAGTATGAGTTTGTCTCACAAAGGTTCCTGTGTCACAAGGACCGAAATCCAAACTCGGAGTCCCGGCCAATGACGCGCCCCGACATCTCTTTCGAATTCTTCCCGCCCCGCAACATCGAGGCGACCTTCCGGCTGTGGGACACGGTGCAGGCGCTCTCGCCGCTCGGTCCGCGCTTCGTGTCGGTCACCTATGGCGCCGGCGGCACCACCCGCGAGCTGACCCGTGACGTCGTCGCCACCCTGCACAAGAACTCCGGCCTCAAGGTCGCGGCGCATCTGACCTGCGTCGACGCGACCCGCGAGGAAACGCTGGCCATCGCGCGCCAGTTCAAGGAGGCCGGCGTGAACGACATCGTCGCGCTCCGGGGCGATCCGCCCAAGGGCGCCAGCGGCTTCACCCCCCACCCCGAGGGCTTCAACTCGTCCGTGGAGCTGATCGAGGCGCTGCGCGAGGCGGGCGACTTCACCATCCGCGTCGGGGCCTATCCCGACAAGCACCCCGAGGCGCCTTCGGCCACCGCCGATGTTGAGTACCTCAAGCGCAAGTTCGACGCCGGCGCGTCCGAGGCGCTGACCCAGTTCTTCTTCGAGGCCGAGAGCTTCTTCCGCTTCCGCGACGCCTGCGAGAAGGCCGGCATCGACAAGCCCATCGTGCCGGGCATCCTGCCGATCGAGAACTGGAAAGGCGCGCGCCGCTTCGCCGAAGCCACCGGCACCAAGATCCCCGCCTGGGTGATCGAGGCCTTCGAGAAGGCCGAGCGCGACGACCGGCAGGACCTGCTGGCGACCGCCATGTGCACCGAGCTCTGCAACGAGCTGCTGGAGGGCGGCGTCGAGAAGCTGCACTTCTACACGCTCAACCGCCCCGAGCTCACGCGCGACGTATGCCACGCGCTCGGCGTGGTGCCGGACAGCAAGCTCGAGAACGTGGCCTAAGCGCGCCCGGCGCACGATAACGCCAAGATCACGCGATGTGCGCCGGTCCGTTGTTCCGGGCCGGCGCTGCTTTTTCTGCCCCCCGAAACCGTCGCACGCCGAGACGCGCGATGGCGTTGCCCACTTTCCGCCCAATCTCGGCATCTCAGGTGTTTGTTGACGCCGCGCCTGTTCCCTTGCCGGGCGCCATCCGCTTAACTGGACCCGGGGCAGAGACGAAGGAACAAGACGTGCGGCTGGCGGTATTCACCGATCTCGATGGGACCCTGCTCGACCACGGCACCTATTCCTACGCCCCCGCGCGGCCCGCGCTCGATGCGCTCAAGAAGCGTGGCATCCCGCTCATCCTCGCCTCCTCCAAGACCGCCGCCGAGATCGGCCCCCTGCATCGCGAATTGGGCCTCGGTGACTGGCCCGCCATCGTCGAGAACGGCGCCGACCGGATCAGCCCCGGCGCCCTTTCGGAAGACGCACCCGAGTATCAGAAACTCCGCGCCGCATTGGCCGAAGAGCCCGAGCACGCCCGCCTTTTCAGAGGCTTCGGCGACATGGACGCCGAGGAGGTGGCGCGGGTCACCGGCCTGTCTCTGGATGGCGCCGAACTGGCCCGCAAGCGGCGCTTCACCGAGCCCGGCCTCTGGTCTGGCAGCGAGGCCGAACAGGACACCTTCCTTGCCGCGCTCGCGCAAAAAGGCATCCACGCGCGCAAGGGCGGGCGCTTTCTCACCCTTTCCTTCGGCGGCACCAAGGCGCAGCAAATGGATGGGGTCACGAAAGAGCTCGGCTGCGATACGTCCATCGCGCTCGGCGATGCGCCCAACGACATCGAGATGATCGAGGCCGCCACCCACGGCGTCATTCTCCGCAACGACCATGGCAACGGCATCCCGCCCCTGCCCGGCGAGCAGACGGGACGCATCCGCCGCACCGCCCTGCCCGGCCCCGAGGGCTGGAACGCCGCCATCCTCCACGTACTTGCAGACCTCGGGCTTTAGGAGACCTCCGCCATGGCCGACTTCCACCAGAACGGCAATATCGCCCAGTTCCACAACCTGCGCTCGCGCCCGATCGAGGAGATGGTCTACGAGCTTGAAACCTACGCGCAGAGCCGAAAGATCTCGCTGATCCTACCCTCGCTCTATTCCGAGCTTGAGGGCGACGCGCTTCCGGACATCCTCAAGGAACTGAGCAAGGTCACCTATCTGCACCGCATCGTCATCGGGCTCGACCGCGCGAACGAGGCGCAATACCGCCACGCCCGCCAGTTCTTTTCCATGCTGCCGCAGCAGACCACGTTGATCTGGAACGACAGCCCGCGGATGCAGCAGATCATGGGCAGGCTCGAGGCGCTCGGCCTCGCCCCGCAGGAGCCCGGCAAGGGCAAGAACGTCTGGGGCTGCATGGGCTATCTCATCTCCTGCGCCGACAGTGCCGTGATGGCAATCCACGACTGCGACATCGTCACCTACACGCGCGAGATGCTCGACCGGCTGGTCTACCCGGTGGCCAATCCGAGCTTCAGCTACCAGCTCTCCAAGGGCTACTACCCCCGCGTCGGCGGCGGCAAGCTGAACGGCCGGGTCACCCGCCTCTTGGTTTCTCCGCTGCTCATCGCGCTCAAGCGCACCATCGGGGATCGCGACTACATCGATTACCTGCGCGCCTTCCGCTACCCGCTCTCGGGCGAGATGGCGCTGCGCACCGGACTGCTGCCCGACCTGCGCATT
The DNA here is from genome assembly GCF_003111685.1 of Alloyangia pacifica. Taxonomy (NCBI): domain Bacteria; kingdom Pseudomonadati; phylum Pseudomonadota; class Alphaproteobacteria; order Rhodobacterales; family Roseobacteraceae; genus Alloyangia; species Alloyangia pacifica. The sequence continues at coordinate 1,147,415 of NZ_CP022189.1, read as the reverse complement.
CCCTCGGACTGGGGGCTGGAGATCGGCGTGCTGTCCGAAGCCTGGCGCAACCTCGGCCCGCGGCAGGTCTGCCAGGTCGAGATCGCCGACATCTACGACCACAAGCACCAGGACCTCTCGCCCGAGGACGCCAGCCAGGGGCTCTCGCGCATGTCGGTCGATATCTGCAAGGCGATTTTCCGCAAGCTCGCTGCCGACGGGACCGTGTTTACCCCGCATGTCTTCCGCACGCTCAAGGCCACCTACTACCGCTCGGCGCTCGATCTGCTCGAGGCCTATTCGGCGGATGCCAAGATGAACGGGCTGACCATCGACCGCCACGCCGAGGAACGCAGCATCGAAATGTTCGGCGAGAACATCGTCCGCGCCGGTCAGCTCTTCATCGAGAACCCGCAGGAGACACCCTTCATCCCGACGTGGAACCGGGTGCACTCGGCCGACCCCAGGCTGCTGGCAGATTTCCGCGCCGCCGTGGCCGCCGACGATGCCGAGTTCGGCTGACCCCCACAAGAACCTCACGTCACCGTGAACTCAAAAGCCCGCGACGTCGCGTCTCTCGTCGCGCCCTCACATTGACCTGACCCAACTCTCGTCCGAGTAACTGTTTTTTAGCCCTGCCCGCGCCGGTCCTCCCAGTTCCGGCCTCCCCGCGGGGCGCTTCTGATCAAAGGAGGAGAAGAATGGGTCTCATCGGGATCATTCTGTCGCTGGGCTTGCTGATGTACCTGGCCTACCGCGGCATCAATGTGCTGATCCTAGCACCGCTTCTGGCCATGCTCGCCGTGCTGTTTTCGGGCGGTCTGCCGGTCATGGCCACCTATACGCAGGTCTTCATGCAGTCGCTCGGCGGCTACGTGATCACCTACTTCCCGCTGTTCCTGCTGGGCGCGATCTTCGGCAAGGTCATGGCCGACGGCGGTGCCGCGCGCACCATCGCCGAGAAAATCGTCGAATGGGTCGGCGGTGACCGCGCGATCCTCGCGGTCGTGCTCGCCTGCGGCGTGCTGACCTTTGGTGGCGTGTCGCTCTTCGTGGTGGCCTTCGCCATCTACCCGATCGCCAACGCGCTGTTCCGCCGCGCCGACGTGCCCAAGCGCCTGCTGCCCGCGGCCATCGCGCTCGGCTCGTTCACCTTCACCATGACCGCCTCCCCCGGCACCCCGGCGATCCAGAACGCGATCCCGATCCCGTTCTTCGGCACCAACGTCTTTGCCGCGCCTCTGCTTGGCACGCTGGCCGGCCTCATCATGCTCGGCGGCGGCACGCTCTGGCTGAGCCGCCGCGCCAAGGCCGCTCAGGCCCGGGGCGAAGGCTACGGCCAGCACGAGCGCACCGCCGCCGACAGCTCGCTGCCCGAGGATGCCAACATGCCCGGCTTCGGCGCGGCGATCCTGCCGGTGATCACGGTGATCGCGCTCAACGCGCTGCTCACCTACCTGGTCTTCCCGAACATGAGCGCCGACTACCTCGCCGAGCCGCAATACGGCGCAACCGAGCTGTCGCGCGTGGCGGGCATCTGGGCGATCATCATCTCGCTGGTGGTGTCGATCGTGCTGGCGCTGGCGCTGAACTGGCGCCGCTTCGCCGACGTCAAGGAGACGGTGAACAAGGGCACGATGGGCTCGCTGCTGCCGATCTTCAACACCGCCTCCGAGGTCGGCTACGGGGCCGTCATCGCCTCGCTGCCCGCCTTCGGGCTGATCCGCGACGCGGTTCTGGGGCTCTTCCCGAACAACCCGCTGGCCTCGCTGGCGGTGGCGGTGAACGTGCTTGCGGGGATCACCGGTTCGGCTTCGGGCGGCATGTCGATCGCGCTGAAGGCGCTCGGCGAGCAATTCGCCGCCATGGGTGCCGAACAGGGCATCAGCATGGAGCTGATGCACCGGGTCACGGCGCTGTCGTCGGGCGGCTTCGACGCGCTGCCGCACAACGGCGCGGTGATCACCCTGCTGGCGATCACCGGCATGACCCACAAGAAGAGCTACGCGGACATCTTCGTGGTGGCCGTGGCGATCCCGGTGGTGGCGACGATCACGGTGATCGTACTTGGCTCGCTGGGTCTCTGACCCCCGCGGCACGGGAAACGCGAAACGGGGCGCCGCTGGGCGCCCCGTTTTCATTCCGGCGCTTAGACCTCGCCCGCCTTGCGCCGCTTACGCCGACCGTAAGTTGCGACCCGCCAGAGGTAGAGCCCGACGATCCCCACCACAACGGCCGTCGACACCGGGTCGAGCCAGCCTGCCACCAGCCCGTACTGCGCCTGTAGAAGGTAGCCCGCCATCGCGAGCACCGTCGTCCAGCTCACCGTGCCAACGGTGGTGAAGGCCAGGAAGCTCGCCATCGGCATCCGCGCCACACCGGCGGGGACCGAAATGAAGGTGCGTACGGTCGGGATAAGCCGCCCGATCAGCACCGCGCTGCCGCCGTGACGGTCGAACCACGCGTTCGAGCGATCGAGATCTTCGGGCAGGATGGTCAGCCAACGCCCGTGCCGCGCCGCCAGCCGCTTCAGCCGCTGAGTGCCGAGCCGCCGTCCGATCCAGTACCAAAAGAGCGCTCCGGCGAGCGAGCCGAGCGAGCCCGCCACGATCACCGCCAGCAGGTGCTCGCGCCCCGCGGCCGCGTTGAACCCGCCGAGCGGCATGATGAGTTCGGAGGGGATGGGTGGGAAGACGTTCTCGAGGAACATCAGCACGGCGATGCCGATCGCGCCCACCGTGTCGACAAACCCCGAGATCCAGTCGAACATATCGCCCTCCGCTTGACGTCTGACAGCCCAACGCGCGCGCGCGCCGCCGAGTTCACCCGATCTTCGAGATAGGTCTCTCTAGCAGAGAAAGATGTCACGAAAGACCCGCGCGCAGCGCCGCAGGGGCAGAGCCGCCTCTCGGCCTTCGATCGCCTGCCGCCCGCCAGCCCCTAGCCGCGGTTCGAGATCCACCGGCACTGGTAGGGTGCCAGCGAAACCGCCCCGGCCTCGATGGTCTCGCCCGACAAGAGGTCCACCCAATGTTCGTCGGCGATGAGGTTCAGCCCCTCATGCGGGATCACCACCTCCTCGTCCGAGCAGTTGTGCAGCGCGAAGATCGACTGCGCCCGGTCCAGAGATTGCCGCCAGAGCCCGAAGACCCGTTCGTCGAGATTGAGGGTGAACTGCGTGGCGTTGGGGTGAAAGCCCGCCTGCGCTGAGCGCAGGGCCAGCCGCTCCGAGAGCATCTCGAGCACCCGCGCGTGCACCGTCTCGGGATCGTCCAACAGGGCGTTGAGCTCCGCGTAATTCCAACGGTGGCGGTTGATCGCCCGGTTCATGCCGCGCCGCTGCACCGCCTCGATGTCATTCGGCGTGCCGAGCATCGAGTGGATGTAGAAAGCCGGAATGCCTTCGAGCGACATGACGATGGTCTGCGAGCAGAGGAAGCGTGCAAGGTGGTTGTCGTCCTCGCCATTGTAGGTCCGCGCCATGGCCGCGAAGAACGCGCAGTTGAGCTCGTAGACGCTCTCGCCGCCGCCGGGCAGCGAGCGCATCGAAGCAAGCCCGCCAAGCGCGCGCGCCGTGTCGATCACACGGGCCACCTCTTCGGGCGGCAGCAACCCCTCGGCGGGGCGCATGCCGATGCCGTCATGCGACGCGGTGAAGTTGAGATAGGCGCAGCCAAGCGGCGCGGGCGGCATGGCGCGCTGCCAGTCGTTGAGGTATTTCGCCGTCCCCGCCATCATCGCGTGCAGCACAAGCGGCGGCAGCGGGAAGTTGTAGACCATATGCGCCTCGTTGCGGTTGCCGAAGTACGACAGGTTCTCGGCCTTGGGCACATTGGTCTCGGTCAGCAGGATGATGCTCTCGGTGGCGTAGTCGGCAAGCAGCCGTAACAACCGGATCACCGCATGGGTCTGCGGCAGGTGGATGCAGTTGGTGCCGATCTCCTTCCACAGGAAGGCGACGGCATCGAGCCGGATGATCCGCACGCCCATGTCGACGTGCAGGCGGATGATCCGCAGGATCTCCAGCAGCACGTCAGGGTTGCGGAAGTCGAGGTCGATCTGGTCGTGGCTGAAGGTGCACCAGACGTGGCGCGTGCCCATTGCCGTCTCGACCTCCTGCAGCAGCGGCGTGGTGCGCGGCCGGACCACCATCGACAGGTCGTCCGAGGGCTCGGCCTCGAAGAAGAAGCCGTCATAGGGTTTCTGCCCCTGCCGATAGGCGTTGAACCAGACCCCCTGCGAGGACACGTGGTTGAGCACCAGATCGGACATCAGGTGGAATTCGTCGCCGATGCGGGTGATGTCGACCCAGTCGCCAAGCTGCGGGTTCACCTTGCGATAGTCGGTGACCGCGAAGCCGTCATCCGAGGTGAAGGGGAAGAAGGGCAGGATGTGCACCCCATTCACCACCCCCTTCATACGGCGCAGCAGGAAGTCGTTCATCAGGTCGAGCGGCTTGTGGTTGCCGTCGATCAGGCTGTCGCCGTAGGTGATCAGCACCGCGTCCTTCTGCGACCAGAGGTTGTTGCCGGGCTTGCGCGGCTGGCGGCGGCGACCCTTGGCTTCAGGCCAGAAGGCATCGATGACCTGGCTGGAAAGGATGTCGGCGTTGAGGTCGGGGTAGATGAAATGGAGCAGTTCCGAAAGGCGGGCGCTGAAGGAGGTCTCGGTCATGAAAACGGGTCTCGACGGGTCCGGGTTGAGAGGACCGGAAGGCCAGGGACGGCACGGAATTCCGGGCACTTACCCTTGGGGTAAGCAATCACCCCCGCTTTCACAAGAGTTTACTCCCCGCGCCCGGCCTCTTCGCTCTGCCCCGCCCCCCCGGCGGCCGGAGATTGGGCAGAGTTTCCGAAAGCGGCCCTGTCGCATCCTCGTGGAAACATGTCGCGCCAGCGCGACGCTGCGGCCCGATCTTGCCGCAGGATCGGGCTGCAATCCGCTTGACCTCGCCCGGCGCAGGCGGCAGCGATCTGTCCAGGCCTCAAATCCAGAAAAGAAACGCCCTCCCATGAGTTCCTCCTACGCCCTCACCGTGCACTGTCCCTCCACCCGCGGCATCGTCGCCGCCGTCGCCGGCTTCCTCGCCGAGCAGGGCTGCAACATCACCGACAGCGCCCAGTTCGACGACCTCGGCACCGGCAGCTTCTTCATGCGCGTGAGCTTCCGCAGCGAGACCGGCGTGGAGCTGGCCGAGCTCGAGGCCGCCTTTGCCGCGGTGGCCGAGCGGTTCGGCATGGAGTTCGCCTTCCACGATGAGGCCACCAAGATGAAGGTCGTGGTGATGGTTTCGCGCTTTGGGCATTGCCTGAACGACCTGCTCTATCGCTGCCGCATCGGCGCGCTGCCGATCGAGATCGTCGCGGTGATCTCCAACCACATGGACTACCAGAAGGTGGTGGTGAACGCCGATATCCCCTTCCACTGCATCAAGGTGACCCGCGAGAACAAGCCGCAGGCCGAGGCGGCGATCATGCAGGTGGTCGAGGAGTCGGGCGCCGAGCTGATCGTGCTCGCCCGCTACATGCAGATCCTCAGCGACGAGATGTGCCGCAAGATGTCGGGGCGGATCATCAACATCCACCACAGTTTCCTGCCGTCGTTCAAGGGCGCAAACCCCTACAAGCAAGCGTTTCAGCGCGGCGTGAAGCTGATCGGGGCGACCTCGCATTACGTCACTGCGGACCTCGACGAGGGCCCGATCATCGAGCAGGACACCGTGCGCGTCACCCACGCGCAATCGCCCGAGGACTATGTCTCGCTCGGCCGCGATGTCGAGGCACAGGTGCTGGCCCGCGCCATCCACGCCCATGCCCACCGCCGGGTGTTCCTCAACGGCGACAAGACCGTCGTCTTCCCCGCCTCGCCGGGCTCCTACAGCTCCGAGCGGATGGGCTGAGGGCTGTTGACCTCGGGGCCAGCCTTCGGCGCGGCCCCGGGGAACACCTGCCCGGAAATTTATTCGGCCTTTAGGTGCCAGGCGGGCGTTTTCGTGGCCGGCGCTGGGGGCGGGCAAGCCTCGGACTTTTGGAATCCTGTCGTCGCCACCCTGCCACCCCTACCCACCGTTTCAGGGTGTTGCATGTCATCGCACCAAGGCGTTTCCAGAATGACCGCAGCGATCGAACCTCTGTCCGTCTGGCGCAGGCTCAGGAGGTCTTCGGCATCCACCGGGTGACCTTCTACCGGTGGGCAGCCGCCGGACAGATTCGCATCTATAAGAAGGGTGAGATTTCGCTGCTCAAAGTCTCGGAGATCGAGACGTTCCTCGAAAGCCGTACCGAAGTGTTGCAAGACGTTGCGTCGCAATGCGCGAGCGCTTGGGGGGCTACTTGGGGGGATGCCGGAAAGGCAGACTTTCACTTTCCTGCCTTTTCAGCAACTTGGGCGGGAATATGGTGCCCCCACACGGACTCGAACCGCGGACCTACTGATTACAAATCAGTTGCTCTACCAGCTGAGCTATAGGGGCACCGTGCGCAGAGGCATATGCCAGCTTCGCCCCCTTGTGCAAGAGCGATTCAGCGATTTGCGCGTGCCAGAAGCCCGACCGCAGAAAGCCCCACGCCAATCACCAGAACCGCCGCCGGGGCGGCGCCTCCGAGGTTTTCCAGCGAGGCCTGGTCGTGCACCCGCGTGGCGAGGGTTTCGTAATTGAACGGGCGCAACAGCAGCGTCGCCGGCAGTTCCTTGACGCAATCCACGAAGACCAGCAGCAAGGCCGAGGCGACAGAGCCGCGCATCAGGGGCACGTAGACTTCGCGCAGGGTCTGGCCCTGGGTGCGGCCGAGCGAGCGCGCGGCACGGGCGAGATTGGGCGAGATCCGCGCCATCGCCGCATCTGCCGCGCCCTGCGCGATGGCGAAGAAGCGCACGAAATAAGAGAGCACCAGCGCAAAGGCCGAGCCTGCGAGCACGAGGCCGATATCGATGCCGGTGACCGCCTCGATCGTATCCGCCAGCGCGTGGTCCACCGCCGCGAGCGGGATCAGGATGCCAACGCCCAGCACCGCGCCGGGCGCGGCGTAGCCGATGGTCGAGACCGGCAGCAGCAGCCGCGGCAGTTGCCGCCCCGAAAGCCGCACGCCGTACACCAGGAAGACCCCGCCGAGCACGGTCAGCACGGCCGCGATACCGCCGACGGTGAGCGTGTGGACCCCGGCCTGCCAGAGCCGCGGGTCGGCCCATGCTTGGGCGTTGTCGATCGCGTGGCCGAGGATCACCCAGGCGGGCAGCACGAACCCCATGCCAAAGGGGATGACGCAGGCCAGGCTCGCCCCCCAGCCGGTGGCACCGCGCAGCGCGGTACGCGCCACCGGCCGGTGGCGCGAGGAGAGGTTGAAAAAGCGCATGCGGCGGCGCGATCCCTTCTCGAGCAGCACCAGCACGATGACCAGCGCCAGCACCGTCCCGGCAATCTGAGCCGCGCCGCCGGCGTTGTTGCTTTGCAGCCAGACGCTGAAGATGCCGGTGGTCAGCGTCTGCACCGAGAAGTAATCCACGGTGCCGAAATCGTTCACCGCCTCCATCATGGCAATCGCCATGCCCGCCGCGATCGCCGGGCGGGCGAGTGGCAGGCCGACCCGCCAGAACCGGGCAAAGGCGCCCTGCCCCAGCGAGCGCGCGACCTCGTCGGCGCTGCCCGGCTGCTCGCGGAAGGCGTTGCGGGCCAGCAGGTAGACGTAAGGGTAAAGCGCTGCCGAAAGTACGATGATCGCCGCCCCCATCGAGCGGATCTCGGGGAACCAGTAGTCGCGCGAGGTTTTCCAGCCGAAAACCTCGCGCAGCCCGGTCTGCACCGGCCCGGCATATTCGAGGAAATCGACCAGCGCGTAGGCCCCCACATAGGCCGGGATCGCCAGCGGAAGCAGCAGCAGCCATTCGAGCCAGCGCCGCCCCGGGAACTCGTAGCGCGCCACCAGCCAGGCGGCGCCCGAGCCTGCCGCCCCCGCCAAAAGCCCGACGCCCGCCATCAGCTTCAGCGTATTGCCCAAATAGCGTGGCAAGGTCGTCGAGATGAGATGCGGCCAGATGTTCTCCGTGGGAAACAGCGCGATCCAGAGCACCGCAAGGATCGGCGCGATGACCACGGCGGCGATCAGGGCGGCGCCGAGCGACCAGGGGTTCGGCAAGGCGCGCGCCAGCGACAGGCGGGCACGGCGCGGGGCGCTGTTGTCGGCAAGGCTCATGAGGGCTCCTTCGTGATCCGCCCCGGGCGGCGCGCGGTTTTCCTTGGCTCTGATCCGGGTATAGTCCCTGCCGTTGGTAACCGAAAGTGCAGGTCATGCAGGTCATTCTCCATATCGGCGCGCAATGCACGGACGAGGATCGCCTGCTCAGGGGCCTGCTGCGCAACGCCGGCGAGCTTCACCGCGAGGGCATCGCCGTTCCCGGCCCGTCGCGGTACCGCATGCTCCTGTCGGAAGCCATCAGCGCCCTCGGCGCCGAGAAGCCAACCCCCGAGGCGCGCGAGGTGCTGCTGGACGCCATCCTCAGCGAGGATCCCGGACAGGTCTCCCGGCTCATCCTCAGCCACGAGACGCTCTTTTCGGTGCCCAAGATCGCGCTGGAGGGTGGCACGCTCTACCGCAAGGCCGAGCGGCGGCTGCAGGCGATTGCCCGGCTGTTCGAGGGGGATGAGCTGCAGATCTTCTTCGGGCTGCGCGATTTCGCCACATGGCTGCCCGCCATGCTGCGCGCCACGCCGCACGAGACGCTCGAGAGTTTCCTTTCGGGCGCCGACCCGATGAAGCTGCGCTGGTCCGATCTCGTGATGCGGCTGCGGCGCGCTCTGCCCGGCGTGCCGATCACCCTTTGGTGCAACGAGGACACGCCGCTGCTCTGGGGGCAAATCCTGCGCGAGGCGGCGGGGATCGCAGCCGAGCGGAAGATCACCGGCAGCTTCGACATCTTCTCCGAACTCGTCAGCCCCGAGGCGATGCAGCGCTTCCGCGGCTTCCTGCGCGAGAACCCCATGGTCAGCGAGGCGCAGAAACGCCGGGTCATGACCGCCTTCCTTGAGAAATACGCCCTGCCCGGGGTGATGGAGGAAGAGCTCGACATGCCGGGATGGGACGCCGCCTATGTGGACATGCTGACCGGGCTCTACGACGAGGACGTTTGGCAGATGGCACAGATGGACGGGGTGCGGGTGCTGACGCCCTGAACGCGTGGCCGCATCCGGAGGATCCGGGGGCTCCGCCCCTGCCGCCGCGCGGCTCCGCCGGGATAGTTATGTCAGGAAAAAGGCGGGGAGGTCTTCCCTCCGGGAGGGACCGGGGCCCGCGCCCCGGTCCGGGATGTTCGAGGGGGCTCAGTCCATGCCGAGCGCAGCCTTGTACATCTCGAGCACAGCCTCTTCCTCGGCGATGTCGTCCTTGTCGCGCTTGCGCAGCGCGATGACCTTGCGCATCACCTTGGTGTCGTAGCCGCGGCCCTTTGCCTCGGCCATGACCTCTTTCTGCTGGTCGGCGATTTCCTTCTTTTCGAGCTCGAGCCGCTCGAAGCGCTCGATGAACTGCTTCAGCTCGCCTGCGGCGACGCCATAGGCGTCGGACCCATTGTCCTGCATCTCGTCAACTCCTGCCTGGTTTTCTGCCGGTATCGCCGGTTTGACTACCCCCCGGCGCCGCCCTCATCAAGCCCGATCCGGCGCGCCGGGCAGATGCCGCCGAGGGTTGCGAGGCGGGCGGCGATGCAGTACCCGCCCCGAAAGCGCCGACGGGCGGCGCGAACAGAGGGTAGTGCGCCATGGAATGGCTGATCTGGCTGGGTGCGGCGGTCTCGCTCGCGGGGCTTCTGGGGCTTTTCGGATGCATCATCAAGGTCTGGACCGCCAAGCGCGCCGGGCTCGATGACGACGGGCTGCGCGAGGTGATGCGCAAGATCGTGCCGCTGAACATGGCAACGCTGCTGCTGTCGGTCTTCGGCCTTGCGATGGTGATGGTCGGCATCCTGCTCGGCTGAGCCCACAGGTCTACCGCTGGGGCCAGTCCGCCCCGCCGGTGGTGACCAGATCGTCCCAAAGCGGGTGCGGCGCCCAGAAGGCGCGGTCGGGATGCGCCACCGACGCCAGCGCCTCGCGCACCGCCCGCGCGCCCATGCGCAGCGCTGCCAACATCGGCCCGCCACGCCAGCGCGGCATCTCGAGCACCTCCAGTGCCACCAGATCGAGGTCGGAAGCCCGGCGAAGCATGCCGGTCGCCAACATCCGCGCGCCTTCGTTGGCCATGGCGCCGATCAGCAGCAGGCGCAGCATATCTGCCGGCAGTGCCGGGGCAGCCGGACGGCGGGCGACGACAAGGGCGTCGACCTCGGCGCTGGCCAGAGGCACACCCACTTCGGTCCAGTCGTAGAAGCCCGCGCCATTCTCGCGGCCCATGCGCCCGCTCTCGGCAAGCGCGCTGGCCCAGTTCACCGCGCCCTCGGCCCGGGTCTGCGCGCCGAGGCGCAACAGCCCCATCTGGTCGCGGCGCAGGAAAGGCCCGCGGCGCCAGCCCCAGTCACGGCAGGCGGCATCGATCGCCTCGGGACTCTGGCCCATGTCCACCAGCGCATCCGCGGCGCGGCACCACGCGTCGAAGAGGCGCCCGCCAACGCTCTCGCCACCCGAGCGGACGCGGATCGCGAGGCAGCCCATCTGCTGCGCCAGCGCCTCTGCCTCGGCGATCTGCTCGACCTGCGCTTCGGGTCCGGCGATCACCTCGACCAGCCTCGCGCCGAGCGGCGCCGGAGCGAAGCGCAGCCCGACCTCGCGCACCCGTCCCGGGTAAGCGACGAGTCGGCTGACCCCCGCGGGCGCCGCCACCTCACGCTGACCCGGCCCCGCCAGCAGGATACACCCGGCACTGCGCGCCATGTCGGCCGGGGCGCCGACGCGCAAGCGCGACAGGCGTTCCTCGACCACCTCCTCGGAGATGCTCCCGCCCTGCCGCGCCGCCTCGAGCCGCCGGTGCAGGGCGATCACCCCGTCGTGCAGCACGTCCGGCGCGTCGCAGCCCCAGTCGACCCCCGCTGCGACCGGCAGAAGCGCCTGCACCAGCGGCAGGGCGAGTGGGCCCTCGCCCAGCACGGCGACGCGGTGCGGCGCGCGGCGCGCCGGTGTCATGGCAGATGCGGCAGCGCGCTCGGCGGCGGCAACCGCGCGCAGCGCGGCGCTGGCCTCGGTCTCGCGGCAGGTGTCATAGGCGTCGGCCTCGAACTCCAGGCCGCCCGCAAAGGGCAGCAGCTGCGCGGCTTCGACCGCGGCGACGATCTCGGGCGGGGCAGGATTGCCGCTGCCCGCGACCTTGGCGCGGCGGGCGGCGACCGCCTGCTGATAGGCCAGCGGCGCGGCAAACCCCTCGCGGCGCTGCGCGGCGGGGCGCGGCCCCAGCCCCTCGGCGCGCAGCTCGGCACAGAAGGCGCGGGTCTCTTCCTCGATCGGGCCCCGCGCGAGATGGTCGATGAGCCCCGCGGGCGCCGCCTCGAGCGCTATGGCCTGCCCCGACAGCATGAGGTCCAACGCCGGCCCGGCGCCGACCAGCCGCGGCAGCCGCTGGCTGGCCCCGGCTGCGGGCGTCAGCCCCAGCGCGACGTTGGGCAGTCCGAAGCGCGTGCCCGGCGCGGCAATCCGGTAGTGCGCCGCCAGCGCCAGCTCGGCGCCGGTGCCAAGTGCCGCCCCGTGCATCGCAGCGATCACCGGCTTGGCGCAGCCCTCAACACGGCGGCAGAGCGTGGCGGGATCGGGGGTGGCATGGGGGCCTTCGAGCTCGGTTGGATCATCGCCTTCGGAGAAACAGGCCCCCGCCCCCTGCAACACGATGCAGGCGACGGCGGGGTCGGCCTCGGCCCGGGCGAGTTCGGTGAGAAGCGCGCCGCGCAGTTCGGGTGTCAACCGGTTGGCCGCATCTCCGGTCATGACCACCCAGACGATCCCCTCGCCGATCCGCACCTCAACCGCGCCTGCCGCCTGCGCCATCTGCCCGCCTTTCCACTTGCCCGCGGGCGCGAGCGCAAGCGCCCCGCAGCCCGTCCCTTTCGTCATGCCCTGAGGCATCCCCGCGAGCTAGTGGGTTCCGAAAGGCGCGGCAAGACGAGAATCCGCCGCGCCGCCCTTTCCGGCCGCGCGGCGGTGGTGCCTGCGACTGTCGCAGGCAGGGACCTGCCGATCAGATCGGCATGTTGTCGAAGCGCGCCTCGAGCTCGGCGTCGACCTCGGAGCGTAGCCGATCCCGGACGTGGGACGGCAGCGGCATTCCGCGCGCCCGCGCCTCGCCCGCGAGCCGCTCGAGTTCTGCCAGAAGCGCGGCATGTTCGGCGCCCTGCGCCTCGGCCAGCGCGCGTTCAACCGTTTCGAGGCGGCCTTTCAGTCTGTCATCCATCACACGTCTCCTCCGTGTCGGGGCACTCAGCCAGAGAGGCTCTTTGGCCGGGCCATGCCTGTGGCGGAGCCGCGGACCGGCTCCGGCAGCTGTTTTCCAGTCCTGCCGAGTCGCCTTCCGAAGGCAGCGTCGAACACGCCCGCGGCTCCTCAGGGAGCGGCGGGCGCCCCCGTGCAAGCCTTGAATTCGCTTGCAGTTCTCCCGGGTCGATGCGCCTGGGAGACCGGGTTGGAGGGGCACGGCAGACCCCGTCTGAACGCAGACAATCCTGCACCAACACGCCGATGATGACCATGATATGGGTCAATCGCAACGAATCCTTGAACACACATTCAGCTTTATCTATATGAACATCAAACGGAGGATCATTCCATGATGACACCTGAGGTCACCGCCTTCTTCGACGAGGCCACCAACACCATCTCCTACGTCGTGCGCGACCCGACCGGCAGCGCCTGCGCGATCGTCGACAGCGTGCTCGACTTCGATTACGCCTCGGGCCGCACCGACACCCGTTCGGCCGATGCCATCATCTCCTTCGTCAAGGAGAAGGGCTACAAGGTCGACTGGCTGCTCGAGAGCCACGTGCACGCCGACCACCTTTCTGCCGCGCCCTACATCCAGCGCGAGCTGGGCGGCAAGATCGGCATCGGCGAGCGCATCACCGTGGTGCAGGACACCTTCGGCAAGGTGTTCAACGAGGGCACCGAATTCCAGCGGGACGGCTCGCAGTTCGACCGGCTCTTCGAGGAGGGCGACAGCTTCCACATCGGCCAGCTGCGCGGCGACGTGCTGCATACACCGGGCCATACGCCGGCCTGCCTGACCTACGTGATCGGCGATGCCGCCTTCGTCGGCGACACGCTCTTCATGCCCGACTTCGGCACCGCCCGCTGCGACTTCCCCGGCGGCTCGTCGGAAACGCTCTTTGCGTCGATCCAGAAGATCCTGGCGCTGCCGGACGAGACCCGCATCTTCGTCGGCCACGATTACAAGGCACCGGGCCGCGACGCCTACGCCTGGGAGACCACCGTGGGCGAGCAGAAGGCGCTCAACATCCACGTCGGCAGCGGCAAGTCCGCCGAGGAGTTCGTCAAGATGCGCGACGCGCGCGACGCGACCCTTGCGATGCCCAAGCTGATCATCCCGTCGTTGCAGGTGAACATGCGCGCCGGCCGGATGCCGCCGCCCGACGAAAAGGGCGATGTCTTCCTCAAGGTCCCGGTCAACAAGCTCTGACGTCGCAAGACGGCCACCCATGGATACCTGCGCGTTCCGCCTTCAGACGGGGCGCGTTCCCCTCATAAAGAACGGCGGCCACCTCCCGGGGCCGCCGCGTGACAAAGGAACTGCGAATGCCACTCGACTGGATTTGGGGCCTGATCGGCGGCTTGCTGATCGGCACCGGCGGGGCGGTCTATCTGCTCATCAACGGACGCATCATGGGCGCGTCGGGCATCATCGGCGCCTTGGTCGACGGCTCGGCTAGCGACAGCAAGTGGGAGCGTCTGAGCTTCCTTGCGGGGGTGATCCTTCTGCCGATCCTGCTGCTGCCGTTCTATGGCGGCGCGGTTGACACCCACATCACTGACAACATTCCCGTGCTTGTCGCCGCCGGCCTACTGGTCGGCGTCGGAACGCGGCTGGCAAATGGCTGCACCTCGGGCCACGGCGTCTGCGGCATGTCCCGCCTGTCGCTGCGCGGCTTCGTCGCAACCTGCTGCTACATTCTCGCCGGCGGTGTCGGCGTGGTTATCTTCCGTCACCTGCTGGGAGTGATCTGAAATGGGCAATTCCTCTCCGGCCCGCCTGTTCTTCGCCCTCGTCGCCGGCGGTCTCTTCGGCGCTGGCCTTTTCCTGTCGGGCATGACCGACACCGCCAAGGTGCAGGGCTGGCTCGACGTCTTCGGCGCCTGGGATCCGACGCTGGCCTTCGTCATGGGCGGCGCGATGATCCCCATGGCAATGGCCTGGCTCGTCGCCCGTGGCCGGACCCGCACCGCGCTTGGCACGCCGCTGCCGCCGCAGCCCGGCACGCGGATCGACCGCAAGCTGGTGATCGGCTCGGTGCTTTTCGGCATCGGCTGGGGTCTCGCCGGGCTCTGCCCCGGCCCGTCCATCGCCTCGCTGAGCTACGGCGGCACCGGGCTCTATGTCTTCGTCGCGGCGATGCTCACCGGCATGGCCGTAGCCCCTGCCCTGCGCAGGAGACTCGACAACCCCGTGGCGGCGGAATAACCGTTTGGCCATGGATCTGAACCACATCACCCCCCGCTACACCGTCTCGCCGCAGATTGCGGTGGAGGATGTTCCCGCGCTCGCCGAGGCCGGCTTCACACTGGTCATCTGCAACCGGCCCGACGGCGAAGTCCCGCCCGAACTGCAGGCAAAGACCATCGGCGCCGCCGTGCGCGCCGCCGGCATGGAGTTCGCCGTGCTGCCGGTGACCCACGACGGGCTGACGCTCGACCTCGTGGCCGAGCAGGCCGCGCTGATCGAGAACGCCCCCGGCCCGGTTTTCGCCTACTGCCGTTCGGGCACCCGCTGCGCCACGGTCTGGGCCATGGGCCAGGCGGGCAAGATGCCGACCGACGACATCCTGCTGTCCACCGCCAAGGCGGGCTACGCGCTCGACGGGATGCGCCCGACGCTGGACGCCATCGCCGAGCGCGGCTGACCTCGAGCCGATATGACCCGAAGGGCCGCCCCATGGGCGGCCTTTTGCGTATGGAAGGTTTTTCGCCCGCCCGGGCAGCCTCTGACCACTTGTTTCAAACCAGGCGGCAAGGCACCCTGCCTCATGACCAAATTTCTCATCTCTTTCCCGGCCGAAGCCATGCAGGTCACCGACGGGGAATTCCCCGAGGTGGTCGCGGCCTCGCATGCGGTGATCGAGGAGGCCAAGGCCGCTGGCGTCTACGTCTTCGGCGGTGGGCTCGATGAGAGCGTAGCCCCGGTGCTGGTCTCGGGCGATGGCAGCGTGTCAGCCGAGATCTATCAGGGCAGCTTCCTGAACGGCGGCTTTACCGTGCTCGAGGTGCCGACGCGGCTGGAGGCGCTGGACTGGGCGCGCCGGATCGCGCAGGCATGCCGCTGCCCGCAGGAGCTGCGCGAATTCATGTACGACCCCGAAAGCTGATAATACCCACCCCGCAAACAGCCCAATGGACAGGAAAAAATCCGCTGCAGCCCGCAGGAGGCCTTCGCAGCGGCCTCCGCCTCTGGCAAGGTTCGCGGCGACCCGCAACAGGGCGGAGACCAGAGCGAGTGGCCGGATGACCAAGATCACCCTCCAGCGCAGCGCTGAGCTGCCCGACGACCTGCGCGTCGCGCGCTCGCTCAGCGCACCGCACCTCGGCCCGCGGCTGCTGTTCTTCAGCGGCGGCAGCGCACTCAACAAGATCTCGCGTGCGTTGAAGCGCTACACCTACAATTCGGCCCATCTGATCACTCCCTTCGACAGCGGCGGCAGCAGCCAGGTCCTGCGTGAGGCCTTCGACATGCCCGCAGTGGGCGATCTGCGCAGCCGCCTCATGGCGCTGGCCGACGAGAGCGAGCTTGGCCAGCCGGACATCTACGCGCTTTTCAGCCACAGGATGCCCAAGGCGGTGCCGAACGCCCCGCTGCGCGCCGAGGTCGAGGCGATGGTCGCCGGCAGCCACCCGCTGGTCAAGGCGGTCTCCAGCCCCATCGGCCTGCTGATCCGCGACTTCCTGCGCGCCTTCCTCGTCGCGGCGCCGATGGATTTCGACTTCCGCAATGCCAGCATCGGCAACCTCATCCTCGCCGGAGGCTATCTCGCGCACGGGCGGCTGCTGGAGCCGGTGCTGTTTCTGATGTCGAAGATGGTCGATGTGCGCGGCACCGTGCGCGGCGTGGTCGATTGCAACCTGCAGCTCGGCGTTGAACTGGCCGACGGGCGGCAAATCCACGGCCAGCGCCAGATCAGCGGCAAGGAGGCACCGCCGATCGACAGCCCCATCGTGCGGCTGTTTCTGAGCGCGCACGGCAAGGAGGTTCTGTCTGGCTCGGTGCCCCTGCCCAAGCGCAATCGCAAGCTGATCCGGCAGGCAGATCTCATCTGCTACCCGCCCGGGAGCCTTTTCTCCTCGGTGATCGCCAACCTGCTGCCCGCGGGCGTGGGTCGGACCATCGCGCGCTGCGAGGTGCCCAAGGTCTATGTCCCCAGCCTCGGCACCGACCCCGAGGCGCTGCGGCTGGGCCTGGCGGAGCGGGTGGCCGCGATCCTCGCGCCGCTGCGCGCCGATGCTGGCATGGATGTGCCCAGCACGCGCCTTATGACCCATGTGCTCTGCGACGCCTCCGAGGACCCCGCGGCCTGCGCCGAGGTCACCGCGCGCCATGGCATCCCCTGCCACCGTCTGCCGCTGGTCACCGACGAGCCCGAGCGCTACGATCGCGAATTGATGTGCGCCGCGCTGGTGTCGATGGTCTGAGGGAAGGCGGGCTCAGCGGTAACGCTTTTCGGTCACTTCAAAGGCCCCAAGCGCCAGATCCCGCCGGAACATCTCGTGGTCGCGGCGCAGCCGTTCCACGGCTTCCTCGGCAAAGCACAGGATGTCGTCGATGAAGAGTTTCGCCGGTTCCATCGCCTGCAGGATCGCCGGCTCGATGTCGTAGTCGAGCTGGCCAAGATCGTCAGACCGCGCGTGGGCCTGCGCCAGTGCCCGCCCGCAGGCATAGGCGTAGCGCTTCCACGCCTTCTTCGACAGATCATCCAGATCCGCGTCGTTGCGGAAGGGCGCGCGCTCGCGCGACATGAAGCTCTCGCCCTCGATCTCGACATTGCCGTAGAAGACGTCGCCCTGCGCGAGATGCACCGACTGGCCGTGGGCGATCCGGTCGCCCTGATCCCCGGCGTCGAAATCATGCGCTGGCACCAGCCCCTCGAGCGCCGAGCGTCGTGCCTTCTTGAACTCGATGATGATGTCGTCTCGGGCATCCCCGGAGGGCCCTTCGAGCAGCACGTAATAGCGTGGCAACCCCAGCGAGGCCGTGCCCTGTCCATGCCGCATCGCCACGTCCTTGACCTTGAGCGGGCCGTGCCGCCCGCCCGCCTCAATGCCGTTCTGACCGGCGAGGGCCTTGACCAGCTTCTGGAACTCATTGATGCGGCTGCTCACCGGGGTCAGTTCCGCGTTGGCTCGGAAGCCGCGGCCGGTCTCTTCAAGGTAGCGCTTGCCGAGCCAGTGTTCGCGCGAACGCGCGGCCTTGCCGAAGAGCGGGCGGATGATCTCGGGGCAATTGTCCTCGCGCATCTCGACATGGAGTTCGGTGTTGTGCTCGGCAAAAAAGGCCATCCCTGAGCGGTAGCCCTTGAGGAAGTGGCGAGCGATCTTGCGTTGCTTCTTGCGGCTGAGCCCACCCTCGACCTCGGCGGCGATCATGAACCCTGCGGCACCCCGCTTGAGATCCCAGACGAAGGGACCGTAGATCACGTCGTCGAAATCATTCACCCCGAAAATCGGCACATTGTCCGCATTGGGCATGATGCCAAAGTTGCCGGGGTGTACATCGCCGAGGCAGAGCACGGTCGGCATCCGCGCATCCTCCCCCGCCATGTCGCGGTGAAAGAGCAGCGAGGTGCCGCGGAAAAACGAGAAAAAGGACGTCGACAATACGCGGAACTTCTCGTCAGCCCCCGCCGCCTTCTGGTCGATCCGCACCATGTGGTCCTCGATGATCGTGCTGCGCACGTGCAGCCGCCGTGCCTGCCCGGTCAGATCGCGAGGGCGGAACACCGCGGCCTCTGCATCGGCCCGGCGCGCGAGCCGGGCGTAGGCCTCGGTGCGGTGGCGCATCTCGCCGACCGGCTCAGCCGCGCCCGACGTCGCGGCCTCCTCCGACGAGGTCTTCTTGCGCGCCTTCGCGGGCTCCTGCGGCTTGGTCTTCGGCGTCGTGCTCATCGTGTGCTCCGTGCGGCCTGGCTGACCTTCCAACCTGAAGCACGCCGCCCGGGTTCCGAGCCAATCGTCCGGCAGAGTTCCGCCGGAAAAAGATATTTCTCGAATGTATGATATCATTCCGGGTATTTCCGGTAACCTGATGCCGTTATCCCGTGCGAATTTCTTTCGAATCAAACGTTTTACCCAGTTGCCCGTTGCCGCAGCGCCCCTCGTCCGTCTCCGATCCAGCCGTATCAGCGCGCCGCTCCGGGACCGCTTCAAGGGTGCAAGATTTCAAGGGTGGACTATGTTGACTGCAGCCCGATCCGACCTGTCCTGCGCCGCCCGGGCGACCCGTTCCGCGCCGGCAGGAGTGTCGCCCGCCCCGGCAGCCGCCCCACCCGGCACGCAGCCGGGCTTCCCTCCTTTCGCTCCTCTCCAAGACTTTCGCCCCGCCGGGGTTCGCCGCGCTGCGACCGGCCCCCAAGGCAGCCCCCGCGCAGCCCGCGCGCTTTCACGCAAGGAGACGACATCATGAGAAAATTCCACTTCCTCGCCGCCGCCGCGCTGGCCGCGCCGCCTGCCTGGGCGCAGGAGACCACCGGCACTACGACCGGAGACGCCATGGCCAGCGGCGGCAACGCGCTGGTCGGGCTGATCATCACCCTGATCATCGGCGCCATCGTCGGCTGGCTCGCCAGCGTCATCATGAAGGGCGGCGGATCGGGCCTGGTGATGGACATCATCCTCGGCATTGGCGGCGCGCTCCTCGCCGGCTGGCTGTTCCCGATGATCGGTGTCTCCTTCGGCGCCGGGCTTATCCCCTCGATCATCGCCGCGGTGATCGGCGCGATCATCCTCATTCTCATCGTGCGCCTGATCCGCGGCGCAGCGCGGTGAGACCAGAGGTCTCCCGCCCGCCGTGCGCGGGCGGGAGGGCAGCACGCCCAAGCCTCGGCCTTGGCGGCAGAGGCGGGTTCTTCGACACAATGGGAGACTGACCGAAATGATCAACCTCGACAGATTTGCCAGGGCCACCTTCGGTCTTGCCGTTCTCGCGGCGCTCGGCGCCTGCGGCGGCTCGGAAGAGCCTACGGCTGGCATGCGCCCGGCCACCGAGGCCGAGTCCGCCTGCCTGCGCGACATTGCCAAGGCTGCCGGAACCACGGACATCGCGCTGATCAGCTCCGAGAGCTCCGAGACCGGCACCATGGTGAAGGCCCGCGTCGGCGACGACCGCACGCATTGGGACTGCATCGCCTACCCCGATGGCACGACCGGCGAGATCATGGCCGAACCACATATGACCGAGGGCTGACCCGGCGCCAGCCGAGACAATCGCAGCCGGAGAACTGAGCGATGCGGGCGCTAACGAGCGGTCTCTTCTGGGCCCTGGTGCTGGCGTACGTGGTGGCCCTCGGGGGCTACCTGCTCGGCCAGTTCGGCCTCTTCGGAACCCCGAAGGACCCGCTCGCCGGCGTCTTCCTCATTCCGCTCGGCTTGCCATGGAACCGGATGATCGATGTCTTCCCCGAGACGTCCTGGCCCTGGCTCGCGGCCCTTGCGCCGCTTCTCAACATCCTGCTCGTGGCGCTGCTGCGCCGCGGGCTCTCCCGATCCCGCTGACACCCCCATCCGCCCCCTACGAGTCCCCAGCCGATTGATGTCATACCGCCCGACGCCCTCCCCGCCTCCTCCGACGCCCCGCCGAGTTCCCCCATGCTGACCCGCCGCAGCCTGCTGCGCGCCGGGGGCGCGGCGCTTGCGCTCGCCCCTGCGGCCCGGGCGCAGGAGCTGCCGCTGGCGATCGACCGCATGCTTCCCGGCGAGTTCACCTGGCACCCCGAACGCGCCCCGCGAGGCCCGGTGGCGGTGATCGTCTCGCTGCCCGAGCAGCGGGTACACGTCTATCGCAACGGGCTGCGCATCGCCGTGTCGACCTGCACCTCGGGCATGCAGGGGCACGAAACCCCGACCGGCGTCTTCACCATCCTGCAAAAGGATGTCGACCACCGCTCCTCGCTCTACAATGACGCGCCCATGCCCAACATGCAGCGGCTCACCTGGGACGGTATCGCGCTGCATGCAGGCAACCTGCCGGGCTACCCGGCCTCGCATGGCTGCGTGCGCCTGCCGGAAGACTTCTCGAGGCGGCTTTTCGAGATCACCCATCTCGGCACGCCGGTCATCGTCTCGGGCCACAGCAGCGATCCGTGGGAGCTGATCCACCCCGGCTTCGTGCTGGCGCGACTGAGCGAGGCCGAGCTCGACAGCGCGGTGCGCGAGCTCGAGGTGCGCCGCCGCCCTGCGGATTGGCCAGAGGAGTGGGACCCGTCTGATCCCTACCCGATCACCACCGCACTGGTCACCTCGCCCGACCGGCGCATCACCCTTCTGCGCGACGGACGCGAGGTGCTGACCGAGAGCTTCCTGCTCGAGGACGAGCGACCGCTTGGCGAGCACGTGCTGGTATTGAGCGCCGCCGAGCAGGGCCGGCTGCGTTGGCTCGGCGTCACCCACCAGCCCGACCCGGAGCGCCCACTGCAGCCGGAAACGAGCATTCTTGATCGGCTCGTGCTGACCTCGGTCACCCGCGAGCGATTGCTGAGCTATGCCCACCCCGGCCTAACGCTGGTGATCTCCGACATCGCCGCCACCCCCGACCGCCGCTCTGAGCGCGGCTTCGTCATTATGCAGAGCGGGCTGCTGCGCTCGCCGGACCCAGAGGAAGCCCCACGACCATGAGCCTCCCCCGCGCCCTGCTTGTCGTCCTGCCACTGGCCGCGCCGCTGCAGGCACAGTCCACCCCGCCGCCGCAGAGTGCCTTCGTCTATGTCACCAGCGACGGCAGCCTGCGGATGCGCGGCGCCCCCTCGACCGAGGCGCCGGTGATCACCGAGCTCGACCCCGGCGCGCTCCTGCGCAACCTCGGGTGCGTCGAGGACCCCCAACCCTGGTGCCAGCTGCAGAGCCTCGACGGCGCCCACGCAGGCTGGGTCGCGGCGGGTTATCTCGCGCCCTTCGCCGGGGCTGACCCGGCGGCGCTGAGCAGCCCCGCCGTGCCCGCGACCGAAACCGCGCAGCTCGAATTTCGCGGCGGTCTCACCTACGGCACCATGGCCGCGGGCGGCATTCTCGATCTGATCACCAGCGCGCCAGCGGACCAGGCGGTGACGCTCTCGCTCGAAGCGCCCGGCAACATCGGCTTTGCCGCCTTCGTGCGTCCCGCCACGCTGCTCGCCCGCGGCGACGCCGCAGCCCCGATCACCTTGGTCCTGCCCGAGGGCGGGGACCTTCTGATCCGCCTCGCCGACCGCAGCGGCGCAGGCGGCGACTGGCAGCTCCTGATCAGCCTCGACTGACCCACGCCGCCGTGAGGCCCTCGCCGAGGGTTGACGCAGCGACCTCCCTCGGAAAGGATCGGGCCTGACGTGCCCGCGCGCGCCAAGTCGTTTTTCCGCCTTAAATTTTTACTCCGGATCCAATTGCATGCTGCACCGACTCGCTCGCCTTCTGATGGCTCTCGCGCTGGCCCTGGGCGCGTCGTCCTCTCTCGCCCAGGACTACCTCGGCTCCGAGCGCTGCATCACCTGCCACGAGGCCGCCGGGGCAGCTTGGGAGGGCTCGCACCATGCGCTCGCCTGGACCGAACCGACCGCGGACACCATCCGCGCGAATTTCGACGGCACCCAGTTCACGCTCGGCGACATGCAGGCGCGCTTCAGTCTCAAGGCGGACGGCACGCCCCATGTCAGCGTCACCGAGCGCGACGGGGTGACCACCGAATACGACGTGCATTCGGTGATCGGTGTCGAGCCGCTGCAGCAATACATCCTCGAGACCGAGCCGGGCCGCCTGCAGAGTTTCGACGTGGTCTGGGACACCGAAAAGGGCGGTTGGTTCCACCTCTACCCGCAGCAGAACTACGCCCCGGGCGACGGGCTGCACTGGACCGGCCCCTACAAAACCTGGAACAGCCGCTGTGCCGCCTGCCATGCGACGGGCTTCGAGGCCAATTACGACCCGCAGGCCCGCAGTTTCGCCTCGACGCAGGTCGAGATCGGCGTCGGCTGCGAGGCCTGCCACGGCCCCGGTTCGGCACATGTGAACTGGGCGGAAACCTACGAGACCACGCAGGAGGCGCCGCCCCCCGCACATGGGTTCACTGTCGACATGTCGCAGCCCGCGCAGATGATCGAACAGTGCGCCTCGTGTCATTCCCGGCGCGAGCCCTATCTCGACGGCAACCCGGTGCCCGGCACGCCCTACCACGACACCTACAATCTTTCGCTGCTCCGCGAGGGCGCCTATGAGGCCGACGGGCAGATCCTCGACGAGGTCTACGTCTATGGCTCCTTCCTGCAGTCGAAGATGTATGCCAAGGGGGTCAGCTGCTCGAACTGCCACCTGCCGCATGAGGCCGAGCTGATCGCCGAGGGCAATGCCGTCTGCGCCCAGTGCCACAGCCCGGCGGGCAACCCCGAGTTCCCCTCGCTGCCGCTCAAGGTCTTCGACGGACCCGAGCACACGCACCATCCCGAGGGCTCGGCGGGCGCGGAGTGCAAGAACTGCCACATGGTCGAGCGCGTCTACATGGGCAACGACTGGCGGGCGGACCATTCCTTCCGCATCCCGCGCCCCGATCTGAACGCCGAGACCGGCGCCCCCGATGCCTGCACCACCTGCCACGAGGACCAGAGCCCCGAATGGGCCGCCGCCAAGCTCGAGGAGTGGTTCCCCGAAAGCACCCACCGCGGCCCGCATTTCGGCGAGGTGCTCGCCCATGGCCGCCGCGACCCCGCCCGCGCCGCGCCCGAGCTGCGCAGCCTCTCGCAGGACAGCGACATGGCCGGCATCGTGCGCGCCACGGCGATCTACCTGCTCGAGCAGGCGGGCGATCCCGCCGAGGCCGCGGCGCTGGAGTCGCTGCTCAGGGACCCTGACCCGCTGGTGCGCAGCGCCGCCGTCCGGCTGCAGCGCTCCGCCCAGGCCATGGAGCGCGCGCCGCGGATCATGCAATCGCTCTCGGACCCCTCGCGCTCGGTGCGCATGGCCGCGGCGCAATCGATGCTCGACGCGCAGATTGCCCATATGCCCGACCGCTACGAACAGGCGCTGCGCGGCGCCTTTGACGAATGGCAGGCCTCGATGGCCAGCCGTCTCGATTTCCCGGAAACCCACTTGCAGATGGGCGGCATGGCCCTGGTGATGCGCAACCTGCCCGCCGCCGCCAATGCCTTTGCCGAGGCGACCCGGCTCGACCCGCAGCTCTCTGACGCCTGGATCATGCAGGTCCGCATCGCCTTTGCCTCGGGCGACGAGACCCGAGGCCGTGCGCTGCTGAACGAGGCGCTGGAGAAGACCCCCGACAATATGACGCTGCAGATGATGCGCCGCGAGCTGACCGGCGAGGAGATGGACCTGATGCCGCCGCCCTCGGCCGACTAGGCGGACTAGGCGTCCCGTCGGGCAAAAGGGGGCTCCGCCCATGCCACTGCGCGGCTCTCCCCCGGGATATTTGGACCCAAAAGACAGGGCGGGCGCAAACGCCGAAGGGGAGAGCGATGCCCTCCCCCTTCTCTTTCCAAATACGCCCGCCGGAGCCCGGCCTCAGCGCGCGAGCCAGCCGCCGTCGACGTTGAGCACCGCGCCCGTCACGTAGCGCGCCGCGCGGGAGCAGAGGTAAGCGGCGGTGCCGCCGATGTCCTCTGGATCGCCCCAGCGCCCGGCGGGGATGCGCTCGAGAATGGCCTTGGAGCGTTCCGCATCCGCGCGCAGCGCCTCGGTGTTGTTGGTGGCGATATAGCCCGGGGCGATGGCATTGACGGTGATGCCATGCGGGGCCCATTCATTGGCGAGGATCTTGGTGATCCCCGCCACGCCATGTTTGGACGCGGTGTAGGCTGGCACCCGGATG
Source organism: Alloyangia pacifica (assembly GCF_003111685.1). Taxonomy (NCBI): domain Bacteria; kingdom Pseudomonadati; phylum Pseudomonadota; class Alphaproteobacteria; order Rhodobacterales; family Roseobacteraceae; genus Alloyangia; species Alloyangia pacifica. Next base: position 1,123,251 of record NZ_CP022189.1, on the reverse strand, counting down.
CCGCCTTGGAAGGACAGCAGCGAGGCGATGTTGACCACTGCGCCCTCCTGTCCTGTCGCGATCAGCTCGCGGCCGAACGCCTGGCAGGTGAAGAAGAGCGCCTTCATGTTGACGTCGGTCACCGCGTCCCAGTCTTCCTCGGAATACTCGATGCTGTCGGCGCGCCGGATGATCCCCGCATTGTTGACCAGCAGCGAATAGCCCGCGCCCTTGAACACCTCCTTGGCCGCCATCGGGTCGGCGAAATCGAGCAGCAGGCTCTCCGCCTTGCCGCCCGCCGCCTCGATGATCCCCACCGTCTCGTCGCAGGCGCGGCGCCCGGCGCAGGTGACCGAGGCCCCCTGCCCGGCAAGCGCCACGGCGATGGCCTGGCCGATGCCGGTGTTGGCACCTGTGACAAGCGCGCGCTTTCCCTCGAGCGAGAAGAGCCCGGACATCAGCGCAGGTCCTTGGGCTGGATGAAGTCCATGTCGGTGTAATCGACGTTGTCGCCAGCCATCGCCCAGATGAAGGTATACTTGCCGATGCCCGCGCCGGAGTGGATCGACCAACTCGGGCTGACGACGCCTTCCTCGTTGGCGACGAAGAGGTGCCGGGTCTCGTCGGGCTCGCCCATCAGATGCAGCACGCGGCTCTCCTCGTCCATGCCCCAGTAGAGATATGCCTCCATACGGCGGTCATGGATGTGGCTGGGGATGGTGTTCCAGACCGAGCCTTCCTCCAGCGAGGTATAGCCGAGGATCAGCTGGCAGCTCTCCATCACCTGCGGATGGATGAACTGCTTGATGGTGCGCTTGTTCGAGGTCTCTGGCGCGCCCATGGTCACCTCGACGCAATCGGCCAGGGTGATCAGCTTCGACGGGTAGCTCTTATGCGCCGGGCAGGACGTGATGTAGAAGCGCCCCGCGCCGGAGAAGGACACCACCCCCGTGCCCATTCCGAGGTAAAGCACATCGCCCCGGCCCATCTCGTAGGTCTCGCCCCCGGCCTCCACAGTGCCCGCCTCGCCGATGTTGACGATGCCCATCTCGCGGCGATCAAGAAAGCTCGGGGTCCGGGTCTCGTCCACCACGTCGAGCGTCAGCGTGCCGGCGCCGGGCACCGCGCCGCCCATGACGAAACGGTCGTAATGGGTGTAGACGAGCCGGATCTCGCCCTCGCGGAACATGCCCTGGGTAAGGAAGTGCTCGCGCAGCTCCTCGGTCCACATGTCGCGGGCCTGGGTCGGGTGGATGGCGTGGCGGGTTTCGACGGTCAGCATGTGCTCTCTCCCAGAATCTCTGCCTGCGCGGCCGGGGCCGGTCAGGCTGTCGCGGCCAAGGAACCACGGATGGCCCTCGCCTTCAAGATGTTATCATACAACATTGCGAAGCGGTCAGATGTCCGGGCGCCGCCTTGCTCGCGGATGGCCAGCCTAGGCACTGCCGTCCATCTTCTTGAAATAACTACAGGAAAACTCCTGCCTGCCGCCTCGCCAATGGGATGGAAGATCGAGAGCGCGCGGCGATCTTCCCGCCACCGGACATGGACAGCCCCGAGGAAACCTGTATTATATGTATGACCAAGCCAGGAACAAGAAGACCAAGAACGTGACCGAGCAGAAAGTCAGGACGGCCCGCCCCTCGCGCGGCAGCGGCAAGACCCTCGTCGAGCAGGTGCGTGACCGCCTGCGGGCGCAGATCGAGAGCGGGCAATACGCCCCCGGCAGCCGCCTGCCGAGCGAGGCCAAGATGACCGAGGAGTTCGAGGTCAGCCGCACCGTGGTGCGCGAGGCGGTGGCATCGCTGCGCTACGACGGGCTGGTGGAGCCGCGGCAGGGCGCCGGGGTCTTCGTGCTCGACCAGCGCCCTGAGCTGGACCTGCCGTTCCAGAACATCGATTTCGTACGCATTTCCTCGATGATCGAGATGCTCGAACTGCGCACCGCCGTCGAGGTCGAGGCTGCAGGGCTCGCCGCCCTGCGCCGCTCGCCCGCGCAGGAAGAGCTGATCCTGCAGGCGCTGGCGGCGCTGCGTGCCAAGGCCGCATCGGGAGAGCCGACGGCGCCGGCGGATTTCGAGCTGCATCTCGCCATCGCCGATGCCACCAACAACCCGCGCTTTCGCGACTTCCTGTCGATGATCGGGGCAAGCCTGATCCCGCGCCACGCGCTGAGCGACGGCACCGATGCCGCCACCGCGACCTACCTGCAGGCCATCGACGCCGAGCACGAGGCCATCGTCAGCGCGATCATCGACGGCGACGAGGACGACGCACGGCGGGCCATGCGCCTGCATCTCAAGGGCGCGCAGTCACGCTACCGCAACCTGCTGCGCAAGTCCGGTCAATAGGCCCAACAGGAGGCTCTCATGAGCAATTTCCCCGTCGTCTTTCCCGACACCGGCGTCGCCCGGCAGGTGCTGGCCGACAGCCCCGAGCTGATGGTCGTCTCATTCCGCTTCGAGACCGGAGCCAAAGGCGCGATGCATCACCACCCGCATGTGCAGTCGACCTATTGCGAGAGCGGGCGCTTTACCTTCTTCCTCGGCGACGAGAGCTTCGAGGTGAAGCCGGGCGACAGCTTTGTCATCCCCTCCAATGCCAAGCACGGCTGCGAGTGCCATGACGCCGGGCGGCTGATCGACTGCTTCACCCCGCGCCGCGACGATTTCCTCTGAAACAGGCGCTCATGCCTGCCCCAGGGCCCGTGCCTGATCGGCCTCGTCCATACCCATGACCTGCCCGTCCTGCGCGCGCTTCACCCTTTGCTGGTGGCCGCGCGGGCTGATGCCCATTTGCCGCTTGAAGGCCCGGCTGAAGTAATAAGGGTCGGCATAGCCGATTTCCTCGGCAACCTGCGACGGGCTCATGCCGCGCTCGAGCAACGACATGGCCCGCTCCATCCGGCAATACTCCTGGTACTGGCGCGGCGTACGCCCGAGCCGGTCGCGGAAGGCGCGATGGAAATAGTCGTCGTTGTAGGGGGCTGCCTCGACCGCCCGCGCCGCAACCTCGGGATCGAGCGGTGCGGTCGAAATCTGCGCCGCAGCCTTCATCACCGCCAGATCGATCGCCGCCGCCCCGTCAATCGGCACAGCCCCGCCCTGCCGCCAGCCCAGGAAGGCATCATCGATGAAGGCGATCAGAAAGACCATGAAGAGGTGGTGCTGCATCAGCGTCACCGAATTCGGCGGCGCGCTCTGTCGGTAGCTGCGAATGAGCGGCGCCAGCTCGGCCCAGCGTGACAGCCGCACCTTCCGCCGCAGGTCCATCTGCGCGATGAGGTCGGTGTCGCCGTAGATGCCGAGTGTGAAATGCTGCGCCAGCCCGGTGTAGAGACCCGCGCCCTCGTTCCAGCCGCAGAAGGCTTCGCCCCGCCGCAACAGCATCGCCTCGCCCGGCGCCAGCGGGAAGCGCTCCTTGCCCACGATGTACTCGCCGCGCCCCTCGAGCGCGATCACCAGGTCCTCGACCGGGTTTTCCTTCTCGATCCGCCAGAGCCTCGAGTGCTGCATGCGGATCGCTGAACGGGTCAGCGTCAGGGTCAGCGCGGAGGCGGGCACCCGGTCGAGAATTGAACCTCCGATTTCGTCCATCTTTTTCGCCATCTTGGTGAATTCAATCCACGCTCGCCATCTGTCATGAATTCATCATACAACTGTAGAGGACCGCCTGTCACCCGCCAGCCCCGAGGAGGGGGCAAGCTGACGTCACGGGACGGGCGAATTCCGCACAGTTCGGGAGGACATATGCTTATTTTGCCGAAGTTGACCGCCGTCTCGGCAGGTCGGGGCGAGGGAGGTCGGCCATGACGCGCAAGCGCGCTCTGGGGCTTGGCTACCTCGCGCCCTATATCATCGGTCTTCTGGTCTTCACGATGATCCCCTTCGGGGCTTCGCTCTATCTCAGCTTCACCGACTACAACCTCATGTCGGCACCAAGATGGACGGGACTGGAGAATTACACCGATCTCTTCACCAAGGACCGGACGTTCAGACGGTCGCTGACGGTGACGCTGATCTATGTGTTCACCACGGTGCCACTGAAGCTCGCCTTCGCGCTCTTCATCGCCTATATCCTCAACTACAAGCTGAAGTTCATCAATTTCTTCCGCACCGCCTTCTATGTGCCGTCGATCCTTGGCGGGTCGATCGCCATCGCGGTGCTCTGGCGTTACATCTTCGCCTCCGAGGGGCTGGTGAACATGATGCTCACCGGGCTCGGCTTCGAGGCGGTGAACTGGTTCGGCGATCCGCAGAACGCGCTCTTCACCATCACGCTGCTGCGCTGCTGGCAATTCGGCTCGGCGATGGTGATCTTCCTCGCGGCCCTGCAGTCGATCGACAAGTCGCTCTACGAGGCCGCCGAGATCGACGGCGCGAGCAAGGCGCATTGCTTCCTGTTCATCACCATCCCGCTGATCACCCCGGTGATTTTCTTCAACCTGATCATGCAGATGGTCCAGGCGTTTCAGGAGTTCAACGGCCCCTACATCATCACCCAGGGCGGCCCGCTGAAGTCCACTTACCTCCTGCCGATGTACATCTACGACGAGGCCTTCCGCCGCTTCGACATGGGCTATGCCTCGGCCATCGCCTGGGTGCTCTTCGTGATCATCATGGTGCTCACCCTCGCGGCCTTCTGGTCTTCGAAGAAGTGGGTCTACTACGCCGGCGACAAGCGGAGCTGAACATGACCGATATCTCCCACGCCTCCGATGTCCTTTCCGCCGGTGCCGATGGCCTCGCCGAAGCCCGCGCGGCCAACGCCCGGCAGATCCGCAACGCCAAAGTCTCGGCCGCGGTCCGCTATGTCATCCTCTTTGGGGTGGGGCTCTTGATGCTCTACCCGCTGATCTGGCTGGTCGGCGCGTCGTTCAAGACCAACGCCGAGATCTTCGCCAACCCCGGCTTCATCCCGCAGGAGCCCACCGCCGAGGGTTATGTGAAGGGCTGGGAGACCTCGACCCCCTACACCTTCGGGCGGTTCTTCCTGAACTCCTTTTTGATCATCATCCCCAAGGTGATCGGCACGGCAATCAGCTGCACCATGGTAGCCTACGGCTTCGCCCGTTTCGACTTCCCGCTGAAAAAGCTGCTCTTCGGCTCGGTGATCGCCATCCTGCTGCTGCCCAACGTGGTCACCCGCATCCCGCAGTACCTGCTGTTCCGCGATCTGGGCTGGCTCGACAGCTTCCTGCCGCTCTGGGTGCCCTCGGCCTTTGCCGGTGACGCCTTCTTCGTCTTCATGCTGGTGCAGTTCCTGCGCGCGATCCCCGGCGACATGGAAGAGGCGGCGCGGGTCGACGGCGCGAACAGCTGGCAGACGCTGGTGTTCATCGTGGTGCCGATGCTGGCCCCCGCGCTGATCTCGGTGTGCCTCTTCCAATTCATGTGGACGATGAACGACTTCCTCGGCCCGCTCATCTACATCAGCTCGGTCGACAAGTATCCGGTCAGCCTGGCGCTGAAACTCTCGATCGACACGACCGAGGCGTTCGAATGGAACCGCATCCTGGCGATGTCGGTGCTCACCATCACGCCCGCGCTCATCGTGTTCTTCATGGCTCAGAAATACTTCATCGAAGGCCTCTCGGCCGGTGGGGTGAAAGGATAATCGCAATGGCACGTCTGCAACTCAGCAAGCTCGAAAAGGTCTATGGCGGCGCGTTCAAGGCAGTGCACGGCATCGACCTCGACGTGGAAGAAGGCGAGTTCATGGTGCTTGTCGGCCCCTCGGGCTGCGCCAAGTCCACCACGCTGCGGATGATCGCCGGACTCGAGGAGGTGACCTCCGGCGAGATCCGCATCGGCGATCGCATCGTCAACGCCCTGCCCCCCGGCAAGCGTCGCATCGCCATGGTGTTCCAGAATTACGCGCTCTATCCGCACATGAAGGTACGCTCCAACCTTGCCTTCGGCCTGCGCCTCGCGCATGTGCCAAAAGCCGAGCGCGAAGCCGCCGTGCAGGAGGTCGCGCGCATCCTCGAGATCGAGCCGCTGCTCGACCGGCTGCCAAAGCAGCTCTCCGGCGGACAGGCGCAGCGCGTGGCTTTGGGCCGCGCGCTTATCAAGAAGCCCGAGGTGTTCCTCTTCGACGAGCCGCTCTCGAACCTCGACGCCAAGCTGCGCGCCTCGATGCGGGTGCGGATCACCGACCTGCACAAGCGGCTGAAGGCCGAGGGCCGCCCGTCGACCGTGGTCTACGTCACCCACGACCAGACCGAGGCGATGACCATGGGCGACCGCATCTGCGTGATGAAGGATGGCCACATCATGCAGGTCGCCACCCCGAAAGAGCTTTACGACCGCCCCGCCAACCTCTTCGTCGCGGGCTTCATCGGCTCGCCCGAGATGAACGTGATCGACGGCGAGATCGAGGGCACCGACTTTCGCCTCGGCGGGCAGGTGATCTCGCTCGACGAGGCGGTGCTGAGCCGGATGCAGTCGAAGCCGCAGGAGGCGGCGCTCGGCATCCGCCCGCAGCACATGAAGCTCTCGGCGGGCAACGGGCTGACCGCCCGCCTGCGCTCGGCCGAGTTCATGGGGCACGAGGTCTACCTGCATGCCATGCTCGAGGGAAAGCAGATCACCACCGTCGCCGGTGCCGCGGAATATGACGCGCTCGACCGCTCGGACGAGAGCATCCGCCTGACGCCCGATCTTGCCCACGCGCATATCTTCGACCGCCAGAGCGGCGCGAACGTATCCCTGCCCCTCGCGGGCTGATCCGAAAACTTGGAGGAGGAGTTTTCAAAATGAAGTCGACGATCAAAAAGGCGCTGCTTGCAAGCGCACTGGTGCCCTGTGCGCTGTCATCTGCCGCCAGTATGGCAAACGCCGCCGAGCTGCGGATGAGCTGGTGGGGGGGCGACTCGCGCCACGTCGCCACGCAGGAAGCGCTCAAGGCCTGCGGCGAAAAACACGGCCACAGCATCGCCCCCGAGTTCACCGGCTTCTCGGGCTACCTCGAGAAGCTCACCACCCAGATGGCCGGCGGCACCGAGGCCGACCTGATCCAGGTGAACTGGCCCTGGTTGCCGCTCTTCTCGCGCGATGGCACCGGCTTTGCGGACCTGAACGAGCTCGGCGCGGTGGAGCTGTCGCAATATCCGCAGACCGATCTCGACGGCGTCACTGTCAAGGGCCACGTGCAGGGCATCCCGGTCTCGACCACCGGCCGTGTCTTCTTCTTCAACACCACCACGCTTGAAGAGGCCGGGCTGAGCGCGCCGACGACCTGGGAAGAATTCTTCGGCGCCGCCGAGGCGCTGCGCGACAAGGAGGGCGAGGAGTACCGCCTGTTCAACGCCGTCTCGGAAAGCGCCCAGCTGCTGGTCTCGCTCGCGGTCACCCAGAAGACCGGCAAGGACCTCGTGGACCCGGAAACCAACCGCGTAGCATGGACCCCCGAAGAGCTGACCGAAGGGATCAACTTCTATCAGCGCATGGTCGACACCGGTGCCATCCAGTCGCGCCAGGACGAGGCCGCCGAGGGCAACGTGAAGCTCTACGAAAAGACCGCCTGGGCCGAGGGCAAGATCGCCGGCTCCTACGAGTGGGACAGCACCTACTTCAAGTTCTCCGATCCGCTGCAGGACGGAGAACTGCTGGCCGCCGTACCGATGGTGACCTTCGAGGACGCGGTGACCCAAGGTGTCTACCGCAAGCCGTCGATGCTCTTTGCCGTGTCGAAGAACTCCAAGAACCCCGAGGCCGCGGCCGAAATCCTCAACTGCCTGGTCAACGAGCCCGAGGGCATCGACGCGCTTGGCGACACCCGGGGCCTGCCGGCCTCGAAGGTAGCGCTGGAGCGGCTGCAGGCCGCCGGCCAGATCAAGCCCGAACTGCTCGAGGCGCATGAGATCATGATGGCCTCCGAAGGCCCCGCCGTGTCGCCGTTCAACGAGCACCCCGAGCTGCGCGCCACCTTCGTCGATACGCTCGAGGAATTCGCCTACGGCATGGTCAGCGCCGAGGAAGCCGCCGCGTACATCATCGAAGGCGCCAACGACGTGCTGAGCCAGTTCGACTGACCTCGGACCTGAGGTCTTCCAAGGGGGCGGCCCGCCACTCCGGGCCGCCCCGCATCCCCAAGACGAAAGTCCGCCCCATGACCCTCCGTTGCGCCGCGGTGACCCCGCGCATGGCCGTGCTTTGCCTCGCGCCGCCGCCTGCCCGCTTCACGCTCGACCCGGCCCGCCCCTGGCGCCTGAGCCGCAACGGCGAGACCGTCGCCGAGGGCATGGCGTCCCGCGTGGTGCTGCCGCTCGGCCCACTGGAGCCGGACAGCGATTACGCCTTCTACTGCGGCGGCGAGACCTTGGGCTTCACCACGGCCCCCTGCCCCGGCGCGCTGGAAGTGACCGACTTCGGTGCCCGCGCGGGCCTGGCAGACACGCCCCTCGCCGCCGCCGGTAACGCCGCCGCCTTTACCCAGGCGATCGCCGCGCTGCCGAAGGGCGGCACGCTGATCGTCCCGCCCGGCCACTGGGTCTGCGGCCCGGTCGAGCTGCGCTCGGACATGATCCTGCACCTTTCCGAAGGCGCCACCCTCGCCCCCTCCTCCGACCGCAGCGGCTGGCCGATCCTGCCCGCCCGCAACCCCGACGGCACGATGCTCGGCTCCTGGGAAGGGCTGCCCGAACCCTGCTTCCGCGCACCGCTGCACGCCATACGCACGCGCAACCTGACCATCGAGGGTCTCGGCACGCTCGACGGCGGCGGCGACCGCGGCGACTGGTGGACCTGGGCCAAGGAAACGCGCGAGGGTGCCCGCCGCCCGCGCGGGCTGCATCTCATCGACGCCGAGGCCACCCGCCTCATCGGCTTCACCATCCGCAACGCGCCGAGCTGGACCATCCACCCGCAGGGCTGCCACGATCTCTTTGCCGCCTGCCTGACCATTCAGGCGCCGCACGACAGCCCCAACACCGACGGCTTCGATCCCGACATGTGCGAGGACGTCACCATCGTCGGCACGCATTTCTCGGTCGGCGACGACTGCATCGCGATCAAGGCGGGCAAGCGCGGCGACAAGGGCGAGGCGGATCACCTGCGCCCCACCCGCCGCATCACCGTGCAGCATTGCCTGATGGAGCGGGGCCACGGCGGCTGCGTCATCGGCTCGGAGATGTCGGGCAGCGTCACCGACGTGACCGTGTGCGATTGCGAGATGGTCGGCACCGACCGCGGGCTGCGGCTGAAGACCCGGCGCGGCCGCGGCGGCGAGATTGCCCGCATTGTCATGCGCAACGTGACCATGGACGGGGTGCTCACCGCCTTTTCGGCCAACGCCCATTACTTCTGCGACCACGACGGCCATGCGGACTGGGTGCAGTCCCGCGCGCCCGCCGCGGTCAGCCAACTGACGCCGCGCATCGGCAAGATCACCGTCGAGAACGTCGAGGTGCGCAGCCTTGCCCATGCGCTCGGCGCCTTCCTCGGCCTGCCAGAAGCCCCGATCGGCCCGATCCGGCTCTCGAAGGTCACCTTGGTCTCGCTTGATCCCGGCGCCCGCCCCGCGCCGCCGCTCATGGCCGACGGCGTGCGCGCCCTGCGCCACTCGGGCGTGCGCGCCGAACACGCCACGGTCGTCGGGGATCTGTCTGCCGACGCCGCCCCGCTCAGCACCGACGATGTCCTCAACCGGAGCCTCGCCCAGCCATGACCCTTCCCGATGTCCTGGAGTATTTCGACGCCTTCGCGGCCCGCTACAGCCATTACAAGGCCGGCAGCTGGTGCTACGAGGACGGCTGCGTCTACCGTGGCCTCGCCTTGCTGCACGAGGCCACCGGCGAGGCGCGCTGGTGGGATCACCTCAGACGCCTGACAGATGCGCAGATCGCCCGCGACGGCACGCTGGCGGGCTACCGGATCGACGAGTTCAACATCGACCACATCCTTGCGGGGCGCTGTCTCTTCCACCTCGCCGACGAGACCGGGGATCCGCGCTACATGGCAGCCGCCGGGCATCTCGCCGAGCAGCTCTCACGCCACCCGCGCACCGCAGCAGGCAACTACTGGCACAAGCAGCGCTACCCGCAGCAGGTCTGGCTCGACGGGCTCTACATGGGCCTGCCCTTCCAGATCGAATACGGGATACGCCAGGCGCAACCCGCGCTGGTCGAGGATGCGCTGGCGCAGCTTGCGCGCGCGCTCGAGCTGACCCGCGGCCCGGCGGGGCTTTACGTGCATGGCTACGACGCGGCAAGGGCGCAGGGCTGGGCCGATCCCGAGACCGGCAAGTCGGCGGCGGTCTGGGCGCGCGCTGTGGGCTGGCTTGCCATGGCGCTGGTCGACATCTCTGCGCTGGCTCCCGAGCGCGCGCCGAAGCGCCAGACCTTCGATCTGCTCACCTCCGTCGTGCGCCAGCAAGCCGCATCCGGTCTCTGGCCGCAGGTGCTCGACGCGCCGGACCTGCCGGGCAACTACGAGGAAAGCTCGGCCTCGGCCATGTTCGCCTACGCGCTGATGCGCGGCACCGAACTTGGTCTGGGCGAATGGTTCGACGCCGGGCAACGCGCCCATGATGCGTTGGTCGACTCCCGGCTGGAGACGGAGGGCGGCGTGACTCGGCTCACCGGCATCTGCCACGTGGCGGGGCTCGGCGGCTTCGATGGCAAGATGCGCGATGGCTCGCGCGAGTATTACCTCAGCGAGGAGGTTGTCGAGGATGATGCCAAGGGCGTCGGCCCGCTGATGATGGCGGCGGCGCAGCGGCTCACCGCCCGCGCCCCCGCCTGACGGGTCAGATAGCCAGCAGCGCGCGCACCGGCTCTGCCAATGCCGCGCCGATCGCGCGGGTGTTCGCCGCATCGAGGTGGATGCCATCCACCGGCGAGGCCTGCGCGACGGTTCCTGCATCGAAGACGGCCACGCCCATCTCTTCTGCCAGCGCCGCGTAGAGCGGGGCGAAGAGCGCCGATTGCTCGGCACGGATGGGGCTGTCGGAGGCGCCCTGCGCAGGCGCGGTGCAAAGCGGCGGCGCGACGATCAGCACCTTGGGCACCGCGCTGGCAGGCGTGTAGGGAAAGCCCCGCACCAGCTGGACCAGCCGGCGCATCCCCTGCTGCGCGCTGATCGCCATCCCGCCGAACTTCGGCTTGAGATCGTTCGTACCCAGAAGGATCACCACCGCATCGAGCGGCATATGCGCCGCCAGCGCCACCGGCAGCGTGCGCGTGGCGTTGCGGTCACAGGGCGCGGCATGATCGTCAAAGGAGGTGGTGCGCCCGCCGACCCCGTCGGCCAGCACCGTGACACCAGGAAGCGCCTCGGCCAGCACCGAGGGCCAGAGATCGGCAATCGCGTGGCGCTGCGCGCCATTGGCGGCATCGTGCCCCCAGGTGAGGCTGTCGCCATAGCAAAGTATCCGGGCCATGCTGTCTCCCTAGCTTATCTGAGGAAAACCATAGAGCTGCTGCGGGTTCTCCACCAGTGCGCGGTGCTGCGCGTCATCCGGCAGCCAGCTCATGGCAAGATCCAGCAGATGAGCGTCGTCGGGATAGTCCTCGGTGCGGCTGGCGGCGTTGTGCGGCCAGTTGGTGCCCCAGACGATGCGCTCGGGGGCGTGAGCCCCAATTTCGCGGCTGAGCGCGGCGATGTCGGGATAGTCGGGGCCCGACATCGTGGTCGCCTCGTAGCAGCCGGCGAACTTGAACCAGCACCGGCCCCCGTCGATGAGCCGCTTGATGGTGGCGACATGCTCGGGGGTGATGCCGCCGAAGATCTTGCCATGATGGTCGAGCACCCAGTTGGATCTCAGCTTCGCCAGCCTCGGCTCCAGCTCCTGGAGCGCGGTGCCGTCGAATTGCACCGCCATCATCCATCCCGCCGCATGGGCGCGCGCATCCACCGCCTCGAGCTGATCGAGACCCACCGCCCCGCCGGGCAGATCCATGATCCGCGCGCCGACGATCCCGCTCTCGGCCAGCCGCGTCATCTCCGCCTCCGAGGTCTCGCCGGTGATCACCGCCACGCCGCGCGCGCACTCGCCCATCTCGGCGACGCAGGCGAGCAGGCTGGCGTTGTCCATTTGGTGCCCGTTGCCCTGGGTGATCACCACCCGGTCGATGCCGAGCCAGCCCATGGTCTTGCGGTACATCTCGGGCGTGGGCAGAGGCTCGGCGGGCACGCCTTTGCCATCCGCCCGCCAGCCGTAGCCCGGCAGGTACATGTGCATCTGCGTGTCGCAGGCGCCCTTGGGCATCCGGGTCCTGGGCTTTGCGCCGGTGAGCTTGCGGTCGATCATCGTCGGTCCTTCGAGGCGATATGAGGTGAGAGACGGAACGCCGTCAGGACGTTCAGCCCTTCGGTGCGAAATCCTTGAGGGCAGCGCGGTCGATCTCGATCCCCAGTCCCGGCGCGTCTGGGATGGTGACCCAGCCGTTCTCATGCTCGATGGGCCGCGTCACCACCGCCTGCCGGAACGGGTTGTGGGTGCGGTCGAACTCCATGATCGGCTCGATCGGACCGCGGCGCACCGGGTCGGGCACCATCGACGCCATGAACTGCAGCGCGGCGGCGATCTGGACCGCGGTGCCCCAGACGTGCGGCACCACGCGCACCCCGTGCAGCGTGGCAAGATCGGCCACGCGCTTGGCCTCGGTGAAGCCGCCCACGCCGCAGAGGTCGGGCTGGGCGATGTCGATTACCCGCCGCCGCAGCGGCTCGGCAAATCCCCAGCGGGTGTGCCATGTCTCGCCCCCCGCCACCGGGATCGGCTGTCGTGCGCGGACCTCGGCATAGGCACCCAGCTGCTCCGGGATCACCGGTTCTTCGAACCAGTCGATGTCATACTCGGCAGCGGCATTGCCGACCCGCACCGCCTCGATCACGTCATAGCCGTGATTGCCGTCGATCATCAGCCGGGTCTCCGGGCCGATGGCCTCGCGCACCGCCTTGATCACCTGCAGGTCCTCTGCAGGGTCGAAGCCGATCTTGATCTTCACCGCGTGGAAGCCGTCCGCCGCGTGGCGGCCGGTCTCCTCGGCATTGTCCGCGACCCGATCCACCCCGTCGCGCTTGAACGAGCCGGTGGCATAGGCCCGCACCTTCTCGCGGAAGCGACCGCCGAGCAGGGTCGAGACCGGCACGCCGAAGTGCTTGCCCTTGATGTCCCAGAGCGCGATGTCGATGCCGGAAAGCGCGCAGACCGAGATCCCCCGCTGCCCCTGATCGCGCAGCGCGTTGTAGAGCACGGCCCAGTGCTTCTCCGTCTCCAGAGGGTCCTTGCCGATGAGCCAGGGCGTATAGGCCTCGACCATGGCGCGGTTCGGTCCCGCCGGGCCGAGGCATTCGCCCCAGCCCGTGGTGCCATCGTCGCAGACCACCTCGACCAGCAGATGCACCCGCCGATCGAAGCGCATGGAGGCACTTTCAAACGCCGTCTCCAGCCTGTGTTCCAGAAGATGGGTGCGGATCTCGGTAATCTTCATGGGTCTGTCCTTGCCTTACTGGTGCGCGTCGATCAGGGCCTTGAGGATCTCTTCCTCCTCGCCGGTAAGATCCGAGAGCGGCGCGCGGACTTTCCCGGCGTCGAAGCCGACCAGCCGCACGCCCGCCTTTATGGCTGACACCGCGTAGCCCTTGCGGCGCGAGCGCAGGTCCATGAAGGGGTAGAAGAAGCTCTTGAGGATGTCTTCGCAGATGGTCCGGTCCCCTGCCCGCAGCGCGGCGTAGAACTTGTTGGCCAGCGCGGGCACGAAGTTGAACACCGCCGAGCTGTAGGTGGTGAAGCCGGCGCCCAGGTAGGCCTCGGCGAACAGCTCCGCCGTGGGCATGCCGCCGAGGTAGGTCAGCCGGTCACCCATCTTGGCGGTGATCTGCCGCACGAGGCCAATGTCGCCGGTGCCATCCTTGAAACCGACGAGGTTCGGGCAGGCGTCGCAAAGCCGCGCCAGCGTGTCGGCCTGCAGCACCGCGTTGTCGCGGTTGTAGACCATGACGCCCATGCCGGTGGCATCGCAGACCGCCTTCACGTGCTCGTAGAGACCTTCCTGCGGCGCATCGATCAGGTAGTGCGGCAGAAGCAGGATGCCGTCACCGCCCGCCGCCTCGACCGAGCGTGCGATGCCCTTGGCGATCTCGGTACCGTAACCGCAGCCCGACACGATCGCGGTCTTTCCGGCGCTTTCCTTGGCGGCCCTGACGATGACCGGGATCTCGTCCGGGGTCAGCGAAAAGAACTCGCCCGTGCCGCCCGCGGCAAAGAGCACAGGGGCGTCGAAGCCCGAGAGCCACTCGACGTGTTTCTGGTAGGGGTCGGCGGCAAACCTGTTGTCGGCGTCGAACGGGGTGACCGGGAAGGAAAGCAGGCCGGAGCCGAGCGCCTGTTTGATCTGTTGCGGGTCCATGCGAGGGTCCTCTTTCTGGGGCGCGCGCGTGCGGGCCTGTGGGGTGTTCGGGGATGTGTCAGCTTTGGTGAATGGGCTCGTCGGTGAAGACGCCGCCCTGGTATTTCGCCACCGAGTCCTCGGGTCCGGGGCGCGGCACGGAGCGGCGGATTTCCTCGGCATAGTCCTGGGAATTGTCCTGCGGCACCCAGCCGAGGAAGGCGGCGTGGGAATTGTCCCACCAGCCCATGTCGTTCGCCGATTGCCCCCAGACCACGGTGCAGCCGAGCCGCGGCGCGGTGAAGGCGGCCATGATCAGCGAGGTGAAATCGCGCGGGCTGAGCCAGGTCGACAGCATCCGCCAGTTCTCGGGCTTGGGGGTGCAGGAGCCGATGCGCACCAATGCGCTCTCCTGCCCGAACTTGTCGTGGTAGAGGCTGGCCACCGCCTCGCCGAAGATCTTCGACACGCCGTAGAGCCCGTCGGGCTTGAACGGGTCGGTGTGCTTCAGCCGCTCTTCCTGCCGATAGTAGCCAATGGTGTGGTTGGAGCTGGCAAAGATGATCCGGGGCATGCCGTGCATCCGCGCCGCCTGGTAGAGATTGTAGACGCCGCGCAGGTTGGCCGCCTCGATCAGGTCGAAGTTCTTTTCCACCGATATGCCGCCAAGGTGCACCACCCCGTCGCAGCCCTCGACCAACGCCTTGACCGCGTCGCCGTCGGCGATGTCGCAGGGCACGAAGCTCTCGTTGGCGCCAAGGTCGGTGATCTCGGTGATGTCCGACAGGCGCAGCTCCTCGGCGTGGGGCTTCAGCGTCTCGCGCAGGATGGTGCCAAGCTGGCCCGCCGCGCCGGTAATCAGGATACGTTTCATCATCATGTCTCTCACTCCATCAGGCTTGGCAGGAACATGGAGAAGGCGGGCACATATGTCACCAGCATCAGCGCCACGAGGATCGCCGCGTAGAATGGCAGGATCGTCTTCACCGCCTGTTCGATCCGCACGCCGCCGACGACGCAGCCCACGAAGAGGCAGGCGCCCACCGGCGGGGTGCAGAGGCCAAGGCCGAGGTTCATCATCATCACCACGCCGAATTGCACCGGGTCCATGCCGAGCCCCACCGCGACGGGCAGGAAGATCGGCGTGCAGATCAGGATCAGCGCCGCCATGTCCATGATCATCCCGAGCACCAGCAAGATCAGGTTCAGCAGCAGCAGGATCACCAAGGGGTTGTCGGAAATCCCGGTGACCGCGCCCGCCAGCAGCTCGGGCACCCGGTAGAGGGTCAGCAGGTAGGAAAAGGCCGAGGCCGTCGCCACCAGCAGCATCACCAGCGCCGTCGTGCGCACCGAGCTGACGACGGCGGTCTTGAAGCCCGCCCAGCTCAGCTCGCGGTAGACGAAGGTGGTCACGAGGATGGCCCAGATCGCGCCGAAAGCGCCGGACTCTGTGACCGTCATGACGCCCGAGAGCACGCCGCCCACCACGATGATCGCGGTCATCAGCCCCGGCAGGGCGACAACGAAGGACAGGCCGAGCGCCTTCCATCCCGGAAAGGTTTCAGCCGGGTAACCGCGGCGCACGGCCACCGCATAGGCCACGATGCCGAGGCAGAGGCACATCAGGATGCCGGGGATGACGCCTGCGATGAACAGTTTCGAGACCGACACGCCGCCCGCCGCCACGGCAAAGAGGATCATGTTGTGCGACGGCGGGATCACCACGCCCGCCACCGAGGAGGTCACCGTGACGTTCACCGCGTAGTCGGGGTCATAGCCCTTTTCCTTCATCACTGGGATGAGGATCGATCCCAGCGCCGAGGTGTCGGCCACTGCCGAGCCCGAAATGCCGCCGAAGAGCATGGATGAGGCGACGTTGACCACGCCCAGCCCGCCGCGCATCGCGCCCACCGCCGAAGAGGCCAGCCGCACCAGCCGCCCGGCGATGCCGCCATGCATCATCAGCTCGCCGGCGAAGATGAAGAAGGGGATGGCCAGCAGCGAGAAGACAGAGATGCCCGAGAGCACCCGCTGGAAGGCGATGAAGAGCGGCAAACCCTCGTAAACGAAGCCGCTGACCGCAGCGAGGCCCAGTGCGAAGGCCACCGGCATGCCGCAGATGAGACCAAAGCCGAAAGTCCCGAAAAGAATGATCAAACCCATGTCAGTACCCGCGACCCTTTGCCAGCTCGGCCATTTGATAGAGGGTGAAAAGCGCGCTCAGAGCGCCGCAGATGGCCATCGGCACGGCGCGCAGGCCCTCGGAGATACCGAGCATCGGCACGGTGCGGGCCCAGGTGTTCTCGGCCAGGATGTAGCCCTGCCAGCCGAGGCAGAGCGCGAAGATCAGCACGCCGACGAGCGCGAGCCATTTCATCGCCATGGCGATCGGGCCGGGAAAGGCGTCGCGCAGGAAATCCACCGAGAGGTGGGTGCGGCCCCAGACGCCCGCCGCAGCCCCGAGAAAGGTGATCCAGACCACGAGGAGCAGCGCCAGCTGCTCGACCCAGGTGGGGGTGTCGTTCAGGATGTAGCGCCCCCAGACCAGCCAGCCGAAGATGGCGATCAGGAGGACGAGGCCGGTTCCGGCCACCGTCACGCAGACCCGCGCTAGCAGGTCGAGCAGGCGATAGACGGCCCCTGCCCCGGCCACGTGGCTCTGTGCCATGGTCTCTCCCGGAATGGGCGTGTCCCCGCGGGGACACGCCTGAGCCTGCTTCAGATCACTCGATCGCTTGGATGTCGCGGATCAGGCCTTCCAGATCCGGGTTGCTCTCGATGAACTTGGCGTAGACCGGCTCCATCGCCGCCTGGAACGCCGCCGCGTCGGTGACCTCGTTCACAGTCACGCCGCTATCGATCACCTTCTGCTTCGAGGCGCCCTCGCGCTCAGCCCAGAGCTCGCGCTGGGTTTCCGCCGCCGAAACCGCCGCCTCGGTGACGATCGCCTTGTCCTCGTCCGAGACCTTGTCCCAGACCTTGGTCGAGACGCAGATGCACTCGGGGATGATCAGGTGGTTGGTGATCGAGTAGTACTTGGCCACCTCGTAGTGGTTCGAGCTCTCGAACGACGGGTAGTTGTTCTCGGCGCCGTCGATCACGCCGGTCTTCAGCGACTGGTAGACCTCGCCATAAGCCATGGGCGTTGCGTTGCCGCCCAGCTGGTCGACCATCTGCACGTAAAGATCGTTGCTCATCACCCGGAACTTCATGCCGTCCATGTCGGCGGGTGTCTCGATCGGGTGCTTGGTGTTGTAGAACGAGCGCGAGCCGCTATCCATCCATGACAGGGCAACCAGCCCCTCTTCCGAGAGCGCATCCGAGAAGCGCTGGCCGATCTCGCCGTCCATCGCCTTGTGCATGTGGTCCACGTCGCGGAAGATGAAGGGCAGCGACAGCACGTTGGTCGCCGGGACGATCTCGCCCATCGGGCCCATGTTGAAGTTCCCCACCGCGATGGCGCCGGCACGGACCTGTTCAATCGCATCGGGCTGCGCGCCTAGCACGCCGTTGGCGTAGACGGTCGGCTCGATCCGACCCTCGGTCTTTTCGGTCACCTCGTCTGCAAACTGCTGCATGGCGACCACGTTCGGATAATCCTCGGGGTGGATCGCCCAGGCACGCCAGGTCTCTGCCTGTGCCGCCCCTGCCAGCAGCCCGCACAGCGCGGTCGCCGCGACCAGGGCCGTTTTGGTCTTGGTGAAGTACATCATCCTCTCCTCCCATAGATGCGTATGACGTTACGCGGCGGTTATGAATGAGTTGTATGATGACTGTCAATAATTTCGTATGACAAGAGTGCGTCGGGCGCGCCGAGACACAAACCGACCTCCAGAAAGCACCTTGTATAAATTCAATCCCGAATACTTGGACATGCGCGGAAGCTCGCGCCTTGGGTGCAGAGGTTGTCGCTATTTCGTTCATATCGTGTAAGCTCAGGGGCATAGATCCGTCCTTGGAAGGACCATTGATATGTTCTTTAGACTGATTGAATCGTTTTCGGCTGTCGCTCTGTGCGCGTTTATTCTTGCCTCCACGACTGCCACCCCTTCGCTCGCGCAGGACACCGCCGAGGCCCCCGGCCCCACGGTCCTCGTCCAGACGGTCGAGACGCAAAGCATTCGCCCCTCGTTCACCCATCCGGCGCGCATCGAGGCACTCAACACCGCGTCGGTCCGCCCGACGGTGCAAGCGCAGATCACCGCGATGCACATCACCGCCGGCGACTTTGTCGAAAAGGGCGATCTGCTGGTGGAGATGGACGAGACTCATTACCGTATCGCCCTTGCGCAGGCGCACGCCGCGCTGAAACAGGCCGAAGCGGCGGCGATCAAGGCGGATCTCGACCTCGACCGAGCCACCCAGCTCTCGCAGAGCAACACCGTCTCGCAGCGCGAGGTCGAATATGCGCAGGCTCAGGCAGACGTGGCGCAGGCCCAGGTCGACGTGGCCAGCGCGCAGATCGCGCAGGCAGAGGAAGACCTTGCGGACACCAAGGTCTATGCGCCCTTCAGCGGCCGTATCTCGGCGCCGAACTATTCCGTCGGCGATCTCTTCACCGTGGGAGATCCGACCCAACCCCCCTACATCGCGACCATCGTCTCGCTCGATCCGATCTACGCGGTCGGGCTGGTCGACCAGTCGAACTACTTCGGCTTCCTCGCCAAGCGGCTCGAGATCCAGGAGGCTGGCGGATCGATCCCGCCGCTCGAACTCGAGGCCATCCTGCCCGGCGGCGAGGTCTATCCCGAGAAGGGCACCTTCGAGAACTGGGACAACACCGGCGCGGCCAGCACCGGCACGATCGCGGCCCGCGTGCTCTTTCCCAACCCCCATGGGGTGCTTCTGCCGGGTCAGAACGTGACCATCCGCGGTCAGGTGATCGAGCCGATCCAGGCCCCGCTGATCCCGCAGCGGGCGGTGAGCCTCGACCAGCAGGGCCACTTCGTCTGGGTTGTCGGCGAAGACAACACCGTCGAGCGCCGCACCATCAGCGTCGGCGTCCGCAGCGGCGCCAACTGGACCATCACCGAAGGTCTCGCGGATGGCGAGCAGGTGGTCGTGGAAGGCCTGCAAAGCATGCGTCCCGGCCTCACAGTCTCGCCGCAACCCTACGACAGCTGAGCCCCGGCAGCGGAGAATTTCATGGGACCTCTATTTTTCATCAGGCGACCCAAGTTCGCCTTTGTCCTTTCCATGCTCATCACGCTGTTCGGTCTACTGACCCTGACCGTGATGCCCATCGACCAGTATCCCGACATCACCTCGCCCAAGGTCGTGGTCCGCGCGAACTACCCCGGCGCCGACGCGGCAACCCTGTTGCAGGCTGTCGCCGCGCCCATTGAGGACGAGGTGAACGGCGCCGAGGGCATGGCCTACATGGAATCCAAGGCCGCCTCGGACGGCTCCTACACGCTGACCGTGACCTTCGAGACCGGCGTCGACGCCGATCTGGCGCAGGTCGACGTGCAGAACCGGGTGGCGCTGGCCGAACCCTCTCTGCCCGCAGAGGTGCGCCAGCGCGGCATCCGGGTGCGAAAGCGCAATCCCGACATCCTGATGGTGGTCGACATCATCTCGCCCGACGGGCGCTTCGACGGGCTCTTCCTGTCGAACTACGCCTCGATCAACGTCGAGGGCGAGCTGGCGCGCATCACCGGTGTCGGCGCCGCCGAGAACATCGGCGCGCTGGACTACGGCATGCGGGCCTGGCTCGACCCGGTGCAGATGGCCAACCACAATCTTACGGTCAACGAGATCGTCGCGGCGGTGAAGGAGCAGAACGTGCAGGCTGCCGTCGGCTCGCTCGGCGCCGCCCCGGCCGCGGAGGACACCCAGTTCCAATACGTGCTGACCACCAAGGGCCGGCTCGAAACCGAAGAGGAGTTCGGCGATATCATCCTGTCCGCCAATGACGCGGGCTCGGTGGTGCGCCTGCGCGACGTGTCGCGGATCGAGCTCGGGGCCTTTGCCTACAAGGGCTACGGCGAGTTCAACAACCAGCCCGGCGTGCTGCTGGCGGTCTACAAGCTGAGCGAGGCGAACTCGCTCGAGGTGGCCGAGGCGGTGCGCGAGAAGATGGAGGAGCTGAAGCAGTACTTCCCCGAAGGGGTCGATTACGTCATCGGCCATGACACCACGCTTTTCATCGAGGCCTCGCTCGAAGAGACGGTGATCACCATGATCTTCACCATCCTGCTCGTGGTGGCGGTGACCTACATCTTCCTCGGCTCGGTAAGGGCGACGCTGATCCCGACGATCGCCGTGCCAGTGTCGATCATCGGCACATTGGCGGTGCTCTACGCCTTCGGCATGACGATCAACACGGTGACGCTCTTTGCACTCATCCTCGCCATCGCGCTGGTGGTGGACGATGCCATCATCGTCGTCGAGAACGTCGAGCGCATCCTGCACGAGCACCCCGAGATCGGCTCGGTCGAGGCGACCAAACGCGCCATGGCAGAGGTGACGGGGCCGATCGTCGCAACCTCTCTGGTGCTTGCGGCGGTCTTCGGGCCGACGCTGCTGCTGCCCGGCATCACCGGGCGCATGTTCAGCCAGTTCGGCGCGACGCTCACCGTCTCGGTGCTGATCTCCATGGTCAACGCGCTAACGCTCAGCCCGGCGCTGGCTTCGGTGCTGATGAAGCCGGGGATGCATCCGAACTTCGTCATCCGTGGTTTCAACAAGGGGTTCGACTGGGTGACCCGGGTCTACAGCGCCATCGTCGATTTCCTCGCCAAGCACGCACTCATCGCGATCGCCATCGTCGCGGCGCTGTTCTTCGCCATGTACACGCTCTTTACCACCACGCCGACCAGCTTCATCCCGACCGAGGACAAGGGCTTCTTCATGGTCGACGTGCAACTGCCCTCGGGCGCGTCTTTGAACCGCACCGAGGTGATCATGGACCGGCTCACCGACGCGCTCGGAGAGGATGAGGCGGTCGAAAACGTGCTCTCGGTGAATGGCTACTCGATCCTCAACTCGGCGCTGCAGTCGAACGCGGGGATGATCATCGTCAAGCTCAAGGAGTGGAGCGAGCGCACCACCGAGGAAAGCAGCCAAGCCTTCCTGCAGCGCAAGTTCACCCAACAGTTCGCCGACATGCCGGAGGCAAAGACGATCATCTTCGGTGCGCCCGCGCTGCCGGGCATCGGCGCGGTCGAGGGTCTTTCCTTTGTGCTCGAGGACACGCAGGGGCGCGGGCCCGACGAAATGACCGCGGCGCTGCAAAGCTTCCTCGCCGCCGCCAATGGCGCCGACGAGATCGCGCTGGCCTATTCCACCTTCAAGGCCGACGCGCCACAGCTCTTCCTCGACATCGACCGGGTGCGGGCAAAGACGCTGGGGGTGCAGATCTCTGACATCTTCCTGACGCTTCAGGCCCAGCTTGGGGCGCTCTACATCAACGACTTCAACGTCTTTGGCCAGTCCTACAAGGTGATGATCCAGTCCGACGCCGAGTTCCGCCAGAACGAGCGCGCCTTTGACACACTCTACGTGCGCAACAGCGAGGGCGGCATGGTGCCGCTCTCGACAGTGATCACCCCGGTGCCCACCACCGGGCCGGACGTGCTCTATCGCTACAACACCTACAACTCGGCCACGGTCACCGGCATTCCCAACTCCGCCGGCGGCTTCAGCACCGGCAATGCGATGGACAGTTTCGAGACGGTCGCCGGAACCGCCCTTCCCGAGGGGTTCCGCTACGAATGGACCGGCTCGTCGCGCGAAGAGCGCGCCTCGGGCAACGCGGTGCCG
Organism: Alloyangia pacifica; assembly: GCF_003111685.1. NCBI lineage: Bacteria > Pseudomonadati > Pseudomonadota > Alphaproteobacteria > Rhodobacterales > Roseobacteraceae > Alloyangia > Alloyangia pacifica. The sequence goes on along the minus strand of NZ_CP022189.1, from coordinate 1,101,173 downwards.
ATCGCGCTGGGGCTGAGCCTCGTGTTCACCTTCCTGTTCCTCGCGGCGCTCTACGAAAGCTTCCTGACGCCAGTCGCGGTGCTGCTCACCGTGCCCTTCGCGGTGCTGGGGGCTTTGGTCTCGCTGAGGATCGCGGGTGAACCGCTCAGTCTCTACGGGCAGATCGGCCTTCTGATGCTGATCGCGCTGGCGGCGAAGACGGCGATCCTGATCGTCGAGTTCGGCAAGCAGCAGCGCGAGGCGGCGGAGCTGGAACTGCACGAGGCGGCGATGCAATCGGCGCGGCTGCGTTTCCGCCCGGTGATGATGACGGTGCTGGCCTTCGCGGTCGGGGTCTACCCGCTGGTCATCGCCTCGGGTGCGGGCTCGGCGAGCCGGGTGTCGCTGGGCCTCGCGGTGTTCGGCGGGGCGATCGCCTCAGCGGTGCTGGGGGCGATCTTCGGGCCGGTGTTCTTCAAGATCATCCAGGGGCTGCGCGAGAAAATCCACCGGGGACGGACGCCGCCGGTGGTGTGAGACGTCGTGGCAATCAGGAAAGGCCCGGGCACAGCGCCCGGGCCTTTGTAGATTTCGATCAGCACCTTACCCGAGCGGGACAAGTCGAAGCCGCCGGTCGCGCGCCTAGACCGCCACCTCATGCACTTCGGCGCTCAGCCGCCCCGAGACCAGCGCTGCCAGCGCCACCATTCCCGCCGCCGTGCCCAACACCAGCGGCAGGCCTCCGAGCTGATAGGTCAGTCCCGAGAGCAGCGTGCCGATCAGTCGCCCTCCGGCATTGGCCATGTAGTAAAAGCCGACGTCCATTGTCACCCGCTCGGACTTGGTGAACGCCAGGATCAGGTAGGAATGCAGCGAGGAGTTCACCGCGAAGATCGCGCCGAAGACCAGCAGGCCGACGACCACCACCACCGTCAGCCACATTTGCGGCCCGGGCGAGAGCAGCACCGCCACGGTCAGCGCAGCCGGCACCACGAAGAGCGCCGCCGCCCAACCCCGCGCGGCTCGGATCAGCTCGGCCTCGGGGCGGGTCTTGGCGCGCAGGATGCGCGGCGCCGCCGCCTGCACCGCGCCGTAAAGGATGATCCAGACTGCCATGAAGGTGCCGATCATGAAAAAGGCCGCGCGGTTGCCCTCTTCGCTTCCGTCCGAGAGCACCGCGTAGAAATAAATCGGGATGCCGACCACGAACCACACGTCGCGCGCGCCGAAAAGGAACACCCGCGCCGCCGACAGCCAGTTGACGTTGGCCGACTTCGAGAAGACCTCGGAGAATTTCGCTCCCTTGCGGCCCTTCGGCAAGCCGCCGGGCATGAAGACGCAGACCGCCATGAGGATCACCGCAAGCACCAGCGCCATGGCCAGCACCGCCCATTTGAAGCCAAGCGACGCCAGCAGCGCCGCCCCGAGCAAAAAGCCGACCCCCTTCACCGCGTTCTTCGAGCCGGTGAGCACCGCGACCCAACGGAAGAGCCCGCCCCGTTCCGAGGGCGCCAGCAGCTTGACTGCCGACTTCGAGGACATCTTGGCCAAGTCCTTGGCGACCCCCGAGGCACCCTGCACGCACATGACGAAGACGACCGAGGCGCCGATGCTCCACGAAGGGTCGAGCTGCGTCAGCGCCAGCAGCGCCGCCACCTGCAACCCGAGCCCCGCGTAGAGCGTCGAGGTCAGCCCGAAGCGCGCCGCGATCCAGCCCGCCGAGAGGTTGGTGACCATCCCGGCGATCTCGTAGAGCACGAAGAGATAGGCCAGTTGCACCGGGCTGAAGCCCAAGCTGTGGAAATGCAGCAGCACCAGCATGCGCAGCGCGCCGTCGGTGAGCATGAAGGCCCAGTAGGCGGCGGTGACGGCGACATAGGCCGAAAGCCCCTCGGGCCTGCCTTCGGCCTGCACGCTCACAGCCGCCCCCCGACCATCAGCGCCACGTCCACCAGCCTGTGCGCGTAGCCCATCTCGTTGTCGTACCAGGCGTAAACCTTCACCTGCGTGCCGTTCACCACCATGGTCGAGGGCGCGTCGATGATCGCGCTGCGGGTGTCGTTGGTGTAATCCGACGAAACCAGCGGGCGCTCTTCGTAGCCGAGGATGCCCTTCAGCGCGCCCTTCGACGCCGCCTCGAAAAGCGCGTTCACCTCCGCGGCGCTGGTCGCGCGCTCCACCTCGAAGACACAGTCGGTCAGCGAAGCGTTGAGCAGCGGCACCCGCACCGCGTGGCCGTTCAGCCGCCCTTTCAGCTCGGGGTAGATCAGGGTGATCGCGGTGGCCGAACCGGTGGTCGTGGGGATCAGCGAGTTCAACGCCGAGCGCGCGCGCCGCAGGTCCTTGGCGGGCCGGTCGACGATAGTCTGCGTGTTGGTCACGTCGTGGATTGTCGTGATCGAGCCGTGCCTTATACCCAGGTTCTCATGGATCACCTTGACCACCGGCGCGAGGCAGTTGGTGGTGCAGGAGGCCGCGGTGACGATGCTGTGCCGGGCCGGATCATAGGTGCCGTCGTTGACGCCGTAGACGATATTGGCGGTTGCCCCGTCCTTGACCGGGGCGGAGACCACGACCTTCTTCACCCCCGCCGCGAAATAGGGCGCGAGCGCCGCCTCGGACTTGAAGACCCCGGTGCAGTCGATGACCACGTCCACCCCGTCGAGCGGCAGCGCAGAGAGATCACGGCTGCCAATGAAGGGAAGCCGTGTGCCATCCACCGTCACGCTCTGCGCATCGTGCGAGAACTCGGCGTTCCAGCGGCCGTGCACCGTGTCGAACTCCAGCAGGTGCGCGTGCATCGCCGGGTCGCCCACGGCGTCGTTGATCCAGGCGATCTTCGCCCCCTTCTCGAGCAGGGGCTTCAGGGCGAGTTTTCCGATGCGGCCGAGGCCCTTCAGGGCAAATGTGGTCATGCGTCTTTTTCCGGGGATGTCTGGGTCGGGGCGAACTGTGCGATCTTGTCGACAGCAGCCTGCAGCGAGATGCGGTCGAGCTGGTCAATGGGTAGCGCGGTGAAGGCCTCGATCCGGTGCTTAAGCGCACCATAGGCCTGTTGGAAGGCGAGCATCTTCTCGGCCTCGGTGCCGGTCGCCTTCACCGGGTCAGGCATACCCCAATGGCCCGAGATCGGCTGGCCGTCCCAGGCCGGGCAGTCCTCGTTGGCCGCCTGGTTGCAGACGGTGAAGACAAAATCGAGGCCCGGCGCGCCCTCGCCCGAGAATTCCGAGACATTCTTGGCCCGCAGTGCCGCAATGTCGTGGCCCTTCTGCCGCAGCAGTTCGACGGCAACGGGGTTCAGCTCGGAGCTGGGTTTCGTCCCCGCCGAATAGGCGTTGAACCGATCACCGGCGATTTCGCGCAGCAGCGTTTCGGCAAAGATCGACCGCGCGGAATTTCCGGTGCAGATGAACAGGACGTTATATTTGCGGTCAGGACCTTGGGTGGTCATCGGGGCGGTTCCTTCCGGTGCGAAAAGCGGGCTCGGGGAGCAGATCTCGGGGCGCCCGCGACAGCAGTCGCGCAGCAGGTAGTCGAAGGTGTCCTGCACCTGTTTCATGTCGACCGCGTAAAGCAGCGAGGTGCCCGCGCGTTCCTGGGTCACCAGCCCGGCACGCATCAGCGCGGCGAGATAGGTCGAAAGCGTGCTGGCCTTCACCTCCAGCACCTCGGCGATCTCGCCGGCCGGCAGGCGGTCGGGGTAGCGGCGCATGAGCAGCCGGAACAGCGCCAGCCGCTGCGGGTGGCCGAGGGTCATGAGGCGGTCGGGAATCTCTTTTTCCATATTTCATGAATATATGAATTATAGGGAGTGCGGAAGTGACAGTTTCATGACACGCGCGCGCAACGCGCATCTCCAGCGCCTCTCGACAGCGAGCCCTCGCGGCATCTTGCACTTTTCCAGATATATCCTATCTTCCGATATATCGAAATTTAACCCAAATATTTGGGCGCGAGACAGGGCATGCGACGGGACACGGACGGACATCGCGGCGGCAGGCGGACCAGGCGCCTCTTCGAATACGGCGAGTTGCGCCTGCTCATCCTGTCGATGATCGCCGAACAGCCGCGCCACGGCTACGAGTTGATCAAGGCCATCGATGCGCGCTTCGACGGCGCCTACACCCCCAGTCCCGGCGTCATCTACCCCACCCTGTCGTGGCTGGAAGACATGGGCTATGCGCAAGTCGAGCCTGACGAGAGCGGTCGAAAGCGCGCCCGGCTGACCGCCGAGGGCGCGGCCTTTCTCGCAGCCAACCGCGCAGCGGCGGACGACCTGTTGGCCCGCAAACCCCTGGCCTTCCACCGGGGCAACGCGCCGAAGGAGATCGTTGCCGCCATGGACGAGATCAAGATTGCCCTGCGCCGCCGGATGGCGGCGGAGGGTGCCGACGACACGCTCATCGCCACGCTTGCCGCGCAGCTACGAGACACCGCCCGGGCCATCGCAGGCGACACGCCGGACGCGCCCCAAGACGAAAGCTGACAGCAGGGACTCCCCATGGAAAATGTCATCACACGCCACAAGCACGAGCTGAAGCGCCGCACCCTGAGGGTGCGCGAGACCGAACGACTCACCCCTCACATGATCCGCATCACGCTGGACGGGCCCGAGCTCGACGGCTTCACCAGCCTCGGTGCGGACGATCACATCAAGCTTTTCTTCCCCGGCCCCGAGGCCGACAAGCCGCAGATGCGCGACTATACCCCGCGCCGCTACGACGCCGAGGCGGGCACGCTGGTGCTCGACTTCGCCATCCACGATGCCGGCCCGGCAACGGACTGGGCCGAGAGTGCCGCCCCCGGAGACACGCTGCGCATCGGCGGGCCGCGCGGCTCGGCGGTGATCGCACCGGTCTTCGACTGGTACCTGCTGATCGGGGACGAGACCGCCCTGCCCGCCATCGGCCGCCGCATCGAGGAGTTGCCCGAGGGTGTCACCGCGATCACCCTCGCGGCGGTGCCCGCGCCGGGAGACGAGCAGCGCTTCGAGAGCGCCGCGACCCAAAAGCCCCACTGGCTGCACCGTCCGGTTGCTCAGGCGCATGAGCCGGAGACCCTGCTCGACGCGGCCCGCGCGCTGACCCTCCCGGAAGGCCACGGCTTCGTCTGGATCGCCGCCGAAGCACAGGTCGCCCGTGCGCTCAAGCTGCACTTCCTCAACGAGCGGCAGCATCCGCCGCACTGGCTCAAGGCCGCGGGCTACTGGGTGAAAGGCGGTGCCGGCACAAGCGACAAGGCGCTCAACTGACACAGGGCCTGCCAGGGGCTACCGTGCAAAGATCAGAGGCCGGGCGCCACGCCGCGCCCGGCCTCTTGCTGTGCAATGCTCGTCGCCCGTGACCGGGATCAGGGTTTGGCGTAGCGGGCCGCGAATCCCTGCAGGCCGACCCGCGCCCGCGAGCCGCCCGACGGCGGTGTCCGGCGCTCTTGCTTGCGAGTGACGATCCCAGCGAACAGGATCAGCGCGATCACCGGAGATATGATGAGAAGGCCAATGGCCAAGCCGATCAGATAAAGTTCCATGATAGCTCCTCCCTTGGAATCAACGCTATCACGGATCCGTGGCGACACAATGCCGCATTTTCATTTTCGACATCGCCTTTGCAGCGGCAGCATTTGACGCTGCGCTGCGGCACGCAGCCTCGCCCGCCTTGGAAACGGAAAGCGCCGGCCCGTGGAAACGGGCCGGCGCGGAGCTGGCAAACAAGGGTTCGGGTGCGGCGGCTCAGTCGGCGATCGAACCTTCGTCGTCGCCACGCTCGTGCATCTTGGCGCGCACCAGCCGGCCAACGATCAGCGGCATGACGAAGCCGATGATGGCGATCGCCCAGAGCGTCAACGACAGCGGGCTGTCGAAAAGCGTGAACCAGTTGCCGTTGTCGATGGTGATCGCGCGGCGCAGGTTGTTCTCCATGGTGTTGCCGAGCAGCGTGCCGAGGATGATCGGCACCAGCGGCACGTCGAACTTGCGCAGCAGCCAGCCCATCACCCCGAAGCCAATCATCACCAGCAGATCGAAGCTCGAGCCCGAGATGCCGTAGATGCCGACGAAGCTGACCATCGCCACCACCGGCATCAGGATGCGCGGCGGCACCATCAGCACGCGGGTGAAGATGCCCACCATCGGGATGTTCAGCGCAAGCAGCATGAAGTTTGCGATGAAGAGCGCCGCGATCAGGCCCCAGACCACGTCGGGGTTGTTGGCAAAGAGCAACGGCCCCGGGGTGATGTTCAGCGACAGCAGCACCGCGAGCAGCACCGCCGTGGTGCCCGACCCGGGCACGCCGAGCGCCAGCATCGGCACCAGCGCACCGCCGGCGGCGGCGTTGTTGCCCGCCTCGGGAGCCGCGACGCCGCGCGGATCTCCCTTGCCGAAGGTGCCCTCCTTGTCGACCAGGCGCTTCTCCATCGAGTAGGAGATGAACGAGCCCAGCGAGGCGCCCGCGCCCGGCAGCACGCCGGCGATGAAACCGAGGATGGAGGTGCGCAGCATGGTCGGGGTGCACTGCTTGATCATCGACATTGGCGGGGTCAGACGGCCGACCTTCAGCTGACCCGAGGTGGCATCGGCGTCGCCGTGACGGTGCTCGAGGAAGATGAACACTTCCGACAGCGCGAAGAGGCCGACGATGGCGACGAGGAAGTCGAGACCGTCATAGAGATGCACCTCGCCGAAGGTGAAGCGCGGCACGCCGGTCTGGGTGTCGACACCGATCATCGCGAGGCCAAGGCCGAGCATGGCGGCAAAGGCCGACTTCGCCTGGTTTGTCGAGGAGACTCCGCCCAGCGTCGCGAAGGCGAGCGCGAAGAGCGCGAAATACTCAGCCGGGCCGAAGAGCAGCGCGATCTTCACCAGCTGCGGCGCCAGCAGGATCAGGCCCCATGTGGCGATGAAGGCCCCGACGAAGGAGGCGATGCCGGAAAGCGAGAGCGCCTCGCCGGCCATGCCCTTCTTGGCCATCGGGTGGCCGTCGAGCACGGTCATCATGGCAGGCTCGTCGCCGGGAATGCCCAGCAGGATCGAGCTGATCCGCCCGCCGTACATGGCGCCGTAATAGACCGAGGTCAGCAAGATCAGCGAAGGCGTGGGCCCAAGGCCCAGCGTGAAGGCCAGCGGGATCAGAATGGCGACGCCGTTCGACGGGCCTAGGCCCGGCAGCGCCCCCATGATGGTGCCAAGAAAGCAGCCCAGCAGCGCGAGGCCGAGGTTCTGCAGGGTGAGGGCGACGGCAAAACCGTCTCCGAGATTGGCAAGAACGTCCATTGCGGCCTCCTCCTCAGAAACCCAGCGGGCCGCGGGCAAGCGACAGGCCCAGCAGCAGATGGAAGACCACATAGATGCCGACCGAGGTCAGCACGCCGATCAGCAGCGACGACAGCACCGGGCTGCCGAGGCGCCAGGTGAGATAAGCCGATGCCATGGCGGTGGCGGTGACGAAGCCCGCGATGGGCAGGAATTCGGCATAGAGGATCATCACGACGACCGCCGCGAGGATCTCGACGAGCCGTCCCAGGGAGGGCCACTCGGGATCTGCGTCGGGCCGGAGCGCGATGACGATCGACGACAAGCCGAGGATGGCGGCGATGATCAGCGGGAAGGCCTTGGGTCCGACCTCGTCAGAGAGGAAGCTCTCCTCGATCTGCAGCGCGGCCCAGGCGAAGAAGATGGCGAGCGCCAGGCCGAAAAGGCCGAAGATGCGGTCACTCATGGTGTCCCCCGAAATTTGCGTGGAAGGGTAGATATGTCCGGCAGGCCCCCGGAGTGACAGGGGCCCGCCGGTGCGCGCGTGGGATCAGATCACTTGATGATGCCGATCTCGCGCGAGATGTCCTGGATCTCGCTCACGCTGTTCTGGACGAACTGCTCGAAGTCCGCGCCCTGCAGGTCGAGCGGCGCAAGACCGTTGTTGGCCATGATTTCCTTCCACTCGTCAGACGCGTAGAGCTCGCCGATCTTCTTGACCCAGGCGTCATAGGCCGCGTCGCTCATGCCGCCCGGCGCGTAGAAGCCGCGCCAGTTCGCGCCGATGGCGTCGACGCCCTGCTCCTTGGCGGTCGGGAAGTCGGCGAAATCGCCTTCGAGACGCTCGGGTGCGAGCACGGCGATGACCCGGATGTCCCCCGAGTCGACAAAGCCCTTGGCTTCCGAGGCGTCGCCTGTGAAGGCCTGCACCGAGCCCGCGAGCAGCTGGGTCACCGCCTCGCCGCCGCCGTCGAAGGCGACGTATTTGACCGTGCGCACGTCCTCGATGCCATAGGCCGAGGCCGCGATCAGTACTTTCAGGTGGTCCCAGCCGCCCACGGCCGAGCCGCCGGCCACGGAGATCGAGCGCGGGTCCGTCTTGATCTTGTCGAGCAGCTGCGGCAGCGTCTCGATCTCGCTGTCCGCCGAGACAGCGATCACGCCGTAGTCGGCGCCGATCGAGGCCAGCCAGCGCACCTGGTCGGTGGTGTTGCCCGGGTAGGCGCCCTGCGCCAGGCGGGTCGCGGTGGCCGAGCTGGCCGCGACGATCAGGTCATTGTCGTCCGCGCGCTTGTTGACCACCTCGGCAAAGGCCACGCCGCCGCCGCCACCGGCGAGGTTGACGACCTGCATGGTCTTGCCGATCAGCCCGAGATCCTGAAGCTCCTTGCCGACCTGGCGGCAGGTGAAGTCCCAGCCGCCGCCGGGGTTGGCGGGCGCGATGCACTCGGGGTTCTCGGGGGTGAAGTCCTGAGCCTGGGCGGCAAGAGCCGACACGCCGAGAACGGTCGCGGCAATCAGGCCGCGGGTTGCATTGATAAACATGGTATCCTCCTCATTGTCGGCCGCCGAACCGATACGCGCCGGCGCCGTCTTCTCCCCGCGGAACCTGACTGCGCTTTGCAGCCTCCCCGGTTGCGGGTTAAGACGTGTATCTAAGCCTCGAAGCTGTCACGAACCTGTCAGATGCCCTCCCGCGCATGTGGACGCGTCGTCAACCAGCCCGGGGCCGAAGGGAGGGACGAGTCTCATGCGTGTGCTGATGGTCGAGGATGCGAGCGATCTGGCGGAAGGCGTCGCATCGCGGCTGGCGCAGTCCGGCATCGTCTGCGACGTCGCAGACTGCCTCGAGGCGGCGCGCGATTTCCTCGCGGTGCAGGCCTATGACGCGCTCGTGCTCGACATCAACCTGCCCGACGGCTCTGGCCTGCGCTTCCTGCGCGAGCTGCGCGCCTCGGGGGCCCGCACGCCAGTGCTGATGCTGACCGCGCTGGTGTCGGTGGACGACCGGGTGAGCGCCCTCGACCTCGGCGCCGATGACTATCTTGGCAAGCCCTTCGACCAGCGCGAGCTCGAGGCACGGCTGCGGGCGCTGATCCGCCGCGAGGCCGACCAGAAGGGCGCCGAGATCGTGCTCGGCCCGCTCGCCTTCTCGCCCGCCGGGCAGAGCGCCACCCTCGACGGCAAGCGACTCGAGCTGACCGCCCGCGAGGCGGCGCTGCTTGCCGTCTTCCTGCGCCACCAGGGCCAGTACCTGAGCAAGGCGCGGCTCTACGATTCCCTCTACGGGTTTGGCGATGCGGACGTCGGGGTGAACGCCATCGAGCTCTACATCGCCCGGCTGCGCAAGAAACTTGCGGGCAGCCCCGTCGGCATCGCCACCCAGCGCGGCATCGGCTACCGGATCGACCTTGATGGCTGAACCTGCGCGCCCCTCCGCCAGCGGCCCGCCCAGAGTGCCGCCCAAGGTGCCACCCAGTCAGACACCCAGCCTTCCGCCCAGCCTGGCCTCGCGGGTGCTCAAGGCGGTATTGCTGATCCTTCTGGCCGGCGGGCTGCTGGTGGCGGGCGCAACGCTCTACAACGGCCGGCTGGCGGCACGGCAATCCTACGACCGCATCCTGCTGGGCGCGGCGCGGGACATCGCCGGCTCGATCCGCATCCAGTCCGGGCGGCCCATCGTCGACCTGCCGGTCTCGGCCTTCGAGCTTTTGGCGCAGGCGCCCGAGGACCGCATCCACTACGCGGTACGCGGCCCCGGCAACACGCTGATCACCGGGCTCGACGAGACCGACATCGCGCCCCCCGCCCGCCGCGCCGGCGCCAGCTCCGGCCCCGAGTTCTTCGACGCCCGGCTCAACGGCGAACCCGCCCGTTTCGTCCGCGTCACCCGCCGCTTCGCCGAGCGCGACTTCTCGGGCAGCATCTCGGTCACCATTGGGCAGACCCTGCGCGCGCGGCAGGCGATGGCCCTCGGGCTGACGCTCGACACCGTGCTGCCGATGCTGCTGGCGGGGCTCGCGCTGCTGGTCATGTCCTGGCTGGTCACCCGCTCGGCGCTGCGCCCGCTCGAGGCGATGTCCGAGGATCTTGCGGCGCGCGACCCCTACGACCTGACCCCCGTGCCCACCGAGGGTCTGCCGCGCGAGCTGACGGTGATGCTTGAGGCGATGAACCGCTTCATGGGCCGTCTCGACCGACAGATGGAGGGCATGCGCCACCTGATTTCGGACGCCGCCCACCAGCTGCGCACCCCGGTGGCGGCGATCCGGGTGCAGGCCGAGGCGATGCAGGACCAGCCCGACGACGCGCTGCGCGCCCGCGCGCTGACCCGGCTGCTGACCCGCACCCGCTCGCTGGGATCGCTGCTCGACCAGCTGCTGTCGCGCGCCCTCGTCAGCCATCGCAGCGAAAGCGTCCCGCGCGCGCCGCTCGACCTGCGCGAGGTTGCGCTGGAGGTGGTCGAGCGTGGCGATCACGAGTTGCTGGCGCCCGAAGCCGAGCTGCGGCTCGAGATCGGCGAGGAGCCGGTGATGGTCCGGGCCGATGCCTTCTCGGTCGGAGAGGCCGCCAAGAACCTGCTGGTCAACGCGCTGAAGCACGGCGCCTCGCCCATCGCGATCGGCGCCGAGCTCCGCGGCACCGAGGCGGCGCTCTGGGTCAGGGACGCAGGCGCCGGTCCCGCGCCCGAAATTGCCGCCCGCCTCGGCCAGCGCTTCGAGCGCAGCACCGCCTCTCACGAGGACAGTGCCGGGCTGGGCCTTGCCATCGTCGCCTCGGTGGCGGCGGCCTTCGGCGGACGGATCGCGCTTGAATACCCCGGCGGCGGCTTTCGCATCGCGCTTCTGCTGCCCGCCGCCCCGCAAGAGGACGCGCCCGAATGAAGACCCGCCTGCTGCCATCGCTGCTGCTCGCCCTCGGCCTTGCCCTGCCCTGCACCGGCTCCGCGCAGGAGCGGGTGGAGAGCTTCGGCAAAGGTGCCACCGAGCTCACCCTGCGCTCGACCACCGACATCGACATCATCGAACCGGTGATCGCACGTTTCGCCGAGCTGAACCCGGACCTGTCGCTGCGCTACGAGCAATGGGGCTCGAACAACCTCTACGCCGGCAGCCGCGCCGCCTGCGCCGGGCGCGCCGCCCCCGCCGACGCGCTGCTCTCGTCGGGCGCGCACCACATGCTCGCGCTGGTCAACGCCGCCTGCGCCCACCCCTACCGCTCACCGGCCACCACCGACCTGCCCGCCGAGCGGCGCTGGCGCGACGAGCTCTGGGGGATCACCGAGGAACCGGCGGTGATCATCTACAACACCGAGGCGCTCTCGGCCGAAGACGTTCCGCGCACCCGCTTCGCCCTGCTCGATTTGATGCGAAAGAAGCCCGAGCTGCTGCGCAGCCGCATCGCCACCTACGACATCGAGGATTCCGGCCTTGGCTATCTCTTCGCCCATGCCGACAGCCTCGAGGCCACCACGTTCGGCGCCATGCTCGAGGGTTTCTCGCGGATCGGAGCGATCGCCACCTGCTGCTCGCTGTCGATCATCGACGGGGTCTCGGAGGGGCGCTACTACATCGCCTACAACGTGCTCGGCTCCTACGCCGAGGCCCGCGCCGCACCCAACGTCGGCATCATCCTGCCCGAGGATTACACGCTGATGATGTCCCGCGCCTACATGATTCCCAAGGGCGCCCCCCACCCCGAGGCAGCGCAGCGGTTGCTCGATTTCCTGCTGTCACCCGAGGCGCAGGGAATGCTGGCCGATCTCGGGCTGGTCGCCGCCACCGATCCCTCCGAGACCAGCCTACTGCCAAGCGCCCGGCGCCTGATCGCGCTTTCGCCGCCGCTGCTGCTGGCGCTCGACCGCAGCACGCGCGAGCGGCTGTTCCGGCTGTGGGACGAGGCCTTTTCGGCGGATGCGGGATGAGGTACCACAGGCGCTTGCAAAGCAGCCCGCAGTCGGGCTTGATGGATCAAACAAGGACAGGGCCATGATGCGACATGCCATCTTCGGCGCCGCGCTGCTGGCGCTGGCGGCCTGCGCCGCGAGACAACCAACCGAGGCAGAGGTGCTCTCGGTGGCCTGCTCGGCGGGCATCAACGAGGCCTGCGGCTATCTCTCCCGCGGCATGTCGGTGACCGGCAAGCCACTCTGAGCCGCGCCCCGACGAGGGGCGCGCCGAGGCCTCCAATTCTTCCAAGCCAAAATACCCCGGGACATTCCGTGCCGTGGACGGGGTCGGAGCCCGCCCATCTTCGCGCTTGGGCCCAAGCGCGGGGGCGGCCGAAACCGCCCCCGCGTGCGATCAGGCCGCCGGCATCCGCCGTTCGATGATTTCCGCCCACCACGAGCAGCCAGCCGGGATGGCCTCGTCGTTGAAGTTGTACTTGGGATGGTGAACCGCCGCCGTGTCGCCGTTGCCGACGAGGATATAGGCGCCCGGCCGTTCTTCGAGCATGAAGGCGAAATCCTCGCCGCCCATGACCAGAGGCGCATCCGCGCAATCGCCCGAGACCGCGCGCGCCACATCGGCGGCGAACTCGGTCTGCTCCTCGGAATTGACCATGACCGGGTAATTGCGGGTGTAATCCACCGTGGCCACGCAGCCGAGCGCCGCGGCCATGCCGGTGCAGATCTCGGTGATGCGGGTCTCGGCAAGATCGCGGTTCTCGGGCGCCAGCGTCCGCACCGTGCCGCGCAGCGTGACCCGCTGCGGGATCACGTTGAAGGCCTTCGAGGAGGTCTCGAAGCTGGTCACCGACACGACGATCTCGGTCACCGGGTTGGCATTCCGCGCGGCAATGGTCTGCAGGGCGGTGACGATCTGCGCCGAGGCAACGGTCGGGTCAATCGTCTCATGCGGTTTTGCGGCGTGGCCACCCTTGCCCTCGATGGTGACCTCGAAGACGTCGGTCGCGGCAAAGAAAGCGCCGGGGCGGATGGCGAACTGTCCCACGGGCACGCCGGGCCAGTTGTGCATGCCGTAGACCTCCTGGATGTTCCAACGGTCCATCATGCCGTCTTCGCACATCTCCTTGCCGCCGCCGCCACCCTCTTCGGCGGGCTGGAAGATCACCACGGCGGTGCCGTCGAAATTGCGCGTCTCGGCAAGGTACTTGGCCGCGCCGAGCAGCATCGCGGTGTGGCCGTCGTGGCCGCAGGCGTGCATCGCGCCCGGGGTCTTGGAGGCATAGTCGAGCCCCGTGTCCTCGAGGATCGGCAGCGCGTCCATGTCGGCGCGCAGACCGATGACCTTGCCCGAGGCGTCGCTCTTGCCCTTGATCACCCCCACCACGCCGGTGCGGCCGATCCCCTCGACCACCTCGTCGCAGCCGAAGGCGCGCAGCTTCTCGGCAACCAGCGCCGAGGTGCGGTGGGTCTCGAAGAGGATCTCGGGGTTCTCGTGGAGGTCGCGGCGCCAGTCGGTGATCTCGGACTGAAGCTCGGCGAAGCGGTTCTTGACGGGCATCGAAGTGCGTCCCTGTTGTTTGATCATATTTCGCGCGGAGCCTGCCACCGGCGCCGCGGCGTGGCAAGCGGAGCCGGGGCGTGAACCTAGGGAAAACAGGGCGCGCCGCCGTCTTGTTCAGCGCCCCGCCCCGCCGGTCAGAGGTTCGGCCCGGGCACCAGCTTGCTGCCGTCCGAGAAGCGCGACAGGCGGAAGCGCGTCAGGTCATGGCCCGGGTCCCTGCCCTGCGCCATGTCCGCGACAACCCGCCCGAAGCCCGGCCCGATGCCGAAGCCGTGGCCGCACATTCCCGTGGCCACGATCAGCCCGGGGATCTGCGCCACGTGATCGACGACCGGCACCACGTCCGGCATGACGTCGATCATCCCCGCCCAGCTCGCCTGCAGCGGCACCTCGCCCATCTCTGGGAAGTGCTGCGCAAACTGCGCGCGGGTCGCGGCAACCTTGCCCGCGTTGGGTTCAGGCGAGAGGATGCGCATCCGCTCGAAGGGGCTTTGCTCGTCGTCGCGCCAGCTGCGCGGCGTGCCCCAGGCGTCCGGATAGCCCGCCGGCGCCTTGGCCCGGAAGTGCACGTCGAAGCTGCCCTTGCGGGCGAGCGCGAGGTAGGGGCGCGCGTGGCGCAATGCGTCGGGACCGAGGAAGAGCTCGGAAAAGGCCGAAGGCGCCAGCGTGTAGCCGCCGTCGGCGCGCGGCCGGAAGGCCAGCACGTCATCCACCGCCGCCTTGTTGACCACCTGCGGCAGCGGCGCGGTGGCCATGGCCGTCGAGCGCACCGAGAGTTGCGGGATCGACACGCCGTGACGCTTGAGAAAGAGACCCGACCAGGCCCCACCCGCAAGCACCGCCTGCTCGCAGCGCACCGTCCCCGCCTCGGTGACCACGCCGGTGATCTGTCCGCCGCTCCGCTCGAGCCCGCGCACCGCGCAGCGCTCGCGCACGATGACCCCTTCCGAGGCCGCCAGCCGCGCCAGCTCGGGCACCGCCTGCCAAGGCTCGCCCTTCATGTCGGTGGGCGTGTGCAACATACCAACCCAAGGGCTGTCCGTGGCCCCGATTTGCGCTTTGGTCTGCTCGGCATCCAGCAACTCGGAGCTGACCCCGAGCGGTTTCGCCTGCTCCAGCCAGCCGGCAAAATTCTCCATCTCGGCACGGCTCTTGGCGAGGTAGCCGACGCCCACGGTGCGGGTGCCGAGCCGTCCCTCGCAGAGCGCATCAAGCTCCTGCCAGAGGTCCTGCGCCTCGAGCGCAATCGGGATCTCGGCCATGTCTCGGCCCTGCACCCGGATCCAACCCCAGTTGCGCGAGCTCTGCTCGGCGGCAATGCGGCCCTTTTCCAGCAGCACCACCTTGAGCCCGGCACGGTTGGCAAAGAGCGCCGTACAGGTGCCGATGACACCGCCGCCGATGACCACCAGATCGGCGGCCTCGGGCAGCGCGCCCTCGTGGGCGACGGGGCCTTCGTCGCGGAACGGGAAGACCACGCTCATGCCAACCGCTCCAGCAGGCGCTCCATGAAGGCCTGCCCGGCCTCCAGCTGAGAGACCTCAATGTACTCGTCCGGCTGGTGCGCGATGCCGATGTCGCCCGGTCCGCAAACCACCACGTCGTAGCCGCCGTTCTGGAAATGGCTGGCCTCGGTGCCGTAGCTGACGTGGCGCTTGGCATTGTCGCCGGTGATCTGTCGCACCATCTCCTCGGCGCGGTTGTCCGCGGTCGGGGCGAAGGGCGGCAGGTGGAAGGCATCGCGGACCTCGATCCAGGCCTCGGGGCGCACTTTCTGCATTTCAGCATTCAGATCGGCGACCTTGTCCAGCAGCCGCCCTTTCCAATAGGCCGGGTCCTCCCCCGGCACCACGCGGAAGCCAAGCGGGAACCAGCACTCCTTGGCGGTGATGTTCTGCGCCGTGCCGCCGCGGATTTGCCCGACGTGCACGTTGGTGTAGGGCGGGGTGAAGAGCGCCGCCACTGACCCCGGTTCGCCAGACGCGTTCTCGGCGTTGACCGCGTTGCACCAGTCGATGAGCTTGGCACCCCACATGATGGCCGAGACGCCGGTCTCGAGAATCGAGCTGTGCACCTCGACGCCGTGCACATGCACCTCGAAGCTGATGCCGCCCTTGTGGCCAGTCACCGGCTTCAGCATGGTCGGCTCGCCCACGATCACGGCGCTGGCTTTCGGCACCACCCCCTGCATCGCCGCGACGAGGTCGATCGCACCCTCGCAGCCGATCTCCTCGTCATAACTGAACGCCAACTGCAGCGGCCGCGTCACGCCCCGGTGCCGCGCCTCGACCAAAGCCCAGATCGCCAGAGCGTCGAATGCCTTCATGTCCGTCGAGCCGCGCCCGTAAAGCCGCCCCTCCCGCTCGGTGAGCGTGAACGGATCCGAGCTCCAGTCCTGCCCCTCGACCGGCACCACGTCCGTGTGCCCCGACAGCACCACGCCGCCCTCGGCCTCGGGGCCGACATGGGCAAAAAGCGCCGCCTTCAGCTCGGGCTCGGAGGGCTTGGCGTGGCGGTGGCTCTCGATCCCGTGGCTGGCAAGATACGCCTGCGTCCAGTCGATCAGATCGAGGTTGGTTCCGCTGCTCACGGTGGGAAAGGAAACGAGCTTCTCGAGAAGCGCGCGCGGGGATAGCCGGGAAGTCATGGGGCGTCCTTGGTCTGTCTTTGCGGCAGACCTAAACGCGCCTTGGTTCCGATCACAAGGGGGAGCGGGGCCCAAGCCCCGGTATTCGCGCCGAGAAAAGACGCGATTGCCCGTTCCTCAGCCGCGCGCGACACCCCGGCCCGAGGCGGCCCAGGCCAGCCCATCGACCACTGCTGTGAAAGCCTCGGAGCGTCGCAGCGCGGCGCCCGGGCACACCGCCCGCGCTTCGCCCTCGACCAGCGCCATCAGGCTCGAGCCCCCGACGAGCACCACGCTGTCCACCTGCGCGGGCGAGACCTGCGCCAGCATCAGCGTCTCGTAGATCGCCATGCGCAGCGCCTCTCGCGCTTCGGAAAGCGCCGCGTTGAGCGTGCCCGGCGTGACCCGCGCTCCGAGCCCCGGCTCGATCATTCCCATGGCGATTTGCGCGCCTGCCGCACCGGAGTTGGCCTCGATCTTGCCGCGCTCCACGGCGAAGGCCAGCTCGTGCCCAAGCTCGTCGGTGATCACCGTCTGCAGGCGCTTCATAGCTTTTGGCTCGACTGCGTGGCGCAGCATGTCCGCCACTGCCCGTTCGGTGTCGCGGTTGTAGAGGAAGGGGATCTTCGCCCAGGTCGAGAGATCCACGTAGAGCGCATTCGGCACCGGCAGAAGCCCCTCGCCGAAGTCGCGCCGCAGTTCGCCCCCCAGACCCAGCAGCGGCATGGCGTGGCGCATGGAGACCGCATGGTCAAAATCCGTGCCGCCGAGGCGGATGCCATGGCTGGCGGTGATGGCGATGCCGTCGCCCTCGCTGCGGAAGACGGTGAAGTCCGAGGTGCCGCCGCCGATGTCGACGATGAGCCCGATACCGCCGGTGCCCTCGGCGATGCGGCTCGCCAGCGCTGCCGCCTCCGGCTCGAACATCATCTCGACGCTCCCGAAGCCCGCCGCGAGATAACATCCGCGCAAGTCTTGCTCGGCCCGCGCGTCACGCTCTGCATCGCTGGTGTGGAAATGCACCGGCCGCCCCGAGAGCGCGCGGGTGAAGCGGCGCCCGGACTGCGCCTCGGCCCGCGCCTTCATCTCGGCAAGAAACGCCGTGACGATATCCGCCAGCGTCCGGCGAGTCCCGCCGATCAGTCGCTTTTCGTGAAAGAGCGAGGTGCCGAGCACGCTTTTCAGCGCGCGCATGTAGCGCCCTTCCTCGCCGGCGATCAGCGCCTCCGAGGCTGCCGCGCCAATGCGCATGCCGCCCTCTTCGGGAAAGAACACAGCGGTGGGCAGGGTCTCGGCCCCGGCCTCGATCTCCAGCAGGCGCACCGCACCCCGCTCGACGATCCCCGCCGCCGAGTTGGAGGTCCCGAAATCGACAGCCAGGCAGTCGCCGCCCGAATAGTCCGCATCAGCCATGACATGCTCCCCGAGGATGGAAAGCCGCCCGGCTACCCAAAACGCAAACCTGGGGCAAGGCCGAAACGCCCGCCCCTTCTTCAGGGCAATTAAATCTTAGCGGAGGCCGCACAGCGGATGGTGGCGGCGTTCCCGAGGGACGTTGGGACCGCTCGGCGAGAACGAACGGACCGGCCCGCTGTCGGCGGCCTTGCGGCGAGGGGGATCAGCCCTTCGCCGCGGCTTTCTTGTCAGAGGCCTTGGCGGCCTCTTTCTGGTCAGCGGGCAGCTCGATGTTGATTTCGAGACTGGAGACGTCGCCGATGGAATCCATGCGGATTCCAACGGCATCGTCGCTCACCTGCACGTAGCGCTTGATCGCCTCGACGATGTCGCGCTGCAGCAGCGGCAAGAAATCGGCGCTGGGACCCGACCCGCGCTCATGTGCGAGAAGGATCTGCAGACGCTCCTTGGCCTGGACCGAGGACTTGGGCTTGCGGTTGAAGGTGAACCCAAAAAGATTCATGCGCTCCTCCCGAAGAGACGTGACATCAGGCCCGGGACCTTCTCGCCTTCGATCTTCATCGGGATGTCCTCGCCGTCGAGGCGCGCGACGGCTTCCTCGTAGGCGGTGGCGGCGCGCGACTTCTCGTTGAGGATCACCGGCACGCCGACGTTCGAGGCGCGCAGGACCGCGGGGCTTTCCGGGATTACGCCGAGGAGCGGAATCGCGAGGATTTCCAGCACGTCCTCGACCGACATCATCTCGCCGTCGCCCGAGCGTTTCGGGTCGAAGCGGGTGAGGAGCAGGTGGCTCTTGATCTGGTCTTCCTCGCCGCGCTCGGCGCGGGCGGTCTTCGAGCTCAGCAGGCCGAGCATCCGGTCGCTGTCGCGCACCGAGGAGACCTCGGGGTTGGTCACGACCACGGCCTCGTCGGCGTAGTACATGGCCAATTGCGCGCCGCGCTCGATGCCCGCGGGGCTGTCGCAGATGATGTAGTCGAACTCCTCGCGGAGCTCGTTCAGCACCTTTTCGACGCCTTCCTGCGTAAGCGCGTCCTTGTCGCGGGTCTGCGAGGTCGGCAGCACGTAGAGGTTGTCGAGCCGGCGGTCGCGGATCAGCGCCTGGTTCAGCTTGGCGTCGCCCTGGATCACGTTGATGAAATCGAACACGACCCGGCGCTCGCAGCCCATGATCATGTCGAGGTTGCGCAGACCCACGTCGAAGTCGATCACGACGGTGCGGTGCCCGCGCGATGCGAGACCGGCGCTGATGGCAGCCGAGGACGTGGTCTTGCCCACGCCACCCTTGCCCGAGGTCACAACGATTACTTTGCTCACTGGCGGCTCCTGTTGAATGCCGAGGTTATCCGAACGGCGCGACGATCAGCCGCTCGTCCTCGAGGTAAATCTGCACCATCTTGTGGCGGACATCGGCGCCAAGGCTATCCGAGGTCCGATAGAGACCGGCGATCGCCAGCAACTCGGCGTCGAGCGACTGGCAGAAGATCCGGGCGTTCTCATCGCCGTCGATACCGGCGAAGGCGCGGCCGCGCATCCGGCCATAGACGTGGATATTGCCGGCGGCGAAAAGTTCGGCCCCCGAGCTCACCGGGCCGACCACGGTCAGATCGCCCTTGTCGGCGATCACCGTCTGCCCCGAGCGCACCGGCATGGTGACGATCTTGTTCTCCGGCGCGACGCGCTGCGGGATCGGCGCCGGTTCGGGCTGCGGTGCGGGTGCTGTCTGCGTCTCGGGCGCGGGCGCCCGCTCGGGGAACACCCGGCTCGGGCGCTTCTGCTCCGAGCTAGGCAGCGCCCCGCGCAGAGGCGCATCGCGCCCACCGGTCACCGTGATCAGCCCCAGCCCGGCGGCGGCGGCGCGCAGCGCCTCGTTTCCGCCCTGCAGCCCGAAGACCGCAAGCTCACGGCGGCGCAGGTCGCCGACCAGCTCGGTCAGCGCCTCGGGGGTCACCTCGGCCTGGGATTGTTCGAGGTCGATGATGACCGGCGCGTCGGTGAAGAAGTTCGGAGTTTTCTCCAGCCGGTCGGCCAGCATCTCGTAGAAGCGGGCGTCCGGGGCCGTGCTGAGGCGCAGGGCGAGCGCGGTCAGGAACCGCCCCCGGAACTGGAAGGGTTTCAGTGTCGTCCCGACACCATCGATGTTGCCGCTGGCGACGTCTGTCTGCACGCTTGTTCTTAGCCTTCTGCTCTCGGGCCTGGCACAGATTCGTGTCTGTGCTTCGTTGCATCGTGCATAATCATCCCACGTTCCGGGATCCACCTCCAAGCCAAAATTTTCTCGTCATCGGCAGAGAAATGCCGTGACGAGACTACAACCCTTAGTAGCCGGACGCCGAAGTAAGCACGAAATGATCCGGTCCGACCTCTTGGTACACGTTCGGCTCGGGCTCGTATCCGACCGGGTGGATGGGCGATGGGATGGGCTTGAAATTGAGGTCCTTCTCGGACTTGCGGCGGCGCGGATCGGCGATCGGAACGGCCGACATCAGCGCCTTAGTGTAGGGGTGCTGCGGGTTCTCGAAAACCGCCGCGCGCGGGCCGATCTCGACGATCCGGCCAAGGTACATGACCCCCACCTTATGGCTGACCCGCTCGACCACCGCCATGTCGTGGCTGATGAAGAGATAGGACAGGCCCAGTTCGGCCTGCAGTTCCATCATCAGGTTGACCACCTGCGCCTGCACCGAAACGTCGAGCGCCGAGACGGCCTCGTCCGCGACGATGAGCTTGGGGTTGAGCGCAAGCGCGCGGGCGATGGCGATGCGCTGGCGCTGGCCGCCGGAAAGCTCGTGCGGGAAGCGGCGCATGAAGCTGCGCGGCAGCTCGACCCGGTCGAAGAGCATGGCCACGCGGTCCATCATCTCCTTGCCCTTGTGCGAGCCGAAATTGCGCATCGGCTCGGCCACTTGGTCGGCGAGGTTCATCTGGGGGTTCAGCGAGGCAAAGGGATCCTGGAAGATCATCTGCATCTCGCGCCGCGCATCGCGCAGCATGTTCGGGCCGAGCCCCATCACGTCGACGCCGTCGAGCACCACCCTGCCCTTCAACGGCTCGACAAGCCGCAGGATCGAGCGCCCGCAGGTGGACTTGCCGCAGCCTGACTCGCCGACGAGGCTGAGGGTCTGGCCCTTGTTGACGGTGAAGCTGACATCCTCGACCGCGTGGACGTTCGACACGGTCTGGCGGAAGAAGCCGCCCTTGACCGGGAAGCGCGTGGTCAGCCCCTCGACGGTCAGAAGAGGCTGCTCGGTGCCGGGGATCGGCTTGATCTCGTCCTGCTCGCGGCCCAGCAGGCGCATCGGCTCGGGCAGCGCCTTGCCCCGCATCTCCCCCAGCTTCGGCACCGCGGCGAGCAGCGCCTGGGTGTAGGGGTGCTGCGGGCGCTCGAAAATTTCCTCGACCGTGCCCTCCTCGACCTTCCTGCCACGGAACATCACCACAACGCGGTCGGCCATCTGCGCCACCACCGCCATGTCGTGGGTGATGAACATCACCGAGGTGCCGGTCTCGCGCTTGAGGCGGTCCATCAGCGCAAGGATCTCGGCCTGGATGGTCACGTCGAGCGCCGTTGTCGGCTCGTCGGCGATCAGCAGGCGCGGCTTGCAGGCCATGGCCATGGCGATCACCACGCGCTGGCGCATGCCGCCCGACAGCTCGTGCGGATATTGCTTCAGCCGACGCTCGGGCTCGGGGATGCGCACCTGCTGCATCAACTCCAGAGCCCGGGCCTTGGCCTCGTCCTTGGTCATGCCGCGGTGCACGCGCAGACCTTCGGTGAGTTGGCGCTCGACGGTGAAGACGGGGTTGAGCGCGGTCATCGGCTCTTGGAAGATCATCCCGATCTCGTTGCCGCGGATGTCGCGCATGACGTCCTGGGAGGCCTTCGCCAGGTCCGTCTCGCCGCCGTCCTTGCGATCAAAAATTAGGCGCCCCTTGGCGATTTCTCCGCCGCCGAACTCGATCAGGCGCATCAATGAGAGCGAGCTGACCGACTTGCCAGAGCCGGATTCCCCCACGACGCAGACGGTTTCGCCCGGCCCGATATCGAAGCTCACATCCTCGACACCGGCCACAGGGCCGTCTTTTGTCTCGAATTCTACGCGCAGGCTCTCGATCCGCGCGATGGGGTTGTCCAGCATTTGGGCCTCTCCGTCGTTGTCAGTGCAAACGCTAAAGGCAGCTTCGACAAACTGTCAAACCCAAGCATCGGCTGACCCTAAGGCAATGCTTGCATTTCGCGCGTGTTCTGCTTCGATGACGGCCAAGCGGGATGGGAACGATCAGAATGTCCGGCCACAAAAGGCCGCACCGACTTCATTTTCCCGCTGATACAAAGAAGAGACCAACCGGTCTTAGGTCGATAACAGGGAGTGACCTATGAAAACGAAGACCCTACTGCTCGGGGCCGCCGCCAGCTTTGTGCTGGCCCCCGCCGCCGCCATGGCGGAGCGCGGCTCGGACGGGCACGTGAACATCATCTACTGGCAGGCACCGTCGATCATGACGCCCTACCTGTCGAGCGGCACTAAGGACATCGAAGCCTCCTCGCTCGTGCTCGAACCGCTGGGCCGCTACACCGAGACCGGGGCCCTGGTTCCCTTCCTCGCCGAAGAGATCCCCACCGTCGAGAACGGCGGCGTGTCCGAAGACCTGAAGTCGATCACCTGGAAGCTGAAGGAGGGCCTGGTTTGGTCCGACGGCTCGCCGGTGACCTCGGCAGACGTGAAATTCACCGCCGACTACTGCATGAACCCCGAGGGCGGCTGCGCGCAGCTCGCCAAGTTCGACCACATCGCGTCGATCGACACCCCTGACGATCTGACCGTCGTGGTGAACTTCGACGAGGCCATGCCGAACCCCTACGGCCCCTTCATGGGCGGCCAGTCCCCGATCCTGCAAAAGGCGCAGTTCGAGAACTGCGTAGGCGCAGCGGCATCGACCTGCACCGAGGCCAACTTCAACCCGATCGGCACCGGCCCCTTCGTGGTCGACGAGTTCAAGCCGAACGACGTGATCTCGCTCTCGGCAAACCCGAACTACCGTGACCCGGCGAAGCCCGCCTTCGCGACCGCCACGCTGAAAGGCGGCGGCGATGCGGAATCCGCGGCCCGCGCGGTCCTGCAGACCGGCGAGTTCGACTACGCCTGGAACCTGCAGCTGGCGCCCGACGTCCTCGCCTCGATGGCAGAAGGCGGCCAGGGCACCCCGGTCTCGGCCTTCGGCACCCTGGTCGAGCGGCTCGAGATGAACATGACCGACCCCTCGCCGAATCTGCCCGAGGGCGAGCGTTCGACCGTGGCGCATCCGCACCCGATCCTGTCTGACTTCAAGGTCCGCAAGGCCCTGTCAATGGCGATCGACCGCGAACTGCTGACCGAGATCGGCTACGGCCAGGCCGGCCGCGCGACCTGCAACCTCGTGCCCGCGCCCGAGCTCTACGCGTCGGACAACACCGAGTGCCTCACCCAGGATCTCGAAGGCGCCAAGGCGCTGCTCGAGGAAGCCGGCTGGACCGACAGCGACGGCGACGGCATCCGCGAGAAGGACGGCATGAAGCTGAGCCTGCTCTACCAGAGCTCGACCAACGCCGTGCGTCAGGACTTCCAGGCCCTGATCAAGGATTGGTGGCGCCAGATCGGCGTCGAGACCGAACTGCGCAACGTCGACTCTTCGGTGTTCTTCGGCGGTGACCCGGGCTCGCCCGACACCTTCCAGAAGTTCTACGCCGACGTCGAGATGTACGCGAACAACTTCGACGGCACCGACCCGCAGTCCTACCTGCAGATGTACCGCTGCGGCAACGAGCCGAAGCCGTCCTCGCAGTGGCAGGGCGAGAACATCAACCGCTTCTGCAACGAAGAATATGACGCGCTCCTCGACGAGCTAGCCAAGACCGGCGAGCTGAGCAAGCGCGGCGAGATCGCCAAGAAGCTGAACGACATCATCACCAAGGAAACGATGACGATCGTTCCCCTCGTGGACCGTGGCCGCGTCTCGGCGCATTCCAACACGCTCGGCGGTGTCATCCTGAACACCTGGGACAGCGAGCTGTGGAACGCGGCCGACTGGTACCGTACCGAAGGCTGACCCTGTGACACGCACGCCCCCGCGCCCCGCGCGGGGGCGTGCCCCTTTTCGGAAGGTCTGCCCGTGACCTCACCTCTCCGGAACCCCGACCTCGGCCCGCGCGGCCGGTTCCCTTTCCCAGCCGCCTGCGCCAAACGGCGACAGCCGCTGCCGCCGCACGGGCCCCACAACAAAGACACGGAATTCATGACGCACACAGCCCGCATCCATGACCGGTGCCGGACGCTGCCGCTGCTTTCGCAGCGCCGCCGCCCCAGCGCCCCCGCCCGCGAGGTCCGCCCATGCTGACCTATGCAATCCGCCGCCTCGTCCTTTCGATCCCGACGCTGCTCTTCATCAGCTTCGTGATCTTCATGCTGCTGCAACTGGCGCCGGGTGACCCCATGGCGCAGGTGCCGCTGACCGTACCGCCCGAAGTGAAGCAGAAGATGCGCGAGGCGCTCGGCGTCGGCGAGCCCGCGCTGGTGCAATACTGGAAATGGCTGGTGCAGGTCTTCTGGATCGAGCCCAAGGTCTTCATCGACTGGCTGACCCGCGACAGCTTCCTGCTCGGCTGGCTGCCCGACACGCATCTCTACAACGGCGAGCTGCGGGTGATCTCCTGGCAGACCCGCTCGCCGGTGATGGACATCGTGCTGCAGCGCATCCCGCAGACGCTCTGGGTGGTCGGCCTGAGCTACATCGTCGGCGTGCTGATCGCCCTGCCCATCGGCATCTACTCGGCCTACCGGCAGTATTCGGTCTTCGACCAGGCCGGCACGTTCATCACCATGGTCGGCTTCTCAATCCCGCCGTTCTTCACCGGTCCGCTGCTGATCGTGATCTTCTCGGTCTACTTGGGCTGGTTCCCGTCGATCTATGACACCACCCACGTGGTGAATGACTGGGCGAGCTTCAAGATCCAGTTGATGCAGATGATCATGCCGGTGATGGTGCTGGCGCTGCAGACCACCGCGCAGCTCTCGCGCTACATGCGCGCCTCGATGCTCGACAACCTCAATCAGGACTACGTCCGCACCGCCCGCGCCAAGGGCCTGTCGGAGGCCGTGGTCGTCATGATCCACGTGCTGCGCAACTCAATGATCCCGGTGATCACCGTGATCGCGCTCGGCGTGCCGGCGATCTTCGGCGGGGCGATCATCACCGAGAACGTGTTCAAGGTGAACGGCATCGGCCAGCTGCTGATCACCGCGCTCTTCGCGAACGATCTGCCGATGGTGATGACACTGACCTTCATCTTCGCCGTGCTGATCGTTGTCTTCAACCTGATCGCCGACATCCTCTACGGCCTTCTCGACCCGAGGATCCGCTATGACTGAACCCGTTCCCGCCTCCCCCGCCCCGATCGAGGCCCTGCGCGACAAGGGCCCCGACAAGCCGCCGCGCTCCAAGTGGAAGGACGTCTGGGCCCAGTTCCGCAAGCACAAGGGCGCGATGATCGGGGCCTTCTTCCTGATCTTCATCACCCTCGGCGTGCTGGTCGGCCCCTATCTGTGGACGCTCGATCCGCAGGCGCTGGACATCCGCGCCAAGGACATGCGGCCGATCTACACCGCGCTCTGGGACAGCACCGCCAAGGTCAGCTGGGCGCATCCGCTGGGCAGCGATCAGCTGGGCCGTGACAACCTTTCGCAGCTGATCGCCGGCGGGCGCGCCTCGATGGCGGTGGGCTGGGCGGCGATGATCCTGTCGCTGGTGATCGGGGCCGGCATCGGCGTGCTCGCGGGCTATTTCAGGAAGCTCGACGGGCCGCTCATGCGCCTGACCGATCTCTTTCTGAGCCTGCCGATCCTGCCGCTGCTGCTGGTCGCGGTGACGCTGTTCCGCCAGCCGCTGCGCGCCAACTTCGGACCCGAGGGCGGCATGTTCATCCTCATCGTCACCGTGGTCGGCATCACCTCGTGGATGCCCACGGCGCGCATCGTGCGCGGCGACGTGCTGGCACTCAAGGAACGCGAGTTCGTGCTGGCGGCGCGCTCGATCGGCACCAAGCCGTTCCAGATCATCAAGCGCCACCTGTTGCCCAACGTGCTTTCGCCGATCATGGTCTCGGCAACGCTGGGCCTCGCCACGGCGATCATCACCGAGAGCGCCCTGTCGTTCCTCGGGGTGGGCTTCCCCTCGGACTTCCCGACCTGGGGCAAGATGCTGGCCGACGCGGTCGCGCGGATGGAAGACTTCCCCGAGCGGGTGATCCTGCCGGGCATCGCCATCTCGCTCACCGTGCTCGGGGTGAACTACCTTGGCGACGGGCTGCGCGACGCTCTGGACCCACGCATCCGGGGCCGCTGAGCCAGACATCCACTGAAACCGCACAGGGCGGGAGGCGCAAGCCCCCGCCCTTTTTCATGCCGCGCGCCTGCCCTGCGCCGGGCAAGTGGCCGAGCCTTGCGTATTTGAAGAGAGACAATGCCACAGCGCGCGCGGAAGGCGGGCCTTGTTCCAGGCACAGATTCCCCGGGTGACGTGCCTGCAGGCAAAGAGAGGGGCGGTGGCGCCCCCCTCCTCTGCCCGGATCAGTAAAGACCGCCCGAGCTCAGCGTGCCGAAGGAGGCCTTCGGACCCACCGTCGCCTTGCGCCCGGTCGACGTGGTGACCTCGCGCGGGCGGGTCGAGCCGTCGGGCTGGATCATGTCGAAATTGCCGGACATCGCCCATCCGCCGTCGAGCTGGATGCCGAAGAGCGGCTCCTCGCCCGAGCGGAAGCATTCGGCGACGACGTTCTCACCCGAAGCGTCCGGCCCCAGCCGCGCGCCGGTGAAGCGGTCCATCTTGAGGAAGTTGCAGGCGGGCGGCACCTTGAACTGGCCGCCGCCGTATTTCTCGACCGCTTTCAGCATGAACCGGTTGAACACCGGCCCGCACATGCCGCCGCCAGAGGCGCCGCGGCCCAGCGGGCGCGGCGTGTCGTAGCCGATGTAGCAGCCCGCCACGATGTTCGAGGTGAAGCCGAGCATCCAGACATCCTTGGCGTCATTGGTGGTGCCGGTCTTGCCGGCGGTGGGCACCGGCAGGTTCACCGTGCGCGAGGCGGTGCCGCGCTGTACAACGCCCTGCATCATCGAGGTCAGCTGGTAGGCGGTCACCGCGTCCATGATCCGGTCGCGGTTGTTGCGGATGTCCGGCCCGCGGCCCGGCGGCAGGTTGGGATCGGCGCAGTCGAGGCAGCTGCGCTCGTTGCCCTTCTGGTACTCGTGATTGTAGACCGTGCGCCCGTAGCGGTCCTGCACCCGGTCGACCAGCGTCGGCTCGACCCGCTCGCCGCCGTTGGCAAACATCGCATAGGCCGAAATCATCTTGTAGAGCGTAGTCTCGTCCGCGCCGAGCGCATTGGCCAGAACCCGGCCCATGTTGTCATAGACGCCGAACTTCTCGGCGTAATCGGCGACCGTGTTCATGCCGATTTCCTGCGCGAGGCGGATGGTCATCAGGTTGCGCGACTGTTCGATCCCGGTCCGCAGCGGCGTCGGGCCATAGTAGGTGTTGGACGCGTTCTTGGGCCGCCAGACGCCCTGCGGCGTGTCGATCTCGATCGGCGCGTCGATGATGATCGTGGAGGGCGAGTAGCCAGAGTCCAACGCCGCCGCATAGACGAAGGGCTTGAAGCTCGAACCGGGCTGACGCAGCGCCTGGGTGGCGCGGTTGAACACCGAGTCCTGGTAGCTGAAGCCGCCCTGCATGGCGATCACCCGGCCGGTGTTCACGTCCATCGCCATGAAGGCCCCCTGCACGCGCGGCACCTGGCGCAGCGTCCAGCGGATGAACTCGCCGGTCTTGTCGTCGGTCATCGCACGCACATGCACCACGTCGCCGCGCTCGAAGTTGTCGGCGAAGCTGCCCTTGGCCCAGCTGATGTCATTGCGGGGCACCACGGTCGGACGCTCGGCAGTGTCCTCGACCCCTTCGATGCCGAGCCGCATCTGCTGTTCGCCCACCTCGAGCACCACGGCCGGATACCATTGGCTGTCGAGATCGATGTCGCGCGCCACGGCTACGGACGCGAGTGCCGCGCGCCAGTCCGCTTCCGAGCCGAGCTGCTCTTCGGCGATGGTCTTGCCGGTGCCGCGCCAGCGGCCCAGGCTACGGTCGTAATCTTCGAGCGCGACGCGCAGCGACTTGGCCGCCTCGACCTGCATCTCGGGATCGAGCGTCGCACGGACCGACAGGCCACCGGAGAAGAATTCGCCCTCACCGAACTCGGAGGTCAGCTGACGGCGGATCTCGTCGGTGAAATAGTCGCGCGGCGGCAGCGAATGCTGGTAGGGCTCGAAATCGCCGTTCTGCACCGAGCGCAGCGGCTGGGCCACCTCGGTCTCGAAGGTGGCCTCGTCGATATAGCCATTCTCGCGCATCTCGCGCAGCACGTAGTTGCGGCGGTCGAGAAGGCGCTGCATGTTCCGCACCGGGTGGTAATCCGACGGCGCCTTGGGCATCGAGGCCAGCGTCGCCGCCTCGTGCGGGGCGAGCTCCGACAGGCTCTTGTTGAAATAGGTCTGCGCCGCCGCGGTCACGCCGTAGGAGTTCTGGCCGAGGAAGATCTCGTTCAGATAGAGCTCGAGGATCTTGTCCTTGCTCAGGGTTTCCTCGAGCCGCGAGGCGAGGATAATCTCCTTGATCTTGCGCTCGATCTTTCGGTCGCCCGAGAGCAGGAAGTTCTTCATCACCTGCTGGGTGATGGTCGAGGCGCCGCGCACGTCGCGGCCGCGAGTGCGCACCGCGTCGACCACGGCCGCGGCGATGCCGCGGACGTCGTAGCCATGGTGCTCGTAGAAGTTCTTGTCCTCGGCCGAAATGAAGGCCTGCTTCACCATGTCGGGGATCTGGTCCGCTGGGGTGAAGAGCCGCCGCTCCTGCGCGAACTCGTCGATGATCTTGCCCTCGGTCGAATAGATCCGGCTGATCGTGGGCGGGGTGTATTGCGCCAGGCTCTCATGGCTCGGCAGGTCGCGGCCATAGATCCAGAAGATCGCGCCGATGGACAGCGCGATCGCCATCAGCCCGAGGGTGATGACGCTGAAGATGGCCCCGAAGAAGGAGAAGATGAACCTGATCACGAGCAATGCCTCTTTGGATTGCAGACCCATTATACTGCGTTGGACTTCAGGTCAAAACACATAGGTGCCACTGGGGCGATGACGAGCGCGAGCCCGCTGCCCCTGCGTCAGAGCTTCCAGCCCATGGCCGCGTTGGATGGCCTGCCTGCTCGGCGAGACCGCAGGCACTGCCGTTGGACTGCACAGATGCGCCAGACACCGGGCACGGCTGCGCCGCATCACCTGCGCCCACGCCTTTGGACTCGCCTCTTTCCCGCAAGTCGACATATCGGAATTGCGTGGATGCACCGACTCCAGTGATATTGATCCTTTTGGAGAACGCGAAGGATATTCAGGCACACAGGAGGCGCAAATTTCTATCGAAAGATAGGATCAAGGGACATGCGCGAGTTGTACCCTATGTCCTTCGATACCACGGGGCATGATTCCGGACCCCGAGAGACACCAAAGGATAAAGCCGCCCGGCAACCGAAATGCATGATCAGCGCAAAGGCATTATCCGAAGAAACTTCTCTCTAATATTCATATACTTGTCGTCGCACCATCGGATCACCAACTCTCTATCAGAGGGAGTATGTGATTGCTCCTGAAAAGATGCCACTATTCCCGTATAAGCCACAGACAAATTGACACCAACGGCGGAGGTAGCCTTATGCTGTCGAGACTTATTTCCGCGCAGATTTCCAGCATCGGCAAAATGCTCAACAAAAGTGATTGGTCTGATCGAGTTATTGATCGGGCGATTGATATGCTGGATCGGCTCGCGGACCGTATAGAGCGCCTGACTGATCGCAACGATCGAATTTCAGATCGCCACCACCATCAGGATCACGACAATGATAGGCCGGTAGAAACGGCCATCGATATGGAACTCGGAGGCAGCGCGGAGGCCGTCGGCGAACATACCATCGCCTCAGCGGACCTGCGTGCCAAACTGACGGACACCGACAATGCGTCCTTCGCGGTGGCCTCGTCGACCTTCAGAGCGGCGGCAGAAGGCGGGGCGGAATTTGCGTTGACGGACGCCTATTGCGACGTGGACGGCGCGGACTTCGTCTTCAGCCGGACGGTGACGACGACCGGACGGAACTGGGAGACAACGACGACGAAGGTCATTGCCGTGGATTTCGCCTTCCTCGACAACGGCCGACCTATCATGGTCACGCCTCATTCGACCTATACCGTGAACAGCTACCAAAGCGTGGCCGACGGCAACGTGGCCACGGCAGACTTCGACGTGAAGGCCAACGCAGAGGACACCCTGGCGGATGTCTACGCCGGCGTGCTGGCGATCGAGGACACCTATTCCGGTTCGTCGATCGACGCGATGCTGGCCATCGGCTGAAACGGCGCCCAAGCTGACGGGACGCGGCGGAGTTTATCCTGCCGCGTCCCCGTGCGTCTGTGTAGCCGAGGCCTTGGGCCCGGCGTCATCTCCGACCCGCCCCCGGCGGCCCCCCCGAGAACAGCTCACGAGTGGCGCCGGCCGGGTGATGCATCCCCGGTTGCGCCGGCTCCGCTGTCACCTCCGCACCGAGCCGAAGGAGTCCAAACGCGCGCTTCTGGGGCTCGAGTTCAGCTTCCCGGATGTTCCCGAATATCAGCCACATAGGCTCGTAATTTCCGGGTATCCGCCGATTTATCCAGACGAATAGGTATCGCAATTGCACCCCTTCCAGCACTTGACCAGGTGTAAACTGTGAGCGCACGAAGGAGGATACCATGCTTGATTTGACCGCCACTCCAGCCTCGAAGGGCTTGCCCGAGGCGACCACAGAAGCGCAGACACCGATCCAATGGCCGAACGAGCAAAATGACGACGTCTTTGATTTCCAAGACGCGTTTGATTTCGGCTCGGGCAGGCTGACCACAAGAACCCTGCTCGATTTTTCCGAATGGGACGAAGACTCTCCGGTCAGTGGAAGCTACGACGTTTCCGTCGATGAGGAGGCCGCGAGTTGGCAATCAGAATTGCTGCTCGAGACCGAAGACGACGGCGGCCCGGAGATGACCCTGAAGAGCCTGGTAGAGTTCCGCTCGGATGCGGCAGGCAAGGCCTTTGAGACCCATATCAGCTTCAAGGCGCAATCCCCGGGATTTGCGGAATCCCCCGCTGAGGTTCCGGAGACCCCAGCCGAGCCCAGCGCCTTCGCGTTTTCATTCTTTTTCGACTTTATTTAGGCCATATCGAAGATATACGCGCGCCGCTCGGCGTATTCACCGGCATGCGCCGACATCACGATTGTGACGCAATTTTCCGACAAACCCCGCGATCAGACAATCTTCCGGCTAATACCCATTATTGCAGTTGTACAGAATTATTTCCCGAGTGAATGTTCTCCTACATCGAGAACACTCGGTGCAATTAGACTAATACGAATTACCAACAACGAGGAGATAAGATATGACATTCCCATACTACCCGCCGTCGTCGGATGTGGATTTCGACAAGGACATTGATGTCGATATCGACATTGATCTCGATACCAACGTAGATATCGACAAAGATGTCGACATTTTTGTCTGGTCGACGGTCATCGCGGACGCTTGCATCGATGGCAACACCGCTGACGTCACCTTCGATATCGAAGCCGTGGGCGAGGACACGTTCACCTCGCTGGACATCGCGGTGCTCACCATCGAAGACGAACTGTCGAGCATCTCCGGCGCCATTACCTCGGCCGTAGGCTGAAGAACGCGCAGCGGGCGGTCAATTATGGCCGCCCGCATTTCATGTTCGCACATGCGAGCCAGGCCGAAATTCAATTCATGTCTGACGGCCACGCAACCTCTTGCGCCGATCGGTGCCTGAAGGCGTTCCGCGCTCTACAGTAGACAGGATTTTCCAAGGCTCAATTTTCGGAGCTGCCTCCGTAATCAAAAAAAGACAGGGAGTTGAAAATGGACAAGATCGGCACCGAGGGCAACGATACTCTGTACATAAGAGATCCGGGCGCATTCCGCATTCTTGGCCTGGGCGGAGATGATTTCCTGCGGGTCTACATTTCGCGCCGAAACGCCTCGCAGGATCTCGCGGACTACTTCGATGGCGGAGACGGCAACGATACGATCATGGCCGCGGGGACCGACGACACGGCGCTCGGCGGCTCTGGCGACGACCTGCTGAGAGGCGACGACGGCAATGACGTCCTCTACGGCGACGCAGGCCGGGAGGATTTCGGCGATGCCCGCACGGAATCCGCCAATGATGGCGACGACACGCTCGATGGCGGAGATGGCGACGACAGCATGGACGGCGGCGGCGGGGACGACCTTCTGCTGGGCGGCCGTGGCAATGATATCATGATCGGCGGCTCGGGATCGGACACCCTCTCTGGCTCGTCGGGCAACGACCTGATCTTCGGCGGAGATGGCGGCGATACGCTGATCGGAGAGACGGGCGACAACTATCTCGACGGCGGGTCAGGTGACGACCTGCTGCAATCGTCAGGCGGCAAAGACACCATCACGGCCGGCGACGGCAACGACACGATCACCTCCGGCGGCGGCAATGACTCTGTCTGGGGCGATGGTGGCCATGACGAAATGATCCTTGGGTCGGGAGTTGACGAGGCTCACGGCGGCGATGGCAATGACACGATCAATGGCGGCGAAGGCACGGACTTTCTGTTTGGCGATGCCGACAACGATATCCTGAACGGCGGGCTCGACAATGATACGATCGTGGGCGGCGCGGGCGACGACACGATCGACGGTGGCGGTGGCGGCGATCTCATGTACGGCGACTCGGGCACCGGCGATAGCGGCTACGATTTCGTCACCTATGAAAGCAGCGCTTCGGCAGTGACCGTACAACTGTCGTCCCTTGGCGCCACACAGGGCGCCGGAGGCGCGGCGGGGGACTATTATCTCGAGATCAACGGCGCCATCGGCAGCGCCTTTGCCGACGCCTTGGTCGGAGGCAGCGGCAACCAGACCTTCTACGGTCTGGACGGCAATGACACGCTCTCCTCCGGCCTGGGGAACGACAGCCTTTTCGGCGGACTGGGTGACGATATCCTCCAGGGTGGCGAGGACAACGATTACATGGTCGGTGGGGCCGGTGCCGACACGCTGAATGGACAGACCGGCATCGACACCGTCAGCTACGCAGGCTCCGGCAGCGCCGTCACCGTGACGGTCTCGGCGCTCAACGCCTACGCGGCAACAGGCGGTGACGCCCAGGGCGACGTGCTCGCAAGCGTGGAAGTCGTCGAGGGAAGCGCCTTCAACGATCGCTTCAACGGCCTGGATGGGAATCAGAAATTCATAACCGGCGCGGGTGTGGATACGATAACTGCCGGCGCCGGTGACGACATGCTGGTCGGCAATGGCGGCACGAATTACCTCTATGGTCAGGACGGGTCGGACACGTTTGTCGGCATCTCGGGCACGAACCTTGTCCTCGACTACGACTTCTACGACACGGCCGGACACGATCAGATCGGTATAGACGCGGCCTCGAGTACAAGGTGGCGGACGCTCTCCGGTGCCTACGCCCTGGAATTCTACACCGCGGACCAGTCTACCTATGTCTGGACAGGAACCGCCGACCCGACACTCGCGAGCCAACGCGCCGCCCTTATCGACGTCTTCGCGTTCAGCGACCCTGACGGCTTTCTGGTCTGAGGCAAGCGGGAGCATAGTGCCATGGCCGGGAAATCCGATCGCCGCCCGGAGCCGGAAACGGTTCTTGATGAAGCATTGCGCAAGTGCCGCGGGGCCTTCCTCACCGTGGGGGTGTTCAGCCTCGCCATCAACCTGCTGATGCTCTCCTCGCCGCTCTACATGCTGCAGGTCTACGACCGGGTTCTGAGCAGCGGCCGAACCGAGACCTTGGTTCTGCTGACCGGCATTCTCGGCCTGGCGCTGCTCACCATGGCCATGCTCGACACCGCCCGGAGCCGCGTGGCGCTCCGCATCGGCGTCTGGCTCAACGAGACCCTCGGGCCCGAGCTCCTGAGGGTCGGGCTGAAGGCCCGGCTCAGCGGGCGGGCCGCGGGCGGGCAGGCTTTCCGCGATCTCGGGCAGGTGCAGTCCTTCATCGGCGGTCAGGCGATGACCGCCTTCTTCGATCTGCCCTGGACCCCGTTCTTCATCGCGGTGACCTGGGTGCTGCATCCGGTGCTGGGAATGATCGCGCTCGGCGCGGCCCTGCTTTTGCTGGCGCTGAGCGTCGGGAACGAGCTTGTCACCCGGCGACTTCTGCGCTCCGCGAACAGCAGCCAGCTCAAGGGAAACAGCCTCGCCGAAGGCACGATCAGCAACGCCGAGGTGGTGCGGGCCATGGGGATGATCGGATCCATGGTCCGGCGCTGGCAGGCGCAGAACGCGGAAACCCAGGCGGATACGCTACGCGCCAGCGAGCGGAACAGCTACATCACCGGGACGGCGAAGTTCCTGCGCTACTTTGCCCAGAGCTTGATGCTCGGCGCGGGCGCCTACCTCGTCATCCATGGGCTGACCACGCCGGGATCGATGATCGCGGGATCGATCCTCCTCGGCCGGGCGCTGGCGCCGGTCGACATGGCCATGTCTGCATGGAAGAACTTTTCCGGGGCCCGGCTGGCCTACGGCCGACTGAGCGAGCTGGTCACCGACTTCCCCAGGGAGCCGGCACGGATGGCCCTGCCGGCGCCAAGCGGGCGGTTGCAGGTCAAGGACCTGACGGTGATCGGCCCCAACGGCCCGCAGCTCGCGCGGGTGAGTTTCGAGATCTCTCCGGGCGAGGTCGTCGCGGTCATCGGCCCGTCGGCCGCGGGCAAGAGCACGCTCTGCCGCGCCATCGTCGGGCTGGTGAAGCCCAACTCCGGGACGGTCTCGATCGACGGGGTAAGGATCGATCACTGGGACCCCGATGAACTCGGCCCGCACATCGGCTTTCTCCCGCAGGAGGTCGGCCTCTTCGAGGGTACGGTCCGCATGAACATCGGACGGATGGCCGAGGCCGCACCGGAGGAGGTGGTCGAGGCCGCCACCCGGGCGCGCGTCCACGAGATGATCTCGCAGCTGCCGCAGGGCTACGAGACGCGGCTCGGCGAGCGCGGCGCAGGCCTGTCGGGGGGGCAGAAGCAGCGCATCGGCCTTGCGCGTGCGGTGTTCCGCTCGCCGGCGCTCATCGTGCTGGACGAGCCGAACGCCAATCTCGACCAGGCCGGCGAGGCTGCGCTCTCGGCTGCGGTGCTGGAGCTCAAGGAGGCCGGTGCCTCGCTGCTGATCGTCGGGCACCGCCCGTCGACCCTCGCCCAAAGCGACAAGGTATTGCTGCTGCGGGGCGGCATGGTGCAGGCCTTTGGCCCGCGCCAGGAGGTGCTGGGACGGATGCGGGAAGCCACTGCCGCCCGCAGGGCCCAGGCGGTTCCCCCGGCCCCTTCGCAGGCGGAGCAGCCTGCGCGGCGCCCATCGGCTGCCGCGCAGGCAGAATTCGCGGGAGACTGACCCATGACCATTGCTGCCAGACACTCCCTGCACGGTGCCGAGGGTCTTTCCCCTCCCGCGGACCCGCGGCGCCTGCCGGAAAAGTTGCCCCAAAAGACCGCCTCTGGCGATGCCTCCCCGCGCCACCGGCAGCGCAGCATCTCGGAGGCGATCCGCGCGCCGAGACGGGCGGGGTTTCTGATCCTGCTGGGCTTCGTCGCCTGCTTCGGCGTCTGGGGCGCGATGGCCCCACTTGCCGGCGGCGCGATCGCCGCGGGTCAGATCAGCCCCGACAGCGGCGTGCGGACAGTCGAGCACCTCGAAGGCGGCCTTGTGCAGCGCATCCATGTCCGCGACGGCGACAAGGTCCGACAGGGAGATGTTCTGGTGACGATCGATGTCACCGCGCCGCGCAGCGAGGCGGAAGCGCTCGAGGACCGGCGCCTGACCCGGATGGCCGAGCAGGCCAGGATCGCCGCCGAGATCGCCGGGACACCGGCTCTGGTCGTTCCGGCGGCGTTCGACCTGTCGGATCCGGTCGTCGCGTCAGCCTTCGAGGCCGAGCAGCGCACCCTCGACGCGCGACTCGCGCTCCGCAGCGCGCGCGAGCGCGTGCTCAGGCAGCGGATTGCGCAGCTTTCGGAAACCATCGCCGGCCACGGCCTGCAGCAGCGCAGCGCCTCCGAACAGCTCGAGCTCATGCACGAGGAACTGGCGGACAAGGTCGCGCTTCTGGACAAGGGCCTCGCGGCCAAGGGCGAAGTGCTCCGGCTGCGCCGGGGAATCGCCGAGGCCGAGGGGATGCGTGGCAGCCACGTCACCGCCGCCTCTGAAGCCAAGAAGGAAATCGGCGAGATCGAGTTGAACCTCAAGGCACAGGATGCCGAGGATGCCGAGAAACTGGCGGTGCGCGCTGCGCAAATACGCAGCGAGCTCGCCGAGATCGACAAGTCCCTGTCGGCGCTCACGGCCATCCTCGACCGCGAGGTCCTGCGCGCGCCGGTCGATGGCGTGGTGGCGAACCTCAAGGTGCGCAACTCCGGCGCCATTATCCAGCCGGGCGAGGCCATTCTCGACGTGGTGCCCGCGCGCGAGCGCCTGCAGATCGACGCGCAAATCTCGCCGAACGATATCGATGCCGTCGAGGTCGGCATGGAAGCAAACGTCCGCCTGTCGGCCTTCTCTGGCCGCACCATGCCCCAGATCGTGGGGGTGGTGACCATGGTCTCTGCCGACACGTCACGGTCCGAGCATTCGAATGCGACGTACTACCCGATCCGCGTCGAGGTCGATGCCTCCGAACTCTCGGACCACGACATCGAACTGCGCTCGGGAATGCTGGCGAGCGTGCTGGTGGTGACCCGCGAACGATCGATGCTGAGCTATCTCTGGGAGCCGTTCCAAGCGCTTCTGCAGAACGGGATGCGCGAAGGGTAGCGGCGCGGAGCGGAAGGCCCCACGGGGCGCACCGGATGCCCCTGCCCGCGGCGCCGGGCTCCGCCAGCGAGGACGCACCGGCGACCGGATCAAGTTTCGGCGACAACATGTCGCCCGAAGGGGGGAAAAAGACGATGGCACTTCCGAAGACACGGACCCCGATCCTCTATCTCGTGGACGAAATGCCGCTGACCCGGGCGCAGCTTTCCCATTTCCTGGCCGGTTTCGCGCAGTTGCACGGCATGCGGATCGAAGAGATCGAGCCGAGCGACCCGGCGTTCATCGATCAGATCACCCGGCGGGGGATGTGCATCGTCAACACCCGGAGCACCCCTCGCGCGCGCGACTGGTTCTCCATCGTCCGCAGGATCAGCCAGCTCGGGCTGGTCGAGCCGATCCTGCTGCTCTGCGAGACCGCCAGCGCCGAGTTTGTCCAATCGGCGCTGAAGGCCGGGGCGCGCGGCGTGATCCCCGCCTCCATGAATCCCAGCAACGTGCTCAATTCTCTCGAACTGGTGCTGCATGGCGGCATCGTCGTCCCGCCCTCGGTCCTGGACAAT
Organism: Alloyangia pacifica; assembly: GCF_003111685.1. Taxonomy (NCBI): domain Bacteria; kingdom Pseudomonadati; phylum Pseudomonadota; class Alphaproteobacteria; order Rhodobacterales; family Roseobacteraceae; genus Alloyangia; species Alloyangia pacifica. Next base: position 1,063,881 of record NZ_CP022189.1, on the reverse strand, counting down.
GACCTCAGTCCTCCTCTGCTGGAGGATTTTGGCGCCAAGCAAGGAGAGCCGGACGGGTCTCCCGACGACACGGACACCACGCCGAAAGGCACGCCACCCAAGCGGAACGGGCACGAACTCCAGCCCCGGCCGACGCAGGGCGATCAGGATGAAGCGGCGAAACTCGAAGGGCTGACCGAGCGCCAATCGGCCGTGCTCATGAACCTCACGCAGGCGCGCTCGAACAAGGAGATCGCCAAGGTCCTGTGCACCTCGGAAGCCACGGTGAAGCTGGAGGTGCGCCAAGTGATCCGAAAGCTCGGCGCGAAGAACCGCACGGAGGCCGCGCTGATCGCCTCGGCCCTCGAGTGGCAGGACGTAGAGGCCGAGCAGGACGCCGAAACGGCGCGCGCCGGGTCGCCTGACCGCGACGATCACCCCCGTGGAGGCGCGATGGACGGCGTCGAGGGGCTGGACCCCTGCGAGCTCGGTCGGGGAGGCGCGCTGCGCCGCAATCTCCTCGGTGGTGCCGATGAAAAGCTGCATTCCCTCGCGCAGCCACCGCGACGGTTGACCTGAGACACCCCTTGCGGCCCGGGGCGGTGCCAATACCGCAACAAGATGCCATGGACAGAGCGCCTTGAGCGCTACTCGGCTCCGGCAAGGGACGACCCCTCGCCCGGTCCCGCGTTGCCGGTCCTTGCCCCCTTCGCAGCAGGTGACGGCCTTGTCGCCCTCGACGGCGCCCAGCTTCACAAAGCACTGCAGACGCACAAGGGTCAGGGGTCGCGGATCACGGGCCTCCTGGCGGACAGTCCCGCGCGCATCTCGCCGGATCTCTGCGGAAAAAACATGGCGGAGGCTGTGGGATTCGAACCCACGGGACCCGCAAAGGCCCAACGGTTTTCAAGACCGCCGCATTCGACCACTCTGCCAAACCTCCGGTTCGACCGACCTAGCCTGCTTCCCGCGATTCTAGAACAGGCTTTCCGGGAAAAACCGCCGATCACGGCTTTGATGGCTTTTCTTGACCTGCGCCACCCGCTACCATCCGCGAAAAAGCGGGATGTTCCGCTCCGTTTCCCAGCGCCGGTGGCGCAGCCCTCCGACAGCCAAGGCCCGGCGCCGCGGCAGGTCCGGCGTGGCAGACCCCGACCCAAGCGCGCCCTCGAAGCGCGCCGTGGCAAAGGAGCGCGCATCCCGCAAATCACGGACCGGGCCAGGCAGCCCGGAAGAGGGGATATCCGGCAAGGCGCGACAGACGCCACCGGTCAGGCGGGAATGCAGGGGGCATTATGACCAGAGCAAAGCGAACGCGGCCCATCATCGGACAGGGGGCCGCAAGAGGAACAGTCGTGGCACTGCTGACAACGCTCGCGCTCGGCGCCTGCAGCGAGTCGCAGATGCCTGGATTCCTGAAGGGCAAGGACAGCAGCGCTGGCGGGGCAGAGGTCTCGCGCGGGGCCGCCACGGCGGAACGCGACATCGAGGCGCCCGAGGTCTTCCAGACCACCGAGGCCGGACTTTGGGACGGGCGCCCCTCGCTTGGCGGCGTCTGGGTCGCGCATCCCGACGTCAGCGAACCCGAGCGGGTGATCATTCGCAACGAAAAGACCGGGCAGTTCGTCATCGGCGCGCTATTCCGCCGCGAGCGCATGAGCCCCGGACCGCGCCTGCAGGTCTCCTCCGACGCCGCCGCCGCCATCGGCATGCTCGCGGGCGAGCCGGTGAACCTCAACGTGGTCGCTCTGCGCCGCGAGGAGGGCCCGGCAGAACCCGAAGCTGGCACCGGCCCCGCCGGTGTCGAGGCCGCGACCCTGTCGGATGCGCCCGCGGTCGAGGCAAGCACGCTCGACCCGGTGACCGCCTCCGCCGCCGCAGCGATCGACGCGGCCCCCACAACCCCGGCGCCCGCACCCAGCGCGACACCCGCAGCCGCCGCGCCCAAGGCACCCGCGTCCCCCGCGCCGACGCAGGCCACGTCGCTGTCGCGCCCCTACGTGCAGATCGGCATTTTCAGCGTCGAGACGAACGCCGAGAACACCGCCACCGCGATGCGACAGGCCGGCATGGTGCCGACCGTCAAGAAGCAGAGCAGCTCGGGCAAGACCTTCTGGCGGGTGCTGGTCGGCCCCGCCGCCGACAAGGCCGAGCTCGACGCGCTGCTGACCAAGATCAAGGGCACCGGCTTCTCGGATGCCTACGCCGTCAAGAACTGACCGGAGCCATAGAGAGGATCCGCCCATGCGCCGCCTGAAAAGCCCCCTTTCGAGCCTGCCCCTGCGCCGCCTTCTGGCCGGCGCGGCCACCGCAGCGCTGCTTGCCAGCGGTGCACAGGCCTTTGATACCAGCGCCCGTGCCGCCTTTGTGCTGGATTACACCACCGGCACCGTGCTGCTGGCCAAGGATGCCGACACGGCCGTCCCGCCCGCCTCCATGTCCAAGCTGATGACGCTCTACATGGCCTTCGAGGCGATCCGCGACGGCCGGCTCAAGCTCGACGAGGAGCTGCCTGTCTCCGAGCACGCGATGTCCTACGGCGGCTCGACCATGTTCCTCGACACAACCGACCGGGTGAAGGTCGAGGACCTGCTGCGCGGCATCATCGTGCTCTCGGGCAACGACGCCTGTGCGGTGATCGCCGAGGCGCTCTCGCCCAACGGCACCGAGGCCGGTTTCGCCGACCTCATGACCCGCCGCGCGCAGCAGCTCGGGATGACCAACTCCAGCTTCGCCAACGCTTCGGGCTGGCCGGCGCAGGGCCACGTGATGTCGATGCGCGACCTGACGCTTCTGGCGCGGCACATCATCGAGGACTTCCCCGAGTTCTACCCGATCTTCTCGGAAAAGCAGTTCGCCTTCGACGGTCGCGCGCCGCAGAACGTGCGCAACCGCAACCCGCTGCTACGCCTCGACATCGGCGCTGATGGCCTTAAGACCGGCCACACCTCGGAAGCGGGCTACGGCCTTGTCGGCTCGGCCAAGCAGGGTGACCGCCGGGTGATCTTTGCCATCTCCGGGCTCGAGAGCGAACGCGCCCGCGCCGAGGAGAGCGAGTCCATCGTCAACTGGGCCTTCCGCCAATTCGCCGAGCGCAAGCTCGTCGAGAAGGGCAAGGAAGTGGCCCGCGCACAGGTCTTCCTTGGCAACACCGAGACCGTCGGCCTCGTGGCACGCGATGACATCGAGATGCTGATCCCGGTGACCCCGGGCACCGAGCTTGGCGCCGAGGTCGTCTATACCGGCCCGCTCAAGGCGCCGATCACCGCCGGGCAGCAGCTCGCAGAGCTGATCATCACCCCCGAAGGGCTGCCCGAGCACCGTGTGCCGCTGTTTGCCGCCGAGGACGTCCCCTCCAGCGGGTTCGTCAAGCGCATGATGGTGGTCAGCAGCAACCTGATCGGCCGCCTGCAGACCCCCGCCGCCTCGCCGGAGGCCATGTGACCAAGCCAGAAGGCGGGGCCCAGCCGAAGGGCCTCTTCATCAGCTTCGAAGGCATCGACGGCTCTGGCAAGTCCACCCAGGCGCGGCGGCTGCACGTCGATCTGCTGGCCGAGGGGCGGCAGGCGGTGCTCACCCGCGAGCCCGGCGGCTCGCCGGGCGCGGAGGAGATCCGCGCCCTGGTGCTGCAGGGCGATCCCGACCGCTGGTCCGCCGAGACCGAGCTGCTGCTTTTCACCGCCGCCCGCCGCGATCACCTCGAGCGGCTGATCCGCCCTGCCCTCGAGATGGGGAAGATGGTGATCTGCGATCGCTTCGCCGACAGCAGCCGCATGTATCAGGGCCTCTCTCGTGGCGATCTGCGCGACAAGGTCGATGCGCTGCACGAGCTAATGATCGGCACCGAGCCTGACCTCACCTTCCTCATCGACATGGACCCGGAGGCGGGCCTTGCGCGCGCCAAGGCCCGCGCCACCGCGGAAGAGCGCTTCGAGGACTTCGGCCTGGCGCTGCAGGAGCGCATGCGCGCGGGCTACCTTGCGCTGGCTGGGGAGTTCCCCGAGCGCTTCATCGTGATCGACGGCAACCGCCCGCAGGACGAGGTGGCCGCCGACATCCGTGCCCGACTGAATGAGCGGTGCCCGGCATGAGTGCCGAAGAGGAAATCCCCGAGGCCGATAGGATCGAAGGCGCCCCGCATCCGCGCGAGACCTTCACGATTTATGGCCAGGACCGGGCGCAGGAAGATTTCCTCACCGCCTTCACCTCGGGCCGGCTGCATCACGGCTGGCTGATCACCGGGCCGCGCGGGCTCGGCAAGGCGACGCTGGCCTGGACCATCGCGCGCTTCCTGCTGGCCACGCCCGAGGACGACGGTGGGCTCTTCGGCGCGCCGCCCCCGCCCAGCGATCTGCGCATCGACCCCGAGCACCCGGTGGCACACCGCGTGCACGCGCTTTCCGAGCCGCGGCTGCACCTGCTGCGCCGGGGCTGGGATCCGAAGACCAAGAAGCTGCGCAGCGTCATCACCGTCGAAGAAGTGCGCGCGCTGAAACGGTTCTTCTCGCTGTCGTCGGCCGACGGCGGGCGCCGCGTGGTGATCATCGACAGTGCCGACGAGATGAACCCCAACGCGGCCAACGCCATCCTCAAGCTGCTCGAGGAGCCGCCCGCCAATACCGTGCTGCTGATGGTCAGCCACCAGCCCTCGCGCCTCCTGCCGACGATCCGCTCGCGCTGCCGCGAGCTGCGGCTCTCGCCGCTGCAGCCGGAGGCCATGGCGCGCGCGCTCGACCAGGCCGGGGCGCAGGTGGCGCCGCAGGAAGCCGCTGCGCTGGCGGAGCTCTCCGCCGGCTCGGTCGGCGAGGCGCTGCGGCTGCTCAATCTCGGCGGGCTGAAGCTCTATGCCGATCTCGTGTCGCTGGCGGACACCCTGCCCCGGCTCGACCGGCCGCGCGCCATCGCGCTTGGCGAAAGCACCGCCGGACGCGGCCAGGAAGCGCGGCTCGACTTGATGCTGACGCTGGCGGACCGGCTGATGGCCCGCCTTGCTCGTGCCGGGGTCACCGGCATGGCGCCGCGCGCCGAGGCCGCCCCGCAGGAGGCAGAGGTGTTGAAGCGCCTCGCCCCCCACCCCGCCGCCGGACGGGCCTGGGCGCAGCTCGCACAGGACGCCGGCGAGCGCGCCCGCCACGCGCGGGCGGTGAACGTCGATCCCGCGGCGCTGGTGCTCGATCTTTTGCTGCAGCTGCGCAAGGTGGACTAAGCTCTGCGGTCGGGGGCCAAGTGGCCCCGCGTGGCAAGCGCCAGGCTGCCACGAAAGCGGGAGGCGCTGCTCTCGCCGCGCCTCCCGCTGGAAATGCCTTCCTGAAAGACCCGCGGGTGACGGGTTGCAGGGTCAGACCGCGCCCTTGGCGATCAACTCCTGCGCCAGCTTGGCGTAGGCCTGCGCCATAACGCCGTCACCAAGCGCCACGGGCGCGCCGCCGTCCCCCGCGAGGCGGGTGTCGAGGTCGATCGGCAGCTGCGCCAGAACCGGCAGGTTCAACCGCGCCGCCTCGGCCGCGACGCCGCCATGTCCGAAGATATGGCTCTCGAGGCCGCAGCCCGGGCAGACGAAGGCAGACATGTTCTCGATCATCCCCAGCACCGGCACGTTCAGCGTCGCAAAGGCGTCGAGCGCCTTCTTGGCATCGATCAGCGCCACGTCCTGTGGCGTGGAGACGACGATGGCGCCGTCGAGCTCGGACTTCTGACCCAGCGAGAGCTGCACGTCACCGGTCCCCGGCGGCAGGTCGATGAGCAGCACGTCGAGCTCGCCCCACTCTACCTGCATCAGCATCTGCTGCAGCGCCCCCATCAGCATCGGGCCGCGCCAGACCACCGCCTTGTCCTCGGGCAGCATGAAGCCGATGGACATGAGGGTAACGCCATGCGCCTCGAGCGGGATGATCGTCTTGCCGTCGGGCGAGGCCGGGCGCTTCGAGACGCCGAACATCCGGGGCTGCGACGGGCCATGGATGTCGGCATCCAGCAGACCGACCGTCTTGCCCGCGCGCGCCAGCGCCACCGCGAGGTTGGAGGAAACCGTCGATTTGCCGACCCCGCCCTTGCCCGAGCCGATGGCGATAAGCTTCTTCACCCCGGGCGGGATCATGCGACCCTGCTGCGGCTTGGCGTGGCCGCCGAGTTTCAGCGAGGGCGCCTTGGGGGCCTGGGTCGGCGCAGAGAGCACGACCGAGGCAGTCTCCACCCCGGGCAGTTCGGCGATGCGCGCCTCGAGCATGGCGCGGAAGCCCTCCATCTGGCGGGCGATCTCGGGGCTCGGCGCCTCGATCACGAAGGCCACCTGCCCGGACTCGACGCGCATCGCTCGAATCATGTCACGCGAGATCAGAGTCCCCCCGCCGGGCAGATCGAAGCTGCCAAGCAGCTCGGTGATGGCGTCGGACAATTGGGTCATGGTCACTTCCTTTCCTCGGGCGCATGCCACCCTTGCGTCACCTTGCGCCAGGCGCAAACCGCAGACATGGTCCGCCCAAATCTTGTGCGCGAGCCCGCATGTTTGCGCAATCCAAAGCGCTTTTTCCCATGCATTTCGCGCATAGCGGCATTGAACCCTCCCGGGATTGTGCAACCGCAGCATCTGGCCCATCTATGGGTCAACGAAAGACAGACGCAACCCTCCAGCCACACGGGTACAGACGCAAATGGCATACGCAACCGACACCACCCGCATCGCAGGCCGCTCCGAAGGACTCGTCGAGCGCTTCCGCACTGCCCTCGCTCGTCGCCGCCTGTACAAGCAGACCTTCAGCGAGCTGTCCGCGCTGAGCAACCGCGAACTGGGCGATCTTGGGCTGCACCGCTCGATGATCCGCCGGATCGCCTACCAGGCCGCCTACGAGGCATAAGAATTCGAACACGTCCCGGCTCTCTCCTCCTCCCTGAGCCGGTTCGTTACGGCGGTGACCTCTCTCCTCCTCCCTGAGGTCACCGCCACACGAACAAGGGCCGCAAGGCCTAGACATCGACAGCCCCTCTCCTCCTCCCTGGGGCATCGATACAGCGGCGATCTCTCTCCTCCTCCCTGAGATCGCCGCACCAGATACCGGGGCTTCCTGCCAAAGGTCGCCCCAGAACTTCGGAGCCCCTCTCCTCCTCCCTGGGGCGTCGATGCAGCGGCGGTCTCTCTCCTCCTCCCTGAGACCGCCGCACCAGATACCGGGGCTTCCTGCCAAAGGTCGCCCCAGAACTTCGGAGCCCCTCTCCTCCTCCCTGGGGCGTCGATGCAGCGGCGGTCTCTCTCCTCCTCCCTGAGACCGCCGCACCAGATAACGGGGCGCCTGACAAAGGCCGCTCCAGAAGCTTCGGAGCCCCTCTCCTCCTCCCTGGGGCGTCGATGCAGCGGCGATCTCTCTCCTCCTCCCTGAGATCGCCGCACCCTACATAGGGCCTGTCTCGGGCCCGCCCGGATCGGAAGCCCCTCTTCTCCTCCTCCTCGGGCTTTCGTGACACGGAACGGCGGTGCCTCTCCTCCTCCCTGGCACCGCCGTTTTCCGTTTCCCACTCCCGCCAAGTTGCCCCGCGCCGAAAAGCGCGCCCCGCCACGCCCCTCCGGGCGCAAGCGGCGCTTTCCCTTTGCCGAGCCTTTCGGTAGGAGGGTTCGGACAACAGCACAAAGCAGGCATGGGAACGCAGCCATGGCGATGGAAAAGACCTTCAACGCGGCCGAGGCCGAGGCGCGCATCTACAAGGCGTGGGAAGACAGCGGAGCCTTCAAGGCCGGGGCCAACGCCTCGCGCGATGAAAGCTTCTGCATCATGATCCCGCCCCCGAACGTGACCGGCTCGCTGCACATGGGCCACGCGTTCAACAACACGCTGCAGGACATCCTCGTGCGCTGGCACCGGATGCGCGGCTTCGACACGCTCTGGCAGCCCGGGCAGGACCACGCGGGCATCGCCACGCAGATGGTCGTCGAGCGCGAACTGGCCAAGGACAAGAACAACGCCACCCGCCGCGAGATGGGCCGCGAGGCCTTCCTCGAGAAGGTCTGGGAGTGGAAGCAGCAGTCCGGCGGCACGATCATCAACCAGCTCAAGCGCCTCGGCGCCTCCTGCGACTGGTCGCGCAACGCCTTCACCATGTCGGGGGCCGAGGGCGCGCCGGCGGGCGAGGAAGGGAACTTCCACGACGCGGTGATAAAGGTCTTCGTCGACATGTACGACAAGGGCCTGATCTACCGCGGCAAGCGTCTGGTGAACTGGGACCCGCATTTCGAGACCGCGATCTCCGACCTCGAGGTCGAGAACATCGAGGTGCCGGGCCACATGTGGCACTTCAAGTACCCGCTCGCGGGCGGCGAGACCTACACCTACGTCGAGAAGGACGAGGACGGCAACGTGCTCTTCTCCGAGGAGCGGGACTACATCTCCATCGCCACCACCCGCCCCGAGACCATGCTCGGCGACGGCGCGGTCGCGGTGCACCCCTCGGATGAGCGCTATGCGCCCATCGTCGGCAAGCTCTGCGAAATCCCGGTGGGTCCGAAAGAGCACCGCCGCCTGATCCCGATCATCGTGGACGAATACCCCGATCCCACCTTCGGCTCGGGCGCGGTGAAGATCACCGGCGCGCATGACTTCAACGACTACGGCGTGGCCAAGCGCGGCGGCATCCCCTGCTACCGGCTGATGGACACCCGCGGGGCCATGCGCGAGGACGGACACCCTTACGCCGAGGCCGCCGAGATCGCCCAGCAGGTCGCCCGCGGCGAGCTGGACCTCGACGAGCACGAGGCGGACAAGCTGAACCTCGTTCCCGACCACCTGCGCGGCCTCGACCGTTTCGCGGCGCGCGAAGCGGTGATCGCCGAGATCACCGCCGAGGGTCTCGCGGTGATGACCGAAGCGACCGACCCGCGCCTCGGAAAGGCCGCGGGCAAGGCTCCGGTCGCGCCCGAGGAAGGCGGCGAGGCGCTGGACGAGCCCGCACAATGGGTGCCGCTGGTCGAGTCCAAGCCGATCATGCAACCCTTCGGCGACCGCTCGAAGGTGGTGATCGAGCCGATGCTCACCGACCAGTGGTTCGTCGACACCGCGCAAATCGTCGGCCCGGCGCTCGACGCCGTGCGCGAGGGCCGCGTGCGGATCATGCCCGAGAGCGGCGAGAAGACCTATTACCACTGGCTCGAGAACATCGAGCCCTGGTGCATCTCGCGCCAGCTGTGGTGGGGCCACCAGATCCCGGTCTGGCACACCCCGGGCATGGGCGACGAATGGCGCTCGTTCTGCGCCGCCTCGGAAGATGAGGCGATCGAGAAGATGAAGGCGGTCTTTGGCGAGGATGCCGAGTTCCTGATCGTCGAGGATGCCGCCGCCGCCGAGGATCACCTTGCCGACTTGCTGTCGCAGGGCATGGATTACACCGGCGTCGACCAGCGCCGCCGGCCGCAGGCGATCCCGGTGTTCCGCGATCCCGACGTTCTGGACACCTGGTTCTCGTCGGGTCTCTGGCCGATCGGCACGCTCGGCTGGCCCGAACAGACGCCGGAGCTGAAGAAGTACTTCCCGACCGACGTTCTGGTCACCGGGCAGGACATCCTCTTCTTCTGGGTCGCCCGGATGATGATGATGCAGCTCGCCGTGGTGGACGAGATCCCCTTCAAGGACGTCTACCTGCATGGCCTCGTGCGCGACGCCAAGGGCAAGAAGATGTCCAAATCGCTCGGCAATGTCGTCGACCCGCTGGAGATCATCGACGAGTACGGTGCCGACGCGCTGCGCTTCACCAATGCCGCGATGGCCTCGCTCGGTGGGGTGCTGAAGCTCGACATGCAGCGCATCGCCGGCTACCGCAACTTCGGCACCAAGCTGTGGAACGCCGCCTCCTACGCGCAGATGAACGGCGTCTTCGAGCTGGCCCACAGCGATGCGGTGCCCGAGACCACCCTGCCCCTCAACCGCTGGATCAAGGGCGAGGTCGCCAAGACCCGCGAGGCGGTGGACGCGGCGCTGGCCGACTACCGCTTCAACGACGCGGCTCAGGCACTCTACGCCTTTGTCTGGGGCACCTTCTGCGACTGGTACCTCGAGTTCACCAAGCCGGTGTTCCACGGCGAGGACGAGGCCGCCAAGGCCGAGACCCGCGCCACCTACGCCTGGGCCTTCGACCAGTGCCTGATCCTGCTGCACCCGATCATGCCCTTCGTCACCGAAGAGCTCTGGGCGCAGCGCGCGCGGCCGAAGATGCTGATCCACGCCGACTGGCCGGAGTACACCGCGGCCGAGATGGTCGACGCGCAGGCCGACGCCGAGCTCAACTGGGTGATCCGCATGATCGAGGCGATCCGTTCGGCGCGCGCGCAGATGCACGTGCCCGCCGGCGCCTACGTGCCCTGCGTGGTCAAGGGGCTGACGCCGGAGGCCCGCGCCGCCTATGCCACCAACGAGGCCTTCGTGAAGCGCTACGCGCGGATCGAGGACCTGACCGAGGTCGAGGAGATGCCCAAGGGCACCGCGGCCCTGGCACTGAGCGGCGGCACCTTTGGTTTGCCGCTGGCGGGGATCATCGATGTCGAGGAGGAAAAGGCCCGGCTCGAGAAGGCGCTGCAGAAGCTCGCCAAGGAACTCGGCGGCCTGCGCGGCCGGCTGAAGAACCCCAAGTTCGCCGAGAGCGCGCCGGAAGAGGTGGTGCAGGAGACCCGCGACAACCTCGCCGCGCGCGAGGAGGAAGAGGCAAAGCTCCGCGACGCGCTGGCACGGCTCGCAGAGCTCGGCTGACGCCTCGAGGCAGCGAAACCGAAAGGCCCGCCCGGAACGCTCCGGGCGGGCCTTTTTCATTGCCGGTGCCTCTCCCCCGGCGCCGCGCGCGTGGCAGGTGGAAGCTTATGCGTATTTGGAAAGAGGCGAAGTGCACCAAAAACGATTGGGACGGCGCGCCGCGCCCGTCCCTTCTTCGATTTCCAGATACGCAAAATCCCGTGGGACGCCCGCGCCTCAGCCGACCAGAAGCGCCCGCGCCGCCGCCCGCGCCTCGGGGGTGACCGTGTCCCCCGCGAGCATCCGCGCGATCTCGTCCTCGCGCTCGCCTGCGCCCAGCGGGGTGACCGACGACAGGGTGACGTCGTTCTCCACCCGTTTCGCCACGCGCCAGTGATGCGCGCCGAGCGCGGCGACCTGCGGCGAGTGGGTGACGACCAGCACCTGCCCACCTTCGGCCAGCGCCGCGAGACGGCGGCCCACGGCGGCGGCGGTGGCGCCACCGACGCCCCGGTCAATCTCGTCGAAGATCATCGTGACCTCGCCGCCCTGCTCCTCCGAGAGGCACACCTTGAGCGCCAAGAGGAAGCGAGACAGCTCGCCGCCCGAGGCGATCTTGTTGAGCGGGCCGGAGGGCGCGCCCGGGTTGGTGGCGACGGTGAAGGCCACGGCATCGCGCCCCTCTGGGCCCTCGGAGGCCTCGATGATCTCGGTGCGGAAGACCGCGCGCTCCATCTTGAGCGGCGCCAGCTCCGCGGCCACGGCGGCGTCGAGCCGGCCAGCGGCCTCGCGCCGGGCCTCGGTCAGCGCGGCGGCAGCGGCGTCATAGGCTTTCTCTGTCCGGCGCAACTCGGCGCCAAGCGTGTCCAGCTCCTCGGCGGAATTGTCCAGCGCCGACAGCCGTGCCGAGAGCGTCTCGCGCAGCGGGGCCAGCTCGTCGGGCAGCACGTTGTGCTTGCGGGCAAGGCCGCGGATGGCGAAGAGCCGCTCCTCGGTGTCCTCCAGCGCGCGCGGATCGAAGTCGAGCGCCTCGAGCGTGTCTTCCACTTCGCGCGCGGCCTCGTCGAGTTCGGCCATGGCACGGGTCAGCGCCGAGATTGCCGCGTCGAGTCGCCCCTCCGCGCCCTCGGAAGCCCCGTCGAGCCAGCGCAGCGCATCGGCCATGGCGCCTTCTGCCCCGTCGCTGCCGAGCGCGTGGCCGGCACGGGCGATGTCTGCGCGGATGCGCTCGGCGGCCTGCATCATGCGACGGCGCGCGTCCAGCTCGGCCTCTTCCCCGGCCTCGGGCGCGAGCTTGTCGAGCTCGGCCACGGCGTGGCGCAGGAAGTCCTCCTCGGCGCGCACCGCTTCGAGCGCCGCCTCGGCCTCCGAAAGCCGCTTGCGGGCGCTGCGCTGCTCGGCCCAGGCCGCGCGGGCGGCGGCGAGCTCGGCGGTCACCGCGGCATAGGTGTCAAGGATGTCGCGGTGCCCCGAAGGGTTCAGCAAGCCGCGGTCGTCGTGCTGGCCGTGCAGTTCCACCAGCGTTTCGGACAGGCGCCGCAATACCTCGCCGCTGGCGCGGCGGTCGTTGATCCAGGCGGTCTTGCGACCGTCGGCGCTGTTCACCCGGCGCAGAATCAGCTCGTCCGAGACCGGCAGCCCGACCTCGTTCAGCACCGCGCGGGCGGCATGGCCGGGAGACAGCTCGAAGACGGCGGTCACCTCGCCCTGCGCGGCACCGGCACGCACCAACTCGGCACGACCGCGCCAGCCAAGCACGAAGCCGAGGCTGTCGAGAAGGATGGATTTGCCTGCCCCGGTCTCGCCGGTGAGCACGTTGAGGCCCGGCTGGAAGTTCAGGTCCAGCCGGTCGATGATCAGCAGATCTCGGATTTCAAGCGCTCGGAGCATCCATTCAGGCGGTCGAGCCGCTCTCCCTCAGATCCACTGGCCCTTGATCATCTGGCGGTACACCTGTGCCAGCCAGCTGTCGCCGGCGGCCTCAAGTTCCAGCCCGCGACCGGTCAGCAGCTTGTAGCTGTCCTGGTACCATTGCGTGCCTCGGTAGTTGTATCCAAGGATCGCCCCGGCACTCTGCGCCTCTTCAACCAGCCCCAGCGAAAGATAAGCCTCGACCAGCCGGTGCAGCGCCTCGGCGGTGTGGGTGGTGGTCTGGAAATCCTCGACCACGACGCGGAAGCGGCTGATCGCGGCACCGTAATTCTCGCGCTTGAGATAGTAGCGCCCGATCTCCATCTCCTTCGCCGCGAGGTGGTCGAAGGCGAGGTCGAACTTCAGGATCGAGCTGCGCGCGTATTCGCTGTCGGGATAGCGCTCGATCACCGTGCGCAGCGCCTGCAGCGCCTGGAAGGTCAGCCCCTGGTCGCGACCGACTTCCTCGATCTGGTCGTAATAGGACAGCGCCAGAAGATACTGCGCATAGGCGGCATCCTCGTCGCTGGGATAGAAGTCGATGTAGCGCTGTGCCGCCGAGCGGGAATTTTCATAATCCTTGGCCCGGTGGTAGCTGTAGGCCTGCATGATCAGCGCCCGCTTGGCCCAGTCCGAATAGGGATAGAGCCGCTCGACTTCGCCGAAGTAGTACGCAGCGCGCTCGGCGTCGCTACGCTCCATCTCGAACTCGCCGCGTTCGAAAATCTGCTCGGCGGTGTAGTTCTCGATCGGAACCCCGCCAGGGCCGGTTCCGGGCTGCTCTTGAGCCGAGCAGCCTACCAGGAGAATCGCGGAGAAAGCCGCCCCGATCACCGCATTTCGCGACCTGCCGCCTGCCATGCCCGACTTACCTCACATTCCTTGCCAAGCCCCCTCCGGGGCCTTGGCTCGGTCCTAGCACAGAAATTTCCGGGGCAAAACGCCTTAACGGCGATTTGAGCACGCCGCCGCTGTCAGGCAACCGCGGGGATCTCGTCGCGTTCGACACCGGCGCCTGGAAGGCGCGCGGACATCTGCGCATCGCACACTGTCAGCCGGTAAGCACCGTCTGTCGAGAAGAGCGCATGCAGCAGCTTGTTGGTGATCGCGTGGCCAGCCTTGAAGCCGGTATAATGGCCGATGATCGGCGCGCCAGCGGTGTAGAGATCGCCAAGGGCGTCGAGCATCTTGTGGCGCACGGCCTCGTCGGTGTGGCGCAGGCCACCCGGCGAAAGGACCTTGTCGCCATCGACCACGACGGCGTTCTCGTAGGTGCCGCCGAGCGCCAGTCCATTGGCCTGCATCGCGTCGACATCGGCCTGGCGGCAGAAGGTGCGGCTGTCGCAGAGCTCACGCACGAAGCTGCCGTTGGCGAGGTTGATCGCCTTGTCCTGGGTGCCGATCGCGGCGTCGGCGAAATCGATGTGGAACTCCATCGTGGTGCCCTGTCCCGGAGACAGGCGCGCCCAGCCACCTGGGGTCTCGACCTCGACGGTCTTGAGAATCTCGATGGCGCGGACCGGAGCACGCAATTCGCGCACGCCGCGCGCGAGGATCGCGCGAACGAAGGGTGCGGCGGAGCCGTCGACGATCGGAACCTCGGGACCGTCGATCTCGATCAGCGCGTTGTGGATGCCGCAACCGGCGAGCGCGGCCATCACGTGTTCGATGGTCGACACCGAGACGCCGGCGCGGTTCTTGATGAGGGTGCAGAGCGGCGAGATCTCGACCGCGTCGAAGCGGGCGGGGACGAGGGCGTCGCCGATTTCGATGTCCGTGCGCTTGAACCAGATGCCGTGCTCGGCGGCGGCCGGGCAAATGGTCATCCGGACAGGCGCGCCGGAATGAAGGCCCACGCCCTGGAAGCTCACTGCACTGCGGATCGTCGTTTGCACTTTGGTCACCTTTGTCTGGAGCGCCCCCTCCCCAGCGGCGCGCACCTTTGCTGGGAGGGAGATACTCACAGGGGGACAAGTTCTCAAATCAAGTATTGCAACGAAGTGAAACATGCGGGTTTCCTAATGGGCGGATGCACGCCGGACCTTCGCGAACCTCCGCCAAATACTTGGTTTACAACGAAAAACACCCTCTCTTCCGAGAGGGTGTTCCGACGCGCCTTGCGCAGATCGTGCACCCGCGCGAGCCCGCGCGGGTGAAATATGTCAGTTTGCCTGGCGGCGCAGGAAGGCCGGGATCTCGATCCGGTCCTGCTCGGGCGCCTCTTCCGGGGCCGGGGCGGGCGCCGGACGCTGGGCCTGCATCGGCGGCTGGCGGCGGGCCTGCGGCTGCGGTTGAGGCGCTGCCGGCGCAGCGGGCTGGGCCTGCTGTTCGTGGGCGTGGTGGCCAGTCATGCGGTTGATCAGCGAGTTGATCCCGAAGCGGGGCTTCTCGGCTTCCGGCGCGCGCTGCGGTTCGGCCTGCTGCGGACGCGCCCCGGCGGGCTGGCCCTGGCGGTTGTTGCGGGCCGCCGCGGCGTGCAGGCGCTTCATCGTGTCGGCCGAAGGCTGACCCGGGGCGCGCGGCGCCACGAAGCTGTCGGGCGCGACGTCGAGAGGCGCGTGGTCGGGCTGGCGCTGGACCGGCTGCGGGCGGTAGGCGGGCGGCGGCAGACCGTCATCGGTCTCGGCCACCTCCTGCTGGGCACCCCCCATCTCGCCGAAGAGCGACGGTTCGTCTTCTTCGTAGGTTTGCTGGGTTGCCACCGGAGCGTGCTGCGGCGCGGCCTGTGCGGCCACCGGCTGCGGGGCGACGGGCTGCTGCGGCGCCGGGGCGGCGGCAACGGGCTGTTCTTCCGGCTGGGCGAGCGGCTGCGACAGCGGACGGCGCGGCACGGGCATTTCACCCTGCGAGCCCGAAGCGTCGATGCCGGTCGCGACGACCGAAACCCGCATGCGGCCTTCCATCGTGTCGTCAAGGGTCGAGCCCACGATGATGTTGGCGTCTGCGTCCACTTCCTCGCGGATGCGGTTGGCCGCCTCGTCAAGCTCGAACAGGGTGAGGTCGTGGCCACCGGTGATGTTGATGAGCACGCCCTTGGCGCCCTTGAGGCTGATTTCGTCGAGCAGCGGGTTGGCGATGGCCTTCTCGGCGGCCTGGATGGCGCGATCTTCGCCGTCCGCCTCGCCGGTGCCCATCATCGCCTTGCCCATCTCGTCCATCACCGCGCGCACGTCGGCGAAGTCGAGGTTGATGAGGCCCGGGCGAACCATGAGGTCGGTCACACCCTTGACGCCTTGGTAGAGCACGTCGTCGGCAAGGCTGAAAGCCTCGGTGAAGGTGGTCTTCTCGTTGGCCAGACGGAACAGGTTCTGGTTCGGGATGATGATCAGCGTGTCGACCACCTTCTGCAGGTGCTCGACGCCGTCTTCCGCCTGGCGCATGCGCTTGGCGCCTTCGAACTGGAAGGGCTTGGTCACCACGCCGACAGTCAGCACACCGAGCTCACGCGCGGCCTGCGCGATGATCGGGGCCGCGCCGGTGCCGGTGCCGCCGCCCATGCCGGCGGTGATGAAGCACATATGCGCGCCCGCGAGGTGATCGACGATCTGCTCGATGCTCTCTTCGGCGGCCGCCGAGCCAACCGACGGGCGGGCGCCTGCGCCAAGACCCTCGGTCACCTTCACGCCAAGCTGGACCTTGGCGGTCGACAGGCTCTGCTGCAGCGCCTGCGCGTCGGTGTTGGCAACCACGAAGTCCACGCCTTCGAGCTGCTTGGTGATCATGTTGTTGACTGCGTTGCCACCAGCGCCGCCGACGCCGAATACGGTGATCCGGGGCTTGAGCTCTTCCTGGCCGGGCATCGAGAGATTGAGTGCCATGTGATGTTCCGCCTGTCGTTTATGACTTGTTTCGCGCCTGTCCTGCGCCTTGCGACAATTATTACCGGGATCCTAGCGCTGGGTCACGTAAAAAACACAGATCCACCACGAAATATGGCTTTAGGATTGACTATTCGCGCGAGATTTCGCCAGTCCCTACCAAGTCTTGCGTCTGACGCTGGCGGTAATACAACACACCTCAGGGACACCCCCTGCTTGGCAGAAGGCGCAGCCGAATCTCTTTGTCTGTGTCGGAGATGCCTGCTCGCCTCTCCCTGACCGCGTCTTGCGCGCGGATCAGCCTTCACATTACGCGGTTTCTCTGCGCGGCGTCACCCCGAACTCTTCGTGAACAGAGCGTTTTCTGCGGCAAGAAATGCGCTTACCAGTTGTCGCGGAACCACTTCACCGCTTTCAGGAGCGACCGCGAGGAATAGCGCTCGATCGGAATTTCGAAGTCCCACCATTCGTCCTGCGGATGCGCCGCGAAGAGGCACATGCCCACCGCCGAAGCAAAGCCCGGCCCGGTGACGGCCTGCGGCAGCCCGTGCACGCGCATCGGACGGCCAAGGCGCACCTGGCTGCCGAGGATCCGGCTCGCCAGCCCGTCGAGACCGGGGATCTGGCTCGCCGCGCCGGTCAGCACGATCTGCTGGCTCGGCAGATGCTCGAAGCCCGCCGCGTCGAGGCAGGCGCGCACCTCCTCGAGGATTTCCTCGACCCGCGGGCGCATGATGCCGATCAGCTCGGCACGGCTCACCTGCCGGCGGTCGTGGTGCCAGTCACCGGTGTCGCCCGAGATCTCGATCATCTCGCGGTCGTCCATCCCGGTGGCATGCACGCCGCCGTAGAAGGTCTTGATGCGCTCGGCCATGGCCATGGGGATCTGCAGCCCCATCGAGATGTCGCCGGTGACGTGATCGCCGCCCATCGGCACCGCGTCGCCGTAGATCATGTGCTTCTTCATGAAGATCGACACGCCGGTGGCGCCGCCGCCCATGTCGATGCAGGCCGCGCCCAGCTCCTGCTCATCCTCGACGAGCGCCGCGACGCCCGACACGTAAGCCGAGCTGGCGATGCCTGCGAGCTCGAGATCGCAGCGCTTGACACAATGGGCGAGGTTCTGGATCGCCTGGGCGTTGACCGTCAGCATATGCATGTCGCAGGTCAGCTCGCGGCCGATCTGCCCGCGCGGGTCACTGAGGCCCGAGCGATGGTCGAGCGCGAAGTTCACCGGCTGCGCGTGCAGCACCTCGCGGCCATGGCCCACGTCGGGCACGTCACAGGCCGAGAGCACCCGTGCCACGTCCTGCTCGGTCACCATGCTGCCGTCGATGCTCACCTTGCCGTCGAGCCCGTAGCTGCGCGGCTCGGCGCCCGAGAAGCAGGCGATGACGTGGTCGACCCGGATGCCCGCCATCTTCTGCGCCGCCTGCACCGCGGTGCGGATCGCGCGTTCCGTCTCGCTCATCGCGGCGATCTCCCCGAAGCGCACCCCGCGCGAGCGGGTGGTGGCCGCACCGATCACCCGAAAGCCCGCCTGACCAGCCAGCGAGCCGACGCCGCTGTCCGTGCCGCGCTCGGTGCCATCGAAGCGAAGCACCAGGCAGGCGATCTTCGAGCTGCCCACATCCAGCACCGCAACGACACCGCGCTGCATCGCCGCCTTGCGCATGTTGCGCATCGCGCGCTGGGACTCGTAAAGCTCGAACATTATCGTTTTTCCCCGGTCTCGATGGACTTGATCCGCCAGTATTCCTGTGCCGCGTCCTGATGCAGCCGCAGCGTCGGGCGCTGCGCCAGCCGCAGGTCCACCGCCGCGATGTCGCGTGAAAGCATGTCGACGGCGCCATCCATCGCCATCGCCCGTTCGAGCGCCTGCACGGCGCCCTCTTCGGGCAGCAGGATCCGCTGCCCCTCGTCCAGAACCACGTCCCAACGCCGGTTGCCGATGCGCTCCAACCCGCGCAGACGGCCCGCCAGCGGCGCCGCGGCAGCGAAGAGTTCAAGCGCCTCGGGCACGTCGGCCTCGGCCCCTGCCCCGGCGATCACCGGCAGTTCAGGATGCGCGGCACGGGTGCCCGCCGGACCGACGAAAACGCCGGTCTCGTCCCGCAACTCGAGCCCGCGCAGACCCCGCCAGAGCACCACGGGAACCCGCTCGACAACGGAGACCTCGAGCACCCCTCCCTGTTTGATCCGCAGGCTCGCCGATTTGACCGCGTCGAGCCCTGTGACGATGCCATGCATCTCTTCGAGGTCGAGGTCGAAGGAGCTGAGCGGGAAGTCCAACGAGAGGATCTCGCGCACGTCCTCCGCGACGCTCTCGCTGGCGCCGTCGATGGCCATGAGGTTGACGCGGAACTCCGGGCGGCCCTCGATCTGGTCACGCACCGACTGCACCGCGCCGATAAAGGCCTCGCGGTTGCTGTCGATCGAGAAATACCAACTCGCGCCGCCGAGCCCGACCAGGAACGGCAGCCCGAAGCGCAGCGAGAAGCGGAAGAGCGGCGTCAGCATGAGCCGCTCGAGCCGGTACTTCAGCCGCGACGGCGCCGGATCGGACCGGAATACCTGTGCGCGACCGGCCTGCGCCTGTGGCGCGCGGGCGGGCGCGGCTCCTACCTGTCGCATGAGGCGTCCTCCACCATCCAGCGGCAGAGCGCGCCGAAGGTCATGCCGCAGGCCTGCGCCTGCTCAGGGGCCAGCGAGGTGGGCGTCATGCCCGGCTGGGTGTTCGTCTCGAGCAGCACCAGCCCATCCAGACCGCGACTCTCGTCCCAACGGAAATCGGTCCGGCTGAGGCCGCGGCAGCCAAGCGCCTTGTGAGCGCGCAGCGCGTAATCGAGGCAGGCATCGAAGATCTGCTGCGGGATCTCGGCGGGCACCACGTGGCGTGAGCCGCCGGCCTTGTACTTGGCGTCGTAGTCGTACCAGCCCTCGGTGATGATGTCGGTCACCGTCAGCGCGCGGTCGCCGAGCACCGTAGTGGTCAGCTCGCGGCCCGGCGCATAGGTCTCGACCATCACCGTCTCGGGCATCTCCTCGGAGAGCTGCGGCGGCTGATTGGCGCCATCCATCACAAGGTAGACGCCGACCGAGCTGCCCTCGTTGTAGGGCTTCACCACATAGGGGGGCGGCAACAGGTGGCTGGCGGCAACCTCGGCCTTGGAGGCCAGCAGGCTGTCGACCACCGGCAGACCCACGTCGCGGTAGACCTGCTTGGAGCGTTCCTTGTCCATCGCCACGGCCGAGGCCAGCACGCCGGAATGGGTGTAGGGGATCCGCATCCACTCGAGCAGGCCCTGCACGCAGCCATCCTCGCCCCAGCGGCCATGAAGTGCGTTGAAAACGACGTCGGGAGACAGGTCCACAAGCCGCGCGGCCAAGTCGGGCCCCGCGTCTAGGTCGATCACCTCAAATCCCTCATTCCGCAAAGCGGCGGCACATTCCCGACCGGAACTCAGCGAGACCTCGCGCTCAGCCGAAGGTCCGCCCATCAATACCGCCACTTTGGGAGCTGCCCTGCTCGACATCCCCAAAACCGCCTCGTTGCGCGGGCCATGCCCGCCATGCCTGCCGCCGGGGTTTGCCCCGGTCAGCTGCCCGCGTGCCGCTCAATTCGGCGCGCGAACCTGATTCACCACGGCGTGCGACCCTGAGTTGATTCTGGGAAGACTGCCGCCTCGTTCACCGCGCCCTGCCTGGGGGCGCTGCTTTTATAGTTGGGGCGCGTAACGCCCTCAGTTTTCAAGCGGATCGCCGACCCGCATGATTTCCCACTGTAGCTGCAAACCACTGTGTTGGAAAACCCTTTTTCGAACTTCCTCGCCCAGCCCTTCGAGATCGGCGGCACTTGCCTCGCCGGTGTTCACCAGGAAGTTGGAGTGCATCGGGCTCATCTGCGCCCCGCCCTGCGTGGCACCGCGCATCCCGGCCTCGTCGATCACCTTCCAGGCCTTCATCTCATGGGTGTCGTCCTCGCGCCCGGTCGAGCTGAAGCCCGCCGGATTGCGGAAGGTCGACCCCGCCGTGCGGTCCTTGGTCGGCTGAGTCTCGTCGCGCTTCTTCAGCTGCGCCTCCATGCGGGCGTCGAGTCCCGCCGGATCGCCCTGCGGCCCCTCGAAAACCGCCTCGACCACCACCGCGCCCTCGGGCAGCTCGGACTGGCGGTACTGCAGGTTCAGCTCGGCGGCCGGAAGGGTCACCAGCGCGCCCTGCCGGGTCACGGCGCGAATCTCGACCAGGCGGTCCGCGACATAGGTGCCATAGCAGCCCGCGTTCATCCGCACCGCCCCGCCGATCGAGCCGGGAATGGTGCGCAGGAAGGTGAGATCCACCCCCGCCTGCGCCGCGCGCTTCGCCACATGGGCGTCGAGCGCCGCCGCGCCAGCTGTGACACGGGTGCCTTCGGCTTCGATGCCGTTGAAGCCGCGCCCGAGGCGGATCACCACGCCGCGCATGCCGCCGTCGCGCACGATGAGATTCGACCCGACCCCCATCGGGAAGACCGGCACTTCGGCAGGCAGCGCCGCCAGGAAGTCCTGCAGGTCCTGAAGGTCGGCGGGCTGAAACAGCACCTCGGCGGGTCCGCCAACGCGCAGCCAGGTCAGTTCGGAAAGCAGGCGGCCCTCGGTGAGGCGGCCACGGACGGGGGGAAGCTGGTCAATCATGCTCAGGGTTCTGCCGCGTTCCGAAGCGCGGGTAAAGGCCCTGCGAGCAGCTCAGCCCAGCCGGGCGCGCAGCCAGCGGATCAGATAGAGCATCGGCCAGCGCAGCACGCTCATCCCGGCCAGCAGAACAACCATCCCGACCCAGGGCCCGCTCTGCCACCAGACCCAACCGATCAGCGGCACCCCGAGCGCGATCAGCACATAGGCACGCGTCCAGTGATTGTCGCGCGAGGGCAGCATGCCGAGCACATTGGCCAGCACCAGCCACAGGCAGGCAAGAAAGAGCGATGGGGTCATGCAGCATCTCCGGCGGTCGGAACCAGAGTGGCGGAGGCCCCGCCAGCTCACAAGCCGCTCAGATCAGCATTCCGGTCAGGAAGCGTCGCACCGGCCAGGCCACCAGCAGCCCTCCTCCGGTGCTCGCCAGCAAGGCGGCGCTGCCCGAGGGGTCGTGGTGGATCTGCAGCGCCAGCCCCGCGAAGAAGGCCAGCGCGAAGAAGAAGACGAGGCGGCGCAGGATCCCCAGCACCGCCACCGCCGAAAGAAGGACGATCACCCCCGCGATGGCCCAGAGCACGCTCACCAGCGCCCCCTTCTCAGCTTTCCAGCCGCGCGGGCAGGTTGTTGGCCCAAGCCGAGATCGTGCCCGCGCCAAGGCAGACCACCATGTCGCCCGGACGCGCCTGCTCGCGCACCAGCCGCTCGAGGTCGTCCTCGGACAGGATCGCGCGGGCATGGCGGTGGCCATGGCGGATCAGCCCGGCGACGAGATCGTCGCGGGTCGCGCCCTCGATCGGGTCCTCGCCCGCGCCGTAGACCTCGGCGATGGCGACCACGTCTGCCTCGTTGAAGCAGGTGCAGAAATCGTCGAACAGCGTGTGCAGCCGCGAGTAGCGGTGTGGCTGGTGCACGGCGATGACCCGGCCTTCCGATGCCTGCCGCGCCGCCTTCAGCACGGCAGCAATTTCCACCGGGTGGTGGCCGTAGTCGTCGATGATGGTGACGCCGTTGACCTCGCCGACGCGCGTGAAGCGGCGGTTGACCCCGCCGAAGCTGGCCAGAGCCGCGCGGATCTCGTCGGCGGTCATGCCGAGGTGATGCGCAATGGCGATGGCCGAGAGCGCGTTCGAGACGTTGTGATCGCCGGGCATCGGCAGGGTGCAGCCCTCGATCACCATGTCTTCGGCCTGGAAGGCGACGTCGAAATGGGCCACGCCCTTTTCATAGCGCAGGTTTACCGCGCGCACGTCGGCCTGCGCATTGAACCCGTAGGTGATCACTCGGCGGTCGGTCACCCGGCCGACCAAGGCCTGCACCTCGGGATGGTCAGTGCAGCAGACGGCAACGCCGTAGAAGGGAATGTTCGAAACGAACTGGTAAAAGCCGTCGCGCAGCTTCTCGATCGAGCCCCAGTGCTCCATGTGCTCGGGGTCGATATTGGTGACGATGGCGATGGTCGCGGGCAGACGGTTGAAGGTGCCGTCGCTCTCGTCGGCCTCGACCACCATCCACTCGCCGAGGCCGACGCGGGCGTTCGAGCCGTAAGCGTGGATGATGCCACCGTTGATCACCGTGGGGTCGAGGTCCCCGGCGTCGAGCAGTGTCGCGACCATGGTGGTCGTCGTGGTTTTGCCGTGGGTGCCCGCCACCGCGATGTTCGACTTGAGCCGCATCAGTTCGGCCAGCATCTCGGCCCGGCGCACCACCGGCAGGCCGCGCCGCCGTGCCTCGTCGAGCTCGGGGTTGCCCGGCTTGATCGCCGAGGAGATCACCACCACCTGCGCGTTCTCGAGGTTCTCGGCGCGCTGGCCCTCGAAGACCACTGCACCCAGCGAGACCAGCCGTTCGGTGATCTTGGAGCACTTGAGGTCCGAGCCCTGCACCGCATAGCCGTGGTTCAGCAGCACCTCGGCGATGCCCGACATGCCGATGCCGCCGATGCCGACGAAATGGATCGGGCCGACATCGCCCGGAAGCTTGGTTGCCGGGCTCATGCGCGCGCCTTCCTCGGTGAAGTTCTCATGTTTCATCTCTGCCCCGTCTCCTGCTCATACGCCTGTTCTTCGTCGCCGGGCTCATAGGCTTCCGGCTCCGCGTCGTATGTATCGTCGGATCCGAATCCTGCCAGTTCCTCGACCATCTGCGCCAGACCCAGCGCAGCGTCAGGATGCGAGACCGACAGCGCGGCGCGCGACATCTGCGCCGCGCCCTCGGGGTTGCAGAGCACGGCCATCATCGCTTCGGTCATCGCCTCGACCGAGAGCTTGCTCTCGGGGATACGGATCGCCGCGCCAGCATCGACAAGCCCTTGCGCGTTGACCGTCTGGTGATCCGCCAGCGCCGCCGCGTAGGGGATGAGGATCGACGGACGCCCGATCACCGAGATATCGGCCACCGAGGACGCCCCCGAGCGCGAGATCACCAGCTGCGCCTCGGACATGCGTGCGGGCACGTCGTTGAAGAAGGGCTGCACCTCGGCGTCGATTCCGTGCTCGTAATAGAACTTCGCCACCCGCTCGCCGTCCTCGTCGCGCGCCTGATGGCTGATGCGCAGATGCCGCAGCAGCTCCATCGGCAGGCGCTCGATCGCCGGGGGCACCACGTCGGACAGGATGCGAGCGCCCTGCGAGCCGCCGATCACCAGCAGCGACATCGGGTAATCGCCCGGCGGGATGTAGCCCGCCCCTGCCCGCTCGCGCACGGCGCTGCGCACCGGGTTGCCGACAGGAATGCCCTCAACACCCTCGGGCAGGCGCGTCGGCCATGTGCCGCAGGCCACGGCGTCCACCTTGTGGGCGAACTTCTCGTTCACCTTGCCCAGCACGCCGTTCTGCTCGTGGATCATCGCGGGAAGCTTCAGCAGCCGCGCCGCGCCGAGCGCCGGGATCGACGGGTAGCCACCGAAGCCCACGACCACGTTCGGCCGGTCGCGGCGAAAACGCCGCGCCATGGACAGCACACCCTTGGCAATGCGCAGCGGCACCATGGCCTTGGCAATGAGGCCGCCGCGGGCGAAGGTGGCAGAGGAGACCTCTTCGATCTCGGTGGAATGGGGAAATCCGCCGGTGTAGCGCGCGCCGCGCGCATCGGTAGAGAGCTTCACCCGCCAGCCGCGCCGCAGCATGATCTCGGCCAGTGCCTGTGCCGGGAACATGTGCCCGCCGGTGCCGCCGGCCGCGATGACCAGAAGCGGTTGCCTGCCTTGGTCCGGCCCGCCGTGTTGCGCCATGTGCTCGACCTCGTTCCTGCGCGGGATCTTTTGCCCCGCTGGTTCAGCTCGTCACCGCGAGGGCACTCGTCTCGTGACTCGGGCGCGGTGACATGGTTTCGCGCCCGTCTATCGCAGCGGGACCGGGTGCGAAAGCGCCCCGGCCCTGCTCCGGGATCAGCGCATTCTTGCGCGCAGGATCTCGCCGATCTCGCCCTGCGGACGGGTGCGGGTGAACGCCAGCAGCATGCCGACGGCGATGCCGCCCGCAATAAGGGACGAGCCGCCATAGCTGACGAAGGGCAGCGTCATGCCCTTGGCCGGAAGCAGGCGCACCGCGACGCCCATGTTGATCATCGCCTGCACGCCGAACATGGCGGCAAGGCCGGTGCCGGCCAGCCGAATGAAGGGGTCACGCTCGCGCATCAGTCGCAGCATCGAACGCACGACCACCGTGGCGTAGAGCGCGATGATGACCATGACCAGCACCAGCCCGTATTCCTCGGCGGCGACGGCGATGATGAAGTCCGTATGCGCGTCCGGCAGCGACCATTTCACCTGCCCCTCCCCCACGCCGACGCCAAAGAATCCGCCCTCGCGGATGGCGTTGGTGGCGTAGCCGAGCTGCGTGGTTGGGTCGACGTCGGGCGTCAGGAAGCCGTCGATACGGCGGGCGAAGTGCTCGGAGTTGTTGTAGGCGAAGGTGCCGCTCAGCACCACGAGCCCGGCGAGGCCAAGCAGCAGGAACATCGGCGCGCCGCCGACGAACCACATCACGCCCCAGCCGAAAAGCACGAGGCAGGCCTGTCCGAAATCGGGCTGCAGCGCGAGCGTGAGGACGATGGCGCAGGTGAGCGCGAAGGACCAGCTCTTGCCCGGCGGGCCGCCGATCTCCTGGCTCGCGGCCATCAGCCAGGCGGCGACAACGGCGAAGACCGGCTTGAGGAACTCCGAGGGTTGCACCGAGGCAAAGCCCAGCGAGTACCAGCGCACCGCCCCCTTGCCGAAGTCGGTGCCGAGCACCGGCAGCGCCAGCAGCGAGGCGAAGGCGCAGGCAAAGCCGATCACCGCCGCGCGGCGGACCATAACAGGGGTCATCAGCGACGTGAAGAACATCGCCGCCAGCGCCAGCCCGCCGAAGAAAGCCTGCCGCTGGACGTAATGGAAGGGCGCAAAGCCGTTGCGCTCGGCCAGAGGCGGCGAGGCCGCCAGCCCCAGCAGGATACCTACCCCGAAGAGCATCAGCACGCAGGACAGAGACCATCTGTCCACCGTCCGCCACCACTTGGGCAGGACAGGTTCGCCATCGCGCACGGAGACCGCGCCGTAGACCATTTCCGTCATGGGAATACCGCTCAATTTGCCTGATCGCCCGGGTTTTCCCGGATCTTGCGGCGAGGCTAGCACCTGCGCTGCCCTTTGGGAAGAGCGCGGGGCTCCGCCAACCCGTGCGACGTGCTGCAGCCGCCCACCCTTGCAGCGCGCGGCGATCCGGTGTTTCAGGGCACCATGCAGATCAAGACGCTCATCCTCGGCGCCGGCGCGGCCGGTCTCATGTGCGCGGCCCACGCGGGGCCGGGCACTCTGGTCATCGATCATGCCCGGGCGCCGGGTGAGAAGATCCGCATCTCGGGCGGCGGGCGGTGCAATTTCACCAACCTCGGGACCGAGCCCGCGCGCTTCCTGTCTCAAAACCCGCATTTCTGCAAATCGGCGCTGGCGCGCTATACCCAGTGGGACTTCATCGAACTGGTTTCGCGCCATGGCATCGCCTGGCATGAAAAGACCCTCGGCCAGCTTTTCTGCGACGGCAAGGCAACGCAGATCGTCGCCATGCTGCTGCGCGAGATGGAAGCAGTCGGCGCCGAGCTCTGGCTGCAGACTTCGCTGCGCGAGCTGACCCACGCCGACGGCGTCTACACCGCCCGCGTCGAGCGCGACGGCCGCGAGACCGTGATCCGGGCCGCGAACCTTGTGGTTGCCACTGGCGGGCGCTCGATTCCCAAGATGGGGGCCACCGGCCTCGCCTATGAGATCGCCAGCCAATTCGGCCACGCGCTGGTGACGCCCCGCCCGGGCCTCGTGCCGCTGACCTTCCCCGAGGGGCGCTTTGCGGGTCTCGCCGGGGTGTCGCTGCCCGCGCGGGTCACGGCGAATGGCACCAGCTTTGACGAGGCGCTGCTCTTCACCCACCGCGGCCTTTCGGGGCCGTCGATCCTGCAGGCCTCGAGCTACTGGCACGAGGGCGAGGAGATCACCGTCAATCTCTCGCCGGCCCTTGATCCCGCCGCCCACCTGCGCGCAGCGCGCAAGGGCGCCGGAAAGCGGTCGCTGACCACCGAGCTGCGACAGATTCTGCCCGAGCGGCTGGTCGCACACCTCACCGATCAGCTCGACCTCTCGGGCAACCTCGCGGATCTCTCGGACAAGCGCGCCGAGACGCTGTCTGACTCGCTGCGCAACTGGACCCTGCGCCCCTCGGGCTCCGAGGGCTGGCGCACCGCCGAGGTCACGCTTGGCGGGGTCGACACGAACGGGCTGAACAGCAAGACCATGGCGTCGAAAACCGTGCCCGGACTACATTTCATCGGCGAGGCAGTGGACGTGACCGGCTGGCTCGGTGGCTACAACTTCCAATGGGCCTGGGCCTCGGGCGCGGCAGCCGGGCGGAGCCTTGCTGCGGGCTGAGGCCTGGCTCTTGAATTTGTCACCCGCTCGTTACATTTTGTCATGCGATTGTCACAACAGGCAGCGTCATGGCCTTCACCGACCACCCGACTCTTTATCCCAGCAACTGGCTCCGGGACCTGCACGCGCAGGTGCCGCGCAAGGTCGCGCGGGATGTCTGGAACCGCCTGCGCTACGGCGCCGGGGCGCCACTGTCGGACGAGTTGATCCGGGTCGACGCCTGCGACGTGAACTTCACCTATGCCGGCAAGCCGCGACTGCGCCGCCAGCAGAGCGGGATGATCCTCGGCGGTGACTGGGACTTGCCGCGGCAGTCGGTCGAAGAGAGCCGCAAGCTACAGAGCTGCCGCCTGCACTTCGAAGGCGGCACCCCCTGGCGCGACACCCCGCTCTTCCAGAAGCTGCTGACCGAGATCGCCGCGGGCAAAACGCCCGACGATTGCGCCACGGAAGAGGAGCTGGTGACGCGCTACCAGCGCCTCGACGCGGTCTTCGAGCAGACGCGCCGCCTTGGCCGCCTGCTGTCGCGCGCCGAATTGCCAGAGTACTTCCGCCGCGAGCACGGCGGCATCCTGCTGCATGTGGGGCGCGATGGCACCTTGCTGCGCGCCGGTGGCGGCGCGCACCGTTTTGCCATCGCGCGAATCCTCAACCTCAAGAGGATCCCCGCGCAACTTGGCGTGGTGCACCCGCAGGCCTATAACGGCGGGCTGCTGGCGGAACTGCGCGCGGCCTGACGCCCCTTGCCCCGGCGGGGCTCAGAGCGCGGCGCGCACTTTTGCCGCGAAATCCTCGCCGCGCTTCTCGAAGCTGTCGTATTGGTCAAAACTCGCCGCTGCCGGCGCCAGAAGCACCACGTCACCCGGCTGCGCCTCGGCGCGGGCTTTGCCCACCGCGGTCGCCATGTCGGTGCAGATCTCGGCCTCGACCCCCGGCAACCCGAGCGCGAAAGTCGCGGCCTCGCGGCCGATCACATAGGCCTTGGTCACGTTGCCCAGACCCGGCGCAAGGCCCGAAAGCCCGCCCTCCTTCATCAACCCGCCGCAGATCCAGCGGATGTTGCTGAACGCCTGAAGCGCCTTCACCGCCGCGTCGACGTTGGTGGCCTTGCTGTCGTTGACGTAGCTCACCCCATCCGCCTCGGCGACGATCTGGCTGCGGTGCGGCAGCCCCTCGAAGCTGTGGAAGGCCGCCTCGATCTGCCGCGGCGCCACACCGAGCGTCCGGCAGGCCGCATAGGCGGCGCAGGCGTTCTGGTGGTTGTGCGCCCCCGGCAGCCCCTTGACGGGGCGCAGGTCGATGGACGCCACCTGCCGCCCCTTGCGCCATTCGGTGAGGAACCCCTTGCGCGCATAGACCAGCCAGCCCGGCCCGCCGAGCTTGGTGCCGGACGACACGCGGATCACCCGGTCGTCGGTCGCCGCCTCGGCAAGCTGGTTGGCGAGGTAGAGCCCCTCCTTCTCGTCCACGCCGATGACGCAGCGGTCCGGCCCGCCCTCGGCGAAGAGCCGGCGCTTGGCAGCGAAGTAGCCGCCCATGCCGGCGTGCCGGTCGAGATGGTCGGGCGAGAGGTTGGTGAAGACCGCCACGTCCGGCGTCAGCGCCCGCGCGAGATCGGTCTGGTAGCTCGACAGCTCCAGCACGACGATGCCGCCGTCCCCCGGCGGGTCGATGTCGAGCACGCCGCGACCGATATTGCCGGCGAGCTGGCTCTCACGCCCCGAGCTCTGGAGGATATGGTGGATCAGCGCCGAGGTGGTCGACTTGCCGTTCGAGCCGGTCACCGCCACGACGCGCGGCGGCATGTCGTACATGTCCCAGTCGGACCCGGCGGCAGAGAGCGCGCGGAAGAACAGGCCGATGTCGTTGTCCACCGGCACACCCGCCGCCCAGGCAGCGGCGATCACCGGGTTCGGCTCGGGGTAGAGATGCGGGATGCCCGGCGAGACCACCAGCCAGTCGACGCCGTCGAAGCCGCCCTCCCGGCCCAGCTCGCGGCTTTCGAAGCCCTCGGCCTCGGCCGTTTCGCGCGCAGAGGCGTTGTCGTCCCAGACCAGAACCGAGGCGCCGCCCTCACGCAGCGCCCGCGCCGCCGAAAGCCCCGAGCGCCCGAGCCCAAGCACCGCGACGGTGCGCTCCTCAAAACCGGATACCGGAATCATGCCACTGCCCTCATGCCTGCGATTGCCCTTGCTTCACGGCTAGCGCATCGGCGCGGCGCGCACCAGAGCGCGGCAAATCTCAAACGAGATTTGCACCCTCCTTTGAACGAGGGTGCGCCCCCGCCTCAGCGCAGCTTCAGCGTGGCGAGGCCGATCAGCGCCAGGATCAGCGAGATGATCCAGAAGCGGATGACGATCTGCGGCTCGGCCCAGCCCTTCTTCTCGTAGTGGTGGTGGATTGGCGCCATCAGGAACACCCGCTTGCCGGTGCGCTTGAAGTAGAGCACCTGGATGATCACCGAGAGCGCCTCGACCACGAAGAGCCCACCGACAATGGCCAGCACGATCTCGTGCTTGGTGGCCACCGCGATGGCGCCGAGCGCGCCGCCCAATGCCAGCGAGCCGGTGTCGCCCATGAAGACCGCCGCGGGCGGCGCGTTGTACCACAGGAAACCGAGCCCGCCGCCGATCAGCGCGGCGGTAAAGATCAGGATCTCGCCGGTGCCGGGCACGTAGTGCACGTCGAGGTACTCGGTGAAGTCCGTGCGCCCCACGGCATAGGCGATGATGCCGAGCGTGCCGCCGGCGATCATCACCGGCATGATCGCGAGCCCGTCGAGCCCGTCGGTCAGGTTCACCGCGTTGGCAGCACCGACGATGACGATCATCGCGAAGGGCACGAAGACCCAGCCCAGATCCAGCAGCGCGTTCTTGAACACCGGAAACGCCAGCTGGCCGGTCAGATCCGCAGGGTGCAGCCAGGCCGCCCAGGTCGCCGCAATCGCCGCGATGCCAAAGCCGATGGCAAGGCGCACCTTGCCCGAGACGCCGTCTGTGTTCTGCTTCTTCACCTTGGCATAGTCGTCGGCGAAGCCGATCGCCGCGTAGCCCATGGTGACGAAGAGCACCATCCAGACAAAGCCGTTGTCGAGCCGCGCCCAGAGCAGCGTCGAGGTCAGCAGCGCGCCGACGATGAGCAGGCCGCCCATGGTCGGGGTACCGGCCTTGACGAAATGCCCCTCGGGGCCGTCGGTGCGGATCGGCTGGCCCTTGCCCTGCCGCTTGCGCAGCACGTCGATCAGCGGGCGCCCGAAGAGAAAGCCGAAGATCAGCGCGGTCAGAAACGCCCCGCCCGCCCGGAAAGTGATGTAGCGGAAGAGATTGAAGACATCGCCGCCGTCACTCAGTCCAGTCAGCCAGTAGAGCATGAGCCCCGGTCCTTCTTGTCAGATCGTGGCGGGCGCATGACCCATTTTGTGGATCGCGTCAACCACGCGCGCCAGCGCCATCGAGAGCGAGCCCTTCACCAGCACCACGTCGCCGGCGTCGAGGTCGTGGCGCACCCGCTGGGCCATGGCGACGCTGGTCTCGGCCCAATGGCCCCGCTTGCGCTCGGGCAGCGCCTCCCAGAGGTCGCGCATGAGCGGCCCCACGCAATGCACGATGTCGATGTTTGCCATCGCAGGGTGCTCGGCCAGCGCCGCGTGCAGCGCGTGCTCCTGTGCGCCAAGCTCCTTCATATCGCCGAGATAGGCGATGCGCCGACCATGATCGACACGCCCGATGCCGTCCTTGGGTTTGGCCCCGGCAAGAACTTCGAGCGAGGCGCCAAGCGAAGCGGGGTTGGCATTGTAGGCGTCGTCGATGAGCTCGAGCGTCAACTGCGTCTCGACCGGGTCGAGGGTGATGACCTCGCGCAGGCCACGGCCCGCCCCGGGCTCCCATTGACCGAGCGCGGTGATCGCCATGGCCCGGTCCAGCCCCAGCGCGTGTACCACCGCCAGAACGCCCATGGCGTTGACGGCAAAGTGACGGCCCGGCACTGCGACCTTGTAGAGAACATGCGTCCGCCAGGCGCGGCCCTGCGCCACGGTGGCCGCGTCGCAGATGGTAACCTGCTCGACCCTGTGATGGTTGCCCGCCGCCTCGCCAAAGGTGATGACCTGCTCGGCCCTCGCCTCGGCCAGTTCGATCAGCAGTGGCGAAACCTCGAGGTCGCCGTTGACCACCGCGATGCCGCCCGGCTCCAGCCCCTCGAAGATCGCCGCCTTCTCGCGGGCGATGCCCTCGAGGCTCTCGAAGGCCGCCAGATGCGCCGGCGCGACAATGGTGATCATCGCCACAAGCGGCCGCGCCATGCGCGACAGCGGCGCGATCTCGCCCGGGTGATTCATGCCGATCTCGATGACCGCGAAATCAACGTCGGCGGGCATGCGCGCCAGCGTCAGCGGCACGCCCCAATGGTTGTTGTAGCTTTTCTCGGCGGCATGCACGGTGCCCTGCGCGCTCAGAACGGTGCGCAGCATCTCCTTGGTCGAGGTCTTGCCGACCGAGCCGGTCACCGCCACCACCTGCGCCCGGGTGCGGGCACGCGCAGCGCGCCCCAGCGCCTCGAGCCCGGTCAGCACGTCGTCCACCAGCAAGAGCGGTGCGCCCTCGGGAACCCCTTCGGGAATATGGCTGACGAGGGCAGCGGCGGCGCCCTTTTCCAGCGCCTGCGCGACGAACTCATGCCCGTCCCGTGCCGCCTTCAACGCGACGAAAAGGTCACCCTTCTGAATCGTCCGCGTGTCGATCGACACACCGCGGACCGTCCAATCTCCGATGGCACGCCCGCCTGTGGCGCGCGCCGCGTCTTCTGCCGTCCAGAGCGTCACAGGCCTCTCCCGTCCAGTGCCGCCACGGCAACGCTTGCCTGCTCGACATCGTCAAAGGGGTAAATGGTGTCGCCGACGATCTGGCCGGTCTCGTGACCCTTGCCAAGGATCATCAGCGCGTCGCCGGGCTGCAGCATGTCGACGCCGCGCAGGATCGCCTCGGCACGGTCGCCGACCTCAAGCGCGCCGGGCGCGCCGCCCAGCACCTGCGCGCGGATCGAGCCGGGCTCCTCGGAGCGCGGGTTGTCGTCCGACACGATCACCATGTCGGCGTGTTCGGTGGCGGCCGCGCCCATCAGCGGGCGCTTGCCCGGGTCGCGGTCACCGCCCGCGCCGACGATGGCGATCAGCCGGCCCATGACATGCGGGCGCAGCGCCTGCAGCGCGGTCGCGACCGCATCGGGCGTATGGGCAAAGTCGACATACACCGCCGCGCCATTGTCGCGGGTCGCGGCAAGCTGCATGCGCCCGCGCACCGTCTCGAGCCGTTCCAGCGCCGGGAAGACCTGCTCGGGATCGGCGCCGCAGGCCAGCGCGAGACCGGCTGCCAGCGCCGCATTCTGGCCTTGGAAGCCACCGATGAGGCCGAGCCGGAGCTGCTGCACCGCGCCGCGCCAGTCGAGCCGCAGATCCTGCCCCGTGGCATGGAAGCGCTGACCAAGGATGCGAAGGTCGCAGCCCGTCGCCTCGCCGACCGAGATCACCTCCTGGCCGCGGGCGCGGGCGATGGCCATCATGTCGATGCCGCACGGGTCGTCGATGTTGATCACCGCGACGCCCTCATCGGGCAGAACGCGCGCGAAAAGTCCGGCCTTGGCGGCGAAATACTCTTCGAAATCCGCGTGGTAGTCGAGGTGATCCTGGGTGAAGTTGGTAAAGCCCGCGGCCTTCAGTTGCACCCCGTCGAGACGGCGCTGGTCGAGCCCGTGGCTTGAGGCCTCCATGGCGCAGTGATCGACGCCCGCCTCGGCGGCACCGGCAAGCGCGCGATGCAGGGTGATCGGCTCGGGCGTGGTGTGCTTGAGCGGCGCCTGCCAGTCGCCCTCGACCCCGGTTGTGCCGAGGTTGATGGCGCGAAAGCCCATGTCCTGCCAGATGTGGCGCAGGAAGGTGGCGACCGAGGTCTTGCCGTTGGTGCCGGTCACCGCCACGGTGACCTCGGGCTGCGCGCCGAACCAGAGCGCGGCGGCATAGGCCAGCGTCTGCCGCGCATCCGCAGCGATGACCAGCGCGGCCTCGGAGCCCGCGAGCGCCTCGGCGGCCATCGCAGCGCCTTCGGCATCGGTGAGAATGGCAGAGGCGCCCTGTTCAAGCGCCGTGGGGATGAAGGCCGCGCCGTGCACCTTGGTGCCCGGCAGCGCGGCAAAGAGGTGTCCCGAGGTCACCTCGCGACTGTCGACCGACAGTCCCGTCACCCGCGCCTCGCGACCGCCCCGTGCGGTCAAACCCAGCTCGCTGAGGCTTTTGCCCTCTCCAATGACGGCGCCCATGACGGCCCTTTCATCTTTGTATTCCGGATATACACGGCCCCGAAAAACGGGCCGGAGGCCGGCGCCGGATCAGTTGCGAACCAGCGTGACCTCCTCCTCTTCTGGCACATCGTAGTCCGGACGCAAGCCCAGAAGCGGCGCGATCCGGGTGATCATCTCGGCAGCAACCGGCACCGCGGTCCAACCGGCAGTGCGGCGCGGACGGTTGCCCGAAGTCTCGACCGGCTCATCGAGGGTGAGGATCAGCACGTAGCGCGGAGCGTCGGCCGGGAACATCGCCGCGAATGTGGAAATCAGCTTGTCCTTGTAGTAGCCGCCACCGTTTTCCTTGGGCTTGTCAGCCGATCCGGTTTTGCCCGCCACGTGGTAGCCGGGCACATCGCCGAAGCTGGCAGTGCCCTCGGTCACGACGCTGCGCAGCATGCGCCGAGCGCTCGCCGCCGTTTTCTCGGAAAGCAGCCGAGGACCGTAATGCGGACCGTCCTGCTTTATGAGTGTCGGTTGGATCTTGTGACCACCGTTAGCGATCGTCGCATAGCCCGCGGCCAGGTGCAGCGGCGACGCCGACAGCCCGTGCCCGTAGGAGACAGTCACCGTGCTCAACTCCGTCCAGCGCCGCGGCAACAGCGGCTTGCCGGACTGCGCCTCGGAGATTTCGACCCCAGTGGGCTCGAAGAAGCCGAGCGATTTCAGGAAGTCTTGCTGCCGGTCTCCGCCGACGGCGAGCGCGATCTTGGCGGTGCCGCGGTTCGAGCTGTGGGTGATGATTCCCTCGACGGTCTGCTTGCCGTAGTTGTGGCCCTCGAACTCGCCAATCCGGAAGCCCGCAACCTTCATAGGCGGCGAGGTGTCGATCACCGTATCTGCATTGACCAGACCCAGCTCCATCGCTTGCGCAGCGGCGAAGATCTTGAAGGTCGAGCCCAGCTCATAGACGCCCTGCACCGCGTGGTTGAAGATTGGGCTGTCGGACGGGCGCCCCGAGACCGGCGGATGAGGACGGTCGTTGGGATCAAAGTCGGGCAAGGAGACCATCGAGAGGACCTCGCCGGTGTGTACGTCCAGCAGAACCGTGGCCGCCCCACGCGCGTTCATCAGCTTCATGCCGGAGCGAAGCACCGACTCGGCCGCAGCCTGAACCGACAGGTCTATCGAAAGTTCCAGCGGCGCGCCGCCGCGGGCCGGATCGCGCAGTTCCTCGTCGAAGTAGCGTTCGATCCCCGCGGTGCCGATCACCTCGGCAGAGGCAACGCCTTCACGGCCGAAGCTGGCGCCACCTAGGATGTGCGAGGCCAGCTTGCCATTGGGATAGAGCCGCATCTCGCGCGGGCCGAACAGCAAGCCCGGCTCGCCGATGTCGTGCACCGCCTGCATCTGCTCGGGGCTGATCTTCTTCTTGACCCACATGAACTTGCGCTTGGGGTTGGTGAAGTCCTTCAGCAGCCGCTCGCGGTCGAGATCGGGGAAGATCTTCATCAGCTCGTCCGCCGCGCGCACCGGCTCGATCATCTGGTGCGGGTGGGCGTAGAGCGAATGCGTCTCCATGTTCGTCGCCAGAATCCGGCCGTGGCGGTCCACGATATCGGCGCGCGAGGCGAGGATCGAGGCACCGGAGGCAGCGGCCTGCGGCTCCTCGGCCTGGGACTGGGCCAGCATGCCCATGCGCAGGCCGATCACCACGAAGGCGCAGAAGAAAACAAGGCCAAGCACCAGCAGCCGGCCCTCGGCCCGCGTGCGGGCCTTGTCGCGCATCTGTTCGTGCCGGATGCGCAGGTTTTCGCGTTCGATCGCATCCGGGTTCTCGCCGCGGCGCCGGGCGTCAAGAACGCGGGCCAGCGGGCGAAGCGGGATGCGGCCGTTCATTGCAGCGCCCCCGTCCCTGCTCCGGCGCTGGTCACATCAACGAGGTCGTTGAACACCAGCGCACGGTTGTCGGGGTAGTTCACCTGGTCGATGCGGCCGAACTGCTCAGGGCGCATCGGCAAGAGGCCGAGCCGCTCGAAGTTCAATTCGGCGAGATCGCGCAGCCGGTCGGGGCGATTGAGATAGGCCCATTCGGCGCGCAGGATCGACAGCCGGGCGCGGGCGTCACCGATGTCGCGCTGCAGCTGGCGCACGTGGTCCAGCGAGGCCTGGGTCTTGTAGTTCTCGTGGTAGGCCCAGAAGGCCAGCCCGATCATCGCCATGAAGGTGGTGACATAGAGAAGCGTTCGCATCAGCTCTTTCCTCTCAGTTGGGGCATGGAAAGCACCCCCGACTCGATATCTCCGGCCTCGGCCGTGGTGCGGCGCCCGACGCGCAGCCGCGCCGAGCGCGACCGCGGGTTCTGCGCCAGCTCCACGTCGTCCGGCCCCACAGCCTTGCGGGTGACCAGCTCGAAGCGCGGCTGTTCGGTTTCGACCTCGGGTTCGTAACGGCTGACCGAGGACAGCCGGCCCGAGCGCGCCTGCAGGAAGCGTTTGACCATGCGGTCCTCGACCGAATGGAAGGTCACCACGGCCAGCAGACCGCCCGGCTTCAGCGCCCGCTCGGCGGCCATCAGGCCGCGCCAGAGCGCGCCATACTCGTCGTTGACCGCAATGCGCAGCGCCTGGAACGAGCGCGTCGCGGGGTGGGACTGGCCGGGCTTGGGACGCGGCAGGCAGGCCTCGACGATGGACGAGAGCCGCGCCGTGGTCTCGATCGGCTCCAGAGCGCGGGCCTTGACGATGGCCTTGGCGATCCGGCGCGAGGCGCGCTCTTCGCCGAAGGTGTAAAGCACATCCGCCAGCGTGGTCTCATCGAGCCGTTTCACCAGGTCCGCCGCGGTCTCGCCCGACTGCTCCATGCGCATGTCGAGCGGCCCGTCCTTCTGGAAGGAGAAGCCCCGCTCGGCCCGGTCGAGCTGCATCGACGACACGCCAAGATCGAGCACAACGCCGTCAACGTCCGTCGCGTGCGCGTCCATATTGGCAAAATTGTCGAGCACCAGCTCGAGCCGTCCACCGTACTCGCCGATCCAGCTTTCCGCCATCTGGTGCGCCAGCGGATCGCGGTCGATGCCGATCACCTTGTCGGCGCCGGCCTCGAGCAATCCGCGCGAATAGCCCCCTGCCCCGAAGGTTCCGTCAATCCAGGTGCCGCGCACCGGGGCCACGGCGTCCAGCAGCGGCCGCAGCAGGACTGGGACATGCGGAGCGGCGTTGGGGTCTTTGGGCGCCGCCATGGCTCAGGCCTCCTCGGTTTCGTCGTTTTCGTCGAGCAGCTCGAGCGGATCGAAGTCCGCCGGCATCTCGTCGAGGAATTCTGCGGTGCCGCCAAGCTCGATCTCTTCGAAGGTCTCGGGCTTCCAGATCTGGAAGGTGTCTACGTTGGAGGCGAAATACGCCCAGTCCTCGAGACCGATCTTATCACGCAGCTTGGCCGGAAGCACGATGCGTCCAGTTTCATCAACGCTGGTAGTGACGGATTGAGTCGAGAAGAGACGCTCCAGAAGGCGGCGCTTTTGCGAGCCGCGCTTCATCGCCGAGATGCGGTCCTCGACGGCCTCCATCTCCTCGATCGTGTAGCATTCGAGATACTGGCGGCGGTGATCGCCGTAGACGATCACGAAATTCGGGTTGTTCCCGGCAGACCAATCAGGATCACCAGCTTCGAGCACACGGCGAAAAGAGGCTGGGATCGACACCCGCCCCTTGCTGTCCACCTTGTTGCGGCTCTCGCCTCTGAACCTTAGCCTGCGGCCCACTGTCCCTACTCTCGCCCCCTAGAACGAAATACGGCGGGTTGATCTGCTGCCACCGATCAACCCGCCGCCTTGACCCGTGTTACGGGCTGGTCCAGCTACGCACGCCACCTGGGGGGATGTCTGCTCGCTCACGCGCTGGATTCTTCATGTCAACGAAGGGCGGGTGCCTGTATGAACCTGCTCGTTTTATATTTCTGGGATGTTCGCCGGGGTCGTTTGCTGCCCCTTATCCCGTCCCTTCGTCGTGATTAATGGTATGTCATGGGATTTCATGGGAAGCAATAGAAATCTGCGGGAGAATCCCACTGCATGTTGTCCTGCAGACCCCTGCGGAACAACATATTGAGGCAAATTTGCACCTCATTCACGAATATGTGGTAAGCGGGAACCCACCCATCACAAGATGTGGTAACGCCAGCGTGAGAAAAAAACTCCCACAAAATCCCAAAAAATTTTTCAACGACCGGCGGAATCGCGGTTTCGTGAGCATGTGTCATGGCGCGTAGAGTGCTTCAACCCTTGAATCAGCGCTGGTTTGCTTGCCGTTGCGACCTGCGCCCGCGGGGCCACAAACGCTCCGGTCAGCCCGGTCCCACGTTTTCCCATGCCACCCATGAAATCCCATCCCATGCATTCCCATCGCGCCGCGCGTCCGGGCAGCTGTAGCGTGACAGGTAAACTTGCAGTGAATTACAGCCAAACTTGCAGCAAACGACTTTTGAACAACGGGCGTTTCGAGCGGGTTTGAACGGGTCGTTCAACAGCGGTTGAAGACCACCCCCCTCCTCGCGCCGAACCATCGCCGTACAGCGAGACACGGAGAGGTGGCGCCAGTGCCGCCCCTACTCCAGCACCATTTTGGAACCTCAATTTCCTTGGCACTGAAGCCAAGCAGCAACAGCAGATCCAAAGTCGCGCCCAACGCTCCCTTGATCAAACCTTCATCCAGGTCGACCCGAGCCAGACCAGGGTCAAGGAGCCCAACGCAGAAAGAACAACGTCAGAGCCGCCAAGCTCCATGTTGTAAGCTGCGCCGTCCTGGAAGGTGATGTCCCAACTCCCTGCGGTCGATGAGACGAAAGTGACCTTCTGCCCAGCGACGACCCCATCAGGCATCACGCCAAAGATGCGCGCTGCGCCTGTTGCGTTGATTTCGCAGACAATGTGGTCATCACCCCGGCTGAGAAGATCGACGGACTGGTTGTTGCCTGCCAGTTGCCGTGTCATGTGTGCAGACCGGCCAGTCCCGTCTTCAGCGCGCCATTTTACCGGCCCAGTGAACCCAACGCCGCCAGCGCCGGTTATCATATTGGTAGTTGGGTCCACTCCCAACTTCTCGGTCACGACTTCGTCTGGCGCGAAAGAACATACCGCAGTTGCGGCAGTTGCCTTGTAAAACACGGCATTCAGATAGGAATCATTAAACGTCCGTACTTCACCGCCGATCCAGCTGCACGCGGTATCTCCATCCCCCTGAATAGCCCCATAACTGATCGCCGCTGGGTTCACATCTTGAAGATCGAAAATCACCTTGGCGCCGCGCGCATCGACCGCACAATCACTGAGATTGAGTGCACGATAATAGTTGGCCTCTGCCGGACCTCCGGCTTTGATACTCACAGTTCCTCTGAGCTTCAGTGATCCGGCGATACTTGATACAACGCGGCCATATTTCCGCGACCGGAACGATCCACCGTGGATCTCCACATCTACCTCGCCCCACGAGAGGAGCGGATAACGGTCTACATCGACATTAGCACTCTCAATAATTGCCGATGACGGATCGGTGACGCCATCCTCGGTGAAGAACAAGATGCCGTCTTTGCCGTTGTAGGCTTGGGGGTTGATCAGCTTATGGCCTATGCCACGAAGAACAAACTGACCCCCTCCAGTGGTTCCGCCGGAAGACACGCAGCTGGCGAAAG
This sequence comes from Alloyangia pacifica, assembly GCF_003111685.1. Lineage (NCBI taxonomy): Bacteria > Pseudomonadati > Pseudomonadota > Alphaproteobacteria > Rhodobacterales > Roseobacteraceae > Alloyangia > Alloyangia pacifica. The sequence continues at coordinate 1,024,940 of NZ_CP022189.1, read as the reverse complement.
TGATGTTCTCCGAACCATGGTGCGTGTCAAAGCCTGCCTGTGAATTTCCGTTTGACTGGCCGGTGACGAGACCACCATATGCAGCGCCGTAAAAATGCAGGTCATCGCTGTCGGCAGCAACAAGAGGCATGTTGGTGGTGAACCCGTGCCGGTTTGCGCCGGAGTCAATATCGGCACGGAGACCCTGCGACCCACCATTGTTGATGAGATAGCCGTACTGGGCATTATATTCGTCGTTTCTAAGGTCTTTGCCTACCGCACGAGCGATCGGCTCCATGCATCCGGTAGCGTTGATCGCAGAGTTGTAGGAGTGCCCGATTTCCACATCTATGGAAAGATCAGAGACACCATAAAGATGCATCGGGCTCCCATGCCAATCAGCATCGTGACCTTCCTCGTACCGAATGAGACCACCTTTCCAGGCGAACCGACGTTTGGGCATCCGTCCAATGCGGGGCTTTGTCGTCATATCCCATGGCACGGGCCGATCAAGGGTGACGACGTTACCGCTGATAGCCTCGATGTAGGCCATGAATCCACGCCGATAGTCGGTGCCATCTCCAGGTGCTGCCCGAGTGCACCTCTGCTTATCGTCACTAACGACTTTGACCAGATCGCGAACCGCATATGCGGTCCCATCTGTCACTGTGATTGCCTTGCGCGGCCCCCAGTAATCATCCCCGTCGATTGTATTGATCGTCTGGATTTCTTCCCATGCCGGAGGAGCCGCGCGGAAGAACGTGATATCATCCTCGACAGTGATTTCACCCCCATGCGCCCAGATCAGGGCACTGTCGAGATCACCAACCTCGAAAATGGTGGCCGCACTGTAGAGACCCGAGGGGAGCCTGATCAGACGCCCAGGGAATTCGGAAGCCGACCGCCGCAGCGCGAGGCAGATATCCCCGCCATCCGCCGCAGAGATCATCGCCTGAACATTGACCTCGTGGTCTGGATTGTACTTCACCTTGAAGCCGAGACCGGTCGCAAGGTGACCAGTTGAAGAGCGAAGGTAATTCCGGCCGGTTTTGGTCTGATAGAGCGCGCCGTCTCCGCGATCCTCGTCAAGCGACGTCTGAAGCGAGAGCGTGTCGTCGTAGACGCGCTCAACGATCATACCTGGCTGCTTCAGCGTGTCCTTCGAGACCCGCCCGACAGTGCCGTCTTTGTTCCCGATCAGCTCGTCGAGGTCTTCCAGCTCGTCCAGGTCAACTGATCTCACGCCATTGCTGGGCATCTTGTCACGCTCCTAGCTGATCACGGCGGCCACCGGGCCGCTGACTGCGGCCTCCTGTCCGTCGCTGTTGAGGGGTTTGAAATAGTAGTCCCAGCTGCCCTGCGGGGCGCAGGCAGCGGTCAGGACGTAGAAGGTGATCTCGTCGATCGCGCCGTCGAAGTCCGCGCTGGCGGCGAAGGCCACTGTGTTATTGCCGCTAACCGCCAGCAGCTCGGCCGCGTGCCAGCCGTTCGAGTTGATCGCATCGCCGGACACCGTCGAGCCCCCGGTCAGCCGCGGCGTCACGCTGCCCTGCGTCCGCCCCGAGACGGCGAAGGCCACACGGGCCGTCTTGCCCGCCGCGATCGAGATACCCTGACTGAGGCTGCTGGCCACGCCTGCCGCATGCCCTGCAACGCCGGTGCTGATCGTCCAACCGGTGCCTTTCGTCCAGTCGCTATCGATCGAAAACTCGCCGTTGACCAGCTGTGTAACGCGGGTTTCATCGCCGTCGATGACGGTGACCGAAACCCCGGAAATAACCGGGATAGGCGCGCCAACAGCATGCGCCTGCACATCGAGTGTGCCCCCGGCCGGGACGCGGTAGAGCTGGACTTCCGTGGTACCGCCCGGCGGGATACCCAGCGTGAGCCGGGCGTGCCCAAGACCGCCGACAGCCGTGATCGCGCTGGCGTCCAGCGAGGTGGGCAGCGCTTCAGCGCCCGAGCCGACCAAGTGCTCGATGATCGACGTGTAGCTTCCCTCAGTGCCATCGCGCGCGATCGCCACCGCTCGGAGCTGGATGGTCTCACCATCGACATAGCCCGCAACCTCGAAGCCGCCGGACGCCTGCGGTGCCAGCACCGATGTCCAGCTCCCGGCGCCGAGGAGCCGGTGCTGCAAGCGATACTGGGCGATGTAGCTGGTCTCCCCCGAGCCAGGCGTGAGTCGTACGGTCACCGCAAGATCGGAGCTCGATCCGCTATAGAAGGATGATCCGTAGACCGAGCTGTCGATGAAGACAAAGCGCGGGATCAGCGGCACGCCCGCGGAAAAGCTGATGACCTCACCCACGATGCCATCCCATTCGCTCGGCACCTCTGCGTCGGTCAGGTCGTCGATGACGGTTGCCTCTGCAGCGAGGCGCATCTGCACCGAGAGGTTTTCACCAGGCTCCACGTCAAGAACTCGAGCCGCCAAGCTTTCGGTCCCGAGCGTTCCAAAATGCACCAGGCTTCCCACCTCGGGCCGCTCAGTGCTGCCACCGATCAAGAGGCCAATCTCACCCTCGACCTCGACGACTTCGACGGCCACGACCGCCGAGGCACCGATGACATCCTGCGCGTCCTCGAAGACTCGGAAGCGCAAGCCGTACTGCTCGCCGATCTCGACCTCCAGCTCCTCGTCGACAAACACCGTCGCATCGTCAACGTCGATCACCCGCGCGGCGATCTGCGTCTGATCCAGCACGTAGTGCGAGACCATCACCAGATCGCCGCGCGTGGCGACGCGGGCGGCACCGTCCTGCATGCAGGTGAAGGTGTCAGGCCGATGCTCGATCTCGTACATGCGCCGGCGCGCTTCGGTCCAAATCTCGACGGGGTCCGTCTTGCCAGGCAGTGCCAGCTCCTCGGTCAGGGTGATGTCGCCGGAATGCCCGACCCAGGGCACGACTCGCTCGGCGAGCTCGTAGCTATTCGTCTCGTCGTTGAAGGAAATGCGCAGCCCGTGCGGCGGGTCGATGTACTGGCGCGACCAGCGGAAGTCGTAGCTGTTGCGCGGGTTGAGGTGATCGACGGCGAGTTCCCGCGGCCGATCGACCACCACGCCCCATTTCAACCCATCGTGGCGATAGGAGGCGCGGCCCGCGGCGCAGATCGCGCGTAGCATGTCCCCGAGGCTCTCGGCGCTCTCATGGATGCGGTCGTACTTCAGGCCCTTCAGGGAGCAGTACTCGTGCCACTCCTGGACTTGGTCCCAGTCGATCTCGGCCGAGGTCACGGGATAGGGGTTGGCCGGGCCGGTCAGGGCCGCGACATAGGCCGAGGCGGGGTTGCGCGGCAGGCCTTCCGCCCAGGCGTCGCCGTCCCAGTCGAGGGCGTAGCGCTTCACCAGGGCGTTCACCGCATCGAGTTGGCCGTTCAGCTGGTAGGTCGCGCGCACGCGCATGGCGAGCAGCGCCAGCGGCTTGTCGCTATTGATCGGATACTCGGGCCGGATCGACTGCACGCCCGCCAGCATGACCTTGTTGATGTACCGCGAGTTCGTGCTGTCGTTCGAGATCTTCGTGACCTCGATCTGCCACCGCCCGCGGCTCGGCAGCTCCCAGGTGTGCTGGCGGAAGAACGGGTCGGCCCGCTTGGCCAGGAAGTCGATCGTCGTGACCTCCTGCCAGGCATCGCCGTCGTTCAGCCGCTGGCGGATGCGCACGGACACCCCCATCTGCCGCTCGTCGTATTCGCGGCTGTAGCGGATGAGGCCCGAGGGGAAGAAGAACACCAGCGAGACGCTCTCGGCACCCCCTGCTGTCATGCGGACGACGGGTGTCTCCACCCCTTCCTCGCCGATGATTTCGCCCGCGTCATCTCGAGGCTGCGGGCGGACCAGCTCTACCTGCTCGGGATCCTCGATCACCTGGCGCGGATAGAGCGTGACGGGATAGTCGCCCGGCCTACCCTCGCGCAGTTCGTATTCGACGTTCCGGAACTCCGAGATCGGCGTATCGCCGATCCGGATGTCGCTTATGTCGAGTGGTCCGTAACCGAAGCAAAAGAGCGCCACGACGTCCTGCTCGTCGCCGGTGATCTGGGAATAGGAAGTCGCCGCGAAGGGCGGGCCGTAGCGGTGATGCCCGAGGGGGTACGGCACCGGCTCGTCGCGCCGGATCGAGTTCTGCCAGCCAGAGAGCGTGTAGCGGTTGCGCGTGGCATCGCGCTCGGTAGCCGGCTCCACCGGGATCAGCGAGTTGATCAGGGCGGCGCCAACCATGTTGAGCCCCATGGCGACCAGGCTGACACCGAGCTGGCTGGTGACCCCGATCATGGGCGCGATGCAGGGCGCGAGAGCGATGGCGGCGATGGTCACCACAGCCAGCATCACGCTCCGGAACCCGTCGCTGCCGGGCACGAGGCGGATCACCACGCGCACGCCCGGCCGGGGGCGAACCTGCCCCCAGTAGCGCGGATCGATCAGCGCGGCGCCGGCCTCGCTGATCAGCGTGACGCGCAGCTGCGCACGGTCCACTTCGGTGTGCCCTGGCAGCGCCAGATTGACCGCATCGGCAAGCGTGCCGCCGGCAGGCATCTCAAGCTCCTGGCGGGCCGCGCCGGGGTCGATAATTGGCGCGAAGAGCAGCTTGGTGGCGGCTTCAGCCATTGCGCACCTCCGCGTGGCGCCATGCACCCAGGGACCGCGAAACCCAGTAGCTGTCGGCGAGGCGCGCGAGCTTGGAGCCAGTGCGATCCATGTGCAGCATCCAATGCCGATCGACGCAGATTCCGAGGTGCTGGGCGTAGCTGCCACGGCGGAAGAGCAGCAGGTCGAACGGCAGCGGCTCGGTCACCTCGAGCCACGGATGCGCGGCGGCGGTCTCGCCGATCAGCGCCGCCACGTCGGCCGCGCCAGAGGCGCAGACCGAGGCAGCGTAGCTCGGCAGCTCGACCTGCAGGAGGTCGCGCTAGACGAGGCGTGCGAGGCCCCAGCAGTCGCATCCAGCGCGGGTGCGGCCGACCTGGGCGTAGGGGATGCCGAGATAGTCGATGGTCCAGTTCATCGGTGCAGTCCCGGGAAACGGTCGCGGGTGAAACGGTCCATGGGGACCACCTCCTCTTCGATGGGTTGGCGGGAAACCTGCAGGGTGATCTCACCGGCATCGCCCTCGCTCGAGATGAGCTTGAGGTTGCGGTACTCGACCTCGACGTCATTCGGGCTCGAGGCGAGGACGACCGCCATGTGGACGGTCGCGCGGCGGACCACTGAGCGCAGCTGGTCGGCGATGCGGTTGTCGACGTTCTCCAGGACGAGCTGCGCCGCCGGCGGCGCGTCCTCCTGGTCGCCCGGCAGCTCGGCCGAGGCGAGCACGAAGAGGAAGGGCTCGGTGGTGGGATTGGACCCCAGCCAAGTCGAGCGCGTGCCGTACATGAGCGGGTCGGCCGAGAGCCGCACCGTGGGGTCCGTCGAGATGCGGATCGGCGCGGGCAGCGCGCTGTGCTCGAACTGGAAGAGCACCACCTCGACCTCGGAGGTGGTGGCCGCGTCGAAGGCGGTGCGGGCGTTGAGGGAGACGCGTCTCATGGCATCACCCAGACCGAGAACCCGATGGTGAAGCTCATGCCCTGGATGGTCTCGACCGGCGGCTCATCCCCGAAGAGACAGAGCAGCTGCTTCGACAGCAAGATGGGCTGGCCGCTCTCGGTCAGCACGTAGGCGCCGCTCTCGGTGAGCATCGGCCAGCCGTCGGTGACCGGGTCCGGCATCCAGAAAGGCAGCGAGCCGTGGCGGGCGTCCTGCTCGTAGAAGCGATCGAACTGCGCCTTCTCGGAGCGCGAGAGCACCACCGAGAGCGAGAGCCCGCGCGCAACGCTCGAATAGCGGCGACGGAAGCCCGGCGGGCCGGCGTCGGCCTGCTTGCGCAGGCGCGGATCGGCGTTCTGCGCCTGGTAACCGCTCCGGAGCGGGCGCGGCAGGCTGGAGGGCCAAGTAAGCACACTCATCGGCGCGGCCTCCTCGGGGTCAGACCAAAGGCGTTGCGCATGGTGCGGCGCCCCTTGCCGCCCGGCGCGGTGAGGCCATCGGCGACGGCATCGGAGAGCACGTAGCGGGCGCGGCGCTGGCCGGAGGGCAAGGTCTCCTCTTCGACCTTGGCGGTCATCGGCTTGCCCGGCGGGGTCTGGATCACCGGCGCGGCGAGGCCAGCAGCGCCCGTGCGACCTCTGGCGCCGAACATGCCGCCATTGGCCATGGCCGGAATGCTGCCCATGCTGCCGGAGTTGATCGCCTCGAGCAGCGCCCGGTGGCGGGAGGTTGACCGGGCGTTGACGATGAATTCGCCCGAGCTGATCCAGGTGAGCCCCTTGTCGGCGCGGCTGGCGCCAGGGCCATACTGCATGCCGCCATCGGCGTTCGCCGGGATGGCTGCAGCTGCTGCCCCCGCATCTGCGCCCTTGCCGAGCCCGATCGCGCTCGCGAGCTGGCCCATGAGACCGCCGCTGTCGCCGCCCCCGAGGAGCGAGGCGAAGGGCCCCTCCCCGAGGAGCAACGCTTGCATCGCGGCGTCATACAGCGCGTCGCCGAGGCGCGCGACGGCGGCGGTGGCCGCGTCCCCGCCCTTCGCCATGTCCGCGAAGAAATCCGCCCCGGTGCTGCGGAAGGAATCGTATTTCGCCTGGGTGTCGTCGAGCGCCGCCTGTTCCTCGATCCGTGTTCCGATGACTTCGGCCAGTGCCGTGCGCTCGGCCTCGGTGGCGTCCTTCAGCACTTCGCGGTTGCGGATCAGCTCCTTCTGCACGGGATCGATCTCGCGCAGGATGTCGAGCTCTTCCTGCTCGCGGGCGATCAGCTCGGCGACGGCATCTCGGTCCGACTTGCCGCCCTTCCGGGTCTTGGTCTTCTTGTCCACTTTCGGCAGGCCGGTGCGGCTGCGCGGCGGGCGCCCGTCGAGGTTGCCGTACCCGAGGTTGTTGAAGCCGGTCCAGTTCTGCTGGTCCTCGATCGAGCCGATACCGCCGAAGCCGAGACCGCCGTCGTCGGGCGTCACGTCGGACATGCCGGCGCTCTGGTTCAGCGCGGCGTTGTAGCGCTCGGCCTCGTCGGCAGCGATACCCATGTTGGTGGCGAGCAGTCGTGCCTGATCCGACAGGCCGAGCAGGTCGGTGTTGCGAACAGCGGCTTCCATGTCGAGCTGGTGCTCGAGCGCATCGCGCAGTTCGTTCTTCGTGTCCTCAGAGACGTTCCAACCGGCAATCTGCTCTTCCAGCGTCCGCCGCGCCGCATCCGCCTTGGCATTTTCGGCCTGGACGCTGTCCGCGCCATAGCGCAGCGAGGCCTGCTGAACGGCGTTCTGGTCGCGCATGATGTCGAGCTGCGACTGCGCCTCGGCGGTGTCCTTCTGACGCTGCAGATAGGCCTTCGCCGCCGCATCCGCCTGGTCGCGGACGTCCTGCGGGATGGCTGAGCTGAGGGCCTTGATACGCATCAGCGTCGGCAGGATATTCGCCAGGCTGTCGTAGAGCGCCCTTTGCTCGATCGACATGCTATCGAACCCGCCGGCCGCTTCCTTCAGCGTGTCCTGCAGGGTCTTCACCGCGGCGATTTGCTGATCGATACCATCGGCACTGCCAAGAGTACCGATCTGTGCCTTGATCTGGTCGAGGAGCGGGTCGCGTCCGGTGCGCGCCAGTTTGCGGTTGCTGTCTGCAAAGGCCCGGCGCAGCACTCCGCTGTCGAGGCTATCGGCCAGACTGTCGCCCGCCTTTGACGCGTCGAGCAGCATCTTATCAAGAGCCAGGGACTTCAATTCCCGGTGCAGCTCCCGCGCACCCTGCCCAGCGCTGCCGAAGGCCTTACGCATGTCGTCGAGGCTCATCGTCGACAGATCGGCGAAGTCCTCGATCGAGGTGCCAAGCCGGTCGAGCACGTCCTCCATCGACTCGGCTTCGTCCTTTGAACTGGTCAGCCAGTTCGACATGGCGCTCGCCGCGGCGATTGTGCCAACCGTGATCAGCGTCACGGGATTGATCAACCCCATGAAGGCCGTGCCCAGCGCGCGCACCGCCGCCCCCGCGCCCATCGGACCGATGACCTGGCTGATCTGGGTGCCCTGCTGGAGCGCCAGTTGCAGCGGGTTCTGCCCCGCCGCCATCATGACGCCGATGTCGTTGAACTGCGCGGTGAGGTTGGCAACGCTGCCGGCGGCGATCTTGGTGCTGTCGCCCGCCCCCTGCGCCCCGCCGCGGATGCGCGCCCAGGTCGCGGAGGCAGAGCTGCGCAGCCGGGCAAAGAGCGAGGTGGTTTGCCGGGTCTCGGTGCCGATCTTCTGGATGGCATCGCCTGTGGCCTTGCCATCGACCGTCACCTTGTCGAGCGCGGTGTCGAGCTTGTTCGTCTCGGACCCAAGATCGGTGACGCTGGTGGTGGTCGTGCGCGTGCTGCTGCCAAGGTCATCGATGGCGCGCTTGGCCTCGGCGCCCTCGGCGCTCACTTCGTCCAGGGCGACAGTCAGCTTGTCGGTCTGAGCGCGCAGGCCATCGACCTCGGCCTTGGCCTGTTTGCCGTCCGCCTGCAGGAGTGCGAAGAACCTGAGCGCCACTTTAATCCCCGTTCAATACCGCTTTCGCGCCTGCCTCGATGACCCGCAGTTCCATCCACTGCTCGGAGGTCATCTCGATCCCGGCGAGCCTCAGGCCCGCCTCCGCCGCTCCGTGATCGAGCCCGATCCACACGGGCCGATCGCCGAAGCGGGGCAGCACCTTCCATTGCGTCTGGATTGCGAGGAACGCCTGCACAACGGCGGTGTGCTCTTCCCAGACCGCCTCGGAGGGTGCGGGCTCCGCCTGGAGAACGGCCGGGTCGATCCCGAAGAAGGCGGCGTCGCTATTGAGCTCCACCGTGACCCGGCCATCGTCATCCAGCGTGCCGAGCGCCCAGGCGCGCCCGGCCCACTTCAGTTTCCCGCTTTGGCCTCGAAGTAGCCGCGGTTGTAGGACCGCATCAGCGCGAGCCGGACGTCCGAGAAGCCGAGCAACTGCTCGAGCAGTTGGGCGCTGTAGGCAAGCGGCGCATCGCCCTCACCGAGCACGTCCTCGAGGTCCGCGATAGAGGCGCGCAGGAAGTCCCGCTGCCCCTCGGCCGTGTTGAAGTCGAAGCCAGCGATGGTTTCATCGGGCAGCACCCGGTAGTGGGCGGTAAAGTCGTCGCTGCGGACCTGGACAGGTGCAGAGAAGCGGCGCTCGGTTGCGATCTTGAAAGCCATGGGACGGCTCCTTTCAGGGTCAGGTCAGGGTGAGGGTCCACTGGTCGTTGCCGGCGTCTGGCAGCGGCACGAGGTTGAGCGACCATTCCTTGATGCCCTGACCTTCGGTCAGACCCGAGGGGCGCTGCATCTGTGCCTGGGGCACGTCGATGGTTGCGATGTTGCCGGCGGTCTTGCCGTGGGCCAGCGCGATGGCGACGGTCTCCTGGTCGCGCGCCAGGGCGAAGGGATCGAGCGTTGCCAGGGCGACCGCCTCGATCTGCGTCTCGACCATGTCACTGCGGTCCACGATGACGATCTGCTCGGCATCCGGGCCGATCAGGAAGCGGCCCTGGACATCGTTGCCGAGGCCGAGGCGGAAGTTGCGCATCACGTGGTTGGTGCCGCCGATGGTGAAGGTCGGGGTATTGGCCTTCGAGCCCGCGAGCGGCTTGAGGAAGGCCGAGTAGTCGGCACTGGGCAGCGCGGCCGCGACCGGCTTCACCCAGAGGCCGGTAAAGGTGAACTCCAGCTGCGGGATCGCCGAGGCATTGACGGTGATGTTGCAATCGCCGCGCGCGCCGACCAGGGCGTAGAGGGTGCCGTCGATGTTGAGGTAGATCGTGGCGCTCTCGAAGCCGCCCGAGATCGGGTTGTAGATCACGCTGGTGCTGGCGTTCAGCGTCTCGGCCACGCCGCAGGCGCGGAGGAGCGGCCCCCAGGCCGGCGCGGTGCCGGCGGTGCCAGAGCCCGCCAACTCGACGCGGAACGTCATGGTGGCGTGCAGGTCTGTCGGGATGGTGCCGGATGCGCCGAGGAACGGCGTGTCGTGGCCGCGCTCGAGGTCCGAGCCCTCCATCGGGTTGATCGAGATCTCCGAGGCCAGCATCGCGTTGGCCGCGCCGGTCGGAACCTCGTCCAAGCCATAGCTCGCCTCGATGGCGGCGAGCAGCACCTTCTTGCGGAAGTACAGGGCCATTTAAGCCTCCCTTTTCGCGGCGGGTTTCGCCTTTGCCGCTTTGGCGGCCGTGGTGGGTTTCGGGTCCTGGGCAAGCGTCAGCTCGCCCTTCTCATCCCGGGTGTAGCTGCCACCCGAGCTGGGGAGTTTCGGCGCGGTCATGGCGTGATCCTCAGCTGGTCTTCGATGGTGAACTCGACCTGGTAGCCCAAGAGGCCACTGTCGGTCGGAATGATGTTGGCGCGGCTCAGCTCGAAGACGCCCGTCTCGTCGCCGGGCGCCCAGCCCGCCACCGCACCGACGATCTCGTCGACCAGGGGCGCAAGGCGCGAGAGCGCGCGTTCTCCGGCGGCATCCACCGACCGGGTGAGCAGCACCACGGCGATCGCCCGGCGCACGCTCTGGCGGAAGACACCGGTGGCCGCGTCGGCAGCGAGGCCGGCAAGGCCAAGCGGCAGGACGTAGGCGCGCACGCCGCTGGCCGGGAGGCGCTTGGTCTGCATCAGGTCCGCGAACTCGGCCGCGCCGTCGATGCGGCCGGCAAGGTCCGGCACCCGGGCAGTCAGCCGATCGGTGAGCGCGTCGATCATCAGATGAACCCCTTGAGGCTCGTCTCGGTCATCGGGCGCTCACGGTCCGTCACCCGCGCGCCGGCGCTGCCGGTGGTGGCCGGGGTGACGCCTGCGGCATCGAGCTTGAGCGTGCCGGCGGCGATCTGCTGCAGCTGGCGGATCGCTTCCTTGTAGTCGGCTGCGATCTTGTCGTCCGGCTTGTAGATGCAGAGGTTCCAGATGGTGATCTGGCGGGAGATCGTGCCGATGATCGCCGGGGTTACCGAGAGCGGCAGGATGTAGCGCCCTGCGAGGTAGCCATCGATCAGCGCATCGGCATCGGAGATGGCCCGGTTCACGACATCAGCGTCCACGGTGCCGGTGGCGGTCTCGCCCCGGTCGGTGAGGTCGATCAGCATCGCCTCGCCGTAGCGCTCGGTCAGATCGGCTTGCGTGGTGTAGGCCAAGGGTCAGCTCCTGAAGAAAGGCCCGGCGACGTGACGGATCGCGCCGCCGGGAAGGTGTCTCCGAGGCAGGAGAGCAGTGATTATTCGTCCACGTCGGGGAGGAGCACGACGAGGGCCGGATCGCCCATCAGGGCTTCGATCTCAGCATCGGTCAGCTCCTCGAGCGGAATGCGGGTCGGGACCTGGCCGAACTTACGGCCGCCTCGCCACCGGCCCTTGCGCGGGCCGATCACCTCGAGCTCGCGCCCTTCGGTGCGCTCGGTCAGCTCCTGCGCCTGCTCGTCGTCACCGGCTTGCTCGCCAGTGGCTGCGGCCTGGGCGTCAGGGACCATGGGCTGCGCCTCGCCTGCATCGGATTGCGCTTCTGCGCCCGCAGGATCGGTGCCGGCGGGGAGGCCGTCCCTCTCCCCCGCCGGGGCCGCTCCCGATGCCGCCGGAGTGACAGCGGCCGGGGGTGGCGTCTTCTTGGCCTTGGCTTCCGCCTTGGCCACGCGATCGGCGAGCTTCGCGTCGCCGATGTTGCCCGGGATGGAGAGGCCAAGCTCTTTGGCCGTCTCCTCCAGGGCGATGCGTTCAGGGGTTTTCTCGCTCATGGCTCAGCCCTCGGATCAGGCGAGCCAGGGCACGACGAGCAGCTCGGCGGTGCCTTTCCACTCGTTGCTCTCACCGCCGGCGGCATACTCGGAGTTGAGCAGCTTCTGAGCGGCGGAGCGCAGGCTCGGCGGCACGACGAGCAGGTTGGGCTTGAGGCCGAGCGGACGCCCGCCATCCCCCTTCATGCCCTCGACCGCCGCATAGGCCGCGCCGTAGCTGGTGGCGTCGAGCGTCTGCTTCGAGCCATAGGCCATCTGCGGCACGCCAAAGCCCACGTTGCCACGCCAGTCCGCGCCGTAGACGAAGGTGTTGTTGGTGAACACGTTGTCGTCGGTGTCGCGATCCTTCGAGGTGAAGGTGATCGGCTTGCGCTCCTGCAGGATGACCGGCTTGAGCGCGCGGTTGGTGCAGAGCAGGAACCAGGGCGTGCCCGAGCCGCCGCCGGAGTTCGAGAAGACCGTCTCCTCGCCATCCTCGCCGGTGATCGGGTGATCGGTGTCGAAGAAGTTCTGGCCGTCCCAGCACTCGGTCTCGAAGCCCGCCTTCAGCAGGTTCCACACCAGCTGCTCGGGATAGCTGCCCGCCGCCTCGCCCATCATGGTGAACATGGGCGTGTAGACGCCGAGGTTGTCGTCTTCGATGTCGTTGCGGTTCACTTCCACGGATTTCTGGAAGTGCTTGTTGCGGATCGTGTAGCCAGCCTCGGACATGCCATCGATCTGACGCGGGCCGATCCACTCGGTCATGCCGCTCATCTGCTTGAGCCAGCCGTAGGTGTTCTCGCCGGTGTTCGAGCGGATCGTCATCGCGACGCGATCGCGCATCGTGGGGGCTTCGCCCAGGGCGCGCTGGAACTCGGTTTTGAACCCGGCCCGGAGCGCCGCAACTGCGGTAGAGGTGATGAACATGGAAGTGGTCTCCTGTCAGGATCAGGCGAAGGCGCCGGTGAGCGCTTCGTCGAAGCGGACCCAGACGCCGCCGGCGTCCACGTCATCGACGATGCCGGCCGGGGAACGGGTCGAGGTGCCGTCGGTCTTCGCCACGGTCTGATCGTCCACCGCGTAGCAGACGGCCCCGATGTCGGCGGCAGCGATCTCGTCGGTGCTCGCCGAGTTCGCCATGTGGAAGACGCCCGGGCGGTAGCGCACGGTCAGATCGCCTGCCGAGCCCGCGGCGTTGTCCGCCAGTGCCTCGGCCACGCCGACGCCGGTGAGCCCGGTGGCGGTCTGGCCTTCGACCAGGTTGCCCGATGCGTCGCGCATCACCATGGCGCCGGGGTAGATGGTGGTGGATGCCGCAACCGCGCCGGCGCGGTAGTCGCCATCGCGGCGGGGCGTCAGACGGCCCTGGGTCAGCGCGGTCATTGCTGGCTCTCCTCTTCACGAAGGGTCTTTTGCATAGCCGCCGGATCGACGCCGATCAGGTCGGCGATCTGGCGCTGCTCGGTGCTGAGCGCGGCCTGACCGTCGGCGGGCTTCGGCGGCTCGATCGAGGTCGGGCTGGCGCCAAGCGTCGGCAGGGCGGCGATCAGGTCGCGGGCACGCTGGGGGTTCTCCATGTGCAGCGCGACGTAGTTCTCGCGGGACGCCTTCACGCCGACGCGCTTGTCGCGGATCGCCTGGTCAACGAAGGCCTCGGCATCGCGCTTCTTGTTGCCCTCGCGCAGCTCGGTGACCTCGGTCTGCAGCGCGGCGAGCGCCTGGCCCTGGTCCGTGCTGGCGGACCGCAGGCCGCTGGCGGTGGCGAGGATGGCGGTCAGGCTCGCCTCGCCTTCGATGCCCAGGGCGGAGCCGATGGTCGAGAGTGCCTCGTTCGGCACTTCGGTCGGGTCCTTCGCCTTTTCCAGGGCGGCGAGAACGTCTTCCTCCGAGGCATCCTCGGAGAGGCCAAGCGACTTGGCCACCTTGCTCAGGAACATGTCCGTCTCCTTCGTGCTGAGCGGTGTGAGATTTGCGACCGAGGGGTCGTTGGTCAGTGCGGCGCGCGCGATGGCCCGCACCTCCCTCGTGCGCTCGTCGAACTCGATGACCGGAGAGACGCCCCAATAGGCGCGATCGCTGAGCAGCTCGGTGCCGCGCGACGTCCAGTCGACGCGTCCCCAGATGCCGTTCTCGCGCTCTTCCATCTCGGTGATGTAGCCGACGGCCGGGGCCTCGAGCCCAAGCTTGGCGGCGGTCTCGGTGGAGTGGTTGAGATCGACGTGGAGCTTGGCCCTGCGGCGGAAGCTCTCCTCGATCGTGGCGGCGGCGTCCTGGTAGCTCCAGGGGCCGCGGCCATCACGCGCCTTGAACCGGCCCTTCGGGACCAGGTGGATCCACTCGGGGACAGGCCCGGCGGCGGATGCCCCGGGAAGTTCGAGCGCGGAGAGAGGAATGAGGACGGTATCGGTCATGAGGCGAGATTGCCGAAGCACGCCGATCCGATACATTCGCACGCGTGGTGCGGGGTAAGACCCGAGGTTCTATGCGGGCAGCCTGCGCCGCCCCGGCAGTGCCGTCAATGCTCGAAGTGAAGACGATTCTCAGCCCTTATGAGCGCCCCGTTGAACTTTGTGAGAAACGTGCCAAGATGAGCGCGCGTAGTTGGAAATTCATTTCGTGATTCAGAGATTCCCAATGAACATTAGTGTCGATCAACTTGAGCCAATCTTGAACAGCACGGCCCAACACACGACTTGGGCTCTCGCATTGCTGGGGGGCTCACTTGCAACAGTCATTGGCACATCGCATGTTTCTCCGAAGTCAGCCGCAGGCCGAAGTATATATATGCTCTTTGTTCCAGCTTGGTTTCTGTTAGGGATCTCGATCTACTATGGTGACCTTGTGGCCAGGCACGCCATTTCACTGATCTACGTGGGCAGCGACACGGCGACGCACGTTCATCGCAGCATCAACGAGAATTTCGGAAGCCAGATTCTGTGGCTTAAGTGGTCTGTCGGGATCATGGCCGTTTGGCTTGCGCTCTACGTCTTTTGGTGGATGTATTTTAGAGAAGTCGCAGAGGAGTAAGGCCTTTGAAAATCGCTCAAGCAATATTGGGGGTTGCCGTTTCGCTAGCCCCGCTGAGCTCTCTTGCTCAAGATGGTCCGCAGTGCCCTTGTACGCCATATCCTTTCGAACCCGATCCCCCATGTTTTGATATCTGCGCCGCGGTCACGACCACAACAGTGCCGCTAGAAACGCTGAGCGCTTCACTAGAACTTACTGACGAAGCGATATTTGAGATCTTAGAAGTCAAAGACCAAGGTTTCCCCCGTCCAGCAAGCCTGTCTGAAGCGTATTCAGAAGAGGTCCAGGAAATAATCCGCAGCGCATTCATCGAAGCCGACCAAGACACTGTACAGCAGATGATCTCAGAATACATCGCCCCGTCATTCAAATAACCCTCTATCTTCGAGGACCTTTTCAGCGGGCCGCATTGGCAAGGTGCTCAGCGACCAACTCCATGACTTCTAGCTCCTGTTCGCGTCCTATTCCTAGGAAGGGACGCGCCGGGATGTTTCCCCAGGGGATCGGCATGAAGAACCGCTGGCCCTTCTTGTTCACGCCCATACGCGCCCCGAACTCGCCCGCCTCGGCGCCGAACTGCTGGACCGCCGCGTAGATCATCTTCGAGCCCCATTCGACGCTGTCGCCGCTGGCCTCGTAGCTGATCGTTCCGGAGAGGGATTTGGTCGGGCCAATGAGCGGCGTCGGACCCGGCGTGTCCTTGCGTCTGGCATAGGCGTCCATCGTCGATTGCTTGCGCGGTGCCCACTTCTTGCCGTCCGGGCTCTCGGCATCGGCGAAGTTATCCTTCGTGCTCTTCACCATGTACTCGCCGATATCCTGCATCAGCGGAGACAGGTCCGAGAGAGCGTCCGAGACGCGCTTCAGAGCGGCCGAGATTTCGTTTGTGGTGAGATCGACGCGGATCATTGCGCCTCCCTACCCGAGCCGATCGAGAAGCTCGCGCAAGGCGCGTGCCAGCTCAGTGTCCTCGAACCGCTCCAGCAGCTCCTGCAGGAAGGGCCGCGCGAGCTCGGGAGGCAGCGCCACAGCCTTTTCGCCCGCGAGCCTGATGATCTCCTCGACCGTGTTCGCCCCTGGTGCGTAGCCCCAGCCCTTGCCGACGCCCTGCGGCTCGCCGGTCTTCGGATCGATCGACTTCCAGTCATCGGGCAGCGCCTTGTCGGGATCGCCGCCCAGACGCCGCACGCCGGCGGCGGTCCTGGCGCCCGAGACGTAGCAGCTGCAGCCCCAGCCATTCGGCGGGAAGCGCTCGCCCCAGAATGGATGATCCGGCGGGAGTGCGATGCCGTTCCATGCCAGGTGATTGAGCCGCGGCTCGGTTGAGCCGCCATGAAAGTAGACCCAGAGGGCGAAGTTGCCCTCGGTGAGCTGGGCATAGCGCCCCGCCATGTAGCTGGTGCGCATGTTGGTGCGGTAGATCACTCGCGTGCGCCACGCCTCGCCCACTTCGGTGCCTTCGCCGGTCCAACCGTGCCAGCCGCGCTTCTCGACGATGGCGCGGAAGTCGCGGCGGAACTCGTCAAGCGTGGTGCCCTCTGAGATCGCCTTGTCCACCGCCGTGGCGAGGTCTGCCAGCAGGTCGGCCTTGAGCGCGCCCGCCACCATGAAGCCACGATCGTGCTGGCCCTTGCGCAGATCATCCCAGCGCGACGTCGATACCAGGTTGCGCAGCCGCAGCCGGAAGGCCGCGACCTGCTGCGCGAACGGCCGGCGGAAGACGCCCGAGAGCTCAGCCATCAGCTTCCTCCGCCTCGGCCTCGATCAGAGCCCGCCCGCCGGCTTCCGCCGCGAGGAAGGCCTCGGCGAAGAGATCGGCAAGCCCATCGCTTTCGAGATCGGGATAGGCTTCGAGCAGCATGGCCTTGGCCTCATCGAGCGAGGTTGCGGCCTCGAGCATCACCTCGATCTGCTCGAGCATGCGCTCGATGTCCGGCGCGGCCTCCTGCTGCAGCCGATCCACCGAAACCCCCAGAGGCTCTGAGAGGCCCGTAGAGCGCGTTTGGGTCTGGAGGGGGGCGCGTGGTCCCGGCTGACCGAGTCGGGTATTGAATGGGTATTGAACGGCGCTCTCCGGGGGCACTGCGCCCGATCCGCCGGTCTCAGGGTGCGGCTGCGCGGCGGTTGCCGCCATCGGAGTGAGGATTTTGGCGCTCGCGGGTGCCTCGCGCATCCCGAACTTGTCGAGGACATCCGAGGCAGACACGCGAAGCCCCCGATCGATCATCGGCGCGATGGCGTCCGAGAAGGCCTTCAGGTCTTCCGGCTCAGGCCGGGCGATCCGAAGACGAGGATAGCGCTTCTGCGGACCGTACTCCAGATCGATCCAGGGCCGGATCAGATCGCGATTGAGGATTGCGGCCAGCGCCCTGCAGTCCGCCGTCTCGATGTCCTTCTGGACCTCGCGGTGCTCCTTGCCCGATCCCAGCCCGCCGGTCTCGGCGTCGGTGGTGGCGGTCTGGCCGAGCACGGCTTTCGAGATCTGCTTGTCGAGCCAGTCCGCGCGCCGCTCGTAGTGGTCGGTCGACGAGCCGATGCTTTTCGCCTCGACGAACTCGATCATCATGCTGTCGGGGATGATCGCTGCACAATCGCCGCCGATGTTCGCCACGGCCCGGAAAAGCGTGTCCTGATCCTTCTGATCGGCGCCCGGGCCGTACTTGCCGATGCGGATCGGCTGGCCATAGGTCTGGGTGAAGATCGCCCAGTCGCGCTGGGTGTAGGCCTTGAACATCCAGTTCCAGGTCGCGAGCCGCGCAAGACCGCTGCGCAGCGCCAGGCCGCTCTTGGCCGCGATCCGAGCATGGATGAACTTGAAGGCCTCCATCTCCTCTTCCTGGCCGGTCTCCCCGATCATCATCGGAGTGGAAAGATCGTGCCTCGCGAAGCGGAACCAGCGCGGGTCGCGGTACTCGAGCCGCTCGGGCATCCACTGCCCCATGGACGTATCCCAGATGATCTCGGTGAAGCTGTAGCCCTTCCCGATCGCGTCGAGGATATGGAAGGTTTCGTCGGCGAGCTCGTCCCGATCGAGCCAGTCGCGCACCATCTGCGCCATCTCGAGATCATGCGAGGTCTCGCCGCCATCCTCGACTGTCATCTCCACCTGGCTGACCGAGCGCTTCCGGGTCGCGATCACGCCGGCGTAGTGCGGATCGCGCTCCTCGATCGTCTCGGCGAGCTCGAGGTAACGGATCGGATCGCCCGCATCGGCCTCGCGCAGGATCACCGCCAAACGGTCGGGCGTGAGCCCGTTACCGGGATAGCCCGAGATGGGCGAGCGCACGCCGCTGAGTGTCGGCGCTGAGACCTCCTTACGGAGCTCGGCACGCTTCACCGGGCGCCCCCACTGGTCGACGAGCTGGGGTCGGTTCACCATCTCAAATGCCTCCTCTCAGGCCAGCGCCGAGCGGCTGGCGGTACCAGGGGCGCGGCGCGTACGCTTCATCCGGCACATCGCCGGCCGAGGTCGGGGCGCTGACCGCGCGGTAGTCGTATTGAACCCAGCGCATGCGGCTGGCGAAGTGCGCCAGGGCAAGGCCGATGGCATAGTCGCCGTGGCGCTTCAGGCCCTTCTCGCCAGTGCGCACTGGCGGCACGCGCGGCACACCGCGGAGTTCGCGGACGATGCGCAGGTCGGTGACGTGATCGTCGCTTGGGCCGAGCCAGAGCGTGCCGTCTTCGAAGGCCTTCTTCAGCGGCGGCATGTGCTGGCGATACCAATCCTCGGAGAACTTGATGGCCCAGATCAGCCCGCCGCTGTCTTCGTTCTCGCGGAGGCCGAAGCGCCGGCCCATCTCTTCGGCCACGATCCAGCCCATGCCGGTAGCGTCGAAGGCCGCACCCAGGAGCCGCGGCCGGACGGAGGAGAGCACGTCGCCGACGATGGCGATCTGCTCTTGGCCGGGCACGTTGCGCAGCTCGATGGAGAGCGCCTCGCGGCGATGCAGGTTCTTCTCGATCGAGAGCAGCGAGAGCACCGAGAGGTCGGCCACGCGTGCGAAGTCGAAGCCCGCCGCATAGTGCGGCTCGAGGTCCAGGAGCGAGAGTGCCGCCTCGAGCTCAGCCATGAAGGGCCGCATCAGCTCCGCCCGGTCGGCATCGGTGCGCTGAAGGTAGTCGCCGGGCAGCTCGAGCGTCAGCACCGGGGCCTCGGCCGTCATGCGCGCCTCGATCAGCGGGGCCGAGAGCCAGACGCCAGAGCCCGCCTTGGGGATGCAGTGCAGCTCCTCGTCGGCGTCCTGGCCGTAGAAGGCCATGATGCTGTCGATCCACGCCTGCTTCGCCTCGGCGGTGTCCGACTTACCGGTGGTCAGGGCGATGCGCTCGTAAAGCCCGTCTTCAATGGCGTCTTCAAAGGTGACCGTGACCACCTCGCCCGCGCGCTCGCCCGAGCGGATGTCGCGCACGAGCAGGTTGAAGGGGTTGTCCGCGCCATCGTGGGTCGAGATGACCAGCACCTTGCCGCCCCACATCAGCAGCGCCATGGCGGCCTTCAGCAGCTCGGCGAGCTCGTCGTGGAACGCGGCCTCGTCGAAGATGACAAAGCCCTGGCGACCGCGCAACGAGCGCGGCTTGGAGGTCAGCGCGACGATCTCGTAGCCGGAGGCGAACTTGATCCGGAAGGCGTTGATGTCTTTGTCCTCGCCGCCCTCGCCCTGGTCCTTGAAGAGGAACTCCTCGACGCCCGAGGCCGCGGGAATGAAGGCCCGCGCCCACATGGCGCAGGTGTCGATGAACTCGCGCGCCATATCGAGGTTGTAGCCGATGTAGAGCACATCCATGCCCCCGGCCGCGCGCTGCGAGCCGGCGGTGAGCGTGGCGTCGGCCGCCACCGCCCAGGTCATCCCGATCCGGCGCGACTTCTCGCAGACCACCAGCTGGGTGACCGCCGTGGTGGCGAGTAGCTTCGCCTGGTAGCGCAGGAGCACGGCCGGAAGTCCGCGCGATGCGTCGAGTGCCTCGGGCAGCGTCTGCCGGCTCTCGGCCCGCAGCTCGTCCCATTCGGCGTCGGTGAGAGCTTCCGCCATCACTTGCCCCGCTTGCGTGAATAGCGCGTGATTTTCCGCGCCCGCTTCTGCGCCTGGCGCGCCTTGCGCTTGGCGGGATCAGTGACCCGAGGCTCCGCGCGCCGCGGCGCAAAGCTCGGGCGGATCGGCGCGTGATCGGAGATCAGGAAGGCCGCGAGACTCTGGAACATGCGCCGCATCAGCAGACCTCCCAGTAGCCGCCGCGCAGCCAGCCATGCCAGTGGCCCTCCACGTTGACAGAGGGCTTCAAGGTCGGATCAACGCGGTTTCCATCCCAGTGCCAGGACGGCGCGTGGATGTTCGGCTTGAAACCCTCGCCGACGGTGATCCGGTTCTGCGCGCCACAGCCGCAGGGGCAGAAGAAGAGAAGCGTGCCCTGCTCGTTCGGGTGATCCACGTGGTTGGTGAAAAGCACGCTGCCAGACACGCGACCTTTGCGGAACTCGCCGATGTCGGCAAAATGGATGGCGCGGATCATGCTTGCACTCCGAGGATTTGCGACTTGATGCCCGCGACCGTCGCGGCGGTGAGCCCGAGTTGCCGAGCGTTCTGTTCGATGCTCTCGGCAGCCTCTTCTTTCGCCAGGCGCGAGACGCGGGCGCGCTCGTCGGCGAGAAGCTTCTCGCGCATGCCCGAGCTCGACATGAGGTCCTTGAGCATGCGGCCGAGGTTCATCAGGTCCTTGGGCTCGAGGTGTCCGTCGTCTTCGCGCACGGCCTGCATCATGTGGACGGCGGAGGTGGCGATCATCTGCATGAGGACCTTGTGCATCTCGCCCTCGGCCTCGATGTCCATGTCGGAAAGCAGCGTCTCGGCGAGCGAGAAGGCCTCGCGCTGGTCCTTCAGGGCCTTGGAAAACTTGCCGACGGCCGTCTTGCCGACGCTGAGCTCGAGCCCCTGCTCCTGCAGCCGGAAGTTTAACTCCTCGGTGACCGAGACAATGTCGCCGAAGCCGCGGGCTTCCAGCGCCTCACGCAACCAGGTGCGCAGCTCCTCGGGCATGAGGTCCAGTTTGGCGGGGACCGGCATGGCTCACGCCCCCGGCCGGGGGCGCTGGACGCCGGGGTAGGTCACGATTCCCTGCGCCACCTCGATACCGCGCACGGTGGCCGTGGCGATGATGAAGCCCGAGAGGTCCTCGCTGGTCAGCAGCCCCTGCTCCTCGAGCCAGCGGATTTCGCCGGCGACCTGGTCGCGGGTGTAGCCGATGCCAAGCCGGCGCAGCAGGTCGGTCATCATCGACACGTTGGAGGTGTAGCGCGGCGCGTCTTCGAGCAGACGCAGAATGGCGATGCGGGCATGCTCGCGCAGTTCGTCAGCGTAGCTCATCCCTTTTGTCCTTTCAGAAGGTGGTCTTCTTGGCGGGCAACGACGAGTTCGAGCCGCTTGATGATTTCTTGCTGGCCGCCCATGTGGGCATCCATGCGCTCCATGTTCCCGTTGAGCCGCGCGAGCATGAGCTGCAGCTCGTGGATGTCGTCGCGGGTGGGCAGGATGCGGATCGACTGCTCCAGCGCCTGGATGCGGAGCTCGTGCCGATCCATGCGTTTCGAGCCCACCTCGAACCGCTCGTCGTTCCCCTTCTGCCGATTGGCAAAGAAGGCGTAGACCATCGCGCCGATCGACAGGCCGAAGGAGGCGAGCTTCATGAAGAGGTCGAGATCAATCACCACGTCGGGCCGCTCCCGGGCGGCGTCCGCCTTTCAAACGAGCTGCCCTCCGAGATCGGGCAGGAGATGCCGGTTGCGGTGGTAAGCAGGATGGTCCAGGTCCCGGCTTCCGAGACGAAGAGCTCCATCATCCGCTCGTCTCCGGTGAGCCCGATCGCGCGAGGTTCCTCACCGAAGACCTCGCTCAGCATCTCGACCATCGTACCGCGCGGCGCGCAGGCTTCGAACTCCTGCGCCAGGGCGGCGGTGAGGCTCAGCGCCACCGCGATCAGCGCAAGGGTAAAGACCAGGGCCGCTCGGCCGAGGGCGCGCATCATGCCGCACCCCCTTTCCCGCCCCAGCGGGTGGAGACGAAATCCTTGAAGGTGTGGCCGCCCATGTAGAGCGTCATGTAGAGGGCGGTGAGCTGGAACAGCACCCAGAGGTCGGGCTGCGGCAACGCGATCTTGAAGATGGCGTTGGCGACGTGCAGCAAGACTATTGCCCAGACCCAGAGGAAGCCGAGCACATACATGCCCGCCGGGCGCCAGGCGCGCATCCAGACCGGATCGCCCGCCTCCGCCTTCAGCGCTGCGAGCTGGTATTCGAGCCCCTGCGTGTAGAGCGCGACCCGCTCACCGAGCGTGGCTTCAGCCTCGATTATCGCCGTCTCGACACGCCCCGGATCAGACTGTGCCAGCCCCTCGATCTCCTCGGGCGCAACCCCGAGCTGGCCGGCGATCTCCGCCAGCACGTTGGCGACCAGGTCGGCGTTACCAGCGCCGATGCGCTTGGCGAGGACCTGCTCGATAAGCGGCGCGCCGATCGAGCCGGCAAGCGAGATGAGAGCGGACGCGGACATGTCAGAACCTCCGAAGGATGCGGGAAATGCCGGGGAAGATGCGCTGGAGCTTCGCGGCCAGGACGTCGCGGTACTGCCAGGCGCGCCATAGCGCCCAGGCGAGGATCAGCGCGCCGGCCGCCCAGGGCAGCCACTCCGCGATCGGCAGCGCGTCGAGGCCGGGGGCCTGGGGCGCAGCGACGGAGCCGCCGCCGCCCACCGCCGCCGCAGCGACGTCGGCCTTGGCCTTCTCGATCGCATCGAGGCGGCGCTGCAGTGTGCTGAGAGTGGCCTTGCCTATGACCGCATCGACGGTCAGGTCGTGATCGCGCTGGAACTTCACGACTGCGGCGGCGCGGATGGCAGAAGGCTCGCTGCCGGGCTCGTAACCAAGGGTGCGGAAAGCCGCATGGATGTCCGCAAGCTCGATGCGAGTCAGCGGCAGCACGACGCTGGCATTGATGGCAGACGCGCCGGGGTTCACCGCACCTGCGTAGAGCCCGCTGCGGATCACCAGGTACTCTTCGTGACGGCGGCGTTCGAGCCCAGGCAGCACCTTACCGCCGCCCTTGTTCCAGAGAGCGAGGCCGCTTTCGACCAGCGCCCAGCTCTTCATCAGCCAGGACTTGACCCAGCTCGCGCGCGAGATCGCGCCGGTGTTCCAGTGAAAGCTGATGCCGCCGTCGAACTCGTGCTGCTCTGCACAGGGCATGGCGAGGCGCACGGCGGGCTCGTAGTTGCGCGAGAGCGCCTCGGCCAGCAGCTTCGAAGCCTCGGCCTCGGTGATCTTCATGCCCGCCTTGGGCTTGACCACGCCCGACGCGGCGGTGAGCCCGGCGCCGATGGTCCAGACCCCGACGGGGTCACGGTAGGCTTTCAGGACGACACCTTCATGCCGCTCCAGAAACGCGATGCCTTTTTGTGATGTCTGCATTCTGACCTCGGACGGAGTTCATGGCGGACGTGACCGCCGACTTCCGTGTCAGAATGGCTCTTGAAGGGTGCCCCAAGACATTCGCACGCGTGGTGCGGGGTAGTCTTGTAGGCGGGTCAGAAAAGGGAGAGTTGGGAGGCGTTTCCGCCGGGACCGCGCATCCATTGGCGGATGGTCTTGTCGGTCACGCCCACTTTGCGCGCGGTTCGCGCTTCTGACAAGCCCTGGGCGCGCAGCACCATGGCAAGCCACCGCTTAGGGCGCGGCACCCGGGCGCTCATCCGGTGCTCCTGCCCCTTCAGCGCCTTGAGTTTCTCGGCGCCGAGGAAGCGCTCGACCTCGCCGCGCCCACCGGCGCGGTCGGGCAGATAAACGGCCGTGCCGCCGAACTCCAAAAGGAACTCGACGGCGAGATCGAAGCCCAGGGCCTCGATATAGGGCTCGACATGAGCCGGGGCGCGGGGCAGCTCAATCATCGTCACGAACCCGCGGGCCGCGGCGCTTGGGCCGGCCGCGTTCGGGGCGGGACGCACGGCGGACCGTCGACACGATGCCGCTTTCACCGATGCGGTAGCTGAAGCCGCCCAATGTCACGCCGCTCGCCCGTTCGGCGCCCGCGAGAGCGGCATCGACGCGCCGACCAATGTCGCGACGCACGCCCTCGACGTCCATGCCTTCCACGCGCTCGAGGTAGCGCAGCACGGCGTGATCCGAGACAGGGTGCCGCGGCTTTTTCATTTGCGCAGCCCCGACCAATCGAAGTCGATCGAGGCGCGCTTGCCCCACGACATCAGCGCCTGCAGCACATCGTCGATCTGCTGCCACTCGCGCAGCATGTCGACATCCGCCGGCACCATGCCCCAGCTTTTCTCGAAGCGGACGCGGATGAAGGCGTTGAGCCCGGCCCGATCGGGACGCTCGAGCTCGCCCGCCTCGCCGAGCTTGCGCCAGATCACATGGATCAGCCGCAGGTCAGCGCGCGGGGCCGGCTTGCGCTTGCCGGCCTTGCGCTGCTCGGGCTTGAAGCCATCCTGTTTCAAGCGGTTCACCACCAGCTTCAACTCGGCTTCATTCATCTGCGACAGGCTGGCCTTGCCGGTCACCGCCAGCTGCAGGCCGCGCCGCGCCTCGCTGTCGAGGCCGAGCTCACGGCAGCCAACGTGGATCATGCGTTGCAGGGATCGCGTCATCACATGCCCCCCATGATCAGCGCCAGCATGGCCATGGTGAGAAGCGCGGCGCCGACGACCGCAAAGCGCGCCTGGCGCTTGCTGACCGCGCCCTGCTCCCACCCCGAAAGGGTGTAGCCGGCGTACATCGCCGCCCACACCGTCGCGCCCAAAAGAAGCGCACCAAGAACCCAGAGCACCATCCCGCGCTCCCTCAGACGCTGGCCAGATCGAGCGAGATCGGCGAGCGGTCCCCGGTCTCAGGGTCGATCTCGTAGAAGCGCACGTAGGTCTTGGAGCCCGACACGCGCACGGCGTCCGAGATCGCGTCCATGGCGCGCTTCCACTCGGCATCCTCGATCGACAGGCGGCGCAGGCCGAGCACGCGCTGCGTGTCGATCCGCCCCGCCTTGTTGACCTGGAAGGCGTCGAGCACGATGACGCGCAGGTTGTCATCGCTGTGCTGGGCCCACCGCTCGATGCAGTTGTCGATCAGCTCCTTCGCCGCCTTCAGCTGCGGGCCGAAGGTGATGTGCTCGGAGACCGCGACCTGCAGCTCGAGCGAGCCATCAAAGCTGCGCAGGGTCATGTTGCCCTTTGCGCCGCCCTTGATAGCGCCATAGAGCGACGCGACCTCAGCCTGGAACGCCTCGGCCTCGCCCATCGCGAGCGCCTTCAGCTTGGCCAGCTCCCCGCTCGTCGAACGCGCCAGCGCGGCCATGCGGCGGACCAGATCATCCTCGAGCTTGTCTTCGGGCTTCACCTTGGCCTCGGGGATCAGCTCCCCTCGACCGTTCTTCATATAGCCTTCGGGAATTGTCGGCTGTGCGGTCATGTCAGGTCTCCTTCGTGGCCTTTGGCCATCTTCTCGGTGTCGTTGCGGGGGCAGCGATTGCAGGCGCGGAACATCTGCACGTAGAGGCTGTTGACGTTCTCGAAGTCGCGCGACTTCTTGCGCCACTTCCGGCAGGTCTGCTTGCCGATGTCGCCCAGGGCCGGGCATGCAATGGTCTCGGACATGAGCGCACCGCGCACCACATCCTCGATCGCCTGCATGTCGGCCGGGTACTTGTTGCGCAGAACCTTCGAGATCATCGCGGTGCTGCGCTCAAGCCGTTTCGCCGTCTGGTTCTGGCTC
Source organism: Alloyangia pacifica (assembly GCF_003111685.1). Classification (NCBI taxonomy): domain Bacteria; kingdom Pseudomonadati; phylum Pseudomonadota; class Alphaproteobacteria; order Rhodobacterales; family Roseobacteraceae; genus Alloyangia; species Alloyangia pacifica. The sequence continues at coordinate 999,437 of NZ_CP022189.1, read as the reverse complement.
GTGCGATCGCATTCGACCGCCAGCGCTTCGATCCAGTCGGGGCAGCTTTCCCCCCATGCTTCGCGGGCCGTTGCCAGGACACTCATCGCGCCACCTCCCGGTCTGCCGGCATGAACCGGTTGTCGTTGGGATCGAAGATGCCGGTGAGCTGGCGTGTGCGCGGGGCAAGCGGACCGGTATCCCGGATGAGCCGGTACCGCGGCTCGCGGCGACCGGGGATCGCGGTCTCGCGCACCTTCAGGTAGTCGGCGCTCAGCATCTGGCGGCAGTAGGCCCGCGCCTTGTCGAGCGTCACCTCGACGCCGCCGGCATTGGAGTGCGCGGCGAGATCGGTCGGGGTGAAGGTCACCAGGCGGCGCATGGTGCGCCACATGTTGCCCTCTGGCGTCGCCTGCCGATCCGTCGCCGCGCGGGGCGGCAGAACCGGAATGGCGCGGGCGGCGCTGACGAAGAGCTTGCGCTGCTGCTCGTCGCGGCGGCTGAGGCGGATGCGGCCAGTCTGCTGCCAGCGGCGCACGAAGGCCTGCGCCGTGTGCTGGGCGATGCCCTTGGCGGTCAGGTCAGTCCAGTGGAACTCGGGCAGGCTTTCAACCATGCCCCAGGCGTGCTTCTCCATGTCGGAGCGGAAGTCGGTAGTGAAGTCGGTAGTCATGCGGATTTTGCCTTCCCGCGCAGAGCGCTGACCGTGCTGGGACGGAAGTCATCGACACGCCGGACCTCGGGCGGCTGGCCGGTCTGGAAGGCACGATCCCCCCAGAAGGCGCGCGTGGCCACGGTGGTGCCGCGGGTGCGTGCCAGCTCCTGCACGCGCGCGAGGTTGGTTGCCACCCGGCGGATCGATCCGTTCGAAGCCTCGACGATTGCCGAGAGCAGCTCGGTCTCGACCTCGACGCCGCGGCAGTAAATCTCGCAGAGCTTCTCAGCGTCCGAGAGGTTGCACGGCAGCGCTGCTTCCCAGGCGAGCTGGCGGTTGTGGATGTTCTCCCACCGGGTCAGTTCCTGCGGCAGCTTCTCTTCACCCACGAGGATCACCGTGGCCTGGCTGCTCTCGTAGATGTCGCGGGTCAGCTCGATCATGCGCTTGCGCAGCAGGTACTGTGCGTCGTCGATGATCAGCGGCCGCTCAGTGCGCGCAAGCTGCGCGCCGATGGCGTCGACCATGGCGGCAACCCCGCCACGGACGTTCGGCAGTCCGATTTCCCGCAGGATGGCCTGCGCGAGATAGGTCGGTGTCCAGCAGTCTTTGACCTGGACACAGTGTGCCTGGAACTCATTGGACGCGAAGGTCACGGCGGTGGTTTTGCCCCACCCGCTCGGACCATAAAAGGTTGCCATGCCCGGAAGGCCAAAGGTCCTGGTCTGTACCCTTTCGACCAGGCTGACCAATGCTGCGACGTTGCGCAGAGGTGCGATGGACGGCGTCATGCTCTACTCCTCTTTACCCTTACTTGTCGTTTTTCCCGAGGCGTCGATGCACGCGTACGAAGCCCCGGTATTCTGCTGATTGCTGGTATTCGGCGAGCCAATCGGACTGCGCCGGCGTGAGAGCTTGCTCGTTGGCAAGCATTGCTTCGAGCTCGAGAGCCCGGGCAAATCTGGTTTCGGGATCGTCGTCGGGCGCGGCCTGTGCGGCGCGACGGCTGGAAAGACGGGTGACCTGCGCCTCGAGGCGCTCGTCGGCCTCGCGCTGCTCGGCGCTCGGCTGGCGGCGGCGCAGGCCTGAAGGGGCCTTCGGATGCGGCGCCACCAGCTTCACCACCTCTGCCTCGGGCAGCTCGTCCCCGACGATCTTGCCAGCGGCCTTGAGGCGCGCTGCGATCTCGGCGGCGCTGAACTCCTTCTCGGCCTTCGCAGCCTCGCGGGCAGTGCGCACGAACTGGTTGCGCTTGCGCGCCACGTCGCGCGCCGCCTGCACGTCGAGGAAGTCGCCCTTCTCGAGGCAGGGCGCGTGGCCGAGGTAGGAGCCGCTGAGGTCATAGACGTGCAGCCCGGCATGGAGCTTGTCGCCATCGAAGCGCGCGACCACCTTCTGGCCGGCGATGCGGTACATCCACTCGCCCCAGTAGCGCGAGCCATGCAGTTTGAGCTCGCCATTTTTGGTGGCGGCGCGAAGGCCTTCCGCGCGCAGCAGCCAGAGGCGTCGCTGTTCGTCGGTGGCACGGCGAATTGGTGCTGTCTTATATCCCTCGTTGAACACGTCGTTGAACGACCTGCCAAAGGCCACTTCACTGCGGCGCCCGGTGCGAGCGTTGTGCTTCTCGACCTCGCGCTCCATCACCTCCCGGAACGCTTCGAGCGGGATGGCGCGGTTGCCATAGTTCTCCGGCTTCGCGTCGGGCTTGTTGCCGGTATAGGCGCCCTCGAAAGCCGGGTGCTTGGCGATGCGCGAGCAGAAGTCGCGGAAGGCCCGCTCGATAGGCTTGGACTGGCCCGAGTAAGGCGTGGCCCAATGGACCTTGACGCCCATCATGGGCAGAAGCCCCGGGATGTCCTCGTCGGTGATCTTGAAGCGGAAGCGCGTTTCCGCGCCGCCGGTGATCACCTTGGCCGCGAACTCGCGACCGTTATCGAGGAGCGCCGCCTGCGGCACGCCGAAGCGTTCGATCACGTCGCCGATCGCCAGCTGCACCGTGTGGCTGTTGGCGGTGAGGTCCAGACGCCAGGCGAGCATCTTGCCCGAGTGGACGTCCGAGAAGAACACGCCCTGCGGACGCACGGGGTCCTTCTCGCCCGGCCAGCGCACGAAGACGTCGAACTTGTGGTAGTCGCCCTGGATGCACTCCAGCGGCACCATCGCCGCCTTGTCGCGGGTCTGATGCGGGAAGGATCGGCGCAGCGCCTCGGCCCCCTTGCGGTGGTAAATCTCGGTCGGCTTGGAGACCGTGCTCTGATACCAGCGCCGCACGGTGTGGATCGGCAGGATCGGTAGGCCTTCAGCTTCGGCGATGTCCACAGCCCAATCGTAGCAGGCAGTGAACTCCGGCCCGCCCTGGCGCAGGAAGGCGCTCTTGACGATCTCGCAGAACTCCGGCGACGCAGTGACGGCGGACTTGGGCTTCTTTACCCCGCGGCGGTCAACGAGATAGGCTAGGCGATCTTCCTCGGCGATGCCGTTGATCTTCTCGAACCAGTTCCAGATTGACTTGACCGCGCTGCCCGTATTCTTGGCGGCGGACTTGACCGCCAGGCTGCGGGTGAGACCCGCCCCCTCCAGCGCTTCAACTTCCTGCAGGACCTCCAGCCGCTTGCGCGCCTTCGCCTGGGCCGCACCCGTCGCCGCCTCGAACTCTGCCCAGGCGGCGGTCCGAGAAAGGAACGGCTCCGGTACTGCCTCGCGCGGCGCGGTCAGCTGCAGCCGAGCACGCAGGGGCAGCAGCGACCAATGGTACTCCATACCGCCTCCGGCAGCACGGCGCCGGCGCACTTTGCCTGCGCGGTTCTTCCACCCTTCACGAGCGGCAAGCTCGTTGATCTTGCGCTTGGTGGTGGGAAGGCCCGGCAGCCCCGCCTCCGCGAGTTCCGCAGCACTCCACCATTCCTGCGTGGGAGTGTCAGTCATCGCTCTCCACCCCTTCCAGATCATCGCCGTCACCGATTTCCGCGAGCAGTGCTCGAACCTCGTCGAGGCGTTCTCCTAGGAAGAGCTTGCGGGAGGATTTCCGGCTGCGGTCCCAGCTGTCGAGGAGGCGCATGTATTCCTGCTCGGCAGGCCGCGGCGGCTCCGGCGCAAGGCCCTGCTCTGCCTTCCAGAGCTTGCGGGCCTTCGCAGCGTTCTTCGCGCCGCCGGCGGCGAGGGTTTCAACCACATGATACCGCTCGGCGGGCTGACCGATCTTGCCGATTTCCTGCAGATCCTTGAGGCTGACCGCACGCGGGGCGCTGCGAAGTTTGCGGACCTCATCAGGCGCGAGGCAGTCACCTGCGGCGACAATCTTGCGCACCTGTCGAGCGGACAGGCCGAATTTCTCTGCGGTCGCCGTCGAAAATGCAACGGAACTTTGTTCCGTTGCATCCCAGCGGGCATTTGCACCAGCTGCACCGCGCTTCGCTTCAGGGTGCAGTTTCTCATAGAGGCGCTTGCGTTCGGCCAGGAACACCGCAGTATCCAATGCCGTCAGCTCCGCACCCGCGAGGTTGTCGTCGATCTCCATCAGCCGCGCGAAATCATCATTGCAGGTCCAGCAGGTGACCTTGATGGTCTCCCAGCCGAGACGCTGCGCGCTGGCAAGCCGGTGGGCGCCCGCGAGGAGCACATATTCGCCGCCACGGTGTTTCACTTTGCGAACGTGGATTGGGTCCTTCATGACCCCCAGCTCTTCTATCGAAGCGATGATTGCGACTACGCCAGCGTCGGATACAGGACGAAGGCGGTCACCGATGACAATGTCGCTCACCCGCAATTCGGTGATGGTTTTCTGAACTTCTGCTGTTTCCCCAGCGTTCATTGCAGCCCCCACAGAATGAACAGGAGCGAGGTTGCAATAATCAGGAGACAAGCTCCGGAGACCGCGTCTCCCCAAATGCTATCCGAAAACCGCGCCTCTGCTTTACGAAGCTTTGACGAACTCCGACAACTCCACTGAGTTAGACGCCATAAATTTGGGCGGAACCCTCTCGAACGTTCACAAGTCGCGTCTTCCACGCATTCGGAATGAACCACCAGCATCAGGCGTCCACCGTCTGACCTGACCTCTGGCCTCAACTGAACATCGGTGGACTTCACTAGCCTGTCATTGGGAAACTTAGTCATGACCGCCTCCGAGCCACCGCTCGCATGCAGCTCGGCCGATCAACGTCTCGGGGCCACTGGAGGTCCTCGGGCCAGTTTTCATCGAACCAATTCATGGTCCTATGAAAGCGCGAGGTAGTAAGGTCGGCGATGCCTCTCCGGTACATCGCCAAACGCTTCCCGTCATTCAAAGCATAGGTGGATACTGTGGATTCCTTCAGCCCAGTATGAGCGATGTAGGCGCTCGCTATGGCCGTAATGATCGTTGTGCTCATGGCAATCTCCCGGTATCGTTACCATATACAATTATGGTATCGTTACCGATAGTCAACGAGTTTTTTTCCCGGTATCCCTACCGATGTCATGGATGCGCCTATGGAATTCATTAAGTGCGTGGAGGCTCGCCTCGAGGAGCTCGGCCTTAGGCCGTCAGCCGCAGAAGAGAAGTTTGACCTTCCGCCAGATACGATCCGGAACCTGCTCAGAAGTGCGAAAAACACCTCAAGAGCGAGTGCTGGTCCGACGCTCTCGAAGACCCAGCAAATTTGCGAAGCTCTAGGTATTGAGTTCTACTTTGGCCCACCGCGAAAAAACGCGCGCCCGCCTTCGCACCATCAAACAATCCAGTTTATCGATGAATTCACTCTTATCAGTCGAACGCTCGATATAGACCGTGACGGACCCTATGAAGGCGTGGACGCTCTAAGAGATGCTGAGACACTCGCTTTCCGAACAGACTGGCTCAATAGTATCGGCAGCTCACCCGAGCACCTCTGTTTACTCAGAAATAAAAGCTCCTTAATGGAGCCGCTAATTTGGGACGGCGACACGCTTCTGATCGACACGAAAAAGCGATCGCCCCGCACTCGCCCGATGAAAAGGCAACTGAAACATGTAGTTCATGACGAAATCTTCGTTTTGAAAGTTGATCATGAATACAGGATCATGGCGGCAAGGCGTTCAGCCTCCAACGCGATAACACTCTACCAAGAAAACCGTCGTCTATTCGATCCAGAGACGTTCTCAGGAGAAGAGGTTGAAAGGTTGCAGTTCATCGGAAAAGTCATCTGGTGGAGCCACGTCTCGGATTGATGGCAGGGCTGTCTACGGCTGGACCTTGAGCCACGCCAAGTTCGCATAAGGCCCAGTATGTTCTAGGTCATGCAAGAGGATCGCGTTTTTCACGTCGCGCACGATTGTTCAGTCGAGCAAGACCCATTTCGAGCATGGGGACGTGGTCTCACCGGCTTCCAAGTTGTAGTGGCGGTGCCGGCAGAAGGGCTGTAACCGTCGCGACATCCGCCGTCAGACCTAGCACTACAGTCCCTGTGAAGAAGCCGCGTCGCGCCCACATAAGCAACCGCTCAAGGTGGGTTTGATGCTTCTTGTCCATCTCAGCAAATTCGGCTGCAAAGTTCGCGATGACCTCCCTCACCCGCATTCGGAGGTCAGCGTCTGAGTAGGTATCCGCCACCTGCACTACGCGAACCACATAGTTCAACTGGATCAGCAACGTTCTCTTTGCGTAATCGCCGAGGTCCCAATTCTTTACTTCGGCAATTAGGGCTTCGGTTTCGCCGACCATGTCTTCACGCGAGGCCATTTCAGCTGCCAGAATACCGGCATTCTCCAGCTGTTCCGCAATGTTCAGAAACCGTTCAACATGAATGTCGTGAACAAGGGGACCGGTGGTGTTACCGCTTCCCCGCTTCGCCAAGCTATTCAGCACAGCGCGTTGAGAATCGTCCAAACGCTGCAGCAAACTGGCTGCGTGATTTTCTCTCGTAAACTCCGCCCTAAGAATCTCATCCCGAGTATCGCGCACCAGATTGACTACTGAGGAGATAAGCTCGGCAAAATCGCTAACCTCGGCGCCTTCCAGTGCCTTGACGCTGGGTTGCCGAGTGAATGCGACGTTCGCTCGACTCACGAGGTCGAAGAGTTTCCTTGCCGCCACATCAGTCATCTATGCACCCTCACTCGTTCTCAGAATAGTATCATCGCCACGACTGGCGAACCGGTGGCACTTGTATAACGCCATCCTTCACAAGTTCCAGAGAAGTAGAATGCGCCCAGGCCGCCCCCTCGGACCGGTGCATACTCAAGTTCCTTCCGGGCACCCAGCGTCGCCCAAAGCGGCGTTCGACGCCCGGCCGATGAAGCAGGGGGCACATGAGATACTAAGTCGCAAGGGAATGTGGTTGGGCAACAGTCGACGGCTCGACTAAGCCCGACCTTGAAGCTGTTGCTCATTGACGTCATCTACGTAATATCCAGCTCCTACAGTGAAGCGAAACAACGTTAATTCTACCGTAGAAGCGTTGCGCAGGCCGAGGAAGCGTTATGAGTTTGGCAGACGACATCAAGAACAAAGCATCTTCCACCTTCGCTACAGCTTGGGAGACGCGCAAAGGGCAGAAGGTGCCTGCCCCGCAAGACCTGAAGTTAAGTAACGAAGCCATCCACTTTGAACGCGCGACCGTGCTCTACGCCGACCTGGATCAGTCCACGTCGCTTGTTGAAGAAAAGAAGTGGGAATTTTCAGCTGAGGTCTACAAGACTTATCTTTACGCTGCTTCCAGACTAATCAACGACGCCGGAGGTACGATCGTCTCCTATGACGGCGACAGAGTGATGGGCGTCTTCGTTGGTGGACGGCAATGCAACGACGCAGTCCGCTGCGCTCTTAAGATCAACTACGCGGTGAAGAAATACGTCCAGACAGAGCTGAAGGGCGTCTACAAGAACAGCTCCTATAATGTTAAGCACGTCGTCGGCATCGACACATCAGAACTGCGGGTCGCTCGCACCGGCGTACGCGGCGACAATGATCTCGTATGGGTGGGAAACGCAGCGAACTTGGCCGCAAAACTCACTGCAGAAAGTGCTGATTACGCGACGTGGATCACCGACAGGGTATACGATTATTTGGATGACGCCCAGAAGCTTTCGAAAGGGACCAACATGTGGAGGTCATGGCAGTGGTCCGCGCACAACAACGACAAGGTTTACTCTTCGACCTATTGGTGGGAGTTCTAAGGTTTGAGTATGCTTAACAGATTTCTTGGTAACGACGGTAAACGTTGGCGGGTAGACGCCCTCCGAGCGCAAAAGCTTGTGGCTGGAAACAGTCAGCTGGCCGAAGAGCTGGCAGACCAAGTCGAGCTCATTCCAGCCGCAACTGGTGACGCGATCATCCAACAGGGCAGCTCAGAAAATGACATCTTCTTTATTGTCGCGGGAACCTTTGAGGTAGTCATCAATGGGCGAAATGTTGCGGCGCGCGGCCCTGGCGACTGCGTGGGAGAGATGGCTGCGATCGAACCAACGCAACTACGATCTGCGACGGTAGTGGCACGTGAGGAAGCCGTCCTGGCGCGGCTTTCTGAGGTCCAGTTTTCTGAGATTGCAGGCAGATATCCGGAGATGTATCGCAACATCGCGCGTGAGCTGGCCCGCCGCCTGATGCAGCGCAATTCCGCAATAGGCGCCTATCGAGACAAGATAAGAGTCTTCCTGATATCCTCTGGTGAGGCCGTGGGCGTCGCAAGAATTATCCAGAACGCTCTGAGCCGAGACTTTCTAGTCGTTCCCTGGACGGACGGAGTATTCAAGGTCGCGAACTACCCCCTTCAGAGTCTAGAGGATGAACTTGAGAAGTGCGACTTCGCGGTCGCGGTCGCGCATTCTGACGACGTGACCGCGAGCAGAGGCGCCGACTGGCCCAGCCCACGAGACAATGTCATTTTCGAACTGGGGTTATTCATGGGTCGCCTGAATCGCCAGCGAGCCATTCTAATGGAACCGCGCGAAGACAAGGTGAAGCTCCCAAGCGACTTGGCGGGCGTGACCACGATCCCGTATCGCTATGTACCAGGCGAAGACGCAACGGCGCTGATGGGGCCTGCATGCAATGAGCTAAGAGAGCACATCGCGAGATTTGGTCCATTCAATGGCTGAGCAACCTGTAGCTGGCGATCGTCTTTGTCGCGCTGCTCTCGTCCATTCTCTAGACTTATATCACCATGTTCTTAATGCGCTTGCTGCTCATCGAAGTCGCGTAAGGCACCGTATGTTCACTCTGAACTCTCGCGCTCCAATCTACTTCATCTACCACGTAGTATTTACAGCGTCGACCGAAGCGTGCAACGTGCATCTACCACGTGGTTGATGAAGGAGATTAGACGTGAGGGTAGTTACCAACGCCGAGCAAGTTCTCAGTAATATTGCTCGCCTGCAGACAGAGCTGGAAAAGTCTCAAGAGCTCGCAGACCGCTTGGGGTTCGTCCACGCTTGGTACGTGGACACCCGCAAGCCCGAAGACCCGCAGTTTGGATTCTCGAAATTTGCTGGTTATCAAGATTTGGACGCAGAGACATATCTGCGAAACTACAAAGACCTCGACGGTCGAAACACTGAATGGGTTCTGAAAGACTTTTTCGAAGAACTGCGGCCTGGCACATCCGACTATTCGCACTATCACAAGCAACTCACTGAATGGCTGGCCATGCTGGGCCGGGCACCGCGGAAGAAAGTGCGCCTGATGGTTCTAAAGCCTGAATTTAGGGGTGAAACAGAAGCGGAAGATCGCCGGCTCCTGGAACTGCTCTCCGTAGTTGCTGGCATGCTGCCACCCCACCAACGGCAAGAGCTGCGCGACAAATTGTAGTTCCGCGCATCTGCCGCCGTCGCAATGCCTGCGGCGGCGGACTGGAATAAGGCCAAGTGTATTGGGATTCCCTGCCTGGGGCTCGGAGTCACATAAGGCGGAGTATGTCCTGTCCCGGCCTGCGGCGACCGGAGTCGCATAACCCGGCATATATGCAGTTTCTTCAGGCGCCCACATGCTCCCTCGGCCCGCAAACGCGAAGTTCAAAAGATAGGATTACGAGTGACACATAGGTTTTTAGACAAGCGCTACACGGACGCGGATGTTCTTGCTCTGTACATGAAGTATCGAGAAGAGCGCATCGGCCCCTTTGTGAGGGAAGTTGGCGACTTTATCGCACATGCGAAACGCGACCGTGGCGCTACGCTCGAACGTACAGCATTCGTGTTTTCTCAGGTAGCATTCATTCTAAAGTGTCAGTCTGGCAGCAACCTAGCGTTAGAGTTTTCAGGAGAATGCGGTTGGTGGCTAAAAACTTGGCTTCTTGAGAATATCGACTTCGAGCCGATGTCCGTCCTCAAGAATATCTCTGGGCTGAACAAGAAGCAACTCAAGAAGAAAGTGGCGTCCTGGTTCGCAGGCAACACCGCATACCCCACTGAAATCGCATGCGACAGTCCTGCACTCTTCTATGACCTTGTCGTGCACCTCTCGGGAAAGATCGTCGTCCGCCCCCCCTTCGAGAAAGCTCTGGTCAAAAAGGAGGTTACCGAGATGCTGGGCCGAGAAGGTATTCCGATCTCCGAGGTCGAGCCTATCATAGTCGCCACAATGGTTCTCCTGCAGGGAAAATCTACGGAAATCGTCGACGGTTTCAGCGCCCGCATTGAGCTCTCCATCGGAGAGCCTCGTTGGGAACAGATTCCTGGATTACCAATGCCATCACCTGGTCAACCTGGCTATGCCCTGCGACTTCCTGACGGAAACCTATGCCTCTCTGTCGCGACCACCAACAACCGCGGCGACGGCCTTACCCCGATAGCGTTGGACCTCCTAGACACTGAGATCGACACTGAGAAGTACTTCTGCCGATCACTTGTGGAAACCGACGAACATGGCCGCAAATTCCTGAACCTCCGAAGAGCTCTTACATTTGAACGCAACGCCGAAAGAATGGTGTTCCCTACGAAACCATGAGCCACCCCAGAGTGCCCAGCTCATGTAGCTGCTCGTTTCTTGGGCAGACTGCTATCTGGAGCATTGTAAAATTGGGTCCCACTTGGCCTAAGCCTCTCCGCGCGCATGAGCTCTTTTAACCAACTGTTTTTATGTCGAAAACTACCTAGGTGGGACCTCAGCAGAGAAGTGGGCGGCAAGGGTCCCACTTCCGGACACCGTTTCGCCTACGAAAACCGTCCGCAACGCGCCGTATAGGGTTCTTTAAACCCTAATTCAAAAGGGCTTAGCCACCTTTCTGGCATGACGCCTTGTGATGCCCTAGCAACGCGTAGAAGGCCCACTTTCAGCGCCTTTTGGCGGCCAACTGCAAACTTCGGACAACGCCCTGAAGGCCGCCCCACCACGCCGCCAAGTGTCTGTCTTTATTTGGCTTCCGGCTTCTTCCGACTTCTTCGAGCCTCTTCCTCCTTCACTGTAATATTAGGTGTCACCCTACAGCAGCGCCCGTTCGCGGCGCCATCCATCTGGGCGCTGACAGGAACGTGTAGCCGCGGAGCAGCGTCGCCTCTGGCCTTTGTGCACGCCGCATGGTCTCTCGCAGGCATGGATCGCATCTCGCTTCTCACCCTCGCCCTCGTGCTCGGCATGGCCGCGCTGGTCACCACCCTCACCGTGGGGCCGCGGCTGCCGTTGGCCGACGCGCTGATGGACGACAAGTTGCAGCATGCGCTCGGGTTCGGCGCGATCATCGCGCCCGCCGCCTTCCTGCGACCGCGCTGGCTCTGGGTGCTGGCACCGGCGGCGATCGCCTTCGGCGGGTTGATCGAGGTTGTGCAAGCCTATGTCGGGCGCGACGCCGAACTCACCGACTGGGCCGCCGACATCCTCGGCGTCATGGCCGCCTCGACGCTGGCCATCGCCCTGCGGGCCCAGCTGCACCGGCGCGGGCTGCTGCGCGGGCTCTGAGCCCCATCCCGGCGTCAGTCCGCCTCGAACTCTTCGAAAAGCCCTGCGTAATGGGCATAGGCCTCCGGGTCGAGCTGCCATAGGGCCCGGTACTGGGGAATGAACCGCTCTCCGCCCCCGGCCACCAGCGCGCGGATGTTCTCGGGCTTCGGCCCGTGGAAATGCACGATCGAAACGTCGCGCCCCAGCCCCCAGTACGGCTTCCAGTTCATCCCGTGCGGCAGCCGGGCGTGGCGCCAGCGGAAAAAGCTGTTGTAGCTCACCTGGTCATGGCCCGGCGGCGACCAGGGCTCGCGAAAGCGTCGCGCGATCGAGGCGGCAAAGGGCTCGGCCAGCGCCCGCAACTTCGGCACGTTCATCAGCAGCACGCCGCTGTTGAAATGCGGGTAGCGCCAGCGGTAGCGCTCCGGCGCCGCGGCGAGCGGCTTGCGCAGGCGCGGCGGCGCGGGGTGGGCAAGAAACATGACGTCGACATCGGTATAGAGGACGAGATCATCTTCCTGCTCGAGCGCGGGAATATCGATCCGCAGCCAGTGCCCGGAAAAGGTGTCATAGGACGACCCATAGGCCCGGCGCAAAAGCGGCTCGAGCGAGCTGCGGTGCGCGATGACCTCGACCCCGAGCCCGCGCAGCTGCGCCACATGCGCCTCGGACTCGCCGTTGTAAAGGCATATCGGGCGCAGCCGCGTGCGCGCCAGACAGGAGGCGACGGCGACGCGCACCTGCCCCCAGACCTGCTCGAAGCCCTTCTGGTTCAGGCAGAAATACCACTTCCGAAGTTCCGTCGTCATTCCGCCCACGCATCCAACCTTTACGGCGCCGTTAAAATCCATGCCAGCGCGGCCATCAACCCCCTTCCCCCGGACCCGACCACATCCCTGCCCGCGCATCCGGCACCCGTGGCCCGCGACCCGGACGCAGGGCCGCCCCCTCCTTGACCCTGCCCCGCGCATGTCTGATACCTGCGCGCAAAGGACGTATTCATGACCACTCCCCTGATCACCGACAGCCACTGCCACCTCGACTTCCCCGATTTCGACGACGAGCGCCCCGAGGTCATCGCCCGCGCGCTCGAGGCCGGGGTGCACCGCATGGTCACCATCTGCACGCGGATCGCGAACGAGCCCAAGGTGCGCGCCATCGCCGAGGCGAACGACCCGGTGTTCTACACCTTCGGCGTCCACCCGATGAGCGCCGCCGAAGAGCCCGCCACCACGGTCGATGAGCTGGTCACCCTGTCGCAGCACCCGAAATTCGTCGGCATCGGCGAGACCGGGCTGGACTACCACTACACCGCCGAGAGTGCCGAGGTGCAGAAGGCGTCGCTGGGCATCCACATCGAGGCGGCGCAGGAGACCGGCCTGCCGCTGATCATCCACGCCCGCGCCGCCGATGACGACATGGCCCGGATCCTGACCGAGGCCTACCGCCGCAAGCCCTACGCCTGCGTCATGCATTGCTTCAGCTCCTCGGCCGAGTTGGCGCGCGCCGCGCTCGACTGCGGCTTCTACCTGTCGATGTCCGGCATCGCCGCCTTCCCCAAGTCGCAGGAGCTGCGCGATATGTTCGCCGCCGCCCCGCTCGAGCGCATCCTGGTGGAAACCGACAGCCCCTACCTCGCGCCGCCGCCCTACCGCGGCAAGCGCAACGAGCCGGGCTACACCGTCCACACCGCCAAGGTCGGAGCCGAGACCTTCGGGCTCAGCTTCGAGGAGTTCGCCGCCGCCACCGAGGCAAACTTCGAGCGCCTCTTTGCAAAGGCCGCGGCCTGGTCCCCCGCGACGGGCGGCGGCGCATGAAGGGCGAGCTGCGCTTCACCATCCTCGGCTGCGGCTCCTCGGGCGGCGTGCCGCGGCTCGGCGGCAAATGGGGCGATTGCGATCCCGCGAACCCCAGGAACACCCGCCGCCGCTGCTCGATGCTCGTCGAGCGCGAGACCCGCGACGGCACCACGCGGGTGCTGATCGACACCTCGCCCGACATGCGCGCGCAGCTGCTCGACGCCGGCATCGGCCATCTCGACGCCGCCGTCTGGACCCATGCCCACGCCGACCACACCAACGGGCTCGACGACCTGCGCCAGATCGTCTTCAACCGCGGCTCGCGCTTGCCGGTCTGGGCCGATGGCGACACGCAGAACGACCTGATCTCGCGCTTCGGCTATGCTTTCGTGCAGCCCGAGGGCAGCCCCTATCCGCCGATCTTCGATCTGCACGCGATCCAGGGCCCCTTCACCATCGAAGGCGCCGGCGGCGCGATCCCGCTGACCCCGATCAAGGTCGATCACGGCAGCATCGACGCGCTCGGCTTCCGCGTCGCGGGGCTCGTCTACATGCCCGACGTGGTGCGCATTCCCGAGGACGCCTGGGCGCACCTTCAGAATCTCGACTGCTTCGTCGTCGATGCGCTGCGCCGCACCCCGCATCCGACCCATGCGCATCTCGACCTGGCTCTGGAATGGATCGCTCGGGCGCAGCCGCGCGAGGCGGTGCTGACCAACATGCACATCGATCTCGACTACGAGACCCTGGCGGCGGAAACCGCCGAGCACATCCACCCGGCCTATGACGGGATGGTCCTGCGTTATGCGCTCTGAGGAGAAGCGCCGCGCTGACCATCCCGCCGCCGGTCGGCACCCGGCCCCCTTCCTCTGCAAGTCCGCCCGCCGGAGGCCGCGCGCCGACCGGCGCGCAACGTGAAAGCCCTGCGTCCATGCAAGCCCTCCTCGACGTCATTCTCCCGGTCTTCATCGTCATCGGCGCGGGCTACCTTGCCAGCTGGCGCAAGCTGCTGACCGACAATGCGATCGACGGGCTCATGGGATTTGCCCAGACCATCGCCGTGCCCTGCCTGCTGTTCCGCGCCATGTGGCAGCTCGACCTCGGCGAGTATTTCCGCTTCGACCTGCTGTTCTCCTTCTACGCCGGCGCGATCACCTGCTTCATTGTCGGCCTGTTCGGCGCGCGGCTGATCTTCGGCCGCGACTGGGAAGACAGCGTGGTCATCGGTTTCTGCGCGCTCTTCTCCAATTCCCTGCTGATCGGCCTGCCGATCACCGAGCAGGCGTTTGGCGAGGATGCGCTGAATGGCAATTACGCGATCATCGCCCTGCACTCGCCGCTTTGCTATGCCATCGGCATCACCACCATGGAACTCGCCCGTGCCCGCGGCACCGAGCTGCGCCGCCTGCCGCTGACCATCCTGCGCTCGCTGTTCCGCACGCCGATGGTCATCGGCATCAGCATCGGCATCGTGTTCAACCTGCTGAGCGTCGAGTTGCCCACCCCGATGACCGAGGCGCTCGGCCTGCTCACCCGCACCGCGCTGCCCTGCGCGCTCTTCGCGCTCGGCGGCGTGCTCTTCCGCTACCGCCCCGAGGGCGATCTGCGCACCATTCTCTTCGTCTGCGCGCTCTCGCTCGGGCTTCACCCGCTGGTCACCTACACGCTCGGCACCGCCTTCGCCCTGCCCACCGACGCCTTCCGCTCGGCGGTGGTCACCGCCTCGGTGGCGCCCGGGGTGAACGCCTATGTCTTCGCCAACCTCTACGGCCGCGCCAAGCGGGTTGCGGCCTCCTCGGTGCTGCTGGCCACCGGCATGTGCATCGTCACCAGCTGGGCCTGGCTGCACCTGCTGCCCTGAGGGTCGCGCCATCCTCGGGGGAATACCCCCGGGTGCGAGGCGCGCAACGCAGAGGGATAGCGCCCCCGGTCGGCGCGGTTTCTTTCGGGCCCCGCCCGACAATCCCCAATTTGATGGTTCCCACCGCCGCCGCGCGGATCTATACGGAGCCCGTTTGAACCGCCGGCAAAAGGACAGGTGAGCAATGGCTAACGTGGTCGTCGTGGGCGCCCAGTGGGGCGACGAAGGCAAGGGCAAGATCGTGGACTGGCTCTCTGAGCGGGCCGACGTGGTCGCGCGCTTCCAGGGGGGGCACAATGCAGGCCATACGCTCGTCATCGACGGCAAGGTGTTCAAACTGAACGCCCTGCCCTCCGGTGTCGTGCGCGGCGGCAAGCTGTCGGTGATCGGCAACGGCGTGGTGCTCGATCCCTGGCACTTGGTGAAGGAGATCGAGTCGATCCGCGCCCAGGGTGTCGAGATCACCCCCGAGACGCTGATGATCGCCGAGAACACCCCGCTGATCCTGCCGATCCACGGCGAGCTCGACCGGGCCCGCGAGGAAGCCGCCAGCAAGGGCAGCAAGATCGGCACCACCGGCCGCGGCATCGGCCCGGCCTATGAGGACAAGGTGGGCCGCCGCTCGGTGCGCGTTGCCGATCTCGCCGATCCGTCGACGCTGGAGACCCGCGTCGACCGCGCCCTGCTGCACCACGACGCGCTGCGCCGCGGCCTCGGGCTGGAGCCGGTCGACCGCGAAGCGCTGCTCGCCGCGCTGAAAGAGATCGCGCCGCAAATCCTCGAATACGCCGGCCCCGTCTGGAAGGTGCTCAACGAGAAGCGCCGCGCCGGCAAGCGCATCCTCTTCGAAGGGGCGCAGGGCGCGCTGCTCGACATCGACTTCGGCACCTACCCCTTCGTGACCTCCTCGAACGTGATCGCCGGCCAGGCGGCCACCGGCACCGGCATCGGTCCGGGCGCCATTGACTTCGTGCTGGGCATCGTCAAGGCCTACACCACCCGCGTCGGCGAAGGCCCCTTCCCGACCGAGCTGGATGACGAGGACGGCAACCGTCTCGGCACCCGTGGCCGCGAGTTCGGCACGGTGACGGGCCGCAAGCGCCGCTGCGGCTGGTTCGACGCGGTGCTGGTGCGCCAGACCTGCGTGACCTCGGGTGTCAACGGCATCTCGCTGACCAAGCTCGACGTGCTGGACGGCTTCGAGACCATCAAGATCTGCACCGGCTACGAGCTCGACGGCCAGATGCTCGACCACCTGCCCATCGCCACCGAGGAGCAGCAGCGCTGCGTGCCGGTCTACGAAGAGATGGAAGGCTGGTCGGAATCGACCGAGGGCGCCCGCAGCTGGAACGATCTGCCCGGTGCGGCGGTGAAATACGTCCGCCGCATCGAAGAGCTGATCGGCTGCCCGGTGGCGCTGCTCTCGACTTCGCCCGAGCGCGACGACACCATCCTCGTCACCGACCCCTTCGCGGACTGACCCGGTATGGCCCTCAGCTACAAGTCCCGACGCCGCTGGTCGCTGGTGATCCTGCTGGTGGGCCTGCCGCTCTACATCGTCGCGGCGGTGAGCGTGGTCAACGCGCTCGACCGCCCGCCGATCTGGCTGGAATTTGCGGTCTACGTCTTCCTCGGGTTCCTGTGGATGCTGCCCTTCAAGTTCGTCTTCAAGGGCGTCGGCAAGGCCGACCCGGATGCGGCCCCCCCGCGCGAGGACTGAACGGCCGGACGCACGTATCCGGCGAAAAACGAAAGGGGCGCGGCCGGTCAGGCTGCGCCCCTTTCACATGGCCCCGCGGCCGCATCTGCCCTGCGATGAAAAAGGGCGCCGCAGCGGGCGCCCTTCTCCATGCGTCAGGCAGGCCACCTCAGACCTTGCCCTTGCCGCTCGCGAAGATGCAGAGCAGCGTGACAGCCGCCGCCCCCAGCACGTAGTAGCCCACGTAGGCAAGCCCGTAGTTCGACTGCAGCCAGGTCGCGATGTAGGGCGCGAGCGAGGCGCCGAAGATGCCGGCGAAGTTGAAGGTGATCGACGAGCCGGTGTAGCGCACCCGGGTCGGGAAAGGCGCCGCCAGCGCGGTGCCGATGAGGCCGTAGGTCATGCCCATCAGCGCCATGCCCAGCGTCACGAAGCCCATGATGCGCATCTCGTTCTCGACCATGAGCACCGGCACAAGGAAGCTGAACAGGCCGATGAGCACGGTGGTCAGCGTCAGGATCTCGCGGCGGCCGAAACGCTCGGCCAGCTTGCCGGCCAACGGGATGAAGGCCCCGAAGACCACCGAGCCCCAGATCTGGATCGCCAGCGCGTCGGTGAAGGGGATCTTCACGACCTTGACGTTGTAGCTCAGCAGGTAGGCGGTGCAGATGTAGAAGAGCACGAAGGTCGCAAGCGCCACGAAAGTGCCGAGCACGATTGAGACCTTGTGGTTCTTGAAGAGTTCGACGGCAGGAACCGCGACGCGCTCCTCGTTGTCGATGGCCTTCTGGAAGTCCGGCGTCTCGGTGATCGACAGGCGCACCCAGAGGCCGACGGCGATCAGCAGCAGCGACGAGACGAAGGGAATCCGCCAGCCCCAGCTCAGCAGCGCTTCTTCGCTCATGAAGTGCAGCAGGATCCAGAACAGACCCGACGACAGGAACAGCCCCACCGGCGCGCCGAGCTGCGGGAACATGCCGTACCAGTTCTTCTTGCCCTCGGGCGCGTTCTCGGTGGCCATGAGCACCGCCCCGCCCCATTCGCCGCCAAGCCCGAAGCCCTGGCCGAAGCGGCAGAGCGCCAGCAGCAGGGGGGCGATCACGCCGATCTGCTCGTAGCTCGGCAGGAACCCGATGACGACGGTCGAGATGCCCATGGTCAGCAGCGCCGCGACCAGCGTCGCCTTGCGGCCGATGCGGTCGCCGAAGTGGCCAAAGACCAGCGCGCCGAAGGGACGCGCGAAAAAGGCGATGGAGAAGGTGGCGAAGCTGGCCAGCAGCGCGGTCATCGGATCGCTGCTCGGGAAGAACAGCGCGGGGAAGACCAGCACGGCGGCGGTCGCGTAGACGTAGAAGTCGAAGAATTCGATGGTCGTGCCGACGAGGCTCGCGGTCAGGACCTTGGCCGGTGAGTTGAGCGCCGGTTTGGCCCCGGCGCGCGGCGTGTCATAGGCAGCGTCTGAGAGGGACATTTTATTTCGTCTTTCCTTGCGTCTGGAACAGCTTTGTTCCGGGATGGACCCGGTTAACGCAATCAGTGGGTGGACGGAACCCGCGTGCCTGACTGTTTTCGTCAGGGCCGTCATGCAACCAACGCATGGCTGGCGCGCGCAGCAAAAGGCCCGGGACGTGCGGTCCCGGGCCCGGCTGGTCGCGCGCGAAGAGCGCGGCTCACTCCTTGTCGGCCTCCAGCGCGTAGCGCTTGAAGAGCCCGCCCTGCGTCATGAAGAAGACGAAGACTGCCGCTGTCAGACCGAAGGTCTTGAAGTAGACCCAGCTCTCGGTGCTCATGGTGCGCCAGACGATCTCGTTGAGCAGCGCCAGCCCGAAGAAGAACGCGCAGATCCGCTTGGTCAGGATCATCCAGCCCTCGTCCTGAAGCGGCATCAGCCCTTCCATGACCTTGCGCAGGTAGCTCTCGCCGCGCAGGATCCCGGCCAGCAGCGCGAAGCCGAAAAGCAGGTAGATCAGCGTCGGCTTCATCTTGAAGAAGCGCTCGTCGTTGAGCCAGACCGAGAGCCCGCCAAAGACCACGATCAGCACCGCGGTCACCACCTGCATGGCCGACAGATGCCCGGTCAGCTTCCACAGCAGCCCGGTGCAGAGCAACATCAGCGGGATGGACCCGGCGGTGACCAGCACGAAACCCTGGTACTCGCGCCCGCCGACCACGTAGCTGTTGTCCTTCAGCAGCAGATAGGCGGCGAAGAAGGCCAGCACTGGCCCGAATTCGAGCGCCGATTTGAGGAACGGGTTGATCTGCTTTTGCGCCATGCGGGTCTCCTTGTGCGAGAGCAGAGATAACCTCGCGGCGACGGCTTCTCAATGGCGGAACTGCCCCGCCCGCCATCACGTTGGTCACGGGCCAGCAGAGGAAACGTGATGATCGAGGAAATCCTGAACGAATTCAAAAACACCTTCTCGGTGATCCCCCCGGCCGCCGCCTTTGCGCGGCTGCTCGCGGCCATCTTGCTGGCGGGGCTGATCGGCCTCGAACGCGAGCGCCGGGGCAAGGCGGCGGGGCTGCGCACCCATATCCTTGTCTCTGTCGCCGCCTGCCTTTTCGTGCTGCTTGGATTGGAGCTGGCCGCGATGGACTTCGGCGGCTCGAGCGAACAGCGCAACGATCCGTTGCGGATGATAGAGGCCGTGACCGCAGGCGTGGCGTTTCTGGCGGCCGGGCTGATCTTTACCTCCGGCGGCAAGGTGCGCAACATCACCACCGGCGCCTCTCTATGGCTCGCGGGGGCCGTCGGGCTCGGCTGCGGCGCGGGGCAGATGCCGCTCGCGGCCATGACGACGGTGATCGTGCTCGTTGTCCTGACGCTGCTGCGCTATCTCGAGAACAAGATGGGCTGGAGCGAGGAGTAATCCCCGCCCCTCAGGCGCGCCCTGCCTCAGCCCCGCTCGAGCCCGGTGAGCGCCGCGGCGAACTCCTCGGGATCGAAGGGCTGCAGGTCGTCGATCTGCTCGCCCACGCCGATCGCATGGATCGGCAGGCCGAACTTGTCGGCCAGCGCCACCAGCACGCCGCCGCGCGCCGTACCGTCGAGCTTGGTCATGACCAGCCCCGACACATCCGCCACCTGCTGGAAGATCTCCACCTGCCGCAGCGCGTTCTGCCCAGTCGTGGCATCCAGAACCAACAGCGTGTTGTGCGGCGCATCGGGGTCCTTCTTGCGGATGACGCGGACGATCTTCGCCAGTTCCTCCATCAGGTCAGCCCGGTTCTGCAGGCGGCCCGCGGTGTCGATCATCAGCAGGTCAGCGCCCTCGGCCTGCGCCTTGGTCATCGCGTCAAAGGCAAGGCTGGCGGGATCCGAGCCCTCGGGCGCGGTCAGCACCGGCACCCCGGCGCGGTCGCCCCAGATCTGCAGTTGCTCGACCGCGGCGGCACGGAAGGTATCCCCCGCGGCGATCACCACCGATTTGCCCGCGGCGCGAAACTGGCTGGCGAGCTTGCCGATGGTCGTGGTCTTGCCCGAGCCATTGACGCCCACCACCAGCACCACCTGCGGCTTCTTGGGATAGAGCGGAAGCGGCTTTGCGACGGGATCCATGATCCGGGCAACCTCCGCCGAGAGCAGCTCCTTGATTTCCTGCGTCGAGACCCGCTTGCCATAGCGGCCCTCGGCGATGTTGGAGGTGACGCGCAACGCGGTGTCCACCCCCATGTCGGAGGCGATGAGCAGCTCTTCGAGGCTCTCGATCATCTCGTCGTCGAGCGCCCGGCGCACCACCGGCGCGGCAGGCTGCGTCTTGCCGAAGAGCCGCCCGATGAGACCGCCGCCGCGCTGCGTCTGCTGCGGCACCTCCGGATCCTGCAGAGGCGCCGGGATCTCCAGCGGCGCGGGCATGGGAGACGGGTCCGAGGGCGGCATCACCGGCGCTTCCAGCGGCGCGGGCCGGGGGTCGGCGGGCGGCGGGGCCTGCGGTGTTTCCGGCTCGGGCTGCGGCTCCGTCTCCGGCAGAGGCGGCGCCTCGGGCTCCGGAGCGGGCGGCGTTTCCTGCGGTGGTGCGGGCGGCACTTCTTCCGGCGTCGGCGGGGTCTCGGGCGCAGGCGCGGGCGGCGTCTCGGGGACCGGCGGCGGCACGTTCGGGCCGGGGGTCTCGGGGGCCGGAGTCCCGGGGGTCGGCGTCTCGGGGGTCGGCGTCTGCGGCACCTCGGGGGTTTCGGGCGCCATTTCGGGAGCGTCTTGCGTGCCCCCCTCCTGGACGATCGCGTCCAGCCCTTCCTCGAGCTTCGAGGAGGATTTGAAGAGCTTGCTCTTGAGCTTGCCGAAGAAGGACATGGCTGGACCTCTCAATGCCTTTGCTTTCACCTAATACGTGCCGCGCGCAGATAAAAGTGTGAGTTGACCTTTCCGCCCCGCGGCGCCTTCATGGGTGCATGTTGCGGGCCGTGTTTTTCCTCGTCCTCCTGCTTGCCGCGCCGCTGCTGCGGGCCGAGCCTCCCGCCCCGTCCGACGGCGCCCGGGAGCCGGGAACGCTCTGCTCGCCCGGCGCCTTCGGGTCTGTGCATTGCATCCGGCCCTCTTATTTCGTGCATGACACCTGCGAGGCGCTCGAGGAGCTCGCGCTGCGCAACGGGCTCGACCCCGGCTTCTTCGCCCGGCTCATCTGGCAAGAAAGCCGGTTCAACCCCAACGCCCTCAGCCCCGCCAACGCCCAGGGCATCGCCCAGTTCATCCCGTCGACCGCGAAGCTGCGCGGCCTCAAGGATCCCTACAACCCTGCAGAGGCGCTGGAATATTCGGCGCAATACCTCGGCGAGCTGACCCGTCGGTACGGCAACCAGGGACTGGCGGCGGTGGCATACAACGGCGGCGAGGCACGGGCCGACGGGCTGATGTCGCGGCGCGGCGGGCTGGCGCGCGAGACGATCAACTACGTGGCGATCATCACCGGGCTCGCCGCCGAGACCTGGCGCGACACCCCGCCCGAGACCCATGACTTCCGGCTGCAGGGCGAAAAGCCCTTCCAGCAGGCCTGCCACGAGCTGGCGCGCGAGCGCAAGCTGACCAAATATCCCGAGGCCCGCCCCCCACTGCATCCCTGGGGCGTGCAGATCGCCTTCGGCACCACCCAGGACCGGGCGCTGGCGCAATTCCGCCGCCGCGCCAAGGCCTGTTCCGGCCCGATCGGCGGCGAACAGCCCGAGCTGGTCTGGCAAAAAAGCCGCGCCAGCCCGCGGGGGGGCTACTGGATGGCACGGATCGGGCGCGACGGTCGCAGCGCAGCGGCAAATCTCTGCGCAGAGCTTCGACAATCGGGCTGCATCTGCGCCGTCTACCGCAATTCCTGAACGCCCCCGGCGCGCGTGGTCACTTCTCCCTTTCGCCGCCGACCCTCCTCTGGCAGGCTGCACCCATGACACGCCTCGTGCTCCTCCTCTTCTGCCTGCTTGCCAGCCCGCCCGCCGCCGCCCAGCCGATGAGCGCCGAGGAATTCGAGTCCTATGTCACCGGCAAGACGCTCTACTTCGGCAGCGGCGGGGCGCCCTACGGGGTCGAGCAATACCTGCCGGACCGCCGGGTGCGCTGGTCCTTCCTGGACGGCGAGTGCAAGGACGGCCGCTGGTACGCCGAGGCCCAGATGATCTGCTTCGTCTACGAGGATATGAACGCCCCGCAATGCTGGAGTTTCTACCGCGAGAGCGGCAAACTGCGGGCGGTGTTTCAGAACGACCCGCAGAACACGGTGCTCTACGAGGCGCAGCAGGGCGACACGCCGATGCTCTGCTACGGGCCAGACACCGGCGTCTGAAGACGGCGCCTCGCCGATCGCGCGCACCGTCCGGTTGCATTTCATGGGCCGAGATATCCCTCGGCGCGGCGGGGGCCGAGCCCCGGGTCTCGACGCCTCAGAACAGGCTCCCCTGCTCCGGCGCCTTGGCCTTCCTGGGCTTGCCCGAGGCCGCGCCGCCGATCTTCATCCGCCCGTCGGCAAATTCGATCTCTAGCCCGGCGGCCTCCTTCGCGGCGGAAGCCGTGGTCAGCACCTGCCCACCCTCGCCGCGCACCACCGCGTAGCCGCGCGCCAGCGTGCCCTTGTAGCTCAGCGTTTGCAGGAGACGGTCAAGCCCGTCGAGCTTGGCCCGGGGCTCCTCGACCCTGCGTGTGCCAGCATCATCGAGCCGCTTGCCGAGCGCGCTCAGCCGGTCGGCCCCGAGCGCGATCTCGCGCTGGATTGGCCGGATCGACAGCCGGTCGGCGCGGCGCCCCAGCGCCTCGGCGCGGGTGGCAAGCATGCGGCTCAGCAGCCCCGGGCGCAGCGCCCCGGCGGGCTGCGAGAGCGCCAGCCGGCGCCGGTCGACCCCGCGGATCAGCGCCTGCGGCAGCCGGTCCGACAGCAGGTCGAGCCGCTGGCGCGGCTGGTCCAGAAGCGCCTCGGCCCGCGGCAATGCCCGGGCCAGATCGCGCAGCCGCTGGCCGCGCACCTCGAGCCGGTGGCTGAGCGCGCGGGTCAGCCGCAGCTGTCCCTCCCCGGTCCGCGCCAGAAGCTCCATACGCACCGGCACCGCCATCTCGGCGGCGGCGGTTGGCGTCGGCGCGCGGCGGTCCGAGACGAAGTCGATGAGCGTGGTGTCGGTCTCATGGCCCACCGCCGAGATCAGCGGGATTTTCGAGGCCGCGGCCGCCCGCGCCACGATCTCTTCATTGAAGCCCCAGAGATCCTCCACCGAGCCGCCGCCCCGGGCGACGATCAGCAGGTCGGGCCGCGGCAGCGCGCCGCCCGGGCTGAGCGCGTTGAACCCCTCGATGGCCCGGGCGACCTCGGCGGCCGAACTCTTGCCCTGCACCGCGACGGGCCAGATCAGCACCTTGCGCGGGAAACGCTCGCGCAGCCGGTGCAGGATATCGCGGATCACCGCCCCCGAGGGCGAGGTCACGACCCCGATGATCTCGGGCAGGAACGGCAGCGGCTTCTTGCGGGCGGGATCAAAGAGCCCCTCGGCCTGCAGCATCGCCTTGCGCTTTTCCAGCATCGCCATGAGCGCACCGAGCCCGGCGGGGCGCATGTCCTCGATGATGATCTGGTAGCGCGACTGGCCGGGATAGGTGGTCAGCCGCCCGGTGGCGATCACCTCCATGCCTTCCTCGGGCTGCATTTCGAGCTTGGAAGCGACGCCGCGCCAGACGATGCCCGAGATCACCGACTTGTCGTCCTTGAGGTCGAGGTAGAGATGCCCCGAGCGCGGCCGCGAAATCCGCCCCAGCTCGCCGCGCACCCGCACGAAGCCGAACTCGCCCTCGATCACCCGTTTCACCGCGCCTGACAGCTCCGAGACGGTGAATTCCGGCATGTTGCCGTCGCCTGCGTCTCCGGGGGTATCGTCTTCGAAAAGGTCCATGGTGCCCGTCTTGCCGTAAGTGCCCTGTCCGGGCTGGTCCGCCCGCGCTTTGCCCAGACTAGCGCCCGGCGGCGCCAAGGGAAAGGTGGGCGCGTCCTGCCGTCTTGCCAGAGCCCCCCGCCGCCGGTAGGAAGCCCGCGATCCTCACCTTGAAAGAGCGGGCCCCATGAACATCCTCATCCTCGGCGGCGGCGGTCGCGAACATGCCCTGGCCTGGGCCGTGATGCAGAACCCCAAGTGCGACAAGCTGATCGTCGCGCCGGGCAATGCCGGGATCGCGCAGATCGCCGAATGCGCCTCGCTCGACGTCGAGGACGGCGGCGCGGTGGCGGAATTCGCCGGTGAGAACGCCATCGACCTCGTCATCGTCGGCCCCGAGGCGCCGCTCGCCGCGGGCGTTGCCGACCGGCTGCGCGAGGCAGGCGTGCTGGTCTTCGGCCCCTCCAAGGAGGCTGCCCGGCTCGAGGCCTCGAAGAGCTTTACCAAGGAAATCTGCGACGCCGCCAACGCGCCCACCGCCGGCTACGGCCACTTCACCGACGCCGCAAGCGCCAAGGCGCACGTGCGCGCCCAGGGCGCGCCGATCGTGGTCAAGGCCGACGGGCTCGCCGCCGGCAAGGGCGTGATCATCGCCGAGACCGTGGCGCAGGCCGAAGAGGCGATCGACGACATGTTCGGCGGCGCCTTCGGCGGGGCCGGCGCCGAGGTGGTGATCGAGGAGTTCATGACCGGCGAGGAGGCGTCCTACTTCGTGCTGGTCGACGGGACCGACGTGCTGCCCATCGGCACCGCGCAGGACCACAAGCGCGTCGGCGAGGGCGACACCGGCCCCAACACCGGCGGCATGGGCGCCTATTCCCCCGCCCCGGTGCTCTCGGACGAGGTGGCGCAAAAGGCGCTCGACGAGATCGTCCGCCCCACCATGGCCGAGATGGCGCGCCGCGGCACGCCCTACCAGGGCGTGCTTTACGTCGGCCTGATGATCGAGAACGGACAACCGCGCCTCGTGGAATACAACGTCCGCTTCGGCGATCCCGAGTGCCAGGTGCTGATGATGCGCCTTGGCGGCCAGGTGCTGGACCTGCTCCACGCCTGTGCCGAGGGCCGACTGGCCGAGGCCAAGGTGACCTGGGCCGACGATCACGCGATGACCGTGGTGATGGCCGCCGAGGGCTACCCGGGCGCCTACGAGAAGGGCACGGTGATCTCCGGGCTCGAGGGCCTGCCCGAGGACAGCTTCACCCAGATGTTCCACGCCGGCACCGCCGAGAAGGACGGCAAGATCGTCGCCAACGGCGGCAGGGTGCTGAACGCCACCGCCCGCGGCGCCACACTCGCCGAGGCGCAGGCGCGTGCCTATGCGCTGGTGGATGCCGTGGACTGGCCCGAAGGGTTCTGCCGGCGCGACATCGGCTGGCGGGCGCTCTGACACCGGCGCTCCCGGCACAGCCGTGAAACCGGGGCGTACCGGCATCTGCCGCGCCCCGCACCGGTCTCGCTCGGCGCGCTCAGCCTCGGCTCGGCGCGATCACCTCGGTCGGGGTCACGATCATGTCGAGCGGCGCGTCGGTGGGCTCGAGCGGGACCTGCCCTGCCTCCTGCGCCGCGTAGGCAAACCCGATGGCCAGCGTCGGGCGCGCAGCGCGCAGCGCCGCAAGCGTGCGGTCGTAGAAACCGCCGCCATAGCCCAGCCGATGGCCGTCCCGGGTGAAGGCCAGCAGCGGAACGATGAGAATCTCGGGGGTCACGAACTCGGGGCGCTCCGGGATCATCGCGCCGAAGGCGCCGGGCACCAGTGCCATCTCGGGCTCCCAGCGGGCAAAGCGCAGCGGTGCACCGCGCGCCTCGATCACCGGGATCGCCACCGGACCATGCGCCGCCGCCTCGGCCATGGCGGGCAGCGGGTCGATCTCGGAGCGGATCGGCATGTAGCCCGAGAGCGGCACGCCGCGGTAGCCCGCCAGCACCGAGCTCAACATCCCTGCGCCAGCCCCCGCATCGGCCGCATGGGCCTCGGTGCGGCGCCGCGCCGCCTCGGCGCGCGCGGCGCGCTTGGCCTCGTCGAGGTTCACAGCAGCACCGCCTGCGCCAGCCCGAGGAAGGCGAAGAACCCGACCACGTCGGTCACCGTGGTCACGAAGGTGCCGGAGGCCAGCGCCGGGTCGACCTTGAATTTCTCGAGCACCACGGGCACCGCGATCCCCGCCAGCCCGGCGACGACAAGGTTGATGACCATCGCCGCGGCGATCACGACCGCCAGCATCGCGCTGCCGAACCAGAGGTATTCCAGAACCCCCATCACAAGCGCGAAGCTGACGCCATTGATCAGCCCGACCATGAGCTCACGCCGGATCACCCGCCAGAGGTTGGCGCTGGTCAGATCCTTGGTCGCCAGCGCGCGCACGGCCACGGTCAACGACTGCGTGCCGGCATTGCCGCCCATCGACGCGACGATCGGCATCAGCACGGCCAGCGCCACCAGCTGGCTGATCGTGCCTTCGAACTGGGCGATCACCAGCGAAGCGAGGATCGCCGTCATCAGGTTCACCCCCAGCCACGGCAGACGCTGCCGGGTGGTCTCGATCACGCTGTCCGAAATGCGGCTCTCGTCGCCGACCCCGGCGAGGCGCAGGATGTCCTCCTCGTGCTCCTCATCGAGCACGGCCATGGCGTCGTCGATGGTGATCACCCCGACCAGCCGCTCGTTCTCGTCCACCACCGGGGCCGAGATCAGGTGGTACTGGTTGAAGGCATAGGCGACATCGGCCTCGGGCCGGGTCACCGGGATGACATGGAAGGTTTCCTCGACCAGCGATTTCAGCAGCACCTCGCGCCGCGAGGCCATCAACTTGCCCAGGGTCACGTTGCCCACCGGGCGCAGCTTCGGATCGACGAGGATGATGTGGTAGAACTGTTCCGGCAGATCGTCCGAGCTGCGCAGGAAATCGATCGCCTCGCCGACGTTCCAGTGCTCGGGGGCCATGACCACCTCGCGCTGCATCAGGCGGCCGGCGGAATACTCCGGGTAGGTCAGCGATTTCTCGACCGCGACCCTGTCGCTGTCCTCGAGCACATCGAGGATCGCATCCTGCTGATCCTGGTCGAGGTCTTCCAGAAGGTCGACCACGTCGTCGGAATCGAGCTCGCGCACCGCGTCGGCGAGCACCTCGGGGGTCAGCGCCCGGATCACCTCTTCGCGGATCGACTCGTCGAGTTCCGACAGGATCTCGCCGTCGAACTCCTTGTCGTAGAGCTTGATCAGCCGCATCCGGTCGTAGGCGTTGATCTGCTCGAGAAGGTCGGCGATGTCGGCCGCGTGCAGCGGCTCCATCAGCGCGACGAGCTGTTCGCGGTCGCCGACATCCACCGCATAGAGGATCGCCGAGACCACCTTGCGTTCCAGCGGGTTGGTCTCGTCTTCGCGGGCGTCTTCCGTCGCCGGGTTTCCGGTCTCTTCGGTCATGCCTGCCCCGTTGAATGCCGTTCGCGCAAACCTTAGGGGATTGCGCGAACGAGCAACAGAGGCGCATTGCGCTTGACCTTGGCCGCCCACATCCTAGGCCGGTCGCAACCACAAGGACCGACATGGCCCCCACCAGCCCCACCCCCCTTTCGCCGATCCTGCACCTCGGGCAGACCCTGCGCTTCACCGGCTCGCCTTTCACCGAAGGGGTCGAGGCGGCGCGCCACGAGCCTGCCGGGGCGCTGCTGGTCGAGGACGGGGTGATTCGAGAGATCGGCACCGCCGAGGTGCTGCGCGCCGCGCATCCCGCCTCGCGGGTGGTGGACCATGGCGAGGCGCTGATCGTGCCGGGCTTCGTCGACGCGCACGCGCATTACCCGCAGACCGGGATGATCGCGAGCTGGGGCAAGCGGCTGATCGACTGGCTCAACCATTACACCTTCCCCACCGAGGCGCGCTTTGCCGAGCGCGCCTACGCCGACGAGATCGCCGGGCGCTATCTCGACCTGCTGCTGGCGCATGGCACCACCTCGGTCTGCAGCTATTGCACCATCCACCCCGAATCGGTGGAGGCGCTGTTCAGCGCCGCCGAGGCGCGCGGGATGCGGGTCTTCGCGGGCAAGACTTGCATGGACCGCGACACCGCCCCCGACTTCCTGCGGGACAGCGCGCAATCGGCCTATGACGACAGCAAGGCGCTGCTCGAGCGGTGGCACGGCCGGGGCCGGGCAGAATATGTGATCACCCCGCGATTCTCGCCGACCTCGACCCCCGGGCAGCTGCAGGCGCTCGGCGCGCTCTGGGCCGAGCACCCCGAGGTGCTGATGCAGACGCACCTTTCCGAGCAGATCGACGAGATCGCCTGGGTGAAATCGCTCTACCCGCAGGCGCGCGATTATCTTGACACCTACGAGGCCTACGGGCTGCTGGGCGAGCGAGGCCTCTACGGCCACGCCATCCATCTCGAGCCGCGCGAGCATGCGCGGTTGAAAGAGGTCAACGCGGCGCTGGTGCATTGCCCGACCTCGAACACCTTCATCGGCTCGGGGCTCTTCGACATGGACGGGCTGACCAAGGCAGGGCTGCGGGTGGGGCTGGCCACCGACACCGGCGGCGGCTCGTCCTTCTCGATGCTCCGCACCATGGCCGCGGCCTACGAGGTGGCGCAGCTGCGCCATCACCCGCTGCATCCCTCGGCGCTGCTGTGGCTGGCGACGCAGGGCTCGGCGATGGCGCTGATGGCCGAGGACCGGATCGGCAACCTCGCACCGGGGCTCGAGGCCGATTTCACCGTGCTCGACCTGGCCTCCACCCCGGCCATCGCGCAGCGCGTGGCAGAGGCCAACGACATCTGGGAGGCGCTCTTCCCGACCATGATGATGGGCGACGACCGGGCGGTGCGGGCCACCTACGTGGCCGGAAGGCAGGTGATCTGACGCTCGGACCGGGGGCGCCTCCCGCGCCCCCTTGGTCCTACCCTACTTGCGCACGCCCATGACCAGCGTCCAGTAGCGGCCGTTCTGCGCGAGGCCGAACTCGCGCACATCCGTGCGCAGCATGGCCGCGCGGTGCGATGATGACTTGGCCCAGAGCTCCATCGCGCTGTCGATGCCGAGCGGGGTCATGGCAACGTTTTCCGAGACATGGCGATAGTCGTATCCCGCCGCCCGCGCGCGCGCGCCGACGCGGCTGCCGTCGCTGCCGACATGGCTCATCTTGTTCATCCGCGCCATGTCATCGGAATGGGCCTGCGCGGCGCGCTGCAGCTGCGCCGAGCGGGTCAGCGGTGCCAGCCCCTGCGCCCGGCGCCAGCCGTTAAAGGTCGCGGCGGCCTCGGCCTGCGAGCTCTGCACCACCTGCGACGGCGCGCGCCGCAGCTCGTAGATGCTCGCCCCTTCGACCTGGCCGCGGGCGGCAGGCTGGTTGGCCACGGCCACCGGCCTTGATGCGGGCTTTGACTCCGGCTTTGACACGGACGTCGCAACCACGCCGGGTTGCGCGCGCACATCGACGCAGGCGGCAAGCGCCAGCGGCAGCAGGGTCAGGGCAAGCCACTTGGGCAGTTTCATCAGCACTCTCCGGTCCTTCACGCCCTGCATATAGATGGCGCGGCGGCGACGCCCGGCAAGCCTGCGCCGCGCCGGAGCCCTCTGCCCGCAGCGCGGGTCATTTCACCCGGGCGACCACCATGACCCAATAGTCGCCGGTCCCCGCGATGCCATATTCCTTCACATCCTCCATGAGCATGTTTGACAGGTGCGGCGGAGAGTTGGTCCAGATCTCCATCGCCCGACCGAGGCCGCGGCCCGTTTCGGCGATGTTCTCGGCGCCACGCCGGAGGTTGTAGCCGCGGCGCTGGATGCGCTCGCCGATGGTGCTGCCGTCGCTGCCGGTATGGGTCATCTCGTTCATTCGCGCCATGTCGTCGGCATGGCCCTGCGCCACCTTCTGCAGCACCGGCGAATAGCTCAGGGGCGCCAGCCCTCGGCTCTCGCGGAGCGCGTTGAGCTGCGCCCCCGAGGGGTTTTCGAGGAAGCGCGCGGGCTCGCCCCCGGTCTCGGTCTGCGGCAGCGGCACCACCACGCAGGCGCAGAGCGCCGCGCAAAGGGCAAGCGGCAGCAGTCGGGCAGTCAGCGCAGGTCGCATGAAAATCCTCCGGTCAGATGTGTTCCCCTCAGGACCGGGTTCAGCCGAACCCGGCGAGCGTCCGCGCCATTTCCCCGTGGCGGCGCAGCGCGGCCTCAATGTCTATCGTCGCGATGCGTCCGTCACGCACCACCTGCCGCCCCTCGACAAAAAGGTGCCGCACCTGTTGCGGTCCTGCCAGCAGCAGCGCCGCCGGGTCCCAGGATCCGGCGCTTCCGAGCCCGCTGACATCCCAAAGCGCCAGATCTCCGCGCATGCCGATGACAACCTGCCCGCAATCGTTGCGGCCCAGCACCTCGGCCCCGCCCCGCGTCGCCACCCGCAGGGCCGCACGGGCGCTCATCGCGTCGGCGCCGTGCTGCACCCGCTGGAGCAGCATCGCCTGCCGTGCCTCGCCGACGAGGTTTGCCATGTCGTTGCTCGCCGACCCATCGACACCCAGCCCGACCTTCACCCCCGCATCCAGCATCGCGCGCACCGGCGCAATGCCCGAGCCGAGGCGGCAGTTGGAACAGGGGCAATGCGCCACGCCGGTGCGGGTGGCGGCGAACAGGTCTATCTCCTGCCCGTCGAGCTTCACGCAATGGGCGTGCCAGACGTCCGGGCCGGTCCAGCCCAGATCCTCGGCGTATTGCCCCGGGCGGCAACCGAATTTCTCGAGCGAATAGGCCACGTCTTCGTCGTTCTCGGCAAGGTGCGTGTGCATCATCACCCCCTTGTCGCGGGCGAGGATGGCGCTGTCGCGCATCAGCTCGCGGCTCACCGAGAAGGGCGAGCACGGCGCGACGCCGACCCGCACCATGGCGCCCTCTGAAGGGTCGTGGAAGGCGTCGATCACCCGGATGCAATCCTCGAGGATGGCGCTCTCCTGTTCGACCAGCGAGTCCGGCGGCAGCCCGCCCTCGCTGACGCCGATGCTCATGCTGCCGCGCGTGGCATGGAAGCGCACGCCCAGGTCCTCGGCTGCGGCGATGCTGTCATCGAGCCGCGCGCCGTTGGGATAAAGATAGAGGTGGTCGGAACTCAGCGTGCATCCCGAGAGCGCCAGTTCCGCGAGCCCGACCTGCGCCGAGACGTAGAATTCCTCGGGCCCGAAGCGCTCCCAGATCGGATAGAGCGTCTGCAGCCAACCAAAGAGCAGCGCGTCCTGCCCGCCGGGCACCGCCTTGGTCAGCCCCTGGTAGAGATGGTGATGGGTGTTGACGAGGCCCGGCGTCACCACGCAATGACGCGCATCGACGATCTCGCCCTCGGTCTCGAGCCGAGGGCCGATCTCGGCGATCACCCCGTCGCGCAGCAGGATGTCGACATCCGCTAGCTCGGTCCCGGCATCATCCATGGTCAGGACAGTGCGCGCGTTGCGGATCAGGATTTCACTCATCTTGGGGGCTCCTCGGGTGGATAGCGCCACCCTGCCCCTTCCGGGCATCGAAGGAAAGACTGACCCCGGATGAGGCTGTTTCGGGATTTGCCGAAGAATGCGCGCCGCGCCCTCAGCCGTTCAGCAGCGCCAGCGCGGCGGCGTGGATCTCGGCATTGGCGGCGGCCAGCACCTGACCGCCCTCATGGGCCTTGCCGCCCTGCCAGTCGGTGACCAGGCCCCCCGCCGCCTCGATCACCGCGATCGGCGCCTGCACATCATAGGCCTGCAACCCGGCCTCGATCACCAGGTCGATCTGCCCGGCGGCGAGCAGCGCATAGGCGTAGCAATCCATGCCGTAGCGGGTGAGCCGCGCCTGCGCCGACACCCGGCGGAAGGCGGCGGCCTCGGCCTCGGTGCCGACCTCGGGGAAGGTGGTGAAGAGGATCGCCTCGGAGAGCGGCCGCGCCGGCCGGGACGCCAGCGGACGCGCACCCAGTGGGCCGGACCAGACGGCACGTCCAAGCCCCCCCTCGAAGCGCTCGGAGGTATAGGGCTGGTCGATCACCCCCAGAACCGGGCCCGAGGCATCCGACAGCGCGATCAGCACACCCCAGGTCGGCGTGCCCGACAGGAACCCGCGGGTGCCGTCGATCGGATCGAGCACCCAGGTCAGCCCGCTCTCGCCCGACTCGTGGCCGTATTCCTCGCCGAGGATGGCATCCATCGGACGGCGCGCCGCCAAGACGGCGCGCATCGCCTGCTCGGCGGCGCGGTCGGCGACGGTCACCGGGTCGAACCCCTCGGAGAGCTTGTTGTCCGCACCAAGCCCCTCGGCGCGGAAATGCGGCAGGATTGCCGCGCGCGCGGCCTCGGCCATCTCGGCGGCGGTCTGCCAGAGCTCTTCGGCCAAGTCTGCGGAAATCAAGTCTGCGGAAATTCCGGTGGAAGTCTCAGCCATGACGGCCCCCTGCTGCACGATCCTACCGGATCCAGCTAACGCAGGGGGCTCCAAGGCTCAAGCGACGTCCGAGAGCACCCGGGCCAATTCAAACAGGCGGCGGCGCTGGTTCTCGGGGATCGCGTAGTAGGAACGCACCAAGTCGAGCGCCTCCTTGTCGCCGAGGATGTCGGCGGGCATGGACGGGCTGGCGGGCGTGGCGGTCGTCTCGTCGGCGGACTGGCCGCTCTCGATCCCCTCGAAGAAGAAGCTCACCGGCACCTCGAGGGCGTCGGCGATATCCCACAACCGGGACGCGCTGACGCGGTTCGCACCGGTTTCGTATTTCTGGATCTGCTGAAACTTGATACCGACATGTTCTGCGAGTTGCTGCTGCGTCATTCCGACAAGCCAGCGGCGGTGACGAATGCGTTTACCCACATGCACGTCCACGGGATGCGTCATCGTTTCTTCCTTTCACTCGCCCTGCGAAAAAATGCAGAGCACCAACAAAAAAACCGACCGCTCACAGCAGCGGCCGGAGCCACACTTTTTACGTGAACAAAAGCTACCTTGCTTGTTTGATGCAGATCAAGTGAGTTGCGCCGCTGCCGATGAGCGTCACGGAGGTAATTCACTCCACGGTTGTAAATCCAAACAATGACTTAACGTCGCTTTCGGTGCTTTCACATTTTTGCCAAGTTCTGAGCGCGACAAGCCTTTACTTAAGCGGGCAAACCCAAAACCTATACCGAGGGATATGTAATGCTAGCCTATCGGATTGACTCGTTTGGCACGCCACCGAATCTCATCGAGACGCCCCTTCCAGTGCCGGGCGCCGGGCAGATTCGCCTCCGGATCGAGGCCTGCGGACTCAACTTTGCCGATCTTCTGATGATCGAGGGCCGCTACCAGGACACGCCCGAGCCGCCCTTCACCCTCGGGATGGAGGTCGCCGGAGTGGTCGATGCCGTCGGTCCCGGCGTCCAGCATCCCCACCCCGGAGACCGCGTTGCGCTCTTTGGCGGCCAGGGCGGGCTGGCGGAATACGGCGTCTTTGAGGCCGCCCGCGCCGTGCCGCTGCCCGAGAGCATGTCCAGCACCGTCGCCGCCGGGTTCCAGATCGCCTATGGCACCAGCCACCTCGCACTGGACCACCGCGCCCGGCTGCAGCCCGGCGAGACGCTGCTGGTGCTCGGCGCGGCGGGCGGCGTTGGCCTCACCGCGGTCGAGATCGGCAAGCTGATGGGCGCGCGGGTCATCGCCTGCGCCCGCGGGCCGGAAAAGCTCGAGGTCGCGCGCCGCGCCGGGGCCGATCACCTGATCGACGCGACCGATGCAGACCTGCGCGCCGAGGTGAAAGCGCTTGGCGGCGCCGACGTGGTCTATGATGCGGTGGGCGGCGCGCAGTTCGACGCCGCCTTCCGCGCCTGCAACCCCGAAGCCCGCCTGCTGACCATCGGCTTCGCCAGCGGCACCGTCCCGCAGATCAAGGCCAACCACCTGCTGGTCAAGAACCTCACCGTCATGGGGCTCTACTGGGGCGGCTACCTCACCTTCCGCCCCGAGGCGCTGACCGGCTCGCTGGCGCAACTCTTCGCCTGGCACGCCGAGGGCAAGCTGCAGCCGCACATCAGCCACGTTTTGCCGCTGTCCGCCGTCGCCGAGGGGCTCGATCTGCTGCGCAACCGCACCTCGACCGGCAAGGTGGTGATCGAGATCCCCGGCTGAGCCCTATTCCGCCGCCAACTCGGGGCGGCGGCGCAGGGTGCAGAACTCGCTGCGCAGCATCTCCAGCATCGGCGCGATGATCTGCGGCTTGGCGGCCGAGCCATAAAGGCAGATCTGCTGCAGCCCGAGGTCCGGCAATACGCCCTGCGGGATCATCTCGAAATGCTGCGGCGCGTGCCCCTCGAGGATCGGCGTCACCGCAAGATCGGCCGAGACCGAGACCTCGATGGTCCGGTCCATCTCGGAATCCACCGCCAGCTCCCAGTCGAGCCCCTCGCGCTCCATCTGCGCGATGGCGACGGGCCGGAAGCCGCAGCGGCGCGAAAAAGCAATCCGCAGCGGCTTGCTCCGCCAGGCGGTGCCGCCCGGCGCACCGAACCAGCGCAGCGGCACCTCGAGCAGCGCCTCACCGCCCTCGCCCGGCGCGCTCTCGGTGGTGAGGATAACGTCGATGGCGCCGCGGGCGAACTGTTCCTTGAGATCCGAGGTATAGGAGCTGATCAGCTGCACCCGCACCCGCGGGTAATCGCGCTGCATGCGCTTCATGATCCGCGGGATCACCGGGTAGACGATGTCATGCGGCACGCCGAGCACGATCTCCCCCTCCCACTCCTGCCGGGTGAGCCGGGCGTAGATCTCGTCGTTCATCTCGACCATGCGGCGGGCGTATTTCAGCAGGTGCTCGCCGGCGGGCGTCAGCGCCACGCCCCGCCCCGAGCGGTCGAGCAACGCCAGCCCCAGCATCTCCTCGAGCCGCTTGAGCTGCATCGAGACCGCCGATTGCGTCAGGTTCAGAAAGCCCGCCGCGCGGGTCACCCCGCCGGCATCCGCCACCGCCACGAACGAACGCAGGGTCGTCAGATCGAGGTTTCGCATACATCAAGCTCCGTGATGATTTGCTTCAGGAACATTCGTTTTACAGATATCCTCCCTCGCAGCATAACTCATCACACAGCAACATGGAAACACCCAAACACATCAGCATATGTGAAGGATAGCCTCATGCTCCGTGATATTGCCCTGCCCCGCGCCCGGATCGGGCACCGCCCGCTGCGCCGCGCATCCCTGCTGACCCATTTTGTCGCGCTGCTCGGCCTCTCCCGCCAGCGCCGCAAGCTCGCCGAGCTCGACGATCATCTGCTGCGCGATCTGGGTCTGACCAGGCGCCAGGCACTGGAAGAGGCCAAGCGCGGCTTCTGGGACGCGCCGAGCCACTGGCGCCTCTGAGCCCTGCCGCAAGCCCCTCGCGCCATTTCACTTTTCGGTCCGCTCCCCCCGGGGCCCGCACTGCCCTCTCCGCCGCCGCCCCGCCGCGGCTGAACGGAGAGGGCAATTTTAGTTCATAAACAGTCTCTTTTACGCATCGCCCTTCTTGAAAAGAAGCAAGCCGCTGCCAATATCGGACCCGAACAGTTATACTGCTGCTGCACATATTCAACTCGGAGGACACGACCCGATGGCAGACTTGAACACAATCCGGACCCACGGCGCGGCTGGCGCACGCGCGGCCCAGATTGACGCGGGGCTCCGCGCGCACATGAACAAGGTCTATGCGACCATGTCCGTGGGCATGCTGCTGACCTTCGCAGTCGCCTGGGCCGTCGGCACGAGCCCTAATCTTCTGGCGGTCTTCCGCGACCCGATGACCCTTCAGCCGAACATCCTCGGCTGGATCGTCATGTTTGCACCGCTGATCATGGTCTTCGCCTTTGGCGCGGCCCTCCAGCGCCTGTCCGCCGCCGGCGCGCAGCTCTTCTTCTACGCCTTCGCGGCGGTGATGGGGCTGTCGCTGAGCTGGATCTTCGTGGCCTTCACCGGCTTCTCGATCGCCCAGGTCTTCCTGGTGACCGCGATCGCCTTCGCCGGCCTGTCGCTCTGGGGCTACACCACGAAGAAGGACATCTCCGGCTGGGGGTCGTTCCTCATCATGGGCGTGATCGGCATCCTCGTGGCCTCGATCATCAACATCTTCCTCGGCTCGCCGGCGATCCACTTCGCCATCTCGATCCTGGGTGTGCTGATCTTCGCCGGCCTGACCGCCTATGACACGCAGAACATCAAGAACACCTACATCCAGCACGCCGCCAGCGGCGACAGCGAATGGCTCGCCAAGTCGGCCATCGTCGGCGCGCTGAACCTCTACATGGACTTCATCAACCTGTTCATGTTCCTGCTGCAGCTGATGGGCAACCGCGAGTAATCGCGCCGCCAGCACCGGCATCCCGGCCCCGCCAGACCCCGGTCTGGCGGGGCTTTTCTTTGGGCGCGCCCCGGCGGCCTCAAAGCGGCGATGGCACCTCTCCGCGCAGCAGCTCGGCCCCCATCAGCCCGCGCAGCGAATTGCCGATCCAGAGCCGTTTGGCACGCCGCAGATCGGCAAGGCTGACCACTGCCTCGGCAAAGGCGCCCTCCTCCAGCAGCGTCTCGCGAAGTACCCCCGGCAGCAGCCCTGACGCCAGCACCGGGGTCACCCGCGCGCCGTCTTCACGCTCCAGAAAGACATTCGTGTAAGCCCCCTCGCAGAGCTCGCCGCGGGTGTTGAGAAAGAGCAGCTCATCCACACCCTCGGGCCGCGCCCCAAGCGCCGCGTCATAGAGTGCCCGCGCGGTGGTCTTGTGGCGCAGCAGCGCCGCCCCGGGGTCGAGCCGCACGGCGCAGAGCATCACCCGCGTCCCCGCGGGGACAGCGGCGGGATCGAAGGGCGCCGAGGTGATCTCGATATCCCCCGCCCGGCCCACGGTCAGCCGCAGCCGCCGCGGGCTGTCGGCATAAAACCCAGCCAATGCAGCCTCCAGCGCCGCCCGCTCCAGCGGAATGCCGAGCGCCGCCGCGCTGCGCAGGCAGCGCGCCACGTGCCGCGCGCCGCGCAGGGGTCCGCTGCCAGGCTGCCAGCGCAGGGTTTCGATCAGCCGCAGCTCGGGGCTCAGCCCTGCTGCATCAATCCGGTCAGGAATCGGGCTTTCCACAGCGCCTCCTCGTATTCCGCCTCGCAGCTGCTGTCCTGCACGATGCCGCCGCCGACACCCAGCAGGGCGCGGCCCGCGCCGGTCACGCTCAGCGTGCGGATCGCCACGTTGAACTCCGCCGTCCCATCCGGCGCCATCCAGCCGAGCCCGCCGCAATAGACCCCGCGGCGCCATCCCTCGAGCCGGTGGATCGCCTTCATCGCAGCGATCTTCGGCGCCCCGGTGATCGAGCCGCAAGGGAAAATCGCCCGCAGCAGGTCCGTCACCGAGGGGCGCCCCTCGAGCTCGGCCGCCACCCGCGAGACCATCTGGTGCACCGTGGCATAGCGTTCGACCTTCAGCAGTTCGGGCACCTTGACGCTGCCCGGCCGCGCCAGCCGCGACAGGTCGTTGCGCATCAGGTCCACGATCATCACGTTCTCGGCGCGGTTCTTCTCGTCCGCCGCCAGCGCCTCGCGCAGCGCATCGTCCTCCGCCGGGGTGGCGCCCCGCGGGGCGGTGCCCTTCATCGGCGCCACCTCGATGCGGCCCCTTGCGTCGAGCTGGAAGAAAAGCTCTGGCGAGCAAGACAGGATCGTCTCGCCCCCAAGCTGTGCAAAGCCACCGTGGCCCACCGGCTGATAGGCCCGCAGCGCCGCCCAGAGCGCCTCGGGCGTGCCCTCGAAGCGGGCCTCCACCGGCATGGTCAGGTTGACCTGATAGAGGTCGCCCGCCGCCAGCATCTCCTTGATTTCGTGGAAGGCCCCGGCGTAGCGCTCTGCTGACCAGAGCGGCGTCACGGAGGTGACCCGCGCGCCCTGTCCCGGCATCTCTTCCAGCGCCTCCGAGGCATCCTGCGGGGCGTCGAAAATACCGAAGTGCAGCAGCGGGGCACCGGGTGCCCAGAGCTGCGCCAGCGACGGCTCCAGCGCGAAGCCCAACTCGTAGGCGGCGTAACCCGCGACCCAGAAGCCCTCGGCCCGGGCCTGCTCGAGCC
Organism: Alloyangia pacifica; assembly: GCF_003111685.1. Classification (NCBI taxonomy): domain Bacteria; kingdom Pseudomonadati; phylum Pseudomonadota; class Alphaproteobacteria; order Rhodobacterales; family Roseobacteraceae; genus Alloyangia; species Alloyangia pacifica. The sequence goes on along the minus strand of NZ_CP022189.1, from coordinate 961,178 downwards.
GCGCCAGCGCCACGAGCGCCCCGGCGGGGCTCGACGCGGTGACCAGTTCGCGCGGACGCTCGAAGAGCGCCGCTGCGCCGCCCGGTCCTGCCTCAAGAATGATCCGCGTTTCGTCCATCGCTACCCGGCCCCTGCTTCGTCGCGCGACCCCTAGCAGAGCGCCGCGGTCCGCGCGAGAGGCCAATGCGCAGCAAAAAGGCCGTCCCCGCGGGGACGGCCTTTGGCCGATGCGACACGGACACCGCTCAGTTCAGCGCAAGCTCGCTGCGAGCCGGGGCGCTGGTCACGGTGACCGCCTCGGCGGCGCGCTCGAAACGGTAGGAGACGCCCGAGACCCCCGGCAGGCCGAAGGTGGTGCTGTCACCATCCTCGAGCCGCATCGCAAGGCGCATCGGCTCGCCACCTGCGCGCTCGGTGTAGAAGGCGACGACCTCGATGCCGGTTTCATCCACGGGCTGGGTGTAGACGGACATATCCACGGTGCCCTCGCGCAGCGTGCCACCGGCGAGCGGCTCGGAGAGGGTCAGCGAGGCGGCGGACGCAGCCAGCGGCAGCGACATGGGAAGGGCAATGGCCAGGGCGGCCAGGAGAGAAGATTTGATCATATGGGTCTCTTTCGGATCTGCGCGGAACGCGCCGGGAGGGAGGGACCGCGACTTGGGCGGCCGAAATTTCTGCGACACAGCGTCTCACGAAAGGGAAAGCGCAGAAACCCACGAGACGGAATGCCCGTCATGCAGGGAAATCAGGGCCTTAGCGGTATACCATGGGCCACTTTGGCATACGGAGTCCGCCACGTGCCTCGGACATCAGGCAAATTCGCGCCCTGCGCAAACCGGGATGCACGCCGCAGAAACGACAAGAGCCGCGCGGTTTCCCGTGCGGCTCTCGTGATCCGAAATCAAGGAAGGCTTACTTGATCTTGCCTTCTTTATATTCCACGTGCTTGCGCACGACCGGGTCGTACTTGCGCACGGTCATCTTTTCGGTCATGGTCCGCGCGTTTTTCTTGGTCACGTAGAAATGGCCCGTCCCGGCGGTCGAGTTCAGGCGGATCTTGATGGTGGTCGGCTTCGCCATTCTTCTTCTCCTGCAACGGGGGGCGAAAGCCGCCCGTGAAATCTCTTGGAGCCCGCCTTTTACCCAGCCGCGGCCCGGAGTCAACAGCTCTCGGGTCGGGAATCGCGAGGAAGACGGATTTTCCCCAAATTCATCCCCAGCGCGCCCGGCGCGGACGGAGGAGATATCATGCGTGGAGGACCTATAAGCCGGATTTTGTCCAGAGCGGGTTGCCCCGCCCCTGTGCGACCATTCCTCTAGGCCGTACGTTGCCGCACGGCTCAAGCTGCCAACCCGGACCCCTCGGGCTGAAGCGGCCCTGCGGCGATATCTCCGAAGAGATCATGCCCCGCGCGGGGTCCCTATTTGGCATTGCTCCCGGTGGGGCTTGCCATGCGGGGCCTGTTGCCAGCCCCCCGGTGGGCTCTTACCCCACCGTTTCACCCTTACCGCCCCGAGGGACGGCGGTCTGTTCTCTGTGGCGCTTTCCGTCAGGTTGCCCTGCCCGGGCATTACCCGGCACCGATGCTTCAGCGAGTCCGGACTTTCCTCTCCGGCGGTCACCCGCCGCAGCGGCCGCCCAGCCCTCCACGCCCGGCTCCCATAGGCGGCGGCGCGGGGGCGGTCAAGCTTTGGCGCGACTCAGCGCGGCGCCGGGAGGCGCATCCAGGCGCGGATCGCCGCGCTGAGCGCATCCGGATCCTCGAGCATGGGCAGGTGGCCGGTGCCCGCGATCATCCGCAGCACCGCGCCGGGGATCAGCTCGGCCAGCACGCTCTGTCGTTTCTCGGGGTAGAGCGTGTCCTGCGTCCCGGCGACGATCATCACCGGGATGCGAAGCTTGCGCACGACCGCCTGCTGGTCGCGCCGACGTTGCAAGGCCCGCGCCTGCCGCACGAAGACATCGGAGCCGAAGCCCTCGGCCATGTCGCGCACCAGCGCCATGATCTCGTCGCGATAGGGGGTTTCGGCGAGGCTCTCCTCGGGGAGCAGCGCCTCGACCGCTTCTGCGAACTTTCCGGCGCGGGCCTTGATCACCAGCCGGTCGCGCTCGTCGGCCTGCTGCGGTGTGTCGGCGAGGGGCGAGCTGCCGATCAGCATCAGCCGCGTCACGCGGTCGGGCGCACGCCGCTGCAGCTCGATCGCCACCATCCCGCCGAAGCCGCAGCCCGCCAGCGCGAAGCGGCGGGGCAGCACGTCGAGCAGGGTCGAGGCGATCTCTTCGATGCGGTCGCCGAGGTGGACGGGGGCGACCATCACCGCCATCTCGCGCGAGAGGTCGGCGATCTGCGGGCCGTAGAGCCGCGCGTCGCACATGGTTTCCGGCAACAGGACGAGCGGCTCAGCCATGCCGCCGCCTCCGGGTGTCCGGGTCGTGGTTCCGCGCGGCGGGCGCCGCGCGCATGAGATGCGTGAGCTGGGTCACCAAGTCCGTTCTGCCCTGTCGTCAAGCCGCGGGACTTTTCGCGGCGCCCGATGCGCCGGTCCCTGCAGTGGGACGTAGACTATATGCCGGGGATTCCCAGCGAAAGCAGGAAGTCACCACACCGGCGGGCCGCCGCCGTGGGGCGGTCTTCGCAGCAGCCGGGGCGGCGCGGGGCTCAGCCAAGCCGCGCCGCGGCGGGCTTGCTGGTCGCCTGCGCCGGGACGGCGCCGGTGCCAATGTGGATCTGCATCCAGACCGCCGCTTCGTCGTAGAGCGACCATTCCCGGCGCAACCCTTCAGGCCCGAACTCGGCCTGGCTGAGCCCCATCACGTGCACCTCTGCCCCGGTGGGCGGGCCGAAGCGGCCCCAGCCGTCGTGCCGACCGTTCAGCGACCAGCGCAGCGCGGTGCGCGGCGGGCAGCGCGGCGCCTCGGCGCCGGCGCGGTGGTGGATGGTGAAACGCGCCGAGGGGAAGGCCGCACGCAGCCCCAGCCAGAAGCGCTCGCCGCCTTCGGCGCCGCGCGACATTTCTCCGCCCGGAAGGCAGAGCCGCGCGGAAGCGTCGTAACGGGCCGGGGCGACCGAGAAGCCGCCGTCCATCATCTCTTCGAGCAGGGCGGCATGGGCTTCGCCCCAGCGGCTGTCGTCGCCCTGCCCCGTGTAGGGGCCCTGTGCGTCGACCTGCGGGCGGAAGGGCTGGCTGTCCGGGTCGCGCCCGGTGAGTCGCCAGCGCGCCCAGTCCCGCACCGAAAGGCCGATCTGGCGCAGGATTGCCCCGGTGTCGCGCACCGCCCAGAGGTCGGCGACGCGATTGTCCTTGGCATGCAGCTCGGCAAGCATGCGAAAACGCAGACGTGTCCCGGATGGTGCGCCAAAGACCCCCTCGCCGCCATGCGAGGCCGAACACAGCAGCCGCTGCGCGCCGAGGAGCCCGCGCCGCGGGGTGCCGGTCCAAAGCACATCCTCGGTCACCACCTCGAGGTCCGGCAGGGCCGAGACCAGCTCGAAGACCTCGGCGCGCAGCGCCTCGGGGCCGAAGCCGATGCCGCCGGGGCGGCGCAGGATCACGTGAGGGTGCCAGAGCCGATCCAGCGCCTGTTCGCCGCCGAGCCCCCGGCGCGACCAGACCTGCTGCGCCAACTGGCGCAGGTAGTCGGGGTAGTCCCGGTATTGCGGATCGAAGCCCTGCATGGCCGCCTCCCTTGCCGGGGGCAGCCTAGGCGCGCGTGGTTAAGAAAGCCCTGCCGGGCTCAGTAGCCGCGCCAGCGGAAGGCGCCATCCTCGGCCCGGAGCGGCGAGAACGGGTTGTGGGCAATCTCCCAGACGTGTCCTTCGGGGTCGGCGAAATAGCCGATGTGCCCGCCCCAGTGCACCCCGCCGCCGGGGCGCAGGATCTTTGCCCCCGCCGCCTCGGCCTTGGCCATCAGGGCGTCCACCTCCTCGGGCGAGCCGACGTTATGCGCCAGCGTCATCGCGCCATGGCCGAGGGTCTCGGGGGCCACCCCCATGTCCTCGGCCAGCGCGTCGCGGGAATAGATGCCGATCGCCTGCCCCAGCAGGTCGAAGACCACCATGCCGGGCACCGCATCGACGCGCTGCCATCCCAGCGCCTCGTAGAAGCCGGCCAGCGCCTCGGGGTCACGGGCGGCAAGGGTGATAAGGCTGATGCGATGGTCCATGGTCTCTCCTCAGCCGCCAACCTCGAGGATGGCGGTCTCGATATGGGTCAGGTTCTCGGGCTCGGAAAAGCGGTGGTCGGCGCCCTTCACCAGCGTGAGCCGCAGGTCGGGGCTGTCGATGTGGTCGAGCAGGCGCAGCGCGGTCTCGCGGGTCACCGCCTCGTCTTCGGTGCCCTGCACCAGCCGCACCGGGAAGGGCATCGGCAGCGGGCTCCGCAGCACGAGGTTCTCGCGCCCATCCTCGATCAGCTTGCGGGTGACGGCATAGGGATCGCCATAGGCCGAGGGCAGGTAGACCACGCCCGTCTCCATCACCTCGGTCCGCTCGGCCTCGGAGAACCCGGCCCAAAAGCCGTCCTCGGTGAAATCCGGCGCGGCGGCGATGCCGACGAAGCCGCGCACGTCCTTCAGCCGCTGGGTCAGCAGGCTGCCGATCCAGCCGCCCATCGACGAGCCGACGAGGATCAGCGGGCCCGAGGTGGCATGTTCGATCACCGCCTGCGCATCCGCCGCCCAATCGCCGATACAGCCGTCCTCGAAGGTGCCGCCGGACTGCCCGTGGCCGGAGTAGTCAAGCCGCAGGAAGGCGCGGCCGCGGGACTTGGCCCAGGCCTCGAGATGCAGGGCCTTGGTGCCTTCCATGTCGGACTTGTAGCCCGACAGGAAGACCACGGTCGGTCCCTCCCCCGGCGTGTGGACATAGGCGAGGCGATAGTCGGGCATGTCGAGATATTGGGTCATCGGTCCTTGCATGTCTTGCGGCGGCTGCATCTGTCGGCGCCAAACTGACGCCTGATCCGGCGCGAGGCAAGGGCCCCGGGACGGGCAGCGCTGGCGGTTTGCCGCCTGCCACAGAAAGGCTGTTGGTGCGCCGCCCCGATTGCGGCAAACTGGGTTTCGTATTTTTGCAAGAAGTCCATTTCCAGGAGATATAGTCATGGCAGGTTTTGCCACAAACGCGGGGAGTCCGCCCCACAGCACCCCCATCAGAGCGCATGACATCCTCGGCGCTTTCGAGGCGATGCGCGGCGATCTCGGCGCCATGCCGCACCCTGCCCCGGCGCAGCAGGTGGAATTCGTCATCGCCAACGACACCGAGCTGACCTGGCACCTCATGGGCGACGCGCTGCATGCCGGCGACTGGCTGGAGACGGCGCTACCGCCGCAGGTGATCGCGGGCTTCCAGGCCGTCGGCGCCACCGCCGAGAACAGCGCTGGCGGGGTCGGCGCCTCGATCGGCTTCCGCCACGATTTCCACGACGAGAGCGTCGGCACGCTCAGTGCGTTTTTCATCGTCTTCGGCGCCTGCCCGAAGTCGACCGCGGACCGGGTGGAGCTCTATTCCGGCGTGATGCCCAAGCGCGCGCTCGACGGCATGGCGCATGACGGCAGCGAGTTCGTCTTGCGCATCGGCGAGAAGCTTGAGGACCGCGGCGGCGACCGGCGCGCGCAGCACACGCACATTACGCTGGGCGATCTCGATCTGGCACTGACCGCCACCTATTCCGGAACCGTGCCGGGGGTGGTCGAGCTGGCGATCACGCGCGTCTGAGCCCGCCACATGACGGTGGAGTACATCCGCTACACGGTGCCCGAGGCGCAGCAGGACGACTTCCTGCGCGCCTATGCCGAGGCGCGGGCGCCGCTGCTGCGCTCGCCCTACGCGCTGGAGTTCGAGATCTGCCAGTGCGACGAGGACGCTACTCAATTCATCCTGCGCATCCAGTGGACCTCGGCCGAGGATCACATGGAGAAATTCCGCGGCAGCGCCGAATTCCGCGAGTTCTTCGGGCACATCCGGCCGTTTCTCGGAATGATCGACGAGATGCGTCACTACACGCCGCGCTAGGAGGTGGCTGCGCCGCCCCCGCGTCCGGGATCGCGGCGCGGCACGAAAAAGGGGCTGGAGTCTCCCCCCGCCCCTTCGGCATTGCACGAGTTGGCGCGGCTCAGAGTTGGGCCATGACCTCGTCGGAAGCTTCGAAGTTGGTGGTGACGCGCTGCACGTCGTCGTCGTCTTCGAGCGCATCGACCAGCTTCATCAGCGTCTGCATCGAGTCGAGATCGAGCTCGGTGGTGGTGGTCGGCTTCCAGATCAGCTTGGTCGATTCCGACTCGCCAAGCTCAGCCTCGAGCGCGGTGGCGACCTCGTTCAGATCGGTGTCGGCGCAGTAGATGACGTGCTCTTCCTCGTCGCTCTCGACATCCTCGGCGCCAGCTTCGATCGCCGCCATCATGACGGTGTCGGCGTCACCGGCGGCGGCCTTGTAGATGATCTCGCCCTTGCGCTCGAACATGAAGGCAACCGAACCGGTCTCGCCGAGGTTGCCGCCGTTCTTGGTGAAGGTCGAGCGCACATTGGAGGCGGTGCGGTTGCGGTTGTCGGTCATCGCCTCGACGATCACAGCCACGCCGTTCGGGCCGTATCCCTCGTAGCGGATTTCCTCGTAATCCTCACCGTCGCCGCCGATCGCCTTCTTGATGGCGCGCTCGATGTTGTCCTTGGGCATGGACTGGCTCTTGGCTTCCTTGACGGCGAGCCGCAGGCGCGGGTTCTTTTCGGGATCGGGATCGCCCATCTTGGCGGCGATGGTGATCTCCTTGGAGAATTTCGAGAAGAGCTTGGCGCGCACCGCGTCCTGACGGCCCTTGCGGTGCTGGATGTTTGCCCATTTGGAATGGCCGGCCATGTGGACCCCTTGCCTCGTCTGTCATGTGGAATATCGCGGTCTCATACCCCAGAGCCCCCCGCCCCCGCAAGCCCGACGCCCCTGTTTTGCAGGGATGCGGACGCCTAAGACCGGAGCGGCCCTGCACATTCGGGCCGCCGCTATGCGCCCCGCCCCGCTCAGAGCGGGAAAAACAGCGGGATCAGCATCGCGGCGAGGATGCCCATGGTCACGTTCAGCGGCACGCCGACCTTGAGGAAGTCGGAGAACCGGTAGCCGCCGGGGCCGTAGACCAGCGTGTTGGTCTGGTAGCCGATGGGCGTCGCGAAGCTGCAGGAGGCCGCAACCATCACCGCCACCACCAGCGGGCGCGGATCGATCCCAAGGTGATGCGCGAGACCGATGGCGATCGGCGTGACCACCACGGCGACGGCGTTGTTGCTCACCGCCTCGGTCAGGATCGACGTCATCAGGAAGACCGCCCAGACCAGCAGCGGTCCCGGCAGCGTCTCGAGCAGCGGCGCGATGGCCCCCACGATCAGCTGCACCGCGCCAGAGGCTTCCAGCGCCGCGCCGATGGCGAGCATGGCGAAGATCAGCGCCAGCAGCTGACCCTCGACGAAGGAGAAGGCCTCGTCGCTGTCGATGCAGCGGGTGAAGAGCACCACCGCCACGGCGATCACCGCCAGCGCGAGGATCGGTGCGACGCCGAGCGCCGCCAGCACCACGATGCCGCCCATGGCGCCGATGGCCACCGGCGCATGGCCGCGGCGGAAGGCGCGGGCCGAGGGGCGCGAGACGTCGACCAGTTCCATTTCCTCGGCGAGACGCTTGATGTCCTCGGGGGCGCCCTCGAGCAGCAGCGTGTCGCCGACGCGCACTACAAGCTCGTCGATCTTGCGGCCGATGTTCTGGTTCCGCCGGTGCACCGCCAGCGGGTAGACCCCGAAGCGGCGGCGCAGGCGCAGCCCGCCGAGACTGCGGCCGACCATCTTGCAGCCGGGCGAGATCAGCGCCTCGACCGTGGTGGTTTCCTTGGCCGAGACCTGGTCGACGCGCTTGAGCGACTTGTTGCGCTGCAGCGACAGAAGCTCGGTCATCTGGGTGCGCAGCACGACCCGATCCCCGACCTGCAGCGTCACCCCTTCAAGGTTGCGGCGCAGCGACTCGTCGCCGCGCACCACGTCGATCAGCCGCACACCCTCGCGTTTGAAGAGCTGCACGCCGAGCACCTCGCGGCCGATGAGGTCGCTGTCGGGCGGCACCACCGCCTCGGTAAAGAACTTCATCCGCGAGCGATCCGACAGCATCCCCGCCATGGAGTGGCGGTCGGGCAGCAAGAAGCGCCCGACAAAGGTCAGGTAGAGCATGCCCCAGGCCACGAGGATGATCGCCAGCGGGGTGACCTCGAAAATGCTGAAGGCCTCGAGCCCCTGGGCCCGCGCCACGCCGTCGACCAGCAGGTTGGTCGATGTGCCGATGAGCGTGGTGGTGCCGCCGAGAATCGCGGCATAGCTCAGCGGGATCAGCAGCTTGGAAGGTTGAAGGCCGAGCGATTTCGAGATCTGCACGAAGACCGGCAGCATCAGCACGACGACCGGCGTGTTGTTCATGAAGGCCGAGGCAAGGATCACCACGCCCATGATCACCGCCATGGCCTTTTTCGGCCGGCGCTGCACCTGCGCCTGCGCGTAGGTGGCGAAGGTGTCGAGCGCGCCGGTGCGCACCAGCGCCCCCATCACCACGAACATCGCCGCGATGGTCCAGGGGGCCGGGTTCGACAGCACGCTGAGCGCATCCTGGTAGGGCAGCACGCCCATGGCCAGCAGGAAGGCGGTGCCGCCGATCGCCACCACCTCGGTCGGGTAGGTCTCGCGGATGAAGAGCAGGAACATCGCAAGGACCGTGCCGATCGTGACCCAGGCCTGTGCCGTCTGGCTCAGCTCGAAGAAATTCATACTTGTACGTCGCCTGTCTGCGCGCCCGACCCGTTGAAGCGCCGCTCATTCTTAGCGGATGCGCCGGCGCTTACAAGAATGTGGCGCGGCCGCGGCTGCACCAGCGCCATGCCTGCCAACATCATGAGCAGCGCCCCCCAGATCGCCCCGCTGTAGCTCTCGCCTAGGAAGAGCATGGCCCAGAAGAGCCCGAAAAGTGTTACCAGATAGCTGACCTGCACCGCAAAGACCGCCCCAGCCGAGGCCACCACCGCCACGTAGCCCGCATAGGCCAGCGCATGGATCGCCGAACCCGCCAGGATCGCGAGATCCGGCGCGCCCCAGGGCGGGCGCGGGTCGATGAACTGACCGCCGAGCAGCGCCATCGGCAGGGCGATCACCGCGCCAAGCGCCGAGGCCCCGGCCAGCAGCTTGACCGGGTCGAGCCCGCGCGTGCCCCAGCGGCCCACCACGTTGCCTTCGAGCGCGTAGAAGACCGAGGAGACCAGCGCGACGGGGATCCAGCGCGCCATACCCGGCTCGGGCAGGCTGGTCTCGGGCAGCACCAGCAACGCCACTGCGCCCAGCCCCAGCGAGAGCCCGGCGAGGCGCCGCCGCGAGAAGCGGTCGTTGCCAAGCGCCAGCGCCAGCGGGAAGGCGAACATCGGGACCGCCGAGAGCAGGATCGAGATCAGCCCCGAGGGCAAATGCACGGCGGCGGTATACGAGGAGATGCCCGGCAGCACCGTGCCTGCCAGCGCCACGAACAGCAGCAGCGGCGGATCCCCGCGTGCGAACCGCAGGCTGCGCCCGCGCAGCAGGGTCACAGTACCCAGCAACAGCGCGCCAAGGGCCAGCTGCCAGAACAGGATGCCGACGTGGCGGTAGCCCTCGGATACGGCGATCTTGGACAGCGGCTGGCCCGCGCCCCAAAGCGCACCCACCGCGATCAGCGCGAGAAAGGGCAAGGCCCGGTGCATCAGGGGCCGGCCTGCTCCAGCCGCCCGCCCTGGCGCACCATGCGCACCGAGGTCGCCTTGCCGGTGCGGTCATCGGTCTCGACCAGCACGCCAGAGAGCGTCGCCTCGCCGAGCGCCGGCTGGAAGCGGGTCTTGCCCATGCCGGTGACGAAGCGGCGCATCGGCTCGGCCTTTTCCATGCCGATCACCGAGTTGTAATCGCCGCACATGCCGGCATCCGTCAGGTAGCCCGTGCCGCCCGGCAGGATCTGCGCGTCGCCGGTGGGGACGTGGGTGTGGGTGCCGACGACAAGGCTGGCGCGCCCGTCGCAGAAATGCCCCATGCCCATCTTCTCCGAGGTCGCCTCGCAATGCATGTCGACGAGGATCATCTGCGCCTGCCCGCCCAGCGGGTGGCGCCGCAGCACCTCGTCCACCGCCGAAAACGGATCGGCGAAGGCGCGTTTCATGAAGACCTGCCCCAGCACCTGCAGCACCAGCACCTTGCGCCCGCGGCGGGCGGTGAAGAGCGCGGCGCCGCGGCCCGGCGCCTGCTTGGCGAAGTTCAGCGGGCGGATGATGCGCGGCTCGCTCTCGATGTAGGTGAGCATTTCCTTCTGGTCGAAGGCGTGATCGCCCAGCGTGACCACGTCGGCCCCGGCCTCGAGAATCATCTTGGCATGGGCGCCGGTCAGCCCGGTGCCGCTCGAGGCGTTCTCGCCGTTCACCACGACGAAATCGAGTTTCCAGTCTTCGCGCAGGCGGGGAAGGGTCTCGGCGATGGCAGCCCGCCCGGCGCGGCCCATCACGTCCCCAAGAAAGAGTGTTCTCATGTGAGCATGGGTACGCGCGGCGGACGGGAAAGCAAAGCCCCTTTCGGTCGCGGCAGGCTGTCCCGGCGACGCTTTGGCGGACGGTCGGGGACCGCCCCCGGCGGGCGTATTTGGAAAGAAAGGAGGCGGCTTGGGGCTTCGAGCTCGGAGGCCCGCGGCTTTATTGGCAGCGCAGGGCTGCCTCGGAGCGTGCCGCCGTCCAGGCGCCGAGATCGCGCAATTCGAGGCGGCCTGCGCGGAGGCGCGCCGCGACGAGGCGGGAGAAATCGCCGTCAGCCAGAACCATCTCGGGGCCGCTGCCGCAGTCGCGCAGGCCGCCCGCGATATGATCCCAGCCGATGCGATGATTGGTCAGCCCGGGCCGCGCCGCGACGTCGCGCAGCTGCGGGTCGCCGGGGCGGTAGCGCACCACGCGCAGGGTCTTGGCAAGGTGTGGGCGGTCGACATAGGCCAGCTCAAGAGCGCCGTCGCCGTCGAGGTCGGCGCCGCCGAGCGGGGCGAGCCAGCGGTGCGCCTGCCCGATGAAGACGGTGGCGGCGAGCAGGCCTCTGGGGGTGTAGAGCGCCAGTCGGGCGCCCTTGGACTGATCGCTCTCGACCACCAGCGCGGCCCAGCCGCCCTCGGGGAGCGGCACGACGCGCGGGGCGATGTCCTCGAAGACGCGGGTCTGCGGCAGGCGCAGGAGCGCCGGGCCGTCGGGGCCGTCGAACCGCAGCGCGCCCCATTCCACCGCATCGCCAAGCACGCCGTGATCGTAGCGCGTGGTGGGCTCTGCATAGCGGGCGGCGGGCGTCTCGGCGCGCGCGGCGCCGAGGACAAGGCTAAGCGCCAGCCCCGGGAGTGCCCCCAGGGCAAGCGCCGCAAAACGCGCGCGGAGCGCGCCGCGCGGGGATCGGGGCGCTTCGCTCAGATCTGCTTCTCCGGCATCTGCACGACCAGACCGTCGAGCGCATCGGTCACCTTGAGCTGGCAGGTCAGGCGCGAGCGGTCGGCGTCGGGCTGGAAGGCGAAGTCGAGCATGTCTTCTTCCATGTCGTCCTTCGGCGGCAGCTTCTCGATCCAGTCGGGGTGCACGTAGACATGGCAGGTCGAGCAGGCGCAGGCTCCGCCGCAATCGGCCTCGATGCCCGGGATATTGTTGTCGCGCGCGCCTTCCATCACGGTCAGGCCGTTCGGAACCTCTACGACATGCTCGGTGCCGCCAAACTCGATATAGGTGATCTTCGCCATCGGCCTTGTCTCCATCATTCGTCAGGGCGCGTTGTAGCCTTCGTATCGGGGGCGGGTCCAGAGGGCAGCACTGTGCTTTCCGTGCCGAAAGCGCAGCCTGCGCCCGGCAGATCACGCTGTAGACGGCGCCCCGGCCTTCCCCGGTTCCGCGGCAGTTGCTAGGGTCCGCCGCAAAAGACGACCTGAGGCCCGAGCCATGCCCCCGATCCTGCCCCGCGCCTGCCTGCCTGTGCTGCTGTCGCTGCTCGCCGCTTGCGGCGCGCCGCAGCCGCCCGACGAGGAAGCGCCGCTGCCCCCCGAGCGGGCCGCGGACGGCAGCTGCTGGGCCCGCGAGCACATCCCGGCGATCTATGAGCAGGTCCAGGGCGAAGTGCTGGTGGTGCAGGCCGAGATCGCCGAGGATGGCACGGTGCTGCGCGCGCCGATCTACCGCCGCACCCAGGTGCCGAAGCTGGTGCGCCCGCGCGGCGAGATGCGCTTCGAGGCGCCCTGCCCCGCGCAGATGACCCCGGAGTTCGTCGCCTCGGTGCAGCGGGCGCTGGCGGCGCGCGGAGAGTTTTCCGGCGCAGTGACCGGCGCGATGGATGCCCCGACCCGCGCCGCGGTGCGCCGCTACCAGACGGCGCGCGGGCTCGAGAGCGGACAGTTGTCGTTAGAGACCGCCCGGGCGCTTGGCCTCGTCCCGGTGGACCTGTCCGAGATCACGGAATCAACCGGGTGAAGCGCCGGCGGAGCGGCTTTTCACGCGGCGGGCGGGAGCATGCCACCCGAAGACTCCACCTAAGTGGTTAAAAATTGGTCACTTGGTGCGGAATGTTCGGAGGGCTTCCGGAACGGAAAGAGAACGTATAGGCGAAAATCCGCCGGTTCCAAGGGGTCACGAATTCTTCGATTTGTTACAAACATTGAGTTTACCATCCTTCGCATGAGGCCGCCGCGGGAACAGCGGCGCCGAGCAGAACAACAAGATGCCGAGGGACACAATGCGCGTGGAAAACGCCACACTCAGGTCGCGGGCCACACCGGTCGCCTGCGCGTTTCTCCTGATGATCACCGCCGCCTGCTCCAACACGCCCGAGATCCAGCGGCTGTCGGATATCGAGCTGAGCCCCCAGCGCCAGGAACTGGCCCTGCGTGAGGCAAAGAAGCTGCAGTCCAACGGCCAGAGGGTCTGGTGTGTTCCCTACGCGCGCAATCTCAGTGGCATCAACATCCGCGGCAATGCTGAAACCTGGTGGGGCCAAGCCAAGAACCTTTACGACCGCGGCACCCGACCGGCCATCGGCGCGGTGATGGCCTTCAGCAAGACCTCGCGGCTGCCGATGGGCCATGTCGCCGTGGTTTCCGAGGTCGTCTCGCCGCGCGAAGTGATGGTCGATCACGCCAACTGGCACCGCAATCAGGTGTCGCTGAAGATGGCGGTCGTCGATGTCTCGCCGCGCAACGACTGGTCCGAGGTGCGGCTCGAGAGCAACCCCGGCACCTTCGGAAGCGTCTACCCGGTCAACGGATTCATCTACCCCTCGCGTCTCAACTGAGCCGCATTCGGCCTGCCTCGAAATGATGAACGGCGCGGTCCATGGGACCGCGCCGCGTTGTTTTCGGAAGGTGCCCTGCCCCGCGCGGGAGCAAGGCGCCGACCTCATTCGTCGTCCACGCAGATCTGCTTCTGGGTGCCGAGCTTCTCGATGCCCAGCTCCACCGTGTCGCCCGCCTTCAGGTAGCGCGGCGGCTTGAAGCCGAGGCCGACGCCCGGAGGCGTGCCGGTCGAAATGATGTCGCCCGGCTCGAGTGTGAAGAACTGCGACAGGTAGGAGACGAGGAAGGGCACGCGGTAGACCATGGTGGCGGTGGAGCCGTCCTGCACACGCTCGCCATTCACCTCGAGCCACATGCCGAGGTTGTCGAAGTCACCCACCTCGTCCGGGGTTACCAGCCAGGGGCCGGTCGGGCCAAAGTTGTCCGAGGACTTGCCCTTCACCCATTGGCCGGCGCGCTCGGCCTGGAATTCGCGCTCCGAGACGTCGTTGATCAGGCAAAAGCCCGCGACGTGATCCATCGCGTCTTCTTCGGCCACGTATTTCGCGGTCTTGCCGATGACGAAGCCCAGCTCGACCTCCCAGTCGGTCTTGACCGAGTTGCGGGGAATGATGATCGGATCATTCGGGCCGCAGATCGCCGAGGTGAACTTGGCAAAGATCACCGGCTCGGGCGGCACGTCCATGCCGCTTTCGGCGGCGTGGTCGGCGTAGTTGAGACCAATGCAGATGAACTTGCGGGTGCCGCCGACGCAGGCACCGTAGCGCGGCTCGCCCTCGACCAGCGGCAGCGAGGCCGGGTCGATCGACTTCAACGTGTCGAGGTCGGCGAGCACATCGCCCGCGATGTCCGAGACGTGGCCCGAGAGGTCGCGCAGCTTGCCGTCGGCGTCGATCAGGCCGGGTTTCTCAGCGCCGCGGGCGCCGTAACGTGCGAATTTCATGGGGGGGTTCCTTTTGAAGTCTTAGGTGGTCCAGCCGCCGTCTATGACGTGGGCCTGACCGGTGGTGAAACCGGAGTCGTCGGAAGCGAGATAGGCCGCCAACGCGGCCACCTCGTTCGGATCGCCCACCCGGCCCATCGGCTGGCGGGCGACAAAGGCCTTGAGTGCACCCTCGTAATCGCCGGTGTCGCGCAGGCGCTGGTGCAGCGAGGGGCTGTCGACCGTGCCCGGGCAGATCGCATTGCAGCGGATACCCTGGGTCACGTAATCGGCGGCGACACCCTTGGTCAACCCGACCACGGCGGCCTTGGAGGCCGAATAGACCAGCCGGTTGACCGGCCCGGTGATCGGCCCGGCGACCGACGACATGTTGATGATCGAGCCGCCGCCATTACCGAGCATTCCCGGCAGGAAGGCGCGGATCATCCGGAACTGCGCCTTGGCGTTAAGGTCGAAGGCGAAATCCCATTCGTCCTCGGTGGCCTCGAGAAGCGTGCCCGCGTGGACGATGCCTGCGCAGTTGAACAGCACGTTGACCGCGCCCACCTCTTCGGCAAAGGCCTTGATCGCCGCGCCGTCGAGCACGTTGAGCTTCTTGGCGGTGATGCCCGCGATCTGCCCGAGCTCTTCCAGCGCCGCCTCATTGATGTCGGTGGCGATGACCTCGGCCCCTTCGGCGGCGAAACGCTCCGCCGTGGCACGGCCGATCCCCTGCCCGGCAGCGGTGATCACCGCCCTCTTGCCGGCAAGTCTTTTCTCCAAGTTCATTCTTCCTCCTGCTCCCTCTTGCAGACATCACGCGCCCGGCAGCCAATCCCGACCGGGCCTCCCCTGCTCTCGCAAAGGATCTCACTGATGCTGCGCGTTCTTCCTATGATGCGCCCGGCGCCCCCGTCCATGTCCGTGTCCGTGTCCATATCCAGAACTTCGGCAGGCCCGGGATCACGTCCCTGCCTTGCAAGGGTCGGACAGCCACCCTGCCCCACCGGCCCGACTTTGGGCGCGGTTCAGTCAAGATGAAAGACCTCTTCCGTCTCGGCCCACCACGCGCCCTCGGGGCGCGTCTCGAGCGGGCGCTGCAACGGCATGCAGTGCGACCACCAGTCCTGTGTCACGGGATCCGCCGCCATCTTCGCCATGTCCGCGTCGAAGTCGGTTCCGACATACTCGAAATAGGCAAAGAGCAAATTCTCCGGCTCCTTGAGGAAAATCGAATAATTGCGGATGTTGCAGGCGGTGATCGTCGCCAGCACCTGCGGCCAGACCGCGGCATGCAAGCGCTTGTACTCGGCGATCCCGGCGGGATCGACAGCGATGATCTGGCCGTGGCGTTGGGCAGTCATGCGGGCTCCTCGGTGGTGCGGGCGGGGATGCATACCGGCGCCCGCCGCAGCGAACCATTTATATTCGGGGCGATCATTCATATCTAAACGCCAAGCTGACGTACTGTCAACGCGCCCGGGCATGAGAAAAGGCGCCCCGGACTCCCGATACGCCGGACAACGATTTTCCTGGCTGTCCCCGCGGGGACGGGTCCCGGCTCAGCCCTCGGTGGCGCGGCGCATCTCTTCCTCGAACTGCACGCGCAGCTTCTTGCGGATCGCCGCGGCGCGCTGGCGCTTCTTTTCCAGTTCGGTGGAGACCTCGAGCGTCGGGACCTCGGCGGGGCGGCCCTCGTCGTCCACGGCGACCATTGTAAAGTAGCACGAGTTGGTGTGGCGGCGGCTGCCCTTGCGGATGTCCTCGGCCTCGACCCGGATGCCGATTTCCATCGAGGTGCGGCCCGCGTGGTTCACCCGGGCGCGAAACGTCACCAACTCGCCCACGTTGATCGGCTGCTTGAAGGTCACCTGATCGACCGACAGCGTCACCGCATAGCGCCCCGAGAACCGCGAGGCGCAGGAGAAGGCGACGCGGTCGAGCAGGTTGAGCAGCGCTCCGCCGTGCACCTTGCCGCTGAAATTCGCCATGTCCGGCGTCATAAGAACGGTCATCTCGAGTTCGCGGGGGTCCATGGCTTGCTCCATCACTGGCCTGATCATCCGAAGCACAGCGCTAGCACAGGGCGGACGCGGGATGCCGCAACTTTCCGTCCCGAAAGTGCGGATTCCCCGCCGCGCGGGCAGAGCCGCATCGCCGCACATGCAAAAGATGTGCGAAAAAAAGTGAGTCGCGCATGGAGAGCGCTCGACGTTCGGATCCGAACTCGCTCGCCCCCCGCCCCGGCCGGAAAGGCCTGACCGTGACCTTTTCGCATCCGACAGGAAAACCCCACACATTCCCCCCGGCTTATCCACGTGGACGCTACGTAAACCTCTGGATGACTCGGTTGAGCACTCGGGGCTTCACCGACATTCTTGGGGGACTGCCACCCCTCATAAGGAGACCTTCATGGCCCGGATTCTTCTGATCCTTCCAGACCAGGACCAGCGCAGCGCTCTGGATCGCATCCTTGCCGAGGGCGGCCATGATGCCTTCCAAACCGCCACTGCCGTGGACGCGCGCCCGCTGATCGAAAGCGGGCTCTATGACCTGGTGATGCTGGATCCCGAGCTGCCCGACCAGGATGGCTTCGATTTCCTGCGCGATCTGCGCGCGGGCAACAAGCGCCAGCCGATCGTGGTGCTGAACCGCTACGCGCGGGTCGCGACCACGCTGATTGCAAAGGGGCTTGGTGCGAGCGGCATCCTGACGATGCCCTTCACCCGCGGCGAGTTCTTCATGACCATCGACGACGCGATCGCCGCCTGAGCGATCGCCCCGGCCGGACCGGCCCCGCCGAGGCACGGCCAACGCCAGAACGCCGCGGCAACGGACGCTCATCGCGCCCCGCCGCCGCGGCTCCCTCCGCAGGGTCCTTTTCGCAGAGTTGGAAACAGCTGCGCCCGGCTTCCGAAGGAGCGGGGCGCGTGTCTTTCAGAGCGTCTTGGGCAACGGCGCGCTGACGAACTCGAGCCCGCAGTTTTTCTGGATGCTGGCCGCTTCAAGCGCATCCATCGTGCCCTTCAGCCGCGCGACCTCCGACGCATTGGCATCGTTGCCGCCGACAAGGAACGCTGCAGGCCAGAACAGCCCCAGCGCGACACTCGCCGCTACGGCATCGTTCCTTGCCTTGACGTTCTGGATCTTGAACGCGAGCGCTGACCGCTCGGATATGCGCAGCGCTTCTTCGGTAACCTGGCTGCAAGAATACGACTGGAACTGTAACGGCGAAACATATTGACCGGAAATTTTCCCGGATTTCGTTGCGCAGCCCGCAGTTGCGAGGCACGCGGCAAGCCCGAGGGCAACAAGCCTGAAGCTCATGTTTTCTTTCCTTCACGTGACAGTGCGTGAAGAAGGCGGATTTCCGCTCATCAAATCAACCTGACGTAGATTCGCTCAGCGGATTCTCGCAAGACGTGTGCCCCTGCGGTCACAGAGCCTCATGGTTGAGCAATTTTGCCCGCGCGGCAGAGCACCTGTCCGCGGAGCGCGGCCCCTGCAGCGAAATCGAGGACGAGATCGCCGAGGGGCACCGCGGCTCTTGGCCGCTCGGTCTGGCCGGGTGTGGCCGGCGTGGCGCGACGCCTAGCGCTCGGCCTCGGACGCATCGTCCTCCTGCGCGTATTTCCGTCCGAACGCGGAGAGCGCGCCACGCAGGCCGCGCCCGGCACGGGCGGCCTCCTTGCGCATGCCGCTGGTCTTTGCCTCGATCCGCAGCCGGTTTCTTTGGGTGTCGAGCGCCGGGCCGATGAGGCTGTCGATGCGGGCGCGCAGACGGTCGATGTTCCAATCCGGCTCGGTGAGCACGACGGGGATCGTGTTGGCTGTGGCGCGGGGGTCGGCGATGTCCTGCTGGACGGCGGCGACGACCTCGGTGACGCGCTCCATGGCCTCGTCGGTGAGATGCCCCTCGGGAAACGGCCAGCCGGGCATCAGCGCATCGATGCAGGAGACCGCCACGACCACCGGTGGCATCCGCCGCCGCGGATCGGCCGAAACGATCTCACGCAGCTTCGCGATCGTGGCGCGGTCGATTTCGCGCGCGGGGCGGTTGGCGCGGACAGTCCAGATGACGAGATCGGCCCGCGCCAACTCCGTGGCGACGATCCGCGCCAGCCGCTCGGAGCCATCGAGCCCCGGCATGTCGAGCAGCATCGTCTCGACCCCGTCGAACTCGGTGGGAAAGGTCTTTGGCGCGTCCGTGGTCGGGATCACGTCGACCTCGGCCAGGTCGGCGCCAAGCAGCGCGTTGACCAGGCTCGACTTGCCGGCGCTGATCTGCCCGGCGACGGCGATGCGCAGCGGCATGTCGCTGGCCGCCAGCCGCGCCCGGTCGAGGTCGCTGGAGGCAAGCCCGAGGTCGAGCAGTTCGGAATCCGAGAAGCGCAGCCGCCCGGAGTAAAGCTCGACCGCCGCCGCCGCGACCTCTTCGAGCAGAAGCGCCTGCAGGATGACGGTGCCCTCGCTGGTGACAAAGGACGAATGCCCCTCGGCGATGACCCCCTCGATCTCGCGCAGCACGGCGGTGGGCAGGGATTTGACCGCGCGGATCACCCGCCAGGCATTCCAGCCGTGTTTCTTGACCTTCCAGGCGACGTCGCGGCGCTCCCAGAGCCAGAGCAGCGTGCCCACCGAAATGCTGTCGGAAAAGGGCACCTTGTCGCGGATGTCCGCGCGCAGGCGCACGGCAACGCGGTCGATGAGCAGCAGCGCCTCGGGAACGGTGAAGTCGAGCACCCCCTTGTCGCCCTTGCCCGAGGCCGCGGCGACCCGGCGCACCACCTCCTGCGCAATCGGCTGCAGGTCCTCCCACGGCAGCGGCTGCGCCGTGGTCTCCGCGATGAAGATCTGCGCGGCCTCGAAGGCACCGCTCTCGCGTTCGCCCCACGTGGGGTCGACCCGCGCATGAAGCTGGTCGGGGCGCGGCGCGGTACCGGTCTCGCGGCCCCGCATCCAAAGGCGCACCAACCGTATGAGCGCCACCAGCCCCCCGAGCGAGATCGAGGCAACGATGAACTCGATGAGCCAGCTGTGCTCGATCATCCAGGCGAATCCGGCGAGCATCGCCGCCACGAAAGGCAGCGCAAGCGCGGCAACCGCCAGCAGCCGGTCCCAGCGCAAGAGCGCCGGGCGGAGGCGCTCAGTCAGCTTCATCCGAGGACCTCCTGAAGGCGCGCTGGTAGACCTTGCGCAGCTCCTCCTCGCTCGGCGCGCTGCCCTGCGCGCTGCGGTAGAGGAAATAGGCCGCGGCGCGGCCAAGGGCGTAGGTGGTGGCAAAGCTGATCGCTCCGGCGGTGGCGGCGCCCACGGTCTGGCCGTAGACCGGGATCAGCTTGGCCAGCTCGCGCAGACCGAAATTCGTTGCATAGCGCGCGCCGATGCTGACCCCCATGGTGCTGAGGAAGGCCGCGCCGACCTTGCGGTCCCACTTCACCCCGTAGCGCAGGCCCAGCTCGTGCAGCATCTTGAGCTGCGTGGCGGGCACCGCGACCATGCCGACCACCGGCGCAAGATCGCTGGTCAGCGCCACCCCGGCATAGGAGAGCACGCAGCGCTTGTGCTTTTCGAACTCGATCTGCTCGGCGTCGCCAGCGCGGGATTTCTCCAGCAGCAGGCCCGCTGCGGGCAGCGCCTCGAGCAGATGCCCGCGCAGGGCGTCGAGCCCCTCGACATCGGTCGCCTCGCGGGGCGCCAGAGACAGGCTGACCGCGGGAAGCGCGCGGCCCGCGGCCCGGCCCATGCGGGCGGCAATGGTGCGCTCGGCACGGTCGCGGGCGTCTGGATCGGTGACGAGGTCCTTGCCGGTGAGCACGAGGATGGTGCGCATCCCGGCCTCTGCCCGGATGATGTCCGACAGCGCGTCGGCGACCACGCCCTGCACCGGGTCGTCGAGCCGGCAGACAACCAGCAGCACGTGGCTGCGGTCGCGGCAGGCGGCGAGATCCTCGGCCGGGTCATATCCCGCCTCGCCCAGCCCGCGCGTGTCGAGAAAGCGCACGAGCGGCTGATCGGGGGGGAAGTCGTAACTGCGCGCAGAACGCGTGCAGGGCTGGAAACCGTCCCCGATCTCGACGTCGGATTGTTCGGTGAGGGCGCCGACGAGCGAAGATTTGCCCGCACCGGTCTTGCCGAGCAGCCAGACCACCGGCAGCACGATCTCGTCGCCCGCCTCGGTGGGGGTACGTTTGGCGCGTCTGAATATCCGGTTCAGCATCCTGTGTCCGATCTGCGGCTTGCCTCGTCCGCCTTGCTAGAATGGTCCGTCAAAAACCCCCCAGGTTCAACATCATCCGTCCGACAGGCCGCGGCTCCCGTAGACATCGAAACGCGGCGCACACAGACCGAAAGCGATCCTTGGTGCCCTCTCAACGCCGGGATCAGCCAGAGGTTTGAAATGGGGTAATTTCCCGGCAAGACCAGCCACGGCGGGTTCGAGACCGTGCAAACGAGGCTCACGCGCCACCCGATCGCGACACGCGGGCCAACCTGCATGCCCTCCGTCCAAGTCAAATCGCAAATCTCGTTGGCGTGGCAGCGGTGCGCATCGACAGCACCGAATGAGCGCGGGCTGTGGGGTGCAGGTGGGTCCGGGCCCTGATCTGGCACGCCTCGCGCCAGCGCACGCAAAACGGTGGCCAGGACATGCCAAGGCCGGTAACGTGTTGGTGAAGAGCCTTTTCAACACCGATCTCGCTTTCATGACCGGAGCCTATCGATGATTGTGCGCCCCATGTTTCCCTTGGCCTGTTCGCTGGCAGTGGGGCTGTTCTCGGCAACCGCCACGTCATCCGCCGCGCAAGACGCAGGGACAGTCGGCGCCGATCAGCTCGGCTTCTCGGTCCGCAACATGGACCAGAGTGTAGACCCGGCGGAAGACTTCTACCGCTACGCCGCCGGGGGCTGGCTCGAGCGCATCGACCGGCCGGAGAAACATCCGAAGTACAGCATCTTCACCATCACCGGCGAGATCGTGCAGGCGCAGGTGAACGAGATCTTCGCCCGCGCCGCTGCGGAGGCCGAGGGCGCACCCAAGGGCAGCCCGGCGCAGCTCGTGGGCGATTTCTACCGCGCCTACATGGATACCGAGGCGATCGACGCCCGCGGCATCACCCCGATCCAGGCCGAGCTCGACCGCATCGATGCCATGACCGGGCTGCCCGACCTCGTGCCGTTCCTCGTGCGCATGGACAGGATCGGCGGCCCCGGTGTCTTTCTCGGTTTCGGCCATACCGAGAGCATGCTCGACAACAGCCAGTACGAACTCGCCTTCGCAAGCGCCGGCTTCGCGATCAACCCGAACTTCGCGAGCGTGCTCGAAGAGCCCGATGACGGCGCCCGGCTGATTGCCTACCGGACCTTCTTCGCCGAAACGCTCATGGTGGCAGGCTACCCGCCAGGCGATGCCAGCCGCATCGCGCGCGCGTCCGTCCAGATCGAGCGGATCCTCTATAGCGGCGTGCTGTCGCCCGTCGAACGGGCCGATCCGCAGATGCGCTACAATCCCATGACACTGGCCGAGGTTCAGGCGCAGATCCCCGAGATCGACCTGTCCAAGCTGCTCGAGGCAGCAGGCTACCCCGAAGGGATCGAAGATGTCGTCCTTGCCTCCCCGCGTTACCTGCCGGTTCTCTCCGAACTGCTGCGCACGCGGCCGCTGGAGGAGATCAAGGACTATCTCAAGCTGCGGGTGATCCTGAGCTTCGCGCCGGTCATGTCGACCGAGTTCCAGAAGCCCAACCTGGCGTTCTCGAGCGCCCTGCTGGGCAGCGCGGTGCTGCCGCCGCGCGAGGAGAGCGCCTTCCAGCTCATCGCCGATGAGCTCGCGCATCCGCTGGGGCAGCTCTATGTCGAGGCCAACCTCTCCGACGAGGCGCGGGCCACCGCCGAAGAGATGTTCACCCGCATCAAGGCCGTGTTTGCCGAGCGCATTCCGATCCGCGACTGGCTGAGCGAGCGGACGCGTGTCCAGGCATCGGAAAAGCTCCGCGCGCTGACCGCGAAGATGGGCGGGCCGGAAGAGTGGATCGATTACTCCGGCGTCGAGATCGGCCCCGACCCCGTCGCCAACCTGATGGCGATCGCGGCCTTCGAGCATGCGCGCTACATGGCGAAATTCGGCGGCCCTGTGGTGCAGGAATCGTTCAACAGCGTGACGACCCGGCCCACCACCGTCAACGCCGCCTACAGCCCCGGCATCAACGGCTTCGAGGTGCCCGCGGCGATCCTACAGCCCCCCTTCTTCGAGCCGCAGAAGGACGCGGCGGTCTGGTTCTGCCGGATGGGCGCCATTCTCGGCCACGAAATGACCCATGGCTTCGACTCTATGGGACGGCAGTTCGATGCCAGCGGCAACCTGCGCGACTGGTGGACCGCGGAAGACGCGGCGCAGTTCGCTGCCAAGGCCGACCAGCTGATCGCGCAGGCCAACACTTACCAGATCGCGCCGGGGCTGATGGCCAACGGGCCGCTCGAGGTCGGCGAGAACATGGCGGATCTGGGCGGCATCACCCTCGCGCACGAGGCCCTGCTCGACTACCTCGAGGAGCACCCGCAAGAGAACGTCGAGATCGACGGCTTCACGCCCGAGCAGCGCTGCTTCCTGTCCTGGGCGCAGAACTGGACGTCGAAATCGACCGAGGCCTACGATCGCCTGCTGGTCGCGGGCGATCCGCACGCGCCGTCGCCCTACCGCGCAATTGCCGCCCTTCAGCACCTGCCGGCCTTCTACGAGGCCTTCGGCATCGAGGCAGGCGATCCAATGTGGCTGCCGCCCGAGGAAAGGATCACCGCCTGGTGATCCACCGGCCAAGGTCCGGGTCCGGGGCGCCCACCGCGCAGCGAGCCCGGGACAAATCGCACCAGTTTCGCGGCCCCGGGCACAATACGCGAACGCTCTGACGGCAATTGCGCCTTCCCTCCCTGACCTACCCACATCCTCCTGACGTTGCGGCAGGCAATCCATCTTCAGAGGTAGGGGAGGTTAGGAAGGATACATCATCCTCCTAGGTACCCTCTTCCTAGAGGAGTATTGTTTCTTCTTATGCTTACTAGGTTATTCATTACTAATACCTATTACCCCTAGGTATCCTCCCCCCTCCACCTCCTGCCTGACAGCCCAGAGGATCGCCTGACCTCACACGACAAACGCCCCCGTCATCATGCTCAGCGCATGCGGGAAACCGTCAGCAAAACAGGGGGCGATAGGTGGGGCACTTACGGGGGCATTTCTACCGCCCTCGGGCCGGAAGTCTCGTAACTTCGGTAGGTTAGGAGATATTGGCTGGGGCGGTAGGAAACCCAGCCCTCCGATACTCTTCTTCAGCTTACGTCCAGAGGTCCACAGAGTGGGGCATTTCTGGGGGCTTTCGGTCCAGATGGGGGCCAGTCCTGGAGGATGTTGACGCGCTCCTGTGCGGGCCTCTCTGGGGCTCTGGTGGGCAACAGGTGGGTAGGAAGTGTCGGGCAAAAAAATAGGGGATGAGACCCCCGCCCGAACACCCATGAGGATGCCCGGACGGGGAGAGGTTCAGGTGGTGGTTAGAGCTGTCATGCTGCCCTGGACTGAGGGTGTCCGCTGGTGGGGTTCGCGGGTGCCGGTGGGAAGGGGATGATCTTGGCTCCTGGTGCCTGCTGACAGTAGCCAGCCATCTCGTAGAAGATGACCTGCTTCCGGGCTCGGGTGATGGCGGTGTAGAGGAGCCGCTTGTGGTCCCTAGGGGAGAGCCTTGGGGGGCGCCGAAGGACCGTTTTGGTGTCGATGTACACGGTGTCTACCGAGCGGCCTTGGCTCTTATGCACGGTGGAGAGGGCTGAGAGCTCGAAGCTGTTGATGTTGTCCAGCAACTGTAGGACCTGAGCGGCCTCAGCGTGGGTGAGCTGGTCAACGTAGTGGAGTTGACGGATGTGTTCCTCTAACTCTTCGATCTCCCCACGGTTCTCGACGACGAACGCGACCCTCTCGTCACCGCAAAAGGTGAGCGTATATCCCGAGAGAGTGAGTTTCTGGTTTCGACTGGCGCAGGCGGGAACGTCGCACAGAACTTTCGTCTCGGGTTCAAGTTTGCTGATGGTGAATTGCTCGCCATTCTGGAACAGGCCGTCAGTCCGCTTGCTGATGACGTGATCGCCCGCGGCAAGCCGGTTATGGCCGAGTTGCCGTAACTTGCTTCGCAGCCTCCTCTGCCTTTTGTTGCTGTAAGTTACCGCCAACAAGCTCTCCCGCTCCGCATAGCCAGAAGTTAGCTGTTCCATCCAAGTTTGCCCGGACAGGACTTGTGTGCTGGGTCGCGAGTACAAGATGGGCAGATCGTCGTCGGGGGCTTCCTCGATCGCCCGGCGAAGCAGCTCACCGAGCCGGTAGATGTCGCTGTCCTCCGGGAAGCGCAAGCTGGCCTTCATCGTGATGGTTTCGAATTCTTGCTCCGCGATCACTTCGCGGTCTCTAACCGGAGGGAGCTGAAAGAGATCACCGGTGTAGACAACAGGCAGGTTGAACTCGCGAGCGTAGGCTTCGATGGCGCCAAATTGAAACGAACCAACTAAGGAGCACTCGTCCACGATGATGATGTCCGCCTTGGAGAAGACGCTGGTATTGCGCTTATGGTTCTGCTTCGCGCGGCTGCGGGCGTCTTGCGCAGGTCTGTAGGTCTCACGCCACCGAAGATCGCTACCGAGATAGCGCCGCCAGCCGATCGCGCTATGAATGGTCATCACGTGATGACGCGTGTCTCCGAGCTCACCCGCTAGGACGGAGCGTGCAACGTGGGTCGGCGTGAGGAAGAGAGCTTTCAGCCCTTCCACCGAGCGCGCGATGGCGAAGGTCTTGCCGGAGCCAGCTCTACCAGAGACCACAAGCCGGTCTCCTTGCTGCATGGCTCGGATGCGTTGTGCTACGTGTTGCTGTTCTTGATTCAGTTGGTGCATGCGCACTCCTTCTCGGCGCGGTGCCAGCCTTAGAGGCCGTCGCGCAAATGGATTGACGTTTGGGAAGGTGAGGTCGGGAAGATCGTCAAATTCGACCTGCTCAAAGGGGTCGGATTTCGCGTGTGCTATCCCTGTAGCGTCCCCTAATTTTAAGCTATTGAAACTAAACAATGCAATTTAAGGTTGCTTTTCACTTGATGTATACACCCACGATCCGCCCGAGCGCCAAGAAGGCACCCGGACGGGTCTTGTTTTAGGAAGGGGGCACCTTCGTCAGCACATACTCAGCGAGCCACTCCCAGTAGTGCTCAGCATCCCTGAAGCCCTGGCACCTTGCTGCAAGGTCCTCAGCCTCACGACGAGAAAGGCCGCCATCGAATTCAGCGATAGCGGCCCTCTCTTCGTACTCGTAGATGTCTGGGAAGACTGTCATGGGACGCACCCCTCTGGCAGTCTGATCTGATCCACGATGTTCCTCTTCTGCTCGTCGGAGATACCGGCGGAGTAGATGCCGTAGGTGATGCCGTTCTCCGATCGGGCTGACTTGTGCCCAACGATGCTGGCAGTGAAGTGCTCAGGCACGCCCGTTCGCTCGCACTGGGTGATGAACCACTTCCGGGAGGAGTGGAAAACCAGCCCTGGACGTTCGAGGCCCAGCTTCTTCCGCATGACTGCGAACCGCTTGGTGATGTCGTTCACCGTAAGAGTGGGGAACAACGGGCCAGCAGAGGGAAGGTCCGTGAGCACCGGCTGAAGGGCCGAATGCATGGGCACCATCCTTTCTGCGGACGCTGTCTTCAGCAGCCGTTGCTGGTTCGGTCGGACATGGAAGAACCAACCGAGGTTCCCCTTCGAACGGAGGTCATCCCGAAGAAGCCCAGCAGCCTCCCCAGCACGCATCCCTGACAGCAGGCAGATCAGCAGCACCTTGTCGATGACAGGGTCTCGCCAGCCTAGGAGCTTCTGCACCTCGGCATCCGTGAGGACCGCGTAAGGCTTCGGCTGTACCTTGGCCTCGAAGCGCACAGAGATGAAGGGATTGCTGTCCACCTCCGCTTCGTAGACGCACCAATCGAGCCAGTGGTTCACCTGAGACCATATCCGGCGCTGGGTGCGACCGCTGATCCTGGCACTGCCCTTTCGGGACCACGTCACCAAGGCATCCAAGGAGAGCCCGCGAGTGTGCTCTGACTTACCGACATAGGGGCTGAGCCCCGAGATCAGCGAGAGGAAGAGACGCCCCTCGGCCCTGGACAGCTCGGTCAGCTTCAAGTCGCCGAACTTCGACTGGAAGAGTTCCAGAGAATACCGGACACTCTTGAAGCCACCGTGTCTGAGTTGGCCCTGCCGCAACATGAGGTACCGCCTCACGCTGTTCTCGACGGTGGGGCTGATCCGTTCATCCTCTACGTAGCTGCTTGGCTCAACGCATAGAAGAGCGGCCCGGAGCTTCGCGAGAGCGGCCTCTGTGGGCCTAGCCCAGTCCCCGCTGCCTGCTCGGCTGACCGGCAGAGCTGAGGCCCCAGAAATGGCCGCCTGGACCATCTCGTCGTAGCGGGCATTCACCTCGGCAGCCCGTTGGCGACCGACCTTGACGTCGCCAGTCTTCAGGGACTGCTTCAGTGCTTGCTGCCCGAGCAGGGACAGCGACTTCCTTGGGATAGTTCCGCCTGTAAAGCCAAGTCTGGCCCTTGAGATAGGCATAGCGAATTCGAGCAGACATGCGTCTGTTCCTTTCGTTTGACGATGTAAGGGGGGTTAGCGGATGACCCGGAGGATCATCTCGAAGTCCGGCTCGCCGTATTCGCCAGCCAGCGGCCCAGTTCGGGAGTAGCCGCCTACGCAGTCCTCGAAGACTTCCTGCACCTCGAACTCGTGCTCAGGGATGTCATCGAAGGCGCAGATCACGACCAGTGTGCCGGGCGTAAACTGCCGGGCTTGCTCTTCATCCACCGGCATCAGCCCAACCTCCGAAGAAGGATGTCAGGCAGCAGCGCTCCGAGCATGAGGCCGAGAGGAAGTGGGAATGCCAGCGGCGAGAGCCACCCTGGAAGGAGGGCCAAAAGTAAAAGCCCGCCAGTGATCACCGGCGGGACTGACAGGGTAAGGCCGAACCTGATCTGTAGGGCTCTGCTGAGCAGCGCTCGAAGCACTGCGCCTGCTGCCACGAGCAGGATGAAGGTTGTCGACATCTATACATCTCCAAAATGGTTTCTTTGTATAGATGCTGAATTTTCCTCAGTTACTTTCCGGGTTCCACATTGTTCCCTCCAGAGCGCATGCAATTCTTTTTTCCATCACGTAACTGGAGTCGTCCGAGCGGAATGCGTCCACCACGCCGTGGTTTGGCAAAAATAGATAGGTAAACGTTGAATGGTCAATCAAAGAGTAACTCTGACCTTCGTCATACCTATGGTAGTAAACTCTAAAGGATTCGGTAGCATCCTTGATTTGACGCTCCGTGCCAGTTAAAGTAATTGTAGAATCTCGATAGTCAATATTAGAAAAATATTCCTTCAATGACTGAGGCGTATCACGTATCGAATCTATGGAGATGTAGATATTCAGAACATCGATACCCGACCCCGCAAGATTTTCCCTAACTTCAACATTTCGGAACGCATCACTTATTCCAGCCTCTGGAGACGCTGAGTAGCCGAAAAATATTAACGCTGGTCGATCAATTATCTCTGCCGCGCCCCTAAGCTCTCCGGATTCATCTTGCAGAGTGAAGCTTGCGTCCGGAAGCTTCGGACGATTTTCGCTACGGCACTGAGCGTTACGTTCTTCGCGTACGCGATCCGCATCTTCTTCTTGACTTTTTTCGATTTGATAAAGGATTGCGAGGCCAGAAAGCGCATCTAGCGTATCCATCGGCTCGACGTGGAGGCCAGCGGTATCGAGTTCCCTTTCGGCCTCTTCTATCATCATCTGTGATCCATTGCAAAACGCCTCAACATTGAAGTCTTCTCCACCGAGCTTTAGCCTCGCCTGAACCACGGGGCCGCGTTCGTCTAGTATTTCCCCGGTAAAGGAGAATGGCATGATGTTTGCGAGAATCGCCGCCTGGGAGTAAAATATTTGGAGACTTAGTTCGCAGTCATTTTCATATGGCACATCATCTGACTTCGATAGGCGCGAACGAATATCACGAACAGCTTCTGTTGCTTCAATTACGGCCCGACCGCGATCTCTTGAGAGGTCCTCAATCAAGTCATTAAAGTCGGCAGCCATAGCATGGCTCGCGAAAGAAGATGACAATAAGCCAATACATGCAGATAAAGTTCGCATTCGAGACCCTTTGAACAGTTGGTGCGCTGTTTGTACTCTAGATTTTCCTCCTGCAGCCAGCACCTGGCGCCTCTAGGGGCGCGGCAGTTGCAATTCAGCCCCAGTCCAGGGCAGCATGACAGCTCTAACCACCACCTGAACCTCTCCCCGTCCGGGCATCCTCATGGGTGTTCGGGCGGGGGTCTCATCCCCTATTTTTTTGCCCGACACTTCCTACCCACCTGTTGCCCACCAGAGCCCCAGAGAGGCCCGCACAGGAGCGCGTCAACATCCTCCAGGACTGGCCCCCATCTGGACCGAAAGCCCCCAGAAATGCCCCACTCTGTGGACCTCTGGATGTAAGCTGAAGAAGATTATCGGAGGGCTGGGTTTCCTACCGCCCCAGCCAATATCTCCTAACATACCGAAGTTACGAGACTTCCGGCCCGAGGGCGGTAGAAATGCCCCCGTAAGTGCCCCACCTTCCGCCCCCTAATTCTCCAATGTTCTTCTGCTTGCAGGCAGCATGATGTCAGGCGCCTCGAGCTGTGCGCTCAGGCGTCTCCAGCTGTGTCTGGTTAGGGGAAGAGGAGGATACAGGAGGGAGGTAATAGGTATTAGTAATGGATAAAGCAGGAAGGATGCGGAGAAGGAGGGTCTCCCGGATAGAGGAGGCCTAGGAAGAGCATGATGTATCCTGATACCCCTACTTACCCCTGATGATCATGACGCCCTTAAGGAAGGAAGATGAAGGGGGAGAGGGTCTCTCAGAGCAATAGGTATCAGTAATGGATGGATGACTAGAAGGTCCGAGGAGGAGAAGAGCCCCCTAGTGAGGGATGCCTGGGAAGAGGATGCATGCTCCTTGTCCCCTACCTACCCTGATAGGTATGGAGCCCCCCCCCCCCTGGAGGTCAGGATGCTGTGAGTAAGTTAGGCATCAAGCAGTAATAGGTATTAGTAGTGGATAAAGAAAGTAGGATTCAGACCTCTCCTGTTGATAATTAATGAATTAAAATAAATACTTACTAACATCTTCAAGTCCTCTTCCGGGTTACTAGATAGGTCCTACCTGACCCTGACGAAGAGCCCCTATGCCCCCTATCCAGAACCCCCGCTACTCCCGCCCCCTCGATGTTCATCGTTGGTCTGACCACCCTGAGGTGAAGGGGATGGTGGATGACCTCTGGGACGGGGGCTTGAAGGAGCGCTTCGAGGGGAAGAAGAGCGTGGATGGGAGGGCTAAGCCAGGGCCGAAGCCGAAGGCAGATCATAAGGTCTGTCCGGGGCACTTTGCCGCTGCTGGTACGGCAGGACAGCGCGCAGAGCTGCCGGTCTAGCTGGGGACAGAGGTGAACGCCAGGTCGAGCGCCCATCACTCATTGATCGAGCAGTACGTTGATTTCGATGCGGCTCCACTCAATTCAAGTATGCTGTGAATTTGAACGGCTCCGATCCGCGACCGGAACCGCTTAGTATGCTCAACTCTCAAAATTGAAACATCATGTGGACAACATGAAAGTCCTACCCGAAGAATGAGGAGATAAAAGCTTCCGAAAAGCTTTCGGTTCGAATATAATCTCGAATTTGTTCTCGCGTTTTAGCCGGAGAGTTCTTAATCATCTTGTCTAGGTGCGTTGAGACTGCCTCGATATGTTGGGAGTATTTGTCATTGTCTAGAATTTCCCCCATTACGAGCTTGTGCACTTTGGACCTCTTGGCGTGCGATGCGTCGAGGATGTTCGCATTGCTCCAATGTTTTCGCATGAGGGCGAAAAGAACGTAGAACTTATAAATCACGCGAGAGCGCTCGACACGAGACGTACGAACAAGGTAGTCAAATTTATAGAGCGCCAATGCTGCCATGTGATACAATTCAACGCTGTGATCGTCCTGAAAGATTCTACCGGAGAACTCTTTTCTAATCCCCCGATGATCACGCGCCGCGCGATGTGGCTGAAAGAAAAACATCGCAGCAGCTACCTTCATTAGATCGGAAGGGCGCATAATCCTTGTTCTCTCAATGGACACCTCTCTATACTGATTATCCCGACGCTCGATAAGAATTCTGGATTCTCCGTCTTGAGCAGCGCAGTATTCCTCCAAGTCCTTCATGAACGGCAACAACGCCCAAAATTGATCCTCGCGCACTTCATTTTGCTTATTGGTCCCAACAATAATTTTAGCAACAAAGTCCGGATCAGAGCTTCCAATAATCCTCAAGGGCACACAGATTTTATCCGAGTTATCTGAGACATAGCTGAGTATGTTGGTTGTTTGGCAGCCATTTACAATCTGATAGTCCTCGATAGTAAAGCTATCCCCCTTCCGAGAGATACTCTTCGCAACAACTGTGATTCCGTTGTTTTTAAAAACAAAAGATGAAAAATCTCCTGCCTTCAATTCTGCAATAATTGATTTATTTATCTCAGATGACGGGTTAAAGTCCCTTACATTGTCGTAGAACAGAGTTCTGTTGACAAACCTTGTGCCAGTCGAATCTGGCTCTCCAAGTGCCATCTCCAGTATTTGATCTGCAGTAACATAACCAATATATGCTTCCTCGACATTCTCGTGCGCCGGCATCGTGATTGCCTTTGGGAAGTTCACGATCGCAGATGAAGAATTTGTTGCAGCACGGAAGGCGCTCTGTATATCTTTAGCGCCCAGACATTCAATGGTGACGGAATCGAATACGTTTAAAGCTTCGAGACGGGCTTTCCCACTGTCTATCAGCTTTTTGATTGGGGCGGAGACCTCCCCTGATCCCGTCGTGCAATAATAGCATCGCAGCTCGGGGTTGGATCGAGTAGCAGCTGCGAAAACCGCGTCTCGCGCTTCCGAGAGCTGATGTATTTGCTCTCCCTCGAGCAGCTTCATGTCGGTAAAGAAATCATATACGGCGTCCAGAAATTTCGCCACATCACCATAATCCATACTGCTAGATGTCTTGGATTGATACATGTGGAATGCAGCAGCATGATTTTTCCCAACCGACAAAACGGAAGCCGCCTCATCAGCATCTACACAAAGCGCTCCCTGCACAAGTATTGCGATGCCATCCAGTCCGAATTCCTTTCCTTTCAGATGAGCGCGAAATGGATCCACGTTTTCTCCAAGAATTCCATTTTCAACAGCGAAAATAGACATGACCTCGAAGAAGTCTTCATCCGTACCATTCTCAGTCGAGTTGGCACTTTTGAAATCAGATAGCTGCGCACGCACGATTGGATTCATCGACATTAAATTTCGCCTGGACTAGATGTACACTTTGGCTCCTTAGCACCACGGAATGACCTGATCCACAGAGAATTTGGTCATAGCTTCAATCCTGTTGCACTAATGCTCAACCCGCGGCCTGCGCAACAAATTAGGCAAGTGAATGCGCCGCTATCCCTTTCTGCAACCGATCCCTGGTCAAGAATGGCCCGGTATTGGCCTGGTCGGTCGTCGTGACTATGCCGATGGACTGCTTTGGGCTTGGTACATTGGCGCGGTGCGTCTGGCTTGAATGACCGCTCAGGGCTGACCCTTGACGCCCTTCACGATCGGCGCGCGCCAAAGTTAGGCTGAGGCAAAGCTAGTCGCGACACTTTCAACAGCCACCTCACCAGCGCCGCGACGGCGGAGACTCACCACTCCCCGTTATGCATCGCCAACAACTCTTCCTCCGTCCAATCCTCCGGGGAAAAATCCTTGCCGGTTCTCATCTCATACGCCTTCATGCGGTTGGTGTACCCTGCGCTGGGGCGTGCGATCCTACGCAAGTCGACATACTCCCGCAGTTCCTCACTGGAGACGTCGGAATATTCCGGTCGATCCGGGAGCTTGATCGAAGTTGGCAGTTCAAACCCGGTCGTAGCCCTGGAGGCTTGCGCCATAGTGTTACGCAAGGCATCTACATAGAAGTGATCGATGATGTAGCTGTCATGAACTGAGAGAACCGGGACCTTCCTCTGCGTAAAGGAACTCAAGATTACCTCAGTGATTTGACTGTCCTTGTACATGAGCCTGATCCCTTGGTCCGAGAACACAGCGTCGCGCAGAGGCGGGTTCCGGCCAAGGAACGCCTTAAGCAACTCATCGAGCTCATCGTTGTTCATTTTCTTGGCAGGGTCACCTGTCGGGAAGGCGTCCCGAAAGGCTGAGTAGGCAGACTTCCGATCCTTGGCATTGATGGCCGTGAGGGCCAATCGCTTGACCATAGGGCGGAGGTTGCCTCCGTAGAGTTCCAGCATTTCCCCTTGGATGTCGTAGGGGTCATGCTCCATCGCGAGACCTGCTTCCGCGTACAGCATCGCCACGTGCAACCCCTTGAAGTCGACCTCCACCGTTGGCTGGTTATTGATCGCGATCTGGGACCTCCAGTCCTCGCCAATGCGTTGCCACCACCCTCCGTAGTAGCGCCCTCCCATCTCCCAGCTCTCCCGATTGAAGATGCGACGTGTGCGACTGTAGTCCGCCCCGATGCGAACATTGGTCTCCGGCTTGGCTCGGTCGAAGGCGAGAACCGGCTCCTCAAGGCTGGGTATGTCAGCGAAGCAGGACGCAATCAGGAGATTGTAAGCTCGGAGATCATCCCGCATGCGGATCGTCGTCTCTGTATCTTCGTACTCGACTTTCCGTCCGCCTTTTCGGGCATTGTCTAGCTTTTCCCCCTTGGTCTTGAGGATGATGACTTCTTCATCTTCGGCGCGACCGATATCCCGATGACTGAAGCCAACCTCGCTGAAGATATCCCAGAGCTCTTCAGACGCCCTGATCCGGGTTGTTCGGTTCGTTGGCGCTCCCGGCTCCGCGTAACTTCCTGGCGCCACATCGATGAAGCCCTTCTTCTCCAGAGCCTCCATGACCTTGATGATGCTCTTCGAGAGATGGAGGGCGTTATAGCGCGACCCAGCTTTCCAGGAGTTCACGTTCTTCGAGATGCCTACGCAGAGCACCGGGTCCTCCAGCCAAGCCACATAGAGGTCCAGGATCAGCACCCTCAGCATGACCTTATGATCTGCCTTCGGCTTCGGCCCTGGCTTAGCCCTCCCATCCACGCTCTTCTTCCCCTCGAAGCGCTCCTTCAAGCCCCCGTCCCAGAGGTCATCCACCATCCCCTTCACCTCAGGGTGGTCAGACCAACGATGAACATCGAGGGGGCGGGAGTAGCGGGGGTTCTGGATAGGGGGCATAGGGGCTCTTCGTCAGGGTCAGGTAGGACCTATCTAGTAACCCGGAAGAGGACTTGAAGATGTTAGTAAGTATTTATTTTAATTCATTAATTATCAACAGGAGAGGTCTGAATCCTACTTTCTTTATCCACTACTAATACCTATTACTGCTTGATGCCTAACTTACTCACAGCATCCTGACCTCCAGGGGGGGGGCTCCATACCTATCAGGGTAGGTAGGGGACAAGGAGCATGCATCCTCTTCCCAGGCATCCCTCACTAGGGGGCTCTTCTCCTCCTCGGACCTTCTAGTCATCCATCCATTACTGATACCTATTGCTCTGAGAGACCCTCTCCCCCTTCATCTTCCTTCCTTAAGGGCGTCATGATCATCAGGGGTAAGTAGGGGTATCAGGATACATCATGCTCTTCCTAGGCCTCCTCTATCCGGGAGACCCTCCTTCTCCGCATCCTTCCTGCTTTATCCATTACTAATACCTATTACCTCCCTCCTGTATCCTCCTCTTCCCCTAACCAGACACAGCTGGAGACGCCTGAGCGCACAGCTCGAGGCGCCTGACATCATGCTGCCTGCAAGCAGAAGAACATTGGAGAATTAGGGGGCGGAAGGTGGGGCACTTACGGGGGCATTTCTACCGCCCTCGGGCCGGAAGTCTCGTAACTTCGGTATGTTAGGAGATATTGGCTGGGGCGGTAGGATTCGAACCTACGGTGCGCGGTACCAAAAACCGGTGCCTTACCACTTGGCTACGCCCCAACCGTGGCGCGGGATTTACGCCAGCCTCCGGGAGGGCGCAACCCCCTTCTGAAAAAAATCTCTGACTTTTTGACCTCACCTCGCGGAACCCCTGCCGGCTCCCCCGATATCCTCCGCCGAGGCCCGCCGATCGCTGCCTTCCGGCGCCGAGGTGGCCGCGTGAAAGGCGAAGCGACCACGCCCCGCGCGCTTGGCCGCGTAGAGCGCAACATCGGACTCCTCGAGCAACTCCTCGGCGCCGCGTGGCGCGCCGCAGCCCGGGGTGTTCAGGGCAATTCCGATGCTTGCCGAGATTCGCACCTGCGCGCCCGCCTCCGTCGAACCGAAGGCGGTCGGGGCTTCGAGCCGCGCGATGAGACGCTCCGCGAGTTCGCACAGGCGCGCCCCGTCGGTCAGCCCGGAGACGATGATGACGAATTCGTCGCCGCCGATCCGCGCCACCATGTCGTCCTCCCGGGTCAGGTCGAGCATGAGCGCCGCGACGCCAGCCAGCACCCTGTCGCCGGCGCCATGGCCGAGCGTGTCGTTCACCTGCTTGAAGTAATCGAGGTCGACATGCATCACCGCGAAGCTGGCCCCGCGTCGCAGCAGGTCCGTCATGGCCCGGGTCAGCGCCCGCCGGTTGCGCAGCCCGGTGAGCGGATCGGTGAAAGCCCGCTCTTCCGCAGCGAGCATCGCCCCGCGCAGGCGCCGGTTGAGCGTGCGCGAGGCCTCCATGGCCGCGGATTTCGCTTCGACGAGGTAGAGCATGTCGATCGCGAGGTCGGTTGCCGCAAAATCGCTGCTGGTGAGCGCATGATCGCGCACCGCCTCCACGAGGCCGAGGCCGAAGGAGAGATCGAGAATCGCACCACCTTCGGCATCTGGCATGGCAAGGCCGCGAAGACTGTCCCCCTGCCCGACCAGCCGCAGCTGCAGGCGGCGGCCGGCAAGCGACAGAAGGTCCGGCAGGTCACGAACCTGGCGCGGGCGGAAAATGTCGAAAAGCTCGGAGAAATGCAGGCCTACGCGCTTCTGGCCGGCGAGCACCCGAAGCAGCGTCGGCCCCATGGCCTGCACCCGCCCCCCGGCATCAAGGCGGGCGTGCATGGGGCAGAGCGCCTCGAGCGTCGCCTGGGGCAGCGCGAGCGGGGTCATGGCCGCCCTGCGCCATGCGCCCCAAGCTCGAAGGCGCGCCCCTTGGTATAGGCGGTCTCGACCACGGTGATCTCGATCAGCTCGTCCTCGTCCGGGCCGCTGGCCAGTTCAAGAAGGATCAATGCGCCGTAGTCATCGGCCATGGCTCGCACCACTCCGGCGAGCACGTGCGAATAGCCCCGGCTGGTCGGGCCGCTGCAACGGCAGACGAGGGTGAAACGGCGCGGCGTGGCCTCGGTCAGCTCCAGCGGCGGCAGGTCGAGATCGGGCACCGCCAGCCGGGCGCGGCCGGGAAGCTCTTCGAGCGAGTGCAGAAAATCGATGAAGTCCTCGCCGCCGTAGCGCATCAGACGGCGCAGCCTTTCGTTGTTGGGATGGGTCATCAGGTAGGTCCCGATATCCTCGAGCATCGCGGCGCGCGGCTTGCCCAACTCGGTCTCGGCTTGGGTCAGAACCAGACCGATGAGCTGCGCCTCGTAGTCGAGCATGGCCTCGAACTCGGGCAGTTCGAGCCTTGCGGCGTCGGCGATGCTGCGCCAGCGATCCTGCCCGTAGGTGTCCTGCACGAAGCACTGCAGCGTGCGCGCGACCAGTCCATGCATGCGCCGTCCCATCCTGAGCGCCCTCGCCCTTGTGCGGGTCGCCTATGCGCCGCCGCGTCCCATGTGCCCGCTCAGTGCCAGCTCAGTGCCCACTCACGCCATTCCGCTCTGCGCGTCAGGCCCCCTGTTTCAGCTCTTCCGTGTCGCGGGCGAACGGCCCTCATCCCGCTTGGAGCCGTGCAGGCGACAAGCCACGAGTCCCGCGCTGACGGGTCATGCTACCGCAGGGGCATTAAGACTTCCGCAAAGAGTAAAATGCAGATGAAAAGGGCCGGATCACGCAACCACGGCGCCGAGCCAGTCCGGCAGGTGGCCGATGTCGGGCAGAATTACATCCGCGAGGTGACGCAGTTCCTCCGCCTCGGCGGGGCCGGTCAGCACGCCGACGGTCTTCATCCCCGCCGCGCGTCCAGCCTGCAGGTCGTGGGTGCTGTCGCCGACCATGACCACCTTTGCGGGCGGCATGCCGAGCGCCGCGGCGAAGGCGAGCAGCGGCGCGGGCGAGGGTTTGGCCCCATGGCCGCTGTCGAACCCGGCGACAAACTCGAAGCGGTCGCCGACCCTGACCTGCGCGAGATGGGCATGGGCGACGGCCTCGTTGTCATTGGTCATCACCCCTAGCCGCAGCCCCGCGCCGCGCAGCCTGTCCAGCAGCGGCGCCAGCGGCACCGCCTCGGCAAGCGGCGCGCGGGCGGCCGCTTCCGACAGGACGCCCTCGATGGCCTCGGGATCGCGTCGGCCAAGAGCTCGGGCCAGGCATTGCGCCGCCTCGCGGCTGGTGCCGGCGATCACCGGGCTGTCCTTGAGAAAGCCGCCGCTGCCGAGATCGAAGCGGAGCTCGCGGGCCATGGCCTCGACCAGCGCGGCATCGCCCCCGGCAAGCTGCTGCATGACCCCTTGCGCCCAGGCACTCCAGGTGCGGGCGAAGTCGAAGAGGGTGCCGTCCTTGTCGAAGAGCACCGCCTCGGCGCGCAAGCGGGGCATGGGGCTCATGTCCAATGGACCTCGCCGCCGCCGGGCAGGTGCTGGCGCGCCTGGAAGGGCAGGTCGTAGGACAGGCCCGCCTCGTCGCAGAACCCGCGCACCCAGGCATCGTCCATCAGCAGGAAATCGAGCACGCCGCCCTGGAATCCCGGATCCGAAAGGTTGTTGCGGAAATCCTCCGCCGAGGCGCCTGTCGCCCCGAGGAACACCGGCAGCAGCTCGTCATTCGCTGCCAGCCAGGCCACCGCCTGCAGCCCGATCAGCTCGGCCTCGTCACGCCCCACCATCTTCGTCCGTCCTCGCATTTCGAAAGGCTTTGTTAACCGTTTTTCATAAAGACTGAGCGGGCAAACGGATGCAAGCCTGCGCAAAAGCAGCGCCCGGGTGGCGCGCCGGAGCGAGAGGCGCCGAGAGGGCCCCGGTCTGGCGTCGGGGCGGCTTCGAGGCCGCTTCGGGATGGCTTCAGGGCGGAACGGCAACGGTACGAAATCTGGCATAGGGGGCAGAAAGACGCATGGCAGGACGCATACTCATCGTCGAGGGCACCGCGAGCCATCGTATCCTGCTGCGCGCCCGGCTGACTTCGGCCTTCTACGAGGTTCTGGTCGCCGAGACAGGCGGCGAGGCGCTGGCGATGATCGATGAGTCCCGCCCGGATCTCGTGCTCGCCGCCACCGAACTGCCTGACATGTGCGGCAGCGGCTTCTGCACGCGCCTGCGCGCCCTGCCCGACCAGGCCGACACCCCGCTCGTGCTGCTCACCGAGGACGATCTGGTCGACGAACGGCTGGCGCTGCTCGCCGTCGGCGCGGATGATGTGATCGCCCGCGCGGTCGAAGACATCCTGCTGCTCGCGCGGCTGCGCAGCCTGCTGCGCCGCGCCCGCGCGCAGGACCAGATGGAGCTGCGCACCGATGCCAAGCGCGCGCTCGGCCTGTCCGAGGCGCCGCGCAGCTTCCAGAGGCCCGCGCGTGTCGCGCTGGTTTCGCTCGATCCGGCGCTCGGGCTCGACACCATCGCGGCGCGGCTGCGGGTGGGAATCGGTGCGCAGGTCGAGCTTTCGGCCGCGGGAACGCTGCTGCAAAGCCAAGCCATCTCGGCCGAGGCCGTGGTGCTGATCGATACCGGGGGCGAGCCGGGCGCCGGACTCGCGCTGCTCTCGCAGCTGCGCACCGCCCGCGCACAGCACCATGCGGTGCTGGTCTACGTCACCGACAAGGGACGGGACGAGATGGCGGCGCGGGCGCTTGACCTCGGTGCCGACGAGGTGCTGCACAATGGGCCTGAGGCGCTCGAGCTCGCGCTCCGCCTGCCGCGGCTGATCGGCCGCAGTCGCCGCGCGAAGCGGCACCGCGCCGCGCTTCGCAACGGGCTGCGCGCGGCGATGGTCGACCCGCTTACCGGGCTCTACAACCGCCGCTATGCGCTGCCCGAGGTCGCCCGCATGGCGCAACAGGCGGCGCGGTGCGGACAGCCGCTGGCGCTGCTCGTCGCGGATCTCGACCACTTCAAGAAGGTGAACGATCGCTGGGGCCATGCCGTGGGCGACCAGGTTCTGGTTGCCACGGCGCAGCGGCTCACCGCGGGGCGACGCGCGCAGGATCTCGTGGCCCGGCTCGGCGGAGAGGAATTCCTCATCGCCTTGCCCGGCGCGGACATCGACTCCGCCGCCGCCGCCGCGCGGCTGCTCTGCGAGGAGGTGGCGCAGCTGTCTCTGCCCATGCCCCGCCTCAGGGCCGGACGCCCGTCGCTCTTCTCGCCGACGATCAGCATCGGAATCGCGCTGATGGACGCGGGCGGGGAAGCCGTGGAAACCGCCCTGCTGCGCGCCGATGGCGCGCTCTACGCGGCCAAGCACGCCGGGCGCAACCGCACCCATGTGGCGCCCCCCGCTGCTTTTCCGCACGCCTTCGGGGCGCTGCGCGGCGCCTGAGGCGCAACCCGGTTCAGCGCAACGGCACGCCCCTCGGACCGCGGCCCGGGGGCGCGCCCCGGCACCCCGACGCGCAGCTGCCCGGCGCAGGGGGCCGCCTCAGTTGCGTGGTTTGCGCGGCGGCAGACGCTTCGCGAGTTCGTCCAGCTTCGCCTCGAGCCGGTCTGCATAGGCGGCGCGGGCCTCGGGCGAGAGCGCCGAGACATAGTCCACCAGCACCTGCTGCCCCATCTTCTGCCGCTCGGCGGCACGGGCGTCCTGCGCGCTCAGCACCTCAGTGAAGGCCGCGCTGTCGAAGGGGTCGGCGCGCAGCAGCGACAGCGCGCTGCGATAATCGCCAAAGGGCGCCGGGCGCGGCCGATCCCCCTGCTTGCGCTCGAAAGACCGGAAGAGCTTGCGCCCCAGCTCGCGCCGCTGGTCCTGCGAGAAGGACTCGGTATAGGGGGTGATGAAGTCGCGCCCGCGTGGCGGGCCACCATGCTCGGGCCGCCCGTGCCACAGCAGGCCGCCCGCCACAACGCCGACCACCGCGAGGTTCAGCGCCAGCGAGGTCAGCAGCAACCAGCGCATCCAGCCCGGCGCGCGCGCGGGCTTCGGTGCCGCGGAGGGCCGACCCTTGTTCGGCCCGGGCATCTGGGAGTTGTCCTGCGTCATTATCAAAGTCCCAACATCGCGTAGTCGAAGCCGCTCGCCGGATCGAGGGCCGAGAGCTGGCTGCTGCTGTCCAAGGTGATCAGCGCGGTCATCGTCTCCGGCGAGGCGATGCCGATCCAGACCCCCGTTGCGCAGGCCGCGACGAGCCCGACCACCGCCGGCCAGCCGCCGAAGGCGCGCAGCGCCTCGCGCCAGCCGGCGCGGCGACGGGGGGCCGGTGCGGCGGTCCCGGCCGGACGCGCTGCGGGCTGCTCGGCGCGCGCTAGCGCCTCCATTCGGGCCATCCAGTCGCCGGACGGCACCGGGGCGTTCTGCCGCTCTGCCTCGAACAAGGACGCCAGTGTGCCCTCTTCCTTCCTGCGCTGATCAGTCATCGTCATACCCCAGCTCTGCGCGCCGCCCGGCCAGCAGGCCCTCCAGCGCCTTGCGTCCCCGCGCCGTGAGACTTTCCACCGCGCGCACGCCCAAGTCCATGATCCCGGCGATCTCCGGGTTCGAAAGTCCCTCGAGGTGCCGCAGTACAACGGCCTGCCTTTGCCGCGCGGGCAACGCGTTCAGCGCCTCCTGCAGGGCGCCCACCCGGGCACGCCCCTGCAAGGTCGCCTCGGCACCCGGCGCGGGATCGGCGGGCTCGGCAATGTCATCGATGTCCACCGCGCCGCCGCGGCGCTTGCGCAGGCGGTCGATGCAGAGGTTCGACACCACCCGGTAGAGCCAGGTCGAGACCTTTGCCTCGCCCTCGCGCCATCCCGGTGCCGCCCGCCAGAGCCGCAGCAATGCCTCCTGCGCCACGTCCTCGGCCTCGGCCCTGTCGCCAAGCATGCGATGCGCATGGCCGAAGGCGCGCGGACCCAGACGCTGCACCAGCGTGCCCGCCGCGGCCTGCTCGCCCGCGGCGTAGGCCGCGAGCAAGGCCTCGTCGCTTTCGCCGTTCATCGCGTCATAGGGCATCCGGTCCATCCTCTTGCGCTAGCCCGAAGTGCCGGACCGCGCAAGGACAGGGCCGAAGCGACGGCCCTGCCCTCGGCCCATCAGTACTGCCAGAAGTCCCGCATGATGTCGCCGCGCGGGCCATGCCCGTCCCGCGGTCCGCGCTTCATGCCCGGGCCGCCGTGAACCCCGCCCCGCTCCCCATGCCATTGCCGGTGGTCATCCTCGTGGCGCATTCTCCGGTCACCCTCTTGGCCTTCGCCCATGCCGCGCTGCGCGTGGCGCATCGGAGCGGCAGCGGCCAGCTCGTCCTGGCTCACCTGGCCGTCCTCATCGGCGTCAAAGCGGTCGAAGAAGCCCATCGGGCCCTGCGCCTGCATCTCGTCGAGGGTCAGCTTGCCGTCCTTGTCGGCGTCGAAGCGCTCGAGCATGCGCTCTTGCATGCGCGCCTTGCGCATCTCCAGCCGCTGCGCCTCGCGGGCGGCCTTGCGAAGGTCGGCAAAGGCGATCAGTTCGTCACCCTCGAGCGTCCCGTTGCCATCCGCATCGGCCCCGGCATAGGCCTCGGCAAAGCCCGCGGCGGGGCCATGCGCCGCGAATTCCTCGCGGCTGATCGAGCCATCTCCGTCGGTGTCGAAGGTTTCGAACATCCGCGTCATCGGCGCCGGGCGGTCACCCCGCGGGCCCATCGGCTTGGCGTCGCTTGCAGCAAGGGCAAGGCTCGCCGAGCCCAGAACCACGAGGGCGGCACCGGTCATCAGTTTGGTCATGCGGGTCATCGCTGCGATCTCCTCATTGCATCGCGTCTCTTGCCGGCGGCGTGTCTGCCGTCCGATCACAATCTTTCACGCGGCAGCCGGACGCTTCCGTCGCACCTCTGAAAGATTTTTTCGGCGGCCTGATTTCCAGGAGACCTGTCGCGGCGCGGCGGCGGCAAAACCTGTATCCGCCAGACCCCTTTGCGACATCCCGCCGCTGCGCGCTCCTGTCCTCTTTAAATGAGGCCGGGCTTGCGCCACCTTTGGGGAATGACTTCCAAGGTGCATCCCATGACCGACATGTCTCCGGAGCGCGAGACCGAGCGCGAGACCTGGCCCGCCGTCTGGCGCGGCTTCCGCTGCCGCTGCCCCAATTGCGGCAACGGCCCGATCCTGCGCTCCTATCTCAAGGTGCGCGACCATTGCCCGGTCTGCCGCGAAGAGCTCTACCACCACCGCGCCGACGACGGCCCAGCTTATCTGACCATCCTCATCGTCGGCCACATCATGGCGCCCTCGCTGCTCTGGGTTTTCACCACATGGCGGCCCGAGCCGCTGATCCTGATCACCATCTTCCTTATTGGCTGCATCGGGCTTTCCCTCTACCTTCTGCCCAGACTGAAGGGGGCGATCGTCGGCTTCCAGTGGGCGCGCGAGATGCACGGCTTCGCGCGCGCCCACTGAAACCGGGCGCCTCCCCCGCAGGGCATAGAAAAGACGCAGGGGAATGCGCATGAGCAGCGACAAGACAGCCATCCGCGACGCAGCCACGGTGATCGTGCTGCGCGACCGCGACAGCCGACCGAGCGTGCTGATGGGGCAGCGCGGCGCGGCGGCCGCCTTCATGCCCAACAAGTTCGTCTTTCCCGGCGGCGCGGTGGATGCCGCCGACGCCGAAGTGAAGCTCGCCGCCCCCCTGCCCGCCGCCTGCGCCGCACGGTTGGACGAGGACGCGCCCGCGGGCCGGGGTCCGGCGCTGGCCGCCGCCGCCATCCGCGAGCTCTGGGAAGAGACCGGGCAGGTGCTGGGCTGGCCCGGCAAATGGCCGACCCCGCCCGACGGCTGGGAGGGGTTTGCCGAGACCGGCCACCGCCCCTCGGCCTCGGCGCTGCAGTTCGTTTTCCGCGCCATTACCCCGCCGGGCCGCCCGCGCCGCTTCGACGCGCGCTTCTTTCTGGTGGATGCCGAGGCGTTGAAATCCGATCCCGATGATTTCTCCGCCGCATCGGACGAGCTGTCGCACCTGCAATGGGTGCCGCTCGACGAAGTGCGCGGCTTCGACCTGCCCTTCATCACCGAGGTGGTGCTGGCCGAGGTCGCCGCCCGGGTCACCGACCGGCGCGCGCCAAGTTCGGTGCCCTTCTTCCGCAACGACGACGAGGAAAGCCTCTTCCTGCGGCTCAACGGCCGGGCCCCGGGATCGCCCGAGGAAAGCCGTCCAAAGCGTCAGTTGCGGATCAGAAGGTAGTAGACCGCCGCCAGCAGCGCCGCGAAGAGCGCGAGGTTGAACATCAGCCCCGCGAGCACGCCGAGCCGCCAATGGCTGCGTTCGGCCTGGACGTCGATCGTCTCGAGATGGCGCGCAATGCGCGCCTCGGCCCGGTCCAGCGCCGGCGTGTCGAGCCGCATGGCGAGCTTGGGATGCTCGGTCATCCCCTGCGCCGCGCGCAGTGCGGCAAGGTCGCGTCGGGCCCATCGCGGCAGCCGGTGCGCCGCGCGCCGGGCGCGCTTGTCGAAGCTGCCCTTGCCGAGGCCGAGGCGGCTCTCGAAAAGCGGCATGAGCCGTGCGCCGAATTTGGGGGTCTGATCCATGGCGCAAATCTCGGGCATTTGGTGCCCGCGCGCAAGCGGCCGCCGCGTCGCGGGAGCGGAGACGCCCGATTTCCGCCGGCAGGGCTGGCCGACCACCTTTGAAGGGGGCTCGCCCGCCGCCCCCCCGCCGCCCCATGCGTTTTGGCCTTTTCCGTGCCCCGCCCGCAGCCTAGACAGGGCGCATGCTGAACATGATCCGCCACGGCTCCGCCACCGACCAACCACCGCTCGTCATCGTTCACGGGCTCTTTGGCTCCGCCCGCAACTGGGGCGTGATCTCGAAGCGCCTGTCGGACCAGCGAGAGGTGATCGCTGTGGACCAGCGCAACCATGGCGACAGCCCCTGGCAGGATAGCCACGACTACGAGGGCATGGCCGCGGACATCGCCGAGGTGATCGAGAGCCTCGGGGGCCGCGCCGACGTGCTGGGACATTCCATGGGCGGCAAGGCGGCAATGGCGCTCGCGCTCACCCGGCCCGAGCTGGTGAACCGGGCCATCTTCGCCGACATCGCGCCGGTGACCTATACGCACGACCAGAATCAGAACATCGCCGCGATGCGCTCGGTGGACCTCGCGCGGGTCGAGAAGCGCTCGGACGCCAATGACCAGCTGGCAAAGGTGCTAGACGATCCGACGCTCTGCAGCTTCTTCACCCAGTCGCTCGACCTGAAGGAGAAACGCTGGAAGCTGAACCTCGACGTGCTCGAGGCCGAAATGGCGAAAATTCTCGGCTTCCCCGAGATCGACGCCCGCTTCGAGCGCCCCGTGCTGTTCCTTTCAGGGGCGGAGTCGACCTACGTGCTTCCCGAGCACCGCGACCGCATCCGCGCGCTCTTCCCGGCGGCGAAATTCGCCAAACTGCCGGGCTGCGGCCACTGGCTGCACGCCGAAAAGCCGCGCGAGTTCGAGGCGGCGGTGCGGGCCTTCCTCGATCTCACAGCCTGA
Source organism: Alloyangia pacifica (assembly GCF_003111685.1). Taxonomy (NCBI): domain Bacteria; kingdom Pseudomonadati; phylum Pseudomonadota; class Alphaproteobacteria; order Rhodobacterales; family Roseobacteraceae; genus Alloyangia; species Alloyangia pacifica. The sequence goes on along the minus strand of NZ_CP022189.1, from coordinate 917,031 downwards.
GGGTGCAGCACCCCCTGCCCATTTGACGGGCTGACGCGCGCGCGGATTTTCCTTTTCCGAATCCGCGCATTCCTCTTTTCAAATCGCCCGTCGAGGCACTTGCGCCATGGGCACGCCCGCCCCTTCTAGTTTCCGAAACGCTTATGTTCCGGAAATCTCCACATGGCCGCTCCCGCCCAGCCCCGCCCCGGGTCAGTCTCCATCGAGCAGGTGCAGCTTGCCCTCGAGCCAGGGCAGTTGGCGCTGCGCCGGGGTGATCACCAGGTCGCTGACCAGTTGGCGCATGGTACGCGCCACGTCGCGCGGCACCCGGTCGGCCCAGTCGGCGGCGGCAAAAAGCGAAATCGTGCGGGAAAAGGGCTTGATCGGCAGCGGGTGCGCCTCGATCCGGTCGTGCACGCGCGCCGCGCGCATGTAGCCAAGCGGCGTGGTGATGCTCCAGCCGACGCCGCGCGCCACCAACGTCATCAACGATAGATGCGCGCCGATCTCGAACCGTTCGGCGAAGTCCAGCTTGAGCCGCGAGAGGTGTGCCTCGATCTGCCGGCCGATCATCTGGTCGCGGTCGTAGCGCAGCATCGGCAGGGCCGACATCAGTGCTTCGGTGCTGCCCGCCTCGCGCGCCTTGCCACGCGGCGCCACCAGCACGAAGGGATCGTGCACCAACGGGTATTCGAACACCCCCGGCACCGCGGTACCGGGGCTCGCGGCGATGGCAATATGCAGGTGGCGGTCGACCATAGACTGCATGATCTCGTGGCTCGGCGCAGTGACCAGCTTGAAACGGCAGCGGGACATGTTCTCGGCCAGGATGGTCACCAACTGCGGCGTCAGGTCGTTGTCGAAATCGTCGATCACCCCGAGGTTGAGCTGCGACAGATGCGTCAGATCCATCACCGTCAACTCGTTCTGTGCCAGCCGAAGCTGGCCGAGCACCGCCTGCGTGCGCATCAGGAACGAGCGTCCCGCCGGGGTCAGTTGCATCGGCCGCCTGCCGTGATCCACCAGGGCGACCCCGAGCGCGGTCTCGAGGTTGCGCAACTGCTGGCTCACCGCCGGCTGGCTGAGCCCCGTGCGCTCGGCGGCCTGCGCCACCGAGCCGGTCGCCGAAAGCGCCTCGAAAACCTCGAGCCCGCGCAGGCTGATTCCCTTCATCAGCATAAAGCCATCCCCCACCCATTCCGCGGCCCGTCGCGGCCCGGCGCGACCATGCCACAGATTAACTTTTTCCGAAACTCCCCCAGATCAGGCAAACCCCCCACCCCATGACAGTGACCCATCTCAAGCCCGCCCCGGGCCTGCCGCCGCAGGCCGCCGCCGACACCGCCGACATCGTGCAGATCATGCTCGCCCGGCTGCGCACCGAGGGCGAAGCGGCGGCCCTCGACTATGCCACCCGGCTCGACCGTTGGGACGGCGAGATCGGGGTGCCCGCCGCGCGGCTCGCCGAGGCGCAGCGCGCCCTGCCGGTGACGCTGGTCGAGGATATCGCCTATGCCCATGCCAATATCCGCGCCTTCGCCGAGGCGCAGCGGGCCTCGGTGCAGGAGTTTGAGATCGAATTGCGCCCCGGGCTGCGCGCCGGGCAGCGGCTGATTCCCGTCGGCTGCGCCGGCTGCTACGTGCCGGGCGGGCGCTACGCCCATATCGCCTCGGCGCTGATGACCGTCACCACGGCGCGCGCCGCCGGGGTGGACCGGGTGATCGCCTGCTCGCCGCCGGGCAAGGAAGGGCTGCCGCCGGCGATTCTGCACGCGCTGCACGTCGCAGGCGCGGACGAGGTGCTGGCGCTTGGCGGGGTGCAGGGCATCGCCGCCATGGCCTTCGGCCTGTTCGGCCTGCCGCCCGCGGACATTCTTGCCGGGCCCGGCAACCAGTTCGTCGCCGAGGCCAAGCGGCAGCTGTTCGGCCCGGTGGGAATCGACATGGTTGCAGGGCCGACCGACGTGATGATCCTCGCCGATCCCAGCGCCGATCCCGAGATCGTCGCGCTCGACCTGCTGGGACAGGCCGAGCACGGCGGCACCTCGCCGGTCTGGCTGGCCACCGACCATCGCCCGCTGGCCGAAGCCGTGATCGCCCGCCTGCCGCAGCTGGCCGAGACCCTTCCCGAGCCCAACCGCTCGGCGGCGCGCGAGGCCTGGGCGCAGCTCGGCGAGGTGTTGCTTTGCGAAAGTCGCGAAGACATGGCTGCGATCGCCGACCACTACGCCCCCGAGCACCTGCACGTGATGGCGCGCGATCTGCCGTGGTGGCGCGCGCGGCTGCGGTGCTACGGATCGCTCTTCCTCGGCGCCGGTACCACCGTGGCCTTTGGCGACAAGGCCGCCGGGCCGAACCACGTGCTGCCCACAGGCCGCGCCGCGCGGCACACCGGCGGGCTTTCGGTGCACAAGTTCCTCAAGTGCGTGACCTGGCAGGAGGCGTCGCCCCGGGCGCTGCCGGAGCTCGCCCGTGCCAGCGCCGGGATCAGCCGCGCCGAGGGCATGGAAGGCCACGCCCGCAGCGCCGAGGCACGGCTGGCGCCCCGGCCCTTCCGGGCAACCGGGTGAGGCAAAAGGGACCGCGCCGGGCTCAGAGCCCGGTGCACATCCGCTCGGCACGCTTCACGAAGGCCGAGTAGCGGGTCCAGAAGTCCTTGTCGGAGCGACGGTCCGACTGGCGGACCTCCTGCGCCTGATGCGGGTCGCGGTAGAATTTCACAGCCCGGCGCTGGTCGCCGCCGCGCAACTCGTCGTTCGCCGCCGCCTGAACGCAGCCGCAGAGCGCATCGTTGCGCGCCTTGCGGTCCGAGCTCATGCAGGCTTTGCTCACGGGCCCCGTCGCGTAATATCTGTGGCCCGAGCCCGAGCCGCCACCGCAGCCCGCCACCAGCGCCAGAATCGTCACCAAGTATATCGGTTTCATCCGCCTGCTCTCTTACTGCCCTTCACGTTGCGGATCTTGCGCCCGCGCTTTCTCGATTTGCCAAAGGATGCCCGAAGCCTGCGGCGGATTCAATTCACCGATTCGTTGCTGGACAGGCGCTTCCGCAACGCTAAGCGGCGCGACGGACCGCCCGCAGCAGCGAAGGGCGCGGCCCAGCTTGGCCTGACGGCCAGTTCACACTGCGGGATGATTACCGCTAGAAGAAGGCAACGGACGGCGCCGGGAACCCTTCCGGGACCAACGACGTGACCGGCTTTGCTCTGATGCGGCGCCGGTCGGGATCGCGGGAGGCACGCGCGGATGGGCGCGGCGGCGCCGCCTGCCCTTCGATCCGGCTTGACCGGACGCCAAAAGCCTTACATATCGGGCCAATCATGACCGATCTCGCGCATATCCGTAACTTCTCCATCGTTGCCCACATCGACCACGGGAAATCCACCCTGGCCGACCGGCTGATCCAGCTCACCGGCACCGTCGCCGAACGCGACATGCAGGAGCAAATGCTCGACTCGATGGATATCGAGCGCGAGCGGGGCATCACCATCAAGGCCAACACCGTCCGCATCGAATACCCGGCGCAGGACGGCGAGACCTACGTGCTGAACCTCATCGACACGCCCGGGCACGTCGACTTCGCCTATGAGGTCGCGCGCTCGATGCACGCGGTCGAGGGATCTCTGCTGGTGGTCGATGCGACCCAGGGGGTCGAGGCGCAGACACTGGCGAACGTCTACACGGCGATCGACGCCGACCACGACATCGTGCCGGTGCTCAACAAGGTCGACCTGCCCGCCGCCGAGCCCGACCGGGTCAAGGAACAGATCGAGGACGTGATCGGCATCGACGCCTCCGAGGCCTGCCTGATCTCGGCCAAGACCGGCGTCGGCATCCCGGATGTGCTGGAAGCCATCGTCAAGCGCCTGCCGGCGCCGCCCGAGGGCGACCGCAACAAGCCGCTGAAGGCGATGCTGGTGGATTCCAAGTACGACCAGTACCTTGGCGTGATCTGTATCGTTCGCATCATCGACGGCGTGCTGAAGAAGGGCGACCGCATCCGCATGATGAAGACCGGCGGCACCTACGACGTCGATGACGTCGGCGTCTACCGCCCCAAGATGACCAACGTGAAGGAACTCGGACCGGGCGAGATCGGCTATCTCAACGCCTCGATCAAGCAGGTCCGCGACACCCGCGTCGGCGACACGATCACCCATGAGCGCAAGCCCTGTGAGACCGCCCTGCCCGGCTTCAAACCCTCGGTGCCGGTGGTGTTCTGCGGGCTCTTCCCGGTGGATGCCAACGATTTCGAGGACATGCGCGACGCCATCGAAAAGCTGGCGCTGAACGATGCCTCCTTCACCTATGAGATGGAGACCTCGGCGGCGCTCGGCTTCGGCTTCCGCTGCGGCTTCCTCGGCCTGCTGCACCTCGAGGTGATCCGCGACCGTCTCGAGCGGGAGTACGGCATCGACCTGATCACCACCGCGCCTTCGGTGATCTACCATCTCTACACAAAGGACGGCGAGCGCCGCGACCTGCACAACCCTGCCGACATGCCCGACATGTCGACCGTGGACCATATCCAGGAGCCGCGTATCAAGGCCACCATCATGGTGCCCGACGAATACCTCGGCGACGTGCTCAAGCTCTGCCAGGAACGCCGCGGCATCCAGATGGACCTGACCTACGTCGGCGGCCGCGCGATGACGGTCTACGACCTGCCGCTCAACGAGGTGGTCTTCGACTTCTACGACCGCCTGAAATCGGTGACCAAGGGCTATGCGTCTTTCGACTACGAGATGATCGGCTACCGCGAGGACAACCTCGTGAAGATGTCGATCCTGGTGAACGACGAGCCGGTCGACGCTCTGGCGATGATGGTGCACCGCGACCGCGCCGAGATGCGTGGCCGGGCGATGTGCGAGAAGCTGAAAGAGCTGATCCCGCGCCACATGTTCAAGATCCCGATCCAGGCGGCGATCGGCGGCAAGGTGATCGCCCGCGAGACCCTGTCGGCGATGCGCAAGGACGTGACCGCCAAGTGCTACGGCGGCGACGCCACCCGGAAGAAGAAGCTGCTCGAGAAGCAGAAGGCCGGCAAAAAGAAGATGCGGCAGTTCGGCAAGGTCGAAATCCCGCAGGAGGCCTTCATCTCCGCACTCAAGATGGACAGCTGATCCGGGTCTTCCGGGTCCGCAGCAGATGGCAGGCCGGGGCAGATGCGCCCCGGCCTTTCACGTAGGGGCGTGCGCCCCGCCTCGCCCTTCACCTCTTCACCGCATATCCGCATGGGAGCTTTCCGATGCCCGCACCGAAGACGTCCCTCGCAGCGCTGGCGCTGCTGCTTTCCTCGACCTCCCTCTCCGCCGCGATCTGCGACTACCGGCCAAGCCGGCTGGTCGGCGACACGGTGACCGGCGCGGCCGCTGCGGCCACCGGCGCGGTTGCGCAAGTCGCAGGCCAGCGCCGCGGCGATGGTGGGTTCTACACGCTGGTCAACGCCACCAGCGGGCTTACGCTGCTCGGCGGCAAGCTCGCTGCCTCGGGCGGCGCGGCGGGGCTGCTGGAGGGGGGCAGCGCGGCCGCCGCCGCGGCCATGGCCAACCCGATGGTCTGGGTGCCCGCCTTGATCCTCGGCGCCGGAGGCGCGGGCTACGAGGCCACCTGCGCCTATTTCGTCGACGAGCGGATCACCGATTACTCACAGGTGCTGATGATCATGCGGGACTTCGAAGCGCATTCCGATCCGAGCTATTTCCGGCTCGAGGAGAACACGCTGAACCCCTTCATCGAGATCCACGACGAGGCGGGCAGCCGCGCCACCTACCGGATCGAGGATCTCTATATCGTCGACGGCATGCTCAAGCACCGGAGCTGGGGCCCGAACCGCAAGATCGGCCGCGTGGTCTTCGTGCCCGACGATGCGCCGAGCGAGGCGGTGCCGGGGGGCTCGGTGGTCGAGATGCCTGCGCCGGAGGCCCCGGCCTCCGCCCTTTCCGCTCCCGCAGCGCCCGCGCTCGTGAGCCCGGATGCGGGCGCGATCGAGGTTCCCCCGATGCCCGCAGCGGAGCCCATGCCTGCTCCCGAATGAACTCGGGCGACCTAGCTCACATAAGAAGAGCCGCCCCCGAGGGGGCGGCTCCAGGATGACCGTCGTTGAGGGGGTTCACTCGGTCATCGTCTCGGGACCGGCCGGCGCGCGCTCTTGCAGCATCGCGAGGATGCGCTGGTTGAGCTCGGGGTCGGCCTGCGCCGCCTGGCCAATCTCATTGTAGGTGTTCACGTCCATTCCATCGGTCTCGTTCACCGCATCGGCCATCTCGGCCTGCGCTTGCTCGACCAGGGCCTGCTTGCCCTCGGGCTCTTCCACCTGCTCGATCTGTGCCATGTAGTCCTGCTGAACGGCCTGGACCTCGGTGGCGGCGTCGACGAAGGCGGCCAGCTGCTCTTCGCTGAATTCCAGCGCGGGCGCGGCGGGGGCTTCGGCAGCCGGGGCTTCGGCGGGCGCCTCGGGGGTTGCGGTCTGCGCCATCACCGGGGCCAGCGGGGCCGCGATCAGGGCAGCGATGACGGTCGACTTAAGCAGGGTGCTCTTGAGGGTCATAGAAGTCTCCTTCCCAGAGTGCTTGCACGGGAACATCCCGTGGCTTGCCTCGAGAGCTAGGGGCGCCGTGGCTGCGCCGCAATGCAGCGATGGCGGAGCCGGCCGCCCGAGCAAGGAGTTGCCGGGAGGGCCCCGGGCCGCCAGCGGCGAGCCGCGCGTCAAATCCCCCCTGCGGAACCCCGCCGGACATTCGCCGCCGGAAAGCAAACATGCGCCTGCCCTTTCACCTCGGCGTGAACGGCCCTTTTCCCGTGCGAGGCTGAGCCCACCAAGGAAGGACCCCATGATACGCCCCGCCCTCGTGCTGGCGCTCCCCCTGGCCGCGGCCCCCGCCTTCGCCTTCCAGTGTCCTGCCGACATGTCCACGATCAGCGCTGCGCTCGACACGGGCCCCAAGCTGTCCGAGGCGGATCTCGGCTAGGTCCGGCAGCTGCGCGCCGAGGGCGAACGGCTGCGCGCCGCGGGGGAGCATCAGCACTCTTTCGCCAGGTTGTCCGAAGCCATGCGCATCCTCGGCATCAAATAGCTGCGACCCTGGCCGATGCGGGTCCGTGCCGGGGGATGAAGCCCTTTCCTCTCAGCCGCTTCGGATCCATGGTGCGCCCCCAAGGGCCCATCTTCGGGCCGCAGATGCAGGGAGGGCATCTTGGATCCACGCGCCGCCACCACCGTCTACGCCCGCTGGGCGCCAATCTATGACCAGACCTTCGGAGTGATCACCCAGGCCGCCCGCCGCGCCGCGGTGCGTAAGGTCACCGGCGCGGAGGGCATGCGGGTGCTCGAGGTCGGCGTCGGCACCGGCCTGTCGCTGCCGCTTCTGCCGCGACACATGAGGGTCACCGGGGTCGACTACAGTTCCGAGATGCTCGCCCAGGCCGAGCGCCGGGTCGCGCGCATGGACTTGCCGCACATCGAGTCGCTGCAGCGCATGGACGCGCGACACCTCGGCTTCGAGGATGCCAGCTTCGACCGGGTGGTGGCGATGCACATGATCTCGGTGGTGCCCGAGCCCGAGCGGGTCATGCGCGAAATCGTGCGCGTGCTGAAGCCGGGCGGGCAGCTGATCATGTCCAACCACTTCGCCAAGAAGAAGGGCCCGATGGCGCATCTGTCGCGGCACACCGCGAAACTGGCCGACCGCATCGGCTGGCATTCGGATTTCGACATCTCGGTGGTGCTGGACACGCCGGGGCTGAAGCTGCTCGAACGCCGCCCCCTGCCGCCGGTGGGGATGATGACCCTGCTCGTGCTCGAGCGCTGCGACGCGCCCTCCGCGGCGAACGACCCGGCCCGCCCGAAGAGCTGAGCCGGAGCGTCCGGGCTCAAGCCAGCATCTGGCCGTCGCCGCAGACCGAGATCGCCTGCCCCGAGATCGTCCGCCCCCGCGCGCTGGCGAGAAAGAGGATCTGGTCGGCGATCTGCTGCGGCGTCACGTATTCCTTGAGCGATGTGTAGGAAAAGGCTGCGGCCTCGACCTCCTCGAAGCTCTTCCCGAGCCGCTGCGCCTTGGCCTCGAGCACCCTGCGCTGGCGGTCGCCGGCGACGATGCCGGGCAGGATCGCATTGGCGCGGATACCGTCGCGGCCCAGTTCGATCGACAGCGACTTGGTGAAGCCGATCACGCCCCACTTTGCCGCGGCATAGGGCGTGCGCAGGGCAAAACCCACCCGTCCCGCCATCGACGAGAGGTTGAGGATCGAGGCATTGCCGCTCTGGCGCAGCGCCGGCACCGCATGGCGCACGCAGTGAAACTGCGAGCTGAGGCAGACCGAGAGGCATTGCTCCCAGGCCTCGGGGTCGATTTCCTCGACCGGGCTCGTCGGCCCGGCGATTCCGGCGTTGTTGACCAGCACGTCGAGCCCGCCGAGCTCGCCAATGGCGCCTCGCATGAAGCTCTCGATTTGCCCCGCATCGGAAACGTCGCAGCGCTGCCGCCAGACCTCGGCCGGAAGCGATGCCAGCGCCGAAGCGTCGATGTCGCAGGTCGCCACCCGAGCCCCCTCGGCAACGAAGCCCTCGACGATGGCCCGCCCGATGCCCTGCGCCCCGGCGGTGACGATGACCCGAGCGCCCTCCAGTTCCAGATTCATGGCAGGATCCTCCGACGGCTGTCTTCCATTTCCGCGGCGCCATAGGCGCGGATCAACTCCGCCGCGACGCGGATGTCCTCGGTCACCGCCTGTGCCGCCGCGTCGCCGTCACGGGCACGCAGCGCGTCGCAGAGCTGACGGTGATGGGTGCGCGAATGGTGCGTGCGCGAACGGCCGATTTCCTCTTCCAGCGGCACCTCCGCCTTCACCCCGATGTCGAAGTTGATGATCGGCCCGACCTTCAGCCAGAGCATGGTGATCATCTCCATCAGAACTTTCGAGCCCGCCGCTCGATAGAGCGCGAAATGCAGGTCCTTGTTGGCCGCCACCGCCTCGGGGCTGCCATAGGCCGTATCGAGGATCGCCTCGAACCGGTCGGCGAGCGCGAGGATGTCGTCGATCTCTTCGCGTGTGGCACGCTCGGCGGCGAGCCTTGCGGCCTGCGCCTCTGTGAGAACCCGCATTTCAGTGAGGTCGGCGAAGTCCTCGGCGCTCATCAGCGGCACCTGCACCGCGCGCTTCGGCTCGACCAGCAAGGCCCCGCCCGCCGCGAGCCGGCTCACCGCCTCGCGCACCGGCATCATCGACACGCCCAAGCGTTCGGCGAGATCGCGCAGCGAGATGCGGTCGCGTGGTTTCAATTGCCCCGACAGCAGCATTTCGCACAGGGTCTCATGCACCTGTTCCGAGAGCGTGCGCGGCCGCTCTTCCGGCAGCCGCTCCTGAAGTTCGCCCATATTTCCCGTTTCTCCCCGTTGACTCTTTGCGAGTCATTCTGCATCTGTGATCTCAGATCACACCAGAACGGGCAAGACCGCAACCGTTGATCCCGCGGCAAGGGAGGACTGACTGCCACGGGAACTCGGGTCACCAGAATCTGGTGTGATCTTTGGCACCCGCCCCGAGGAGGACCGCAATGCGCCTGACACGACACGAGATCTGCCCGCCGGCGCCCTGCGCCCTGCGCGGCTGAGGCGAGACATCGACATGGCCAAGCCCCGCAAAGTCATCATCACCTGCGCCGTGACCGGTGCGATCCACACGCCCTCGATGTCCGAATATCTTCCCGTCTCCGCCTCGGAGATCGCCGAGGCCGCCATCGGCGCCGCCGAGGCCGGGGCCGCGGTGGTGCACCTGCACGCCCGCAACCCCGACGACGGCCGCCCGGACCAGACGCCCGAGGCCTTTGCCCCCTTCCTGCAGGTGATCAAGCAGGCCTCGGACGTGGTGGTCAACATCACCACAGGCGGCGCCCCGACGATGACCATCGAGGAGCGCATCCGCCCGGCGCAGACCCACCGCCCCGAGATCGCTTCGCTCAACATGGGATCGATGAACTTTGGGCTCTTCCCGATGCTGCAGCGCTTCCCGAACCTCGCGCACCAGTGGGAACGGGACTACGTCGGCAACAAGGACATCATCTTCAACAACAGCTTCGGGCAGATCGAGCACATCGTCACCACGCTCGGCGCGCTCGGCACCCGCTTCGAGTTCGAATGCTACGACACGGCGCATCTCTACAACCTGAAGTACTTCCTCGATCAGGGGCTGGTGAAGGGGCCGCTGTTCATCCAGACGGTCTTTGGCCTGATGGGCGGCATCGGCGCGCATCCCGACGACGTCATGCACATGAAACGCACCGCCGACCGGCTCTTCGGCGACCAGTATCGCTGGTCGGTACTCGGAGCAGGCAAGAACCAGTTGCCCATCGCCGCCATGGCCGCCGCGATGGGCGGGCACGTGCGCGTCGGGCTTGAGGATTCGCTCTGGGCCGGTCCCGGCCAGCTGGCGCGCAGCAACGCCGAGCAGGTTGGCAAGGCGCGGCAGATCATCGAGGGGCTGGGGCTGGACATCGCCTCCCCGGACGAGGCCCGCGAGATCCTCGACACCAAGGGCGCGGATGCCGTCGGCTTCTGAGCCGGGCCTGCGCGAAGGAATGCTCCCAGACTGCCCCCGTCGCCCCCTCATGGCGCCGGGGGCTCTTTTTGATCGGGGCGAGGAGCCGGGCGAGAGCCTGCCCATGGGGTGGCGCAGCTCCGGCCGAGGTCAGCGCTTTATCCCAGCAAAGTCCGGACGACATACGAGCGTCGTGGAACGATGACAAAGCGCCAGCCCGCCGGGACGGGCAGGCGCTCGCCCGGCGGCCTTCGGCCTTGATTCCGGGCGCCTCTGCCCCTCAAGGCTTGCGGAACAACCGCGTCAGCTCGAACAGCGCGTCCAGCCGCTCGAAGCGCTCGCGCGCGTCGGGCCAGCGTTCCTCCTGCGCGGCGGCGACCAGCGCCTCGACCAGCGACAGGGTGGAGATGTTGGAATCCCAGGCCGAGGGGATCTCAACCCAGCAGTTGAACGCGTGTTCGGCGACGCTGGCGATCGGGCTCGACCATTGGTCGGTGATCAGGATCACATGCATCCCGCGCGCCGCCGCGATCTCGGCCAGCCGCTGCAGGTTGTCCTCGTAGCGGCGGATGTCGAAGATCAGCAGCGTGTCGCCCTCCTCCATGTCCAGCACGTAGTGCGGCCATGTGGCGGAGGACGATGTCAGATGCGTCACCCGCGCCCGGATCGCCTGGAAGTGGGTGAAGGCATATTCCGCCAGCGAACGGGTGATCCGCCCCCCGACCACGTAGAGCCGCCCCTCGGTTGACGCCAGCCGCTTCGCCGCCGCGTCGAACTGGCCCGCGTCGATATTCGTGAAGGTCTGCCGCAGGTTCTGCGTCACCGCCTCGGCGAAGCGGTTTAGAAGGTGCGACTCGGGCGCCTCCGAGGCCCAGACCGCACGCCGCGCCTCGGGGCCGGAGACCTTGGCCTGCAGTTCCGAGAGCAGCGCCGCGTGAAAGGCCGGGTAGCCCTTGAATCCCAGCTTTTGCACCATGCGCGCCACGGTCGGCGTCGAGACCCCGGCATTGGCCGCGGCGGCAGTGATCGAGGCGATCCCCGCGCCGGGGTAATCGTCGAGCAGCGCCTGCGCGAACTTGCGCTCGGAGTTGGTCAGCTGCGCGTACTGCTCGCGGATAAGCTGGCGCACGGTGCCGGTCGGGCTGGTATCCACGGGCTCCCCTTCGGTTCAGGTTCAAAAATTGGGCAGAAATCAGCGCCGCTTGGCACCAGGTCCCTTCGACCCAAAATCGTTCTGAAAAAATATTGACGCATTATCTGGCGCGTGGAAAGGTTTTTCCAAAGACAGGGGGACAGACGTGTCGGAAGAAGACACCACCGCATTCGAAGTGAGCAGAGCCATGGGCCGCGGCCCGGCTCTGGTTCTCTGCGAGCACGCCTCGAACGCCATTCCCGCGCGCTACGACGGGCTGGGGCTGCACGAGGAGGACCGGCGCAGCCACGCCGCCTGGGATCCCGGCGCTCTGGCCCTCGCCCGGCGGCTGGCTGAGGCGCTCGACGCGCCGCTGGTGTCCGGAACCGTCTCGCGGCTGGTCTATGACCTGAACCGCCCGCCCGAGGCCGCCTCGGCGATGCCGACAAAGACCGAGACAGTGGACGTGCCGGGCAACATCGGCCTCTCGCCCGAGGAACGCGCGCGGCGCACCCGCGAGGTCTACGATCCCTTCTGCGCGGCGGTGACCGGCACCGTGGTGACCCGCAAGACGCTGGAGACGCCCTTCGCGCTGATCACGGTGCACAGCTTCACCCCCTGCTGGTTCGGCGTGCCACGCGAGGTCGAGATCGGCATCCTGCACGACGCCGACAGTCGGCTTGCCGACCGCATGCTCGACGAGGCGAGCCGCCTGCCCGGCCGCTGCATCGCGCGCAACGATCCCTACGGCCCCGAGGATGGGGTGACCCATTCGCTGAAGCTGCACGGCATCGCCAACGAGCTACCCAACGTGATGATCGAGGTGCGCAACGACCTGCTCGCCGACCAGACCGGGATCGAGACGATCGCCGGAGAACTGCTGACCCTGCTGCGCCCGGCGCTGGCGGGTCTGGGACTGACGGAGACGGACAATGCCTGAAGCCATGGTCTGCTACGTGCGGATCATCGACAAGATGAACCGCGCCATCGGGCGTTTTGCCATGTACCTGCTCTTCGCGCTGATCGGCGTGCTGATCTGGTCCTCGGTCTCCAAGACCTTCTTCACGCCGACGCTCTGGACGCTGGAGACGGCGCAATTCATCATGGTCGCCTACTACGTTCTGGGCGGCCCCTATTCGATCCAGCTGGGCTCGAACGTGCGGATGGATTTCTTCTACGGCGACTGGTCGCCGCGCCGCCGCGCCATCGTCGATGTCATCACCATCTGGTTCCTGCTCTTCTACCTCGGCGTGCTGCTCTGGGGCGCGATCAGCTCGACCGCCTACAGCTTCGGCTATTTCGGCACCGAGCCCTTCAAGTTCTTCGGCGAGCTGATCTGGGCCTTCGTCACCGGCGGGCCGGGCGCGGCGGGTGAGCTGATGGGCTATCTTGAGCGCAGCCCCAGCGCCTGGCGCCCCTACGTCTGGCCGGTGAAGGTCATCCTGTGCTTCGGCGTCACGCTGATGATTTTGCAATGCGTCGCCGAGTTCTTCCGCGACATCGCCCGCATCCGCGGAGAGGACCTCTGATGTCGCAAGACCTGATCGCAATCGTCATGTTCTCGGGCATGTTGGGCCTGCTGCTGACCGGGCAGCGCGTATTCGGCGCCATCGGCTTCGTCGCGGTCGTCGCGGCGCTCTGCCTGTGGGGCGACCGGGGCGGCTTCGACCTCGGCTTCGCCGCCTCGATCAAGCTGATGAAGTGGTATCCGCTGCTCACGCTGCCGATGTTCATCTTCATGGGCTACGTGCTCTCGGAATCGAAGATCGCCGACGATCTCTACAAGATGTTCCACGTCTGGATGGGTGGGCTTTCGGGCGGGCTCGCGGTGGGCACCATCGGGCTGATGGTGCTGATCTCGGCAATGAACGGGCTTTCGGTCGCGGGCATGGCCATCGGCGCCACCATCGCCCTGCCCGAGCTGCTGAAGCGCGGCTACGACAAGCGCATGGTCACCGGGGTGATCCAGGCGGGATCGAGTCTGGGCATTCTCGTGCCGCCTTCGGTGGTGCTGGTCCTCTATGCGATGATCGCCCGCCAGCCGGTGGGCCAGCTCTGGCTTGCAGGCGTGATCCCCGGCCTGCTGATGGCGGCGGCCTTTGTCATCTACATCGTCATCCGCTGCAAGCTGAACCCCGAGCTCGGCCCGATCCTGCCCAAGGCCGACCGCGACATCCCCATGGCCGAGAAGCTGCGCCTGCTGCGCGCCGGGCTGCTGCCGCTGGTGATTTTCTTCGTGATGATGGTGCCCTTTGTGCGCGGCTGGACCTCGCTCGTCGAAAGCTCGGCCATCGGCGCGGTCGCAGCCTTTGTCGCGGCGGTGCTCAAGGGTCGGATGACCCGCGAGGTCTTTGAGAACTCGGTGCGCAACACCTTGGGCGTGTCGTGCATGTTCATGTGGATCATCCTCGCGGCGCTCGCCTTCGGCGCGGTGTTTGACGGGCTGGGCGCGGTCAGCGCAATCGAGGAGCTGTTCACCGAGAAGCTTGGCCTCTCGCCATGGATGATCCTCATCCTGATGCAGCTCAGCTTCATCGTCATGGGCACCTTCCTCGACGACACGGCGATGCTGGTCATCGTGGCCCCGCTCTACGTGCCGCTGGTCGGGCACCTCGGGTTCGACCTGGTGTGGTACGGTGTGCTCTACACCATCACCTGCCAGATCGCCTATATGACCCCGCCCTTCGGCTACAACCTCTTCCTCATGCGCGCCATGGCCCCGCCGCAGATCGGCCTGCGCGACATCTATACCTCGATCATCCCCTTCGTTGCGGTGATGACCGTGGTGCTGGCGATTATCATGATCTTCCCCGAGCTGGCCCTGTGGCTGCCGGACCTCGTCTACAACAATTAACAACGAGACCCCCGCGAAACGGGGCGCAAACCTCAACCACGCAACAGGAGAGACAAAATGACCCTGACACGACGCAAGATCCTGAGCGGTGCCGCACTGGCCGCTCCGGCTGCGCTCGCGGCGCCCTCCATCGGCCGCGCGCAGGAGCCGATCAAGTGGCGCTTCCAGACCTATGCGGGTGCTGCCCTCGGCGAACAGGTGACCAAGCCGATCGTCGATTACATCAACACCGCCGCCCAGGGCGAGCTCGAGATCGAGCTCTACTACGCCGACCAGATCGTGCCCACCGGCGAGCTGTTCCAGGCGCTGCAGCGCGGCACCATCGACGCCGTGCACTCGGACGACGACTCCATGGCCTCGCCCACCCCGATGCGCGTCTTCGGCGGCTACTTCCCGTTTGCCACCAAGCACATCCTCGACGTGCCGGTGCTCTTCGAGCAATACGGGCTCGCCGATATCTGGCGCTCGGAATACGAAAAGGTCGGCGTGACTTGGCTGTCCGCCGCCGGTCAGGACCCGTGCAACTTCAACACCAAGAAAGAGATCACGAGCCTTGCCGATCTCGACGGGCTGAAGCTCTACACCTTCCCCACCGCCGGGCGCTTCCTGGCGCAATTCGGCGTGGTCCCGGTGAACATCCCCTACGAGGATGCGGAAGTCGCGGTGCAGACCGGCGAGCTTGACGGCATGGCCTGGTCGGGCATCACCGAGGATTACACCGTCGGCTGGGCGAACGTCACCGACTACTTCCTGACCAACAACATCTCCGGCGCCTGGATCGGCTCGATCTTCGTCAACCAGCAGCGTTGGGCCGACCTGCCCGAGCACCTCAAGACGCTGGTCATGTCGGGGATCAAGGCCGCCGACACCTATCGCAACCAGTGGTACTGGGGCGGCGAGGCCAAGCTGCGCGCCACCGGCGACAAGCTGCAGCTGCGCTCGGTGCCGCCGGAAGAATGGGCCGAGGTCGAGAACGCCGCCAAGGCCTTCTGGAAAGAGATCGCCCAGGAAAGCGAAGTCCACGCCAAGGTCGTCTCGATCTTCGAAGAGTACAACGGCGTCATCAACCAGGCAGGCCCGCCCTACAACTTCTGAGGCGTGCCGCCGCACCCCCTTTGGCCCCCGCTCAGCTATTGCGGGGGCCGATCCCCTGACATAAATCTGCCAGCATAATTTGATCAAATCTCCGCGCCCGCGCGCGGCGACACGTAAAAGCCCAGCAAGGAGCCCGCGGAATGACCGCCCCCCTGACCCTAGACGACCTGAAAAACGCCGCGCGCGCCGGCGAGATCGACACCGTCCTCGTTTGCGTCGTGGACATGCAGGGTCGTCTGCAGGGCAAACGTTTCCACGTCTCCAACTTCCTTGAGCACGCGATCGAGGAAACGCATTGCTGCAACTATCTCTTTGCCACCGACCTCGTGATGAGCACCCCCGAGGGCTTCGCCTCTACCAGCTGGGCCTCGGGGTACGGCGACTACGTGATGAAGCCCGACCTCGCCACGCTGCGCCCTGTGCCCTGGCTCGAGGGAACGGCGATGATCCTGTGCGACGTGCTCGACCATCACGGCCACCCCGCCGCCGAGTCGCCGCGTCAGATCCTGCAAAAGCAGGTTGCCCGCGCCGAGGCCATGGGTCTAACCCCGATGATGGCGACCGAACTGGAGTTCTTCCTCTACGCCCGGTCGTACGACGAGATCCGTCACAGCGGTTGGCGCGATCTCGAGACGCTCTCGCCCTACAACCAGGACTATTCCATCCAGCTCACCAGCCGCGAGGAATACGTGCTGCGCCCGGTGCGCAACCACCTTTACGCCATGGGCGTGCCGGTGGAATGCACCAAGGGCGAGGCCGAGCACGGTCAGGAAGAGCTGAACATCCGCTACGCCGACGCGCTGACCTGCGCCGACCACCACGCGATCTCCAAGCACGCAGTAAAGGAAATCGCTCATCAGCAAGGCCACGGCGCCACCTTCATGGCCAAGTGGCACGCCGACAAGGTCGGCAGCGCCGCGCATATCCACCAGTCGCTGTTCCGCGGCTCCGACAATGCCTTCTACGACAAGGACGGCGCGCACGGCATGTCGCAGACCATGCAGCATTACGTTGCGGGCCTGCTGAAATACGCGCCCGACGTGACGCTTTTCCTTGCGCCCTACATCAACAGCTACAAACGTTTCACCCCCGGCACCTTCGCGCCCACCAAGACCGCCTGGTCGGTGGACAACCGCACCGCGGGCTTCCGCCTCGTCGGCGAGGACACCAAGGGCGTGCGCATCGAATGCCGCATTCCCGGCTCGGACATGAACCCCTACCTCGCCTGCGCCGCGCAGCTGGCCGCGGGTCTTGCCGGGATCGAGGAAAAGCTCGAGCTGCCTGCCCCCGCGCAGGGCGACGTCTATGGCATGGACGACGTGCCGGATGTCCCCAACACCCTGCGCGCCGCCATCGAGGCCTTTGCCGGCTCGGAAATGCTGCGCGACGCCTTCGGCGAGACCGTCATCGAACATTTCGCCCATGCCGCCCGCGTCGAACAGCAGGACTTCGACAAGGCGGTCACCGACTACGAGCTGGCGCGCGGCTTCGAGCGCGCCTGAGGAGGCTTCCATGACAACCCTGAAAAATATCTCGCCCATCGACGGCTCGGTTTTTGCAACGCGCGAGACCCTGACCCTCGACATGGCCCGCGACGCCGCGAACTCGGCACGCATCGCGCAAGCGGAATGGGCTGCCCGTCCGCTCGCCGAGCGCATCGAGCTGGTGATGAAGGGCGTCGCCGAGATCGGCGCGCAGAACGATCAGATTGTCCCTGAGCTGGCGCAGATGATGGGCCGCCCGGTCCGCTACGGCGGCGAGTTCGGCGGTTTCAACGAGCGCGCCTCCTACATGGCCGAGATCGCCGAGGGCGCGCTCGCGGACATCGAGGTCGGCGAGGACGCGACCTTCAAGCGCTACATCAAGCGCGTGCCGCACGGCGTGGTCTTCGTGGTCTCGCCGTGGAACTACCCCTACATGACCGCGATCAACACCGTGGCCCCGGCGCTCATCGCGGGCAACACCGTGGTTCTGAAGGGCGCGACGCAGACGCTGCTCGTGGGCGAGCGGCTGGCCAATGCCTTCCACAAGGCCGGCGTGCCCGAGGCGGTCTTCCAGAACCTCTATCTGGACCATGACACCACCTCGGCCCTGATCGCCGAGGGCATCTTCAACTTCGTCAACTTCACCGGCTCCGTGGGTGGCGGCAAGGCCATCGAACGCGCCGCGGCGGGCACCTTCACCGGACTCGGGCTCGAGCTCGGCGGCAAGGATCCGGGCTACGTGATGGAGGATGCGGATGTGGATGCCGCCGTCGACACGCTGATCGACGGGGCCATGTTCAACTCCGGCCAGTGCTGCTGCGGGATCGAGCGCATCTACGTCCACGAGAGCCTCTTCGACACCTTCGTCGAGAAGGCCGTGGCGGTGGTGAAGGGCTACAAGCTCGGCAACCCGCTGGATGAGGCGACCACCATCGGACCGATGGCCAACGTCCGCTTTGCCGAAGAAGTCCGCGCGCAGATCAAAGAGGCGGTGGAGATGGGGGCCAAGGCCCATATCGACACCTTCCCCGAGGATGACGGCGCCGCCTATCTGACGCCGCAGATCCTGACGAACGTCAGCCATGATATGCGCGTCATGCGCGACGAGAGCTTCGGCCCGGTGGTCGGCATCATGAAGGTGAAGGACGACGCCGAGGCCATCGCACTGATGAACGACAGCCCCTTCGGCCTCACCGCCTCGCTCTGGACGCAGGACGTGGAGCGCGCGCAGAAGGTCGGCGATGCCATCGAGACCGGCACCGTCTTCATGAACCGCGCCGACTATCTGGATCCGGGGCTCTGCTGGACCGGCTGCAAGCAGACCGGTCGCGGCGGCGGCCTGTCGGTCATCGGCTACCACAACCTCACCCGCCCCAAGTCCTACCATCTCAAGAAGGTGACGAAATGAGCCTGACCGCCAACTGGTCCTACCCCACCGCCATCAAGTTCGGCGCGGGCCGCATCGCGGAACTGCCCGCCGCCTGCGCGCAGGCCGGCATCACCAAGCCGCTGCTGGTCACCGACCGCGGCCTTGCCGCACTGCCGGTCACCGAGAGCACCATCGCGGTGCTGGAAAAGGCGGGCATCGACTGCGGTCTGTTCTCGGACGTCGATCCCAATCCAAACGAGCGCAACCTTGCCGCGGGCGTGGCGGCCTACAACGCCGGCGGCTATGACGGCGTCATCGCCTTCGGCGGCGGTTCCGGCCTCGATCTGGGCAAATGCGTGGCCTTCATGGCCGGTCAGTCGCGGCCCGTCTGGGACTTCGAGGATATCGGCGACTGGTGGACCCGCGCTGATGCCGACGCGATCGCCCCCATCGTCGCCGTGCCGACCACCGCGGGCACCGGCTCCGAGGTCGGCCGCGCCGGCGTGCTCACCAACTCAGAGAGCCACGAGAAGAAGATCATCTTCCATCCCAAGATGCTCCCTGCCGTGGTGATCTGCGATCCGGAACTGACCGTCGGCATGCCCAAGGCGATCACCGCCGGAACCGGGCTTGACGCCTTTGCCCATTGCGTCGAAGCCTTCTCCTCGCCGCACTACCATCCGATGTCGCAGGGCATCGCGCTCGAAGGCATGCGGCTGGTGATCGAGTACCTGCCCCGCGCCTATGCCGACGGCAGCGACATCGAGGCGCGCGCCCAGATGATGAGCGCTGCCGCCATGGGCGCCACCGCCTTCCAGAAGGGTCTCGGCGCGATCCACGCGATGAGCCACCCCATCGGCGCGGTCTTTGGCACCCACCACGGCACCACCAACGCGGTCTGCATGCCCGCGGTGCTGAAATTCAACGCAGACGCCATCCGCGAGCGCTTTGACAAGGCGGCGGGCTATCTCGGCATCGAGGGCGGCTTCGACGGCTTCTGCGCCTTCGTGGATGAGTTCAACGACAGCCTCGGCGTGCCCAAGGGGCTGACCGCGCTCGGCGTGACCGAGGCGGCGATCCCCGAGTTGGTCAAGGGCGCGATCAAGGATCCGTCCTGCGGCGGCAACCCCGTCGAGCTGACCGAGAAAAACCTCGAGGCGCTGTTCCGCGACGCGATGTGAGCCATCTGGACTGAGACTTCCGGGGCGGGGCGAAAGCTCCGGCCCTTGTCGTTTGCGCGTGGGGGGTGAAGGCGCGCGGCCGACCCGCATGATCATTTTGCCGCCCACCTCTGTTGCGCTAAGCTCCTCTCAGGCACCCGGAGGATCCGCCATGCATGCGCCCACGCCCTTCACCCTGATGGCCCGCAACAACGCCTGGGCGAACGAGACGCTCTACACCGTGCTCGCGGCGCTCACCGAGGAGGAATTCACCGACCCCCGCCCTGGGTTCTTCCCCTCGCTCAGCCTGACGATGAACCACATCCTTCTGGTCGACCTCTATTACATCGACGCCTTGGAGCGCGGCGGGCTTGGGCTCTCGCTCTGGAACCGCCCGCAGATCGACGACCCGGCAAAGCTCGCCGAAGAGCAGGCAAAGACCGACCTGCGCCTGCTCGCCCTCTGCGAGGCACTGACCCCAGAGACGCTGAGGGAAAGCCGCCTCACCCAGCGCCGCTCCGGCCCGGTGCACGAGACGGTCCAGCCGCTGCTGCTGCACCTTTTCCAGCATCAGATCCACCACCGTGGACAGGCCCATGTGCAGTTGCAGGACGCCGGTTACGCCCCGCCGCAGCTCGACGATTTCTACCTCGAACATGGCCGCGTTGCCTCGGCGGCGGCCTGGTTCCCGCACTAGTCCCACGCGCCCCCTTGCACATGCTCCCCCGACGTCGCCTTATGGCGCCGACGCACGAACGGGGTACGGATGATGACGAAGACGGTGGCGGTGATCGGCGCGGGCATCGTGGGTGTGAGCACGGCGATCGAGTTGCGCCGCGCCGGGCACGAGGTGGTGCTGATCGACCGCGAAGGCCCGGCCTCGGGCACCAGCCACGGCAATGGCGGGGTGCTCGCCGCGGCGGGGGTGCTGCCGGTGACCGGGCCGGGGCTCTGGAAAAAGGCGCCGAAAATGCTGCTCGACCCCGACCAGCCGCTGTTCCTGCGCTGGTCCTACTTGCCCAGGCTGATGCCTTGGCTGATGCGCTACATGTCCCATGCGAACGCCGAGGCCGCCCTGACCCGCGCCCGCGCCATCGCGCCCTTGCTCGGCGACAGCCTCGCGGATCACCTCGCGCTCGCCGGCGGCACCCCGGCAGAGAAATGGCTCATCCCGTCGGATTACGTCTTTGCCTATCCCGACCGCGCCGCCTTCGAGGCCGATGCCTTCGGCTGGAAGACCCGAAGCGATCTCGGCTATGCGCACGAGGTGCTCGAGCACGGCGCTTTCCAGGCCTACGACCCGGCGATGAGCGCCGACTTCACCCTCGGCGTGCGCCAGCCGAACCACGGCCGCATCACCGACCCGGGGCACTACGTGAAGGACCTTGCCGCCCATGCCCAGACCCTCGGTGCGCGGCTGGTGATCGGCGAGGTGCGGGATTTCGTCGAGGACGGTGGCAGGCTGACTGGCCTCAGGATCGGCGGCGAAACCCTGCCCTGCGATGCCGCGGTGGTCGCGACCGGCGTCTGGTCCGGCCCGCTGGCAAGGCGCCTTGGCCTCAATGTGCCGCTGGAGAGCGAGCGCGGCTGCCACCTCGAACTCTGGGAGCCGTCGGTCATGCCGAAGTCCCCCGTCATGTTCGCCGCGCAGAAGTTCGTCGCCACCCCGATGGAAGGCCGCCTGCGCCTGGCCGGGATCGTTGAATTCGGCGGGCTCGACGCACCGCCCTCCGCCGCGCCCTTCGACCTGCTGCGCCGCTCCATTCGCAAAGCGATGCCGGGGCTCACCTGGACGCGCGAGGTGGAATGGATGGGACACCGCCCCTCGCTCGCCGACTCGCTGCCTGTGATCGGCGCCGCGCCGGGCCTCGCGGGCGCCTACGTCGGCTTCGGACACGATCACGTCGGCCTCACTGCGGGGCCCAAGACCGGACGGCTGCTGGCGCAATTGGTTGCGGGGCAGAGGCCCAACATGGATCTCGCGCCCTTCGCGCCGGACCGCTTCTCGTAAGCCCTGCCCGCGATGCGCCTCCTGCCGTTCCTCGCCCGCCATGCCCGCTGGCTCATGCTCATCGGCCTCGCCTTCGGCATCGCCCTGCCGCAGGCGGCGCAGGTCGTGCGGCCGTGGCTGTCGGAACTGGTCGCGCTGATGCTCTTCGTCGCGGCGCTGCGCATCGGCCCGCGCGCGGCGCTCGGCGCGGTGCATCACCTGCGCGGCACGCTCGGGGCGCTGCTGGTCTTCCAGCTGCTCTGCCCGCTGGTTCTGATCGCCCTCGCCGCCGCCTTCGGCCTGCTGCAAAGCCCCGCGGCGCTGGCGCTGATCCTGCTCATGGCCGCGGCACCCCTGGCCAGCAGCCCGAACCTGACGCTCATGGTCGGCGGCGCGCCCGGCCCGGCGCTGCGCATGCTGATCCTCGGCATGCTGATCCTGCCCGCCACCACCCTGCCGGTCTTCGCCCTGCTGCCTGCCTTCGGCGGTGCTGCGGGCATTCTCGGCGCCGCGCTGAAGTTGCTGCTGGTCATCCTCGCAGCGACCGGGCTGGCCTTCGCGCTCCGCCCGCGCCTGCTGCCGCGCCCCGGCCCCGCGGCCCTGGCCCGGCTCGACGGCGCCTCGGCGCTCCTGATGACCACCATCGTGCTTGCCCTCACCTCCGAGATCCGCCCCGCCCTGCTGGAGCGCCCGCTCGAGCTGGCAGGCTGGATGGCCCTGGCCTTTGCCGCGAACCTTGGCCCGCAGGCGCTGATCCTCTGGCTGCGCGGGCGCGGCGGGGGCGGCGAGGCGCTCGACGCGCTGGCGATGATCGCCGGCAACCGCAACATCGGCATCTTCCTCGTCGCCCTGCCGGCGCAGGTGACCGACCCGCTGCTGCTGTTCATCGGCTGCTACCAGGTGCCCATGTTCCTGACCCCGCTGCTGATGACCCCGCTCTACCGCCGCGCCCGCGCCGCAGGGGTTGGCTTTGCCGATCAGGCCGCTATCACCGGCACAGACAACGGAGACCGCAATGCCCCTCAATCCCGCCGATGACGCCTTTGCCGAGACCCTGAGCCGCGCGCTGCCCGAGGGCACGCTGCGCCGCACCGAGCCGCGCTACCTCGAAGAGCCGCGCGGCCGCTGGCTGGGCATCTCGGGCTGGGTGGCGCTGCCGCGCAACGTCGAAGAGGTCTCGGCCATCACCCGCGCCTGCAAAGCGGCCCGCGTCGGCCTCTTGCCCTACGGAGGCGGCACCGGGCTCGTCGGCGGGCAGATCGCCCCCGACGGCCCCGCCCCGCTGATCCTCTCGCTCGAGCGCATGACGGCCATACGCGCCAGCTACCCCGAGGAGAACGTGCTTGTCGCCGAAGCCGGCGCGGTGCTGGCCGACGTGCAGGCTGCCGCGCTGGAGGGGAACCGCCTTTTCCCGCTCTCGCTCGCCTCCGAGGGCACCGCGCGGATCGGCGGGCTGCTCTCGACAAACGCCGGCGGCGTCAACGTCCTGCGCTACGGCAATGCCCGCGAGCAGGTGCTCGGGCTGGAAGCCGTGCTGCCCGACGGCACGATCTGGCACGGGCTGAAACGGCTGCGCAAGGACAACACCGGCTACGACCTGCGCGGGCTGCTGCTCGGCGCCGAGGGCACGCTGGGGGTGATCACCGCCGCCGCGCTCAAGCTCTCTCCGGTGCCCGCCGCCACCGGCACCGCGCTGCTGGCCGTCGAAAGCCCCGCCGCCGCGCTCAGCCTGCTGGCGCTGGCCCGCGAACAGCTCGGCGAGATGGTCAGCGCCTTCGAGCTCATCGGGCGCATGGGATTCGACTTTATTGCCGAGGCGCTCCCCGATGTGCGCCAACCCTTTGCCGAAGCACCGGGGTGGTGCGTTCTGGTCGAGCTCGGCCTCGCGCAGGGCATGGACCCGGAGACGGCGCTCGAGGCCCTCTTTACCGCCGGCATGGAGGCTGGCCTCGTCAGTGACGGGCTGGTGGCCCAGTCCGAGGCGCAGGCGCAGCAGTTCTGGGACATCCGCGAGCGCATCCCCGAGGCCAACCGCCACATCGGCGCCATCGCCAGCCATGACGTCTCGCTGCCGCTGAGCGCCCTGCCCGAGTTCATCGAGACCGGGCTGACAAGGCTGGCAGAACTCGGCGAATTCCGGGTCAACTGCTTCGGCCACCTCGGCGACGGCAATCTGCATTACAATGTCTTCCCCCCGAAGGGCCGGAAAAAGCAGGACTACGTCGATGTCCGCGCCGATGTGCAGCGCTGCGTACACGATCTCGTCCACGAGATGGGCGGTTCGGTCAGCGCCGAGCATGGCATCGGCCGCCTGAAGGTCGACGATCTAGAGCGTTACTCCGACCCGGCCAAGCTGGCCGCCATGCGCGCCATCAAGGCGGCGCTGGACCCTGTGGGGATCATGAACCCGGGCGCGGTGATCCGCAGCTGACGCATGCGTCCCGTCCGGCGGGGCGGCGCAGCGCCGCCCCGGCCTTGCTCAGGCAGGTGACTTGTAGGCCTGCGCCGCCTTGCCCGCTTTCTTCTGCATCTCCATCAGCTCTTGCGCCGAAAAGGCCCGGACGGTCTGGATGTTGCTCACCATGCCCGAGGCTCCGACCCCCATGAGGCTGGCCAGCAGGTCATGTACGTCGGAAACCTCCGCGATCACCATCCAGTCGGTCGGGCCGGTCGTGGCATAGAAGGACAGCATCTTGCCGCCGCCCGCCTCGACCACCGAGCGCGCGCCCTCTTCGCGGTCGCTGGGATTGGCGATCATACCCTTGAGAGCCGCCGCCGTGTAGCACCCCGTCACTATGAATGTCGGCATACCGAGTCCTCCCGGGTAGGACTCGCGGGTCGTCCTCTGCACCACGCAGGCCGATCCGGCCCGCATCCTCCCGGGTAGAATGTTACCACAGTCCAAGCTCGGTGCGGCGACCGGAAGCGTGTCAGCGGACGGGGATCACCCGCAGGTGCGGCTGCCGGTGCGCGCTGCGCGCTCCGAGCGGATCATCTCCAGCTCGTTCTCCACCGCGGTGCCGGAATTGACCGCCTCGTCGGCGGTGACATCGTCGCGGGCGTTGCGCTCGCGCAGGACACGTGCGGCGCCCATCGTGTCCCGGGCGTTGCGCAGCACCACGACCCTCTGCAGCTCCGAAGCGCTGGTGCTGCCGCCCATCGCCGCATCAAGCTGGTCGAGCGCGGCGAGCGCCTCGTCGTGACGGCAGGCGATGGCAAGTTCGGTGACTTCTGCCGACATCCCGCCCCCGCCGGTCGGGCCGGAACTCTGCGGCGGCGCGGAATGGGTGCAGGCGGCGATGAGGAGCGGGCCGAGGGCGATGACCGCCGGAGCGCCGGTCAGCCGGGACAGGATGGGCAAATGCATGGTCTTTTCCTCATGTTAGGTCATCCTGCGGTCCGCGCGGCGCCGCGATCCCGCCTTCGCGGATGCTGCGCGGCTTGTCCGACCAATTCAAGGCATCGGTCGCGCTCCACCACAAAACCGGCACGGGACCGTGGCTCGCCTACAGCGGTCAGATAGACCGGAGGGATGGATCGGCCAGACGCGAACCGGAAAACGGCCTGCGCCGGAGCGAGGTCAGTTCCACCAGGGACCGTGGTGCGCCTCCTTGCCATCCACCCGGTCAAAGCCGTGGCGGCCGAAGAAATCCCGTTGCGCCTGGATCAGCGCCGCCGTGCCACGTGGCTGGCGCAGCGTGTCCCAGAACGCCAGCGCCGAGCCGAGCACCGGCAGCGGATAGCCCGCCGCGATCGCCCCCGAGACCAGCCGCCGCAACGCCGGGATGCCCGCCTCGAGCACCGGCGCAAAGCGCGGCGCGAGGAAGAGTTGCCCCTCGGGCGGAGTCTCGCGGAAGGCGGCAGAGATGTCGTCCAGGAGCCGCGCCCGGATAATGCAGCCGGCGCGCCAGATCTCGGCGATGCGGGCAAAGTCGAGCTGCCATCCGTATTCGGCAGAGGCGGCTGCGAGGATGCGGAAGCCCTGCGCGTATTCGAGGATGCGCGCCGCCAGCAGCGCCGCCTCCAGCTCTTCGAGGTCCGGCGCAAATCTGGCCCGATCCGAGCCGAACGCCGCGCCCGCGACCTCGCGCAGGTCCTTCTCGGCGGACCAGGCCCGCGCCGCGACGGCCCCCTCGATCATCGTCGCCGACTGGCCGAGTTGCACCGCCTCGATGGCGGTCCAGCGGCCGGTGCCCTTCTGCCCCGCCCTGTCGAGGATGGTATCCACCATCGGCCCCTGTCCCAGCGGGTCGTCGTAGGAGAGCACGGTGCCGGTGATTTCGAAGAGGTAGCTCTCCAGCGGGCCATCGTTCCAGCGCCCGAACTGCGCGCCGACCTCGGCGGGCGACAGGCCCGCACCATGGCGCAGCAGGTCGTAGACCTCGGCGATCATCTGCATGTCGGCATATTCGATGCCGTTATGCACCGTCTTTACGAAGTGCCCCGCCCCGTCCGGCCCCATGCGGTCGGCACAGGGGGCACCATCGAACTGCGCGGCGATCTTCGACAGGATCGGCTGCAGCCCGGCCCAGCTCTCCTCGGACCCGCCGAACATCATCGAGGGCCCATGCCGCGCGCCCTCTTCGCCGCCCGACACGCCGAGGCCGACGAAATGCAGCCCGTGCTCGGCGAGTTGGGCGCTGCGGGCGCGGGTGGCGTGGAAATCGGCATTGCCGGCGTCGATCACCGTGTCGCCTGTCGCGAGCAGCGGGACCACCTGCGCGAGAAATTCATCCATCGGCCCCGTCGAGGGGATCATCGCCAGCAAGAGCCGCGGTCTTGGCAACGCGGCGATCAGCTCTTCCAGCGTGTCTAGAGCGGTCACATGCGCCGCGAAGGGCGCGGCGCGGGTCATGAACTCCGCGATAGGCGCATCGCTGCGGTTCGACACGGCGATGTCGATGCCCTTGTCGGCCATGTTGAGCGCCAGCGCCGCCCCCATCGTGCCCAATCCGTAAATGCCGATCCGCGGGTCTGCCATGCCAGCCTCCTGTGCTTCTGCTGCGGAAGATAGCGATACCAGAGCCCCGGGCAAGCCGCCGATACGGGTCCGCGATGCACATGCACTGTGCGTCCCCCGTGCTTGGGAATAGCGTGTCCCAAGACCCTGGAAACCGGGCGCTGCCGCCCGGCTTCCTCTCTTTCAGAATACGCCGGGCGAGACCGGCCTCAGGCGGGCAGGGGCAGAGCCCCCTCCCCGCGCGCAACGCATCACGCGCCGAGGCACCAGCGCA
Source organism: Alloyangia pacifica (assembly GCF_003111685.1). Taxonomy (NCBI): domain Bacteria; kingdom Pseudomonadati; phylum Pseudomonadota; class Alphaproteobacteria; order Rhodobacterales; family Roseobacteraceae; genus Alloyangia; species Alloyangia pacifica. The sequence goes on along the minus strand of NZ_CP022189.1, from coordinate 890,195 downwards.
TGATCGCCTTCTGCGCGTGCAGACGGTTCTCCGCCTCGTCCCAGATCACCGACTGCGGCCCGTCCATCACCTCCGAGGTGACTTCCTCGCCGCGGTGCGCCGGCAGGCAGTGCATGAAGAGCGCGTCCTTGCCCGCGGCCTCCATCAGCTTCTCGTTCACCTGGTAGGGGCGCAGCATGTTGTGGCGCCGTTCCTTGGCGCTCTGCGCGTCATGCATCGACACCCAGGTGTCGGCCACGATCAGGTCGGCGCCCTCGACCGCCTTGAAGGGGTCGCGCTCGATGGTGATGCTGGCGCCCTCGTTGCGGGCAAGGCCGACGAACTCCATCTCGGGATCGAGCTGCACCGGGCCGGTGAAGGTCAGATCGAAGCCGAAGCGCCCGGCGGCATGCAGGAAGGACGAGCAGACATTGTTGCCGTCGCCGCACCAGACCACTTTCTTGCCCTTGATCGGGCCGCGGTGCTCCTCGAAGGTGAGGATGTCGGCCATGATCTGGCAGGGGTGGGTGCGGTCCGTGAGACCGTTGATCACCGGCACCGTCGCAAACTCGGCCATCTCGGTCAGCACTGCCTCGTCGAAGGTGCGGATCATGATCATGTCGACGAAGCGCGACAGCACCCGGGCGGTGTCGGCGATGGTCTCGCCATGGCCGAGCTGCATGTCGTTGCCCGAGAGCACCATGGTCTGCCCGCCCAGCTGGCGCACACCGACATCGAAGGAGACGCGGGTTCGGGTCGAGGGCTTCTCGAAGATCAGCGCCACCATGCGACCGTCGAGCGGGGTCTCGTCATCGGCCATGGCCTTGGGGCGGCCGTTGCGGCTGTCCTTGATTGCCTTGGCGCTGTCGATGATCCCCCGCAGGTCCGCCGGGTCGGTTTTGTGAATGTCGAGAAAATGGTTCATCTGTCGGGTCTTTTTGTTGGGCCGGGGTTGGGGGCGCTGCCCCCGTCCGCGCGGCGCGCGAACTCCCCCGGGATATCTTGGCCTAGAAGAAACTCAGGCAGTCCTCAGGCGGTCACCTGGGCGGCAACCTCCAGAGCGGTGGCGGTGGCGTCGAGACGGTCTACGGCCTCGGCGATCTCTTCCTCGGTGATGGTGAGCGCCGGCAGAAGGCGCACGACATTGTCCGCAGCGGGCACGGTGATCACCAGCTTGTCGTAGCCGGCCTTGACGAAGTCCGCCGGGGCGACCTTTGTCTTGAGGCCAATCATCAGCCCCTGGCCGCGCACCTCCTCGAAGATCTGCGGATGCGCCGCGACGAGGCCCTCGAGCTTCTGGTTCAGCAGTCCGGCCTTGCGGCCCACCTCATCGAGGAATCCGTCCTCGGTCAGCACGTCCATCACCGCGCCGCCGACGGCGCACCCCAGCGGGTTGCCGCCATAGGTCGAGCCGTGGGTGCCGACGGTCATGCCGGAAGCGGCCTCCTCGGTGGCCAGCACCGCGCCGAGCGGGAAGCCGCCGCCGATGCCCTTGGCGACCATCATGATGTCGGGCGTGATGCCGGCGAACTCATGCGCGAAGAGACGCCCGGTCCGGCCCATGCCGCATTGCACCTCGTCGAGGATCAGCAGGATGTCCTTGTCGTCGCACAGCTTGCGCAGCGCTTTCAGCTGATCATCCGGCAGCGGACGGATACCGCCCTCGCCCTGGATCGGTTCGATGAGGATGGCGCCGGTCTGCGCATCGATGGCCGCCTCCAGCGCGTCCATGTCGCCAAAGGGCAGATGCTTGAAGCCGGGCAGGATCGGGCCGAACCCCTTGACCATCTTCTCGGAGCCCGCCGCCGCGATGCCCGCCGAAGAGCGGCCATGGAACGAGCCGGTGAAGGCGATGATGTCGGTCTTCTCGGGCTGCCCCTTTTCGTACCAGTACTTGCGCGCCATCTTCACGGCGAGCTCGCAGGCCTCGGTGCCGGAGTTGGTGAAGAACACCGTGTCCGCGAAAGTGGCGGCCACGAGCTTGTCGGCCAGCGCCTGCTGTTGCGGGATCTCGTAGAGGTTCGACACGTGCCAGAGCTTGCCCGCCTGCTCGGTCAAGGCCGCCACCAGCGCGGGGTGGGCGTGGCCGAGCGCGTTCACTGCGATGCCGCTGCCGAGATCGAGAAAGCGTCGTCCGTCCTCCTCGATCAGCCAGCAGCCTTCGCCCTTCACGAAGTGAAGCGGCGCGCGCGAATAGGTCGGCAGGACGGAGGGGATCATAGGGGCTTCCTCTGCAATGAGGCCCGATTGGTGCCAAGGGCCCGGGGCCAAGTCAAGTTTTCAAGGGAGTGTCTGACGGACAAACGACGGCACGCGCCCGGATTGGGCACGGCGGGAGGAGCTCAGGCTCGTCGGATTCGGATCGCTTGCGTCATGTGCAGGCTCTTGCCGGGTTTCCCCGCGTAAATCAAGCGCCTTGCGCGGATCAGCCCGCAAACGGGTCGTCCGGGTAACCGACCCCCATCAGGTAGAGCCCATCCGGCGGGCAGACCGGCCCGCAGGCGGCGCGGTCGGCAGCGCCGAGCGCGTCCCTGACGTCGGAAGGTGCCCAGCTGCCCGCGCCGACCCGCTCCAGCGTGCCGACGATCGAGCGCACCTGATTGTGCAGGAAGCTTCGGGCGCGCAGGTGGAAATGGAACTCGGTGCCCGCGCCGGTCTCGACCTGCTCGATCCGGCACTCGTCCAGCGTTTTCACTGGCGAGGCGGCCTGGCACATCGTCGAGCGGAAGGTGGTGAAGTCGTGCAGACCGATGAGATGCGCCGCGCCCTCGCGCATCGCCTCGAGCGACAGCTTGTTCATCACCCGCCAGACCTGCCCCGTTTCCAGCGTCGCGGGCGCGCGGCGCACAAGCACCCGGAAGAGGTAACGCCGCTCCGTTGCCGAGAAGCGCGCGTGCCAGTCGTCCGCGACGGCGGCGCAGGCGCGGATCGCCACGGGCGCTGGTTTGAGGTGGAAGTTCAGCGCCTCGCCAAGGCGGAACGGATCCCAGTCCTTTTGCATGTCGCAATGCGCCACCTGCCCGCGGGCGTGCACGCCCGCGTCGGTGCGCCCGGCGGCGGCGATGGTGTGCTCGCGGCTCTCGAGCTTCGCCAGCGCAGCCTCGATCGCCCCCTGCACCGAGGGCTGATCCGCCTGACGCTGCCACCCCGCGAAGGGCCCGCCGTCATATTCCACCAAAAGCGCGTATCTGGGCATGGCCAGCCCCTTAGCGCGCCGCCGCGCGCCCATCAATCCCCGCCGCGACCCGGCGCATTCTTCTTGGTCCAAATATCCCGGGATGGAGTCGCCGCAGGCGGAGAGGGGCCGCGCCCTGCCCGCAACCCGGCCCCGAGGCACTGGCATCCCGCCCCCCGCGCCTCTATCTCTAGGGAAACGCAGAACGAGGGACGCCACCTTGGTCATCGGAACCATCGCCGACACGCTCACCCGCGGGGTCGGCAACGTCACCGACACGCTGTCGGAAACCTTCTTCGAGCCGGTCGTGCGCATCGGCGTGACCGGGCTGTCGCGCGCCGGCAAGACGGTGTTCATCACCTCGCTGGTCGCCAACCTGCTCGACCGCGGGCGGATGCCGCAGCTCGCCGCCGAGGCGGAATCGCGCATCCTCACCGCCTACCTTCAGCCGCAGCCCGACGACACCGTGGCGCGCTTCGACTACGAGAGCCACCTCTCTGCTCTGACCGCGCGCGCACCGCGCTGGCCCGACAGCACCCGCGCGGTCTCGGAGCTGCGGCTCTCGCTCAAGGTGCGCCCGACAGGGCTGCTCGCCGGGCTGCAGGGGCCGCGGACGATCCATCTCGACATCGTCGACTACCCGGGCGAGTGGCTGCTCGATCTCGGCCTGCTGGAGCAGAGCTTCGAGCAGTGGACCGAGGAGACCCTCAAGCGCCTTCCGCAGCGCCCCGGCTCCGAGCCCTTCCTGGAGCTGCTCGGCGAGGTCGATCCCAACGAGGACTTCTCCGAACCCAAGGCCAAGGCGCTCGCTGAGGCCTTCACCTCGGCGCTGCACGTGGCGCGCGAGGCGGGGTTTTCCGACTGCACGCCGGGGCGCTTCCTGCTGCCCGGCGAGAGGGCCGGCAGCCCGGCGCTGACCTTCGCGCCGATGCCGAAGCCGGACAGCCCCGCACGCCGGGGCCTCTGGCGCGAGATGGAGCGGCGCTTCGAAGCCTACAAGGCCCAGATCGTGAAGCCCTTCTTCCGCGATCATTTCTCGCGCATCGACCGGCAGATCGTGCTGGTGGATGCGCTTGGCGCGATCCATGCCGGCCCGCCGGCGCTGGACGACCTGCGGCGCACCATGGCGGGGATTCTCAAGGCCTTCCGCCCCGGCTCCAACGCCTGGCTGACGCAGCTCCTGCGCGGGCGGCGGGTCGAGAAAATCCTCTTTTCGGCGACCAAGGCCGACCACCTGCACCACAGCCAGCACCCGCGGCTGACCGCCATCATGGAAGCGCTGACCCGCGAGGCGCGCGACCGCGCACGCTTTGCCGGGGCCGAGACCGCGGCCATGTCCATCGCCGCGCTGCGCGCCACCGTCGAGCAGACCTTGCCGCACAATGGCAGCGAGCTCGACTGCGTGCGCGGCACGCTTCTCAACCCCGACGGCACACGCGGGCGGCAGGCCGCCTTCTACCCCGGTGCGCTGCCCGAGGATCCGGCGCATCTGCTGACCCCGGCGCGCGAGGGGGCGACCGGCTGGCTCGACGCCGATTACGAGATCATGCGCTTCGCCCCTGCCCCGCTGACGCTGAAACCCGGCGAGGGCCCGCCGCACATCCGCCTCGACCGGGCGGCGCAATTCCTCGTGGGGGACAGGCTGTGAGCCCTCTGCTGCGCCCCGCCCGCCCCACCGACGCCGGCAGCCTCGGCGCGATGATCACCGATGCGGTTGCCGCGCATGCCTGGAAGCCCGCGCTGCACAGCGGCGCCGAGGATATCGCCCACGCCGGCACGATGATCGAGCGCGGCTGGGTTACCGTGGCCGAAACCCGTGGCGGCGCGTTGCTGGGATTCCTCGCGCGCGAGGGCTCTTACGTGCACGCACTTTTCGTCACGCCCGACGCCCAGGGTCGCGGCATCGGCCGGACCCTCCTGCACGACGCCCAGCGCGCCGCGCAGCGGCTGGAACTCTGGACCTTCCTCGCCAACGACCGCGCCCAGCGCTTCTACGAGCGCGCGGGCTTTGCCGTGACCCGGCGTGGCGACGGCTCGGCCAACGAGGAAGGCCTGCCCGATCTTTTCTACGTCTGGGAGGCGCCCGCCACCCGCAGCATGGAGGCCCGCGGATGAGCGATCTCCCGCCCGAAGGCCCGCGCAAGCAAGGCCCGATCCTTTTCGACCTCGACGAGCAACAGCCGCCTCTGAGCCCCTCCGAAGCACCGCCGGTGCCCGAGCCGGATTTGCCCGGCCCGCAGGGACAGGCGATGACCACCGCCGCGGCGCTGGCCGCGCGGCAGCCGTCCAAGCTGGCGCGCTGGTTCTGGGCGCTCGCGGGCGCGCTGGTTTCGGCGCTGATCTCCATCGCTGCCTGGCGCTTTGCCATGGACCTCATCGCCTCGGTGCCGCTGCTTGGGCTCGCGGTCTCGGTCCTGATGGGGCTGGTGGTGCTGGTCGGACTGGCAATCGTGGTCAAGGAGCTTGCCGCCATGTCGCGGCTGGCCAAGGTCGATGCGCTGCACCGGGCCGCCGATGCGGCGTTGGCTTCCGATGACCTCAAGGCCGCGCGCAAGGTGGTCGACCAGCTCTCGAACCTCTACGCCGGGCGCGAGGACACGCGCTGGGGCCGCGAGCGGCTGAAGGAGCGCGGCGCCGAGGTTTTCGATGCCTCGGGGCTGATCGGGCTTGCCGAAAACGAGCTGCTGGCGCCGCTCGACGCCGCCGCACGGCGCGAGGTCGAGGCCTCGGCCCGGCAGGTGGCGACGGTGACCGCGCTGGTGCCGCTGGCCCTGGCCGACGTGGTTGCGGCGCTTTCCTCCAACCTGCGGATGATCCGCCGCATTGCTGAGATCTACGGCGGGCGCTCAGGCACCTTGGGCAGCTGGCGACTGACGCGGGCGGTCATGTCGCATCTGGTCGCTACGGGTGCCGTGGCGGTTGGGGACGACATGCTTGAGCCGGTGCTCGGCGGCGGCCTCCTCGGCAAGCTCTCGCGCCGCTTCGGCGAGGGGCTGGTGAACGGCGCGCTGACCGCCCGTGTGGGCGTGGCCGCGATCGAGGTCTGCCGCCCCCTGCCCTTCACCCGCCGCAACCGCCCCTCGGTCCGCGAGATCATCCGCACCGCGCTGGCAGGATTCGTGATCAAGGAGAGCGGCAAGGGGTGAGCCCGGCGCGCCCACATTGAGGCGATCCGGGGCCGCTATTCTCGGCCCTGCGTTGGCTCGCAGTTGGGGCGCGATGCTTCTGGAAGTGTTGGGGCGGCCAGTGCCGTGTAAGGAGTTATATGTCGGCACTGGCCTGAGGGATGCCCCGGTACGAGAGGCATCACTTGGGAGGACGTCCTCGCCCGGACCATCCGTGAGTGGTGGCGGGCCCAGCTCTTGGGCGAGGAGCACAACAGGACGCAGGCTCTAATAGGCCTGCGCTACCGGGGGTGCAGCGGCTTCGGTCCCTCCGCTCCACCCAGAGGCGGAGCCAGCGGCCCCGCGTCCCGAGGTGGCGGGGGACTCACCCACCCCACCAACCCTCAGGGTTCCAACCCCGACCAGCAGGCCGAGGAACATGAGAACCGCGATCAGCAGACCCCCGGTGAGCGTACCGGTGTTCTCTGTGTGGCGCGGGTCCGCCAAGGTCAGTCCTGGCTCGGACCTCAGGGTCGAGCCGAATGAGCCACCACGGGGATTGCCACCGGGCAGCCCGGGGTCACGATAGGCCATAACGCCTCCACGGGTTCGGTTGCGGCCGCCGGATACCGGTTGAGTGTCAGGATGGCGCCGCGTTGGAGGATAAGAACCCGATACGCACCGAGAGATCCCGCTTTTCCAAACCGCACGCGATTTCAGGCATCCCGCCGCCAGATATCCGCGCGCAGTTGGCACATCCCCGCCGCCCCGCTCGCGGACAAGCGGCGCCGCGCCGGTTTGCCTAGCATCCAAAGGGGGATTTCCGCGCATTTCCCTTGCGGCCGGACGGCGCCTTCGCGGCCGTTCGCGCCTGCGTGCAACCACTGGACCATCGCGAGTCGGATGCCTATAAGGCGGCCATGATGCCCCGCACTGCGATCATCATTCGAATTACATGCCCGGCGCTCTGATCACTAGAGCCGCCGGGACAAGGCGTATGGACCGCCGCGCCGACCTTTCTCAGACATCCGACATAACTTCCGGGACCGCAGAACATGTGCGCCGACACCACCACCCAGACGCCTGACTACAAGGACACGCTGAACCTTCCGAAGACCGAGTTCCCGATGCGCGCGGGCCTGCCCAAGCGCGAGCCCGAGTGGCTGGAACGCTGGGCGAAGATCGGCGTCTACGACCGCCTCCGCGACAAGGCCGAGGACGGCAGCCGCACCCCCTTCACGCTGCACGACGGCCCGCCCTATGCCAACGGTCACCTGCATATCGGCCACGCGCTGAACAAGACGATCAAGGACATGATCGTCCGCTCGCACCAGATGATGGGCCACGATGCGCGCTACGTGCCGGGCTGGGACTGCCACGGCCTTCCGATCGAATGGAAGATCGAGGAGCAGTACCGCAAGAAGGGCAAGAACAAGGACGAGGTGCCGGTCATCGACTTCCGGCAGGAATGCCGCAAGTTCGCCGAAGGCTGGGTCGACATCCAGCGCGACGAGTTCAAGCGCCTCGGCATCACCGGCAACTGGGACGATCCCTATCTCACCATGGCGTTCCACGCCGAGCGGGTGATCGCCGAGGAGTTCCAGAAGTTCCTGATGAACGGCACGCTCTACCAGGGCTCGAAGCCGGTCATGTGGTCGCCAGTCGAGAAGACCGCGCTGGCCGAGGCCGAGATCGAGTACCACGACCACAAGTCGCACACGATCTGGGTGCCGTTCCAAATCGTCTCGGGCGGCCATGTGGCGCTGCCGCAGGGCGAGGATGACGACTATGCCGGGGCCGACACCGAGCTGCTGGCCGAGGAGTTGCAAAAGGCGCGCGTGGTGATCTGGACAACCACCCCCTGGACCATCCCCTCGAACAAGGCCGTCGCCTTCAACCCTGCCATCGAATACGGGCTCTACGAGGTCACTGCGACCCCCGAGGAATGCTGGTGCTCGGTGGGCGATCTCTACATCGTGGCCGACAAGCTGGCCGCCGACGTCTTCAAGGCCGCCCGGCTCGAGCCCGAGATGGTCGCGCGCAAGCGCGGCGTCTCGGCGGAAGAGCTGTCGAGCCTCACCCTCGCCCATCCTTTCGCCGGAATCGACGGCGCAGACGGCTTCTGGGACTACGAAGTGCCGATGATCGACGGCGAGCACGTGACCGATGACGCGGGCACGGGCTTCGTGCACACCGCGCCCAGCCACGGCGCCGACGACTACGAGTGCTTCGTCAAGCGCAACTGGATCGACCGGATGACCCACAACGTCGGCGAGGACTCCGAGTTCCTGCCGCATGTGCCGTTCTTCGCCGGGCTGACCGTCTTCGACAACAAGGGCAAGGAAGGCAAGGCGAACACCGCCGTGATCGCCAAGCTGGTCGAGGCAGGTGGCATCATCGCGCGCGGCCGCGTCACCCACTCCTACCCGCACAGCTGGCGCTCCAAGGCGCCGGTGATCTTCCGCAACACGCCGCAGTGGTTTGCCGCCATCGACCGCGACGTGAACGACGGGCAGGACGAAAACGGCAAGACCATCCGCGACCGCGCCCTCACCTGCATCGACCAGGTCAAATGGACACCGCAGTCGGGCCGCAACCGCCTGCACTCGATGATGGAAGCCCGCCCGGACTGGGTGCTCTCGCGCCAGCGCGCCTGGGGCGTGCCGCTGACCTGCTTCACCAAGAAGGGCGCCCTGCCCACCGACGAGGGCTTCCTGTTGCGCGATCCCGCGGTCAACGCGCGCATCTGCGAGGCCTTCGAAGTCGAAGGTGCCGATTGCTGGTATGCCGAGGGTGCCAAGGAGCGCTTCCTCGGTGCGGAGTACAACGCCGATGAGTGGGAGCAGGTCTACGACGTGCTCGATGTGTGGTTCGACTCCGGTTCGACCCACGCCTTCGTGCTGCGCGACCGCGCCGACGGCACCAAGGACGGCATCGCCGACGTCTACATGGAAGGCACCGACCAGCACCGCGGCTGGTTCCACAGCTCGCTGCTGCAATCGGTCGGCACCACTGGTCACGCGCCCTATCGCAACGTGGTCACCCATGGCTTCACGCTGGACGAGAAGGGCAACAAGATGTCCAAATCGCTCGGCAACACCATCGTGCCTGAAGAGGTCATCAAGCAGTACGGCGCCGACATCCTGCGCCTCTGGGTCGCCCAGACCGATTATACCGCCGACCAGCGGATCGGGCCGGAGATCCTCAAGGGCGTCGCCGACAGCTACCGCCGCCTGCGCAACACCATGCGCTTCATGCTCGGCGCGCTTGGCCACTTCGAGGAACGCGACCGGGTCGAGCCGGCCGACATGCCCGAGCTGGAACGCTGGGTGCTGCACCGCCTCGCCGAACTGGATGACGTGGTGCGCGAAGGCTACCGCGCCTACGACTTCCAGCACGTGTTCCAGCAGGTCTTCACCTTCTGCACCGTGGACCTGTCGGCCTTCTACTTCGATATCCGCAAGGACGCGCTCTACTGCGACGGCGACACTGCCCGCCGCAAGGCCGCGCGCACGGTCATGGACCTGCTCTTCCACCGGCTGACAACCTGGCTCGCGCCGGTGCTGCCCTTCACCATGGAAGACGTCTGGCTGGACCGTTTCCCGGGCGAGCAAAGCTCCGTGCACCTGCAGGACTTCCCGCAGACCCCGGCCGACTGGCGCAACGCCGCGCTGGCCGAGAAGTGGGGCAAGGTCCGCATGGCCCGCCGCGCCGTCACCGCGGCGCTGGAGATCCAGCGCACCGAGAAGGTCATCGGCGCTTCGCTCGAAGCCTTCCCGGTGGTCCATGTCGAGGACGCGGCGATGCTCGAGGCCCTGAAGACGGTGGCCTTCGAGGACATCTGCATCACCTCGGACATCGCGCTCACCGCCGACCCCGCCCCCGCCGAGGCGTTCCGGATGGCGGATGTACCGAACGTCGGCGTGGTCTTCGAGAAAGCCGAAGGCGAGAAGTGCCAGCGCTGCTGGAAAATCCTGCCCGACGTCGGCACCCACAGCCACGCCGCCACCTGCGCCCGCTGCGACGCGGCGCTGGGGTAAGCCGCCCGGGACGAAGCACCCTGCCCCGAATTGCCGCGGCGGTGCGGTTTTCGGGGAGCACCTGAAGAAAGATGAGAGGGCCGGGGCGCATTGCTCCGGCCCTCTGGTTTTGTCCGGCTGCCTCAGGACTCGCCGGGCGCCTTTTCTGGACCCGGCAACGCAGCGCAATCGACCTTCAGCAGGTTGGCGATCGGCCACGGCACGGCAAAAAGGGGCGCCCGAACCGGACGCCCCTTGGCACGCAATCGGTGCGGCGCTCAGCGCGTCGGGATGCTCACCCGCAGTTGCACCGTCTCGATGCCCGGGTTGTTGTCGTAGATGTCGGCGTTGGAGCGGTGGTCATAGCTGAGACCAACCCGCCATCCCTGGTTGAACTCGTAGCCCAGTTCGATGCCCGAACGGAACTCGAGCGGGCCGCCGAGGTCAAATCCGCCGTTGTCCATGTAGATCCCCGGCATGAGGTGCAGCTCGGCATAGAAGGGGCTGTAGCCGAAGTTCTTCTTGTAGGTGGCGCCATAGCCGAGCCAGCCTTCGCCATCTTCGGTCATCGACACGCCGATGGCCTGGCCGAAAGGCCCGAACTTGCGCCCGAAGTCATAGCGCAGGTAGGCTTCGCCCTTGGCCTCGGCCTGGCGCTCGACCACGCTGCCCAGGGAGAAAGCCACGCGCGGCTGCGTCTCGTTCGGCCCAAGGCAGCCTTCGGACGTGCCGCAATAGTTCATCCCCATGTCGGTGAGGCCACCGATCAGCATCAGCACCGCGAAGGTTCCGTTGGCCATTGTGCTCTCCTGTCTGCTCCGGCGCTTGTCGCGCCGTCAAATCCTGGCGTCTGCATGGCGCAGGAATGCGGCGCTGTCTACCCGGCGGACAGGCTCGGGAAACCGGCGCATCCGCCAAGCCACAGCGTCTCAGCGCGACAGTCGCGCCAGCAGCCCCTCGGCGGCCCGCTCCACCAGATCGAGCGTCCCGTCGAAATCCCGCGTATAGTAGGGATCCGGTACCTCGGTGGCGCCGGTTTCGGGGGCATAGTCGGTAAAGAGCGCCAGCTCCGCCCTGCCGCCCGCCGGGCGGATCGCCTCGAGATTGGCCATGTTCGCCCCGTCCATCGCCAAGATCAAATCGAAGTGATGAAAGTCCTCGCGCGAGACCTGACGCGCGCGAAGAGCCGACAGGTCGTACCCCCGCGCCTTTGCCGCCCGCTGCATCGGGCCGTAGGGCGGCTCGCCCACGTGCCAGTCACCGGTGCCGGCGCTGTCGATCTCGAGCCTGAGCCCGCGTGCCTCGGCCATCGCGCGCAGCACCCCCTCGGCCGAGGGGGAACGGCAGATATTGCCCAGGCAGACAAAGAGGATACGGTAGGTCATGCGGGTCTCCTTCGAGCCCCGTGATAGCGCGAAGGCGGCGGCGATACAAAGCGGCCCGGCTAGGGCAACAGGCAATTTGGGGGCACCATGGCAGCGCAAGGCAGCACCGCAGAGAAGATCGTCATCCTCACCGGCGCCGGAATTTCTGCCGAGAGCGGTCTCGGCACCTTCCCCGACGAGGGGGGACTCTGGGCGCAGCACAGGATCGAGGACGTGGCGACCCCCGAGGGATTTGCCCGCAACCCGCAACTGGTGCACGATTTCTACAACGCCCGCCGCGCGCAGGCCGCCGAGGCCGCTCCGAATGCCGCCCATGCGGCGCTGGCCCGCCTGCAGCAGGAACACGCGGGAGAGGTGGTTCTCGTCACCCAGAACGTCGACGGGCTGCACGAGAAGGCTGGCGCGGCGGCGATCCACATGCACGGCGCGCTAGAGGGCGCGCTCTGCGCCGCCTGCGGCACGCGCTGGCCGGCGCCGCTGGTCATGCGGCCTGCCGATCCCTGCCCTGACTGCGGCCGCCCGGCGACCCGCCCCGACATCGTCTGGTTCGGCGAGATGCCCTACTTCATCGATGAGATCGTCGAACACATCGGTGGCTGCGACCTCTTCGCCGCCATCGGCACCTCGGGACAGGTCTACCCGGCGGCGGGATTCGTTCAGGAGGCGGCCTTCGCCGGGGCGCATACGGTCGAGCTGAACCTTGGCGGCAGCGACACCTCGCGCAGCTTTTCCGAGCACCGGGTCGGCCCCGCCAGCCAGATCGTCCCGCTCTGGGTCGAGGAGATTCTCTCGCGCGCGCTCAGCGGCTGAGTTCGACCGGTACCTCGATGCGAATCTCCCCCGCCCGCTCGAAGCTGAGGGTGAGGCCGAGCGTCGCACCCACGTCGAGCGGCTCCGTCAGACCCATCAGCATCACGTGATCGCCGCCGGGCGCGAAGACATGGCTGCTCCCGGCGGGAATCACCACGCCGCCTTGGTGCGCGGTCATCGTCATCACGCCGCCCGCCCCTTCGGAACTCCCGTGCAGCATGGTTTTCGCGGCGCTTTCGGAACTGGCCCCGAGCAGCACCTCATCTTCGGCCCCGTCATTGTGCAGCTCGAGATAGACCGCGGCGGTGGGCGCAGAGGGCATCGCGGCCCGCGCGTAGGCCTCTTCGATGCGGATATCGGCACGCGCCGACCCGACTGTGGACAATGCCAGAACAGTGGCAGCGAAGATCTTCAGGCACATTCTAAGCAATTCTCCCCAAGTGAACGCAATGCTTGGGAATTCGTGGACCATCCACACGGCTGCCGCAAGGGGATGACGTGTGGACAATTCATGTCCAATCAGTACGCCACATGAAGGCGCACCTGACTTAAAGCAATAGAAACAAAAGAAAACAGCCCCAGAGCACAAGGCTCCGGGGCTGTGGAAATCTCTGTGGGCAGGATCAGGCCTGGGCAGCCTGTGCCTTGGCGATTTCTTTTTTCACTTTCAGGGCATTGGCGCTGAGTTCGACGTCCTTCGCCTTGGCGAGGAACTTGTCGAGGCCACCACGGTGGTCAACCGAACGCAGGGCCGAAGCCGAGATGCGCAGTTTGACGCCGCGGCCGAGAGTCTCGGATTGCAGAGTCACATCATTCAGGTTCGGCAGAAAGCGACGCTTGGTCTTGTTGTTGGCGTGGCTCACGTTGTGGCCCGTCATCGGGCCTTTGCCGGTCAGTTCGCATACGCGCGACATTGGGTCCATTCCTTCATGTCTCGGGGCGAAAGCGGGCCTTCCGCCAATATCAAAGGGCGCCGCTTGCACAGCGCCCGGAATCTGGTCGGGCTTCTCTAGCTCCAAGCCCCATCGGCGTCAAGAGCCCTTCCCGGCATAGCCCCGCAGATAGGTGTCGAGGATGTCCTCGGCCGCCTGGGCCGGGCTGAGCTGCCCCTCCTCGACCCGGCGTGCCAGCGCCTCCATGGCGCCGCGGACAGGCTCCTTGCGCAACCGGGCGAGGAGACCCTCGCGCACCTCGGCCTCGAACCAGTGGCGCGCCTGCTCCGCCCGCCGAGCGGCAAACTGCCCCGACTCGCGGCGCCAGCCCACCAGCGCCTGCATCTCATCCCAAGCCTTGGCGAGTCCCGCCTCCTCCAGCGCCGAGACCGTCAGCGCCTTGGGAAAGCCCTCCGGGTCCTGCGGGCGCTTGCGCAAGAGCCGCAGCGCCCCGGCGTAATCGGCGCAGGTGCGCATGGCGGCGCCCTTCAGCTCGCCGTCGGCCTTGTTGACGAGGATGATGTCGGCGCTCTCCATGATGCCGCGCTTCACCCCCTGCAGCTCGTCGCCGCCGGCGGGAGCCAGCAGCAGCAGAAAGAGATCGGACATGTCGGCCACCATGGTCTCGGACTGGCCGACCCCGACGGTCTCGATCAGGATCACGTCGAAACCGGCCGCCTCGCAAAGCCCGATCGCCTCGCGCGTGCGCCGCGCCACTCCGCCGAGCTGCGCCTGCGCCGGCGAGGGACGGATGAACGCATTGCGGTCCCGTGACAGCCGTTCCATGCGGGTCTTGTCACCAAGGATCGACCCGCCCGAGCGCGCCGAAGAAGGGTCCACAGCCAGCACCGCCACCCTGAGCCCCTGCCCGGTGAGCATCATGCCGAAGGCCTCGATGAAGGTCGATTTGCCCACCCCGGGCGTGCCCGAGAGACCGATCCGCAGCCCCTGGCGCCCGCCGCCGCGCAGCCGGTCGAGCAGAGCCGTCGCCTGCGCGCGGTGATCGGCCCGGCCGCTTTCCACAAGCGTGATTGCCCGCGCCAGCGCGCGCCGTTCGCCGGCCTCGATGCGTGCCGCCAGATCCTCGATATCCATGCCACCTCGCTCCGTTTGCGCTCGATTTGCGCCGCCAGCGCCCGCAATGTCCACCCGCGGGGTCTTCCTTCCAGGCAAAAAATTTAGGGGTGTCCGCAAACCGTGTTGGTGCGCTTCGTGATTTCGCAGATGGGCCTATATCACTCGGCTCTTGACGCGGAGGATACCCATGCTGCACCACGACTTTCGCCGGTTTCTCGATGCCCTCGACCGCCTGAACCCGGCCCAGATCGAGGACGCCCAGTCGAAGATCAGGGATCTCCGACGGAAGACCGAGGCGATCTCGGAGATCGAAGCACGGACTATCCAAGATGACAAGTGCCCCTTCTGCGGCGACGAGCGCCGACAGAAGTGGGGCCGCACCCGGACCAAGGTCCAGCGCTACCGCTGCACGGGCTGCCGGAAAACCTATTCGGGAAGAACGGGCAGCGCCATTGGCCGGCTCCATCGCCCGGACCTGTTCATGGTCGCGCTGCAGGACATGCTGGGTGCCGCCGCGCCTCAGTCGGTGCGCAAGCTCGCGCGGCAGTTGGGACTCAACAAATACACGGTCTGGCGTTGGCGGATGCTGGTGTTTTCCATCATCGGCAGCAGCTCAACCGTGAGCTTCTCCGGGATCGTGGAGGCGGATGAGACCTTCCAGCGGGAATCGCGCAAGGGTTCTCGTGAATGGGTCCGGCACTTCGCAGATCCGAAGAAGGTTGCACCGCCGCCCCGCCCCAGGTGGGAGGACTTCACGACACAGGGGCTGAAGATGATGCGAGGCCTCTCGAAGTGGCAGCTCCCCATACTCACCGTCGCTGACCGAGGCGGCGCGCGCCTCTTCCGACGCCTGCCGAACCGAAAGAGCGTGACGCTCGAGCGCGCCATGAAGCCGCTGGTTCCGAACGATGCCGTACTCTGTTCCGACGGTGCCAACGGCTACAAGAACCTCGCAGCAGCAGCCGGTCTTGAGCACTTCGTGGTGGGCAGCAAGCCCGGCACGCGAGTGGCCTCAGGCTGCTATCACATCCAGAACGTGAACTCGCTCCATGCTCGCTACAAAAGATTCATCGGGCCCTTCTGCGGACCAGCCACGAAGAACCTCAGCGGCTACATCCGCTGGCTGGAGGTGCGGCTGGCGGGTATGCGCCCGGCGGAGACTGTCCGCGCATGAATGGCGGCATCCACAGATATTGCATGGTCAGATGAGCGCGCGGAGATTCTCCACGGCACGCTCTAACTCTTGCTCGGTGTGGAAGTACTTGTGCGCGATACAGAGGAGGATCGGCAGTTCGCGCCGTTCGGCATCGAGGCGCGTGCTGGACCGGCCGTGAGTCTACCATGGGTCGCCGCTCTGGCGGAAGTTCGAGGATCGGTACGAACCCGAGCGGTTCCTGGACGTCCACAGCCCTGCCGGTCTTGTGGAACTCTCAAGCCCTCGCGGCCTGTGGACGCTTGTAGCCTTTGCCAACCTCAGACGGGGGCGACCTGTCCTTTCAGTCGATGGAGCGCCAGCGCCAGGGCCAGCGGCACGATCGCAACCGTCGCCATGATGCCAAGCATTGTCTCGGCGCCCAGCACGTCGATCATCCATGCACCGACGGATGGGGCAGCGGCGGATGAGATCAGCATCGGCGTCGCAAGTCGCCCCATGGTGCGTGCGTAGCCTTCCGAGCCGAACACTGACAACGGCAATGCGCCTCGGGCAATCGACCAGAGTCCATTGCCGGCCCCATAGGCGATCATGGCGATGGCGGCAGGCATGCCCAGGAGAAGACCGAGGAACCCTGCGAAGACGGCAGTGGTGGCAGCCAGCATCGTCCAGACCGGATGATGCCTCCCGCGCCCCATCATCTCCAGAACCCGCGCTCCGACCTGCGCGGGCCCGATGAGGGTGCCGATGCCGATCGCCGCGGCGATCGTGTAGCCTGAGGCCGTGAGGATCGTCACGAAATGCACCGACCAGATCGTGGAAAGCATCGCGAGCACGACCCCGGACGTTGCGAGGCAGACGAAGCGCAAGTCGGTCACGGGAACCGGGTCTGCAAGCGTCACCTGCTGCCTTGGCCCGCTGGTCATTGGCCTGACCGCACGCGGAAGCGCGAGGAGCGCCAGCGGTAGGCTGACGGCCAGATGGAATCCGGCGTAGGCGAAGCAGGCGGAGCGCCAACCCACGTTCTCGACCAGCCAGGCCGAGAGGGGCCAGCAGACGGTGCTCGCGAACCCGCCCCAGAGGGTCAGCTGAGTGATCGCGGAACGGGCATCACGACCGAAGATCCGGCCGAGAGTCGAGAACGCGGCATCATAGAGACCGCAAGCCATACCTCCGCCCATCACCGCCCAGGCGAGGTAGTAGGCCGGAAGGCTGCGAGAAAGCCCGAGAAGCGCCAGCCCACAGGCCAGCAACACCATTCCCGCGGCGAGCACAAGGCGCCCGCCATGCGCTTCGATCAACTTGCCGACGAAGGTCGCTGACAGGCCGGAGACCAGAAGGCCAATGGAGACCCCGCTCGAGACGATGGCCCCTGACCAGCCTGTTTCGGCCGCGATCGGACCAGCCAGAACCGCGATCAGGTAGAAGCTCGTTCCCCAGGCGAAGATCTCGATCACGCCAAGGGCCGAAACCGTTCTCATCCGGGCGACGCCGGTCATGCTGTCAGCTCAGACGCGCTCTTCGTGCCGCACCCGCAGCCGGACTTGCCCTCGGCCTTCGCGCTCTCATCATCGGCACAGCAGGCGGAGGTGTCTGCCTTCGGCGCCCCGCCGCAGCATCCGCTATCCGCAGGTGCTGGCGCACAGCATGCCGAGGCTACCGGGCCGGAGGACACTTTGCAGACGCCGGTTTCCGGCAGCTTGAGTCGCACTTCGCGCGCCGCAACGGGATCGCCGGCCAGTTCGGCAACGACAGATCGGACCTGCTCATAGCCCGTGGTCATCAGGAAGGTCGGCGCACGGCCGTAGGACTTCATGCCGACGATGTAGAAGTCCTTCTCCGGCTGGATCAGTTCGACCACACCATGTGGGCGCACCGTCCCACAGGAATGCAGGTTGGGGTCAATCAAGGGTGCGAGAGCAGGTGTCGCCTCGACAATGGGATCGAGCGATAGACGAAGTTCAGACAGGATGGACAGGTCGGGGCGGAAGCCGGTTGCGACGACGATGCGATCGACTTCAAAGCGCACAGGCCGGTCGTCTTCAGTCCCTGAGACACTGAGGGTGTCGCCTGTGCGCACGATGGAATCGACTACGAATGGCGATCGGAACGTCACACGCCCGGACCGCACGGCCTCTGCCGCGCGAAGTCCCAGCCGACCGCGCCCCGGCAATTCGTCCCCCAGACCTCCGCCGAGAATCCGCTCGATGCCACCGGAACGCGTCCCCCAGGTGATGCGGGTGCCTGGCGCCTGTTCCTGAAGCTCCATCAGGTCGAGCGCCGCGTTGATCGCGGAATGTCCGGCGCCGATCACCAGGGTATGTCGGCCGGCATGGTCGGGCCGGGCCGCTCCGAGAACATCCGGGATGCCGTAGGCAATGCGATCCCCGGCCTCGATCTCACCTTCGACCGGAAGTCCGTCAATCCCGATCGGGTTCGGCTTGACCCATGTGCCGGACGCATCGATCACGGCGCGTGCCATCGTGCGGTTCCGGGTCCCTGACGCATCGGTCCAGAGTACGATGAATGGGGCCTCGTCCCGTCCGAAGCTGGAAAGCTTGGAATGGCCCTGGCGGGTGACCCCCGTGACGGTCGCGCCGAGGCGCAGATGCGGGACGACGTCGGGATGTGCGGCGAGAGGCCCGAGGTAGTCCGCGATCAATTCGCCCCCGGTGGGCAGGTGCTTCGGATCAGGCATGGTCCATCCGCCCGCCTCGAGAAGGCGGCGTGCGGCGCTGTCGACGTTGTATTCCCAGGGCGAGAAGACACGCACATGGGCCCATTCTGCGACAGTCGACCCGATGGTTGCCCCGCGCTCGAAGACCAGCGGCTCCATCCCACGCGACAGAAGGTGGGCGGCTGCGGCGAGCCCTACCGGGCCAGCGCCGATCACCGCGACGGGCAGTTTTTTGAGATCAGACATCATTCCATCCTTCCGGTATCATGGAAATATTGGGTAAAACTCAGTCCTCAGCGGGCAACGCTTCGGGACGGCTGGTCTTGGCTCCACATTCATCGGCACAGCATTCGTCCGAGAGGAAGCCGATCAGTGCGCTCATTGCCGGGTATTCGGCGTGACAGATCAGGCTCGTCCCCGATCGCTCCTGCCGGACGAGACCCTGATCGACAAGCCGCTTGAGGTGGTGCGACAGGGTGGAGGCCGGAAGACCAACGCGATCCTGGATCTGACCGACTGAGAGCCCTCCCATGCCAGCACGGACCAGTGTCCGGTAGATCCCGAGACGCGTGTCGTTCCCAAGTGCTTCAAGCTGACGCGATGCTATTTCGATGTTCATGGAAATAAGTTAGGCGTCGAGCACAGGGCGGTCAAGCGGAATTTCGAGAATCTTCGAAGAAGATGGGAGCCGCTCTCCGGCTGGTGAGTAAGTCAGATATCAGGTTGCCAGCGGGAATCGCGCAAGGGTTCTCGCGAATGGGTCCGGCACGTCGCAGATCCGAAGAAGGTCGCGCGGACGCCCCGCCCCAAGTGGGAGGATTTCGCGACGGCTGAAAACGATGCGAGGCCTCTCGAAGTGGCAGCTCCTCATTCTCACCGTCGCCGACCGCGGCGGCGCGCACCTCTTTGGCTGCAGATCCTCGGGGTTTGGAGGATGGTAAGTGTGCCGCTGTTTATCGGCTTATTGCGTTCGATGCGCCCGCGACAATGGTGCCGCTGATCGCACTGGCCGCCAGGTCCGTTTTCCTCTTCGGATTTGTGCCTCTTGTTCTTGGGCACTTGCCCTCAAATCGGCGTGGCGCTTCCGGTCTGCAACACGTGCTTGATACCGCCCGGCAGACGATGTTGGGCATGCTTGCCGTTCAGTTGCTCTCTGGAGAAACGAATGTGTCGGCAAGCATGCCTCAACATCGATGTGCTGGGCCGGGGCGTGGGCGCCTACCTGCTGCTCCGCATTTTCTTCACCGGCTAAGCCGAACCTTGCACCCAGAAAAAATGGCTGCTTGGCCCCGCATAGAGGACCAACACGGTTTGCGGACACCCCCAAAAATTTTTGGTGCCGGTGCCCGCTCTTGGCCTGCGCTTACACCCCCCGGCCTATTTGGGAAGAGAACCTTTTTGGAAAGAGACGAAGCGACAGGTCACGTGCCGCGGGGCTTGGCGCGGAGCGTGGGGTCGGCCTCGCGTGGGTCCTCGGGCCAGGGGTGGCGCGGGTACTGCGCCTTCATGTCCTTGCGCACGTCGGCATAGGAGCCCGCCCAGAAGCCCGGCAAGTCCATGGTGGTCTGCACCGGTCGGCGGGCTGGCGAGAGCAGCGTGACCCGCAGCGGCACCTTGCCAACCATCGGGTGTGTGCGCTGGCCGAACATCTCCTGGATGCGCAGCGTGATCTCGGGGTGCTCGCCCGAGTAGTCGATCGGAATCTCGCGCCCGAGCGGCGTGGTGAACTTGCCCGGAACCTTGGCGTCAAGCGCCTGCATCTGCCCCCAGTCGAGCCGGGACCGCAGGGCGGGAAGCAGGTCGAAGCGCTTCCAGTCCTCGACGCTTTTCACGCCGTCCAGGAAAGGCAGCAGCCAGTCCTCGATCCCGGCCATCAGCGCCTCGGGACCCATATCCGGCAAGTCGAGCCCGGCGGCGCGGCCGATCTCGACACGGGCGCAGAACCGGCGGGCAGCATCGGAGAGCGGGATGCCCAGGTCGCGCACCCCGTCCAGCATTGCGCGGGAGATTGCCTCGGCGGGCGCATCTTTCCACTGCCGGTCATCGAGCGCCAGCACGCCGAAGCGCTCCTGCCGCCGGGCGATGACCCTACGGTCCCGCCTCGACCATTCGCAGACCTCGTGCCAGCCGATTTGCTCGGAGAAGAGCGCGCGCAGCTCGGACTCGGCGATGGGGATGGCCTGGCGGATGCGCGCCTCGCGCGGGTTGCCGTCGGTGTCCGTCACCACGATGAGCCGGGTCTGCGCCAGCGGGTCGGCCTCGTCCATCACCGCGCCCTTGCCGCCGGAGAGTTGGTAGCGCGGCGCATCGCCCTTGCGGCGTAGCCCGATGCGGTCGGGATAGGCGAGCGCGGCCTGCGCGGCTGGCGAGAGCCGCTCGCCGTTCTCGGCAGCCTGCCCTGCGCCAGCGGCGCGCGCGAGCCGCCTGGTCTCCTGCTTGATCCGATCGAGCGCGGCGCGGGTCACCTCGAAGGGGCGGCTTTCGGTGAAACGGCGCAGGTCTCGGATGGCCTCGAGGCGGTAGCTGAGGTCGGACGGGGCGCCGCGCAGCGGGTCGCGCTCGGCCAGCAGCGCGGCGAGCGGCGCGGCCTCGGGACCGGCGAGGCTGAGCATATGCGCCAGCCGCGGGTGCAGCGGCAGCCGGGCGAGCTGGCGGCCATGGGCGGTGATACGCCCTTGCGCGTCGAGCGCGCCGAGCATCGTCAGCAGCGCCTGCGCCTCGGCAAAGGCGCCTGGGTGGGGCGCGGTGAGGAACGGCAGCTCCTCGGGCGTGGCACCCCAGAGCGCCAGCTCCAGCGCCAGCCCGGCAAGATCGGCGGTCTCGATCTCGGCGGGGGGGAAGGCGTGCAGCGCCCCTTCCTCGCCCCGGGTCCAGAGCTTGTAGGCGATCCCCTCGGCGACGCGGCCACCGCGGCCCGCGCGCTGGGTGGCCTCGGCGCGGGTGACCTTCTCCGTCACCAGCCGCGACATGCCCGAGCCGGGATCGAAGCGGGCGCGCCGGGCACGGCCGCCGTCGATCACCACGCGGATGTCCTCGATGGTCAGCGAGGTCTCGGCGATGGAGGTGGCGAGCACCAGCTTGCGGGTGCCGGATCCCGGCGGCTCGGGGCGGATCGCAGCGCGCTGCGCGGCGAACTCCATGGCACCGAAGAGCGGACGTATGGTGACGTCCTTGGACAAGCGGCCCTTGAGCAGCCCCTCGGTGCGGCGGATCTCGCCTTCGCCCGGCAGGAAGGCCAGCAGCCCTCCCTCGGTCTCGGAGGCCGCCTGCACGATGAGATCGGCCATGGCCTGCTCGAAGCGCTGGGTCTTCGGCACCGAGCGCTCGAGCCAGCGCGGCTCGACCGGGAAGCTGCGGCCCTCGGAGGTAATGACCGGCGCCTGCATCAACTCGCCAACGGGACCCGCGTCGAGCGTGGCGGACATGGCGAGCAGGAGAAGATCGTCGCGCAGCGCCCCGGCAATCTCGAGGCAGAGCGCGAGACCAAAGTCGGCGTTGAGCGAACGCTCGTGGAATTCGTCGAAGATCACCGCGCCGACACCGGGCAGATCGGGGTCGGACTGGATCATCCGGGTGAGGATGCCCTCTGTCACCACCTCGATGCGGGTCGCCTTCGAGGTCTTGCTCTCGCCGCGGATGCGGTAGCCGACGGTCTCGCCCGGGGCCTCGCCCAGCGTCTCTGCCATGCGCGTGGCGGCAGCGCGGGCGGCAAGCCGGCGCGGCTCGAGCATGACGATGCGGCCCGGCGTCAGCCCGGCCTCGAGCATGGCGAGCGGCACCCGGGTGGTCTTGCCCGCGCCCGGCGGTGCCTGCAGCACGGCGCGGCCCTGCGCGCGCAGGGCGGAGATGAGCTCGGGAAGGGCGGCGTCGATGGGCAGTTTTTGCATGCGCGAGGTTATGCGGGATCGCGGGCGCGGCGTCGAGAGCCGGGATATGGACGTCTCCGCCACTGTCGCGCTGCGCACGCCTCTCCCGGGGCATGTCGACCTAGGAGACGGGGGCGGCCCTGCTCAGTTGGCTGAGACACGGAAGACGCAGCCGTCGGAGAGCAGCTGCGGCGGGGTGAGGCACAGTCCCTTGGCGACGGTGAAGGCGGCGAGCACCTTGGGGACATAGTCGCGGGTCTCGGCGTAGGGCGGAACGCCCTGGTATTGCGGGATCGAATTCTCTCCGGCGTTGTAGCCCGCCAGAACAAGGATCGGATCGCCGTCGAAGCGCTCCATGAGGAAGTCGAGGAAGGCAACGCCGCCGCGGATGTTCTGCACCGGATCGAGCGCGTTGGCGACGCCGAAGCGCGCGGCGGTCGCGGGCATGAGCTGCATGAGGCCCTGCGCCCCTGCCCGGCTGACCGCATCGCTGCGTCCACCCGACTCCACCGCCATGACCGCCAGTGCCAGCGCCGGCGAGACGCGGGTGCCCACCGTGGCCTTGAGCAGCTCGAGGCCATAGCCCGCCGCCATATCCTGCAGCTGCTGCAACCGTGGCGCCCCCACCCCGGCCCCCTGCGGCGGTTTGCCGAGGCTGAGCAGCGCCGGCTCGAGCCGTCCCGGCCCGGAGGCCGAGAGCTCCGGAGAGACCGCCTGCCAGAACCAGGCGTAGCTGCCCGCCCCCTCGGCGCGCCCCGGGGGGCTGCCGGGGATACTGCCGGGGATGGGCGCGGCTTCGGCGCCAGCCTGCGGCAGCGGCAGGGGTTTCGGCGGCGGCGGCGCGATCTGCACGGTGATGCGCTTCGTCGCGCCCGGTTTCGGCGGGGTCACACGCTTGGCCGAGAACTCGGGAAAGGGTGGCGGGGTCTCGGCCGGCAGCGGCCCGGTGATCAGCGCAAGCGCAAGCGCTGCCGCGAGCGCGGGCGCACGTAGAAACGAATGGTGGATCGCGCCTGCGGTCACTGCTGCCTCGTCTGCCAGGTGTGCCGGCACCCCGGCCGGATGCCCTGCCCGGGTCTGCGCCCGGCTGATCATGTCGCGGTTCACCCCGGAATCGCGCGCCCTGCTCGAGGCGCGCCTGCGAACTGCTTCGTGCACGAGTCTCGCACAGATTGCGACGTCAACCAAGATTCTCTGGTATGCGTGTGGAAAATTGGGGCCTGGCGCCTCGAACGGGCGTTCTTTTGCCAGAAATGGCGCATGGCTTGATATTTTATATATATAAATCAGCACCTTGCTAAACATTCCAAAAACCCTTTCCCGACTATAAAAACAATCCGATTGCGCCAAAGTCCCGCCTCATTCTGACAGCTTTATAGGTTTCAGGCCGCAAGGGACTGGGCATTGAGAGAGGCCCGCGACAGCCCCCGCAGCGGTTGACGAGAGAGAGCAAACTGGATTTACGGAGAGAGAAATGCTGAAATTTATCAAAACCTTCCGCGATGACGAAGATGGCGCAGTCACCGTGGACTGGGTCGTTCTGACCGCAGCCGTGGTCGCCATGGCAGCCGGCGCCTACTCGCTGATCAGCGGCAACGTGACCGAGGCGCTCAACAACGTCGGCGACAACCTGTCCACTGTATCAAGCGGCACATTCCCCGAGGGCACCACGCCCCCCGCTGAAGGCGGGAGCTGATCCGCGGAAAGACGACATTGCTTGACGAAGACCGCCGCCGGCACCCGCCAGGCGGCGGTTGTCGTTTTGCGCTCGGCAAGCAGCCCCTCGCGCTCCAAGAGAAATCCGCCGCCATGAAGGCCTAGAACCGGCCATTTTTCACCACAATCCGCACGTAACACCGTCCTTGGGCCGCGCATGGGAAACCTGCGCTGATGTGACAGATGTAACGCCAGGGGCCGGTCCGGCCCGCTATCGAAAGGGACAGAGATGCGACTGCTATTCGGACTGGTTCTCATCGCGGGGCTCGGCCTGGCCGGCTTCGCCGTCTACCTGGCTCAGAATTACATCGGCGCCTACCAGGTCGCCCTGGAAAAAGAGCGCGAGAAATCCGTCGAGGCGGTGCCCACCAAGCAGATCTACGTGACCACCCGCGCCATCTCCCACGGCCAGATCATCACCCCCGAGGACGTTCGGCTTGCCCCCTGGCCGCTCGAAATCCTTCCCGAGAACGCCTTCGACGCGAACACCCAACTCTTCAAAGAGGGCGATGCGCCCCGCCTCGCGATGCGCCCGCTCGAGAAGTTCGAAGCCCTGGTGCCGATCAAGATCAGCGAGCCGGGCGGCGACGCCGGGCTGACCTCGCGCCTCGAAAAAGGCCAGCGCGCCTTTGCAATTAAGGTCGACGTGCACACCGGCGTGTCGGGCTTCCTGCGCCCCGGCGACCGGGTCGACGTCTATTGGACCGGGCGCATGCCCTCGGAGGATCCGCGGCAGTCCCGTGGCGAGTTCACCAAGCTGATCCAGGCCGGCGTGCGGTTGATCGCCATCGACCAGACCGCCGACATGGACGATGCCGACGTGAACATTGCCCGCTCGGTGACCGTGGCCGCCACCCCGCAGGAGATCGCCTCGCTGGCGCAGGCGCAAAGCTCGGGGCGGCTGTCGCTCTCGCTGATGAACGCCAACGACCAGACCGTGGCCGACGTCATCGAGGTGGACCAGCGCGTCATGCTCGGCCTCGAGCCGCCGGAAGAACAGCAAAAACAAGCGCTCGCCCAGACCTGCACCACCCGCCTGCGGCGCGGCGGCGAGGTGGCGGACATCCCGATCCCCTGCACGAACTGATACGGAATCAACAGCTTGCACAGGGGGCGCCAAACCGGCATCCCCTGTTTCATTGCCGTCTCCGAGCCGGATGTTGCCCGGGGTCCACACCAAGGACCGGCGCGAAGTCATTGATTCTTGCTTGGAAACAGGTTTGCGCGCAGACTGCGCGCAAAGGCGGGCGCCACGACCCGCTCCCGAGGCGTGATCGAAAGGCAGGTCACATGAAGGCAGGTCACATGAAAGTCGAAAATTTCCTCAAGGCGGCCCTGTTCGGGCTGGCGCTGAGCGTGACTGCCCTTCCCCCGAGCGCGCGGGCCGAGAACCTGCGGGTTGTGCGTACCGGCACCGAAACTGCGCTGAACGTGCCGATGAACCGCGCCGTGGTGGTCGAAAGCGACTCACCCTTTGCCGAGCTTTCCATCGCCAACCCGGCGATTGCCGACATCTCCTCGCTGTCGGACCGGACGATCTACGTGCTTGGCAAGACGCCCGGCACCACGACGCTGACCATCCTCGACGAAAACGGCCGCCTGATCACCAATGTCGATGTGCGCGTTGCCGCCGATGTCAGCGAGTTCAAGGAACGGCTGCGGCAAATCCTGCCCGGCGAGAACATCGAGGTGCGCACCGCCAATGACGGCATCGTGCTCTCGGGCACCGTGTCGAGCACCCAGAAGCTCGACCGCGCTCTGGATCTCGCGCAGCGCTACGCGCCCGAGAGGGTGTCGAACCTGATGTCGGTGGCCGGTGTGCAGCAGGTCATGCTGAAGGTGCGCTTCGCAGAGATGCAGCGCTCGGTTGCCAAGACCCTGCGCAGCTCGCTGTCGCTGGGCGGCGACCTGCTGGGCGGCGATCTTGGGCTGGCCTCCGAGACCGGAAGCTGGATCGACGGCGACAACGCGCTTGGCTCGCCGGTCACTGTAGCCGCCGGCACCGAGGGAGCCGCGGTCTTCGGCTTCAACGCAGGCGGGCTCGAGGTGGGCATCCTGCTCGAGGCGCTGGAATCCAAGGGCGTGGTCCGCACGCTGGCGGAGCCGAACCTCACCGCCCTCTCCGGGCAGGAGGCGAAATTCCTCGCCGGCGGCGAATACCCCGTTCCGGTGGCGCAGCAGGAAGGCACGATCTCGGTCGACTTCAAGCCCTTCGGCGTCGAGCTGAACTTCATTCCGCGGGTCGTCGACGGCGATCTGATCAACCTTGAACTGAAGGCCGCGGTCTCGTCCATCGACAGCTCCAACGGCTTCGATCAGGAGCAAATCCACATCGACGCCTTCCGCCGCCGCGAGACCTCGACCACCGTAGAGATGCGCGATGGCGAGAGCTTTGCCATCGCGGGCCTGCTGCAGGACGACTTCACCGATCTGAACGGACAGGTTCCCTGGCTCGGCGATGTGCCCGTGCTCGGAGCGCTCTTCCGCAGCGCCGAATACAGCCGACAGCAGTCGGAGCTGGTCATCATCGTGACGCCGCATCTGGTGACCCCCACCCGCGGCCAGGCGCTTGCGCTGCCCACCGACCGGGTGAAGCCGCCCTCCGAGCGGGACCTGTTCCTCTATGGCCGGACCACCGCCGAGGGCAACCGCCCGGTGAAGGGCGCGGCCGGCGAGGTCGCCAAGCAGGATTTCAGCGGCTCCTACGGCTATGTGATGGATTGATCCGATGCAGGTACGACAGCAAATGACCGGCTTCCCCATGCTCCGGATCGCAAGCGCCGCCGCGGGTCTGGCCCTGCTCGCCGCCTGCTCGCCGAATGAGAGCGGCTCCGCCGTCGACGGTGGCACCTTCGGCAATTCCACGATGACCAACACGCTTGTGATGACCGGCCGGCAGGGCTACGTGCACGATCTTTCGGCCCGCTTTGCCGCCGAAGTGCCCAGCATGGTGACCTTCGCCTTCAACAGCAGCCAGCTCGACGCCGAGGCGCAGACCATCCTGCGCCAGCAGGCCGACTGGATCCGCCAGTTCCCCGAAATCAGGTTCCGCGTCTACGGCCACACCGACCTCGTCGGCAGCACCAGCTACAACAAGACGCTCGGGCTGCGCCGGGCGCAGGCCGTGGTCAGCTACCTCTCGACGCTCGGAATCTCGCGTGCCCGGCTCGAGGCGGTTGTTTCCTATGGGGAAACACAACCGTTGGTCGTCACCGAGGGCCGCGAGCGCCGCAATCGTCGCACCGTGACCGAGGTCTCGGGATTCGTTGCCGGCCATCCCGCCCTGCTGGATGGAAAATACGCCGAGGTGATCTATCGCGAGTATGTCCGCAGCGCTCAACCCGAGACTGTGCTGACCGGCACGTCTCTGTCGCAGTCCGGTAGCGGCTCTTAAGATACGCCGCCTTATCGTCCGACAATTCCGTACAATTACGGAAATTCGGACAAAATGTTGCCCCACTTGACCGACAATTTCTGTCCCAGCGGGTCGCTCCCGGCACGGCTTTCGAGTCGGGGCACAGAGCGGCGGGCGGGGCGCGGTTGCGGATGCACGCACCCTTTGCCACCGCCCCCGCGAGAGGCAAAGGACAAGAAGAATGACCACATCTCCCGAGCGGCAGCCTGCCCCTGCGCCCATCCTGGCCTGCACCATCAGCCGGGACGTACAGGCGTTCGACCTGCTCATCGAGGACATGGAAGCGCTTTTGGGCGAAGCCTGGGGGGATCTCGGCTTTGAGGATGCGCTCACCTTCCTCGGCCAGCCCGACGCGGCATCGCTGGAGTTCATCGCGCTCGCCATAGACAGCGCGGACGAGGACAACCTGCCGCTGCTCGGCCAGATCATTGCCCGCGCAACCGAGCGGGGCATCAAGGTGGTGCTGATCGCCGACGATGTGACTCCCGCGTCACTGCACAAGCTGCTGCGCGGCGGGGCCGACGAATTTGCCCCCTACCCGTTGCCCGAGGGCGAGTTGGAGGCCGCCGTGATGCGCTTGCGCGCCCGCGCCGAGGCCGCCCGCGCCGCAACCATGGCCCCGCCTGCGCCAGAAACGGTGACCCTCAAGGGTGGCGGCGACGGCGTGCTGA
This sequence comes from Alloyangia pacifica, assembly GCF_003111685.1. Taxonomy (NCBI): domain Bacteria; kingdom Pseudomonadati; phylum Pseudomonadota; class Alphaproteobacteria; order Rhodobacterales; family Roseobacteraceae; genus Alloyangia; species Alloyangia pacifica. The sequence goes on along the minus strand of NZ_CP022189.1, from coordinate 862,216 downwards.
TCGCAGCGCAAGGTCTCTGCGGCGGCTGCGGCACCACCACCTTTGCCGTCAACCTCGCCTGGGAGCTTGCCACCGTGCGCAAGGGCGGCGCGCCCCGCGTCTGCCTGATCGACCTCGGCCTGCAGTTCGGCACCATCGCCACTTACCTCGACCTGCCGCGCCGCGACGCGGTCTTCGAACTGCTCAGTGACATCCCCGCGATGGACGGCGACAGCTTTGGTCAGGCACTGGTGAACTATGACGACAAGCTGAGCGTGCTCACCGCGCCGCCGGATCTGCTGCCGCTCGACATTCTCTCGCCCGAGGACGTGAAGGCCCTTCTCGACACCGCGCGCGACCATTTCGATTTTGTCGTGGTTGACCTGCCCAAGACCATCGCCCACTGGACCGAGACGGTGCTGACCGAGTCCCAGGTCTATTTCGCGCTGATAGAGCTCGACATGCGCTCGGCGCAGAACGCGCTGCGCCTGAAGCGCGCGCTGCAGTCCGAGGACCTGCCCTTCGAGAAACTGCGCTTCGCGCTGAACCGCGCGCCGAAGTTCACCGACCTCCAGGGCAAGACCCGCGCCAAGCGCATGGCCGAGAACCTCGGGATCGAGATCGGCCTGCAGCTGCCCGATGGCGGCAAGCAGGTCCAGATGGCCGGCGACCACGGCCTGCCGCTGGCCAAGCAGGCGGCGAAGAACCCCCTGCGCAAGGAAATCGCCAAGCTGGCCGCCGAGCTCTACGCCATCGGCCAGTCGGATGCGGAAGCCGCGTGATAGGAGCCCGCAATGTTCTCGCGTTACAAGAAGTCCCCGCCCCCGCCCGCCGCCATCCCGGCGGAGCCGCCAAAACCCCAGATGGTGCCAGTCGAGGCCGCTGACCGGCCGCAGGCAATGCGCAAGCCGTCGCCCAAGCGCGCGGCTGAACCGGGACCGCAGGACCGCGAGAAGAAGCGCAAAGAGCGCATGGGCGAGATCAAGCTCGACCTGCACCGCGCCCTGCTCGACAACCTCAACCTCGCCGCCATCGACCAGGCCAGCGAGGCGGAACTGCGCGAGGAAATCGCCGCGATCGCCACCGAGTCGCTGCAGGAAAAAGGCATCGTGCTGAACCGCGAGGAACGCAGCACGCTGAACCAGGAGCTCTACGACGAGGTCAAGGGCCTCGGTCCGCTGGAGACCCTGCTCAAGGATGACACCGTCTCGGATATCCTGGTCAACGGTCCGCACCAGATCTTCGTCGAACGCAGCGGCAAGCTGCAGCTCTCGGACGTAACCTTCAAGGACGAGCGCCACCTGATGCGGATCATCGACAAGATCGTGTCGGCCGTGGGCCGGCGCGTCGATGAATCCAACCCCTATGTCGACGCCCGTCTCGCCGACGGCTCGCGCTTCAACGCCATGGTGCCGCCGATCGCCGTCGACGGCTCGCTGGTGTCGATCCGGAAATTCAAGAAGGACAAGCTCGGCATCGACGACCTGGTGCAGTTCGGCGCCTTCACCGAGGAGATGGCCGTCTACCTGCAAGCCGCCGTCGCCACCCGCCTCAACATCATCGTCTCGGGCGGTACTGGTTCGGGCAAGACCACGACGCTCAACGCGCTTTCCTCCTTCATCGACGACGCCGAGCGCATCCTGACCATCGAGGACACGGCGGAACTCCAGCTCCAGCAGACCCACGTCGGCCGCATGGAAAGCCGCCCGCCGAACGTCGAGGGCAAAGGCGCGGTCACCCCGCGCGACTGCCTCAAGAACGCTCTGCGGATGCGCCCCGACCGTATCATCGTCGGCGAAACGCGCGGCGAGGAAGTGATCGACATGCTGCAGGCGATGAACACCGGCCACGACGGCTCGATGACCACGATCCACGCCAACAACCCGCGCGACGCCATCTCGCGCCTCGAGAACATGATCGCCATGGCCGGCGTCGAGATGCCGCTGAAGGCGATGCGCAGCCAGATCTCCTCGGCCGTCAACGTGCTGGTGCAGGCCAGCCGCCTTCAGGACGGCTCGCGCCGGATGACCTCGATCACCGAGATCACCGGCATGGAGGGCGATGTGATCTCGATGCAGGAGGTGTTCCGCTACCAGCGCGTCGGCCTCACCCCTGACAACAAGATCATCGGGCATTTCACCGCCACCGGGGTGCGCAGTCACTATTCCGAGCGCTTCCGCATGTGGGGCTACGACGTGCCGCCCTCGATCTACGAACCCTTCCGGCCGGAGTAACCCATGCTCAGCGCAGAACCGATTATCTATGGCCTGATCTTCATCGGTGTACTGGTGCTGGTCGAGGGCATCTACCTCGTCGCATTCGGCAAATCGATCCGGCTGAACAGCAAGGTCAACCGCCGGCTGGACATGCTCGGCAAGAACACCTCGCGCGAGGACGTGCTGGCGACGCTCCGCAAGGAGATGGACCAGCATGGCAACAATCGCGGCATCCCGCTCTATTCCCTGCTGGCGGACCGGGCGCAGAAAGCGGCGCTCGCCTTCACCCCGCAGCAGCTCATGCTGATCATGGTCGCGGTCAGCATCTTTGCCTTCTTCGCGCTCAGTCTCGCCACCGGGGCCTCGCTGCCCGTGCGGCTGGTGATGGGGATCGGCATCGGTGTCGGCGGCGTCTACATGTGGGTCAACGGCAAGGCCAAGAAGCGCCTGTCGCTGATCGAGGAGCAATTGCCCGACGCGGTTGAGCTGATGGTGCGCAGCCTGCGAGTCGGCTACCCGTTCAGCTCGGCGATCAGCATCGTCTCGAAAGAGATCAAGGACCCGCTCGCGACCGAATTCGGCGTGATATCGGACGAGGCGACCTATGGCCGCGACATCGGCGAGGCGCTCAAACACATGGCCGAGCGGCTGGACATGCAGGATCTGCGCTTCCTCGCCGTGGCGGTCAGCATCCAGCAGCAGTCGGGTGGCAACCTCGCCGAGATCCTCGAGGGTCTGGCCAAGGTGATCCGCGCCCGCTTCCGCCTGTTCCGCCGGGTGAAGGCGATCACCGCCGAAGCGCAATGGTCCGGCAAGTTCCTCTCGGGGTTCCCGGTGTTCGTGCTGCTCGCGATCCAGGTGCTGGATCCGCATTACTACGACGGGGTGATCGACCACCCCCTCTTCATCCCCGCCTGTTTCGCCGTGGCCATCTTTCTGGTTCTGAACCTGATCGTCATGCGGATCCTGGTGAACATCAAAGTTTGAGGCGCACGCCATGCTCGACACGCTCAACACCCTGATCACCGCGCAGCTCGGCCCCGCCGGCCCGCTGCTGGTGGTTGCCGGCCTCGCCTTCCTGCTCATCCTCTCCAGCATTCCGCTGATGCTGCGCTCGCGCCCCGATCCCATGGACAAGCTGCGCCAGACCGCGCGCCAGACCATGGAAAAAGAGACGCGCGCGGTGCTCCGCGACACCCGGCGCAACGAGAAGCTGAACAAGTACGCGCAGTACCTCGAACCGACCACCGAGGAAGAACTCGGCGCGGTCCGCAAGAAGCTGATGCAGGCGGGCTACCGCTCGCGCGATGCGGTGCGGCTCTATTACCTCGCGCAGATGACGCTTGGTCTGGGGCTGCTGGCCATCGGCTCGGTCTATTACCTAATGGTGCTCGACACGGCGGATGCGCCGCTGACCACCAAGCTCATGTGGATGCTCGGTCCGGGCGCCGCGGGCTACATGGCGCCGAAGTACTGGGTCACCCGCCGCGTCGAGGAGCGCCGCCAGCAAATCGAGGAAGGTTTCCCGGACGCGCTCGACATGATGCTGGTCTGCGTCGAGGCTGGCCAGTCGCTCGACCAATCGATCAACCGCGTCGCAAGCGAGCTGCGCGCCTCCTATGCCGCGCTCGCCGACGAGTTCGAAATCGTCTGCCACGAGCTCAAGGCAGGCAAGGACAAGACCGCGGTGCTCGCGGACATGGGTGAGCGCTGCGGGGTGCACGACGTGTCGTCCTTCGTGGTCGTGCTGAACCAGGCGGCGAGCTTCGGCACCTCGATCGCCGATGCCCTGCGCGTCTATGCCGGCGAGATGCGTGACAAAAGGGTCATGCGCGCCGAGGAAAAGGCAAACAAGCTGCCGACAAAGATGACGCTCACCACTATGATGCTGACGGTGCCCCCGTTGATGATCATCCTCGTCGGACCGTCGATCGTGGGCCTCGGCCAGTTCAGCGCCAACTTCTAGACTCGGCAGAATGCATCCACGTCCAGTTTGTGCCACCATCGCCCTGCTCTGTCTGGCCGCCTGTTCCACGGGCGGCCTTGATGGTTTCGGCGCGCCCGAGACGCTGGCGCAGCAGGACGGGACACCCTTCGCCCCCACGCTCGATCCAAGGGGTGCGGAAGTGGACCAGTTGCTCGTCGGCCATCGGCTGATGCAGGCGGGCGAGCCCGAGCTCGCGCTCGAGGCTTTTACCCGCGCCGCCGGCCGCGACGGTCTCACCGGCGAGGTGCTCAGCTCGCTCGGCTCGGCCAACCTCGCGCTGGGGCGCCTCGGGCAGGCCGAGACCCTGCTGCGCCGCGCCGTCGAGGTCGAGCCGACCTGGCCCGAGGCCTGGAACAATCTCGGCGTGGCGCTGATGGAAAGCGGCCAGACAGCAGAGGCGGCCGAGATATTCCGGCGGGCCTATGCGCTCGACAATGGGGAAAGTGACGCAATTCGAGACAATCTGCGCTTGGCGCTCGCAAAGCGGGACGATACCGGTTATGATCCGGCGCAAAATCAAGACTATAGGCTGGTTCGCCGGGGCAGTGGCAGTTTCCTGATCCGGCGCGAGGGCTGAGGCCGCAAAGACGGCACAGACCAGCCAGCACAAGAGGTCCGAGCAGCAAGAGGACGCAGGAAATGCGCCACCCGAGAGTTTTGATCGCCCTTTTGGCGGGCCTTGTGGCCTTGTCCGCCTGCGAGAAGGAAATCGACAAGGACGCGGTGGATCGCGAATTTTCCGGCGTTAACGCCATCGACGGAGCCGGGCTGACCGAGGTCATGCTCACCGCCGGCGACCCTGACGAGGCCGTGGCCTATTTCTCGCGCAGCGCCGAACAGGACCCCGCCCGCATCGATTTTCAGCGCGGCCTTGCCAAATCTCTGATCCGCGCCAAGCGCTATCCCGAAGCGACAAGCGCCTGGACCCAGGTCGTCGCCCACGAGGGATCGACCAACGAGGACCGCGTCTCGCTCGCCGACGCGCTGATCCGCAACAACAACTGGGAGCGGGCCGAGCAGGTGCTCGACGGCATCCCCCCCACCCATGAGTCCTTCCAGCGCTACCGGCTCGAGGCGATGATCGCCGACAGCCACCAGGAATGGCAGAAGGCCGACAGCTTCTACGAGGTCGCCTCGGGGCTGACAACCAAGCCCGCCTCGGTGCTGAACAACTGGGGCTACTCCAAGCTATCGCGCGGAGACTACGCCGATGCCGAAAAGCTGTTTGCCGATGCCATCCGCCAGGACCCCAAGCTGTTCACGGCCAAGAACAACCTGGTTCTGTCGCGCGGCGCGCAGGGCAACTACGCGCTGCCGGTCATGCAAATGACCCAAGTCGAGCGCGCCGAGCTGTTGCAGACGCTGGGCCTTGCCGCGGTCAAGCGCGGCGATGTGGAGATCGGCAAGGGCCTGCTGCGCGACGCGCTGGAAACCCATCCGCAGCATTTCGAAGCCGCCGCCCGCGCATTGGATGCGCTGGAAGGCACGGTGACGAACTGAGGCCGGAGACATGCTGGTGATCTCCGCAACCGCCGCGATCTGGTTCTTGCCTCTGGTCCTGGTGGTGTGCCTCTGGGTGTGCTTCACCGACATGAAATACATGCGGATCCTCAACAAGGCGGTGATCGCGCTCTTTGCGATCTTCGTGGTCATCGGCCCCTTCGTGCTGCCACTGGAGTCCTATGCCTGGCGCTACGTGCAGATGCTCGCGGTGCTGGTCGCGGGGATCGCGCTCAATGCCGGGGGCGCCGTCGGGGCGGGCGACGCGAAATTCGCCGCCGCCGCCGCCCCCTTCATCCACCTCGGCGATCTGCGCTTCGTGATGGCGCTGTTTGCCGCGACGCTGCTGGCCGCCTTTGCCAGCCACCGGCTGGTGCGCGCCAGCCCGCTGCGCAAGCTCGCGCCCGACTGGAAGAGCTGGCAGAGCGGCAGCCGCTTCCCCATGGGGCTGGCGCTGGCCGGAACGCTCGGGCTCTACCTGCTGCTCGGCGCGCTCTACGGTGCGACCCCGGGCTGAGGCCCCTGCTCCGCGATCTCGCGGGTGCGCGCCACGGCGGCATCGAGCCCCGCGTCCACCGCGGCCTGCAGCCCCGCCGACCGCATCGCCAGCAGACCGGCGGCCGTGGTGCCCGCGTAGTCGATCATCTCCTCGACGTGCTCCTCCGGCGTAGGAGCCGTCTCGGCCAGCATCTGCCCCGACGCTAGGAAGAGCTGCCGGACCGCCATATCGGCCACCTCCGGCGCCACGCCGCGGCGCGCAGCATAGTCGGCCATCGCGGCGGCAAACTGCGCGACAAAACCCGGCACCGGGCCAGTGAGCGCGGTGAAGACCTCGATCTGCGCCTCGTCCGCGAACTGGACCGTGGTGCCGCATGCCCCCAGAAGCGCCGCCACCCGCGCGGCATCCTCGTCCCCGAGATCCCCGCACCAGGGCGAGAAAGCCAGCCGCTGCGCCGCCGCCGGGCTCGACATGGCGCGCACCACGCGCTCGGCGCCAGTCTGCGCGGCGATCCGCGCCCGCGAGACCCCGGCCATGACCGAGATCACCAGCTTGCCCGAGGCCGCCACCTCCAGCGCCTCGAAGTGCGCCGGCGGCACCGAGAGGATCACCACCTCGCAGGCCCGGATCAGCACCTGCGCATCGGCGGTGACCTGAACCCCCTCGGGAAGGTCACCACGGTTGCCGGAGCGGTTGGCCACCCACAGCGACTGGGGCGCCACCACGCCGCTCCCAAGCAGGCCCGCCACCATGCTCCGCCCGAGCATGCCCGTGCCGCCGATCACCCCGACCGTCATATGATCCGCCATCCTGGTCTCCCGTCGCAAGTCGCGCCAGTCTCGCCCGACCCACCCATTCGCGCAAGCCGCCCCGGCAATTCCCGCGCCTAGACAAGCTCTTGCCACAATGCTGGAGTTTCCTGAACGGCAACAACGCGGACCATGCGGAGGGACTGGCGCCAGACGGGCCGCTCTGGGTTGTGGCCGCCGACAGGACATACATAGGGTTAAGACAGGGCGCTCGACCGATGAACATGCAAAGCTCCGGCGTGATCGCGCCGCCCGCCCCCAAGCGGCTGGAAGACATGGTGCTGCCCCGCACGATGATGCGCGACATCATCCTCAAGACCCTGTTCCGCAAGAACACCAACGTGATCACCGAGCTGGCCCGCGCGGTCTGCCTGCCGATCGTCATCACCCAGGAGCTGGTCGACCTCGCCCGCGGGCAGGGGTTGATCGAGGCCATGGGCACCCGTGGCGACGCATTGAGCAGCGAGATGCACTACCAGCTCACCGACAGCGGCAAGGCGCGCGCGCTCGACGCGCTGTCGCAGTCGGAGTACTTTGGCCCCATGCCGGTGCCGCTCTCGGCCTATCGCGAGCAGGTGCAACGCCAGTCGATCCGCAACATACAGGTCACCCGCGAGGCGCTCACCGGCGCCATGGGGCACCTCGTGCTGCCAAGCGAGCTCCTCGCTCACCTCGGCCCGGCAGTGAGCGCCGGCCGATCTATCCTGATGTACGGACCGCCGGGTAACGGCAAATCGTCGATCTCCAACGGCATCCGCGAGGCCCTCGGCGACAGGATCTACGTGCCCCGCGCCATCGAATATTCCGGCCAGGTCATCACCGTCTACGACCCAATCGTGCACAAGGCCGCCGAGACCGAGCTCGAGGACCCCAACCGCCTACGTCGCACCACACGCTTCGACTCGCGCTACGTGCTCTGCGACCGGCCCACGGTGATCACCGGCGGCGAGCTTTCGCTGAACATGCTCGATCTCGTATACAACCCCACCGCGCGCACCTACCAGGCACCGCTGCAGCTCAAGTCCACCGGCGGGCTCTTCATCGTCGACGACCTGGGCCGCCAGGCCGAGCCCCCGCAGAAGCTGGTCAACCGCTGGATCGTACCGCTGGAGGAAAGCAAGGACATCCTCGCGCTGCAGTCGGGCGAAAAATTCGAGGTGCCCTTCGACACGCTGGTGATCTTTTCGACCAACTTCCACCCCAACGAGATCTTCGACAAAGCGGCGCTGCGCCGGATCTTCTTCAAGATCAAGATTGACGGGCCGAACCAGCAAGACTTCCTGAAGATCTTCGCGATGGTCGCGCGCAAGAAGCAGATGGTCCTGGATGAGGCCTCGCTCGTCTACCTGCTGAAGAGCAAGTATCCGAGCATCGACAACCTCTATGCGAACTACCAGCCGGTCTTCCTCATCGATCAGATGAAAGCGATCTGCGACTTCGAAGGCTGGCCCCACAAGATGACCCCAGAGCTGGTCGACAGGGCTTGGGCGAACCTCTTCGTTCGGGACGAAGACATCGTGAAATGAGGTCCTGCGGAAAGGCGCGGAATTTCCGCAACGGCAGGCGATTTTTCCGCTTGACCCTCTCGGCCCATACCCATATTCAGCGCTCACTTCTTGGCGGAGTAGCTCAGTTGGTTAGAGCAGCGGAATCATAATCCGCGTGTCGGGGGTTCAAGTCCCTCCTCCGCTACCAGAAGTCTTTCCTTTCACGGCAGTCCATTCCCGCACGAGGCACGCGCGCGGCCGCGCGATTTTGCCGTCCCGAGACTGCTCGGCCGCCCACGCCCTCGCCGATATCGAAAGCCTTGGCCCTGCCACGCGGCGTGCGCCCGGCTCGACGCGTCCCGGTGGCCCCACGTCGGCCCCACGTCGAGCCAGCCTCCCCCACATCCGACAGTCTCCGCGCCCGCGGGAACAGGGTCCTGTGACCGCAAAGAAAAGCGGGCAGAGCGCATGCGCCCTGCCCGTCCAGGATTTCCGCTGGTGCGTGCGCCGCGGCGCGCGAGCGCGACTCAGCGCTTTCGGAACGTGAGGTAATGTGGCGTACGACCCTCGCGCAGGGCTTTTTGCTCGTAACGGGTCGAAATCCAGTCATCCCAGGGGGCGCGCCAGTTGCTCGGCCCCTCGGCCAGCCACTCGAAGCCCGCCTTCGGCACCTCCTGCAGCGTCTGGCGCACGTAGTCGGGAATGTCGGTGGCCACGCGGAACTCGGCACCCGGCTTCAGCGCCCGGGCCAGTGGCTCGAGATGCTCCTGCGTGACGAAACGGCGGCGGTGGTGGCGCGTCTTCGGCCAGGGATCGGGATAGTTCAGGAAGGCCTTGTCGATGCTCTCGTCCGGCAGCACGTCGAACATGTTGCGGGCATCACCGGGGTACACCTTGAGGTTCTCGACCCCCGCCTGCCGGATCTTGCCCAGCAGCATGGCGACGCCGTTGATATAGGGCTCGCAGCCGATGATCCCCATGTGCGGATGCGTGGCGGCCTGGTGCACAAGGTGCTCGCCGCCGCCGAAGCCGATTTCCAGCCAGACCGGCTTGCCGCCGAACATCGCCTGAAGATCGAGGTTCTCGCGCTCGGGGTTCACCTCCCAGTCGACCGCCCCCGGCGAGAGCTTCGCCAGGTCCTCTTCGAGGTAAGTCTCCTGGCTCGGGCGCAGGGACTTGCCCTTCACGCGGCCGTAGAAATTGCGCCACGGGGCGCCGGGATGCTTGTTCGAGCTGGTCATGCGCCGCGATGTAGCGGCGAAGCGGGCGCGGAGCAATCCTCCCCGCGCCCTTTTGTGCAGGAGCCGGCGCGGCTCCCGGGCGTTAATAGGGCAGCGGATGCGCCTTGTGGGTCGCGTCGATGCGCTCAAGCAGCTCGCCGGGCAGCGTCACCTCCGCCGCGCCGAGCAGATGCTCGAGCTGGCCGAGCGTGGTGGCGCCGAAGATCGACGAGGCAACGAAGGGCCGGCGCGCCGACCACGCCAGCGCCATGTGCACCGGATCGAGCCCGAATTCCTGCGCAAGCTCGATGTAGGCCGCGACCGCCGGGAAAACGCGGTCGGTCTTGCGTCCGCCGAGATCGCCGTTGATCGCCATGCGCGAGCCTTCGGGAAGCGCGCCGTTCTGGTACTTGCCGGTCAGCAGGCCCGCGCCGAGCGGCGAATAGGGCAGCAGGCCAACGTCCTCGTTGACCATCAGCTCGCCAAGGTCGGTATCGGCCATCCGGTAGAGCAGCGAGTATTCGTTCTGCACCGAGGCGACCCGCGGGCCGCCCACTTCCGCCGCCATACGCAGCCACTCCGCGGTGCCCCAGGCGCTGTCGTTGGACAGGCCAAAGGCGCGGATGGTGCCGCGGTCAACCTCACGCTGCAGCGCGCCGAGGGCGTCGGCCATGTGCTGGCGGGTCGCCTCGCGGTCCTGCGTCCAGGGCGCGAAGGTCCAGTTCTGGCGGAAGGCGTAGCTGCCGCGGTTCGGCCAATGGAACTGGTAGAGGTCGATGTAATCAGTCTTCAGCCGCTTCAGCGAGGCTTCGACCGCCACCGGGATGGTCTCGGAGCTGATCGGCGCCTCATCGCGCACCAGCTTCGACGGGCCGGTGTGCTTGCTGGCGAGGATCCACTCGCCGCGGCGGCCGGACTTGGCGAACCAGTCGCCAAGGATTTCCTCGGTGCGGCCCACCGTCTCGGCCTTCACCGGGTTCACCGGGTACATCTCGGCGGTGTCCATGAAGTTGATGCCGGCATCCAGCGCGCGCTCGATCTGCGCAAAGGCATCCTCGGGCGGCGTCTGGTTGCCATATGTCATGGTGCCGAGGCAGAGCTCGGTCACCGACATGCCTGTGCGGCCCAGCGGGTTTTTCTTCATCGGGTGTCTCCTGTTAGCGCTCGGCGCGACACTAGTGGCCTGAGCGGGGAAGCCAAGCCCCCGGCGCGCAGGCTGCCCTTGAGACACGCCCGATGCGCATCACATGTGCGCGCACCCGACCCCCTCCCCCGGCAGGGCGGGCCTGCGGCAGGTCAGCGCCCCTCGGCACCCGAACGCGCCAGCGCTCTGCCGCAGCAGCATGCGCCCTCTTCGCGCCGCGTCGTTTGTTCCGGGGGTGGAGCTGCAAAAGCGCTTTGCGCGCTCGGCCTCCGGTGCCAGTATCCCGCTGGACTATTTTTCAGAACACATTTCAATTTAGGAGTTTGCGATGGGGACTTCCCGAAAATACGCGGCCGAGCTCATTGGCACCTTCTGGCTGACGTTTGGCGGCTGCGGTTCTGCGGTGCTGGCGGCGTCCTTTCCCGAGGTGGGGATCGGGCTGCTTGGCGTCTCGCTGGCCTTTGGCCTGACGGTGCTGACCATGGCCTATGCAATCGGCCATGTCTCGGGCTGCCATCTCAACCCCGCGGTGACGGTGGGGCTTGCGGCGGGCGGGCGCTTCCCGGCCTCGGACATCCTGCCTTACGTCCTTGCACAGGTGATCGGTGCGATCCTCGGCGCCGCGGTGCTCTACGTGGTCGCCAGCGGCGTGCCGGAGTTCGACGTGGTGGCCTCGGGCTTTGCCGCCAACGGCTATGCCGAGCACAGCCCCGGGGGCTATTCGCTGGTCTCGAGTCTCGTCGCCGAGGTGGTGCTGACGATGATGTTCCTTTTCATCATCATGGGCACCACGCACGGGCAGGCGCCGGTGGGCTTTGCGCCACTGGCCATTGGCCTGGCGCTGACGCTCATCCACCTGATCAGCATCCCGGTCACCAACACCTCGGTGAACCCGGCCCGCAGCACCGGACCGGCGCTCTTCGTCGGGGGCTGGGCGCTGGGGCAGCTCTGGCTGTTCTGGCTCGCACCGCTGCTGGGCGGAGCGCTTGGCGGGTTGCTCTACAGCTGGCTCAGCCCGACCCCCACCGGCATCGTCGAGGGCGGCGTGCCGAGCAAGTGACGCCAACAGAAGAGCGCGGCCCTCCGGACCGCGCTTCTTTTGATGTTCTGCCGAATGCACCCGGCGAAGGCGGCTCAGCGCGTGCCGGCGAAGCGCTCCTGCCAGTCTTCGCGCTCGGCGTCGGTGATCTTGCGGAAGGTCACCTCGGGCACCTCGAAGACGTGGCCCGCGGGCAGCGTGCTCAGCGCCGCGTCAAGGTCTCCCGGCCAACTGTCATCTTCGGTCTTCAGCGCCGCCAGAAGCTGTGCCGAGGCGTCGGGGATGAAGGGCGAGGAGATCACCGCGTAAAGGCGGATCATGTTGAGCGCGAGGCGGATCTGCATCGCCGCTGCCTCGGGGTCAGTCTTGAAGGTCGACCAAGGCGCCGCCTCCTGCAGGTACTCGTTGCCGAGCACCCAGGCGGCGCGGAGCGCGCCGGCCGCCTTGCGGACCTCATGCGCCTCCATCTGCGCCTCGTACTCGCGGATCTTCTCGGCGAGGTCGGCGATCAGCTTGGTCTCGAGCGCGCCCATGGCACTGCCCTCGGGCACCACTTCGCCGAACTTCGAGCGGCAGAACTTGGTGACGCGGCTGGCGAAGTTGCCAAGCACGTCTGCAAGGTCCTTGTTCACCGAGGACTGGAAGTTCTCCCATGTGAATTCGCTGTCCGAGCTTTCCGGCGCGTGGCTGAGCAGCCACCAGCGCCAGTAGTCGGCGGGCAGAATCTCCAGCGCCTGGTCCATGAAGACGCCGCGGCCACGGGACGTCGAGAACTGGCCGCCGTCGTAGTTGAGGTAGTTGAACGACTTGATGTAATCGACCAGCTTCCACGGCTCGCCCGACCCGAGGATCGTGGCGGGGAAGGTGAGCGTGTGGAAAGGCACGTTGTCCTTGCCCATGAACTGGGTGTAGGTCACGTCCTCGGCGCCCTTGTCGGTGCGCCACCAGCGTTCCCAGTCGTCGCCCTTTCCGGCATCGACCCATTCCTGCGCGCAGGCGATGTATTCGATCGGCGCGTCGAACCAGACGTAGAAAACCTTGCCTTCCATACCGGGCCAATCTGCATCGCCCTTCTTGACGGGGATGCCCCAGTCGAGGTCGCGGGTGATGCCCCGGTCCTGCAGCCCGTCGCCGTCGTGCAGCCATTTCTTGGCGATCGAGGTGGTCAGCACCGGCCAATCGTTCTTGCTGTCGATCCAGGCCTCGATCTCATCCTTGATCAGGCTCTGGCAGAGATAAAGGTGCTTGGTCTCGCGCATCTCGAGGTCGGTCGCGCCCGAGATCACCGAGCGCGGGTTGATCAGGTCCACCGGGTCGAGTTGCTTGGTGCAGTTGTCGCACTGGTCGCCGCGCGCATCCTCGAAGCCGCAGTTCGGGCAGGTGCCCTCGATGTAGCGGTCCGGCAGGTAGCGCCCGTCGGTCGGCGAGTACATCTGCGTCTCGGACACTTCGCGGATGAGCCCGCGCTCGGCAAGCACACCGGCGAAATGCTGGGTCAGCCTGTGGTTCTGCGGGCTCGACGAACGGCCGAAGTGATCGAAGCTGAGGCGGAACCCATCGGCGATCTTCGACTGCACCTCGTGCATCTCGGCGCAATACTCGGCCACCGGCTTGCCGGCCTTGGCGGCGGCGAGCTCGGCGGGGGTGCCATGCTCGTCGGTGGCGCAGAGGAAGAGCACCTCGTTGCCGCGGGCTCGTTGGTAGCGCGCAAAGAGGTCGGCCGGAAGCTGGCTGCCCACGAGGTTGCCGAGATGCTTGATCCCGTTGATGTAGGGGATCGCCGAGGTGATCAGATGACGTGCCATGTTCGTCCCGCGAATGAATCTGGAGTTGTCGCGCTCTTAGCGGAAGTTGCCCGGGCTTGCCAGTGCGGCGGCAGGCCTGCGCACTGGGCGCGAGCGCGCCCCACGGACCGACCCGGCTGACCAATGCCCCCCTCTGGAGGCCGCCCCGCGGGTTACCCTGCGTCCCCCCGACGCATCGTCCCAAACGGTTTTCGGCCGCAGAGAAATTTTTCCACGACAGGCCAGTTTCGCCTTGTGGTTCCCATGTTCGCTTGGATATACGCGTCAGCGGAGACGTGGCCGAGTGGTCGAAGGCACACCCCTGCTAAGGGTGCAGGCGGGAAACCGTCTCGAGGGTTCGAATCCCTTCGTCTCCGCCACCTTCCCTACAGGATACGGCGCTTCGCGATCCCTCAGGTTTGCTCCGCTCATCAGAGCGCCCTCAAGCGCCCTTTCGCCGCGCAATCCACACCGTGTGACGCGATCCGCGCCTGGTTCTGCCGGCACGCACCATATGTGCCTTGGCCTCGAAACCGGAGCGCCCGAGCCGGCGGGTGAACCCCTCGTCGGGATGCGCCGACCAGACCGCCAGGATCCCGCCCGGGGTCAGCGCCCGATGGGCCATCTGCAGGCCGCGCTCACCGTAAAGCGTGTCATTGCCGGCGCGGGTCAACCCGCCGGGACCATTGTCGACATCGAGCAGGATCGCGTCATAAGCCCCCTGCGCGCCGCCGATCTCCGCAACCACGTCGCCGGACCGAACCTCGACACGGGGATCCGCGAGGCACTCGCCGAAGACCACCCGCATGTGATCCGTCGCCCAGGCGATCAGCTCCGGGACGATCTCCGAGACGATAAGCTGCGCCCCGGCCGGCGCGACCGCCTGCGCCGCGCGCAGTGTGAAGCCCATGCCCAGCCCGCCGATCAGCACGCGCGGCGCGGGGCGCCCGGACAGCCGCTCGAAAGCAAGGGTCGCCAGCGCCTCCTCGGAGCCGCCGAGCCGGCTGTTCATCAGCTCGTTCCCGTCGCTGAGACGAATGGAATATTCCTCTCCGCGCCGGAACAGGCGCAGGGTGTCGCCCCCGGGCGCGGTGGCGGTGGCGAGAAGATCCCAAGGAAGCATCTGCAGGTCCTGTTGTAAGAGCTGCGCCCGGCCTAGCCGATCCGCAGGTGGATAGGAAGCGGCAGCTCGAAGAGCGAACCCTCGCCTCTCACGCGACAAGCGGTCATTTCGAGCAGGAATTCCAAGTGCCCGAGGGATGCTCAACACCCAGAGGGTATCGGCTTTTCCCTAGTCTCCGGAAAGAGACGGGTAGGACGAGGAACCGCGACACGCCCCCTGCCGCTTTCGCGCATCGCTCTCGATGCCATAGAGGCCATCACCCTCAAGCATGACGGGCGGAGCTATGATTTCAAGATCATCCGGATCGCGGATGGAAAACCCCAGAACCAGGCACGCTGGATGGAAACGCTCGAGCATGAGCCCCTGGCCGAGGCGATTAGAGAACCTCCCAGGACATCATCGTGTTCTGCGAAGTGCCGGTTCGGCGCGCGCTCTCTCGGATCGGTAGCTTTTCCCGAAAAGCCATGCGGCGGATGAAATTAAAATTCCTCTATATGGATCACTCCGGACACCCCCCGCTGCAAGCTGCGTCGCGGGGAGGGTCACTTCGGTCAATTCCCCATGGAAATTACGCCCCCACCCGGGTCAGTTCCGTGTGAAAATCAACACCAAGCTCTTCGGTGTCCATCGAGCGACGCTCTATCGCTGGGCGAAGGCTGGCCAGGTTCGAGTTTTCCGAAAGGACCCTATCACCCTGCTCAAAGTCGCAGACGTCGAGGCGTTCATCGAATACCAAACTGTCAGGGCGCAGGAGGTTGCACAACGACTTGGGGGGGATTGCCTAGGGGGGCCAAACTCTCCCACCCTTCGTGATTGCTCTGATGATCAAACACTTAGGGGAGAGTTTTGGTGCGGTCGAGAAGACTCGAACTTCCACGGGAGTTACCCCACAGCGACCTCAACGCTGCGCGTCTACCAATTCCGCCACGACCGCACTGCCTTGACTTGGTGAAGCGGTCTCTAACGAAGCCTGCGGGGGATGTGAAGAGGAAAATTGAACCTTTCTGCGAAAATGTCACCCGACCTTACGGCAACTTGCGAAAGACCGGTTTTTCGCTCTTCGGTCAGGGCCGCGCGCTCCGCCCCCGGCCCGCTCTATTGACCGACGCGGAGAATGCTCCTAATCGCTCAGGCATGGTTGAGTGGATCACGACAGACGGGCTGACCGGCTACGACGAGGCCGTTGCCTTCATGGAAGCGCGCGCCGCTGCGATTGCCGCAGGCGAGGCCGAGGAACTCATCTGGCTGGTCGAGCATCCCCCGCTCTATACCTCCGGCACCTCCGCAAAACCCGAGGATCTGCGCGAGCCCGAACGTTTCCCCGTTTTCGACACCAAGCGCGGCGGGCAGTACACGTATCACGGACCCGGACAGCGCGTGGTCTACGTCATGCTCGACGTCGGCAAGCGCGGCCGCGACGTGCGCCGCTTCGTGCAGCAGCTCGAGGCCTGGGTGATCGCCGCCCTCGCCGAGTTCAACGTCACCGGCCATATCCGAGAGGGCCGCGTCGGCGTGTGGGTCGAACGCCCGGACAAGCCACTGCTCACGGACGGGCGCGTGACCGAGGACAAGATCGCCGCCATCGGCATCCGCTTGCGCAAATGGGTGAGCTTCCACGGCATCTCGATCAACGTCGAGCCGGATCTGTCGCATTTCGATGGCATCGTGCCCTGCGGCATCACCGAATACGGCGTGACGTCGCTGGTCGATCTGGGCCTGCCGGTGAGCATGGCCGATCTCGACGTCGCTCTGCGCCGCAGCTTCGACCAGACCCTCGGCGCCCTGCCCTGCGAGGCCTGAGCTAGCCCGCAAGCAGGTGGGCCTTCACGTCCTCGGCAGCGAAATCGATCAGTGCGCGCACCTTTCGCGGCAGTATCGCGCCCTCGAGATAGACCGCGTGCAGATCGTGTGCGGGCTTTTCCTCCTCCGCCAGAACCTCGACCAGCCGCCCGGCCTCGATATCGGCGGTCACCACGAACTCCGGGCAATAGGCGATGCCCCGCCCCGCGAGCGCCATGTCCCGCGCCACACATGCGCTGTTCACCGCGAAGCGGCTGTCGATCTGCACCTCTTGCGGCGCCCCTGAGGCACCGAAGCGCCAGCGCGGGCTGCGCTGGTTGCTGTCGTGGATGCAGGCATGAGCGCTCAGCGCGGCGGGACTGCCGGGCGCCCCGCGCGCAGCAACATAGCCCGGCGAGGCCACCAGCTTCATCCCGATGCGGCAGAGCCGCCGCGCTTTCAGCCTATTGTCGGTCAGCTGCCCGATGCGGAAGGCCAGATCGATCCCCTCGAGAGCAAGATCGGTGTAGGCATCTGACAGACGCAGCTCGACCGACAGCTCCGGGTGTGGCGCGGCGAATCGGCTCAGAAGATCGGCGGCGTAGATCTCGCCGAAGGTCAGCGGCGCCGCCACCCGCAGCACGCCCGAAAAGCCCCGCGCCTCATCCTCGACAGACCCAAGCAGCTCCTCGAGTTCCTCCAGCCAGGCCGGCGCCCGTGCCAGCAGCTTCTCTCCCGCTGGCGTTAGCCCGACCCGCCGCGTGGTGCGCTGCAGCAATCGCGTGCCGAGCCGCGCCTCCAGCTCGGCCACGTATTTCGAGGTCAGCCGGTTCGACACCCCCATACGTTCAGCAGCGGCGGTGAAGGAGCCGGTCTGCGCGGTGGCAACGAAGGCGCGGATCTGTTCGACGATGTCCATGGCTCATTCCGAACAAAAGGTGGATAGTATTCCCATATATTCCCCATTTCTTTCCGAAATGCCAACTCGCATATTCCTCCCAACGGCAGCGAGCGCTGCACCACCTTGCATCCGCAGGACACGTATACGGAGAGAGATCATGGCACCCAGCGACGTCCCCCTCGACATCGGCCAAGTGAGCCTGACCGTGAACGACCTTGCCAGGGTCGGCGACTTCTACCAATCCGCGCTCGGCCTCGATAAGCTGTCGGACGACGGCACCGAGGCCCGCTTCGGCGCGTCTGGGCGCAGCCTCATCGCGCTGCGGCAGGACAAGGCGGCCCGGCGTCACTCCCCACGCGAGGCCGGGCTTTTCCATACCGCTTTCCTGCTGCCCTCGCGCGCCGACCTCGGCGCTTGGCTGCACCACGCGGCCGAGAGCCGCGTCCCGCTTCAGGGGGCCTCGGACCACCTCGTCAGCGAGGCGCTCTACCTCGCCGATCCAGAGGGCAACGGCATCGAGATCTATGTCGACCGCCCGCGCGACCAGTGGACCCACAAGGGAGCCGAGATCGAGATGGCGACCAATGCCCTCGACCTGCAGGACGTCGCGAAGAGCGCCACCGGCCCCTGGCAAGGCGCGCCCGAGGCAACCGTCATCGGCCACGTCCACCTGCAGGTGGGCCAGCTCGACCCCGCCGAGGCCTTCTACGCGGACACCCTCGGCATGGCGGTGACAAGCCGCTATCCAGGCGCCACCTTCTTCGGCTCTGGCGGCTACCACCACCATCTTGCGTCAAACATCTGGAGGAGCCGCGGCGCCGGCCCGCGCAAGGGCCCCGCGACCGGCCTTACCGAGATCGAGCTGCGCAGCACCGCTGCCGAGATCGCCGCAATTCGCCGCCGTGCCACCGCCAAGACCCCGCTGACCGATCCGTGGGGCACCCCATTCACCCTGACACAGAAGGGCTGACCCCATGCTCATCGACGGAAAATGGACCGCAAACTGGCAGCCGGTGCAAAAGGCAGACGAGAAGGGTCGCTTCGTGCGGCAGGAGTCGAGCTTTCGCAACTGGATCACCCCGGACGGCAACGCCGGCCCCACCGGGACCGGCGGCTTCAAGGCCGAAGCCGGACGCTACCGGCTCTACGTCGCGCTGATCTGCCCCTGGGCCTCGCGCACGCTGATCGCGCGCAAGCTCAAGCGTCTCGAAGAGATCATCCCGGTCACCGTGGTGAACCCCCGGCTCGACGACCAAGGCTGGCGCTTCGGCGGCTTTGCGGGGGCGGATGAGGACCCACTCTACGGCGCGAGCCACCTGCACGAACTCTACACGCGCGCCGACCCGCATGTCTCTGGCCGCGCGACGGTTCCGGTACTCTGGGACGAGGCGCAGGGGGTCATTGTCAACAACGAGAGTGCCGACATCCTGCGCATGTTCGACACCGCCTTCGCGGCACTCGCTCCCTCTGACATCCGCCTCGCCCCCGAGGGCTTGCGCGCGCGAATTGATGCCGCCAACGCCCAGATCTACCCGCGCTACAACAACGGCGTCTACAAGGCGGGCTTTGCCAGCACGCAGGAGGCCTACGACGAGGCCGTCACCCAGCTGTTCGAAGAAATGGCCCGGATGGAGCAGCACTTCTCGGACGGCCGCCCCTTCTATTTCGGCGACAGCTTGACCGAGACCGATATCCGCATCTTTGTCACCTCGATCCGTTTCGACGCCGCCTATCACGGCCTTTTCAAGTGCAACATCCGCCGGCTCGAGGATCATGCCCATCTGCACGCGCACATGTTGCGGGTGCTGAACACCGGCGGCATCGCCGAGACGGTCGACCTCGATCACATCAAGGCGGGGTATTACGGCATCAAGGCGCTCAACCCGCCGCGCATCATCCCTGCGGGCCCCGCCACGCTCGCGGCAGAGATTGCCGCGGCCAAGGCAGCGCTCTGACCCGGCCGTTCTTCTCGGCGACAACATGCCGGGGAAAGGCGCCGTGAGCCTTGGGCGCCAAGCCCCCCCCTCTCGCTTCAGGACGCGCCTGCGGCGCGTGGGGGTCAGAGCCCCCTCCCCCTTCCCGCGCAAGCCGTGCTACATCCCGAGCCGACCAGCCGGAGAACTTCATGCGCGCGCCCAGCCTGCCCCTCACCCGCGACCTCATCCTTGTCGGAGGCGGCCATTCGCACGCGCTGCTGCTGCGCATGTGGGGGATGAAACCGCTGCCGGGCGCGCGGCTGACGGTGATCAACCCCGGGCCCACCGCGCCCTATTCGGGGATGCTCCCGGGCTTCGTCGCTGGCCATTACGCCCGCGACGAGCTCGATATCGACCTCGTGAAGCTTGCGCGCTTCGCCGGGGCACGGGTGATCCTCGGCGCGGTGACCGGCATCGACCGCACCGCGCGGCAGGTCAGGGTCGCGGGCCGCGCCCCGATCGGATTCGACGTCGCCTCGGTGAACATCGGCGTCACCTCGACCATGCCCGACCTGCCGGGCTTTGCCGAGCACGCCCTGCCCGCCAAGCCGCTCGGCCCCTTCGCCTCGGGGTGGGCCGCCTACCGGGACGGCAGCGGCACAGCCTCGGCGGCGGTGATCGGCGGCGGCGTGGCCGGGGCCGAACTGGCCTGCGCCATGGCCTTTGCCCTGCGGCAGCGCGGCCGCCCGGCGCAGGTGCATCTGATCGAACGCGCCACCGCGCTCGCGGCGCTGCGCCCCCGGACCGCGGCTAAGCTGCGCAACGCGCTGGCCGCGCAGGGGGTCACGCTGATCGAGACCGCCGAGGTCACCGAGATCACCGCGCGCAGCCTGCGCCTCGCCGATGGCCGCGAGATCGCCGCCGACTTCGTCACCGGTGCGGCGGGCGCGCGGGCGCAGGGGTGGTTGCAGGAGAGCGGGCTCGACCTGCAGGACGGTTTCATCAAGGTCGCCCCGACGCTGCAGAGCTCGGACCCGGCGATCTTTGCCGCTGGCGACTGCGCGCATCTGACCGAGACCCCCCGCCCCAAGGCCGGGGTCTTTGCGGTCCGCGAGGCGCCGATCCTGCTGCACAATCTGCGCGCCGCGCTCGAGGGACGCGACACCCTGCGCTGCTACCGCCCGCAGCGCGATTACCTCAAGCTGATTTCGCTGGGCCGCAAGTCGGCGCTGGCCGACAAGGCGGGTCTGGCCCTGTCGGGTCCGCTCATGTGGCGCTGGAAGGACCACATCGACCGCAGCTTCATGCGCAAGTTCCAAGAGCTTCCGGCGATGACCCCGCCGCCCCTGCCTGCTCATCACGCGGCGGGCATGGAGGAGGCCCTCGGCAGCAAACCCATGTGCGGCGGCTGCGGTGCCAAGGTCGGCCGCGACGCGCTCGCCTCGGCGCTTTCGACCCTGCCCGCGCCCATCCGCGCCGACGTCACCGCGCTGCCCGGCGACGATGCCGCGCTGCTGCTCACGGGCGGTGCGCGGCAGGTGATGACGGTCGATCACCTGCGCGCCTTCGTCGAGGACCCCGAGGTCATGGCCCGCATCACCTGCATCCACGCGCTCGGCGATATCTGGGCCATGGGCGCCGCACCCCAGGCCGCGGTCGCCAGCCTCACGCTGCCGCGCATGTCCGAGCCGCTGGCCGAGCGCACGCTGACTGAATGCCTCGGCGCGATCACCGGCATCCTCCGCGCCGAAGGCGCCGAGCTGGTCGGCGGGCACTCGGCCATGGGCGACGAGCTGAGCATCGGACTGACGATCACCGGCCTGTGCGCGCGCACGCCGATCACGCTCGGCGGCGCGCGCCCCGGCGACAGGCTGATCCTCACCAAGCCAATCGGCACGGGTGTCATCATGGCCGCCGAGATGGCCGGCGCCGCGCGCGGGGACTGGGTGGCGCAGGCGCTCAGGCACATGACCACGCCGCAGGGCACCGCCGCGCGCCTTCTGGGCCACGCCCATGCGATGACCGACGTCACCGGCTTTGGCCTGGCGGGGCACCTGCTGAACATCTGCAACACCTCGGGGGTCGGCGCGCAACTGGAGGTGGGCAAGGTACCGCTGCTGCCCGGCGCCGAGGCGCTCTCGGCGGCGGGCCATGCCTCGACGCTCTACCCCAAGAACCGCGCCGCCCTTCCCTTCCAGCCGCTGGGGCCAAAGGAGGATCTCATGTTCGACCCGCAGACCGCGGGGGGCCTGCTGGCGGCGGTGCCCGGAGATGCGGCAGACACCCTCGCGCAGCTGCGCGCGGCGGGCTTTCCGGCGGTGGAGATCGGCGCGATTACCGATCGCAGCGGTCAGATCGACATGGTCTGAAGCCGCTCCGCCATCCGGTCCGCCAGCGCATCGAGCGCCGCTTCGTCCAGAGCCGGGGTCTCGAAACGCTCGACCACCCGCGGTGACATTGCCCGCATCGACTTGTCATAGGCAGGATCGTAGTGATCCGCCGCCAGCGAGGCGCAAAGTGCCAACCGCTGGCCCGCGTCGATGAGTGCCTCCCAGCGGTCCACAAGCTCGTGACCGCGGTGGTAGCGCAGCGGCGACAGCTTTTCCTTCAGCGCAGGTCCATCCGAGAGAATGTCGTCGTAGGCCGCGTTCAGATAGCCCGCCCGGGCCTCCAGCGGCGCCGCGACCTCGACCCAGGGCGCCCCCTTCATTGCCTCCCAGATCGCGGGCGGGATCAGCAGCTGGCCGATCTTGCTGCTCTCGGCCTCGACCAGAACCGGGCGCGCCGGATCGAGCGCATCGAGGGCCTGCACCAGCTCGGTCTCGAACCACTTCTGGCTCGGCTGGCCACCGGGCGTGTCGCCGAGCAGAGAGCCGCGGTGCCGCGCCAATCCCTCGAGGTCGATCACCTGCACGCCGCGCACCGCGAGCCTCGGCAGCAGCGCGGTCTTGGCGGTGCCGGTGTGCCCGCCGAGCTGGATCAGCTTGAACGGCAGCGCGGAGTCGTAAAGCGCCTCGGTGACCAGACGACGATATGTGCGATAGCCCCCCTCCACCGCCTCGGCGCGCCAGCCGATCTGCTGCAGCATCCAGGCAAAGGAGCCCGACCGCTGCCCGCCGCGCCAGCAGTAGACCAGCGGCTTCCAGCCACCCTCGTGATGCGCCAGCGGTCCTTCGATATGCGCAGCCGCATTGCGGAACACCAGCGCCGCCCCGAGTTTGCGCGCGAGGAAGGGCGATTGCTGCTTGTAGATGGTGCCGACCCGCGCCCGCTCCTCGTTGTCGAGGACCGGCAGGTTGATCGCGCCGGGGACGTGGTCCTCGGCAAATTCGGCCGGGCTGCGCACGTCGATGACCGTGTCGCAGCCATGGCGGAGGAAGTCGGAAAGCTGTGTCATCTTGCGTGGCATGGCGCATTTGGTACCGCGCCGCCGACGGCGAAGAAAGAGCGATCTGGGGCGACGCTAGGGCATGCAAATTTTTTCCGCAAAAGCCTCTGGACACTCCCGAATGCCTCGGCTAAATCCCCCTCACCCGAAGGCGATGCCTTCTCCCGTGCCCGGGTAGCTCAGGGGTAGAGCAGTGGATTGAAAATCCTCGTGTCGGTGGTTCGATTCCGCCCCCGGGCACCACTTTTTCCCAGAAAGACAGTGGTAACAGACGCTTAAGTGGAATGCTTGCTCATGCAGCATCCTCCTCGATCGGTCGATAGCTTTCCAGGGCACAGCAAGTTGCTGCTCAGACGACGACGCGCACCTTCGCGCTATCCACCGCCGGGAAGCCACAAGGCGGCTTTGAGAGGTCTCCGCGAAGTATCGCCAGCGCAGCATCGCTGGCCTCCGCTCATTGAGCGAAGCGCGCCAACGACACACGGACCAGCACGTCGGATCGACGCGACGGACCGGGCGGAATCGTGGCGCCCATGCGGGATCCACACTTTTCGGGCGTCACCACCTCGACCGCCCGAACGGACGCCGGGATCTGCTACCGCGCAACGACCGGTCCCATCGTTGCGCCCGATCAGCACCCGATTGCCGACACCGTCTGGGTTGACCTCCTCGAGCCAGATATCGGTCGCACCCGGCAGGGTCATGAGGGTCAACTCGGGATAGTCTACCCGCAGCGGCGCGCCGCCCTCGCCCTGGCCACCCAGTTCGATCACGTCAGCGCGCGAGAGAACCAACCCTTCCAAGGTGAATTCCGTCTCGCTCGGGCGGCTCGCGAGCGCGGCGCTCTGGTCCGAGCCCCAGTTGAAGGCGGCGATCTTCTCGCCGTTCAGAAGCAGCTGCAGGAAGGAAACCCCAAAGGTCGCATCCATATAACCAAGCGTCAGGTCACAAAGCCCTATCGGCCCATCGAAGACACCGACATCAGAAGAAAGGTCATACGACGCTCGGACTTAAGAGCCCCGGAGACGCGCGGATTGGTGGTATAGTCCAAGCCCTGCAAGCCTCCGAACCATTCGATCTCGGTCCTCCCTGGCAGAATTTCCGTGAAGAAAATAAATTAGGCGGAACGAAGCGCGTGACTCCTTGGGCGGTTGTTGCCACGACCGCGACCTGCAATGAAATTGATGACTCTGAACCGCAGAAATTAATTCAGCAATTAATATGTAACATCGCTCACCGGAAAAGATTGGTTTGAACCGTCACTTTGTGGCACCCCAAGACAAACAGGCTTTGCCAGCACTGGTTCATGGCGCTTGGCCGCGGAACGATCCTGGTGGCGCATCACGCACCAAGCCGACAACGTTCAAAATGACCGATCCCTGCGCGGGTCAGCGGTGATCTTGATCCTAGCGAAAGACAGGACGTATATACGCCGCGCGCTCCTTGCCTGAGCGAGGCACCGCTTCTTTCTAAAATGGGCTGTTCCGATACCGTGGGCGGCAGCGATCGAGGCTGCCCTCGGCAGGGTGACGCGGCTGGCTCGCATGAATGGAGTGGCCCGGCACAAAGACCGGGCCACGCATATTTACAAGTAGGTCGGGGTCACTGACGAAGAACTGAGAGGCTTGCGCTGTCCCAGCCCAGCCAGACCATGGAATCGCCCAGTTTCATCGTCGTGTCGGTGTCGGTATAGGCGCGAAGCCGTGCGGCACCGGCCTCTTCTACCAATATGTCGACAGCCACGCGGCTGCCGAGGAAGGTCCGGTCAACGATCCTCCCCATGACCGCGTTTCCGGTGAGGGGTTTTTCGGCCGCCAGCCGAATCTTCTCGAGCCGAAGCGAGGCACTGACCTCCTGCCCCGTGCCGGGCACCTCTGCCGGCGCCCGGCCCCTCAACTCGATTCCGCGCCAGTCGACCACGATCTCCTTGGAGGCATTGTCCACTCCGCGCACGGTGCCATCGAGCAGATTGGTCGCCCCGATGAACTCCGCCACGAAACGCGTCTCAGGGCGGAAATAAAGGTCTTCGGGCGTGCCGTCTTGCTCAATTCGGCCTCCGTTCATCACCACGATGCGATCGGACATGGTGAGGGCCTCGTCCTGATCGTGGGTCACGAAGAGGAAGGTCTTGTCGGTGCGACGCTGGATCGACTTGAGCTCCATTTGAACCTGCGTTCGCAGCTTCGCGTCGAGCGCGCCGAGAGGCTCGTCGAGCAGCAACAATGCGGGATCGGGCGCAAGCGCCCGCGCCAGTGCCACCCGCTGGCGCTGTCCGCCCGAGAGCTGCGATGCGTAGCGGCTCGCGAAGGGCCCGAGTTCCAGAAAGCTCATCACCTCGTCGAGCCGCCGCTTGATCTCGGCCTTGCTCAGCCCTTTCAGCTCTAGTCCGAAGGAGATGTTCTGTGCCACGGTCATATGCGGGAAAAGCGCATAGTCCTGGAACACCATGTTGACCTTGCGCTTTTCCGGCGGTTGCGCGGTGACATCCTGTCCCTCGAGGATGATCCGCCCGGTGTCGGTCTTCTCGAACCCGCCGAGGATGCGCAACGTGGTCGACTTGCCGCAGCCTGACGGGCCGAGGAAGGTGACGAACTCGCCCGGCGCGATCGACAGGTCCAACGGGTGCAGCGCCTGCGCCTTGCCGTAGGCCTTGGAGACGCCTTCGAGGCGGACGATAGGTTCCTTTTCGGACAGCATGTCAGTGCTCCCTGTTCATGCGGCGGCTGGAGCGCTCGGCCCAGACCCCCAAGACCGCGGTCAGGATTAGCACCACGGTAGAGATTGCGTTGATTTCCGGCGACATGCCCGAGCGCAGCTTGGCGAAGATCAGAACTGGCAGAGTCGGGTCGTAGGAGCCGAGGAAGAACGAGCGGACGAAATCGTCGAAGCTCAGCAGCAGACAGAAGATCGACGCCCCGATGATGGCGGGCATCAGGTAGGGCAGCGTGACCCGGGTGAAGGTGACGAAGGGATCGGCGCCGAGATCACGCGCCGCCTCGCCAAAGCTCTTCGGCAGGGTCGAGAGCCGCGCCATCACCACCAGCGCTACGAAAGGCACGTTGTGCACCGCGTGCGACCACATGATGGCGAAGCCCCCGGGCTCGATGCCGAGCTGGCGCGCGTACACGCGGAAAGCGATGGCCGAGATAATCCCGGGCACCAGCGCCGGTAGGATGGTCAACGCGTATACCGCGAAGCGGCCGACGAACTTTCGTCCGCTCAGCAGCACCGCCAGCCAGGTGCCCATGGCCACCGAGACCACGGTCGAGCCCACCGCGATGACCAGCGAATAGACGAAGCTCGACAGAACCGTGCCGTCGTCGAACACGCTGAGATACCAATCGAACGTCCAACTGTTGATCGGGAAGCCGATGAACTTGCTGTCCTTGAACCCCATCAGGATCATCAGCAGCAGCGGCACGAAGAGGTAGACCACGAAAGCCCAGAAGAAAACGGAAAGCCAGACGCGTCCGGAGCGGGTCATTTGCTGTCTCCCTTGCGAAGCGCTGCAATAAGGCGGGCGAAGATCCCGGTGAGCACCAGCGCGGCGAAGAACATGATGACGGCGAAAGCCGCGCCCGTGGGCCACTGATCACCGGCTACGTGGAAGAAGCCCGCGATGGTCTCGGCAAAGACCGTGGTGTTGGGCCCACCCAGAAGCACAGGTGTGCCGTAGTAACCGGTGGAGATGAGGAACACGAGCGTGGCGCCCGAGCCGATGCCTTCCAGCGACAGCGGAAGTGTGATGCGCCTGAACCGCGTCCAGGCGCCCGCGCCGAGGTCGGCGCCGGCCTCGGACAGGTTTCGCGGCAGCTTCTCCAAGGCCGAGTAGAGCGGCAGGAGCATGTAAAGCGCAGTGAGATAGATCAGGCCGACGCTGACCGAGAAGCCGGTGTACATGAAGGGGATCGGCCGGTCGATAAGGCCCAGCGTTTTGAGCGCGAGGTTGATCGCTCCATTGTTGCCAAGCAGGATCATGATCGCGTAGGTGCGCACGATCTCGCCGGTCCAGAACGGGATCAGCAACAGCAAAAGCAGCGCAAGCTGGTTCTCGCGCTTGACGTAGCGGGCCAGGTAATAGGCGACCGGATAAGTGATAATCAGAGTCACCAGCGTCAGCACCGCCGAATAGGTGATCGTCCGCAGGAACGGCATCATGAACACGCTCTCTTGGAAGAAGCGTGCGTAATTGGCCAGCGTGTAGTGGTTTTCCTGTCCCGGTGCGATGGGATAGGCGTCCAGCAGGCTGACCTGCAGCATCTGAAGCATCGGCCCGAGGTGCTGGGTGACGATCCAGATCAACGGGATCAGTGCCAGCAGCACGAACTGCCTGCGGGGCGAAGCGAAGAGCAGCGAGACGAGTGCCTGATAGGGCCCCCAATTGACCAGCCGGCCCCAGAATGGGCGGCGGTCGGCTGCGTCTCCCGCCGCGGCGGAGCGGCGTGCCCCAGCATCTACGGCGTTGTTGGTCATGGCGTTTCCTCTCTGCACGAAGCGCGTGCGTCGGGCTGCGTGGCCCTGTTTTGACCCCGCAGCCCCGGTCTTTGTGCTCAGGCGGCCTTGATAGCTTCGACGGCAGGGTCGACGAGGCCGTACTTCATCTCGTTCGCCTCAGCGCGGAAGAACTTCATGCCCGCCAGTTCCTCGTCGGTGAAGGAGGTCGCGGCCTTCTCGGCGTCGGTGAGATACTGGTCGGCGCCCTTGAATGTCGAAATGAAACCCGACGCCTTGGTCATCGCGGCCCCGACCTCGGGCGACGCCAACACGGCATTGAGGAAGGTGTAGGCATTGTCCGCATTCGGCGCGTTATTGGCAATGTTGTAGGTATAGACGAAGCCGTAGCTGCCCTCTTTCGGGATGGTCATCGACACCGGGAAGCCTTCGGCCATCAGTGCGGCGATCGGGCCGTTCCAGGCGCAGGCCATGGTGATGTCCTGGTTGACGAACATCTGCTGCACCTCGGCGCCGCCGTCGTAGTACTTGCGCGCCAGCGGCTTCTTTTCAATCAGGAAGTCACGCGCCTCGGCGACGATCTCGGCGGCCCGCTCGGGGTCGTTGAGATACTCGACCATGTTGCCGTCGTAGCCCTTCATCAGCATGACGATCGACATCATGTCCTGCAGAACATAGGCGGTCTGGCCGGCGTATTTGTCCGAGAAGAACGGCTCCCAGGACTGCACGTCCTCTTCTGGCACCATGTCGGTGTTATAGGCTAGCACCTCCATGCCCGACAGGATCGGCGCACCCCACTTGTTGCCGTTGATCGTCGACCAGTCGCTTTCCGAGTAGATCGGGTTGATCGTGCCCCAGTTGCTCAGCCGGTCTGTGTCGAGCGGTGACAGCAGGTCCGATGCAATGAATTGCAGGAAGCGATGGCCTGCGACGGTGAGGATGTCCACCGTCGGGTTCGGCGCCTCGGCGGCCAGGAGGTTGAACTGCTTGCCCTGGTCATCAACGAGGCGGACGTTCACCTTGATGCCGGTCTCGTCCTCGAACTGTTTTTTGAAGTCCTCGGGTATGAAGTCGGTGTAGGTCCAGATATTCACCTCGCCGCCCTGTGCGTAGGCGCGGCGTAGGTAGACCGGGCTGGCCAGCGTGCCAGCTGTGGCGGCCGCGGTGCCCATGAATCGGCGGCGGTTGAGGATCAGTTTCGACATGAGAGTTCGCTCCTAGTTGGTGGAATGCGGGTCTTTGAGGCCCGTCTGGTTGAGATCGGCGCCGGCCCGTCGGCCAGCGTCTTTGTGGCCACGCCAGCTCGTCAGCCGGCGCTGGCCCGGTGCTGCTCCGGGCCCGGACGCCGCCCCGACAGGGCCAGCTCCCGCATTTCGTCAAGACTCAGATCGCCCAGCGATAGGGCAGACAACAGCTCGTTTTCCTGTTCGAAGTTTCGGCCATACATGGCCGAGAACAGCTTGACCCCCGAGCGGTGCAGCTCCGCCGGCACGCCGATCAGGTCGCCTAGCACGACCGTCGGCACCAGCCCGTAGGGCACGTCCTCGGTGATGTAGCGGCTGTCGGCGGTGGCCGGGCCCTGCCCTCCGGTGCCCGCCGCGACCAGCGCAGCGTTCATTTCGTGGATAGACGCGACCGGCACGTGGTAACTCTGGTGGTAGTGCTCAAAGATGGTCTTCACGCTCAGCCCCAGCGCCTCGGCGATGGCCAGACGCTCAGCGTCAAGCGCCTCCATCAACCGCCCCACGTTGCGCGTGACGTTGCCGGCCTGCGACCAGACCTCCCCATGTTCCATGCGGGTCATGTTGCCGAGCGCGATGCCCATGTGGTTCTGCGGATTGAGGTTCGACAGGGCGATGGCCAGAAGCCCGTCGCGCGGCACGAAGACATCGCCAAACAGCGCCTGGCAGGTCCGGAGTGCCTGGGCCTGCGCGTCGGCCGGTACAGTGCACATATCGATCTTTGCGCGGATGGTGTTGACGTTGCACTCCGCAACGCCGGTGCGGCGCCCGGTGAGCGCCGTGGTGCCCCAGGCCGTGATCGGTAGCGTCAGGCCACGCGCGGCCAGCAGCTCGGACAGGTAGACCGCGCCGAAGGAGGCATGCGACGAGACGATGACCTGCTGGCCCTCGGACAGGTGTGGCGCGATGGCGTCCATCACCGCCTTGTGGCCGTAGCCCGGCACGGCGATCAGCACCACGTCGCGGCCCGCGACCAGCACCTCGGCGCTGTCCGCCACCTCTGGTTGGAAAACCCCCGACAGCGCGCCAGAGGCGGTCAGCCCCTGCCCCAGCCCATCGGTGCCACGACCCGAGGGAGACCAGAGCGCGGTTTTGTGGCCGCGGCTTTCCAGCACCGCGGCAGTGCCGAAGGCGATGCTGCCCGCCCCGGCGATCCCGATAGAGAGGCTCATGCGTCCACCTCTTGGCGCACCGGATCGCCCAGGATGTGCATCAGCCGGTTGGCCCAGCCGAAGAGCGCAGTCGACAGGATCAGATCGAGGATCTCCGCCTCGTCTAGCCCCACCTCTCTCAGCGCCGCCATGTCCTCGGGCGTCGCTTCGGAGGGCGCCGCCGAGAGCTTGCGGGCAAAGTCGAAGATCGCGCGGTCGCGCGGGCCAAGATCGGCCTTCTCGCCCTTCAGGAAGAGCTCGTCGGTAACCGTTGTGTCTTTGAGGATCTGCGCGTGGCGAGAAGCATGCACGGCAGCGCAGTAGATGCAGCGGTTGACCATCGAGGCGGCCAGTGCGCCGACCTCGCGCTCGGCGCGGCTCAGGCCCTGCTTGTCGTACATGATCGCGTTGAACAGCGGCGAGCGCACCTTCAGGCTCTCGACGTCATGCGCCAGTGTCAGCACGTAGTCCGAGACCTTTGTGTTTGACGGTGTAACCTGGAGCGCATCGAGCTGCTCGGGCGTTGCCTCCTCGAGCTCGACCGGGGTCACGCGCGGCTGCCAATGCGGCACGTTGCGGGTGAACTTGTGGATGACCTTGCTCATGCGCCCGCTCCCGTCATCAGCTTGAGCCCCGCGACCAGCCGCAGCTGGTAGGCCAGAAAGGCGTTGAGTTCGCAGAGCCGAACGATGTCGGCATCGGACACCCCCGCGGAGAGCAGGGCCGAGATGTCCTCGGCCGTCACGTCGCGCGGCAGCATGGCAACGGAATCCATGAAAGCGACGACCCGCGCCAGTCCCATCACCGCCCCGTCCTCCGAGGGATCGGCCAGCGCGGCATAGTCTTGGCCCGCCATGCGCGCGGCATAGCGCCGCGCGGTCTCTTCCTGTCCGTTCAGCCGCGCGATACGGGCGGCCAGCGCCGCGCGCAGGTCGGCCGGCCAGGCGCCGCAGTCTGCGGGCGCGAGCACGGCCTCCTCGGCGGTCTGGGTCATTTCCAAGATGTTGCCACGCAGCTCTGCCGCGGCGGCGGCGGGCCCTCCTTCCGTCACACCGCCCATGGCGGTGCTGGTCAGGGTCGAGAGGTCGCTCATGCCACAAGTCCTTTGGTCGTCTTGTCTTCGCCCGGCAGCTCGCTGGGCGTCCATTCCTCGCCGTTCAGCTCCGGCGTCTGGTAATCCTGCAGGATCTGCCAGTGCTTGGCCACATCCTCGGCGTAGAGTTTCGCGCAGAGCTCGCGCGCCAGCCACGCCGCGCCTTCCGAGACGCCCGGGATGTCGCCGCTGACCTTGCCCAAGCTGGCGGTGGCGCCGTAGTTGAAGCAATAGACGTTGCCGAGCCAAGGCGCGGTGCCGGGCACTTTCTCGCGGAAGGTGAAATCCGGGTTGAGATAGGGGAAACGGCCGAGATCGGGGCTCTTTTCATCCTCCGGCGGCGTGTAGACGTCTTGCCAGAGCTGTATCGCGTTGGCCGCCTCGCCGAACTCGCGGCGCATCTCGGGGTCGGTGACGAAGCCGGTGCCGAGGATCAGGAATTCCGCGGTGTAGCTGCTGCCGTCGGAGAAGTTGATCCGCACCTGATCCCCCACTTGCTCGACAGAATTCGTGGCCTTGCCGAAGTGGAAATGCGCGTTTGGATGGCGACTCACGCGCACCGTGGATCCATGTGGCGGCGGGGTCTGGGTGGCGAAGCTGTACTGCATGAAGCGCCAGCGCCACGCGTCAGGCAGATCGGCATAGCCACATGTGAATCCGTAGGAGCCGATGCCCATCATCTTGTTGATCGTCGGCATGTCCTTGCGGCGGATCAGGTGACGGACCTCGGCCGCGCCATGCTCCAGAGCCTCGGCGGCGTTGTCGACGGCAGAGGCGCCGACGCCGATCACCCCGACTTTCTTTCCCTTCAGCGCGTTGAAATCGATGTCGTCGGCGCTGTGCGCCCAAAGCTTTCGCGGCAGCCCCGCCATGAAGCCAGGGATATTGGGCTTGCCGGTGCCGTCTCGGCCGGTCGCCGAGATCAGCTTGCGGGTCAGGATGGATTTCTCGGGTGCGCCGCTCAGGTGCAGGCGCAGCAGGTCGCCCTCGGGCTCGACCCGGTCGACGCTGACCTCGTTCTCGACCGGCACGTTCAGCGCCCTGCGATACCAGCGCAGATACTCCATCCACTGCGGCCGCGGGATCTTGTCGAGCTGCTCCCAAGCCTTGGTACCGAACTGCGCGCGAAACCACGCCTGAAAGGTCAGCGCGCCCAACCCGAAGGCCGGGCCGGTCAGCGTCTTGGGCGAGCGCAAGGTGACCATGCGCGCATAGTTCAGCCACGGCCCTTCCAGCCCTGCCGGGCTGCGGTCAAGCACACGCACATTGTCGATGCCCCCCATGCGTAGCGCCAGCCAGGAGACCAGGCCGCACATGCCTGCGCCGATGATCACCACGTCGTGAACCTTCTCGCCATGCACCTCCCGGGCCGGCACCCAGGATTTTCCCGGGTAGCAGAGGAACTCGAGGTCCTCTTGCAGCCGCGCCTCGAGGGCGGCGAGGCCCTGTCCGTCGATGGCGGGGGTGGCGTGTTCGGTCATGGTTCTGTCCCTATAGTCTGGAAGTCGTGAATCAGGCGCGCTGCGGCCAGTGTCGGTGCAGTTCGTCGATGTGGAAGTCATGCGCGTGGACCTGCTCCGCGCCCTGCCCCGGATGGTCGCGCAGATGCGGATGGTCGGCAGGCAGGTCGGGGTGGCTGTGCGCGCGGACCAGCGGATCGGCGGCGGACCAGACGCGCAACGCGAGCAGGGTCACGGCGATCGACGCCAGCGAGAGTATACCCATCGCGTGGGCCGGGTCGATCGAAGCGCCGAGCCAGCCCGCGACGGGGTAGGCTAGCAACCAGCCGGCGTGGCTGAGCGAGAACTGCGCGGCAAAGACCGCCGGCCTGTCGCCGCTCCGGGCTGAGCGCGCCAGCACCAACCCACCCGGGGTCAGTACCAGCGAGGAAGCCAGCCCGAAACCGCTCCAGAGCAACATCAGCCCGGCCACCGGCGGCGCCGACACGAGGCTCAGAAAGATCCCGAGCGTGGCGAAAAGCAAGACCCCCGCAGCCATGCAGCGGCGCTCATCGAGGCGTCGCACCAGCCGCGGCACGGTCACCGCGCCAATCGCAGCCCCGACGCCATAGCAGGTCATCAACAGCGTGTAGTAATGCTCGGCATCTCCAAGGCGCCCCCCGGCAAAGACCACCGTGTTGACCAACACCCAGGCCATGGACAACGACAGCGCGAAGTTCAGCATAAAGAGCCCGCGCAACCGCGGCGTGAGCGCGTAGATGCGCAGGCCCTTCGAGACACGCTCAAGGAAAGGCGCCTTGTGCGAAACGTGGCTCGCCGGGAAGCGTGTGGTGAAGAGGAAGACCGCCGAGCCGAGGAAGCAGCCCGAGGCGAGGAAGAAAAGATCGTCCGCAGTCAGCACCTTCAGCGCCGCAGCCGCGATGACCGGACTGAGGATCGATTCCAGCGTGTAGGCAATGCGCGACAGCGCCAGACCGCGGGAGTAGCTGTCCTCGTCCTCGAGCAGGTCCGGAAGCACCGACTGGAAGAGCGGCGTGAACCCCGAAGAGATTGCGAAGAACAAGAAGGCCAAAACCGCGATCTGCCAGCTCGAAAAAGCCAACCCCATGAGGGCAACGATGCCGAGGCGCAGGATGTCGATGGTCACCAACGTCGCCCTGCGGGGCCGGCGCGACAGCACTGTCTCGGCCAGCGGCGCGATCAGCACATAGGAGATCATCTTGAGCGCGAGAATGCCGCCGAGAATGGTGCCCCCAGCTTCCGTGCCCCCGGCCTCGAAGGCGGTGAGCGAGAGAGAAACGGTCATCACCCCCACTCCGACCAGCGACAGGATGTGAGCGATGAAGAGATAGCGGAAGTTCCGCAGTCGAAGTGGCGAACTCCGCGCGATCATGTCAAAGGGCCCCGATGCGATTGCCAAAGATAGAACCGAGCCGAAGACGCCAAGCAAACGAAGTGCATTTCCTCGGAGATATCATACGACATTCCGGCTATGACCCTGCCCCTTTGTCTCTCGGTTTACTTCAGACATGCAGCTAACTCCAAGCCCAAGGTAATGTCGACCAGAGCCCCAGCTCAAACGCCTTCAATTTATGCGAAAGAAAAGCAACTGCAAACGTCCGGTTATGCCATTGTTTTTCGTATATTTCCCACCACTCCCATGATCCGAGTACTAGAGCATGCGCCGCCCGCAACCTCTCAGAACACGTAGGTTGATACTTGACCAACAAATCTGGAAACTCACCACCTATTTTTACCTTTTATGGTGAAATTTTCGCTCGTATGATCGAAAAATGGACCACAAACTCGATCAAATCGATTGCCGCATATTGGAGGAACTCCAGCGCGACTCTTCGCAGTCGCAGCGGGCACTCGCTGATCGGGTGGGTCTGTCGCAAAACGCCTGCTGGCGGCGCCTCAAGACGCTTGAAGCGGCTGGAGTGATCCGCAACTACACGGTCCTTCTCGACCGCGAACGGCTCGGCGCCGGGCTGGTTGTCTTCGTGATGATCCGTACGCGCCATCACTCGGCAGGCTGGCTCGACCAGTTCCGCAAACATGTCTCGACGATCAAGGACGTGGTCGATTTCTTCCGCATTGGAGGCGAATACGATTACTTGCTGAAGATCGTGACGCGTGACATGTCCAGTTATGACGAATGTTACAAGCAACTCATTTCGAAGGTCGAACTAGAGACTGTGACCTCCTACTTTGCCATGGAAGCTATTGAGGAGCAGCGGCCGATCCCGCTGTCATGATTGTAAGAGCTGCGGTCCTCCTTGATCGCCTGCAGGCGATCGCCGAGGGCTGCCCCTTGCACCGTATGGGTGTTTCGCGGCCGGGCCCGCGGCAGGCCCGCAGCAGGGAGCCCGCTGCGACCGACCGATGGGCCGTCGCCGCTGCCGGTCACGACACCCCGAGCGCGTAATCTCCGGTGAAATACGCATAGACGCTGCGCGCCGCCGCAAAGACCAGCGCATCCGCCTCGGCCATGTACGACAGGTGCGCGGCGCTCCCGGCGTCGCCCTCGTCCGCCGCAAGCAGCCTGCCGGTGCTGTCGTAGAGCGCGAGTTCCGGATAGCTCAGCGGGTCGTCCCGGTCCGCGACGCCGCTCAGGTCAAATTGGTAGCTTCGCCCGGCCTCGAGCGACACACGCACCCAATCCTCGTCCCCGGCATATGCGATATCGCTGCGTAGGGTCTCTCCCACATCCAGCGTGGTCGAGGTCGAGGCATCTTCGGGGATCGCGTCGATCGCATGCGCGCGCGCTAGCGTCAGCTGGTAGGGGCCGACTCCAGTTCCAGCCTCGTGGCCGGAATCCGCATCGACCTGCACGAAGACCGGCGTCTCAGCCGGGGCGCGAAAGTAGACCGTGGCCAATGTGCCGCCGTAGCCGCGCGCGAGCACCGCGCCCGATGCGTCGACAAAAGCCAGGTAGGGGTTCGTTCCCGGCGCACTGGAAAGTTCCGCGCGGTAGAGCGAGGCCGGCGCCATCTCCGCGCGAAACCAGTCGATGTCACCGGGGTAGCCAAGATCGCTCTCAACCGCCGCGGTCACCCCCAGCACCGCATCGGTGCCTGCATTCCCCGCGATGCGGTCGAGATCTTCGGCCAGACCAACCGACAGGATGTAGCCCCCGATCTCTCCGCCGTAGAGATCATAGGCGTCGACAAAAAGCGGTTCGTTTCCCGTCGCGAGGAAAGGCAATTGCGCCACCGGCGCGCCGCTGTCGTTGCTGCTGCCAAGGAACGCCCCCTCCGCCGAATGCAGATCGAGCCGCGGCGCGGCAATCGGCCGGTCCGACGCCGGATCACCGGTCATCGTGAAGACATAGAACTTCCCGGCCTCCGCTTCAAAACGGAACCGGTCGACATCCTCGAGGAACGAGAGCTCTCCCTTCTGGTCGGTGCCGAACTCGAGGCGGTGCAGCGTTGTGCCATTCGCGGGAACCTCGGGCTGCAACAGGTCGGCGACACTGGCGCGCGTAGTATAGGCATCGGGAATATAAGCGAGCAGAACGTCCTCGCCGCAGCTCCGTGCCATCAGACGCCAGTTCCTGACGTAGAGATCATCGGTCTCGACGCCGTCAATCTCGACGCGCAACCTGTCCACGCCGACCTCGAAATCGTAGAGCTTGTCGAAATGCTTGAGATCGGAAAGCACGACCACGTCGGCCCTTGGTCCGGTATAGATCACGTCGAGCCCCGGCCCGCCGAAGATCGTGTCGTCGCCCTCTCCGGCGCGGACCGTGTCCGCCCCGGCACCGGCGAAGATCAGGTCTTCGCCGCCGAGCGCCTCGATCCGATCCGAGCCGCCGAACCCCAGCAGCCGTTCGTCTGCATCGCTTCCCTTCAGCCGGTCGGCACCCTCGCTTCCGACCACATCGAGCAGCCTGTCCGTGAGGATAAGATAGTCGGTCCGCAGCGGCTCGCCCCCGCTGGGCGTGCCGACCAGTTCGATCCTGTCGCCCGGGGATAGATCAAGGTCCTCGATGACGCGCTCGGCAGCGCCGGCCCCGGTGACGATGGTGTCGCCGCAGGTCCCGTTCCAGAGCCAGTCGTCGACCTGGACGCCGTTCACGAGGACGCGCATCCGGCTCGCGCCATCGGTCTCGTCGAAATAGCCGATCGTCAGGCTGTAGGTGCCCTTGGGCCCCGAGAACCTGCCGGTGGCGATCGCCTCGCCGGACCCCGTGGCTTGCAGATAGGCCCCGCCCGAGGCCCAGACATTGTGCGACGGCGCGAAGCCGCCTTCGATGCCGAGCGTTTCGGCCTCGGTTCGGCCGGGCGCGATCTCGGCGAAGCCTTGGTCTTGCGCGCCGTACTCGACCACGTAGCCGAAGCGCGAGTTGGGGTTCGGCGGCACCCCGGCGTCGGCCCAGGTGCCAGACGGATAAAGCGCATGGGCCAGCTGGTAGTCCTCGCCGCCCGCGTCGTTCGGCTCGGCCCCGCCCCAGTCGACGTAGCCGGTTGCGCCGCCGGAGCTGCTCCAGAACACCTGCCCCACCTCGGGACCGCCGGTCCAGCTCCAGATCCCCTCGCGCGCCGCATCAGACCCGCCAACCCAGACATTGGGCGGCGTCATCGACAGCACGAAGGCATTCTCCTCCTCCGAGGTGATCGTCGCCAGGTAGCCCGGCAGGCCAAGGTGATTGCGACCCTCGGCGTCGGCCCGGGCCTCGGCCCAAGTCAGCGGCCCCTCGACAAATTCATACCAATGGCCATTGCCGCCCTCGGCCTTGCTCCATTGCACGGGCCCTCCGAGCTGCTGCTCCTCGAAGCGGGCAATGAAGAGATCACGCTCGCCGTTTGTGTCGTCCGGGACGAGGTTCGTCGCGTAGCTCGTGAACAGCACGCCCGACCCATCCGGCACGAATTGCGGCCAGAAACTCTGCGCGTCACCGATCTCGCCCGCGACATTGGCCGACAGCACGGTGAGCGCGCCCGAGACGAGGTCTTTCACGAAGACATCCTGCGCGCCGTTGTCATCGCGCACCGCGAGCCCGACGGTATCGCTGTAGAAGGCGATCTTCGTGCCGTCCGGAGAGAACACCCCGCCATAGCTGTCGGCCTCCCACTGATTGCCGAGGCTGTCGATGGAGGCCAGCGTGATCTCTCCGGTCACGAGGTCCTTGATGAAGAGGTCCTGCGAACCGTTGCGGTCGCCGGCGACGAAATTCGTCGCGCGACTGGCAAACAGCAGCTTGCTGCCGTCGGGCGAAAAACTGCCTTCCGAGCTATCGCCATTGCCCTCGGTCCCATCCGCCCCGACCGAAAGGCGCCGCACCGCGCCGGTGGTCAGGTCCTTTGTGAAGATGTCGCGCACGCCGTTGCCGTCACCTTCGATCAGGTTGTCCGCAAGGCTCGAGAAGGCGAAGTTCGAACCGTCCGGCGTGAAACCGACCCCGACGCTGTAGTTGTTGGCAGCCTCGCCCGCGGCGTTGCTCGAGAGCATCCGGATATCACCGCTGGCGATGTCCTTGAGGAAGACCGCATCACCGACCATGGGAAGGCCCGGCACCAGGTTGGTGGCGTAGCTGGTAAAGGCGATCTGCGTCCCGTCGGGCGAGAAATGCGCGTAGAAGCTGGCGTCATTCCCCGGCTCACCGGCGGCGCTGGCAGAGATCAGCTTGTCCACGCCGGTGATCAGGTCCTTGAAGACCACCGTCTCCTGCGGACCTGTAATTCCGCCGATCGTGACAGCGAAGGTCGACGTGTAGGCCACGCGGGTGCCATCGGCGGAAATCGCGGGCTCGTAGCCTCCCGATTCGGGGTCCGCGATGCCCGGATCAAGCGTGAGCCGCTCAATCGCGCCGCTGGCCATCTCCTTGAGATAGATGTCGCCGTAGGAATTCCGATCATCGGGGACGAAGCCTGCGCCGGACTGCATCAGCAGCTTGGCACCGTCCGCGCTGAAGACCCCGCGAATGCTCGCGCCTTCGCCCTGCTCGCCGTCGCCACCTACCGAAACCCGCTCCACCGATACGACCTTCAGTTGCGTCGCCATGACCCAGCCCTCCCTTGGTCTGCCTGACGTGCTTCGATCCCCTGGCGTCGTCCGTCTCGGGGATCCCCGCATGAGACCACGCGCGCGCGCTCTTCCCGTTGACCTCGGTCAAGGCGGAACATCGAAATGGCCTCTGGTCGGTGGCAGATGAGGGGTCCCGCACTCGATCTGCCCTGTCGAAGAGCAAAAGCCCCGACGCTGCCGGGGCGCTCGAATGTCGTGACTGCAGGGCTCGCCCCTTCGGCATCCGCCCGGCGCAAAGGCGGGGCGGCGCTCTCATGCCACGGAGAGATCCGCGTCGACACGGGCACTTCGGAAGAGCCCCTCAGGGTCGTAGCACCACTGAAGCGCCTCGATCCGGTGCCGGGCCTCCTCGGAGAGCGTCGCCTTGATCGCGCGGTGCAACCGCCGGGCAGAGAACCCCGGCCAGGCGGACAACCTGTCGGCCAGGCACTTGCGATACTCCTGCGCCAGGCGCGCTTCCGGCTCGCGCGGCCCCTAGTCCGGCACCTCGAGCCCGCGCTCGAGGTATTTCCCCACCGTCTTGCGATCCAGCCCGGTCTGCCGCGCGATCGCGCTGACGCCGAGGCCCTGCCGTTTCAATTCCAAGATCATCACGATCTCCCTCAGTTCCACCACCTGCGCGCCGTTCCATTGGCATCAGCAAGGATAATTCTGCGTTGCCGATGGTCCGGGGGGCATGCCCCCCGGACCATCGGCAACAGCGCCAAACTGGAGAAATTTTATCCAGCGCTTTTGGAGAGATTCCGTCCAGCACTCACGCCCAGATCCCCGAGGCGGTGATCCACCATGAGCTGCGGAATGCCCTTCGAGCAGCGCTCGACCCGTGCCTCGACCTCGAAGATGTCGCGTAGAAGCGCGGGCGTGATCACTTCGCCCGTCGGCCCGCAGGCCGCAAGTCCGCCCTCGGCGATCACCAGGCAGGCGTCGGTGAAGCGCAGCGCGTGACCGAGGTCGTGCTGGGCGATCATCACCAGCAACCCCTGCTCGCGTGCGAGGCTGCGCATGAGCGTCTGCAGGCCGATCTGCCGCGACAGGTCAAGCGCCGAGGTCGGCTCGTCCATCAGCACGATCTGCGGACGCTGCACCAGCGCCTGCGCCACGCCGACGATCTGCCGCTGGCCGCCGCTGAGGTCGCCCACAGGACGACCGCGCAGCCGCCCCATGTCAAGCAGGGCGATCACCCGGTCGACCTCGGCATGATCCTCGCCCGAGACCTGCAGCCGCCGCCCCTGCATGCGCGCCAGCAGCACCGCCTCGTAAACCGAGAGCGCCGGGCGCCCGCCGTCATCCTGCGGCATGTAGGCGATGGGACGGGGTGACGAGGCACCCTCGATGCGGACCTCGCCCGCCCCCTTCAAAATGCCGAAGATACGGCGAAAGAGCGTTGACTTGCCCGCCCCGTTCGGCCCCAGCAGAGAAACCACCTGCCCGCCGGTCAGCTTGGGCGTGGTGATGCCCGACAGCACCTCGCGCCCGCCGTAGCTGGCGCCCAGATCCCGCAGCTCGAGGCCTACCATGCGCTGCCCCTCCGGCTGAGGATGAGATAGAGGAAGAAGGGGATGCCGACGATCGCGGTGACGATGCCAATGGGGATCACCGTGCCGGGGATGGCCATCTTCGACAGCACCGAGCCTACCGACAGGATCAGCGCGCCCGACAGCGCCGCACCGGGCAGCAGAAAGCGTTGATCCTCGCCCAACAGCATCCGCGCGATATGCGGGCCGACGAGCCCGATGAACCCGATGGTGCCGACGAAGGAGACCGAGATCGCGGCCAGCAGGCTGACGATCATCAGCACCTCGAGCCGCACCCGGCCCGGGCGCACCCCCATGCTCTCGGCCTTGGCATCGCCGAGCCGCATGGCGGTCAGCGCCCAGCCCCGCCGAGTCAGGAGCGGCAGCGAGAGCGCCAGCGCGGCCGAGGCGATGGCGAGCTTTGGCCAGGTCGCCTTGGTGAGGCTGCCCATGGTCCAGAAGACCACGGCCGCCACCGCCTGCTGGCTGGCAAAGAACTGGATCAGCGACATCAGCGCGTTGAAGATGAAGACAAGCGCGATACCGAGCAGGACAATCGTCTCGCTGGTCACACCGCGCCGCAGGCTCAGCGCGTAGATCGCCAGCGCGGTCAGCATCGCCATGAGAAAGGCGTTGACCGGAATGATGTAATCCACAGCGAAAGGAAAGAGCGCCACGCCAAAGGCCAGTGCCAGCGCGGCGCCGAAGCCCGCCCCCGCCGAGATGCCCAGCGTGAAGGGGCTTGCGAGCGGGTTATTGAGGATACTCTGCATCTGCGTGCCGGCGACCGACAGGCTCGCGCCGACCACCAGCGCCATCAGCGCCACGGGCATGCGGATATCCCAGACGATCACCTTCATGCGCTCATCCACCGACCCGGGGCTGACCAGCGTGCGGGCCACATCGGCCAGCGCATAGCGCGCCGGGCCAAGCGCGAGATCGGCGCAGAAGGCCAGCCCGAGGGCAAGGCCGAGGCCCAGCAGGATCAACTGCCTGCGAAGCACGAGGGCGTGATAGAAATCGCGCCCCGTCTTCGATCCGGTTGCGGTCCCGAGATCAGTCATCGCTCAGCGAGACCCAGTAGCCTGGCGTGTAGTCCACCGGCAGGAACTTCGTGTGAAGCTCCTTCAGCGTCGCCTCGGGGTCGAGGTCCGCGAAAAGTTCGGGATGCAGCCATGTGGCGATCTTCTGCACGGCAACAAAGTAATACGGATTGTCGTAGAACTGGTGCCAGATGGCGTGGAACTGGCCGGTCTCGACGGCATTGATGCCGGTCATCGCGGTGCGCTGGGTGAGCGCCTCGAGCTTGCCGCGCGCCACGTCCATGTCAGAGCCCGGCCCCATGCCGACCCAGTTGCCACCGGGAACGTAAGCGTCCCACTGGCCGCCAGTGACGATCACCTGGTCGGGATTGGCGGCAATGATCTGCTCGGGATTCAGAGTGCCAAAGGTCGAGGGCAGGATATCGCCCGCGATATTGGTCCCCCCGGCGATCTCGACGTAGTCGCCGAAGTTGCCGGGACCAAAGGTCATGCAGCAATCGTCCGAGTAGCCGCCCGCGCGGTCGACGAAGACCTTGGGCCGGTCGAACTCGGCACCCTCAAGCGTGTCGGTCACCCGGGCCATCTGCGCTTCGACAAAGTCGATGTACTCTTGCGCCTGCGCTTCCTTGCCGGTCACCTTACCCATGATACGCATGGACTCGACGCTATGGGCCATCGGATCCTCGCGAAAATCGACATAGGCAATCGAGATGCCGAGCTTGGCCAGCTTCTCGTCGTAGCCCGCGTCCTCGGTCGCCGCCTTGGCTTCGAGGTTCATCAGCACCAGCTGCGGCTTCAGCGCTGCAGCCTGCTCGACGTCGAATGTGCCGTCCTTGAAACCGCCGAAGGTGGGCAGGTCTTTCAGGTGCGGGAATTTCTCTGCGTAGATGTCGTAGCTGGCGGGGTCCGCCTCCAGCAGGTCCTGACGCCAGCCGACGACGCGCTCGAAAGGGTCCTCGCGGTCGAGAATGCCGAGCAAATAGACCTGCCGCCCCTCGCCGAGGATCATGCGCTCCACAGGCGCTTCGACGGTGACCTCGCGCCCGGCGATATCGGTAAAGGTCACGGGATCGGCCAGCACTGCACCGGCGTGAAGGGTGAAGATCAGGGCCGCGGGGCCGGCAAGACGGTGCATCATCGAACTATCCTGTACGCAGGTCGAACTCGCGGCGGGCCTAAGTTATTTGACTAAATGAATCAACAATCATTCCCTACTGAAACAGTCATTTTTCTGCGAGGGAATGGCGACCGCGGGATGGCGAGACTCGAAAGGGCCGTCAGCAATGGCCGCCACGGACTGTCCGCTTGCTGAGTGAGGGCCCGTTTTATGCTAGCATTGCGCAACCAGGCGGCGATTCTGAACTGAGCGTCTCCCTCTTCTTCGATCGCCCGTTTCATTCCGGCTGCCAAGTTGCACCGCGGGAGGAAGAAATGACCACGATTACGTTGAACGGCGTCGAGCAGGTCTTCGACGAAGATCCCACCATGCCGCTGCTCTGGGCCATCCGGGACATCGCCGGGCTCACCGGCACGAAATACGGCTGCGGCGCCGGGCTCTGCGGGGCCTGCACCGTGCATGTCGAGGGCAAGGCGGTGCGCGCCTGCCAGACCAGCCTGCGCGCTGTCGAGGGCAAGGCGGTCACAACGATCGAGGGGCTCGACCCCGAGGGCAACCACCCCGTCCAGGTCGCCTGGCGCGATCTCAACGTGCCGCAATGTGGCTTCTGCCAGCCCGGCCAGATCATGCAGGCCGCAGCCTTTCTTGGCGAGACCCCGAAGCCGACCGACGCGGAGATCCTCGCCGCCATGTCCGGCAACGTCTGCCGCTGCGGCTGTTACCAGCGCATCGTCGATGCCGTCCGCCACGCCAGCACGGGGATCTGAGCCATGCTGAAATATCTTGAACCGCTTCTCGACACAGGCGCCGCCAGCGTGCGGCTCGCCAAGGTGACCCGCCGCGGCTTTCTGGGCACCACCGGCGCCTTTGCGCTGGCCGCCTATGCGATGCCCGCTCGCGCCTTCGAGACCTATGACACCGGTGGCTCGGGCATGGAGCACGGGATCGTCGAGGATCCGCTGGTCTTCGTGTCGATCGACCCGGATGGCACGGTCACGCTGGTCGCCCATCGCTCCGAGATGGGCACTGGCAGCCGGACGTCGATCCCGATGGTCATGGCCGACGAGATGGAAGCCGACTGGTCCCGCGTGAAAGTCGTGCAGGCCCCTGGCGATGAGCCGAAATATGGCAACCAGGACACCGACGGCTCACGCTCGATGCGCCACCACATACAGATGGCGCGGAAGATCGGCGGCGCGGTGCGCACCATGCTCGCCCGCGCCGCCGCCGAGGAGTGGGGCGTCGATCCGGCGCAAGTTACCGTCGAGATGCATGAGGTGAAGGGCCCCTCGGGCCAGAGCCTCGGCTTCGGCGCGCTGGCCGCTGCGGCGATGGCCCAGCCGGTGCCCGCGCATGAGGAGGTCACCTACAAGACCGAAGACCAGTTCCGCTACGTCGGCAGGGGCGAGGTGCAGATCACCGACCTTCACGACATCACCACCGGCAGTGCGGTCTACGGTGCCGATGTGATCCTGCCCGGGATGAAATACGCGGTGATCGCACGCCCTCCGGTGGTCGGAGGCAAGGCGCTTTCCTTCGACGCCGCCGAAGCGCTGAAAGTGCCCGGAGTCGAAAGCGTGCACGAGCTGCCCTATGCCTCGATGCCGACCCAGTTCGCCCCTCTCGGCGGGATCGCCGTGGTGGCCAGCAACACCTGGGCGGCAACGCAGGGACGCGAACGGCTGAAGATCGCATGGGAGCCCGGGCCGCACGGCGGATACAGCTCCGAGCCCTACTTGGCCGAAATGGTCGCGACCTCCGAGCAGCCCGGCACCGTTGCCCGCGACCAGGGCGACGTCGAGGCGGCGCTTGCCGGTGCCGCGAAGACCTTCACCGCGACCTACACGCAGGACCATGTCGCCCATATCCCGATGGAGCCGCCGGCGGCGATCGCCAACTATACCGCCGAGGGCCTGGAGATATGGGCGCCGGTGCAAAGCCCCTACACCACGCGCAAGGATGCCGCCAAGGCGGTCGGGCTCGACCCGGAGATGGTGCGGGTGAACGTCACGCTGCTCGGCGGCGGCTTCGGCCGGAAATCCAAGGCTGACTATGTCGCCGAAGCCGCGCTTCTCTCGAAGGAGATCGGCGCCCCGGTGCGCGTGCAATGGACGCGCGAGGACGACGTGAAACACTCCTTCTACCACACGACCTCGGCGGAGCGCATCGACGTCGCGCTCGACGAGAGCGGCAGGGTCACGGGTTGGCGGCACCGCTCGGTGGCGCCGTCGATCCTGTCGACCTTCGCCCCCGACGAGGGCAACGTGCTGCCGCTCGAGCTGGCGATGGGGATGACCGACCTGCCCTTCGATCTGCCCAATATCCGATGCGAGCACGGCAAGGCGCTGGCACACACGAGGATCGGCTGGTTCCGCTCGGTTTCGAACATCCCGCACGCCTGGGCCATCGGCTCCTGCGTGGGTGAACTGGCGCATGAACTCGGCAAGGACCAGCGGCAGATGTGGCTCGAGCTGATCGGCGCGCCGCGCAGCCTCGACCTCAAGGCGGCCGGCCTGCCCGAGGATTTCTGGAATTACGGAGAGCCCATCGCCGAATTCCCAATCGAGACCGGGCGGCTCGCCGATGTCCTCAATATCGCCGCCGATGGCATCGGCTACGGCAACGAACTGCCCGAAGGCGAGGGCATCGGCCTCGCGGTGCACCGAAGCTTCGTCTCCTACGTGGCCTGCGCAGCGCGGGTAAAGGTGGCGGACGGGCGGATCACCGTGCCCGAGATGTACATG
Source organism: Alloyangia pacifica (assembly GCF_003111685.1). NCBI lineage: Bacteria > Pseudomonadati > Pseudomonadota > Alphaproteobacteria > Rhodobacterales > Roseobacteraceae > Alloyangia > Alloyangia pacifica. The sequence continues at coordinate 817,600 of NZ_CP022189.1, read as the reverse complement.
GCGATCGACTGCGGCTTTGCCGCGAACCCCGAGCGCATCGAGAGCCAGTTGCAGGGCGCGGCGGTCATGGGCATGACCGTGGCGCTGCATTCGGGGATCACCTTCGAGGACGGGGCAGTGATGCAGTCGAACTATTACGACTACGACGTCGTCCGCTCCGACAACTTCCCAACCGTGGTCACCCACATCGTGCCGCATCCCTTCTCGGTGCACGCCACCGGCGTGGGCGAGCCGGGGGTGCCGCCTGTCGCACCGGCCATCGCGAACGGGCTCTTCGCCGCGACCGGCGAGCGCCGCCGTCACCTGCCCATGGGCGTGGAGGCGTAGGACATGCGGGCCCGCGCCTGGTTCGCGGGTGCGGGCTACAAAACATGAGTCGATGCGCCGCTCGAAGAGCCGATCTTCGGCGGCGCGAGACCGCATCTCAGGATGAAACGTGGCGCCTCACGCGGGGCCCTTTTTCATGAAATGGGAGTTGCCTCCTCGCACCTGCGCCCAGATCACCGGCGCGGGGTGCGGAGCATCTCGGTGATCGGATAGCGCGCCGCCACGGCGTTCAGCCCCTGCCAGACCTGGGCCAAGGCCTCGGCGGTGAGGGGGGCGTCTGGCAGAAGATAGCTCTCTCCTGCCGCGAAGGGCGCCGCGAGCGGCTCGGAGACCAGCGGCTTGCCCGCGAGGTGCGCCATCAGCACCCGCGGCACCTCGGTATAGGCCCCGGGAAGCGAGTGCAGGTTGAGCATCGCCGCCCCCGAGGCAATGGCTTGGTCAATCTCGTCGATGCCCGCCTTCATCGGCAGCGCGCGGACATCCCGGATCTGCGCGAGCTTGGCCTGCCGCTCGGCGTTGAGATTGCCGACAAAGACCAGTCCCTCGCCCGGGCTCTGCGCCCGCGGACCCGGACCGAAAACATAGGGGCCGAAGAGGAACCGCCGGGGCAGAAGCCGCGGCAGAAGGCCGTAGAATGGCCGGTTCTGGGGATTCCAATCGACGAAGAGGTCGGCCTGCAGCGCCAGCCGCGCGATGCGCCTGCGGGTCAACTTGGTTTCGATGGCGCGGCCGTCCGCGTCGAGGATCTGTTCGGTCTGAACCACCACGAGCCGCCGCCCCCGGCTCCGTGGAATCCGCCGCGCGCGATGCGCGCCGAGCCAGATGTCGGTGGGGCCGAAACTCTCGGAGAGCGTGGCGAGACTGCCGCTCAGCGTGCGCGCCACGAGCGCCAGCGTGCGGTGCGTGGTCAGAAACCGCAGCTCGCCGACCTCGAGCGTTTCGATCGCCTTTGCCATGCCGCTTCCCCTTATACCCGCAGGCCGGGCTAGCGCATCCACGGCCCCCGGACAAGGCGAACCCTGCGCAGGTCGCAAGACCCTGCGCGGGTGCCGAGCCGCTACCGGCGGCCCACGGGCCTCAGGCTGTCAAAGGCCTTGCCCGTTGCCTCGTGATACTCCTGTTCGTCCCAGAAACCGATCAGGATGCCGGTCTCCGCCGCAACCTTCTGCCGCGCCAGCACTGCGGGCGTGGCGGTGATACGGGTATGGTGCCGCCGGGACCAGTCGAGCAGCGCCGCCTCCAGTCGCGCGCGGACCTGAACATGCTCCGGTGCCTCCGAGGCGCCAATGTCCACCAGCTCGCCGGGGTCCGTCTCCAGATCGAAAAGAACCGGCCGGAACCCCTCGCAGCGGATGAATTTCCAGCGTCCGTCGAAGATCATCACCGTATGCGCCTCTTCCTGCGGCTGGCCGAGGGTGCGGGCCATGTCGGACCAGTGATAATCGTGTTCGCTGATCGCATATCGGCGCGAGATGTCTCCGGTGCCGTGCAGGATCGGCGTCAGGTCGCGGCCCTCGATCACATGCGGCTTGGGCGGACAGCCGAGCGCAGCCATGAAGGTCGGTGCAAGGTCGATCATCTCGACCAGCGCGTCCGACACAAGGCCGCGCGTGGCGTCGGCCTCGGGGCGCGGGTCGGCGATGATCAGCGGCACTTTCACCGCCATCTCGTGGTAGAAATCCTTGTCGCCCATCCAGTGGTCGCCCATGTAATCGCCGTGATCCGAGGTGAAGGCGACGATGGTGGTCTCGCTCAGCCCCTCCGCGTCCATCCAGGCGAACAGCCGCCCGAGGTTGTCGTCGAGCTGTTTGATCAGCCCCATATAGGCCGGGATCACGTGCTCGCGGACAGGGTCGCGCGAGAAACTGCGGCAGACCCTTGCGCCGTGGTAGGCGCGCAGCAGCGGGTGATCGGTCTCGCGCTCTGCCTCGGAGCGGACGGGCGGCACGATATGGCTCTCGTCATACATGTCGTGGTAGGGCGCGGGCACGATATAGGGCCAGTGCGGCTTGATATAGGACAGGTGGCACACCCAGGGGCGGCCGTCTGCCTGCGCCTCGCGCATGAAGTCCATCGCGCGGTCGGTCATATAGGCGGTTTCCGAATGCTCCTCGGGGACATTGGCGGCAAGCCGCGAGTTCTTCAGCAGCCAGGCCGACAGCAGCTCGCCATCGTCGTCGAGCCCCGAGTTGGCAAAATCTTCCCAGGGGTTTTCGGAGCTGTAGCCCTGCGCCACGAGGTAGTCGTCATAGGCCGACCAATTCTGCCGCGGGCTGTCCGGGTGCAGACCGTCGTCGCGCTCAAAGGGCTCGAAGCCGCATTCCGAAACACGCACCCCGATCTCGCTGTCCGGATCGATGCCGAGCCAGGCCATTCCCTCGGCATCGGCGGTCATGTGGGTCTTTCCCACCAGCACCGCGCGGGCGCCCACCTCGCGCAGGTGATCGCCCAGCGTCGGCTCGCCGACCCGCAACGGCATGCCGTTCCAGGTCGACCCATGGCTGCGCACGTAGCGACCGGTGTAGGCCGACATCCGCGACGGGCCGCAGACCGGCGACTGCACGTAGGCGTTGGAAAAGCGCACCCCCCGCGCCGCCAGGGCGTCGATATGCGGCGTATGCAGGTAAGGGTGGCCGGTGCAGCTGAGATAGTCGAAGCGGAGCTGGTCCGCCATGATCCACAGAACGTTGGGGGGCTTGGTCACTTTGCGCTTTCCTCCGTCAGCACGTCGTCCACGGGTCTGCGCAGGAAGGTCTCGAGCCGGTCGAGATAACCCACGAAGATCCTGATTTCCTCTTCGGAAAATACCTCGCGCAGGGCGGCGCGGCGGCGCGCCATCACCGGCGCTGCACGGGCATAGGCGGCGCGGCCCGGCGGAGCGATCTCGACAATGGTCTGCCGCCCGTCGCCCTCATCCCGGCGCATGGTCACATAGCCCTTGCGCCGCATCTCGGGCAGCGCCCGGCTCAGCAGTGAATGATCTGCCCGCTGGGTCGCCGCGAGATCGCGGATGGTCATCGGCCCGACCTCGTGGAGATCCCAAAGCGTGCGCCATTCCACGATCGAAAGCCCTCCACCCCGCTGCAGGAATTGCTGCCCCTGCGAGCGCGACGCGGCGTAGATCGCCGGCAGGCGGGAAAAGACGTTGTGGTCCTCCCGCGCCCGGCGCTGCGCGATGCGTGCGGCATCCCGTTTGCTCGCATTGGTCATGATGAGCCTCCCGTTGCCCCGATAAAGCCCGAATAAATAATACGTGACAAGTCATATATATTCTGCGAGCGTTTCTCCTACGTCCCCGGGAACCGCGGGGCGTCCGCCTTTGGAGGAGGGCGGTGACCAAAGGGAGGAACCATGCTCAAACAGATGCTCATGGGCGGCGTTCTGGCGCTCGCGCCGGTGCTTGCCGCGGCCCAGGCCACGTTAACCGCCGAAACCACGACGCCCGGCTCGACGCCGCATTACATCGATTCCACGCTTGCCGCGGTGCTCGACAGCGCCGGTGTCGCGACCATGCAGATCACCGAGGGCGCGACGCTGACCAATTCGGTGCTCGCGGTTGCCGAGGGCCGGCTCGACATGGCCCCTGCCCCGCTGATCCTGCCCTTCCTGCTGTCGCGGGGCATCGGCCCCTACGCCGGGGTCGGCCCGGAGCGGGGCGCCGAGCTGGCCTCGAACATTCGCGCGATTTTCTTCAACGCAGGCTCGGCGCAGATCCTCGGCTACTACAACAGCAACCCGGTCGAGGACATTCGCGACATGTCGGGCAAGCGCATCTGGAACGGCCCGCCGCGCGGCGCTGCGCTGACGTCGGGCCGGGCAATGATCCAGCTGCTCTCGGGCCTCAAGGACGGCGAGGGCTATGAAAGCATCCAGACCGACTGGCCCGACACCGTGCCGACGATCACCGGCGGCGGCGCGGACGTCTGGACCATCCCCGAGGGTCTGCCCTCGGGTCGCCAGATCGCCATTGCCTCGGCGGGCGGGATCACCATCCACGACGTGCCCTCGGATCTTCTCGCCAGCGAGCTTGGCCAGCAAATCGTCGCCGCACCGGGCCATGCGCCCTATTCGGTGCCGGTCGAGGACTTCCGCGCCGCCTACGCGGGCAATGACATCACCGTGGTCACCGACGACGACACCTTCGACAGCTTCGCCACCGCCTTCGGCCAGATCGTGCCCGCCGGGCTGGACGAGGAGCTCGTCTATCAGATCACCAAGGCCTACCTCGGCGGCGAGGAGCGTTTCATCACCGGCTCGCCACGTGGCCCCTTTGCCCGAATGAGTTTCGGCGACATCGACGGCACAAGCCAGGGTGCCTGTGGTGCGGTGCAGATCAAGATGCACCCCGGCGCCATCCGCGCTTTCGAGGAGGCGGGCCACAGCATCGCCGACTGCCTGCGCCCCTAAACAGGCCCTGATCCCCTCAATCCGGCGGGGCCGCCCCGATGGCCCCGCCGGCGCCACCCCAGCAAGGCCTCGGTGACATGACGCAGCAAGACATCACCCACCCTCTGGGCAAGCGGATCGCCCTGGTCCTCGCCGTGATCCTGGTGATCGTCGGCATGATCAACACGATGCCCGAGATCCCCGGCCTGCAGGACTGGGCGCGCGAGGCGACCGGACGGCCGTTTTTCCGGGTGTCAGGCTTTCCGCCGGAGTATTTCTACCCGCCGGTCTTCCTGGTGATGATGCTGATCGTGGCGCTCGACTCCAGCGTCTATAGAGAGTGGAAATGGGACCACCCGGAGCGCGCCTGGCTCGGCGCGCTGCTCGATGCGGGGTTGATCCTCGCCGCCCTGCTCGCGGCGGTGGGCTTTCTGGTGGAGGTGGACTCGATCTGCCTCATCGACCAGATCACCGGCGAGCGCGCACGGCTCATCCAGGAGGCCGCCGAGCGCTCGGCCGGAGTGATCCCGGGCATCTCCTTCGAGGCCGAGGTTCCCGCCTGCCAGGCCCGCTTCGGTATCTGGATCATCCCACTGCTCTTCACCATCATCACGCTGTTCTTTCTCTACAACATGCGGGTCTGGGGTCTGCCGCTGGTGGCGGTGGCAAGCGTCGTCGTGCTCTATACGGTTGCGACCGCGCTGATCTGGATTTTCGATCTGTCGGACAACAGCTTCCTGCTCACCAAGCTCGGCGCCGACGGCGGTGACGTGCGCGCCGCTGCCATCCAGAAAGCCACCAATGTCTTTGTCACCCCCGATGGCTTCATGGGGCGGTTCATGGACATCGTGGTCAACCAGGTCTTCCCTTACGTGGTGCTGGGCGCGCTTTTCGGCACCTCGGCCGGAGGCACCTCGCTGATCAAGCTTGCCGTGCGGATGACGCGCCGGCTGCGCGGCGGGCCGGCGCATGCGGCCATCGTCTCCTCAGCCCTCTTCGGTACGATCACCGGCGGGCCGGTGACCAATGTGCTTTCCACCGGGCGGCTGACCATTCCGATGATGCGGCGCAACGGATTCTCGCCGCAGTTCGCGGGCGGCGTCGAGGCGGCCGCCTCTTCGGGCGGGCAGATCATGCCACCTGTGATGGGGGTTGCGGCCTTTGTCCTCGTGGCGCTGACGGCGGTGCCCTACACCAAGGTGATCACCGCCGCCTTCCTGCCGGCGCTGGCGTTCTTTTTCTCGATCTTCCTCGCGGTGATGTTCCAGGCCCGCAAGGACCGGATCGAGGCCATGCGCGAGATCCCCGAGGACCTGGTGATGCACCGGCAGGACTGGCTGAACCTGGTGATCATCGTGCTGCCGATCCTGACCATCCTTTTCCTGCTCCTCGGCTCCAAGGACACCATCGGGGACAGCATGGTGGCGGCGCTGCTGCCGGACTTCGTGACCCAGATCATCACCAATGCCACCGGCGACGCGGTCTCGGCAGGCTGGTGGGCGGTCGCGGTGCTGCTGCCGCTGCTCTTCCTCGATCCCGAGACCCGCGCAAAACCCTCGAAGGTGCTGCTGTCGCTCGCGGATGGCGGCATCCTCATATCGCGGCTGTTTCTGCTGCTCTTTGCTGTGTCGATCATCTCGGCCTTCCTCAACGAGAGCGGCCTGACCGGAGAGCTGACCCGCGCCGTCACCACCTGGCTCGAGCGCGCGCAGGTGCTGCATCTCTTCGGCCTCGAGATTCCCATCGTCGGCGGCGTTTACCTGATGCTGGCGCTGGTCTGCGCCATGCTTTGCGCCATCCTGCTCGGCATGGGCATGCCGACCGTGCCCGCCTACGTCAACGTCGCCCTGCTGCTCGGCCCGCTGCTGTCGAGCCTTGGCGTCAGCTTCTTCACCGCGCATATGTTCGTCTTTTACTTTGCCGTGGCTTCGGCGATCACCCCGCCGGTCGCCATTGCTGCCTTCGCCGCGGCTTCGATCACCCGCACCGAGCCGATGCGCACCGGGCTTGCTGCCGTGCGCGTGGGCATCGTCATGTTCGCGATCCCCTTCGTCTTTGCCTGGTACCCCGAGCTGCTGCTGATCGAAGAAGCGGTGACGATCACCGACGACATGGGCCGGCGGGCCTTGATCGAGGGCTACAGCGGCGAGGTCGAGATCACCGCCCTGCTCTTGCTGGGCGCCCGGCTGATACTCGCGCTCTACCTGCTTGCCTCGGCGCTGACCCGCTTCGACCGCCGGGACCTGGCCCGCTGGGAGCAGGTGCTCCGGCTGGTCGCTGCGGTTCTCATCCTGTGGAAGACGGTGCCGCTCATGACGCTCGGACTGGCGCTCGGGGTCGGGCTGATGGTCCTGCACGCCATCACGGCGCGCGGCGAGCCCGCACGCACGCCGGTCTGACGCCTCCCACAGCCGCGTTCAGCAACGCCGAGGGCAACCAGAGCGCAAGACGCGCCAGCGCGGAGACACCCTCAGCTCAAGCGGCCCGGGCCGGGAAAGACACCGGGGAAGTGCATGGTCGCGCTCTTTTCGATGCGACGCAGATGTTCGGCCGCGCGGGTATCGCCGTCCTTTTCCCGAGCGGCGGTGAAAAATCCGGGCGCCGGGTTCTTGCCGTCGGCGAGCAGCGCCGCAGCATGCAGGTTGCGCTGGTTCGGCAACGGTTGGTAGATCGGCGTGCGGGCAGGCGTCGCCGGGTCCGGGACCGGCACGCTCCGCAGCCGCGGCGCCGGACGCTTGGCGAGTTCGCGGCGCGCGGCGATCAGCGCGGCCTCCGTGCGGTTCTTCGCCCCGAGCTTGCGCATCACCTGCCGGACGTGCAGCTTCACCGTCGCTTCGGTGGTGTCGAGGACGCGGGCGATCTCCTTGTTGGAACGGGCCTTGCCGAGGTGGTCCAGCACGGCCAACTGGCGTGGTGTCAGATCGGCGAGGTCAGGCTCGTCGCTTTCTGCTGCGTCGCCGGGGTCTCCGGCCTGCTCGGTCCGTGTCTGCCGCGGACTCATACGCGGGGCAGCCGCGACGGTGCGCGGCGCGGCGCCATGGTCGCCGGACGTCCGCCCGGACAGGTCGGGCAACTGCTCGGGATCGCCGGACGGCGCGGCGCCCGGCTCTCTCGAAGGCTCCGAGGATTGCAGCAGATCAAGCACCGACGGTGGCACGAAGATGCCCCCGTGCAGGGTCAGGTCCAGGGATTTCAGAGCAACCGCCGGGTTGGTCGATGCCGGAACCACCCCCCGCGCCCCGGCCTGGAGCGCGCCGCGCACGAATTCTGCGCTTGCAGCTTCGCAGAACAGCACGACGGGTCCAAACCGTGCCGTCTGGCTGAGCGTGCGAACGATGCCGAACCATATCTCATCGCTGGTGCTGGCGCCGGTATTGATCACGCACATGCCGCCCGTCGCCTGCGGAAAGATGTCGCCGGCTTCACTTGCGGCGATCTCTTCGATCCGCAAACCGTGGAGCCGCGCAAACCCCGAAAGAAATTGGGAAAGCTGTGCGCGCGTCAGGGGCATCTCATCCACGATATAGAGGATGGGCTCCTTTGAATTTGAAATGCTCACTGCATCAATCTTCCGTGCTGTGTCCCTTGTGGAGCGGGATCTCATTAAAGATGAATTTCAGAATCTTCTTTCTCGAAAATATGCAAATTCTTGAAGAGCTCACTACAACTTCAAGTATAGCACCGCGATGAATTTGAACGCCTCGGAATATATCTCTCAGCGGTGCCTTGGCGGATTGTCGCTGAGCGCCGGGCTCCCGGAAATTTTAGACATGATGGCCCAACGTGGAATTGGGATTGGATACGTGCATCGCTTATCGTTTGTGTTTCGTGCGTTACCTAGGGTCATTGACCGACGTTCAAGGTGGCGCTTCGTGGCCTAAGCATCGAAATCCAGAATCTTGGCCGCAGGGTAGTCCGCCGCGTGCGACCGGCACCTTCTGCCCGCACTTTGCTTCATCGCGTTGTGCCAGCGCCCTCCGTCGCAGGGCCTGCGGGCCTCAATCCACCCGACTCAATCGACTCGCCAGCGGCGCTCAACCGATGGCGAGCGATGCATTGATCGACGAACCCGAATAGGTATCCTCGATCGCGATCGCGCCGGTGCTGACGTCGGCATCGGTATGCGTCGCGCTGACGGCCACATCGAAATTCACCGTCGCGACATTCCCGCTTTCGACCTGCTGGTAGCTATCGAGGAGGTAGCTGCTCTGGGGCGTGATCATCAGGGTGCTGCCAGTGTCGATGCAGGCAAAGTCCACCGCGATCAGTTGGGTTTTGGTTTCTGACCAGTTTTCGCCCGTCGTGGTCGTCGTCCGGGTGAAGACGAAGTCCGCGCCCTCGACATCGCAATATGCGTTCGTCGCCGCGGTTTCAGCCCCACCCTCGGCGGCAGCGAAAAACGTCCCGCTGCCCACCGCGAAAGACCCATAATCCGTGTCGCTGAGTTCCGCGGTCAAATCTGCGCTCGCCCGGGTGTGTTCGCCCCCCGCCTCCGCGGTGCCCCCGATCTCCACGTCCATGGCAGAGGGGCTTTGCTCCGAAGCCGACCCCAGTGCGCCTGCGACTGTTTCAGCCAGATTCTCCAGGTAGTCCACGACCATGGCGATCGTCTTTTCGGACCAATCTCCTTTTTGGAGCATCCTGCCGGCGCGTGCTAAAGCTGCCCAATACAATTCGCCCCTCCTCCGAATACTCTCAATTCCGTCGCACACAATGGTAATGCGAATGAGCGCAAATTTTTCTGCAATAACGAAACCCCGCGGACTCTTACGATATGGGCTGCCTGGGCCGTGGGGCAGATGCCCCTATGCGCTCGGAGCGCACTCAACTCAAAGGACTTTTTGAGCCTCCTTGCGCGCCGCGCCCGCGGAGCGTGCCAGAAGTCTGCGCGCCCCTATCGAAAGGAGAAACGCCCTCGGGCGACGTATTAGCCGAAAGATTAGACGAGTTTCGCGCGGCGGATCACCGGGTCAAGCGACATCATCGTCGATCGCGCGCTGCGGGTCTTCTTCGCGAGTCCGAGACAAGAGGTGCGAAAGCGCCGCCGCGGGGTACCATTGGCCTAGCCAATCCCTCGTTCGCCGCGGACTGCCGTTCTGCGGGCGGGCGACCGCCTCTCTTTCTGCCGGAAGGATCGCTCCGATGCAGCCGCACGACACCAGTCCCCCGCTTCACGCGCTTCCGCCCGGGGCCGCGCTCGACCGGCTCGAGACCGCGGCCTCGGGCCTCAGCGCCGCCGAGGCTGCGCGGCGCCAGGCCCGGTATGGCGCGAATGTGCTCCCCGAACCGACGCAGCGCCCCGCGGTCCTGCGCTTCCTGAGGCAGTTCAATAACGTGCTGATCTACGTGTTGATCGGCTCGGCCATGGTCACCGCAGCGCTGCACCACTGGGTGGACACCGGCGTCATTCTCGCGGTGGTGCTGATCAACGCAGTCATCGGCTTTGTGCAGGAGGGACGCGCCGAGGATGCCATGGCCGCGATCCGCCGCATGCTGGCGCCGCGGACTTTGGTGTTGCGGGACGGCAAGCGGAAAAGCATCGACGTGGCCGGGCTGGTGCCCGGCGACATCGTCTTCGTCGATGCGGGGGCCCTGGTGCCGGCCGATCTAAGGCTGCTCGAAGCGCATGCGCTGAAGGTACAAGAAGCCGTGCTGACCGGCGAGTCCGTCCCCGTCGAGAAGAGCACCGCCCCGGTGGCCGAGGACAGCGCGCTCGGCGATCGCAGCCCGATGCTGCATTCCGGAACGACGGTCGCCGCCGGGACCGGAACAGGCGTCGTCACCGCGACCGGCCCCGCGACGCAGATCGGGCAGATCAGCGGGATGCTCGCGCGCGTCGAGACCGTGCGGACGCCGCTGCTGGCGCAGATGGACCGCTTCGCCCGTTGGCTCACCGGCATCATCCTCATCGCCGGGGCGGTGCTGCTGGGCTATGGCAGCCTCGTGCGTCACCTCCCCTTCGGCGATCTGTTTATGGCGATCGTCGGCCTCTCGGTCGCCGCCATCCCCGAGGGGCTTCCCGCCGTGCTAACCATCACGCTCGCCGTCGGGGTGCGGACCATGGCGCGGCGCAATGCCATCGTGCGTCAACTGCCCGCCATCGAGACGCTGGGCTCGGTGTCGGTGATCTGCTCGGACAAGACCGGCACGCTCACCCGCAACGCCATGACGGTCGCCAGCCTCGCCGCCGCCGGGCGGCTCTATACGGTGGCCGGTGACGGCTATGCTCCCGAGGGCGCGATCCTTTGGCAGGACAACCGGGTCTCAGCGGACGAACACACCGTCCTGACCGAGGTCGCCCTCGCCGCTGCGCTTTGCAACGACGCGCTGCTGCAGGACGCCGGGACCGGCTGGCAGGTCGAGGGCGATCCCATGGAAGGCGCTCTGCTGGCGCTGGCGGGCAAGATCACTGGCGCCGGACTGGCCGGCTTCCACCAGTGGAGCCGAACCGACGCCATCCCCTTTGATGCGGCGCACCGCTACATGGCCACGCTGCACCACGATCACGAGGGACATGCGCAGATCCACCTGAAGGGCGCGCCCGAGGCGGTGCTCGCGCTCTGCCGCGACCAGCGCAGCGACGGCGGCGGCGTGGCGCCACTCGACAGAGACCACTGGCAGGCGATGGTTGAACAGCTCGCCGCCGAAGGGCAGCGGGTGCTTGCCATTGCCCAGCGCGCGGTGCCGCCCGCGCAAACCGTACTCGACAAGGCCGATCTCGACGGGCAGCTCACCTTCATCGGCCTCATCGGCCTGATCGACCCTCCCCGCCCCGAAGCCATCGCCGCCGTCGCCGAATGCAGGAGCGCCGGCATCCGGGTGAAGATGATCACCGGCGACCACGCCGCGACCGCCCGCGCCATCGGCCGCGAGATCGGGTTGCAGAACATCACGCGGGTGCTCACCGGTGCTGAAATCGAGATGATGGACGATGGCGCGCTGGCCGCGGCAGTCGTCGGGACGGACATCTTCGCGCGCACCTCGCCTGCCCACAAGCTGCGCCTCGTCACCGCGCTGCAATCGCAGGGGCTGACGGTCGCCATGACCGGCGACGGGGTCAACGACGCCCCGGCTCTTAAAAGGGCCGACGCGGGGATCGCCATGGGGATGACCGGCAGCGAGGCCGCCAAGCAGGCCGCCGCCGTCGCGCTGGCCGACGACAATTTCGCCTCGATCGTGGCGGCGATCCGCGAAGGCCGCACGGTCTACGACAACATTCAAAAGGTCATCAGCTGGACCCTGCCCACAAGCACAGGCGAGGCGATGACGGTCGTGGTCGCGCTCTTTGCCGGGATGGCCTTGCCGATCACCCCGGTGCAGATCCTCTGGGTCAACCTGATCACCGCCGGTACGCTGGGGCTTGCGCTCGCCTTCGAGCCACCGGAGGAAGCCGCCATGCACCGTGCGCCCCGTCCCCGCGCGGAGCCGCTGCTCTCGGGCAAGCTGGTCTGGCACATCGTGCTCGTTTCGGCGCTGTTTCTCTTGGCCGTCTTCGGGATGTATTTCCACGCCATCGCTCGCGGCCATCCCGTGGCGCTTGCGCAGACAACCGCGATGAACACGATGGTGATCCTCGAGATCTTCCACCTTTTCTTCATCCGCAACATCCACGGCAGCTCGCTCACCCTGAAGGCCGCCCGGGGCACGCCGGTCATCTGGGCCTGCGTGCTGATCGTGGCCGGCGCGCAAGGCGCGATCACCTACCTGCCAGTGATGCAGCCCATCTTCCACACCGCGCCGGTCCCCTTGGCCGACGGGCTTCTTGCCTTCGGGATTGGGATCGTCTTTCTAATGCTGCTGGAGGGCGAGAAGCAGCTGCGGCTCCGGCGTCTCGGCGCGCGGCGCGCCGTCTAGGGCGGCGCAGGCGCTCCGAGCATCAGCACGGCTCCGCCTGCGACAATCGTCAGCAGGTAGACCGGCAGCACCCGCAGCCCCAGCGCACGGCTCCCGACAACCAGGCTGATCGCCGCCTTCACGACCGAGTTGACCGAAACCGCGATGAAGATCGCAACCGCCCCGTGAAACACCGAGAGGTCCGCCCCGACGAGCCGCGACACCGAGATTGTCAGCGCATCCACATCCGTCAGCCCCGACAACGCCGCTGCCGCGTAGACTCCCGCATCTCCGAGCCAGAGCCGAAGGTAATGCACCCAGAGCAGCACCGCCGCGAGTACCCCGCCGAAGCCGAGCGCCGCCCCGAGCTCGAGCGGGTTCGCGAGCCCCTCGACCGGCTCGTCCGTCGCTGGGCCCGTCGGCGCGCGCACCGAAAGCCCTATGGTTGCCAGCAGCCCGACACCGGCCATGACCCCCACGGGCAGCACCAGCGCACCGAGCAGCGCAGGGCCAAAGACCGCGACCAGCGCCAATACGCGCAGGAACGCCACCGAACCCGCCGCGACGATGCCCACCGCCGCCATCGGCGCAAGGCTGGGCTGCGCCTGCACGACACGTGACAAGGCCAGCGTCGTCGAGGTCGACGAGGCGAGCCCTCCGCAGAGGCCCGTCAGCAGCATGCCAAGCTTCGCCCCACCGAGGCGGATCGCTACGTAGCCCAGGAAGGAGAGACCGGCGACCACCACGACCGCCCACCAAAGGTCATAGGGATTGAGCACTCCCCCGGGCCCGTAGCCCCGGTCCGGCATCAACTGCAGCCCCACCACAGAGATCAGCGCGAGCTTGAGCACCGCCGAAAGCTCTCCGCCGTCCATGCGCGCCACCCAGCCATGCAGCCGGGATTTCAGCGACAGCAGCAGCGCGCAGATCACGCCCGCCGCGGCCGTGGGGGCCATTTCGCCCAGCACCGAGGTGGCGCCGAGCAAAAAGACGAGAAGCATCGCGATCTCGGTGGTCAGCCCCGCATCGCCCTCTGCCCGCAGGGTGAACCAGTAGCTCACTGCGAGCAGGCCGCTCAGCGCCAGCAGCACCGCGGCCGGCAGCACAGCTCCGGAAACCGGCAGCACAGCGCCCGCCACGCCGCCAGTCAGACCGACGAGCGCAAAGGTCCGGACCCCGGCGACCCGCGCGCCCTCGCGTTCGGCCCTTCCGTGCCAACCACGCTCGAGCCCGACCAGAAGCCCGATCGCCAGCGCGAGCCCGAGCCTTTGCAGGAGTTCCATGTCCGTCATGGTGGCCGCAGGTGCCCTTCATCAGATTTCGTCCAGCCTACCAAGAGTGTGGATGCCGCGGGACGATCCAGATCAATTGGCGGTCAGAGCGCGTCTACGCTCACCATGCTTGCCGCGGATCGGCGCAAACGGCATCATCTCGGGGATTTGACTCCAAGCCTTCGCCCCGGAAAGGCAATTCATGCGCGCATTCCTCTCTCGCCGCCGTCGCGCGGCTCTCGTTCTACTTGTCCTGATCGCCCGCCCTGCTGTTGCTGCCGATCTCTCCGCCGGGGCCCAGGCTTGGGCAGCCAACTGCGCGAAGTGCCATCGCGACCCGGCACGTATCGCCTCGGCCATCCCTGCTGCGGGCGACGCCACGGGGGCGGCGCGGCTCGACCGCTTCCTCGCCGATCATCACGCTAAGGACCCCGTGACCCGCGCCACGATCCTCGCCTGGCTAGAGGATCAGGCCAGCCAGTAGGCCAGCACCATCGCCACGACCGCTCCCCAGAGCGCCGCGAAGCCCGCCAAGATCCTTCGATCCTTGGCCGAGGCGCGACCCGCTGCGTAGCTGAAGCGCTCGTAGCTGATCGCCTGCATCGGCACCCCCATCTCCAGCGCCGTGTCCGCGACGAAGGTCATCATCGGTCCGGGGCCGCAGGTCATCACTTCGCAGGCAGCGGGATCGAGCCCTTCGAACGCCTGCGCGAGATGCCCCCGCATCAGCGGGCCCTGCAGCAACGCGCCGCCGTCCGTGGCCCGCTCGGAGATCAGGATCGGCGCCACCCCGAGCGCCGCGCAGGCAGGACGGTAGAGATCTGGCGGCACCATCGCCTCTGCGTTCCGCGCCGCATAGATGAGCCGCACCGGCCGGCGGCTCTGGCTGCGCGCGAGATGCGCCAGGATGGACAGGATCGGCGCGATGCCCACCCCGCCGGCGACGAGAACCAGCGGCCCCTCGCCGCGCGGCACGAAGCTGCCATGCGGGCCGTCGACCGAGACCCGTGTCCCCGGCGCGAGCGCTCCGATCCCGTCTGTGAAATCCCCGGCCTCCTGCACGAGAAAGCGCAGCTCCGCCTCGCCGGGGGCGGAGGCGATCGAGAACGGATGATCGTGCAACGGCAGGCGCTTGCGCCCGAAGGCGACCCAGGCGAACTGCCCTGGCTCGAAGCGCAGCCCGCCGCCCTCGGGCGGTGCGACCCTCAGCAGCCAGAGGCGCTCTCCGGCGGGCCGTGTCTCGCGGAGCGTCCAGCCCTGCCGGTTCGGCCGAATGAGGCGGACGGCGTAAACCCAAAGCGCCGGAAGGGTCACGGCGAGCGCAAAGAGGATCCAGAGCGCCGCGCCGAGCGCCCCTGCCCTGCCGTCGTTCACCGCGTGCCAGACCACCAGCCCCACGAGGGTGACGGCCCCGAGCGCGTGCCCGGCCCGCCACATCTGGTAGCGCATTCCCAGCCGATCGCGCAGCAGCGCGAGAGAGACCAGGACGGCGAGCAGGATAAGCGCGAGCCGCGCCTCCCAAAGACCGGGGGCTGACAGGACGAGATCGACACGCCGGGCGAGTCGGCCCGGGCGGTCGGCGTCCGGCAGCCCGATCACCGCCAGAACGTGCACCAGCGCCAGCAACAGCGCCACCGGCGCCGCCCACTTGTGAAAGGCCATGGTGATGTCGATCCCGATCCGCCCCGAGATCGCCTCGAAGCGCCCGCTCGTAATCATCTGCAACAGGATCATCCCCGCAGCGACCACCCCTGCCCCGGTCGCCAGCCGCATTGCGCCCTGGCCATGCCCCTGTCCGGTCAGCAACGCCGGCAGCAGCGGCAGCGCGATCACTGCGGCGTAGCAGAGCGCAAGGGCAAGCGGCGGCAGGCCGCGCCGCTTCGGCGGCGTTGGGGGCATGGCGATGTCTCCTCGATCACCGCGACTCTAGCTGCATTGCCGCGACATTCCTTGACACGGATCACGCCACCCCGGGGCGCGAGGTCAGAAATGCGCTGGGGTGCGCGATTTATGCAGGACGCGCACAGGTCAGAAAGCCGCTGCTGCGGAGACCGAAATACAGGGGATATCCCTTCATTCTTCGGCAACCGATTATTTCCGCGCATTTCGCTTGCCATTGCAATGCGGATGACGCTACCTCATGACGAGAATCGCCTTAATTGTTCCTTATTTTTACGAGTATCTTGGAGGGCCATCATGAGCCTACGCAACCGCCGCCTGTTCAATTGCCGATCCTGCGGCCACAAGATGCGCCTCGGCGCCGTCGAGTGCGGGAGTTGCTACCAGCCCACTCCGCGGATCAACCGCCTGCCCTTGCCCTTGCTGCTCGGTCTTCCGCTGGCCACGTTGCTCGTCATCCTCACGTCGATTTATTTCCACTAGAACAGCTGGTCGCAGCGCGGCGGGACTGAGCCGCCTGGGAGGCCAGTCCGCGCGTCGCCCCAGGGGCGCCCCGCCGAATCGCCTAAGGGCGGCTTGAAGCGACCGGCAGCGGGCAGTCCGCTCACCGCCCCGAGGCTGTACCAAATTTGACGATAATTTGTCCGATCAGCCCCTCGTGGGTGTTCGTTCTTTGGGCACCATTCGGAAAAATCTGGCTGCTCGCCAATTTTTCCCATGGATTCGTCAGGGAATTGTGTTCTTAGTGTGAACGTCTCGTCGGGGTATTTTGACCCTCCGGACATATATTGACCTGACTATTTGTGAAGTACATTGGTGTGTTTGTTTGAGGGGTGCCTTGTTTTGCCCGGCAATTTTCTATCGTTGCGCCGCATTGCGCAATTGAGACGTAAATGTCGACTCGAGTTCGTCGCTCTGGTCTTCATCGCAGCCTGCGATACCTTCCCGCTCACCCCGACGGAGTTCGACAGGGAATTTCAGCAGGCGACCTTCGTGCTGCAACCGCAGGCCGATGCCTGGCTGTCGACCCGAAGCGCCCAAGTGGTTTTGGAGCGACGTTTCCGCGGCCGCAACGAACAGCACATCCTGCTGCCCAACCCGACCGCCATCTCGGGCGAGAACTACATTCTTCTCCGCTCGCATGGCACCCGCCGCGCCAGCATCGGACGGTTCCAGCCGCTCGAACTGCTGAAGTCCGCCGGAGGCATCCCCTATCCGTTCACCGCCGCCGAAATCCGCGGCATGACGACGGAGACCGACGCGCTCGGCCAGATCGATTGGGCGCACTGGACCAATTACTCAGGATTGACCTGTGTGCTCGCCTTCCGCCGCTTCGACGGGGCGAACCGCACCATTCCCGCCGGCGCAGGCGCCATGGACCTCGCCATGCGCAATTGCGTCTACGGCACCGTGGAAGAGGCGCTCGCCCCGATTGCCCCGCAGGGCGCGAGCTTTGCCGCCACGGGACTCGCCGAAGAGTCCGCCCCCAAGATGTTGTCGCCGCTCGCAGGACCGCTGCCATGAAACTCCTTGATCTCGTTTCCGCAACCGGGGCCTTGGCCCTCGCCTTCGCATGGGCCGCGCTTTTTGCCGTGGTGGTGTTCCTCGCCTCGGTGCCGACCTCCGTCGCCACGCAGGCGCTGCTGTCGCTTCTGGCCTGCAGTCTGATCTACGTGATGAAGCCCGGGGTGACCTCGAACATGACCCTGCGCTTCGTCGTCCTGTCGATCGCTGGCACCTTCGTGCTCCGCTACTGGCTGTGGCGCCTCTTCGAAACGCTGCCCGCCATCGAGGACCCGGTCTCGCTTGCCGCGGCGCTGGTCCTCTTCGCGGCCGAGAGCTTCACCGTCGCCATCTTCTTTTTGACCGCCCTGATCAACTCCGATCCCGTCGATCCGCCCAAGCCCGCCCCCGTACGCCTCGAAGATGTGCCGACGGTCGACATCCTCATCCCCAGCTACAACGAGAGCGAGGAGCTGCTTGCGGTAACCCTCGCGGCAGCGACGCGGATCAACTACCCTGCGGAAAAGAAGCGGGTCGTGCTCTGCGACGACGGTGGCACCGACGCGCGCTGCAACCACACCGACCTCGAGACGCGCCGCCGGGCGCGCGAGCGGCGGGCGAGCCTTCAGGCGCTCTGCAAGGAACTCGGCGTCGAATACACCACCCGCGCCCGCAACGAGCGCGCCAAGGCCGGCAACCTCAATGCCGCGCTGCAGCACCTCGATGGCGAGCTGGTGCTGGTGCTCGACGCGGACCACGTACCGACCCGCGACTTCCTGGCGCGCACCGTCGGCTACATGGTCGAGAACCCACGCCTCTTTCTCGTGCAATCCCCGCATTTCTTCACCAATCGCGACCCGATCGAGCGCAATCTCGGGTTGCCCGAGACCTCGCCCTCCGAAAACGAGATGTTCTACGCGCAGATCCACCGGGGCCTCGACCGCTTCGGCGGGGCTTTCTTCTGCGGCTCGGCGGCACTGCTGCGGCGCCAGGCGCTGGACGAGGTCGGCGGCATCGCCGGCGAGACCATCACCGAGGATGCCGAGACGGCGCTGGATATTCACGCGCGCGGATGGGAGAGCCTCTATCTCGATCACGCGATGGTGGCCGGGCTGCAACCCGAGACCTTCGCCTCGTTCATCCAGCAGCGCGGTCGCTGGGCGACCGGCATGATCCAGATGCTGATGCTGAAGAACCCGATCTTCCGCAGCGGTCTCTCACTGAAGCAGCGCCTGTGCTACCTGAACTCCATGAGCTTTTGGCTGTTTCCGGCCATCCGCATGATCTTCCTCCTCATGCCGCTGCTTTACCTCTTTTTCGGTCTCGAAATCTACGTTGTCACGACGCAGGAGGTGCTGGCCTATATCCTGCCCTATCTGCTGATTGGCTTCATGGTGCAGAACGCGCTGTTCGGCAGCGTCCGCTGGCCGCAGATCTCGGAAGTATACGAGATCGCCCAGACGCCCTATCTGCTCAAGGCGGTGGTGCATACGGTGCTGCGGCCGCGCGATGCCTCCTTCAAGGTCACCGCCAAGGACGAGACGCTGGACCACGCCTTCCTGTCGCCAGTCTATGCGCCGCTGGCGGCGCTCGCCGCGCTGCTGCTGGCGGGGCTGGTTGCGGGGGCGTACCGCTGGGCCGCCTTCCCCGGCGACCGTGCGGTGGTCGAGATCGTCGGCGCGTGGAACCTCTACAACTTCCTGCTGGTCGCCTACGCCCTGCGCGCGGTCTTCGAACGCCCGGATCAGCTCGACCGGCCGCGCTGCGGGATCTCCAGTCCGGCAATGCTGCGCTGGTCCCAGTCCGCGCCGGGCGAAGACGAGCAGGCCGCGGAGGTCCATGCCGAGATCGCCGCCTTCACCCCCCGCAGCGTTACCCTGCATCTCGGCAACGATACGCGGTCGCGCCACGGGAGGGTGTTCCGCGAAGGGGCCTCGACGGGCCTGAAGGTCGAACTCGTACCGACCCTTCCGCAGGCCCCAGAGCTCGAAGCGCCCCTGCCTCTCAAGGTGAAGGCCGTGCGCTCCGACGTGGAAGGAACGCTGATCGAGCTCGACGTCGCGCCCGCGCAGATGATCGCGGCAAGCCGGCTGACCGCGCATCTGGTCTACGGCGACAGCCTGCGGTGGCACTTCTTCCGCAAGGTCTATCCCCAGGGAAGCACACTGATTGCCGGGCTCGCCTACGTCGCCGGCAAGAGCCTGATGTCGGTGCCGAAGTCAGTGATCGGTTTTCTCACCGAGCCAGCCCGCCGGCGCCGCGAAGCAACCGAGGATGCCATGCGTGGCGAACCCGCCTTCGTGGTCGCGCCAATGGACCGCCCGGAGCCCCGCCCGGCACGGGCACCGCTCGAGGCCGCCGCGGTGGCCGGTGCCGCAGATTACCTTGTGATCGAGGAGTGACGCCATGAAACACTGGATCCTTCCCCTTCTTGCCGCCGCGCTCCTACCTGCCTTCGCGCACGCTGTCCGCGCCCAGCAGATTCTCCTGCACGACATGCCGGAGCTTCCGGCGCAGGACGCTTCAGCTGCGCCGGCCGAGCGCCTTGCGCAGAGCGCGGTCCCCAGGATGGACTGGACAGCCGCCGCGCCCATTGCAGAAGAGCACGCCGACGGGCTGCCGGTCCTGCTGCCGCTGCGCCCGGTGGTGCCGCAAGGCGCCGAAACCGAGGGCTACCGCGTGCAGGGGCAATTCGGCGAAGCGCGCTTCGTCCTGTTTCTGCCGCGCAAGGCGGAAGGCGCCGAGCTTGAGCTGACCACGCTCAGCTCGATCAACCTTCTTCCAGAGCAGTCAAAGATCCGGGTCGAGGTCAACGGCACCACCATCGGCACCGTCATCCCCGACAATTTCGACGCGCTCGGGACCGATGCCCTCGCCATTCCCGGCAGCGCACTAAAGCCCGGGCGGAACGTCGTGACCCTGCGCTTCCAGCAGGTTCACCGCGTGTTTTGCGGCCCCGACGCGGCCTTTGATCTCTGGACCGATGTCCTGCTGTCGCAGAGCGGCATCAAGGTCGCACCGAGCGATTTCGGCGCGGACGCCCCCGGTTTCCTGGCAGCGGTCGCGGCGCAACTCGGGCGCGGACAGCCGCTTGTCGTGGCGGAGAGCCGGGGCTCGGGCGACGTGGCTTCGATGGCCGCCGCCATGGCCCGGGTCGAAAGCCTGTTCGAAGGCCTGCCGCCGGAAATGCGGATCACCGATCCCTACGCGGTTGCCACGGTCCCGCCGGCGCTGGCGCGGGTGACGCTGCTGCCCGAGGAATTCTCTCCTCCCGACCTGCCGCAATTCCGCCGTGGCGGAGATGGCGCGCTGGTGCTTGTGGCAAATGCCGCCCATCCCGAGCAGGTCGCAGGGGTGATGCTGAGCGCCTTCGGCGACAGGCATCCCGCCAACCCGGTGCCGCTGCTTCAGCCCGGCGTGCCACGGTCGCTAGCGGACCTCGGCGCGGGGCGCCTGGTCGGACAGGGAAATTACATCCGCGAGACGGTGCGCTTTCAGCTTCCCTGGGATTGGCTGGTGCTATCGGCACAGCGTGCGGAGCTCCGGCTCGACTATGGGTTTGACCGCGATCTGCCGAAGGGTGCCCTGCTTCTGGTGAAGATCAACGACGCGACCGTCCACCTTCTTCCGCTCGACGAGGACGACAAGGCAGGACAACGGGTTGAGACCCTGCGCATTCCCTTCGCGGCGAACATGCTCGACCCCGGTGTCAATCAGCTGACCTTCGAGGCGCTGGTTCCTGGCGATGCACCGGACGAGGCCTGCGCGCCGCGAAGCACGCCGATCTTCGAAATCTTCGATACGACGACGGTGGAAATCCCCACGGCGCCCAGCATGTCCGTCGCACGGCTCGACATGGTGCTGGATGCGCTGAGCCCCGAAAGCGTCCGGCTGAGCGAGGCCGCCGCAGACGCCCTACCGCTTGGTCTTCTGCCGCGCCTGGCCTCGGTCTTCGTTGGCCATGGTGCCAAGGCACCGGGAGCCGCATCTCTGACCATCGGCGTCCCCTCCGACCTGTCGACCCTCGGCGGGGCCATCCTCGAGGACGCCACCTCGACGCTGCAGGAGGCGATGCTGATCGCGCCACATCCCGAGGAGAAGGAGCTCGACGCCTGGGCCAAGGTCGACAATGGGCGCTGGTGGCGCGCTTTCCACGACACTGACAAGGTTGGCACGGCGCTCCGGGCCTTCCGCGACCGGCTCGCCGCGATCTGGCGCGGCCCACAATCCGAGTTGGACGCCTGGCTCGATGGGCGCGCCGCCGACGCCATGCTGCTGCAGCCCGACCTCGATCGCCCCGGGGACATCTGGCTCATCCTCCGCCCCAACCTCGCGCCCGAGAAGCTTGTTGCGTCTCTGATCGACGGTGGCGGGCGTCTCGACGTCCCGCGCGGGCAGGTGTCGCTGTTCACGCCCGACGCGGGCTGGCAGAGCTGGCACTCCTCGAAACGGAGGCTCAAGCTGCACGAGCCGCTGACCCTCGACAACGCGCGCAGGGTGGTCGGCAATTACGCCTCCCTCGCACCGCCCTTGTTCATCGTCCCCATGCTGGCGCTGTCCCTGGTCTCCGCGATCCTCGCAATGGGCGTCATGATCATCACGCGACGGAGGAAGAAATGAACCGACGCGATCTTCTCGCCTCCCTTTCCGCAACTGGCCTATTCGGCGCGCTTTCCCTGCCGGCGGCGGGCTTGGCCGGAACCTCCTCAACCAACCTCGAGGGCAGCCTCTCCGATGTCTGGGAGGCCTGGCGCGATGCCAACATGGACGCGACCGGCCGCGTGATCGACCGGCTACAGAAAACGTCGAGCCATTCCGAGGGGCAGGCCTACGGCATGCTGCTGGCCGCGATGATGGGGGATCGGGCGACCTTCGAGCGGCTGGACGCCTGGACCCGGCTCAACCTCGCCATCCGGCAGGATGCCCTGATGGCCTGGCGCTGGCTTCCCGACGCGCCGGTACGGGTGCCCGACCTAAACAATGCCAGCGACGGCGACCTCTTCCGGGCTTGGGCCCTGCTGCGCGCGGCTCGGCGGTTCGATGCCCCCGAGTACCGCACCGCGGCGGAAGCCATCGTGCTCGATCTCGTCCGGAGCTGCATCGTCCACCGTCCCGGTGCCGACCCGCTTCTGCTGCCCGCGGCCCGTGGGTTCGAGACCGAGGCAGGGGTCCTTTACAACCCCTGCTACGCGATGCCGCTGGCGATGCAGGAGCTGGCGGCCGAGTTCAACCAACCGGTGCTCGCCGCGGCGGCCCGCGGTGCGGTTGAACTGGCCCGCCAGCTCGCGCTCGACGGCGTTGTCCCCGACTGGGTGGAGGTGACACCGCAGGCCCTTGGGCCAGCCCAGGGGTTCTCCTTCGATGCCGGCTACGAGGCGATGCGCGTGCCGCTCTATTTGATCTGGTCGGGCCTGGGGGATCACCCCGCGGTGCTGCGCTTCGCCGAGGCCCAGTCTCGCGTCCCCCCGGGCCTCGCCGCCACCCGGCTCAGCCGCGGCTCCGGAGAGGCTCTCACGACCAGCGCGGAGCCGGGATACCGGGCCATCGCCGCGCTTGCGACCTGTTCCGCGAGCCAAGAGATCGGCTCGCGGATCCCGCCCTTCTCGCCAAGCGCCCCCTATTATCCGGCAACCCTGCAACTCTTCGCCCTGATCGCGCAGGCCGAAGCCCTACCCACGTGTGTACCGTTATGAAAAAGTTCCATTTTACCCTCGCCCTTCTCGCCATGACCCAAGCCCTCGGCGCGCTGTCCGCTCAGGCCCAGTCGCCCACCGACAGCGATCTCCAGGCGCTGCGCTTCTACATGAACGAGGCCAATGACTTGGCCGTCCGCTCCGAGGTTCGCCGGCTGCAACTTCGCTATCCCGACTGGGTGGTTCCCGAGGATCTCGCCACGCTGCAGCAGATCGCACCCGACGAGGCGGTCGCCAGCATCTACCGCGAGATCCGCTCGGGCAATTTCGTTCGCGCCCGCACCCTCATCGAGGAAACCGGCCGCGCAACCCCGGGCTGGGCCCACTCGCCCGAGTTGCTTGCGGCCCTGTCGATCGCCGAAGCCCAGTCGAGCTTCGATCAGGCGGTCTCGCGAGGAGAGCCCGAGGCCGCCATCAGGATCGCACGCGCCACCCCCGAGCTGCTGCGCTGCGAGCGGGTGAACAACGCTTGGCTTCTGGCCGAACAGTATCAGGCCGCGCGCGAGCCCGCGCTGGCCCTTACGACACTCAACGGCATCGTCCGCAGCTGCTCCGATCCCAACATCCTCGTTGCCACGCTTGAGAAATCCGTGGCCGTCGCCAGCCTCGATGACCTCGCCGCCATGGCAGATGCGGCGCGCGCCGGCGCGCCGGGCTCCGCCCAGCGCCTGACCTCGGTCGAGAACCGTCTGCGCGCCGGGCTGCAGACCCAGCCACGCCCTCTTGCCTCCGCCACGCCGAGCGGCGCCCCCGCCGCCTTCGATGCGTCTGCTGGCGCACTCTCCTCGACCAAAACCCAACGACCGTCGGCGCAGCCTCCGCTTGCCCCCTCGCCGCGCCGCACCCTGTCCGGCGGCGCCTCAACAGCGCTGTCGCAGGCGCGCACCGCCGCGCAACGTGCCGATTGGGCAACCTGCCTCGCCGCCTCGGCCAAGGGCACCAGCCCCGAGATCGTCTCCCAGCGCGCCTGGTGCGCGCTCAACGCGAAGCGTCCGATGCAGGCTTTGAACGATTTCAAACTTGCGGCAAGCCGGTCGCCCACGGCAGAAGGCCGACGCGATGCCCGCTACGGGATGGCGCTGGTGATGCTGCAGCTGAACATGGTCGACCAGGCCGCGAACGTCGCTGCCACCACCCATTTCTCGGATCAGCAACGCCTGGAAGTCGAGACGCAGATCCTCGACAAGCGCGGCGTCTCCGCCTACCAACGCAACGATTACCGCCGCGCCATCGCCTATTTTGACGAGCTCGAACGGCTGAGCGGCGTGGTCCGGCGCGATATCGCGCTGCTGCGGGGCTATGCCTATCTCAACTCTGGCCAGCGCGCCCGCGCCCGGGTCGAGTTTCAGGCCATCCACGACAAGCTGGCCACGCCGGAATCGCGCCGCGCCCTCTCCCGCGCGCTCCACTGACCGCCGGGCGGGCCGCTCACTTCGCCGACGCAGCGCTCCGGCCTGCGTGACCGATCAACCGCAGAGAGCGGGCGGCCCTTTCGGTGGACCACGCATGGGACGTCGCAACAGAGCCCCTTCGCCCATCACCCATTGCAGCGATCCGAATAGAGAGGTATTCATAGTTTTTCTAAATAACTCAATATATTAGATCATATAATATCTACCGACGCACCGATTTCTTCCGCGCACGCGGACCAAATATTTTTTTAAACCTCATTTTTAGGAATTGCTTCATGACCAAGATCGAAATCGAACGCGAGCGCCACCAGAACACCCGGCGCCAGCGCAGGGCCCAGATCTTTGAACTGCTGGCAGGCACCGCAATCTTGCTCTGGGTGATCGCCCACTTCGGCGCCGGAACCTGACGCCTGGATCTGACGCCGGTTCTGACAGCACTGCTTGACCGCCTGACCCACCGCGCCAACATCCTCGAGAGGAATGGCGAGGGCTAAAGGCTCGCACAAAGCCGCGCCCGGAACGCCGGTTGCACCCCGTAGAGAGCCGAGGCGCGCGCGTGAGCCCGCCGCTCGAACCATCGCTCGGGTGTGACGAAGGTGGGCCACGCCGTGCGATCAAACTCGGCGATCAAACTAGATGGATCGGGATCCTGAGACCCCTGCGCTCACCTGACGCATCGAACGCCTTGGGCATGATGTCCCAGGCATGATGGCAATCAATCTCGCGGCAGAAGCTGCGCCGGAGCCGCTCGGACCTGTGCTGCGAAGATAATTGGAAATGACGGAACTGCGACGAACAGTCGCGGGTTGTGAGGCAATGACGGCGCGCCACCGATCAACCTAACCGAAGGAGGCAAGGATGACCGATCCTTCCCAACACACTCCGTCTACACCTGCCGCAGAAAGTGCCGCGCGAGAGATGCGTGATGATCTGCGAACCAAGGCCCGTGACACGGCAGAGGAAGTGAAAGAGCGCGCCAGCGGCTTCGAGGAACAGCAGCGCGGGCGTATGGCAGACGAGGTCTCGGACGTGTCGAACGCGCTTCGCAAGGCCGCCGAGGAGATGCGCAGCGGCTCTCCGCAGGAACGGACCATGTCGCAGATCGCCTCGACGCTGGCTGATGCATCGGAGTCGATCCGAGACAAAGATCTGGGCGAAATGGCAAGCGGCCTTTCGGACTTCGCGCGCCGCAACCCGATCGCCTATCTCGGCGGTGCCGCGGTTCTCGGCCTTGCCGCCGCGCGTTTCGCCAAGGCTGGCAAGAGCGGAGGCAGTTCGGGTCCGGCGCCGGAGCCCGCCCAGCGCCCCGCACCGCCAACCAGCCCCGTGGATGCGGCCCGCGCCCGCGATTTCCCGGCGCAACCCACCCCGACACCGACTGCGGCGACCCCTGCCACCCCAGCCTATCACCGCCCGGAACCGGAGGACATCTGATGCCGACCGAACAGACAACGGGAACCACCAATCTGGTGAGCAACATCATCGGACATGTCACCACCTTGGTGCGCAAGGAAATGGAACTGGCGCGCGCCGAGCTGGGCGAGAACCTCAACGGTGCCATGACTGCGGTGGGCGTGATTGTCGCCGGCGTGGTCTTCACCCTCGTTGGCCTCAACGTCATTGCCGCCGCGCTGGTGGCCGCTCTGACCGCAGCTGGCGTTCATCCTTTCTGGTCTGCCGTGATCGTCGGCGGCGTCGCCCTCATTGCGGCGCTGATCATGATCAAGGGCGGGATGAGCAAGCTCAAGGCAAGCAGCCTTGCGCCGACCCGCACCACCGAGAACGTCCGTCGTGACGTGTCCGCAATCAGGGAGACGACCAATGGCTAATCGCAAGACGGCGGCAGAAATCGAGCGTGAGATCGAACGCGAGCGCGAAGGCCTCAGCGCTTCCGTCTCCGAACTCCAGAGCCGTTTTTCGGCGGACGAGATCGTGGCACAAGTGGGCCGCCACCTGCAGACCCATGGCAGCGAGATGGGACAGGCGTTCTCGAAGTCGGCCAAGCAGAACCCCATCGGGCTCACGCTGACCGCGGCCGGCCTCGCGTGGATGGTGTTCGGTCGCTCCTATGATGAGGAGGACAAGCGTCTCGCGGGGGATCCTCTGAGCCGCCAACTCCGCAAGCGCCGTGCCGCGGGGCCGACCGAACGCGCGCCTTCCGGATCCGACTGGGCCGCGCGCAAACCGGGCTACGGCACCAGCTACCGTCCCAGCTACTACGACGATCTGCACCTTGACGACGGGGAGGAGAGCGACACCTTCGGTGACCGCGTCGCCCGGACGCAAGCCCGCCTCAAGGCGGGCTTCGAGGAGGGGCGTCACAACGCGGCCGCCACCGCAGGTGAAGCGCGCGCCAAGGCCGGCGAGGCTGGACACACTGCCCGCGACTCCATCTCGGCAAAGTCGGCCCAGGCCCAGTCGGTGCTCGAAGACGGCTACAACCGTATCGCCTCGGGGACCGAGCGCATGTCGGAAAGCGCCCGGCGCAGGGTCATCGAAGCACGAGAACGTGCGCTGATCGCCCGCGAGCGTGCGGGCCGGAAGGTGCAACGTGCCGGTGCCAGCGCCGCCGATTTCTTTGGCGAGCATCCCCTCGTAGCTGGCGCCCTTGCCATCGCGGCCGGCGCCGCCCTTGGCGGAGCCGCACCGCGCACCAAGGCCGAGGACGACTTCATGGGCGAGTACAGCGACGGGTTGTTCGCCGAGGCCGAAGCGATCTTCCACGAGGAGCGAGACAAGCTTGCAGCGGTGGCCGATGCCGCCCTCGACGAGGGTCAAAGCATCGCCCGCGAGGCACGCGCAGAGGCTGATGAGCGCACCCCCGGCGACAAGCCCGCCGAGCACGCGCTTGCCGATGCCGCGAAATCGGCCGGCAAGCGCCTCGAGGATCGGGTACGGGACGAAGCGGAGGCGCAGAAGCTGGGCCGTCCGGACGTGATCTCGGACACGCCGAAATCGGATACGCCGAAGCAGGGCTGAAATCAGCTGACCGAGACTTCGCGCCGGTGCCGGGTGGCACCGGCGCGAATTTGACATGATCAAGGATGAGTGGATGCCAAACGACGGATCCTTTGCCACACGGCCACGCCAGATCAGCTTGACCGGCTGGAAAGCCATCGCGATGCGCGTGAAATCCGAGTTGGCTGCAGACCGGATCAGCCTGGTTTCGGCGGGTGTCGCATTCTATGCGCTGATGGCAATCTTCCCCGCAATCACAGCCCTCATGGCGATCGCCGGGCTGTTCATCACCCCCGCCGACGTCACTGCACAGATCCAGCAGATTACCGAGGTGCTGCCGCAGCGTGCAGCCGAGATCCTGATAGAGCAGGCCAAATCTGTCGCGGGGTCGCAGCGTGGCGGTCTTGGTCTTGCGGCGGTTTTGGGTCTGCTACTTGCGCTCTACTCCGCCTCGCAAGGGGTTGCCCACCTGATCGAGGGGCTGAACGTCGCCTATGACGAAACAGAAGAGCGCGGCTTCATCCGCCTCAAGCTAACCACGCTGGCGCTCACGCTGCTGCTGATTGCCGGACTTCTCTTGGCCATCGGGGCGCTTGTCGTTCTGCCCGGCATTCTCGCGATTTTCCAGTTTGGTCCAGCGCTCGAAGCCTTTGCGTCGTGGGTGCGTTGGGGCGTGCTGCTCTTCCTAGTCGTTTCCGGCATAGCGCTGATCTACCGGTTTGGCCCCTCCCGAAAGGCGGCGGAGTGGGCTTGGATCACCCCCGGTGCCCTGGTCGCCTGCCTGCTTTGGCTCGCCGGGTCACTCGCCTTCTCTCTCTATGCCGAGCATTTCGGGTCCTACCAAGAAACTTTCGGATCCCTGGCTGGTGTTATCATCTTGTTGTTCTGGTTGTGGATTTCGGCTTATGTGATCCTCTTGGGGGCCGAGATCAACGCCGAAATGGAAGCACAGACCTGGCACGACACCACCACCGGCAAGGACATGCCGCGCGGGAAGCGCGGGGCGGTGAAGGCCGACGAATTCAAGGGGCGCGACGCCCCCTGAAACGACTGATTTTGGGTGTCGCGGCCCAGCTCTGAGCAGCGTGTCCCATTCTGACTTTTTTGAGTTGTTCGATGCGCCCCGGTGGTCGAGGCGCTGAAAAGTGCTGGCAAGTTTCCTGCGCCATCGCCAGCGCCAACTGGCGCCGGACGGTCATGTGCTGCGGCCGTAGGGATGAACCGAGGTAAGAGTTTCATCCGCCGCGCTATGCCTCGAAACTGCTGCCGGACGCGGTCCGTGGAAGCGCAGCGGTGTGGCTTGAAGGAAGGTGATGGAGCGCCCCTGGTTGACCAGGTCTTGATGGCCACCCCTCCGGCACTGGCAGTTGCCCAAGCGCGTGATGTCGCGCCGCGCCCCCGCCCCAACGCTCATTCTGGCTCAGAGCGGTAGCCGCGCCGGAGAGGCTTCACTCGCGAACAACAGCGACCACCGCCCCGCCCAGGTCCTTCAGGGCCGCGTTGCGAGCCTCGAACTCCGCGTCCGTATCCGAGACGAACATCGTCGCGATCCAGGGCGCCTCGCCTTCAGGCTGGATCACCGCGACGAGGTTGCGCGTATGGCGTCCGCTGCCCGACTTGTCGAGGATCAGCCAATCGTCCTCGGCCTCGGCGCGGAGCAATGCGCCGGTCACGCCGCCGTGGCGCATCCATTCCGCCAACTGCCCGCGCGCTTGCGGAGACAGCGCGTCGCCCAGCAGCAGCGCCCGCAGCGCCTCGGACATGGCGGCCGGGCTCGTGGTGTCCCGCGCATCGCCAGGTGCGAACACGTTCAGCTCGGGCTCGAGGCGGTCGAGGCGGCTCGTCGGGTCGCCGACGCTGCGGAAGAACTGCGTCACAGCCTCCGGCCCGCCGAGATGCCCGATCAGGATGTTCGCCGCCACATTGTCACTCATGTCGATCGCCGCGAGGCAGAGTTCGTCGAGTGTCATGGTGCCGCCGACCCGCGTCTCCGTGATGGGCGCGTAGGGCACCAGCTCGACCTCGCGCACCGGCAGCGCGTCGGAGAGCGACAGCGTGCCCGCATCCCGGCGCGCGAGGATGGCGCCGCAGACAGGCACCTTCACCGTGCTGTTCATGAGGAAGAGTTCATCGCCGCGGTGAAACCAGGACCAACCTGAGCCGGTGTCCACGAGCGAGACGCCGACGCGGGCTCCGAGCTGCTCCTCGATCCGGGCGACGGTGTCCGAGAGCGCCTCGACAGGCGTCTCGGCGAAGGCGGCAGTGGCCATGGACAGGCCGAGAGCGAGCCCTGTCGCGACACGCGACAGGACGGGAGCGGTGAACCGCATCAAACAATTCCTTTCAGGATCTGCGCCAGTGGCGCCTGGGGTGTGACATCACATGATGTCACACGCCCTGTATATTTCGGCTTGATCTCAGCCATCAAACGACAAATCTTATGACCTTCCATTAGCTGAGGTACTGCCATGGATCGCCCTGACCTGCCGCTCAATGCCCTCCGGGTGTTCGAGGTTGCCATGCGCCAAGGCAGCTTCACCAAGGCCGCGATCGAGTTGCGCGTCACCCAAGCCGCCGTCAGCCACCAGGTCGCGCGGCTCGAGGACCTGCTGGGCGCGGCGCTGTTCCTGAGGACATCACAAGGACTGGTGCCGACCGACGAGGGCCGCCTGCTCTTTCCCGTGCTCGAACATGGCTTCGACGCGATGGCGCGGGTGCTCGACCGGCTCGGCGGACGGCGCGACATCGAGGTGCTGAAGGTCGGCGTCAACACGACCTTCGCAATGGGCTGGCTGATGCCGCGGCTCGAGGCCTTCCGGCAGGCCCATCCCGAGATCGACCTCAGGATCTCGACCAACAACAACCGCGTGGAGATCCTGCGCGAAGGGCTCGACATGGCGATCCGCTTCGGCACCGGAGGCTGGACGGGACACGATGCGATCCCATTGGCAGAAGCACCGATGGCGCCCCTCTGCGCGCCGAGCCTCGCGTCACGGCTCCTGCATCCTTCGGACCTCGGGCAGGTCACACTCCTGCGCAGCTACCGAAGCGCCGAATGGCCGGGCTGGTTCGAGGCCGCGGGCGTGCCCTGCCCGCCCGTCACCGGGCCGGTCTTCGACAGCTCGGTGGCGCTCGCCGAACTAGCAACCTCGGGCGTCGGCGCGGCGCTGCTGCCAATCTCGATGTTCGAGAGTTACATCACGCAAGGTCGTCTGGCACAGCCGTTCGGGGTCACCGTTTCGGTCGGACGTTACTACCTCGCCTGGCCGTCTGACCGGCCAGCCACACCGGCGATGAGCACGTTCTCGCGTTGGCTGACCGGCCAAAGCGCTGAATAAATAGCCAACCAAGTCGGGTCACCCCAAATCCGCCGCGCGCGCTGAGCACCGCGGAGGTCGCCGGCCAGCCCAATTTGCAGAGACCCTCCCGGCGCCCGATTTCAGGGCGTGGTCGCCGCTGTGATCGTCGCAAGTGGAAAGTCGTTGCGAGCGTGTCACGGCACCGAAAACCGGATGGGACGCGCAACGCTAAAAGACCCCTGCCGACGCCGAAGGATCGCACGCAGAGCAGCGCGGGATAACAAATGTTGCCGGAACCCCGGGTCGCGTCCGCTGTTTTCATCACAGCGCCGCACTCGCCGGTGGCCTGCCTCACAAGGAACCAAACCATGTCACCACCCGACGGGCGTAGCGCCTTTTTCGGTCTGATGGCGCTTGCCATGCTGCTGCCGACACTGGCAATTCCGGTGGTTGTGTTGGCCATGCTGGTCCAGGTCGTTCTCGGGGCGCTCAACCTTCATGCCGGGTTTGGCCTGAAGCGCCGACGGACCGATGCGCCGTCGCGATTTGTGACACCCCAGCGGCTGCACTTCTCCGTGCATCTGGCGATCCATGACGAACCTCCCGCCATCGTCGCGCGCACATTGCGCGCCTTCACATTGCAGGTTGATGCGCCTGAGTTCGAGGTCATCGTGCTCGATAACAATACCGCCGATCCGGCACTCTGGCGCCCGATCGCCGCGCTATGCGATGCACTTGGCCCCGCGTTTCGCTTCTACCATGAAGAGGGCGTCACCGGTGCCAAGGCAGGCGCGCTCAACATCGCGCTCGCGCGCACAAATCCCGCGGCCACCCACGTGGTCATCGTCGATGCAGACTACGAGGTCACGCCGGATTTCCTCGCCATCGCGGCGCAGGAGCTACAGCGCAGCGGTGACGACTTCGTCCAGTTCCCGCAGGCCTATCATGGCGACGCGGGCCCGGCGCAGGGGCTGTCGCTTGAACTGGCAGACTATTTCCTGCGCCACGCACGGCAGGCGAACCTGGCACGGGCGATGTTGTTGACCGGAACACTCAGCGTCATAAGTCGGCCCGCCCTCGAGGCTGTCGGCGGATGGAGCTTGCGGAGCATCACCGAAGATGCGGAGCTTGGGCTGCGCCTGCACCGTGCGGGGTATCGCGGGCGGTTCGTGGACAGGGTCGTCGGACGTGGTCTGCTGCCCCTCGATCTTGGCGGCCTGAGCCTGCAACGGTATCGCTGGGCCGCCGGCAACATGGACACGGCGCGGGGTGTATTCGGCGGGCTTCCGGCGCGCACGACGCTTCAGGTCTTCGCGCAGCTCACCGCGTGGGCAAACCTCGCGCTGCCCTGTACCGCCACGTTGATTGGCGGCGGCGCCGCGTTGTCGTTGGGACACCACGCCGAGGCAAGCCGCTTTCTGGTCACGCTGTCGGGGATCGGCCTCGTGCTGGTTTACCTGTCGGTCTGCCTGCCCATGGTCATCGCTATGGTCGTGCGTGGCCGCCCGCCGTTCAAGGCCTTCGGGGTGGCGCTGGCGGCGCGCGGCGCGATGATCCTGCCTTCGGCGCTCGGGACGGTGGACGCCCTCATGGGCCGGTCCGGCAGCTTCCAGCGGACCGAGAAGGACATCACTCAGGCTTCCGATGCCGTCGGGCCGATGCTGCCCGCGCTGGCCCTCTGCGGTGGCGCCCTGCTGACCATCGCGCATTTGCCTGCCGCCGCCGCGCTCGGCGCCGTCCTGATGGCGCTGCCCTATCCGCTGGCTCTCGCCACGCGCCGCCGCCTGATCGCCTACCGCTCCGCCCTTCACCCCGCCTGAGGAACGCCCAATGACACCCAGCGTCACAATCGTCATCCCGACCTACAATCGCGCCCTCGTGCTGCCACAGGCCATCGAGGCGGCGCTCGGGCAGTCGCATCCCAAGACCACGGTGATGGTCGTCGATGATGGATCGCAGGACGAGACCCGGGCGATCATCGCGCGCTACGCGGATCACCCCGGTTTCGTCGGCGTCAGCCTTGCGGGCAACATCGGCACCGCGCAGGCAAAGAACGTGGGCATCGCGCTCAGCACAACGGACGCCATCACCTTTCACGATTCCGATGACCTGCCCCACCGCGACAAGGTCATGCGGCAGGCGCGCGTGCTCGGGAACGAAACCATCGGCGCGCATCCCTGCCTCAACTGGCGCCTGGCGGGCCGCGAGCCTGAAACGCGCATCCAGGTGGGCGGCGTGCTGTCCCATCATGAACTCATCCTGCCTGATGGCGAGCGAGTCGAGATCCGCCGAACCCTCAGCCTCGTTGACGACTTCTTTCCGAACTTGCAGATGGCCGCCGGGGTGCCGGGGGACTGGACGCATGTGAATTCAGGCCTGTTCCATCGGTCGGTCTTCGACCGGCTGGGCGGCTTTCTGGACTGCATCGAGGAGGACCGCGAATTCCGCAACCGGCTGATCATGGCCGGAGAGGTGCTCTGGGTCATCCCCGAGATCCTGCTGACCAAGATCGAGACACCCGACAGCCTGACCCAGCTGGGTGCGACGGATTACGACAGCCCGCGCCGCATCGCGGATCGCAAGCGGGTCTGGGACGCGGTCGGCCGCTGGTTCGCCACGCGCGAGGTCGATCCGGTGCCCATTGATCTGTCCGGCATCACAATCCGGTCCTGCACCAACCCCGCCCTCTGCGACCGCGCTGCGCTGAGCGGGATGACCCCCCTTCGGGAGCAGGTGGCATGAGCGGCGGGATCACCTTTGTCGATGTGCTCGCGCCGCGTGCCTATAGCGGGATGCCGGGACATCTGGCCGGGCTTGGTGGAACTGAAGCGACCCTGGTGCGCATCGCCGAAAGCCTGGCCCCCCGCCTCCGCGTCACCGTGCGCCAATCCGCGCGACAGGAGCACGACGAGCTGTCCGGCCGCGTCCGCTACGCCGGTTTCGACGTGAGGCGGCCCTTGCCCGAAGCGCCGGCGACCATCGTCGTTGTGAACTCCTGGAAGATCGCGCCCCGGCTGGCACGGCTGCATCCCGCAGCCCGGGTCATCGTCTGGCAGCACGTCTTTCCCGGCCGTCACAACCGGGCGCTGGCCCCTGCCCTGCGCGAGGCCGGAGTAGAGGTGATATGCGTCTCTGCCGCCCATGCCGACTGGCTGCGCGCCTTTCTCGGGCCCGATGCGCCGTCCATCGGCCATATCCACAACCCGATTAACGATGATCTTGTCCCGGACGACACGCCCCGCGATCCGGGCCTGATGCTCTTCGCCTCCTCCCCCCACAAGGGGCTGGGTCAGGTGTTCCGTCGGTTCGAGGCGCTGAAGCACCGCATCCCCTCTCTGCGCCTTGCCGTGGCGGATCCCGGATATCTGGCCTGGCCGGCCGGTCCTGTCCCGACCGGGGTCATCCCGCTCGGGCGGCTCGAAAAGCCCCGGCTGGTCAGTTGGATGCGCCGGGCGCTGTGCCTGTTCTATCCGCAGGACCAGTTTGCCGAGACCTTCGGACTGGTCATTGCAGAGGCCAATGCCGTCGGCTGCCCGGCGCTCCTGCAGCGCGGCCTTGGCGCGAATGACGAGGTCGCCTCGGACCCCGGGCAATGCATCGACACCGCCAACCCGGAAGCCATCGCCGCAAGGATCGCCGAGTGGCGCAGCGCCATCGGGCGCCGCCCCCTTGCCACCGGACGGGCAGAGTTCCGGCTGTCCCAGGTGACCGCCCAGTGGGCGGCGCTGCTGAACACCGATCTGGCGGACCGACCCCGCCTTCACGCAATGCAAGACTGAGCCCCAAAGGAATGACCATGAAAGACGAAAATGATATCCGCAAAGGCAACGGCGGCGAGACCCACCAGGTGGCCGGTGACAGCAACGAGACAATGACGACGCAAGTCGGCATGCCGATCTCGGACGACCAGAACACGCTCAAGGTCGGACAGCGCGGACCGCACCTCATCGAAGATCAGGTCTTCCGCGAAAAGATCTTTCACTTCGACCACGAGCGCATTCCCGAGCGGGTCGTGCACGCCCGGGGTTATGGCGCTCACGGCACCTTCGAACTGACCGAGGACCTCTCGGACCTCACCCGCGCCAAGGTGCTCACCGAAGTGGGCGAGAAGACGGAGGTCTTCGTGCGCTTCTCCACCGTCGCCGGCAACAAGGGGTCCCCCGACCTCGCCCGGGACGTTCGCGGCTTCGCGGTGAAGTTCTATACCAAGGAAGGCAACTGGGACCTCGTCGGCAACAACATCCCCGTGTTCTTCATCCAGGACGCGATGAAGTTCCCGGACCTGATCCATGCCGCCAAGCAGGAGCCCGACCGCGGGTTCCCGCAGGCGCAGACGGCGCATGATAACTTCTGGGACTTCATCTCGCTGATGCCGGAAGCCATGCACATGGCGCTTTGGATCATGTCGGACCGAACCATCCCGCGGTCCTTCCGCTTCATGGAAGGGTTTGGCGTGCATACCTTCCGGCTCGTGAACGCCGAGGGCAAGTCGAGCTTCGTCAAGTTCCACTGGAAGCCCCGGCTGGGCATGCAATCGGTTCTCTGGGACGAGGCGGTCAAGATCAACGGCGCCGACCCCGATTTCCACCGCCGCGATCTTTGGGACGCGATCCAGAAGGGCGACTATCCGCAGTGGGATCTCGGTCTGCAGGTCTTCGACGAGGACTTCGCCGACAGCTTCGATTTCGACGTGCTGGACGCCACCAAGCTGATCCCCGAGGAAGTCGTCCCGGTGCGCCGCGTCGGCACGCTGACGCTGAACCGCATGGTCGACAACTTCTTTGCCGAGACCGAGCAGGTCGCCTTTCAGACCGGCAATATCGTCCCCGGCATCGACCATTCCAACGACCCACTGCTTCAGGGGCGGAACTTCTCCTACCTCGACACGCAGCTCAAGCGGCTGGGCGGGCCGAACTTCAACCACATACCGATCAATGCGCCGAAATGTCCCTTTGCCCACCTGCAACAGGACGGCCACATGGCGATGCACAATCCCAAGGGCCGGGTGAACTACGAGCCCAACAGCCTTGGCGAGGGCCCACGCGAGGACCTGGAGCGCGGCTTCACCTCCTACCCGGCCGAGGAGGCGGGAGAGAAACGGCGCATCCGGTCAGAAACCTTTGCCGACCACTACAGCCAGGCCCGGCAATTCTATCTCAGCCAGACTGATGTGGAAAAAGGGCACATCGCCGACGCCTTCGTCTTCGAGCTCTCCAAGGTCGAGCGCCTGTCGATCCGCCAGCGCATGGTCGGCCACCTGATGGTCGTCGACGAGGACCTTGCCAAGACGGTCGCCGATGGCCTGGGCCTGACCCAGATGCCGAGCGCGGCCACCCCCGCGCGCGACGTGATCCAGACCGACGCCTCGCCCGCGCTCAGCATGCTGGCCAACCCGCCCGACAGCTTTGCCGGCCGCAAGCTGGGCGTGCTGGTGACCGACGGGATCGACGGCGGTGCCTTCGAGGCGCTGAAGTCGGCAGCCGAAAGCGCCGGCGCGCAGGTCACGGTGATCGCCGAGAAGGTCGGCGGCGTGACCACCGCGCGTGGCAAGACCATCGCCGCGGATGAAAAGCTCGATGGCGCGCCGTCGGTCCTGTTCGATGCAGTAGCCGTCCTCGCCTCCGAGGATGGCGCAGCCAAGCTGGCAAACATGCACGGCGCGCGCACATTCCTCGGCGACGCCTTCGCGCACATGAAGTTCATCGCGCTGACGGCAGAGGCCAAATCCGGCTTCTGGTCTGACGCAGTTCCGGAAAAGGCCGATGAGGGGGTGTTCATTCTCGACGGCAAACCGGACGACTTCATCGCCGCCTGCAAAGCTCTTCGGTTCTGGGAACGGGCATCGTGAACCGCCGCCCCCTTGCCGCGCGCAGCCTTGCGTTCGGTCCGGAGACCCCTTGGCCTGCGGCGATCACAGTCCCGGCCCGAAACGAGGCGGAGCGGATCGTGCCCTGCCTCGAGGCGGCGCGCATGGCCTTGCGGGGGCGCGGAGGAATCGTCGTGGTCGTCAACGGCTCGGACGACGCGACCTTTCCCCGCGCCCGGGACTGGTTCGAAGCCACGGGCACGGCGGGGCTGCTGATCGATCTGGCTGACACCCCCGAGGGGGGTGTTGGCGCAGTGCGGCGGCAGGCCGTCGCCGCCGCGGCCCCCCGTCTCGCCAGCCGAGGCGTGGTGCTCACCACCGATGCCGACAGCCGGGTGTTGCCCGACTGGCTTGACACCAACCTGTCAGAGCTGACGCGGGCCGACCTCATTTGCGGTTCTGTCCTTCCGGATCGTGATGAGTTCGCGCAATTGCCTCCGATCATCGCGCAGCGCGGCGCCGCCGAGGGTGAGTACGTCGGCCTGACCCTCGCGCTCCGTGCGTTGATCGACCCGCTGGCGCATGACCCCGCCCCGTGCGGGCTCGGTGCCGCGGGCGCCAGCCTCGCGTTCCGGATGCCGCTCTATACCGATACCGGCGGCATCCCGGCGCTGCCGGGAAACGAGGACCGCGCCTTTGCCGCACTGGCAGAGGGTCGTGGCTGGCGCGTCCGGCATAGCCCAGACGTGCGTGTCTCGACGTCCTGTCGACTGGACGGGCGAGCGCCGGGCGGCATGGCCGAAGCCCTGGCGCGGCGCATTTCCGACCCTGATCCCATGGTGGACAGCGCGCTCGAACCTGCCCACCGGACAGTGCAGCGTTCGCGTCTGCAGAGGGCGCGGCGGGATGGCGTGGCACAGTTCGGCCCCGGGTCGCTGCAGGTGGCGCGGATCGATAGGCAACTGGCCGGACTGGAACGCACCCGAATGCGACTTTCGGACGTCGCGCGCGAATTGCCTCTTCTGGCCGCAGCAGTCCGCGCAGCGCGGGCGGACACGGAAAGGCTGACTGCATGAGAGAAGCCCCCGCAACAGCAATGCCAACGCTGACCGAAGCCGACGCCCTCAAGGCCGTCGCGGACGGTGCGCTGAAGGCCGACGCAGGCGGCTGCGACCTGTCGGACGACATGCGTCGCCTGGCGTCCTCCGGCATCCTCGCTCGGCTCTGCACTTTCGATGGACACCCCCGGGAGGCACAGGCGCAGGCCACCGTGCTGCGCCGGATCGGCCGCGCCAGCCTGTCGGTTGGACGCTTGGCCGAGGGGCATATGAACGCCCTCAAACTCGTCACCCTCTACGGCACGCCCGATCAGGTGCGGCGCCACACCACCTCTGCACGGAATGGGGCGATCTACGGCGTCTGGGGCGCTGACGCCGACCCAGCGGTGAGCGTCGTGACAGACCTTGACGGTCGGCTCCGCCTCGCCGGGGGCAAGCGCTTTGCCTCGGGCCTCGGGACCGTCAGCCATGCCGTGGTGACAGCAAAACATCCCGATGGCCTGCGCCTTGCCATCGCGGAGCTGGGGCACCCCGGACGCGCGGATGCCGCCGCCTGGGACACTTCCGGCATGCGGGCGACGGCCTCGGGCAGCTACGATTTCAACGGTGTCATGGCAGAAGCCCTTGGGGCTGCGGATGACTACCTGCGCGAGCCGCATTTCCAAGGCGGTGTCTGGCGCTATGCCGCCGTTCAGACCGGCGGGCTGGAGGCGCTGGCTGAAGAGGTGCGTCGCGCCGTCAGCGCGACAGATGCGCCGGGCGAGGCGCAACTGCACCGCCTGGCCCGGATCGCCAGCCTGGCCCATCGTGCCCGCCTGATGGTCGAGGATGCTGCCGCCCGGGTCGAGGCGCCCGGCGCGGGGCCAGAGGCCGTCGCGCT
Organism: Alloyangia pacifica; assembly: GCF_003111685.1. Classification (NCBI taxonomy): domain Bacteria; kingdom Pseudomonadati; phylum Pseudomonadota; class Alphaproteobacteria; order Rhodobacterales; family Roseobacteraceae; genus Alloyangia; species Alloyangia pacifica. Next base: position 779,275 of record NZ_CP022189.1, on the reverse strand, counting down.
CAGCCTGGCCGCACGAGAAGAGGTCGAGGTGGCCTGCCTCGAAGGTCTCGCCTTGGCCGACCGTGCTCTCGGCACCCGGTCCTTCGTCAAAGGTCATCGGGCCGAGCTGGTCCGCCGCGACCTCGGGTTCTTCCTGCGGCAGGCAGACCTCGACGGCAAGCTTCGGCAGGTTGGCGCGGCACTGTGCGCGGCCAAGGCCCCAGTCGGAGAGGTCTGGGCAGGATGATGACCTTCACCGGGATTGTCGCACAGGCGGAAAACGCGCCCTACGCCCAGCTCGCGGACCTGACCGGACCCGGTGCCGTGCTGGTTCTGGCCCCTCACCCCGATGATGAATCGCTCGCGATGGGAGGGGCCATTGCGGCAGCCTCTGCAGCCGGCCACCGCGTACATATAGCAGTCGTTTCGGACGGAGTATTGTCGCACCCCAGGTCCAGGGCATATCCCGCCGCCGCACTGTCAGCCTTGCGCAGGGCGGAGGTCGAGGCGGCGGTCCGGGTCCTCACCGAAGGACGTGAGGCGCCGATCTGGCTGGGCTATCCCGATCAGGACACGCCGGATGATCCCGGCTCCTTTTCCGAAGTCGAGACTCGGCTGCGTCCCCATCTTGGCGAGGTCACGGCGATCTGGACCACCTGGAACGGCGATCCGCACAGTGACCACCAGCGCGTATGGAGGCTTGCCCGCTCGATGGCGGACCGGCTGGCGTGCGCGATGTTCGCCTGCCCGGTCTGGGGACGGGTCCAAACGCCTGTGGCAGGGGCTTCCAGCATCGGCCTCAGGCGCTTTCAAACGGCGGCGTTCCGCGACCTGAAGGCGCGCGCCGTCGCTGCCCACGTGTCCCAGATGACCGGGCTTATCGACGATGACCCGTCCGGCTTCCGGATGCCGCAGAACCTCGCCGCGCATTTCGTCGTGGCAGATGAGATTTTCATCCCAGCATGAGCCGCGACGCCGCCTCCTTCGACCGTCTCTACCGCGAGACCGCCGACCCCTGGAACTATGAGACAAGCCCCTACGAGGCTGAGAAATACGCCCGGTGCCTCGCCCTATTGCCGCCACGCCGCTTCGGCCGTGCGCTGGAGGTCGGATGCTCGATCGGGGTGATGAGCGAAGCGATCGCGCGTCGCTGCGACAGCCTTCTCGGGCTCGATTTCGCCCCCACGGCTGTCGAAAGGGCCCGCGCGAGGCGTATCCCGGGCGCCCGCTTCGAGGTGGCCGCAGTCCCCGAAGGCTGGCCGGAGGGTCGTTGGGACCTGATCGTGCTGTCGGAAGTTCTCTACTACCTTGCCCCCGCCGCGCTGGACGAGGCCATCCGCAGGGTTGTCGACACCCTCGCGCCCGGGGGCGTTTGTCTTGTTGCGGGCTACCTCGGCCCGACCGAGACAACGCTGAGCGCGCCAGAGGTCGAAGCCCGTCTGCTGGCTGCGCTTTCGACCGACCGCCCGGATCATGACATCCGCCGTGACGCACAGACCATCTGGATCGCGGCGGCCTTCGCCTGCAAAGGCGCTCACTCCTAGGCCGGGTAGAGGTACGACGGATCGAAATGCGCCAGATGATGCAAGAGTGCCCTGTCATGGATCTCGGCGTGTCCGTCCCGGATCGTGCAGGCGCCGCTCTCGCGAAGCTCTTTGCAGATGCGACTGACATGGACCGGGGAGAGCCCGGCGATCTCGGCCAGATCGGTCTGCAGAAGCGGCAAGGGAAGCCGGTCGATCCTGATCTCTCCCGCCTCCTGAAGCCGCAGATCCATCTCGCTCACGAAATCGGCCACGGACGCCAATGCGCGCAACCGGCTTGAACGGAAAATCCAATGGCGGTGGATCGAAGCATCGATCATGGTCAAACCCCACAATTGCCGTGCATGGCAGCAGGAGCGATCAATGATCTGGTCCAACGCCGCGTGTGGAAAGATCGCGATACGCGCGGGCGTCAAGGCACCGATATCGTGGTCCAGACGTTTCAGCGGCAAGGCGTGCAGGTCGACGAAATCCCCCGGCACGCTGATGGAGACGATCGCGCTCTGCAACTCGCCCCGTTGTGAGCTGCGGACATATCGCGCCATCAGCCCCTCCAGCAACAGCGCGCTGACGTCGATCCTGTCGCCCGCTTTCGAGAGCACTTCGCGTGAGTCGAGCAAACGTATCTCGGAACAGGCCGCACACAACAGCTGCCAAAGTTCCGGCTCCAGACGCCGCACGACGCCGCGTCGGTCATGATCCTTCAAGACGCTTTCACCGGCGTTTGAGAGTGTCTTCACAATCGCACGTTCCGGCCTTCCAAACCATTCGCCTTTCATCCATCGCCTCCTGCACCGCAGTCGATCAATCAAGAAACCAGTGGTCCATAATGGCTCCGCGCCAAACCTTGGGTGGCACACTACCATTTAACGAGCCTGCGAAGGCCCTGTTCCCTCGCGGCTCGGACATCTCGAAATGGAAAGGCCCCTCTTATCCGGAAGGTTGAAAAGCACACCCCTACCGAAGGCAGGTCATTGTTCGGAGTCTGTGCCCTTTGACCGATGCCCGCTTTGGAGCTGAGCGCCGCGGAAACCTGAGTGGATGCGAACTCTTGCAACCCGAGGCCTTCGAGGCCTTACGGACGAGTTCCAAAAAGCACCTGGTGCAGAGCCAAGGCTCGGCAATAGAAATCGCCCGCACCTATTACGCTCGAACGCAAAAAGCGCCCCTTAGGGCGCTGAGCGTGGTGTTTTTTTTGGTGGCGTTGGTTGCGGGAGCAGGATTTGAACCTGCGACCTTCAGGTTATGAGCCTGACGAGCTACCGGGCTGCTCCATCCCGCGACAGGATGAGATCGTTTAGGAGAGATACTGTGGGTTTTACTAGGTTTGGCGGTGACCTACTCTCCCACGTCTTGAGACGCAGTACCATTGGCGCGGCAGCACTTAACGGCCGGGTTCGGAATGGAGCCGGGTGTTTTGCTTGCGCTATGACCACCAAACCGAGAAAAACCCACATTGTCGCGCTGTTTTGAGCGCGACGTGGACCAAGTCAGGTATTTTGTAGGGGTTGTATGCTTCGTCTGATCTGGAACAGCCTTGCTGTTCCTGGATCGGATCAAGCCTATCGGGCCATTAGTACCGGTCAGCTGAACGCATTGCTGCGCTTACACCTCCGGCCTATCGACGTGGTGGTCTTCCACGGCCCTCAGGGATACCTTGTTTTGAGGGGGGCTTCCCGCTTAGATGCCTTCAGCGGTTATCCTGTCCGATCATAGCTACCCAGCACTGCCGTTGGCACGACAACTGGTCCACCAGTGGATCGTTCACCCCGGTCCTCTCGTACTAGGGGCAACTCCTCTCAAGTATCCTACACCCACGGCAGATAGGGACCGAACTGTCTCACGACGTTCTAAACCCAGCTCACGTACCTCTTTAAATGGCGAACAGCCATACCCTTGGGACCTGCTCCAGCCCCAGGATGAGATGAGCCGACATCGAGGTGCCAAACACTGCCGTCGATATGGACTCTTGGGCAGTATCAGCCTGTTATCCCCGGCGTACCTTTTATCCGTTGAGCGATGGCCCTCCCACTTGGGACCACCGGATCACTATGGCCGTCTTTCGACTCTGCTCGACTTGTCAGTCTTGCAGTCAGGCTGGCTTCTGCCATTGCACTCAACGAGCGATTTCCGACCGCTCTGAGCCAACCTTCGCGCGCCTCCGTTACGCTTTAGGAGGCGACCGCCCCAGTCAAACTACCCGCCACACAGGGTCCCGGAACCCGATAAGGGATCGCGGTTAGACATCAAGCAATGCAAGGGTGGTATCTCAAGGGAGGCTCCACAGACACTGGCGTGTCTGCTTCGAAGCCTACCACCTATCCTGCACATGCATGGCCTGATGCCAGTGTGAAGCTGTAGTAAAGGTGCACGGGGTCTTTCCGTCTAACCGCGGGAAGCCTGCATCTTGACAGGCAATTCAATTTCGCTGAGTCGATGTTGGAGACAGCGGGGAAGTCGTTACGCCATTCGTGCAGGTCGGAACTTACCCGACAAGGAATTTCGCTACCTTAGGACCGTTATAGTTACGGCCGCCGTTTACCTGGGCTTCAATTCAGAGCTCTCACCCCTCCTTTTAACCTTCAGGCACCGGGCAGGCGTCAGACCCTATACGTCGTCTTGCGACTTCGCAGAGCCCTGTGTTTTTAGTAAACAGTCGCCACCCCCTGGTTTGTGCCCCCAGCCAAAACTTGCGTTGAAACTGGGCCTCCTTCTCGCGAACTTACGGAGGTATTTTGCCGAGTTCCTTCAACATCGTTCTCTCAAGCGCCTTGGTATTCTCTACCAGTCCACCTGTGTCGGTTTAGGGTACGGTCTCAAAGTGGGGCTATTTCCAGGAACCGCTCAGCAGCCCTTCCAATCCGATAAGGAAGAACGACCTTTGCGATCCGTCACCACCACATGGCCCAGGAATATTGACCTGGTTCCCATCGACTACGCCTTTCGGCCTCGCCTTAGGGGCCGGCTTACCCTGCTCAGATTAGCTTTAAGCAGGAACCCTTGGACTTTCGGCGAGAGTGTCTCTCACACTCTTTGTCGCTACTCATGTCATCATTCTCGCTAGTGATCTCTCCACCGGATGCCTTACAGCCCGGCTTCACAGAAAGGACTATCTCCTCCATTACATCCCGAAGGATGCAGAAGAGGAGGAGTCCTATGTCACACTACGCTCCGCTACCATGCGCTATGCGCATCCTCGGCTTCGGCTCATGGCTTGAGCCCCGTTACATCTTCGCCGCAGGACAACTTAATTAGACCAGTGAGCTGTTACGCTATCTTTAAAGGATGGCTGCTTCTAAGCCAACCTCCTGGTTGTTTTGGTCGTCCCACCTGCTTTCCCACTTAGCCATGAATTGGGGGCCTTAGCCGGAGGTCAGGGTTGTTTCCCTCTCCACTACGGGCGTTAGCACCCGCAGTGTGTCTGCCATCTAGTACTCCCTGGTATTCGGAGTTTGGTTAGGATCAGTAAGCCTGTGGGGCCCCATTACCCATCCAGTGCTCTACCCCCAGGGGTATTCGGATGACGCTCTACCTAAATAGATTTCGCGGAGAACCAGCTATCTCCGAGTTTGATTGGCCTTTCACCCCTAGGCACAACTCATCCCGACCTTTTTCAACAGGTGTGGGTTCGGACCTCCAGTTAGTGTTACCTAACCTTCATCCTGGTCATGCCTAGATCACTCGGTTTCGGGTCTGATCCATCTAACTCGACGCCCTATTAAGACTCGCTTTCGCTGCGCCTACACCTAACGGCTTAAGCTTGCTAGATAGACCAAGTCGATGACCCATTATACAAAAGGTACGCCGTCAGCTCTCGAGGAGCCTCCGACTGATTGTAGGCGTTCGGTTTCAGGTACTGTTTCACTCCCCTCGTCGGGGTGCTTTTCACCTTTCCCTCACGGTACTGGTTCGCTATCGGTCAGTAAGGAGTACTTAGCCTTCGGAGGTGGTCCTCCGATCTTCGAACAGGATTTCACGTGTCCCGCCCTACTTAATACGTTCCATCGAGCTTCACATACGGGACTGTCACCCGCTGTGGTTGGCCATTCCAGACCATTCTGTTCACTCTCAGGACTCGGCTGGTCCCCGTTCGCTCGCCGCTACTAGGGGAGTCTCTATTGATGTCCTTTCCTCCGGGTACTTAGATGTTTCAGTTCCCCGGGTTTGCTCTTAAAACCCTATGTGTTCAGGTTAAAAGTACCTGTTTAAGCTCGTTATAGGCTGCCCGAAGGCAATTATAACGAACTTTCAGGTGGGTTGCCCCATTCGGAAATTCCTGGATCAAAGCTTATTCTCAGCTCCCCAGGACTTATCGCAGAGTATCACGTCCTTCATCGCCTCTTACTGCCAAGGCATCCACCAAACGCCCTTCTCGCGCTTGATCCGATCCAGAAAGAGCAAGGCTGGATATTCGCGCTACCGCCTTTCGGCTACTTGAGCGCAGAGCCTTGCGAACACCACGCTGGTTCGTGTGATGTCGTCTATTTCCGGATCAGAAGCATACTTTCCCGCCCTCGCGTGCAGCGAGGACATTCTCATTCACCCTATGCAAAGTGAATGAGGGGTTAGTGTACTTGACTTGGACAACTCTGTTCTTTTTCTGATCGGGATATCTTGCGCTTGGTCGAGGAAACAACCGTTGTGCAAAACCTTCCCCTCGCGGGGAACCAACCAGAGATCGCCGCACACTCGCGGCAATCAAACAGTGTTGATTTTGTATCTCTCTAAACGATGTCAATGCGTCCGATTGGACGGATAAACACCCGAAGGTGCTTATCGATCTAATCGAAAGGCTGTCTTTGAAGCTGTCCGGCTCTTCCCGCGGGGAAGTGGTGGAGCCTAGCAGGATCGAACTCCTGACCTCCTGAATGCAAATCAGGCGCTCTCCCAGCTGAGCTAAGGCCCCGGATACCCCCGGGATGGTCCCGAAGGATTGGTGGGTCGAGGAGGACTTGAACCTCCGACCTCACGCTTATCAGGCGTGCGCTCTAACCACCTGAGCTACCGACCCAGTTGATTTTGCATAGCAAAATCGACGTTGCCCGACAGGCGATTTTGGCCAAGCAAAGCTTGGAAAAAATCTGCCGAGAGGGCCGTCCCGCTCGGGGGATCAGGCAACTGCATACGAGCCGGTGGCTCGTGTGTTCCATGTTCTGAAGAGATATGAGGACGGCCTGGTTCTTTGATGCGCATCGGCGACTAACCGATGCTTGCTAAGTGTTTCATGACCGTCGATCGAGATCGACGATACTAGAAACATCCTTAGAAAGGAGGTGATCCAGCCGCAGGTTCCCCTACGGCTACCTTGTTACGACTTCACCCCAGTCGCTGATCCTACCGTGGCCGCCTGCCTCCCGAAGGTTAGCGCAGCGTCGTCGGGTAGAACCAACTCCCATGGTGTGACGGGCGGTGTGTACAAGGCCCGGGAACGTATTCACCGCGTCATGCTGTTACGCGATTACTAGCGATTCCGACTTCATGGGGTCGAGTTGCAGACCCCAATCCGAACTGAGACAGTTTTTTGGGATTAACCCATTGTCACTGCCATTGTAGCACGTGTGTAGCCCAACCCGTAAGGGCCATGAGGACTTGACGTCATCCACACCTTCCTCCCGCTTATCACGGGCAGTTTCTCCAGAGTGCCCAGCCGAACTGCTGGCAACTGAAGATGTGGGTTGCGCTCGTTGCCGGACTTAACCGAACATCTCACGACACGAGCTGACGACAGCCATGCAGCACCTGTCACTCGGTCACCGAAGTGAAAACCAGATCTCTCTGGCGGTCCGAGGATGTCAAGGGTTGGTAAGGTTCTGCGCGTTGCTTCGAATTAAACCACATGCTCCACCGCTTGTGCGGGCCCCCGTCAATTCCTTTGAGTTTTAATCTTGCGACCGTACTCCCCAGGCGGAATGCTTAATCCGTTAGGTGTGTCACCGACAAGCATGCTTGCCGACGACTGGCATTCATCGTTTACGGTGTGGACTACCAGGGTATCTAATCCTGTTTGCTCCCCACACTTTCGCACCTCAGCGTCAGTATCGAGCCAGTGAGCCGCCTTCGCCACTGGTGTTCTTCCGAATATCTACGAATTTCACCTCTACACTCGGAGTTCCACTCACCTCTCTCGAACTCAAGACTGGGAGTTTTGGAGGCAGTTCCGAGGTTGAGCCCCGGGATTTCACCCCCAACTTTCCAATCCGCCTACGCGCGCTTTACGCCCAGTAATTCCGAACAACGCTAACCCCCTCCGTATTACCGCGGCTGCTGGCACGGAGTTAGCCGGGGTTTCTTTACTGGGTACAGTCATTATCTTCCCCAGCGAAAGAGCTTTACGACCCTAAGGCCTTCATCACTCACGCGGCATGGCTAGATCAGGGTTGCCCCCATTGTCTAAGATTCCCCACTGCTGCCTCCCGTAGGAGTCTGGGCCGTGTCTCAGTCCCAGTGTGGCTGATCATCCTCTCAAACCAGCTATAGATCGTAGGCTTGGTAGGCCATTACCCCACCAACTACCTAATCTAACGCGGGCCGATCCTTCTCCGATAAATCTTTCCCCCGAAGGGCGTATACGGTATTAAACCCAGTTTCCCGGGACTATTCCGTAGAGAAGGGCACGTTCCCACGCGTTACTCACCCGTCCGCCGCTAGACCCGAAGGTCTCGCTCGACTTGCATGTGTTAGGCCTGCCGCCAGCGTTCGTTCTGAGCCAGGATCAAACTCTCAAGTTGAAAACCGATTGCTCGGTTGTCCTTGACGTTCGAACCTCAGCACATCTTTGATTGCATCACCCTCGAACCGGGAAGGTCCGTGGCTGCTCCACCCGGCTAAGGAAAGGAGCGCAATCAAACTTTCTGTTTCTCGTGCTTCAGTACCAAAGGCACCGAAGACCGACAAACAGTGAAGCTGACACTTCATCATCGGGTCGAAACCCTAGAAGCGTTGATATGCCAGGCTTGATCCATCGAAATGAACCAGTGCCGCCCGCATATCTCTTCAGATATCTGCGATGTCAAAGAGCGTGAGAGACAAAACCAGACCAGTGCGCCCTAACTTTCGGCGCGCCCGCCTGCCCGTCTCTCGAATTTCTTGTCCGCCTCGTCTGCGCCGGCTCCGCGTTTCCGCTCGCCGCCGCCCCGTCTGGCGTCCCGTCGTGCGCCTCAGCGCCGCCGGTGAGGGGCCTTTTACGGATACCCCCCGGGGCCTGCAAGCGGATTTTTCCGAAGAGACGGAAGTTTTTGCGATCTTCCTGAATAACTGCGCAATAACAACAAGATACAATGATATTTTTCTGCGTATCCCCACCCGACGGCGCGGCTTCCGCAGGGTCCGCCAAACGCCCCGAAACCCACATCTTGCGACGTCCACAGAGTTATCAACAAGCGTGTCCACACTCAGCCCCGGAGTCGGCCCGAGTCGCCCCCCCAAGTCACCCCCGAGTCACCCCTCACCCGCGGGCACCGATCCTGCACATCCGACGCACAGACCATGCAGCAGCCAAGGCGCATCCCCCGGACACCAAAAAGGCGGCCGCTTCCGCGGCCGCCTGTGTTCCGTACCTGTAAGGCGAGCGCCGAGCTGAGCGCGCGCTACCCACCTGCCCTGCCGGCTGCGGCGTTCTCCGCCTCGATCGCGGCAGAGATATCCTCCGCGAGGTTCGACAGGTGCTGGTCCAGCGCCGCGTCGACCGCCCCGGGGTCGCGGGCGCGCAGCGCCTCCATGATCGCGCCGTGGTGCGAGACCACCCGCTCCCGGTTGCGGCGCATGGTGGCCGAGAGGAAGCGCGCACGCCACAGCCGGGCGAGATAGGCGTGGTGGGTCTCGGCCAGCGCCTCGTTGTGGGCTGCCTCGGCGATCAGCCGGTGAAAGGCCATGTCCATCTCGAAGAGATCGAGCGCATCCACATGGTCATAGGCATCGGCGATTTTCTCGTTGAGCTCGGCGAGGCGTGACAGGTCTTCCTCCGTGGCGCGTTCGCAGGCGATCTGCGCCGAGAGCTTCTCCAGCGCCAGCAGCACCACCACCTGGTCATGCACCTCCTTGACCGTGGGACGGGCGACGATGGGGCTGCGCGAGGGGCGCAGCACCACGAGGCCTTCCTGCGCGAGGATGCGGATGGCCTCGCGCATGGGCGTGCGGCTCACCCCCAGCTCGGCGGCATTGTCGCGTTCCTTGATCGCTGTGTCCGGCGGCAGCTTGCCGCGCAGGATATCGCGCCGGAGCTGGTCGGCGATCTGCTCGGCCAAGGAAGTCTCGGCGGTGCTCTCGGGCATGGGTGGCCTCTCAGTGTCAGCCCGTACGGCGCGTCGTCAGCCGGTACGGCTCTTGTCATGCGCCCCGCGGCGCGGAGCGGTCCGGTCTATAGACCAAGGCCACCCCTGAGGGGAAGGCGGCCGCCTATTTCTCATTTGGTATACCAAAAATTGTTGATTGTCGATCCCACGTTGGGGTAGCCTCGATTCCAGATGGTATACCATCCGGCGCTGTGAGGGAGTGCCGCAACCGGGGAAAAACCCCAATCTTCTGGGAGGAAGACATGAAAATCAAAACCCTGCTGAAGGCTGCGACCGCGGCCACGGTCCTTGCCGGCCCGGCGCTGGCGCAGGACGTGACCCTGCGCATCCAGACGCATTACAACCCCGAGCAGACCTCGGGCAAACTGGCGGCGGAATTCGTCGAGGACGTCGAGACCATGTCGGGCGGTGCCATCGACATCGAGATGTTCTATGCCTCCTCCGTGGTGGCCACGGTGGAAACCTTCGACGCGGCGGCCAACGGCATTCTCGATTGCGACATGACCGGCGGTGCCTACCAGACCGGCAAGAACGCCGGCTTCCAGTTCGTCGGCGACATCATGGGCGGCTATGACACCCCCTACCAGCAGCTGTCGTGGCTTTATTACGGCGGTGGTCTCGAGCAGGCGCAGGAGCTCTACAACGAGTTCGGGATGCAGCTGATCGGCTGGTGGGTCTACGGCCAGGAATCGCTGGTCTCCTCGACCCCGATCGCCGGCCCCGACGACCTGAAGGACTGGAAATTCCGTTCGCCCCCGGGCATGGAAACCGAGATTTTCGCGAACCTCGGCGCCTCGCCGATCGTGATGGACTTCACCGAGGTCTTCACCGCGATGGAAACCGGCATCATCGAGGGCACCGACTACTCGGGACTGGCCAACGACGAATCCATCGGCCTGTTCGATCTTGCCAAGCACGCCTCCTACCCCGGCTTCCACTCGATGCCGTCGGACCACCTTGCCTGCAACAAGACCGTCTGGGACGGCCTGTCGGAGCAGAACCAGCGCATCATTGAGACCGCGATGGAAAAGCTGGCGCTGCGCTCGTCGCTCTACTTCGAGAAGGCCAACAGTGAGGCGGCTGCCCGCCTGACCGAAGCCGGCGTCACCCTGCACGACTGGTCGGCCGAGGATCGCGCCACCTTCCGCAAGGCGGCTCAGTCCGCTTGGGACGTCTGGGCCGAGAAGTCGCCGGAAGCCAAGGCGCTCGTCGAGAGCCACAAGGCCTATCTCGGCCAGCTCGGCCTGCTGTCGTCGGAATAAGGCGCGCCCGCGCCTGACCTGAAAAGGCCATGCGGCGGGCCCAGCTACGGGCCCGCCGTTCCTGTCTCACGAACCCTGTTACTCCTCCGAAAGGGTTACCCAATGTCCCATGAAAGCCTCTGGCTCGGCGCGCTGCGCGGACCGGTCCGCCTGCTGGCGATGGTCAGCACCGGGCTGGCGCTGGCCGTCTTCGCCTGGCTCGTGCTCGGCCAGTTCACCTCGGCAGAACCGATCGGCATGTACGAAATGCTCCGCCCCGAGGGTCGGCCGCTGGTGTCGGTGATGCTCTGGTCGCTCTTCGCCGCCCTGATCTTCAGCTCGCTCTACCTGTCCGACCGGCGCGGCTCGATCGAGATCGCGCCCACCGGGCCGCTCGACATCCTGTCGCTGGTGCTCTCGCGCCTGTCGATGATCGGCATCATCGCGGTGGTGCTGGTGATGTTCTACGAGGTCGTGGCGCGTTACGTCTTCGAAAAGCCCACGCTCTGGGCCAACGAGCTGTCGCTGTGGATCGCGTCCTTCCTGTTCCTGCTCGCCGGTCTCTACGCCATGCAGCAGCGCAGCCACATCCGCATCTACATCATCTACGACATGTTCCCGCGCTGGCTGCAGAAGCTGGCCGACGTGATCTCGGTCTCGCTGATCTGGGTCTTCTTCCTGTGCCTGTTCTGGGGTGGCTACAACGAGGCCATGCAAAAGCTCGGCCGCATGGAGACCTTCGGCACCGCCTGGGATCCGCCCCTGCCGGCAACGCTCAAGATCGGGCTCATCATCATCATTGGCCTCGTGGCCCTGCAGGCGCTGTCCAACCTCATCGCCGACTGGAACAAGGCCCCCGAACACCATTCGCCTGCGGACGAGATCGACGAAGTCGAGATCGAGAATATCCGCCGCACGCTGGAGGACTGACTTACATGGTGGATATCGGCACACTCAGCCTGATCCTGTTGCTGGGCATGTTTGCCCTGCTGGCGATCGGGATGCCGCTGGGCTTCGCCTCCGCCTTCCTGGCGGTCGCGACGCTCGTGATGAAATTCGGCCCCGACCTGTTGTTCGGGCGCTTCGGCATGGGGCCCTTCGCGGTGCTCGGCCAAGCAGTCTACCGCCAGATGGTGAACTACGTTCTCATATCGGTGCCACTGTTCATATTCATGGCCTCGCTACTCGAACGCTCCGGCATCGCCCGGGACATGTACAGCTCGCTCAATGTGTGGCTGTCGCGCACCCGGGGCGGGATCGCATTCGTGACCTCGATCATGGCCGTCATCATGGCCGCCATGTCCGGGATCATCGGCGGCGAGGTCGTACTTCTGGGCCTCATCGCCCTGCCGCAGATGCTGCGGCTCGGCTACAACCAGAACCTCGCCATCGGCACGATCTGCGCGTCTGGCTCGCTCGGCACGATGATCCCGCCGTCGATCGTGCTGATCTTCTACGGGCTGGTCACCGAGACCTCGATCAAGGCGCTGTTCACCGCGTCCTTCCTGCCGGGCTTCATGCTGGCCTCGTTCTTCATGATCTACATCTTCATCCGCACCCGGATGAATCCTGAAGAGGCCCCCCTGCCCCCGGCAGACCCCGACGCCCCGGCGGGCGGCGAGAAGGCCCTCATGTTCCTCGGCTTCCTGTCGCGCTTCGGCATGTGGATCGTGGCCGCGCTCACCCTGCGCGCGCTGTTCTTCACCGTGACCGGCGCCAACACGGTGACCGAGGGCGTGGACCCGATCCCGCTCGGCATGGTGTCGGACATCCCTTGGCTGGTCGGCGCGCTGGTGGTCTTTGCCATCGTGGTCTTCTTCATCGTCGGCCGAGAGCGCACCGCCATCGGCTGGCAGATGGGCAAGGGGCTGATTGCCCCCACCGTGGTGATCGGCGTCGTCCTGGGCTCGATCTACGGCGGCATCACCGGCATCACCGAGGCCGCGGGCATGGGCGTGGTGGCGGTCTTCGTCATCGGCCTCATCCGCCGCGAGATGAACTTCGAGGTGGTCTGGGATGCGGTCATGCGCACGCTCAAGTCGACTGGAACGATCATCTGGGTGACCATCGGCGCGGCAGCCCTCGCGGCGGCCTACACGCTGGCGGGCGGCCCGACCTACGTAGCCAACATGATCGTCGGCTCGGACCTGCCCACCATGGGCATCATCCTGGTGATGATGTTCATCTTCCTCATCATGGGGATGTTCATGGACTGGGTCGGCATCGTGCTGCTGATCATGCCGGTGTTCCTGCCCATCGTGATGCGTCTGCCCGCCGAAGAGATCGGCTGGCTCGGCCATGTCGACAGCAGCTATGTCGGCATCTGGTTCGGCGTGGTCTTTTGCATGAACATGCAGGTCAGCTTCCTGTCGCCGCCCTTCGGCCCCGCGGCCTTCTACCTGAAGTCCGTCGCCCCGGCGCATATCTCTCTGACCGACATCTTCCGCGGTTTCCTGCCCTTCATCGGTCTGCAGCTGCTGGCGCTGCTGGTGCTGCTGGCCTGGCCGCCGATCGTCACGCTGTTCCTGTAACGTGATCCCGAGGGGGCGGCCCGCGCCGCCCCCTCGCCTTGACCCTCCGACGCGGAGGGCAGAGAGTTTCCCCACCGATCCCCGCCCGAGCGACGCTGGCCCTCTGCGCGCCGCGCCTCTGCCGGAGACCTCACCAGCCGCTCCATGGAGCTACAGCCAATATGAAAACCGTCCGCCTCTCCGAACATGACAACGTCGTCACCGCAGTCGTCCCGCTGGAAGTGGGCGACGAGGGCGCAACCACGCTGATCCCGCGCGGCCACAAGATGGCGATCGGCGACATCCCCAAGGGCGCGGCCGTGCGCAAATACGCCCAGATCATCGGCTATGCCGCCGAGGACATCCCGGCAGGCGCGCATATCCACACCCACAACCTCGAGTTCCGCAATGTCGAGGCCGACTACGAGTTCGGCACCAACCTGCGCCCCGTGCCGCCTGCCGAGACGCAGGACAGCTTCATGGGCTACCGCCGCTCGACCGGACGGGTTGGCACGCGCAACTATCTCGCCATTCTGACCTCGGTGAACTGCTCGGCCACCGCCGCGCGGATGATCGCCCAGCATTTCACCCCCGAGAAGCTTGCCGCCTATCCCAACGTCGACGGCGTCGTCGCCTTCGTGCATGGCACCGGCTGCGCCATGGGCGGCGACGGCACCGGCTTTGAATTCCTGCAGCGGGTGCTCTGGGGCTACGCGCGCAACCCCAATGTCGGCGGCGTGCTGATGGCGGGCCTTGGATGCGAGGTCATGCAGATCGACTGGCTGGTGCAGGCCTACGGGCTCGAGCCCGGTCCGCTGTTCCAGAAGATGAACATCCAGGACGAGGGCGGGCTGCGCAAGACGGTCGAGCATGGCATCGCGCAGGTCGAGAAGATGCTGCCCGAGGTCAACAAGGCCACCCGCACCCCCTGCCCCGCCTCCGAGCTGATGGTCGCCCTGCAATGCGGCGGCTCGGACGCCTGGTCCGGCATCACCGCCAACCCGGCCGTCGGCTACGCCTGCGATCTTCTGGTCGCGCAGGGCGGCACCGGCGTGCTTGCCGAAACCCCCGAGATCTACGGCGCCGAGCACCTTCTGACAGCCCGCGCCGCCACGCCGGAGGTGGGCCACAAGCTGATCGACCTGATCCACTGGTGGGAGGACTACACCGCGCGCAACCACGGCTCGATGGACAACAATCCCTCGCCCGGCAATAAGAAGGGCGGGCTGACGACAATCCTCGAGAAGTCCCTCGGCGCGGCGGCCAAGGGCGGCACGACGCCGCTGAACGGCGTCTACAAATATGCCGAGCAGGTCACCGCGAAGGGCTTCACCTTCATGGACAGCCCCGGCTACGACCCGGCGTCGGTCACCGGCCAGATCGCCTCGGGCTGCAACCTCGTGTGCTTCACCACCGGGCGCGGCTCGGCCTTCGGCGCAAAGCCCTCGCCCTCGATGAAGGTCGCCTCGAACAACGAGCTCTTCCAGCGCCAGACCGAGGACATGGACGTCAACGCCGGGCGCATCCTCACCGAGGGAGCGACGATCGAGGAAGTGGGCCGCGAGATCTACGAGATGTGGCTCCGCATGGCCTCTGGCGAGCAGAGCAAATCCGAGGCGCTGGGGCTCGGCGACTACGAGTTTGTCCCCTGGCAGGTCGGCGCGGTAATGTGATCCCTCGGCGCGCCCGCTCAGGCCCGGAGGAGCACGGCGTGAGCCACAGCCCTCCCCGGCGCGCGCCCCTCAGCCACGCATGGGGGCGCCCGCCGGGCGTGCGATCCCGCAGGCCCGGCTGTGCACACAAATCGGCGGCCGCTGCCTTGCGCTTCGGTACGCCCGCGCACAGGGTGCCGCGAATGACCTCCCCCACTGCACGCATCTGAAAGGCCCCGCTCATGTCCCTCTTTCCGGCGCGGACGCGCTGAGCCATGGCGATTGCCCCCTGCGAAGACCGGACGGGTTTCGGCCTGATGCTGATGGCGCTGGCCGTCATCGGGTTCACCTGCATCGACACATCGGCGAAATGGCTGCTGCAGCACGGCATCCCGGCGCTGCAGGTGGTCTGGTGCCGCTATGCCGGGCACCTGGTGCTGGTGCTGATGACCTTCCTCCCGCGCGAGGGGGCCGCGCTGCTGCGCACCGCGCACCCCTGGAAACAGACCTTCCGCGCCGCCGGTCTCTTCGGCAGCACGATGCTCAACTTCCTTGCACTTGCCTACCTGCCGATCACCGTGACCACGACGATCATGTTCGCCGGGCCGATCGTGGTCACCCTGCTGGCGATCCCCCTGCTGGGCGAAAAGGTCGGCCCGCATCGCATCGGCGCCGTCTGCGTGGGTTTCCTGGGGGTGCTGGTGGTGATGCAGCCCTGGGGGGCGGACTTCCACCCCGCCATGCTGCTGTCGATGGGCGCGCTGTGCTGCGCGGCGGTCTATTTCATCCTCACCCGGCAGCTCGCCGGCGTCGAAAGCAACGCCACCTCGCAGGTCTGGGGCGGCGCGCTGCCGACGCTGCTGCTGGCGCCCGTCGTGCTGCCGGACTGGCAGGCGCCCGAGAGCGCCGGCACCGGCGCGATGCTGGCGGTGATCGGCGTCTTCGGGGCGGTGGCGCACCTGCTGGCCACCGCGGCGCACCGCTATGCGGGTGCCTCGGTGCTGGCGCCCATGGTCTACCTGCAGCTGATGAGCGCGGCGGCGGCGGGGTTGCTGGTCTTCGGCACCTGGCCGACGGTCTGGACGCTGGTCGGCGCGATGATCATCATCGGCGCGGGGCTTTACATCTGGCACCGCGAACGCCAGCGCGGCGTGCCGCATTCGAAAATCCCGCCGCGGCTCTGAGCGCGGCTCAACGGGAGGCGCGGCTCCCGACCTGCAGGCTCCGCTCAGGACAATTCTGACTGAAGAAATGCCCGCCGATGCGGCTCAGACACCGTAGTAGCCGCGGTACCACTCGACGAAGCGGCGCACGCCCTCGCCGACCGGCGTGTACTGCGACTCGCCCGCGAGCCGCGCCAGAAGCGTGGTTCCCGCCCAGGTCGCCGGCACGTCGCCGGGCTGCATCGGCAAGAGGTTGCGCTTGGCCGGAAGGCCGGTGGCCGCCTCGATCGCCTCGATGAACTCGCCGAGCTTCACCGGGCTGCCGTTGCCGATGTTCACCACCCGCCAGGGCGCGACCGGCGAGAGGCTGTCCTCCGGTCCGGCTGGCGCGCCGCGCTGCGGGGCAACCGGGGCGAGGCGGTGCAGTGCCGCGACCAGGTCGTCGACGAAGGTGAAGTCGCGCATCATGTCGCCGTGGTTGTAGACGTCGATCGGCGCGCCTTCGAGGATGGCCTTGGTGAACTTGAAAAGCGCCATGTCCGGCCGGCCCCAGGGGCCGTAGACGGTGAAGAAGCGGAACATGGTGGTCGGCAGATCGTAAAGATGCGCATAGCTGTGCGCCATGCTCTCCGTCGCCTTCTTCGTCGCCGCGTAGAAGGACATCTGGTGGTCCGTCTTCATCGTCTCGAGATAGGGCATCTCGGTGTTCGACCCGTAGGCCGAGGAGGTCGAGGCGATCAGCATGTGCCTCGGCGGATAGGCCCGCGCCGCCTCGAGCAGCTCGAAGGTGCCGGTGATGTTGCTGTCGAGATACTCGCGCGGCTTCTCGATCGAATGGCGCACCCCGGCCTGCGCCGCGAGGTGGTACACGTAGTCGAAACGGTGATTTTCGAAGAGGCCCAGCAGCAGCCCGCCGGTTTCGACCCGCCCCTCCACAAAACTGAAACCCTCGCCCTCGAGCAACGCCACCCGCGCCCGTTTCAGCGCCGTGTCGTAGTAATCCGTCACCGCGTCGAGGCCGACGACCTCGTGGCCCTCGGCAAGCAGGCGTTTGCAAAGATGGAAACCGATGAAACCGGCTGCGCCGGTCACGAGTGTCTTGGGCATCAGGGGCCGCCTCATTCTGTCGTCGCGCCCCCGATAGGCCAGACCCCGCCGATTGTAAATCGCCGGGGTCCGCCGCAGCGCTCAGCCGCGGCCGATATAGGGCATTCCGGGCGCCATGACGGTGACGAACTGCACATTCGCCTCAAGCGGCAGCGTCGCCATGTGCAGGACCGTGCTGGCCACATGCGCCGCGTCCATCACCGGCTCCACGGCGATCGATCCGTCGGCCTGCGGCACGCCCTGGGTCATCGCCTGCGCCATGTCGGTCAACGCGTTGCCGATGTCGATCTGGCCGCAGGCGATGTTGAAGGCGCGCCCGTCCAGCGACAGCGACCGGGTGAGACCCGTCACCGCGTGCTTGGAGGTGGTGTAGGGCGCCGAGCCCCAGCGCGGCACATGCGCCGAGACCGAACCGTTGTTGATGATCCGGCCGCCCTGCGGGTCCTGGCGGCGCATCCGGCCAAAGGCGGCACGGGCGCAGAGGAACATGCCGGTGATGTTGATCGAGCTGAGCTTGATCCACTCCTCGGCCGGGATCTCGTCGATCATCGCGCCTTTGAGGCCGACACCCGCGTTGTTGAAGAGCGCGTCGATGCGGCCCCACTCGGCCATTGCCTTGTCGAACCCGGCCTCAACAGCCTCGGGATCGGCAACGTCGAAGGGCAGGACCAGCGCATTGGGGTTGCCCCCCGCGGTCTCTTCCAGCGGCGCCTCGCGGCGGCCGACAAGGCCGACCTTCCAGCCCGCGTCGAGAAAGGCCTTCGCGGTCAGCCGGCCGATGCCGCTGCCCGCACCGGTGATGATGATGCTCTGCATAAAACTCCTCCCGGGAGATTTGCCAAGGAAACGGCGCGGGCGTGTGTCACGCCCGCGCCGGAACTCTGTGTCGTCAGTGGTTGTCGCGGGGCAGGCTGCGGGCGACCTTCTGGTACGCCGTCGCCAGTTCGAGGCAGCCGCCGTCGGAAAGCTGGCCCACGTTCTTGCGGTAGATCTCCTGCCAGGGCGTCTGGTTGACGATCTCGGGCGGGGTCCAGTCGGCCTTGCGCTTCTCCCACTCGGCGTCCTCAACCAGCGCGTTCATCGTGCTGGCGTTGAGATCAAGCCGGACCATGTCGCCGGTCTGCAGATAGGCGAGCCCGCCGCCGACCACCGCCTCGGGCGAGGCGTTGAGGATCGAGGGGCTTTCCGAGGTGCCGGATTGGCGCCCATCCCCCACCGTCGGCATGTGGTTGATGCCCTGCCGGATCAGCGCATCCGGCGGCTGCATGTTCACCACCTCGGCCGAGCCGGGATAGCCGACGCAGCCGACGTTGCGGATGAAGAGGATGCAATGCTCGTCGATCTTCAGATCGGGATCGTTGATCCGGTCGTGGTAATCCTCCGGCCCCTCGAAGACGATGGCGCGGGCCTCGAGGATGCCCTCCTTGCCCGGCTCCGACAGGAAGCGCTTCTGGAAGTCGGCGGAGATCACCGAGGTCTTCATCAGCGCCGAATCGAAGAGGTTGCCCGAGAGCACCTTAAAGCCGGCATTGGCCCGCATCGGCGCGTCGTAGGTCTTGATCACGTCGGTGTCCTGGCTGCCCAGTCCGGTGACGTTCTCACCCATGGTTTTGCCGGTGGCGGTCATCGCGCCCTCATGGATGCGCCCTGCCTTGCGCAGCTCTTCCATCACCGCGGGCACGCCGCCGGCACGGAAGAAGCTCTCGCCGAGATATTCACCGGCCGGCTGCATGTTGACCAGCAGCGGCACGTCGAAGCCGATGGTCTCCCAGTCCTTGACGTTCAGATCGACCCCGGCGTGACGGGCGACGGCCTGCAGGTGCGGCGGGGCGTTGGTCGAGCCGCCGATGGCGCCGTTGACGACGATCGCGTTCTCGAAGGCCTCGCGGGTCAGGATGTCGGAGGGTTTGAGATCCTCGTAGACCATTTCCACGATGCGCTTGCCGGTCTGGTAGGCCATCGCCATGCGCTCGCGGAACGGAGCGGGAATGGCCGAGTTGCCGGTGAGCGACATGCCGAGCGCCTCGGCCATTGCGTTCATCGTCGAGGCGGTGCCCATGGTGTTGCAATGCCCCAGCGACGGCGCCGAGGAGCAGACCCGCGACATGAACTCTTCGTAGTCGATCTTGCCCTCGGACAGCAGCCGGCGCGATTCCCAGACGATGGTGCCGGAGCCGGCGCGCTTGCCCTTCCACCAGCCGTCGAGCATCGGCCCGCCGTTGAGCGCGATGGCCGGGATGTCGACCGTCGCCGCGCCCATCAGCATGGCGGGGGTGGTCTTGTCGCAGCCGGTGGTCAGCACCACGCCGTCGATCGGGTAGCCGTGCAGCACCTCGACGAGGCCGAGATACGACAGGTTCCGGTCGAGCGCCGCGGTGGGCCGCTTGCCGGTCTCCTGAATCGGGTGGACCGGGAATTCCATTGGAATACCGCCCGCCTCGCGGATGCCCGCCTTGATCCGGTCCATCAGGAAGACGTGGATCTTGTTGCAGGGCGCGATGTCCGAGCCGCTGTTGGCGATGCCGATGACCGGCTTCTCGCCCTGCAGTTCTTCGCGGGTGTATTCCTGGTTCTGATAACGCTCGACATAGAGCGCGGTCATGCCGGGATTGTTGGGGTTGTCGAACCACTCCTGCGAGCGGAATCGTTTGTTGGCGCGTGTGTCGGACACGGGTAGCTTCCTCTCCTTGACGCGCCTCCCCGCGCGCCTTGCCTAGGCGCGCCGCGTGACGCGCTCGTTCTTGCAGCAGCTTCCCAATTTGGTATACCAAATGCAAGAGCAATCATGGGAGGAGCGGTTGCCAATGCGTGCCGAGCCGCCGAGCAACGGAACATTACCCTTTATTCGCAGCACATTAAGGCGCGCAAAGACGTGCCGAACGAGCCGCACCGCATGACCCGCGCCGCCTTTTGGCAGGGCTATCGCGACTGCGCGCCCTTCGTCACCGTGGTCGTGCCCTTTTCGCTTCTTTTCGGAGTCGTCGCCCGCGACGCCGGGCTCGACATCCTGCAGGTCATGACCATGTCGGTGCTGGTGATCGCCGGCGCCTCGCAGTTCACCGCTCTGGCGCTGCTGCAAGAACATGCGCCGGTCTTCGTCGCGCTCACCGCCGCCTTGGCCGTCAACCTGCGCATGGCGCTCTACTCGGCGGCGCTGGTGCCGCACGTGGGCCACGCGCCGCTCGGGATGCGGGCGTTGATGGCCTATCTGATGGTCGACCAGGCCTATGCCGTGGCGGTCAAGACCTACGAGGAAAAGCCCGGCATGAGCCGCGAGGAGCGGGTCGCCTACTACTTCGGCGTGATGGCCCTGATTTGCCCGTTCTGGTACGGTTGCACGCTGCTCGGCGCAGTGATCGGCACAGCGATTCCGGCTTCGCTGCACCTCGATTTCGCCGCCCCCGTCTGCTTCATCGCCATCACTGCGCCGCTGCTGCGGACGCTGCCGCACATGCTGGCCGCCGCGGTCTCGGTGGTCTGCGCGATTCTCTTTGCGGGCTTTCCGGCCGGGCTCGGGCTGATCGCGGCGGCGCTGGTGGCGATGCTGGTCGGCGCGCAAACAGAGCTGGCGCTGCGCCGCAGGGCCGCGCGGCGCGCCTCGGGAGGACGGGCATGATCGACGATGCAACCTTCTGGACGCTGACCATCCTGCTTGGCATCGGCACGTTCCTGATCCGCTTTTCCTTCCTCGGCTTCTTCGGACGCCGGCAGTTGCCGGACTGGTTCGTGCTGCACCTCAAGTACGTCGGCGTCGGCGTGCTGCCCGCCATGGTGACACCCCTGGTGCTCTGGCCTCAGGCCTCGGGCGGCGAGACCGAGCCGGCGCGGATCATCGCCGCGCTGGTCACCTTCCTCGTGGCGCTGCGCCTGTCGGTGACCGGCGCGCTGGTGGCCGGGATGGGCACGCTCTACCTGATGCAGGCGCTGCTTTGATCTGAACCCCGTGCGAAGACCTGCGGCGCAAAAGAGAGAGGGCCGGCCCCCTCCTCCGAGACCGACCCTCTGCGAAACACCACCGGCTGCGAGGGCGGCGGGCTTCGCGCTTTGCCGGGCGGAGACGATACGCGCCCCGGCAATATATCCTGACCTGCACCTGCTCAGGAATGACGCGCCGCGGTGATCCTGCCCGATTCACGAGCAGCCAGACCGGCACGCTCACGAAACTGCGATTCTCCGATACGGCTTCGCGTCTTCATGGTATCGATACCACCGGGTATGAGAGGCCGTCAACAGGGGCAGGCAGGCAGATCATGGCAGACGGCAGGAAATGGGTGACGATGGGCGACGTGGCCGCCCGCGCCGGGGTCGGCAAGATCACCGTGAGCCGCGCCCTGCGCACCCCCTCCAAGGTCAGCCCCGCCACGCTGCGCAAGGTGCAGGCGGCGGTCGACGAGCTTGGCTATGTGCTCGACGAGACGGCGGGCGCGCTCAGCTCCCAGCGCTCGCGGGTGGTGGGGGCGCTGGTCTCGACGCTGGAAGAGGCCGTGTTTGCCGCAACCGTGCGCGGCCTCACCGAGGGACTGGCGAAGGGCGGGCTGCAGCTGATGCTCTCGACCACTCAATACGACCCCGAGGCCGAGGCGGCGCTGCTGCCGACGATGCTCGGCCGACGTCCCGAGGCGCTGGTGCTCACCTCGGACGATCACACCGAGGCGGCGCACCGGATGCTGTCCCGGTCCGGCCTGCCGGTGCTCGAGCTTTGGGAATTGCCGAAGCAGCCGGTGCATGCGGCGGTGGGCTTTTCCAATCGCGCCGCCGGGGCCGCGCTGACCCGCCACATGGTCGAGACCGGGCGGCACCGCGTCGCCTTCCTCGGGCTGGACCGGCAGCACGACCGACGCGCCCGGCTGCGCATGGAGGGCTACCGCGACTGCGCCGGGCACCTGGCCTCAGAGCGCGTGGTCGCGGTGAAGGCCCGGCCCGGGGCTGTGGGCCCGGACTACGGCGCCGAGGGCCTGGCAGAGATCCTGCGCCGCTGGCCCGACACCGAGGCGGTGGTCTGTGTCAGCGACATGGTGGCCATGGGCGCGCTCTGCGAGGCGCGGCGGCGCGGGCTCGACGTGCCCGGGCGGCTGGCGATCTCGGGCTTCGGTGATTTCGACATGGCGCAGGACTCGGCGCTGGCGCTGACCACGATCCACATCGACGGCGCCGCCATTGGCCGCCGTGCCGCCGAGCTGATCCTCGCCGGGGACATTCCCCGTGGCCTGCGCGAGGACATGGGGTTCAGCCTGGTCCGCCGCGCCACGACCTGACGCGGCAGACCGGTGGCGCGCCTTACGACTCGCCCTTCTTCACCTCCTCGGCAAGATCGATCCCGCCCATCTCGGCGATGCGGTCCGACAGGCTCGGCACGTAGTCCGCGCCATGCCCCGTCGCCTCGGCGGTGGCGAAATAGTGCCGCGTCGCGCTCGAGATCAGCGCCGGGGCGCCCACCTTGGCGGCCATGGCCCCCGCATAGCGCACGTCCTTGCCGCCGTTGAAAATGCTGAACTTATGCGCCTCCTTGTCCCGGTCCACCGCGTAGCGCATGAAGGTGTCGAAGAAGCCGTTGCCGAGCCGGCTCGAGCCGATCACCTGCCGCACGGTCTGCGGCGAGATGCCGGACTTGGCCGCCAGCACCGTCGCCTCGGCATAAAGCGCGGCATAGCTCATCGAGATGAGGTTCATCACCAGCTTCATCTTGTGGCCCGCCCCGACCCCGCCGACGCGGTTGATGTTGCCGGCCCAGCACTGGATCACCGGCTGCACCTTGGCGAAGCTCTCGTCATCGGCGCCGACCATGGCATCGAGCTGGCCCTCCTCGGCCTCCTTCGGCGTGCGCCCGAGCGGCGCGTCGACCATCGCCCCGCCCTTTTCGGCCAGCTCGGCGGCCAGCGCCTCGGTCGAGGCGGGATCGGCGGTAGAGCAGTCGACCACGATCAACCCCGGCCGCGCGCCGGCAAGGATGCCGTCCTCGCCGCGCATCACCGCCTCGACCTGCGGCGAGTTCGACAGGCACAGGTGGATGATGTCGCAAGCCTCGGCCATGGCCTTGGGCGAGGCCGCCTCCTGCGCCCCCTGCCCCACCAGGTCCTCGACCGGCGCACGGTCGCGGTTGCCCTTCACCCAGAGCGGGTAGCCGCCCTTGAGGATGTTCTTGGCCATGCCGTGGCCCATGAGGCCTACGCCGATGAAGCCCACTACGGGTTTGTCACTCATGTTCTGTCCTCCCTAGGATGTCTTACAACGAGGCGGTAATGCCGCCGTCGACGAAGAGCGTGTGGCCGTTCACGAAGCTGGACGCCGGCGCGCAGAGGAAGACGCAGGCGCCGACGAGCTCGTCGACCTCGCCCCAGCGGCCTGCCGGGGTGCGCTTTTCCAGCCAGGCGCTGAACTCGGGGTCGGCGACCAGCGCGGCGTTGAGCGGCGTCTTGAAATAGCCCGGCGCGATGGCGTTGCAGTTGAGCCCGTGTTTCGCCCAGTCCGTCGCCATGCCCTTGGTCAGGTTGGTGATCGCCCCCTTCGAGGCGGTGTAGGGCGCGATGCCCGGTCGCGCCAGCGCGCTCTGTACCGAGGCGATGTTGACGATCCGCCCTTGCCCGCGCCCGATCATGTGCCGCGCGCACGCCTGCCCGACGTAGAAGGCCGAGTAGACATTGGTGCGCATCAGCCGGTCGAAGGCCTCGGGCTCGAACTCCTCCAGCGGGCCCCGGTGTTGCATCCCGGCGTTGTTGATCAGGATGTCGATGGGGCCGTGCTCGGCCTCGTAGCCGTCGATGGCGGCGCGAACGCTGTCATGGTCGGTGACGTCGAAGCCGAGCGCATCGGCCTCCAACCCTTCGGATCGCAGCGCCGCGACGGCCTCTTCCAGCCGCTGCGGATTGCGCCCGTTCAGCAGAACCTTGGCGCCGGCCTGCGCGAGACCGCGCGCCAGCGCATGGCCGATACCCATGGTCGAGCCGGTCACCAGCGCGGTGCGGCCCGTCAGATCAAACAGGGACATGATGGCTCCTCTTCCCATGCGCCCACCGCGCGGCCGGGTCCTGCGGAGAACCGCAACAACCATTGACAAAACGGGGCGGGACCGTATTCAGGAAAATGGTATACCAAATGACCCCGGATGCAAGCGGGCGAGGCGCGAAACCGCAAACCCGGCTTAAGGCACGGCGAGGAGGACGAGACGAGGTGAGCAGACCCGGCGCAGCCCTGTTGGACCGAAAGCGCGGCCCATGCTGAGCTTTGCCGCCGCCGTGTTCCTTCTGTTCATCACCCCCGGGCCGGGAGTGCTGTCGATCGCCGGGGTCGGCTCGGCCTATGGCTGGCGGGACGGTCTGCGCTACGGCACGGGGCTCTTCATCGGCACCAACCTCGTGATGACCCTCGTGCTCACCGGCTTCGCCGCGATCATCCTGTCGGCCCCCGCGGTGCGGGTGGTGCTGATGGCGCTGTCGGTGTGCTACCTGCTCTATCTTTCCGCGCGCATCGCGCTCGCGGGAAGCCGCATCGCCTTCATCGAGGCCAAGTCCGCGCCGGGTATCCGCGCCGGTCTGCTGCTGCAGGCGATCAACCCCAAGGCCTATGCGGTCAACACCGCCATGTTCACCGGGTTTTCCTTTGCGCCCGAGAGCCTTGGCTTCGAGACCGCCGCCAAGATCCTCATCATGAACGCGATCTGGATCCCGGTGCACCTCGGCTGGCTCAAGGCAGGGGTGACCCTGCACCGGCTCAACCTCAGCTACCGCACCCAGCGGTGGATCAATTACGGCATGGCGCTCGCCATGCTGGGCGTCGTCGCGCTGGCCCTCGTGTCGGCCTTCGGCGCGACCTGACACAGACACACAGACTTTTCGGGAGGACCTGACCCATGACGAAATACACCGGATGCTGGCCCGTGGTGCCGACGCCGTTCCACGAGGACGGCACGCTCGATCTCGAGGGCATGAAGCGCGTTCTCGACTGCACCATCGACATGGGTGTCGACGGCATCTGCATCCTCGCCAACTTCTCGGAACAGTTCCTGATCTCGGACGAGGAGCGCGCCATCCTCACCAAGCTTTGCCTCGAGCATGTGGCAGGCCGGGTGCCGGTGATCGTGACGATCTCGCACTATGCCACGCCGATCGTCGTGGAGCGGGCACAATACGCCAAGGACCTTGGCGCCGACATCGTCATGATGATGCCGCCCTACCACGGCGCGCTGCTGAAGGGCACCGCCGAGCAGACCTTCGAGCAGTTCCGTCAGGTGGGCGAGGTCGGCATTCCGATCATGCTGCAGGATGCGCCGCTCTCGGGTGTCGACCTGCCGGTGCCGCTGCTGGTCAAGATGGCCAACGAGATCGAGATGCTGAAGCTCTTCAAGATCGAGTGCCCGCAGGCCGCAGCCAAGCTGCGCAGCCTGATCGCCGAGGGCGGCGCGGCCATCGAGGCGCCCTTCGACGGTGAAGAGGCAATCACCCTGCTCGCGGACCTCGACGCCGGCGCCACGGGCTGCATGACCTCGGCGATGATCCCCGACCAGATCCGGCCGGTCGTGGTGGATTTCCTTGCCGGCAACCGGCAGGCGGCCTTCGACGGCTACGCCCGCATCCTGCCGGCGGTGAACCACGAGAACCGGCAATGTGGCTTCCGCTCGGCCAAGCACGCGATGCAGGTGGGCGGCGTGATCAAGTCGGCCTTCTGCCGGCACCCGATTGCCCCCTTGCATCCGGACACCGCTTCGATGTTGATCGAGCTGATCAAGCCGCTCGATCCGCTCGTGCTGAACTGGGGCAAGTAAGCCCGCGCCGGCCCGCCCGGACGCACGGCAATGCCGCCGGGCGGGCATTCGCCCGGCTCCCGAGGTGCTGGCTTCCGTCCGTAGCGGGCGGACCCGCGCCCGGCACCTCAACTTGGAGACCCACGCAATGACCCTCTTCGCGCCCCTCGAACAGCTCCTCGGCGAGCGCCTGTCGACCAGCGACGCTATCCGCGAGCAGAACGCGCGCAACGAGGCGCATTTCCCCCTCGCCATGCCCGATGCCGTGGCCTTCCCCGAGACCACCGAAGAGGTCGCCGCCATCGTCCGCTTCTGCGCCGAAACCGGCACGCCGATCACCCCCTTTGGCACGGGCACCTCGCTCGAGGGCCAACACCTTGCGGTGAAGGGCGGCATCAGCCTCGACTTCTCGCGCATGAAGAAAGTGCTCGAGATCAACGCCGAGGATCTCAACGTGGTGGTCCAGCCCGGCGTCACCCGCACCGAGCTGAACGAGGAGCTGCGCGCCACCGGCCTCTTCTTCCCGATCGATCCCGGCGCCGACGCCTCGCTCGGCGGCATGGCGGCGACCCGCGCCTCGGGCACCACGGCGGTGCGTTACGGCACGCTGCGCGAGAACGTGCTGGCGCTCGAAGCGGTCATGTCCGACGGCAGCATCATCCGCACCGGCACCAAGGCCCGCAAGAGCTCGGCCGGCTATGACCTGACGCACCTGCTGGTGGGCAGCGAGGGCACGCTCGGGATCATCACCGAGCTGACGCTGAAGCTGCACGGGTTGCCCGAGGGCATCGCCTCGGCCACCTGCCGCTTTCCCTCGGTCGAGCAGGCGGTGAACTGCGTGATCCTGACCATTCAGTCCGGCCTGCCGATGGCGCGGATCGAGCTGGTGGACGAGATGATGGTGCGCGGCTTCAACATCCACGCCGGATCGGACCTGCCCGAGCAGCCGCATCTCTTCGTAGAGTTCCACGGCAGCCCCTCGGGCGTCGCCGAGCAGGCGCAGAGCTTCCGCGAGATCGCCGAGGATTTCGGCATGGAAGCCTGGGCCGAAGCCAATACCACCGAGGCCCGCAACGCGCTGTGGAAAATGCGTCACGGCGCGCATTTCGCCTCTGCCGCGCTGCGGCCCGGCGCGCAATATGGAACGCTCGCGACCGATGTCTGCGTGCCGATCTCGCAACTAGCCGAGGCGGTGCTGCAGGCGCAGGCCGATGCCCGCGCGGCGGGTCTTGTCAGCACCATCGTCGGCCATGTCGGCGACGGCAACTTCCACTGTGCCGCGCGCTTCGACCCCAAGGACCCCGCCGAGGTCGAGGCCGTCCACGCCTTTGCCGGCAAGCTCAACGACACCGCGCTGCGGCTCGGCGGCACGGTGACCGGCGAGCACGGCATCGGCATCGGCAAGCAGAAATACATGAAGGCCGAGCACGGCCCGGCGCTGGACTGGATGCGGCGGATCAAGACCGCCTTCGATCCGCAGGGCATCCTGAACCCGGGCAAGCTGCTGCCGCCCGCGGACTGATCGTCCGCGCCCGAACACCCATGAGAAAAGACTGAAGACGGAGGAGACCCCCATGCTGCCACAGAGCAACCCTACCCCCGATGCCCTTCTGGTTGGCCGCGTCTGGCGCCCCGGCGTCGGCCCCGCGCTGGTCGCCCTGCGCGGCGAGGTGCTGGTGGACATCACCAGCAAGACCATTCCCACCATGCGCGACCTGCTGGAGAGCGAAGACCCCGCCGCCACCCTGCGCGCCGCCACCGGCGAGGAGATCGGCACGCTGGCCGACCTCTTGACGGGCTCGAACGAGGGCGCGGACGAGGACGTGCTGCACCTGCTCGCCCCCTGCGATCTGCAGGCGGTGAAAGCCTCGGGTGTGACCTTCGCGCAGTCGATGGTCGAGCGGGTGATCGAGGAACAGGCCGCGGGCGATCCCGACGCCGCCGAGGCGATCCGCGCCAAGGTCAAATCCATCATCGGCGACTCGCTCTCGGGCATAGAGCCCGGCTCGGAGAAGGCGATGGAGGTGAAGCGCGTGCTGCAGCAGGAAGGCATGTGGTCGCAATACCTCGAGGTCGGCATCGGCCCCGACGCCGAGGTCTTCACCAAGTCGCAGCCCATGGCGGCGGTCGGCTGGGGCGCGACGGTGGGCCTGCACCCGATCAGCAAGTGGAACAACCCCGAGCCCGAGATCGTGCTGGCGATCAACTCGCGCGGCGACATCCTCGGCGCGACGCTGGGCAATGATGTCAACCTGCGCGACGTCGAGGGCCGCTCGGCGCTGCTGCTCGGCAAGGCCAAGGACAACAACGCGTCCTGCGCCATCGGCCCGTTCATCCGCCTCTTCGACGAGAGCTACACGCTCGACGACGTGCGCAAGGCGGAACTGACGATGACGGTCAAGGGCGAGGACGGATTCGTCCTCAATGGCGCGTCGTCGATGAGCCAGATCAGCCGCGATCCGGCCTCCATCGTGGCACAGACCATCGGGCGGCATCACCAGTACCCGGACGGCTTCCTGCTGTTCCTCGGCACGCTCTTTGCCCCCACCGAGGACCGCGACGCACCCGGTCAGGGGTTTACACATCACGTCGGAGACGTTGTAAGCATCTCCGAACCCGCGCTCGGCGCGCTGCAGAACACAGTCCGGCTCTCCACCGAGGCCCCGGAATGGACCTTCGGCACCGGGGCGCTGATGCGTAACCTTGCCCGGAGAAATCTTCTGTGACCGCTTTCCTCGCCCTCGGAGAATGCATGGTGGAACTGTCGCAGGCCGGAGACGGCCTCTACAAGCGCGGCTTTGCCGGCGACACGTTCAACACCGCATGGTATGCCCGCCGCCTGCTCCCTGAGGAGTGGACGGTGAGCTACGGCACCTGCGTGGGCGAGGATGCGGTGAGCAGCGAGATGCTCCAGTTCATCTCGGGCGAAGGCGTGGATGTCTCGACCATCCGGCGCATTCCCGACCGCACCGTCGGGCTCTACATGATCTCGCTTGAGAACGGCGAGCGCAGCTTTTCCTACTGGCGCGGCCAGTCGGCGGCGAAGCTGATGGCCGATGACCTCGGCTGGCTCGACGGCATCCTCAAGGGGCGCGACATGATCCACTTCTCGGGCATCACGCTGGCGATCCTGCCGCCGAAGCAGCGCGAGGCCTTCTGCGGCGCGCTGGCCAAGGCGCGCTCGAGGGGGGCGATCGTGTCGTTCGACACCAACCTGCGGCCCCGACTGTGGGAAAGCACCGAAGCGATGCGCGCCGGCCTGACCATGGGCGCGCGCACCGCCGACATCGTGCTGCCGAGCTTCGACGAGGAAGAAGAGCTCTTCGGCGACGCGAGCCCCTCCGAGACCATCGAGCGCTACCGCAAGGGCGGCGCAGACATGGTGGCGGTGAAACAGGGCGGCGCAGCGCTGCACTTATGGCAGCGCGAGGCCGGGCGGCACGAGATCGCCGCCGAGACCGTGGCCGAGGTGGTCGACACCACCGCGGCGGGCGACAGCTTTGCCGCCGGGCTGCTGGCCGGGCTGGCACAGGGCATGGCACCGCAGGACGCCGCCGCCCAGGCCATGCGGCTCGCCGCCAAGGTGATCCAGGCTCGCGGTGCGCTGGTGCCCGCGATCTTCGGCTGAGCCCCGCCACGGGCGGGGACACCCACCTGCCGCGAAGGAAGGCGGAAGAGATGTCCCGGCGCGCGGGCCTCGGGTTGACCTCAACTGGACTTGAGGAATTAGGCTCACCCCGACTCAGATGAAGCTTCCCAAGGACACCGCGTGACCCCTTCCCCTCCCAGCCCCCTGCACCGTTTCATACTTGCCAGTGGCATGACCAATCTCGCCGATGGCGTCGCCGTGGTGGTCTGGGCCTGGCTCGCGACGCTGCTGACCCGCGATCCCTTGCTGGTCACGCTGATGCCGATCACCCTGCGGCTGCCGTGGTTCCTCTTCGCCCTTCCCGCCGGAGTGGTCACCGACCGGGTGGACCGGCGGCGGCTGATCCTTTGTATGGATGTTGTGCGCGCCTGCGCCTTTGCGCTTGCGGCGGTCACGATCTGGCTTGCCCTGCCGCTCGCGCCGGCCCCGGACACGGGCACCGCCGACCCCGCGCTCTTCGCCGCCCTCCTCGGCTGCGCGCTGCTTGTGGGCACCGCAGAGGTGTTCCGCGACAGCGCCGCGCAGACCATGCTGCCCGCCATTGTGCCGCATGATAAGCTCGAACGCGCCAACGGCCGGCTCTGGAGCGTCGAGATGGTCGGCAACGCGCTGCTCGGCCCCGCGGTCGGGGCCTTCCTCATCGCCTCGGTGGTCTGGTTGCCCTTCGCGCTGAACGCCCTGTGCTTCCTGATTGCAGTGGGGCTGATGCACTCGCTCAAGGGGCGTTTCACGCCCCGACGGACCGGGACCCGCGACTGGAAGAAGGAGCTTGGCGACGGGCTCGCTTTCCTGCGCGGCTCGGGGCTCTTGCGGCTGCTGGCGGTGATCACCGGCGTGTGGAACCTGCTGCACCAGATGGTGGTCATCGCGCTGGTTCTGCACGTGCAGGAGAACCTCGGTCTCGGAGCCTCGGGCTACGGTCTGGTGCTGGCGGCGGGGGCGCTTGGCGGGGTGTTGGGCGGGTTCTTCGCCGAGCGTATCGTGCGCAGGCTGGGCAGCGGCGCCTCGGCGCAATGGATGACCCTGGCATCGGCGCTGGCCTTCGCCGCGCTGCCGCTGGCGCCGAACAGCTGGGCGGTGGCGGCGGTGCTCGCGGCCTTCGAGTTCTGCGGGCTGGTGTGGAACACGGTCTCGGTCTCCTACCGCCAGCGGCACGTGCCCGACGAGATCCTCGGGCGGGTCAATGCCACCTACCGGCTCTTCGCCTGGGGGATGATGCCGGTCGGCCTGTTGGCCTCCGGGCTTGTGGTCAGCGCCGCCGAGGCGGTGATGCCGCGCAGCCTGGCGCTGCAGATGCCGTTTTACGTGGCGGCTGCGGGCGTGATCGTGCTGACCGCCTGGGCGTGGCGGCGGCTTGATGCGGGCTTTGCCGGGGTCGACACGACCGGCACCCGCGCGGCCTGAACGAAAAGGCCCCCGCGTCACGCAGGGGCCAAATCTCTTCAAAGAAAGTTTGCGCCTCAGTTGACCGGCGTCAGCAGCTCCTTGCCAGCGATAAAGGCCGCGATGTTGTCGCGCTGGAGCTGGCCCATGGCGGTGCGCGTCTCGCGCGTGGCCGAGGCCTGGTGCGGCTGCAGTACGGCGTTCTCGATAGTCAGGAAGCGCGCGTCGGGGTTGGGCTCGTTGAGGAACACGTCGAGACCCGCGCCCTCGATGGTGCCCTTCTGCAGCGCTTCGATCAGGGCCTCCTCGTCCACGGTCGTGCCGCGCGAGATGTTGATCAGCACGCCGGTCGGTCCCAGCGCCTCGATCACCTCCTTCGACACGTAGCCCTCGGTGGCCGGACCGCCGACGAGGGCGATCACCAGGAAGTCCACCTCGCGTGCCAGCGAGACGGGATCGGCGTGGTAGGTCCAGCCGGGCGTCTCCTTCTCGGAGCGCGAATGGTAGTGCATTTCCATCTTGAAGGCCGCGAGCCGGTCCGCGATCTCGCGTCCGATCCGCCCCATGCCGAGGATGCCCGCCTTCTGTCCGCTCATCTTGCGCTGCAGCGGATGCGCGCCGTCCTTGCTCCAGGCCCCCGAGCGCACCCGTGCCTCGGCGCCGCGCATGTCGCGGCAGAAATCGAGAAGCATGGCCACGGCGAGGTCCGCCACGTCGTCGTTCAGCACGTCAGGCGTGTTGGTCACCTTGATGCCGCGCGCCGAGGCGTCGGGAACATTGATCGCGTCATAGCCGACGCCGAAATTGGCGATGAGGCCGAGGTTCGGGAAGGCGTCCATCTGCGCGCCCGCAAAGGGGCTGTGGCCGTAGAACGCGATCGCCTTCACGGCCTTGCGCGTGTCCTCGTCCAGCCCCTGCGCGGCGTCGAGGCTCTCCACATGGGTCCAGCCCAGTTCGGCCAGCGGCGCGCGGCTCATCTGGTCGGGCTTGCCGACTGCCAGTACATCCGTCATCTCTTCGATCCCTTTCAACTCAAGCCAGCGCCGCGCGCAGGGGGGCGAGCCAGCCGAGGCCCGCCTTGGTATCCCCGCCGCGCGGCTTGTATTCCGCGCCCACCGGTGCCTCCCACCCGGCCTCGGCAAAGGAGGCCAGCAGGCGTTCGAAGCAAATCTCGCCGCCATCGGGCTCGCCGCGGTCCGGCACGGCGGCAATCTGCACGTGGCCGATCATCGGCAGATGCGCCTTGAAGCGCTCGGTCAGGTCGCCCTGCATGATCTGCGTATGATAGCAGTCGAACATGATGCGCAGGTTGTCCCGCCCCAGCGCCTCGATGATCTCGGCGGCGTGCTCGACACGGCTGAGGTGATAGCCCGCCACGTCGCGATGGTTGATCGGCTCGATCAGCACCCCCATGCCCGCCGCGCCCGCGAGATCGCAGGCGAGGCTCAGAGTCTCGCGGTAGGCCGCCTCGGCCTCGGACCCGCCATCGGTGCGCCCCGCCATCACATGGACGTTCCTTGCCCCGATCGCCGCACCATAGGCCACCGCCTGCCGCACTGCCGCCGCGGCGTCCTCGCGGCGGTCCGGCAAGGCGGCGAGGCCGAAATCACCCGCCGCCGGGGTGCCGGGAATGGTGTTGAGCCCGAGCATGTCGAAACCCGTCTCGTCGAGCGCGGCCTTCACCTGCTCGGGCGGCACGTCATAGGGGAAATGGCACTCCACCGCGTCGAAGCCGTCACGCCCCGCCGCGCGGATGCGCTCGGGCAGCGGCAGCTCGGTGTAGAGAAAGCCGATATTGGCGGAAAACTTCATGTCTCAGTCCCAGTCCACGTCAAACTTGTCGACCACCTTCTGCACCTGCCCCGAGGTGAGCATGCGCGGTTGGTGGCCCTTCAGCAGCAAGGCGAGCTTGGCGGTCTCCTCGAGCTCTTCCATCGCGTAGACGGCGGCCTCGAGGTCCTTGCCCGCGACCACGGGGCCATGATTGGCCAGCACCACTGCCGAGCGCTTGCCCGCCAGCCCGCGCACCGCGTCGCCCATGGCCGGATCGCCGGGCACGAAGAAGGGCAGCAGCCGCACCTTGCCGAGCCGCATGACCGCATAGGCGGTGAGCGGCGGCAGCAGGTTCTGCGGGTCGATATCGGGCATCATCGACCAGGCCACGGCGTGGGTCGAATGCAGATGCACCACCGCCCCGGTCTTGCCGCGCGTCTCGTAGAAGGCGCTGTGCAGCGAAATTTCCTTCGTCGGTTGGTCGCCGCCGATCAGCTGGCCCCTGTCGTCGAAGCGCGAAAGCCGTGCCGGATCGAGACTGCCGAAGCTCGAGCCGGTGGGCGAGACGAGTAGACCGCCGTCCTCGGTACGGGCCGAGATATTGCCCGAGGCGCCACCGGTCAGGCCACGCGCGAACATCGAGGCGGCCATCTCGCAGATCTGCTCGCGCAGCTTGCTCTCGGTCATGCCCCCTGCTCCATCACCCTGGCGGCCTTGGCAAAAAAGTCCTCGGCGCCGAAGTTGCCGGATTTCAGCGCCAGCACCATCTCGCCCGCGCGCATGACCGGCACGCCGGGGTCGATCTCGGGGCCGATTTCCAGCGCCTCGGGGGCCAGCGCCTCGACCACCGCGCCCGAGGTCTCGCCCCCGGCGCTGATGATCCGCTTGACGCCCCTTGCGGTCAGCGCGGCGGCGGTCCGGGCGAACAGCCCCTCGAGCGCGGCGGCGACCTTTTCGCGACCATGCTTTTCCTGCGCGGCGGCGACCGTGGCAGGCTCAGCCGAGGAGTAGATCAGCGGCAGCCCGTCCTGCGCCAGCGCCCAGTCGGCGAGGGTCTCGGCCTCGAGCACGCCAAGCGCCTCCTCGGCCGTGATCTCGCGCTTCGGCCCGCCGTGGGCAGCCACCTGCGCCCGCGTGGCGTTGGAGCAGGAGCCCGACAGCGCGACCACCTGCCCGCCCTGCCCGGTCCATGCGCCCGCCTTGCCGGACAGCGCGAAGTTGCCCGGCAGGCCGAGCGCGATGCCCGAGCCGCCGGTGAGCAGTTTCACGCCCTCGAGCGCCTTGCCCCAGGTCAGGAGATCCTCGTCGCGGATCGCATCGGCAATGACGAAGCCGCGGCCCGCCTCCGTCTCGGAGGTCAGCCGTGCGCGGATCGCCTCGGCCCCCTGCCACACCGTGCTGGCGGGCACATGGCCAACCCCGCGCGACACTTGCGCGGCGAGCACGCGGCGCAGGTCCGGGTCTTTCATCGGTGTGAGCGGGTGGTTTTCCATGCCGCTCTCCGACAGCAGGCGGTCCTGCACGAAGAGATGGCCCTGATAGATCGTCCGCCCCGTCGCCGGGAAGGCCGGACAGAAGATCACGCTCTGGGTGCCCAGGGCATGGGCCAGCGCCTCGGCAACCGGACCGATGTTACCCTCGGCCGTCGAATCGAAGGTCGAGCAATACTTGAAAAGGAACTGCTCGCAGCCCTGCGCCTTCAGCCACTCCAGCGCCTGCAGAGACAGTTTCACCGCCTCGGTGGCGGGAATGGAGCGCGACTTGAGTGCCACCACCCCGGCCTCGACATCCGGCGCGGCGTCGGTTTTCGGCACGCCAACGTATTGGACGGTGCGCATGCCCTGCTTGACCAGCGTGTTGCCAAGATCGCTCGAGCCGGTGAAATCGTCGCCGATACAGCCCAGCAGCATCACGCGTCTCCCGGCAGGGTGAGCCCTGCGGCGCGGGCGTAGACCTTGATCACCGCGGCATCGTCGATCAGCCCGTCGCCCGCCTCGGCAGCGGATTTGAACTGCGACAGAGCGGCCTCGGTCATCGGCACGGGAAGCTGCGCCTCGCCCGCGATGCCGCCGACGATGCCGAGATCCTTAGGCCAGATATTCACCGCCGAGCGCGGCGTGTAGTCGCCCTCCACCACATGCGGCCCGCGGTTCTCGAACATCCAGCTGGTGCCTGCGGAGGCCGAGATCACCTCGACGATGCGCGCCGGGTCGAGCCCCTGGCTGATGCCGAGCGCCATCGCCTCGCCCATGGCGGCGATATGCACGCCCGCCAGCAACTGGTTCACCGCCTTCATCGCGCTGCCCGCGCCGGCCGCGTCGCCGAGCCGGTGCACGGTGGCGGCCATGGCGTCGAGCGCGGGCGCGGCGGCCTCAAAGGCCTCTGGCGTGCCCGAGGCCATGACCGAGAGCTGCCCCTGCGCCGCCTTGATCGCCCCGCCGGAGATCGGCGCGTCGAGGTAGTGCAAGCCTTTCGCCGAGGCCATTTCGGCCAATTCGCGCGCCTGGCTTGGCGCGATGGTCGCGCAGGAAATGATCGCCGCGCCCTCGGCCAGATGTTCCGCCGCGCCGCCCGGACCGAAGAGCACCTCGCGCGTCTGCGCCGCGTTGAGCACAACGCAGACCAGCACCGAGCTCGCGCCCAGCGCCTCGGCGAGACTGCCCGGCGCGCCGCCCTCGGCCTCGAAGGCCGCCGTGCGTTCGGTTGAAATATCCAGCCCGTGCACAACGTGCCCGGCACGCAGCAGCGACTGCGCCATGCCCATGCCCATCGAGCCGAGCCCGATCACCGTGATCTCTGCCAAAGCGCTCCCCCCGCAAAATGGTATACCAAATGAGGATGACGTCTGCGCGTGGGAGAGTCAATCCGGGTGGCCGCCCCCCGGCAAAGGCGGGCGTCAGCCGCGCATCCTTGGGTTGGGGTTTCGGCAGGAGGGCTGTTCCTCCGCGCGGCGGGCTCCGCCAAACGCGCGACCTTCACTCTCGCAAACCTTTGCGTGACAGCAACACCGGATATGAGCGCGTCTCCCTTACGGCTCGCGCGGGATATCTTGACAGCTGGAATATGGACCACGTAGCATTTTTTTATTTTTGTGTACCGGAGTGGCACATGCAGATTGAGACCATTGAATTGTCTCAAATTAATTTTCGAACACTGGACGTGCAAAAGGTGGTCAGGGCGCAATACGGTACACAGGATCATTCCCGCTGGGTCTTTTCGACCCGTCGCGGGGCGTCCGCGACCGGCAATCGGCTCTTCTACAAGGTGTGGAACCGCAATCACGTTCGCCGGGACAATCTGCTCGGCGCGCTTCAAAGCGGCTTTTACGACTCCTCGACCGTGCCAGCGCTGCGGGCCCTGATCCTTTCGGACGGGCTCTGTCGGGGCTATGTCATGGACGAATGCGTCAAGCCCACAAAAAGGAACAATGATTTCTTCGACCTCGTGGCGCGGCGCACCGTCGAGACACAGTATTTCGCGGTTCAGTTCGGGCAGGCTCATACGCTGGAGTGGCAAGGGCAATCCTCGATGATCGACCTCGAGGGTGTCTACCCGGTGGCCGACCTTCATCTCGTCCGCAGGCATGTCAGCGCCTTTGCCAGCGCCGACTACGCGGCACTCGTCGAGACTCTCTACCATGAACGTTCGACGGGCATTTATTCAGCCTGGAGCGAACTACCCTTGGAAAGACACCACTCCTGGTTGCGCCAACCTTTTAGCAAGGCGCTTCAAACCGCGCGCAAATACCAAGGCAAAGCCCTTTCGAGAGTTTTTCCGCGTCAGGGCCTGATAGAACCCTGATGCCGGATTCCAGTGTTTATTGCCCGCAATTTCGCGCGGCACACCGGTTGGTGGAAAATGCCGGGGCCTAACGTCGCACGGGGCGGCGGACATGCAAAAGCCGCGCACGGCAACCGGCGCGGCTCTCAGGTGGCGCAGTGCGGCGCTCAGGCGCGGTGGGCCCCGTCGGCGATGGACTTCACGAAGGCCAGCACCTCCGAGACGGGCTTGCCCTCGGCCATGGCCCCGACGATGGCCGAGCCGACGACGCAGCCGTCGGCGACGGAAGCGATGCTCTCGGCGGCTTCCGGTGTGCGGATACCGAAGCCGACAATGATCGGCAGGTCGGTGCCGGCCTTGATCCGCGCGACCTCGGGGCCGACGTCGGTGGCCTGCGCCGCGGCGGCGCCGGTGATGCCGGTGATCGAGACGTAGTAGACGAAGCCCGAGGTGTTCTGCAGCACCTTGGGCAGGCGCTTGTCGTCGGTGGTGGGCGTGGCGAGGCGGATGAAATTGAGGCCTGCCTTTTGCGCCGGGATGCAGAGTTCCTCGTCCTCTTCGGGTGGCAGGTCGACGATGATCAGACCGTCGATGCCGGCCTCGCGCGCCTCGACAAGGAAGCGGTCGACGCCGTGGCTGTAGATCGGGTTGTAATACCCCATCAGCACGATCGGGGTGGTGTCGTCTCCAGTGCGGAAGTCACGCACGAGCTGCAGCGTGCGGTTCAGCGTCATGCCCGCCTCGAGCGCGCGCTGGCCGGCGAGCTGGATGGTCTCGCCATCGGCCATGGGATCGGTGAAGGGCAGGCCCAGCTCGATCACGTCGACACCGGCCCCCGGCAGACCGCGCACAAGCTCGAGCGAGCTGTCGTAATCCGGGTCCCCGGCCATCACGTAGGCAACGAAGCCCTTCTTCCCCTCGGCCTTCAGCGCGGCGAACTTGGCGTCGATACGGGTCATGGCGGTCCTTCCCTTCAGAGGCGGGTC
Organism: Alloyangia pacifica; assembly: GCF_003111685.1. Lineage (NCBI taxonomy): Bacteria > Pseudomonadati > Pseudomonadota > Alphaproteobacteria > Rhodobacterales > Roseobacteraceae > Alloyangia > Alloyangia pacifica. The sequence goes on along the minus strand of NZ_CP022189.1, from coordinate 741,480 downwards.
ACTGGCGAAAGGCGCGGCGACCTCCGGAATGTCGCGAAACCTGTGCCGGATACGTCCGGGAAAATCAATGGGGTGAAAATCGACTGCCCCCCTCTGGACCTTCGCGGATTTGCTCGGGATGGTGTGGCCAGAGAAAGAGGGAGGACGACATGCGCATTCTGTTCACCGGCGGGAGCGGCAAGGCGGGGCGGCACGTGGTACGGCATCTTGCCGAAGAGGGTCACAGCATCCTCAACGCGGACCTCGCACCGCTGGGTCATCCGGGCGTGCACGACCTGATCACCGAATTGACCGACCCCGGGCAGGTCTTCGGCGCGATGACCTCGCTTGCGGGCTTCGACGAGCTCGACAGCACGGGGCCGCTCAAGTTCGATGCCGTGGTGCATTTCGGCGCCCTCGCCCGCATCCTCATCAAGCCCGATTGCGAGAGCTACCGGGTCAACACGCTCTCGACCTACAACGTGCTGGAGGCGGCGGCGACGCTCGGCATTCCCAAGGTGGTCTTCGCCAGCTCGGAAACGGCCTATGGCGTCTGCTTCGCGCGGGGCGACCGCAAGCCCGAGTATCTGCCCATCGACGAGGAGCACCCGGTGATCCCCGAAGACGCCTACGCATTGTCGAAGGTCGCGGGCGAGGTCACCGCGCGCGGCATCCAGCGCCGCAGCGGGCAGGACATCTACGGTCTGCGCATCTCAAACGTCTGCGAGATCGAGGACTACCACCGCGATTTTCCAGCCTATGCCGACGACCCCGCCCCGCGGCTGCGCAACATCTTCGGGTACATCGACGTGCGCGACCTGGCCCAGATGGTCAGCCGCTGCCTCGAGGTGGATGGGCTCGGCTTCCAGATCTTCAACGTGGCCAACGACGATCTGGCGGTGCCGCAGGACAACGAGGAGATCCGCGCGCGGTTCTATGACGGGGTGCCGGTGAAGAGCCCGATGCAGCCGCGCCAGGCCTTCTACAGCAATGCCAAGGCCAAGCGCATGCTCGGGTTTTCGCCAAAGCACGACTGGCGCAGCGAGCTTGCGGGCTGATCGCCCCGCCGGATTTGACAGGGCGCATGGCAGGGCGCAGGCTGGCACCCCAGGCTGACACCGTCCCCCGTCCGAAGGGATCCGCCATGACCGAGATGCCGAAAGCCTCCGGGCCCGAAGAGCCTGACGTGCCCGGTGCCGATCCGCAAACGGCGTCGACCCGGTCGGCCGGCTCCGTGCCACTGCAGGCGCCGGTGCACGCGGCCCACCGGCACGGACCCACGCAGGACGAAATCCGCCGCGCCTTCGAGACTGGCGAATACCCCTACGCCAAGAAAATGGCCCGGCGCGGCTACGAGGTGCAAAAGGCGCGACTGCAAGCCGAGTTGCTGAAGGTGCAGCTCTGGGCCTTGCAGACTGGGCAGAAGTTCGTGCTGCTCTTCGAGGGCCGCGACGCCGCCGGCAAGGGCGGCACGATCAAGCGCTTCACCGAGCATCTCAACCCCCGCCACGCGCGCGTCGTTGCGCTGAACAAGCCCAGCGAGCAGGAGCGCGGGCAATGGTATTTCCAGCGCTATGTCGAGCACCTTCCCACCGCAGGCGAAATCGTGCTCTACGACCGCTCGTGGTACAACCGGGCCGGGGTCGAGCGGGTCATGGGGTTCTGCGAGCCCAACGAGTACCTCGAGTTCATGCGCCAGACCCCGGAACTGGAACGGATGCTCGTGCGCTCGGGGATAAGGCTCTACAAGTACTGGTTCTCGGTCACCCGCGACGAGCAGAAGGCCCGTTTCCAGAGCCGCGAGACCGATCCGCTAAAACAATGGAAGCTCTCGCCCATTGACAAGGCGAGCCTCGACAAGTGGGACGAGTACACCGAGGCGAAGGAGGCGATGTTCTTCTATACAGACACCGCCGATGCGCCCTGGACCGTGGTGAAATCCGACGACAAGAAACGCGCCCGGCTCGACTGCATGCGGCATTTCCTGTCGACGCTGGACTATCCCGGCAAGGACCACCGCATCGCCACGCCGCCCGATCCGCTCATCGTCGGCGGCGCGGGGCACGTCATTCACCGCTCCGACCATATCCTCGGCGCCACGCCGGGGCCGGGCAACGGCGCCTGAGCGGCACGCTCAGAGACGTGTGCCGAGCCAGTCCTGCAACGGCTGCAGCCGGCTATAGCACTGAAGCAGCGTCGCCACCGGGTCGGGCACCAGGTCCTCATATATTTCGTCGATCCAGAGCACGCAGCCCGGGCGGCGCATCAGCTTGGCCCGCGGCCCCGGCGGCACCTCGGAGGTCGGACTGGGCGCCGGATCGATCCGCGCGCCGCTGCGCGCGATGATCCGCTCCAGCTCGTCGCCCTCCGGCCCCATCAGCGCTGCCTGCCAAGCCAGCATCCTACGGCCGTCGAAAGCGAGGATACCCGCGCCCGCGGTGGCGTAATCCTTCGACAGCGCGAAATACCAGGCCCGCCCGTCCGGCAGGGACCAGAGCGCGTGCAGATGCGTGTGAAAGGGCTGCTTGTCGTCGCTGTAGCGCACGTCGCGCTGCGGGCGGAAGAGTTTCGGTCTCGGCAGGTCTCCGCTCAGGATTTCGAGCTCGGGGGTGATCTGCGCAATCATAAGCTCCGCCGGGCGCTTGACCTCGCTGTCGTAGCGCTGCTTGTTGGCGCTGAACCACGCGCGATCGTTGTTTGCTTCGAGTTCGGTCAGAAAACGCCGGGCCTGGGGCGCAAACGCCGTCAGATCAATCAAACTAGCCATAAAAAAACTTCCTAAGGGAATCATGTCTCAAATATGGCCAGCCTAACATGACCACGGGAAATGGCATGCCCTTAGGTAAACTAAGGCTTCATCGCTCCGCCGGGCCGCGAGGAGTCGCGATGCTCTGCATTGCCATGGCCGGGATCAGCATCGGTGCACAGGCACTCGCGCACCCTCATGTTTTCGCCGATGTCGGGCTGGCGCTGGACGTCGGTGCGGACCGGCGGGTCACCTCGGTGGAGGTCACGTGGCGCTACGACGATTTTTTCTCGCTGTTGATCCTCGAGGACATGGGGCTCGACCCCGACGGCGACGGTGCGCTGACAGCGGCCGAGCTGACCGCGCTGGAACGCTTTGATCTCGACAATTGGTACGAGGGTTTCGAGGGTGACCTCTATATGTACTCCGATGGCGCGAAGCTGGAGCTCGGAGCGCCCGAGTTCGTCTCCGTGGCGATCGACGAGGGGCGGATCACCTCGGTGCACCGCCGCAGCGTAACCCCCGCCCCCGCCGAGGGGCTGGTGATCGAGCCCTATGATCCGACCTACTATATCGCCTTCGAGGCCAGCCTGCCGATCACGCTGCCCGCCCCCTGCCGCGCGGAGGTGCGCAAGCCCGATCTCGACGCGGCCGCGAAGAAGATGCAGGCCGAGCTGGCGCAGATCCCCGAAGACCAGTTCCTCGAAATCGAACCCGGCCGGAATTTTGCCGATCGCATCGAGGTGACATGCGCCGGCTCCTGACCCTCGCAGCGCTCGCGGTGCTGGGGCTGGCCATCTGGCTCTGGGGCTTCGGCGGCGCGGAGCGGATTGCGCTCATGGCCATCGAGGGCCAGCGCGAGGCGCAGAACGCCATGGCGCGGGGTCTGCGGGCGCTGCGCGCGGGCGAGCCGGGTGCGCTTCTCGCGCTGATGACGGTCTGCTTTGGCTACGGTTTCTTCCACGCGGCGGGGCCAGGCCATGGCAAGCTGCTGATCGGCGGCTACGGGCTCGGCCGGCGGGTGGCGCTCTGGAGGCTCTCGGTTCTGGCGGTGACCTCGAGCGTTGCCCAAGCGGCCGCAGCAGTGCTGCTGGTCTACGCCGGGGTCGGCCTGCTGGGTTGGGGCCGCGAACGGATGACTGCGGCGGCCGAGGTCTGGTTCGCCCCGGCCAGCTACGCCGCGATCGCAGCAATCGGCCTCTGGCTGCTGCTGCGTGGGGCGCGCAGGCTGCGGGCGGTGCCCCGGCCGCACGCTCATCACCACCACGACCACGACCACGACAACCTCTGCCCGAGCTGCGGCCATGCCCATGGCCCGAGCCTTGAGCAGGCGCAGGAGGTCCACTCGCTCCGAGACGCGCTGCTGCTGGTCGGGGCCATCGCCCTGCGCCCCTGCACCGGCGCGCTTTTCCTGTTGATCCTCACCTGGCGCATGGGCATCGCCGGCGCCGGCATCCTTGGCGCCTTTGCCATGGGGCTCGGCACCGCGAGCGTGACGCTGGTCGTCGCCCTCGCCTCTGTCACGCTTCGCGAAGGCGCGCTCACGCGCCACGCCATCGGCCCCGGCATGCCCCGCGCGCTGGCCCTGCTCGAGACCGCGGCGGGCGCTTTGGTCACACTTCTGGCGGGGCAACTGCTGCTCGGCTCACTCTGAGGTTGCGCGAAGCCCGACCGCCTTCTAAAGCCCAATTATGTCGCAAGTTCTCCCCTATTCCGCCCACATCCGCGCCGTTCTGATGATGGGCCTGCCGCTGATCGGCGGCCATTTGGCGCAGCTCACCATCGGCCTGACCGACATGGTGATGATGGGCCGCTACGGGGTGCCCGAACTTGCCGCTCTGAGCCTTTCGATGACGGTCTTTTCGGTGCTCTTCCTCTTCGGATCGGGCTTCGCCTTCGCCGTCATGCCGATGGTCGCGCAATATGCCGCGCGCGGCGACGAGCCGAACGTGCGCCGCACCACGCGCATGGCGCTCTGGCTGTCGATTGCCTTCTTCCTCTTGGCGCTGCCGCTGTTCTGGTACTCAAGGCCGCTTCTGCTGCTGCTCGGCCAGGCCGAGCTGGTCGCCGCCAACGCCCAGACCTACCTGCGCATCGCCGGCGTCGGGCTGCTGCCGGCCCTCGGCGTAATGGTCTTCAAGAGCTACCTCGCCGCGCTCGAGCACACCCGCGCGGTGCTCTGGATCACCGTGGCCGCCGCGGTGGTCAACGGGCTGGCCAACTACGCGCTGATCTTCGGCAACTGGGGCGCGCCGGAACTCGGGATCACCGGCGCCGCCATCGCCTCGCTCTTCGCCCATGGCGCCGCCTTCGCCGGAGTTGTCATCTACGCCCGACTGCAACTGCCCGAGCACCAGATCTGGTTCCATTTCTGGCGTCCCGACATGGAGATGCTGCGCGAGGTGTTCCACCTCGGCTGGCCGATCGGGCTGACCACGCTGGCCGAGGTCGGCCTTTTCGCCGCCACCGCGGTGATGGTCGGCTGGCTCGGCACCGTGCCGCTGGCCGCGCATGGCATCGCCATGCAGCTCTCGGGCGCGATCTTCATGGTGCACCTGGGGCTCTCAAACGTCGCCACCGTGCGCGCCGGACAGGCCATGGGCCGGAGCGATCTGTCGTTCCTCACCCGCAGCACGGTCGCCGCACAGATCCTGTCTCTCGGGATCGTGGTGATCACCGTGATTCTCTTCCTCGGCATCCCCGAGACGCTGATCAACCTCTTCCTGTCGGCCGAAGACCCCCATCACAATGAGATCCTGCGCCTCGGCTCGCTGCTGCTGGCCATGGCCGCGATCTTCCAACTGGTCGACTCGGTCCAGGTGATCGTGCTGGGCGTGCTGCGCGGCATGAAGGACACCCGCGTGCCGATGCTGATCGCCGCCGTCTCCTACTGGATTGTCGGCATGCCCGCGGCCTATGTGCTGGGCTTCCCGCTCGGTTTCGGCGCGGGCGGGGTCTGGATGGGGCTGAGCTTTGGCCTCGGGCTGGCCTCGGCGCTGCTCTACTGGCGCTTCTGGCACCGCCAGGTGCCGCATCTGTCGGGCCTCGCGCTTGCAAGGGGCGCGGACGGCGACTAGAAGCGGCGCGATCATACGCCAAGCCCGAGCCAAGGAGCACGACATGGGATTTCGCATGGGGATCGTGGGTCTGCCCAACGTGGGCAAATCAACGCTGTTCAACGCCCTGACCAAGACCGCCGCCGCACAGGCGGCCAACTTCCCCTTCTGCACGATCGAGCCCAACGTCGGCGACGTGGCCGTGCCCGATCCGCGGCTCGACACGCTGGCGGAAATTGCCGGCTCGAAGCAGATCATCCCCACCCGGATGACCTTCGTCGACATCGCCGGGCTGGTGAAGGGTGCGTCGAAAGGCGAGGGCCTCGGCAACCAGTTCCTCGCCAACATCCGCGAGACCGACGCCATCGCCCACGTGCTGCGCTGCTTCGAAGATGACGACGTCACCCATGTCGACGGCCGCGTCGATCCGGTCGCCGATGCCGAGACCATCGAGACCGAGCTGATCATCGCCGACATGGAGAGCCTTGAAAAGCGCCTGCAGAACATCGTGCGCAAGGTGCGCGGCGGCGACAAGGAGGCGGTCCAACAGGAGCGCCTGATGAAGGACGCCATGGCGATGCTCGAGCAGGGCAAGCCGGCGCGCCTCGTCGAGGTCGATGCCGAGGACCTCAAGCAGTGGCGCATGCTGCAGCTGCTGACCTCCAAGCCGGTGCTCTACGTCTGCAACGTCGACGAAAGCGAGGCCGCCACCGGCAACGCGCTCTCGGCAAAGGTCGCCGAGATGGCCGCTGCGCAGGGCAACAGCCACGTGGTGATCTCTGCCAAGATCGAGGAAGAGATCAGCCAGCTCGACGCCGAGGAAGCCGAAATGTTCCTGTCGGAACTGGGCCTCGAAGAGGCCGGGCTCGACCGGCTGATCCGCGCCGGCTACGAGCTGCTGCACCTCGAGACCTATTTCACCGTCGGCCCCAAGGAAGCCCGCGCCTGGACGATCAAGCACGGAACAGCGGCGCCGCAGGCCGCCGGCGTGATCCATGGCGACTTCGAGCGTGGCTTCATCCGCGCCGAGACCATCGCCTATGACGACTACGTCGCCGCCAAGGGCGAACAGGGCGCCAAGGAAGCGGGCAAGATGCGCGCTGAAGGCAAGAGCTACGTGGTCAAGGATGGCGACGTGCTGCACTTCCTGTTCAACACCTGACCGCTCCGGCATCTCCGGACATCCGGCGCGGCGCTCCCCGAGGGGCGCCGCGCTTTTTGTGGGGTCTGCGCCACCTCACGCCCCCTCTGCGCACCCGAAAAAAGGCGCGGCCCCCGTGGCCCGCGCCCTTTTTCCATGTCCAAACACGCCGGGTGCATTGGCTGAAGGCCAAGAGGGGCAGCGCCCCTCCTTGCGCCATCAGGCCGCCGCAGCCGTCCCGGCTTGCAGCCCCGCCGCCTCGTCGCAGCCGAGCATGATGTTAAGGTTCTGCACCGCCGCGCCCGAGGCGCCCTTGCCGAGATTGTCGAGCACGCCGATCAGCGTCACTGCCCCGGTTGCCGGGTTGCCGTGCACCGACAGCTCCAGCGTATTGGTGCCGTTCAGCCGCTGCGGCATGACGCGCGGCGCGTGCACTGAGGCATCAACCACCGACACGAAGCGCTCGCCGGCATAGGCCGCCTTGAGCGCGGCCTCTGCCGCTTCCATGCCATCCGTACCCATCGCCGGCAGCTGCACCGCGACCGCCATGCCCTGTGCGTAGGCGCCGACTGAGGGCACGAAGAGCGGCACCGCGCTCAGCAGACCGTGCTTGACGATCTCCGGCAGGTGCTTGTGACCCTGCGACGCACCATAGAGGAACGAGCCAGAGGTCTCGCCGCTCTCGTACTCGGCGATCATGCCCTTGCCGCCGCCGGTGTAGCCCGAAACGCCCGAGATCGCCGGGGCCGAGGCCGGGTCGATAAGGCCGGCGCCGACGAGCGGGCGAATGAGCGCGATGGCACAGGTCGACCAGCAGCCGGGATTCGAGACATACTGCGCCGCCGCAATGGCCTCGCGCTGGCCCTCGGCCATCTCGGCAAAGCCGAAGACCCAGCCCTCGGCGACGCGATGCGCGGTCGAGGCGTCGATGATCTTGGTGCCATGCGGCTCGGCCAGCGTCACGGTCTCGCGCGCGGCATCGTCGGGCAGGCAGAGAATGGCCACATCGGCCTCGGCCAGCGCCTCGGAGCGCGCGCCGGCGTCCTTGCGTCGAGCCGGGTCCACCTGAACGAGCGTGATGTCCGCGCGCTGCTCCAGCCGCTCGCGGATCTGCAGACCGGTCGTGCCAGCCTCGCCGTCGATGAACACCTTGTGGGCCATGGCCTCTCTCCTTGGGTAAACGTCGCGCCGCCATAGCATGGACCGCGCGCCAGTGGAACTACGCTGCCCTCAGGCGCGGATCAAAAGCCTTCGAACCCTATTGCACGTTTCCTCGAAGAAACGAGCTCCTACCCCTTCTCGTGGAAAAAGTCGTAGATTCGCTCGGCCAGCGCTTCGCTGACGCCATCCACCGCTTTGAGGTCCGCGAGATTCGCCCGCGCCACCGCCTTGGCCGAGCCGAAGTGCTGCAGCAGCGCGCGCTTGCGGGCCGCACCGACGCCGGGCACTTCGTCGAGCGGGTTGGCCATCTGCGCCTTGGCGCGCTTGGCGCGGTGGGTGCCGATGGCCCAGCGGTGCGCCTCGTCGCGCAGGCGCTGGATGAAGTAGAGCACCGGATCGTTGCGCTGCAGCGCGAAGGGCCGCGTGCCGATGCGGTGGAATTCTTCCTTGCCATGGTCGCGGTCGACACCCTTGGCCACGCCCACCATGGGGATGTCCTCGACGCCGTATTCCTGCATGATCTCCCAGACCGCCGAGACCTGACCGGCACCGCCGTCGATCAGCAGCAGGTCGGGCCAGAGCCCCTTCGAGCGGTCCGGGTCCTCTTTCAGCAGCCGGGTGAAGCGGCGCGTCAGCACCTCCTTCATCATGCCGAAGTCGTCGCCCGGTACGAGGTCCTCGCCGCGGATGTTGTACTTGCGGTACTGGTTTTTCATGTAGCCGTCGGGCCCGGCAACGATCATCCCGCCGACGGCATTGGTGCCCATGATGTGCGAGTTGTCGTAAACCTCGATGCGCTGCGGTGGCCCGTCGAGCCCGAAGGCCTCGGCCACGCCGCGCAGCAGCTTGGCCTGCGTCGCGGTCTCGGCCATGCGCCGGGCGAGGCTCTCGCGGGCGTTACGCGCCGCGCCCTCGATCAGCTCGGCCTTCTCGCCGCGCTTCGGTACGGCGATCTCGACCTTGCGACCGAGCTTGCCCGTCAGCGCCTCGGACATCAGGTCGGCGTTCTCGATCTCGTGGCTGAGCAGCAGCAGGCGCGGCGGCTCCTTGCTGTCATAGAACTGGCCGAGGAAGGCCTCGAGCACCTCGGCCTCTTCCACGTCCTCGCCGACGCGTGGGTAGAAGTCGCGGTTGCCCCAGTTCTGACCCGAGCGGATGAAGAAGACCTGCACGCAGGCCTGTCCGTGCTCGAGATGAAGCGCCACGACATCGGCCTCCTCCACGCCCTGCGGGTTGATCCCCTGCACCGACTGCACCTGCGTCAGCGCGCGGATGCGGTCGCGCAGGGCCGCGGCGCGCTCGAACTCCATCGCCTCGGAGGCCGCCATCATCTGGTCCGCCAGCCGCGCCTGCATCTCGGTCGATTTGCCCGAGAGGAACCGCTGCGCATCGGCGACGGATTCGGCGTAGTCGTCGCGGCTGATCTCGCCGGTGCAAGGCCCCGAGCAGCGACGGATCTGAAACAGCAGGCAGGGCCGCGTGCGGCTCTCGAACATCGAGTCGGTGCAATTGCGCAGCAGGAACACCCGCTGCAGCTGGGTCAGCGTGCGATTCACCGCCCCGGCGCTGGCGAAGGGACCGTAGTAGGCGCCCTTCTCGGTTTTGGCGCCGCGGTGCTTCTTGATCTGCGGGTAATCGTGCCCGGTGGTGACAAGGATGTTCGGGAAGCTCTTGTCGTCGCGCAGCAGCACGTTGAACTTCGGCTTGAGCTGCTTGATCAGGTTCTGTTCGAGCAGCAACGCCTCGGTCTCGGTGCGCGTCGTCAGGAACATCATCGAAGCGGTGTCCGAGATCATCCGGGTGATCCGCCGCGAATGCTGCGCCGAGGGCCGCGAATAGCTCGACACCCGCGCCTTGAGATTGCGCGCCTTGCCGACGTAGAGCACGCGGCTCTGGTCATCGAGCATGCGGTAGACACCGGGGCTCGAATCCAGCGTCCGCAGGTAGCCCTGGATCACCTCGTAGCCGCGCTTCGGGGCCGTTTTCTGGATGTCTGCTTCGTCGTCCATCACGTCGTTTCCGGTCTGTTCACGGCATGCCTTGATTCTGCGCCTCGCTGCAATGCCGGCCCCCCGAGATCAAGGAGGAATGCATCCACCATTCCTGTGGATAACCCTGAGGGTCAAATCCCGGCTTCGCTGATTTTCCCTTGTATTTGGACGGTTTCGTTAAATTGCCCAATTATTAGGCGGAATTATAACCCATTGATATCGCGAAAAAGATTTCGATATCCACCTTCAAACCCTTGAAAGCTTGACGCTTTCCCAACGGTTTCGTGAAGCAAGTGTGACACGTGCACAACTTGCCGCAGCGACTGCATGGGAGGGTGCCGCAAGGACTCCCCAAGCTGGTCAAACCGCGACCTTATTCCCGGTCGCAGGTGTCCGGGGTTTCCCAGGCGAGATGCTGCCCGCCATCGGTACAGAGGAACTGCCCGGTAACCCCCGGAGCGTCCAGGAAGTACCCCAGCGCACCGCAGATGTCCTCTGGGTTGGAACCACGCTGCAGCACCGTCGCCGCGCGCTGCCGGGCGAATCCTTCGGCGCTCTGGTCAGCCCCCTGCAGGGTCGGCCCGGGCCCGATGGCGTTGATCCGCACCTTCGGCGCCAGCGCCCGTGCTCCGGTCTGGGTCAACGTCCAGAGCGCCGACTTGGCCAGCGTGTAGCTGATGAACTCAGGCGTCAGCTTGCGCAGCCGCTGGTCGAGCATGTTGACGCAGAGCGCCCGCGCGCGCGGCTCGCCACGGTCGTCGGTCTCGGCCTCCGGTGCCTGGGCGGCAAACCCCTGCAGCAGCACGAAGGGCGCCCGCAGGTTGGATTCCATCGCCCGGTCCCAGCTGGCGCGGGTCGCGGTCTGCATGTCGTCGTGCTCGAAGATCGAGGCGTTGTTGATCAGCAGCCCGAGCGGCCCGCCAAGCGCCTCGGCGGCGCGCGCCACCAGCGTCTCGCTCTGCGCCTCATCGAGCAGGTCCGCCTGCAGGGTGACCGCGGTGCGGCCCATGGCGCGGAGCGCCTGCGCCACCTCGTCCGCCGCCTCGGCAGAGCCGCCGTAATGCACCGCCATGTCGAAGCCACGCTCACCGAGGTAAAGCGCCATTGCGCGGCCCAGCCGCTTGCCCGCGCCGGTGACCAGCGCACGTTTCTCGAGTCCCATGCGTTTCTCCCCCGAAACCGTTTAAATCAGAACCACCGTCACATAGCCGACGTAGAGCGCCGAGAGGATAACCCCCCAGACCCGGCCGATGTCCCGGCCAAGGAAGACGAAGGGCACCAGGATCAGCGAGGCCCCGAGCATCACCCACAGATCGAAGCTGAGGAATTGCGGGTCCACCGGCATCGGTTTGATCAGCGAGGCCACCCCGATGATCGCCAACAGGTTGAAGACGTTCGAGCCGATCACGTTTCCAAGCGCGACATCCGCCTGCTTGCGGATCGCCGCCATGACCGTGGTGGCAAGCTCGGGCAGTGACGTGCCGAGCGCCACCAGTGTCAGGCCGATCACCGTGTCGGGCACACCGAACATGGCGGCGATCTCGGTGGCGCTGTCGATCAGCAGGTTCGCCCCCACCGGCAGGCCAACAAGGCCCAGCACCAGGTAGAATGCGATCTTCCAGCCCGGCATGTCCGGGTCCGCCCCTTCGGGTTCTTCGAGCTCGTCCGGCTCGCAGGACGCCTCCTTGCCATTCTTGCGATGGCAGAGCGCGTCGCGCACCGAATCCCAGAGGATCGCCGCCATCACCGCCAGCATGATCAGGCCGGCGATCCAGTCAAAGACCCCGCGGAAGGCGAGCGCGATGAAAAGACCCGTGGCACCGAGCATGATGGCATAGCTCTTGCGCGTGTCATGTGTCGAAGAATGGATCACCGTGATCAGCGCCGGGATGCCCAGCACCAGCAGCACGTTGGCGGTGTTCGAGCCCACGACGTTGCCCAGCGCGATCCCCGGCACTCCGTCCAGCGCGGCCTGGATCGAGATCAGCAGCTCGGGCGCCGAGGTGCCGAAGGCAACGATCGTGAGGCTGACGATCAGCGCCGGGATGCCCATGCGCAAGGACAGGTTCACCGCCCCCTTGACCAGCGCATCCCCCGCAAGAAGCAGGATCACAAGGCCCAGGGCCGCGTAGAGAAATACCATTTCAGACCTTTCGTTCGCCGCAGGGGCACGGCCCCTTGCCGATCCGGTACCGGCCGCAGCGCGGACATTTCCTTCCCGCCTCGCGGCGGCTCAGCCGCCCGATCCCGGGCATGCGCAGCTTGCCGAAGATCCCCAGCACCGCGATGACCACCAGAAAGAGGGCGACGACCTTTGCCAGCATGTCAGAGCCCGAAGCGCGCGTAGCCCGCGCGTTCCTCGATCAGCCCCAGCGCCTCTTCCGCGAGGCTCAGACCGAGCCGCGGGATCAGCCGCTTTTTCATGCCGTAGCGGCGGAATTTCACCTTGTCGCCGTAGCGTGCCTTCATCCCGGGCACGAGATGCGCCACGCCATCGGCGAGCCCGACCTCGACCGCCGAGCGGCCGATCCAGATCTCCCCGGTAAAGAGGTCGGGATCGTTCTTCAGCTTGCCCCCGCGCCGCGCCTTGACCTGCGCGATGAAGGTTTCGTGCAGCTGTCCGAGGATGCGGTTCAGCCGTGCCACATCTTCCTCGGTCTCGGGGCGGAACGGGTCGAGCATGCTCTTGGATTTGCCGGCGGTGTGCACCCGCCGCTCGATGCCCTGCCGGTGGAGGAAGACCTGCGCGCCGAAGCTCGCCGAGATCACCCCGATCGAGCCGAGGATCGAGCTTTCGTCAGCGAAGATCTCATCCGCTGCCGAGGCGATCCAGTAGCCGCCCGAGGCCGCCACATCCTCGACGAAGGCAAAGACCGGGACCTTGGTCTCTTCCGACAGGCGGCGGATGCGCGCGCCGATCAGCGAGCTCTGCACCGGCGAGCCGCCGGGCGAGTTGATCTCGAGCGCCACCGCCTTGGGCTTGCCGCGGCGAAAGGCCCGTTCGAGCACCGGCGCCAGCGCCGCGTCGTTCAGCGCGCCGCGCCCCTGCGGGCCAATGGCGCCCTGCAGGCGGACGACCGAGACGAGGGGCTTTGATTTCACGAAGGGGATCGGGATTTGCATGCGCGTGATGTAGACACGCCCCACCGCAACGACAAGACGGAGGCAAAAAGAACTCTTGCGTGATGCGGCACGGCCCGCCCACACGCCACGCGGCACCCGAAAAAGTCTTGTCTTCTGGGCAGAAACATCCCGGGGAAGCATGGCTCCCAAGGGCCGCGCGGGGCGGACCCCGCGCTGCCCCAGCGGCACCAAGTCCCCCTCCAAGGCAACGAAAAAGGGCGGAAGCCGCGCCCCGCCCTTTCTTGATCGTGATGATCTTCGGCTCAGCCGACGGCGCGCGCCGAGGGCTTGAAGCTGATCCGCTCGGAGACGGTGAACCGCCCGCCGCCGGTCTTCTCGATCTTACCGTCGCGCAGCAGCTGGCCGAAGCTGCGCAGCCGGTCCTCGCGGCTCGAGTCCTGCCCCTCGACCTGCCGTACCTTGGTCATCAGTTGCGGGCGCGAGAACTGCGCGTGGCCCTCGACATAGGACAGGTAGGCCGCGGCCGCCTCGAGCAACTCCGGCAGATCGTGGGCGCCGACGCTGTCTGCATAATCGGCGAAATCGCCCCCGCTGGCATCTGCAGTGTCGATGTCCGCCAAGGTCACGCGGCGCGGACGCAATGGGGTGGCGGCTGCCTCGGCGGCGACATTCACCCGCTGCTCTGCCACCAGTTTGAGCGGCGCAGGGCGCGATTCGATGGCGGTCTCGACCGACGGCGCATCGGGGCGTTCGGCGCGGCTCGGGGCCGCAGGGCGACGCGGGCGCACGACGTCTGCGAGATCTTCGCGGTAGGGCTGGGCCTGCGCCTCGGCATCCTTCTTGCGGCCCAGCAGCCGGTCCGCGCGTGTCGCGGCCACGGCGGCGCGCAGATGCGCGATGGCGCTGCGGCGACGGTTGCCCTCGGGCTCTTCCATCTGGGTGTTGGTCTCGTCGAGGATGCGCGAGGTGTCATTGTCCTCGACGCTCTGCTCGGTGAGCATGACCCGCGCCAGGCTCGACAGTTTCACCGCCTTGCGCACGTCCTCATGGGCCATGCGCGCGACGGCATCCTCGAGCGCGTCCTCTTGCTGGCCTGCGTCTTGCGCATCGGGGGCCTCGTCGAAGGCGGCGGCAAAGGCCGCGGCGTCCTCGGCGCCGTGGTCGTCCTCATCCGCGTCATCGTATTCTGCGACGTCGGCACCGGCCGTACCCTTGACGTGGTCGTCAGGCTCGGCCGCCTCGAAGTCCCAGTCGGTGTCGTCGAGGGCCTCGTCGTCCCAGTTCTCGTCATCCCGGTCTTCGTCTTGCCGGTCTTCTTCATCCCGGTCTTCGTCATCCCGGTCTTCGTCGCCCCAGGCGGAGTCCTCCGCGTCGTCCTCTGCCGCCTCTGTCTCGAGATCGGCGAGCACCTGCTCGGCCTCCAGCGGAATTTCGGCGCTCGGCGCAGCGGCGAGCGCCTCGAGATCCTCGACCTCGTCCCACTCACTCTCGAGCCCGGCGGCGAGCTCGGCCTTCACAGCCTCCAGCTCGCGGGCCAGCTCCGCCTCGTCCTCGGCGCTGAGGCTGCTCGAGGGCTTGGGTTCGTCCATCTGCTCGAGCTGCCCCGAGGCGACGGCGGCGTCAAAGGCGGCGCGGGTCACCTTCACCACGCGCACGCGGCGCGGGCTGCGGCGCTGCTCGGTCGGCTGGGATTCGGAGGGGCTCTCGGCCGGGGCCTCGGGCTTGGCGGCAAACTCGGGGGTCAGCGCCAGCGGTGCCGGCGCGCTCTCGGCCTCGGACTCGGCGATAACGTCGTTTTCTCCGGGGCTCGTGGCCTCGTCGATCAGGCAGGCGGCGAGACCGTCCTCCGCGACCCCTGCGTAAGGCGCGGCGGAGGCAGTCTCTTCGGACGCGAGACTGCCGAGCATGGCAGAGACGGCGGCCACCGTATCTGCGCCATCCTGCTGCGCCGAGTCGTCCTGATCGGCCTCGTCTTGTGCGGCGAGGGCAGAGGCGGCGGCCCCGCCCGAGACCACCGCGCGGATGCGGCGGAGCTTGGCGGCGACGCTGTCTGCGGCCTCGTCCTGCGCCGCCTCGTGCGGGGCGGCACGTGGCGCCGGTGCTGCGGAGACCTCGAAGGCGCTGTCCTCGTAGTCATACTCGTCGCCCGCGGCCTGCCCGGCCTCCGCGGCGAAGAAGGCGGCCTCGGCGGCAAGCGAATCCCTGCGCGAAAGGGCGACCTCTGCCTCTGGGTCGGCGATCTCGGATTCGGTGGCTTGCGTTTCTGCGGCTTCGGCTTGCGCCTCTGCGGCGGCGCGGGCCGCGGTTTCGGCCAGCGCCGCTTCCATGCCACGGTCCGCGTCCGGGCCGATCACCTCGGCGGCGGGCCGGGTTGGAGCGGGCCGGGAAACATCGGGCGCGGCGGCGGGTGCCGAGGCCTGCGAAACCGGGGCGGCCACATCGGCGAGCGGGCCGCGCAGCACGAGCCGGCCGCCCTGTGCCTCGGCATCCAACTGCGCCTGAAGGAGCTGAGCGGCAAGCTCGGGATCGAACTGCGGTGGTTCCGCCCCAAAGAAGCGGTCCTCGCGCACCACCCCCCGGAAGAATTGCGTCGTGTCCTTGACCACGCCAAGGGGATCATCGAAGCCTTCCGCCGTGCAGGAGAACGTGCCGTAGGACACCGTCAGGATCTTGCTCGAACTCACCATGTTCCGCTCACTTTTCACTCGATCTGCAACAGATTGTTTACCACCGACTAGGAGACCAAAGCTGACCGAATCTGAGGTTTTCACAGTATCATTTCATGACCAAATTGTGGTCGTTTTCGAGGAAAGCCACTAAAAAGCCATGAACTTCGACCCGATCCGATCACACTCTCCCGTCCTGCTGGTCGGAGGAGGCGACTGCCCGGCCGACATACTCCTGCCGTTACTGGCGCGGACGAAAACGCGGGTCGCCGCGGACGGCGGTGCCGCGGCGCTGCTGTCGGCAGACGTGACCCCCGACGCGGTGATCGGCGATCTCGACTCGCTGACCGAGGAGCACCGCGCCCGGATCCCCGCCGCGCGCATCCACCGCATCGCCGAGCAGGACAGCACCGATTTCGACAAGTGCCTGCGCAGTATCGAGGCACCTCTGATCTACGCGGCGGGGTTTCTCGGCGCGCGGCTCGACCACCAGCTGGCGGCGATGACGGTGCTGGCGCGGCGCCCCGACCGCCCCTGCCTGCTGGTCGGGCGCGAGGACGTCGTGGCACTCTGCCCGCCCGAGCTGGCGCTCGATCTGCCGGTCGGCAGCCGCTTCTCGCTCTACCCGATGGCCGAGGTCGGCGGAACGAGCCAGGGCCTGCGCTGGCCGATCGACGGGCTGCGCTTCACGCCCGACCTGCTCACCGGCACGTCGAACGAGACCGATGCACCGCGCGTCACGCTGCACCTCGATGCGCCGAAGATGCTGGTCATTCTGCCGGTGACGGCGCTGGCTGCGCTGGAACGGGCGCTTCTCGAAGCGCCCTCGCGATGGCCCGCTCGCGCATGAGGATATAGAGCCCTGAGGCGACGGTGACGCAGATGCCCACCGTCGCGAGCCCGTTCGGCAGGTCCGCGAAGACCGCGAAGCCGATGATCGTGGCGACGGGAATCTCGAGGTACTGCATCGGCGCCAGCGTGGCCCCCGGCGCAAAGCGCAGCGACCACGTCATCAGCAGATGCGCAAGCGTGCCCAGAAGCCCGATCGCGACGATCAGCCCCCAGACCGGTGCGCTTGGCTGGCTCAGCGCGAGCCCTGGCACCGTGCCGCCCGGCACAAGCAGCAGCACCGGCGCCATGATCCCCACCGCGATCACGCCGGAGACGGCCTGCAGCGAGATGGCATCGACGTCGCGGGCGATCTGCCGGGTGACCAGCATGAAAAGCGCGAAATTCAGCGCGACACCGAGCGGAAGCAGCGCCGGCCAGCCGACCTCGGCAAAGGCGGGCTGAACCACGAGCAGCGTTCCGATGAAGCCCACCCCGCACGCGGCCATGCGACGCCAGCCGACCTCTTCGCCGAGCACGTAATGCCCCAGCAGCAGCGTGAAAAAGGGCATGACGAAAGCAATCGCTATGGCGTCGGCCAGCGGCAGGAAGCGCAGCGCGGCGAACATCATCGCGATGCCCAGCATGTGCATCACCGTGCGCAGCACCGTCAGCCCCAACACCCGGCCGCGCAGACGACAGACGCCCCGCGTCGCGATCATCAAAGGAATCAGCACCGCCGCCTGAATGGCGAAGCGCAGCAGCAGCAGCTGGCCGATCGAGACCTTGTCGCCCAGCAGCTTGGCCGTCGCATCGCCCATCGGCGCCACGACACAAAAGCCAAGCATCAAGAGCACACCGAGAAGGGGACGATCACCAGCCATGACGCGCAGCCTAGCCGCGCCCTCTCGACCCCACAAGGCATTCTCAGCTCCGCGTTCGAAGCGCCCCCCAGCCGGGCTCGCGCCGCCGCGAAGGCGATGACCCCGGGCATTTTCGCGGCTGCGACGACCCCGGTGCCATGCAACAGGCGCGGCGCGGCTGCCCCAGCGCCGCGGCCCTTTGCCCCCATAGCCAAGAGCCGGGTTGCGTGTGCATCCTCCTTGGCCTACATAGCGCCCGTTCAACACAGCCGGAATGCCTGAGACGCCCCATGGAAAACGTGATCCTTATCGTGCACCTCCTCCTCGCGCTCGCGCTGATCGGCGTCGTGCTGCTCCAGCGCTCCGAAGGCGGCGGTCTCGGCATGGGCGGCGGCGGCGGGGCCATGAGCCAGCGCGCGGCTGCCACCGCGCTCGGCAAGATCACCTGGGGCCTGGCCATCGCCTTCATCATCACCTCGATCACCCTGACGGTGCTCGCGGCGAGCGATGCCAGCGGCGTGTCGGTCATGGACCGTCTCTCGGGCTCCGCTCCGGCAACAGACACGAACACCTCGGCACCGGCTCCGCTGGACACCGATGGCCTCCTGCCCCCTCCGTCGGGCGGAAATGACGCAGGCGCGGATGCGCCGATGGTTCCGAGCGCCGACTAAGAACTGCTCGACTAACAACAGCTTGAGGGCCGCCTGTCAGCCGCAACAGCATCTTGCGGTTGGCTAGACAGTGCGGCCCGAATCCTTTATACGTGGACTCCCGTGATGCTGCGGCTCGATGGGCCGTGGGTGTCCTCCTTTTTTGACGCAAATCACGGGGTCGCGCTGCCAATGGCACGTTTCATCTTCATCACCGGCGGTGTCGTTTCTTCTCTCGGCAAGGGTCTTGCCTCGGCGGCACTCGGCTCGCTGCTTCAGGCGCGGGGCTTCTCGGTTCGTCTGCGCAAGCTCGATCCGTATCTGAACGTCGATCCGGGCACCATGAGCCCCTTCGAGCACGGCGAGGTCTTCGTCACCGATGACGGCGCCGAGACCGATCTCGATCTCGGCCACTACGAACGCTTCACCGGCGTTCCAGCGCGCAAGACCGATTCCATCTCGTCGGGCCGCATCTACACCAACGTGCTCGAGAAGGAGCGCCGCGGCGACTATCTCGGCAAAACCATCCAGGTCATTCCGCACGTCACCAACGAGATCAAGGACTTCATCTCGATCGGCGAGGACGAGGTGGACTTCATGCTCTGCGAGATCGGCGGCACGGTCGGCGACATCGAGGGCCTGCCCTTCTTCGAGGCCATCCGCCAGTTCAGCCAGGACAAGCCGCGCGGCCAGTGCGTCTTCATGCACCTGACGCTGCTGCCCTACATCAAGGCCTCGGGGGAGCTGAAGACCAAGCCGACGCAGCACTCCGTCAAGGAGCTGCGCTCGATCGGTCTCGCGCCCGACATTCTCGTCTGCCGCTCCGAGGGTCCGATCCCGCAGAAGGAACGCGAGAAGCTCGCGCTCTTCTGCAACGTGCGCTCCGACAGCGTGATTGCGGCGCAGGATCTGCCGTCGATCTACGACGCGCCGCTGGCCTACCACCGCGAAGGCCTCGACCAGGCCGTGCTCGATGCCTTCGGCATCACCCCGGCCCCCCGCCCCAACCTCGAGAAGTGGGAAGACGTCTCCGAGCGCATCCACAACCCCGAGGGCGAGGTGAACGTCGCCATCGTCGGCAAGTACACCCAGCTCGAGGACGCCTATAAGTCGATCGCCGAGGCGCTGACCCACGGCGGCATGGCGAACCGGGTCAAGGTCAACGTAAGCTGGGTCGACGCCGAGCTCTTCGAGCGCGAGGATGCCGCCCCCTATCTCGAAGGCTACGACGCCATCCTCGTGCCCGGCGGCTTCGGCGAGCGCGGCACCGAGGGCAAGATCAAGGCGGCCCAGTTCGCGCGCGAGCACAAGGTGCCCTACCTCGGCATCTGCCTCGGCATGCAGATGGCGGTCATCGAGGCGGCGCGCAATGTCGCGGGCGTGGCCAAGGCCGGCTCGGAGGAGTTCGACCACGAGGCCGGCGAGAAGCGCTTCGAGCCGGTGGTCTACCACCTCAAGGAGTGGGTGCAGGGCAACCAGAAGGTCAACCGCTCGGTGGCCGACGACAAGGGCGGCACCATGCGCCTAGGTGCCTATGACGCGGTGCTGACCGAAGGGTCCAAGGTCGCCGAGGTCTACGGCACCACCGCCATCGACGAGCGCCACCGCCACCGCTACGAGGTCGACATCAAGTACCGCGAGGCGCTGGAAAAGGGCGGTCTGTGCTTCTCGGGCATGTCGCCCGACGGTCGCCTGCCCGAGATCGTCGAATGGCCGGATCACCCGTGGTTCATCGGCGTGCAGTTCCACCCCGAGCTGAAGTCGAAGCCCTTCGATCCGCATCCCCTCTTCAAGGATTTCGTCCGCGCGGCGAAAGAGGTCTCGCGGCTGGTTTGAACCCGCGCTTCAGCTGACATGAGAAACGCCCCCGAGGACTCCCTCGGGGGCGTTTTCGTTTTCCGGGTGCGGTCGCCCGGCGCTCAGCGCTCCGCTGAGGCGTGCCACGCCGACATGCCCGGCAGGCTGCGCATGATCCTGCACTCCAGCGCGAAGACATGCTGGC
This sequence comes from Alloyangia pacifica, assembly GCF_003111685.1. Lineage (NCBI taxonomy): Bacteria > Pseudomonadati > Pseudomonadota > Alphaproteobacteria > Rhodobacterales > Roseobacteraceae > Alloyangia > Alloyangia pacifica. Next base: position 721,313 of record NZ_CP022189.1, on the reverse strand, counting down.
GCAGCTTCAGGGCGGGCCGCTCGATCCCCACCCAGGACAGATGCGCGACCAGCATGGTAAGCGGCAGGGAAAGGGCGGCGATCCAGTACCATTCGCGCATCCCGGGCAGCAGATGCGCGATCAGCTGCTGGATGATAAAATGATAGAGAAAGATGCCGTAGCTCAGATCGGCGCTCTTCAGCACCCCGAGCCGCGGCGGATCCATGACCCCAAGCCCCACCGTGACATAGGCCATGGCCACAAGGCCGATGTATTGCCCCAGCCCGCTCACGCTGAAGCCGATGACCCCCACCAATGCGGCGATCGTCACGAGGTAGCCGTGGACCTGGAGCCGGTCGCGGTAGGCGTGCAGGCAGATGCCGAGCAGGAAGGCAATCACCAGCGCCCGGCCGGTCACCGGCCCCACCCAGGGATCGAACTGCCAGCCGGTCCGCAGCCCCATCTTGAGGACCGAGAAGGCGATGAAGATCGTCAGACCCGCCAGCAGCACCCGCCGGTCCTTGCGCGCTCCGGCCAGCGCAAGCACACCCAGACCGATGTAGCAAATCAACTCGTAGGGCACGGTCCAGAGCTGGCCATTGGCCATGCCCGGCTCGGGGTTGGTCTCGAAGACGCCCGGCAGGTAGAGCGAGGCATTGCTCACATGGCCGGTAACGTTCAACAGGTACCGAAAGAACTGGTCGCTGGTGAAATACTCTGGCCAGCTCAGGTTGGTGACCAGCCCGCCGACCAGCACCGCCGAGATCGTCACCTCGACGGCCAGCGCCGGGTAGATGCGGATGAAGCGCAGCCCCATGAAGCTCAGCAGCGTGCGGCAGCGGTAGAGGCTGCCCGCCACCAGGAAACCTGACAGGGTGAAGAACATCGGCAGTACGGTCATCGCGAGGCCGTCGAGCGGGAAATGCGCCCAGACGGCGTCCATGTAGACCCTCTGCCCATAGGCGATCTGCACACTGTGAATCAGCAGGACCAGCACGGAGAGGGTCAGGCGCATGTAGTCAAATCCGCTTGGCCGACCCCGGGCGGCCGCCATCAAATCATCAATGGTCACTATGTCACTCCTCTGCACAGAGCCGGGCTTGGGCAAGGGGGCACCCCCCGCATTGGCTGGGCCTGCACGAACAAGATGGAATATCACTTCAAACAATAGCGACGATGGTCGCGCATGGATCGGCGTTCGGCAAGCCTCAACTTCCCGTCGCGCCAGACTCCGTGCACTCGCGCCAGAGAGGCGCCACGTACCGGGGCAATCGAGCAGGTGGCGAACGATCCCAGCCGCGCTCGACTTCGAGCCCGGCAGGCGTTATCTGCGGCGGCAGGTGCAGGTCGCGTGTTTGGCCCCTGCCCCGCCCCACCCGTTGATCTGCCCATCTGCCGAGGCTGCGATGCTTTCCTACCAACACGCCTTCCACGCCGGAAACCTCGCCGACCTGCAGAAGCATGCGCTGTTGGCCGAGTTGCTCTCCTACATGACGAAAAAGGACAAGCCGCTCAGCTACATCGAGACCCACGCCGGGCGCGGTCTCTACGACCTGACCTCGGCGGAGGCGGTGAAGACCGGCGAGGCGGCGCAGGGGATCGAGGCGTATCAGGGCATCTTCCGCCAAGGACACCCGTATCTGCAGGCGCTCGCCGAGGTGCGCCGCGAGCACGGCCCGAGCGCCTATCCCGGCTCGCCGATGATCGCGGCCAAACTCTTGCGATCGCAGGACAAGCTCCACCTCGCCGAGCTCCATCCGCAGGAGCACGCGGCGCTGACCCGGGCGCTGCGCGCACCCAATATCGCGATCCACCGGCAGGACGGTTTCGATCTGGCGCAGAGCCTCTGCCCGCCCGATCCGCGCCGCGGCGTGATGCTCGTCGACCCGCCCTACGAACTCAAGCAAGACTATGTCGAGCTGCCCAAGCTGTTCCGGCAGATTGCGAAGAAATGGAATGTCGGCGTGCTGGCGCTCTGGTACCCGATCCTCAACTCCGCCGCGCATGTGCCCATGCTCGCCCAGCTCTCCGAAGATTTCCCCGGCGCGCTCTGCCACGAGATCCGCTTCCCGCCGGCGCGCGAGGGTCACCGGATGATCGGCTCTGGCATGTTCATCGTGAACCCGCCCTGGGGACTTGCCGAGGCCGCTGCCGAGCTTACCGATCGGCTGCGCTCTGCCGGCGCCCTCGGCTGACCGTTTTCTGCCATTGCCCAGCCCCGCAAGCTGACGCAGAGTAATGCCGTTGACACATGCCAACGGGAGACAGATGGCCCCCTCCTTCCTGCAGCGCCCACCCGCACGCCAGCCGAGACAGCCGTGGCGCGCGGGCTGAAATTCTGGATGGCGGCGCCCGAGGCCACGCCTCTGGAGCCCTGCGACGTGCCGCTGGCGCTCGGGGCGCTGCTGCTGCGCGCCGCCGCCGAGGCGCATGGCGCGCCACCCCTGATCGGCGTGGCGCTGGTCGATGCGGTGCTGGCGCGGCGCCATGAGCTGACCCAGCGCGAGGCTGCCGAGATGCGGCTGACGTGCCAAGCTGTCGCCGCCGCCGCCCCCGATACCGCCTGTTTTGCCGCCATGCTCGCCCGCGCCGTGGGCTACCGCGATCGGCTGGCGCTGGCGCATTGCCTGTGCGACGTGATGGCTGGCAGCGATCCTGCCCCGAGCTCACGGCAGACCGCGCTGTGGTTGGCCGAACACCTGCTCTTCGTCGCGCCCTGCGATCTTTCCGCGAGCCGGACGGGTTAGGGCATCCGGGGCGCCGTCCCCATCCGCTGCGCGCACTCCACGGGACATTTTCGCCACGAAGAAAGCGCGTCGGCGCGCGTCTTTACACGATCGCGCGCGGGGCGTTGGCGCTGCGCCGCAAGGCGGCTATATCTTGCGCATGTTCGCTGATTTCCTCAAACGGCTGGTCGATCCCGGCCCTGACCGCCTGCCCGACGCCGATGCGCGGCTGGCGCTCTGCGCTTTGCTGGTGCGCGTCGCGCGCGCCGACGAGACCTACGACCAATCCGAGCAGGACCGGATCGACCGGATCGCCGCCACGCGCTACGGGCTCTCGCCCTTCGAGGCCACGCGGCTGCGCCGCGACGCCGAAGCTCTGGAGGCCGAGGCCCCGGACACCGTGCGCTTCACCCGGGCCATAAAGGATGCCGTGGCCTATGAGGACCGCATCGCGGTGATCGAGGCGCTGTGGCAAGTGGCGCTCGCCGACGGCAGCCGCGACGATGAGGAAGACGCGGTGCTGCGGCTGGTGGCGAACCTTCTCGGCATCAACGACAGGGATTCGGCGTTGGCCCGGCAACGGGTGGAAGCCGCGGGCTGATGCCCACCGGCAGCGGCTGAAATCCGGGCATATGCCAATTTACGCCGCGCAAAGCACAAGACAGCCGCCGTTTTGCGCATGGACAATCAGGCCATTTTGCGCCCATTCTCGCCGCCAATATCAGCAACAGCCCAAGAAGGTTTGGCTTGACCGATCCAGCCCAAGCTCCAGTCATCGAGATCCGCGATCTGCACAAGGCCTACGGCGAGCTTGAAGTGCTCAAAGGGGTCAGCATCACCGCAAAGCGTGGTGACGTGGTCTCCCTGATCGGCTCGTCGGGCTCCGGCAAGTCGACGCTCCTGCGCTGCTGCAACCTGCTCGAGGACAGCCAGCAGGGCGAGATCGTATTCAAGGGCGAGCCGGTGCGCTGGCACGGCAGCGGGCATCACCGTCGTCCGGCCGACCCAAAGCAGGTGCTGCGCATTCGCACGAACTTGTCGATGGTGTTCCAGCAGTTCAACCTCTGGGCCCATATGACGATCCTGCAGAACGTCATGGAAGCGCCGCTCACCGTACTTGGCCGCCCGCGCGACGAGGTCGAGGCCGCCGCAAGGCGCTATCTCGACAAGGTCGGTATCGGCGACAAGGCCGATGCCTGGCCGGCGCAGCTTTCGGGTGGCCAGCAGCAGCGCGCGGCGATCGCGCGCGGGCTCTGCATGGAGCCCGAGGCGCTGCTTTTCGACGAGCCGACGTCGGCGCTCGATCCCGAGCTGGAACAGGAAGTTGTGAAGGTGATCAAGGACCTCGCCGCCGAAGGGCGGACCATGATCATCGTGACACATGACATGAAGATGGCCCATGACGTGAGCGATCACGTGGTGTTCCTGCACAAGGGGCTCATCGAGGAAGAGGGCGCCCCGGCCGAGCTGTTCGGCGCGCCGAAATCGGAACGGCTGCAGGGCTTCCTGCGGTCGACCAGCCACGTCTGACGGGCGGCAGAGACCACCCCGGACATGTATATAACCAGGGAGCAACTCCAATGAAATCCATCCTTCTCGGCACCGCCGCGCTGGCCATGACCGCCTCGATGACGCTGGCCCAGGACGTCGTGCGCATGGGCACCGAGGGCGCCTACCCTCCGTACAACTTCATCAACGACAGCGGTGAAGTGGACGGTTTCGAGCGCGAGCTGGGCGACGAGCTCTGCACCCGCGCCGAGGTGACCTGCGAGTGGGTGACCAACGACTGGGACTCGATCATCCCCAACCTCGTGTCGGGCAACTACGACACCATCATGGCCGGCATGTCGATCACCCCCGACCGTGAGGAAGTCATCGGCTTCACCCAGAACTACACCCAGCCCGATCCCTCGGCGTACCTGGTGCTGTCGGGCAACGACGGCATCGATCTCTCGGGCGCGGTGATCGCCGCACAGACCGGCACCATCCAGGCCGCCTTTGTCGCCGAGATGGGCGCGACGCTGGTCGAATATGCCACCCCCGACGAGACCGTCGCCGCCGTGCGCAACGGCGAGGCGGACGCGGTGCTCGCGGACAAGAGCTACCTCGTGCCCGTGGCCGACGAGAGCGACGACGTGATGCTGCTCGACAAGGACGAGCTGATCGGTGGCGGCGTCGGCATGGGCCTGCGCCAGAGCGACACCGAGCTGAAGGAAAAGTTCGACGCGGCGATCCAGTCGATGAAAGACGACGGCTCGCTCAACGCGCTGATCGAAAAGTGGGAAATCGGCGCCTCGTTCTGAGCGCCCCAGAGCGAGGGGGCCCCTGCGGCCCCCTCGACGGCTGATACGACATGTTCTCCTGGTGTACCGACCCCAATGCGATCGACGGCCTGGCATGGCTGAGCTGCTACCTGACCACGGGCAAGCACCTGTCGATCTATGTCTCGGTAGGCACCGTGCTGCTGCTGCTGGCGGTCACCGCACCCGTCGCGCTTGCTTTCGGCTTCGGCGGCGCCATGGCCGCGCGCTCGCATTTCCCGCCGCTGTCCTGGCTCGGGAAGGCCTATATCGCCATCGTGCGCGGCGTGCCGGATATCGCCTTCTTCCTGTTCTTCGTGATCGCCCTCGACCAGTTCTTCGAGTGGATACGGCACGAGGTGAAATGTCCCGACTGGGATCAGCCGATCCGCCAAGGCAATGATTTCGTGGTCTGCCCCGAGGCAAAGCTGCCGCTCTCGACCGCCGCCCAATGGGTGCACGAGACTTACGGCTTCTCGCTCGCGGTGCTGACCTTCTCGATCGTCTTCGGCGCCTTTGCAGCCAACGTGCTCTTTGGCGCCATGCGGGCCGTGCCCCGCGCCCAGCTCGAGACCGCCGAGGCCTATGGCATGAGCCGCCGCCAGACCTTCTGGCGCATCCTCGTGCCGCAGATGTGGGTCTACGCCCTGCCCGGCCTGTCGAACCTTTGGATGGTGCTGATCAAGGCCACGCCGCTGCTGTTCCTGCTGGGGGTCGAGGACATCGTCTATTGGGCGCGCGAGCTGGGCGGCTCGAAAACCGCGAAATTCACCGATTACCCGCACCCCGACTGGCGCGTGTGGTACTTCCTGGCGCTGCTGGTGTTCTACCTCGCGTTCACCCGCGTGTCGGAAATCGTTCTGGGCCGGATCATGAAACGGCTCACCCATGGGCAGGCGACCATGGGCGGTGAAGCGCAGAGGAAGGCCGCATGAGCTGCTGGGAAACCATCGCCGACTACGGGCTGCGCTCTATCGGCATCGGCGAGCGGCTGCTGCCGCGCGACAATTTCACCCTGTGCCAGCAGGTCACGCTGATCGGCTCGGGCATGCTGTGGAACATCTACTTCGGCGTGGTCGCTTTGGTCACCGGCTTTTTCCTCGCCACGGCGCTGGCGCTGGGGAAAGCGTCGAGGGTCACGCCAGTGCGGAAGCTGGCGGAATGGGTGATCTTCGTCTTCCGCGGCTCGCCGCTGTTCATCCAGTTCTTCTTCGCCTATTTCCTGTTCCTCAGCCTCAAGAGCGTGTCGCCCGCCTTCGATCCGCTGACCTCGGCCTGGCTGGGGGCGGCGCTGGTGCTGTTCCTGAACACCGCGGCCTATACCGGCGAGATCTTCTACGGGGCGCTGCTGTCGGTCCCGCGGGGCGATGTCGAGGCGGCGGATGCCTATGGTTTCTCGGGCTGGCCGCGCTTCAGGCGGATTGTCTGGCCGACCATGCTGCGGCTGGCCTGGCCAGCCTATACCAACGAGGCGATCTTCCTCTTCCATGCCACGACGCTGGTCTTCTTCTCGGGCTTCCCGGCATGGCAGCAACGCGGCGACGCGCTCTATTACGCGAACTACTTCGCTGACAAGACCTTCAACCCCTTCGTGCCCTATCCGATCCTCGCGGGGTTCTTCATCCTGCTGACGCTCTGCGTGGTGGGGATCTTCGGGCTGATCAACAAGCGGCTGAACCGGCACCTGCCGAAGGAGCGCCGCCAGAAGATGCGGATGCGCCCCCGACTGCTGATGCGCTGAGCCGCCGACGCACGAGACGCGAGACGCGAGAGCCGGACGCCACCCCAGCGCCCGGCTTTTTCATGATCGCTTTCCCGGCCGCGCCACGCCCAGCCTTTCATCTTTCCAAAAATACTCGCTTTCTTCCCCCCACCCCCCGCTTGCCAGTCAGCATCCGAGTCGCTACGCTGAATTTGATCAAATTCTTGGACAGAAAATGACAGACCCGAAAACCTGGCTCCGCAAGAACCCCCAGGTCCGCACCATCCGTGTGGCCGCATGCGACCTCAACGGACAGCCGCGCGGCAAGCGCGTTCCTTCCCGCTTCGCTCACAAGGTCGTCGAGGACGGCACTCGCTTCCCCTTCTCGGCGCTGAATCTCGACATCTGGGGCGAGGACATCGACGACAGCCCGCTGGTCTTTGAATCCGGCGACCGCGATGGCGTTCTGAAACCCACCGAGCGCGGCTTCGTGCCCATGCCCTGGCTCGAGGCGCCCACCGCCCTGCTGCCGATCTGGATGTTCCACGAGGGCGGCAAGCCCTACGAGGGCGACCCCCGCCACGCGCTGGCGCAGGTGGTCAACCGCTACAAGCGCCACGGGCTGACCCCGGTGGTCGCGCTCGAGATGGAATTCTTCCTCATCGACGACAGCGCCAAGAAGCTGCAGGTGCCGGTCTCGCCCCGCTCGGGCAAGCGCCGCAAGGCCGCCGAAGTGCTCTCGATCCGCGCGCTCGACACTTTCGACATCTTCTTCACCGATCTTTACGATGCCTGCGAGGACATGGACATCCCCGCCGACACCGCCATCTCCGAGGCAGGTCTGGGGCAGTTCGAGATCAACATGATGCACCAGGACGACGCGCTGCGCGCCGCCGATGACGCCTGGCTCTTCAAGATGCTGCTCAAGGGGCTGGCCCGCCGCCACGGCTTTGCCGCGTCGTTCATGGCCAAACCCTACGAGGACTACGCAGGTTCGGGGATGCATATGCATTTCTCGGTGCTCGACGAGGACGGCAACAACATCTTCGATGATGGCGGTCCGAAGGGCACCGACGTGCTGCGCCACGCCATCGGCGGCTGCGTCGAGGCGATGCACGACAGCACCCTGATCTTCGCGCCGCACCTAAACTCCTACGAACGTCTGATCCCCGAGAACCACGCCCCCTGCGGCATCTCCTGGGCCTACGAGAACCGCACCGCGGCCATCCGTGTGCCCTCGGGCAGCCCGGCGGCGCGGCGGATCGAGCACCGCGTGGCGGGGGGCGACGTGAACCCCTACCTGCTGATGGCCACCATCCTCGGCGCGGCGCTCAATGGCATCGAGGACGAGATCGAGCCACCCGAGCCGATCACCGGCAACGCCTACGCGCAGGACCTGCCAATGATCCCGACGGACTGGGTCTCGGCCATGGACGCGTTCGAGACGAGCGAGATCATGCCCCGCATCCTGCCGCAGGAGCTGATCCGCAACCTGCTGCTGACCAAGCGGCAGGAGCAGCTCTACATGACCGAGCTCTCGCCGCTCGAACAGGTCGAAATCTACCTAGATACTGTCTGAGCACGGCCTTGCCGCGTCGTCGCGGCAAGTCTACCTTTGCGCCAGAAACCACATGTGTGATCCATGAAAATCGGCATACTGCAAACCGGCCTCGTCCCCGCGGAACTCGCGGGTGAGACCGGTGAATACCCCGCCTTCTTTGCCCGGCTGCTCGACGGCTACGGCTTCGACTTTCAAAGCTGGTCGGTGGTGAATGGCGCGTTCCCAGACGGCCCCGAGGCGGCTGACGGCTGGCTCATTACGGGCTCGCGCCACGGCGCCTACGAGGATCACGCCTGGATCCCGCCGCTCGAGCAGCTGATCCGCGACATCTACGCCGCCGAAAAGCCGCTGATTGGCGTGTGCTTCGGCCACCAGATCATCGCGCAGGCGCTTGGCGGCAAGGTCGAGAAGCACCCCGGCGGCTGGGTCGTCGGGCCGACAACCTATCGCTTCAAGGACGGGCAGGAAAAGGTGATCAACGCCTGGCACCAGGATCAGGTCACAGAGCTGCCGCAGGGGGCCGAGGTCGTGGCCAGCTCCGACTTCTGCGATTACGCCGCCCTGCTCTATCCGGGCCATGCCTACACGGTGCAGCCCCATCCCGAGTTCAGCGACGATTTCACCCGCGCCCTGATCGAGACCCGCGGCCCCGGCGTGGTGCCGCAGGAGCGGCTCGACGCCGCCGGCAAGGCGCTCGGCACCCCGCTCGACCAGCGGGCGGTGGCCGATCAATTCGCGCATTTCTTCAAGCAAAAGGCTCTCGCATGACCGAAGACTGGACAGGCCAGCTTCCGCAACCCGCCACCGCCTATCTCGAAGGGCGGCGGCTCGACGAGGTCGAATGCGTGATCGCCGACTTGCCCGGCATTGCCCGCGGCAAGGCGGTTCCGGCCTCGAAGTTCGCCCGGCAGGACTATTTCCACCTGCCCGAGTCGATCTTCTACCAGACGATCACCGGCGACTGGGGCGAGGCGGCGGACGAGACCGTCGGCTTCATCGAGCGTGACATGATCCTGCGCCCGGACATGAGCACCGCCACCGCCGCGCCCTGGACCGCCGACTGGACGCTGCAGGTGATCCACGACGCATTCGACCGCAAGGGCGAGCCGGTCCCTGCCGCGCCGCGCAACGTGCTCAAGCGCGTGGTCGAGCTTTACCGCAAGCAGGGCTGGGAGCCCGTGGTGGCGCCCGAGATGGAATTCTTCCTGGTGGCGCGCAACGTTGATCCGGCCAAGGACATCAAGCCCATGATGGGCCGGTCGGGTCGCCCCGCCGCTGCCCGCCAGGCCTATTCGATGACCGCGGTCGACGAGTTCGGCCCGGTGATCGACGACATCTACGACTTCGCCGAGGCGCAGGGCTTCGAGATCGACGGCATCACCCAGGAGGGCGGCGCCGGTCAGCTCGAGATTAACCTGCAGCACGGCGACCCGGTCAAGCTGGCCGACGAAATCTTCTATTTCAAGCGCCTGATCCGCGAGGCGGCGCTGCGCCACGACTGCTTCGCCACCTTCATGGCCAAGCCGATCGCCGACGAGCCCGGCTCGGCAATGCACATCCACCACTCGGTGATGGACATCGAGACCGGCCGCAACATCTTCTCCGGCCCCGCCGGAGGCGAGACCGACGCTTTCTTCCACTTCATCGGAGGGCTGCAGACCTACCTGCCCGCGGCCATCGCGGTGCTTGCGCCCTACGTCAACAGCTATCGCCGCTACGTGCGTGACAGCGCAGCGCCGATCAACCTCGAATGGGGCCGGGACAACCGCACCACCGGTATCCGCATCCCGATTTCCGGCCCCTCCGCGCGCCGCGTCGAGAACCGCCTCGCCGGGATGGACTGCAACCCCTACCTCGGCATCGCCGCCTCGCTGGCCTGCGGCTACCTCGGCCTGATGGAGGAACTGCGGCCCTCGAAGCAATTCCGCGGCGACGCCTACGAAGGCGAGGGTGACATTCCGCGCGTGCTGGGCCAGGCGCTCGACATCTTCGACGAGGCGACCAAGCTGCACGAGGTGCTGGGACCGGAGTTCGCGCGCGTCTATTCGATCGTGAAGCGCACCGAGTACGAGGAGTTCCTTGCGGTGATCTCCCCCTGGGAGCGCGAGCACCTGCTGCTCAACGTCTGAGCGCGCGCCATCGCCCGAGGCGTCGGCGGGGGTGCCCCCCACCCCCGGGATATTTTCGCCTAGAAGAAACCACGGGAGACGCCTTATGGACCTGCTGTTCTCCAACGACCGGCGCGGCGAGTATCCGCAGAGCTGGTACGCGGCCACCGCGGAGATGTTGCCGCCCTTTCCCAAGCTCGAGGGTGAGGCGCGGGCCGATGTCTGCGTCATTGGCGGCGGCTATACCGGGCTGTCGGCCGCGCTGCACCTTGCCGAGGCCGGGCTCGACGTGGCGCTGCTCGAGGCGCATCGTGTGGGCTTCGGCGCCTCGGGGCGCAACGGCGGGCAGCTCGGCTCGGGGCAGAGGCAGGATCAGCTGAGCCTCGAGAAGATGGTCGGCGAGGGCAACGCGCGGGTTCTCTGGGATCTGGGCGAAGAGGCCAAGGAGCTCTGCCGCTCGCTGATCGCCAAGCATCAGATCGACTGTTACCTGCGTGACGGCGTCGCCTGGTGCGGCTCGAGCAAGGGCGACGTCGAGCACCTGCACCACTATGCCGCGCACATGGGCGAGAAATACGGCTACCAGATCGAGGCGCTGGACCGCGAGGCCTTCCACGCGCTCTGCCCGTCGCCCGACTATCGCGGCGGGGTGCTCGACATGGGCGCAGCGCATCTGCACCCGCTGCGCTTTGCGCTGGGGCTGGCCAGGGCCGCCGCCGGAGCCGGGGCACGGATCTACGAGACCAGCCATGTCGAGAGCGTCGAGCAGGGACGCGAGGTGCTGATCCACACCAGCGGCGGCACGCTGCGTGCGGGTCAGGTGATCTTTGCCTGCAACGGCTATCTTGGCGGGCTCGAGCCGAAGGTCGCCGCGAAGGTCATGCCGATCAACAACTTTATTGTCGCCACCGAGCCGCTCGGAGAACGCACCCGCGACGTGCTCACCCGCGACGTCGCAGTGGCGGATTCCAAATTCGTGGTGAACTACTTCCGGCTCAGCCATGACGGGCGGCTGCTGTTCGGCGGCGGCGAAAGCTATGGCTACCGCTTCCCTGCCGACATCAAGGCGCTGGTGCGCAAGCCGATGCTGGAGATTTTCCCGCAGCTCGAGGACACGCGCCTCGACTACGCCTGGGGCGGCACGCTGGCGATCACCATGAAGCGGCTGCCGATGCTGGCGCGGCTCGGGCCCAACGTGCTCACCGCCTCGGGCTATTCCGGCCACGGGGTGGGCACCGCGGTGCACGCAGGGCGACTGCTGGCCGAGGCGGTGCGCGGGCAGTCGGCAGGGTTCGACGCCATGGCGTCCCTGCCGGTGCCCAGCTTCCCCGGCGGCGCGGCGCTGCGCACGCCGCTTCTGGCGCTGGCGATGAGCTGGTACGCTCTGCGCGACCGCATCGGGATTTGAGACCGCCGCCGGGCAAGTTTCCGCAAGGCCTCCCCCCGGGGAGGCCTTTTCACTTGGCTGTCACAGATCAGGTGTTTAAGTTTTTCAGAAGAAACAATTTGGGTTTAGTGATATGAGCAGCCTTCCGAACATGCATGATGCGGAGCCCATTCCCGAAGACGCCCGCGCCGAGATCGACCGCCTCCTGCTGTCGGGCGATTTGTTCCGCTACACCGCCCCCGAAAACGCGCCCGTCGCCCTGCTTGAACGCGAGTTCGCAGCGCTTTTGGGCAGCAAATACGCGCTGGCGGTGTCGAGTTGCTCGGCGGCGCTCTTCCTGTCGCTGAAGGCGCTGGACCTGCCGCGCGGCGCCAAGGTTCTGATCCCCGGCTTCACATTTGCCGCCGTTCCCTCCTCGATCGTGCACGCAGACTGCGTGCCGGTGCTCTGCGATGTCGGCGAAAACTACCGCATCGACATGGCCGATTTCGAGGCCAAGCTCGAGGGCGTCAGCGCGGTGATCATCAGCCACATGCGCGGCCACACCTCGGACATGGACGCGATCCTGGCGCTTTGCGACGCGCGCGGCCTGCCGGTGATCGAGGATGCGGCGCATTCGCTCGGCACCACTTGGGCGGGGCGCAACATCGGCACGCTGGGCCGGGTCGGCTGCTTCTCGTTCCAGAGCTACAAGCTGGTCAATGCCGGCGAGGGCGGCATCCTGATCACCGATGATGCCGAATTGGTGGCGCGGGCGGTAATCCTCTCGGGCGCCTACGAACACAATTGGCGCAAGCATATGGCGCCGGGAGACAATTCCCCCGAGTTGGAAGAGGCCTTTGACCGCTGGCAGAACCGCCTTCCGCTTTACAACCTGCGCCTGTCCAACCTCGCCGCCGCGGTGATCCGCCCGCAGCTTGAGCACGTCGCGCGCCGTGTCCGCGACGGGCGGCGCAACCATGACCACGTGGCGGCACTCCTCAACCGCTCGCCCTGGATCGAGGTGCCGGAGAAGCTGGCGCCTGAGGAGCGCGCGCCGGACTCGCTGCAGTTCAACCTCACCGGGATGAGCGCCGGGGAGATGCGCGCCTTCCTGTCCGCCGCCGAGGCGGGCGGCGTGAAGGTGCAGCTCTTCGGGCTCTCGACAGACAATGCCCGGGCCTTCTGGAACTGGCAGTTCCTCGAGGAGGTGCCCGAGCTGCCGCGCACCCGCGCCATGCTCGAGCGCGCCTGCGACACCCGCCTGCCCGCCCGGCTCAGCCTCGCCGACTGCGAGGCGGTGGCCGAGGTGCTGGTAGGTGCCGCCGACAGCGTGATGGGTCCGCTGCGCGCCTACGGCACCTGAGCTTCGTCGGCGGGCGGCTTGCGCCGAAGACGTCCAACCAGCCGCCCGTCGGTCACCACCAGCCCGGCGGCGATGATCCCGAGGCCGAGGTAGACGCCGGGCGGAAGCTGCTCGCCAAGGACGACGCGCCCGATGACAATGGCGAAGGGGGGAATGAGCAGAGTGACCAACATCAGGTTCGCCGCGCCCGCCCGGGAGAGAATCGCGAAGTAGAGGATGAAGGCCAGCGCCGTGGCCAGCAGCGACAGGCCCAGCAGCGCGGCCCAGACGCGCGGCGCGTAATCAAGCGTCGGCAGCCCGTCCTGCCAGAGCACCAGCGGCAGCATGATCACCGCGGCGCCCGCCAGCATGCCGAAGGCGTTGGCCAGCGGTGGCTGCCCGGCGAGCCGCAACTTGCCCCAGACGCTGGCCAGCGAGTAGCTCAGCGCCGCCAACAGCACCGCCCCCTGCCCCAGGTTGCGCGGATCGAGCGTGGTGAGCCGGTCCGGGCCGATCACCACAGCCACCCCGGCCAAGCCCAGGCCCGCCCCGGCCACCTTGCGCCAGCTCAGCCGCTCGTCGCGCAGCAAAAGCCCCGCCACCACCGCGCCCAGCACACCGGTCGAGGCGTTAAGGATCGCCGCCAGCCCGCTCTCGATATGGGTCTGGCCCCAAAAGATCAGCGTGAAGGGCAAGGCGTTGTTGAGTGCACCCATGACCAGGTAGGCCCCCCAGAGTCGCGGCGCGCGCGGCAGCTTGACCCCACGCAGGCGCAGCACCAGCCAGAGCGCGACGGCCGCGATCACCACCCGGTGCAGCGTCACCTGCATCGGGCTGAGTTCGGTCAGCGCGATTTCCGCAAAGAGGAAGGTGCTGCCCCAGAGCGCGGCCAGCGTGAGCAGCAACAGGCCCGAGCGGCGGTCGATGCGGAGAGAAGATGCGGTGTCCATCCCCTTCCTCTGCCGCAAGCCGCCTGCAGAGGAAATCCGAATCCTGCGCATTGCCGTGGCGGCGCTGAAAGTCGTGCTCTCGGGCGCCCCCCCGAAACACATCGGGCCCCGAAGGGCCCGCCGCATCACTTGTCCATTTTCGAGAGCTTCTGCTGCAACTCGGCGAGCTGCTTCTTTATGGCGGCGAGGTCTTCCTCGCTTTCGCCCTGCGGCTCTTCCTTTTCGGGGCCGGACCAGCTCTTGCCCATGTTCCCGGCCATCGCCTTGAGGAAGGCCTCCTGCTGCGCCTGCATCGCCTCGAGCCCCGGGATTTTCGGCATCATCGGGTTCATGTGGCTCATGCTGTCCGCCCATTTGCTCTGGCTGTCGCGGAACATCTCGAAGCTGGCGGCAAGAAACTGCGGTACGACCGAGGTCGCCTGCGTAGTGTAGCTGCGCACCAGGTCGGTCAGCACGTTGATCGGCAGCACGCTCTCGCCGCGGCTCTCGTGCTCGGCCACGATCTGCAGCAGATATTGCCGTGTAAGATCATCCCCCGACTTCAGATCGATGATCTGCACGTCGCGCCCGTCCCGAATGAAGCCCGAGATATCCTCGAGCGTCACGTAGTCGCTGGTCTCGGTATTGTAGAGCCGCCTGCTCGCATAGCGTTTGATGAGCAGCGGTTTTTCCTTGTCAGCCACGATGGCCCCTCCCTCGACGCAGAGTTGAGAAAAAGCCTATGCGAGTGCAGAAAAAAAGAAAAGCACCAGTTTCACTGACACTTGCCGAGCGCGGACAGCAATTTCGCTGCGCCGCGGCCCGGCAAATGCTGCGCAGCATCATCCCTGTGGCGCCGCAGCGAAGACGCGGTCGACAAAGACCTGGGTGCCACGGCAGAACTCGAGCGGCAGCGGGTAGTCCGCCGCGCCCATGGCTGCCCGGTTGAAGGCCTCGACCTGCAACACGTAGTGATTCTCGGCCGGCCAGCGCCAGGTCCGGGTTTCCAGCCCCGGGCCGTGCAACTCGAGCCGCGCCTCGCCGAAGACCTGCACGTTGAACGGCACTGGCAGGCGCATCACCGCCTTGGTCCCATGCAGCACGATCTCCTGCCAGGGCGCGGCACGGGTCGAAACGCGGCCGGTGTAGAGGAACCCCGGGAACCGCGCCATCACGTGGGCGCTGGCGTCGACCTCGTTCTGCCAGTCGATCTCGGCGGCCAGGATCTCGGCAGGCTCCTGCCCCGTGATCAGCCGCACCGAGCCGAGGGCGTAGACGCCCACATCGCGCAACGCGCCGCCGCCGACATCTGCCTGGTTGCGGATATTGCCGAGGTCGTCGTTGTAGAAACTATGGGTGCTGTCGACCCGCACCAGGTCGCCGATCTCGCCCGCCTGCAGAAGCTCGCGCGCCTTGGCGAACTGGGGGTGGTGCGCCACCATCCAGGCCTCGGCCACCAACTTTCCCGTCGCCTGCCGCACGGCGATCAGCTCGTCGATCTCCTCGGCCCTCATCGCGATGGGTTTTTCACAAAGGACGTGCTTGCCGGCCTCGGCGGCCTTGCGGCTCCACTCTACATGCAGGCTGTTCGGCAGCGGGATGTACACCGCATCGATCTCCGGATCGGCCAGAAGCGCCGCGTAGCCCTCATGCACCTTCAGCCCCGGCGCGAACTCGGCAAAGGGCGCGGCCTTTTCCGGCTTGGAGGTGGCGATGGCACTCAGTGCGCCGCCCCGCGCGGCGTGGATCGCGGGACCCATGTAGTTCTTCGCGAAATTGGCGGCGCCAAGGATGCCCCATCTGACGTGGTCGGCCATGATCTCTTCCCTTTTTTGTGTCGCGCCTGATGTTAGCGCCCGCAGCGTCCCTCGCAAGCAAAACGCCCGCCGCAGGGCGACGGGCGTTTAAGGGGCCTTGCAAGACAAGATCAGGCGTCGGTGAGCATCCCCTGCTCCACCGCCAATTCACGCATGCGCTTCTGCAGCTTCTCGAAGGCGCGCACCTCGATCTGCCGAATCCGCTCGCGGCTGACATCATAGATGCCCGACAGCTCCTCAAGCGTCACCGCCTGCTCGGCAAGACGGCGCTGGGTGAGAATGTCCTTCTCGCGATCATTCAGCACATCCATCGCTTGCGCCAGAAGGGCGCGGCGCGCGTCCAGCTCGTCGCGCTCGGCATAATCGGCGGCCTGATCGGCGTCTTCATCCTCGAGCCAGTCCTGCCATTGCATCGACCCTTCGCCCTCGGAACCGACGGTGGCGTTGAGCGAGGCATCTCCGCCCGACATGCGCCGGTTCATAGAGATCACCTCGTCCTCGGACACACCGAGGTCGGTGGCGATCTTCTCGACGTGCTCGGGGCGCAGGTCACCCTCCTCCAGCGCACCGATGCGGTTTTTCGCTTTGCGCAGGTTGAAGAAGAGCTTCTTCTGCGCCGAGGTGGTGCCGAGCTTCACGAGACTCCAAGACCGCAGGATGTATTCCTGGATCGAGGCACGGATCCACCACATGGCGTAGGTCGCAAGGCGGAAGCCCTTCTCGGGGTCGAAGCGTTTCACCGCCTGCATCAGGCCGACGTTGGCCTCCGAGATCACCTCGGCCTGCGGCAGGCCGTAGCCGCGGTAGCCCATGGCGATCTTCGCCGCGAGACGCAGGTGACTGGTGACCATCTTGTGGGCCGACTCGGCGTCCTGCTCCTCGACCCAGCGCTTGGCCAGCATGTATTCCTCTTCCGGTTCCAGCAGAGGGAACTTCCGAATCTCCTGCAGGTAACGGCTGAGGCCGGCTTCCGGCGACGGCGCCGGCAGATTCGCATAGTTGCTCACGTGCCCCTTCCTCCAATGTTATGAGGGTTAACATGCCATATGGGCAGCCCCTCGGTGGAATTCAACCACCCCGCTGTGCACGGATGCACCATAGGGTGTTCAAGGTTTTCACGTGTTTAACGTATGGTCCCGGTGTGCGGATCCGGATTTTGGCGACCTCACGCAGATGCGAAGGATATGTCACTCGCCGCGCAGTGTCTGCAGCAGATGTGCCATGTCCGTGGGAAGCTCCGCCTCGAAGCGCAGCGCGTCGCCGGTCACCGGGTGCTCGAACCCCAAAAGCGCCGCGTGCAGCGCCTGCCCGTCGAAGCGATCGACCTCGGCCACCACCTGCGGCGGCAAAGCCTTGGCGGCGATCTTGCGGCGCCCGCCGTAGACCGGATCGCCGATCAACCCATGCCCGGCATGGGCCATGTGCACGCGGATCTGGTGGGTGCGCCCCGTCTCGAGCCGGCATTCCACCAGCGCCAGCGCCGGGGGCGTGCCGAAGGTCTCGAGCACCCGCGCCCGCGTCGTCGCATGCCGCCCCTGCCCGTCGAAATAGACCGCCTGCTTTTGCCGATCGGTCTTGTGCCGCGCGAGGCCGGATTGGATGCGGATCACCTCTCCGGGCTCGACCGACACACCTTTCACGCCGCGAAGCCGCGGATCGGCGGTCGAGGGCACCCCATGCACCACCGCCAGATAGGCGCGCTCGGCGCTGTGCTTTTCGAATTGCGCGGCAAGGCCGTGATGCGCACGGTCGGATTTCGCCACCACCAGCAGACCCGAGGTATCCTTGTCGATCCGGTGCACGATGCCCGGCCGTTTCATTCCTCCGACACCCGAGAGCGCCTCGCCGAAGTGAAACAGCAGCGCATTGACCAGCGTCCCCGAGGGCGTGCCGGGCGCCGGGTGCACAACCATGCCCGCGGGCTTGTTGACCACCACGAGGTCCTCGTCTTCCCAGACGATGTTGATCGGGATGTCCTCGGGGCCAATGTGGCTCTCCTCGGCCTCTGGCACGGAGATCTCCAGCACGTCGCCCTCCTCGACCTTCGCCTTGGGGTCGGACAGCACCTCACCCGCACGGGTGACCGCGCCCTCGGCGATGAGTTTCGCGAGACGCGTGCGCGACAGCGCGGCTTCCTCTGGCACATCGCGTGCCAGCGCCTTATCAAGACGCGGCGGCGGGGCTTCCCCGATGACGACGCGCAGAGGCTGCTCCATGTCCAATACTCCTGAAGATCCCGAAATCCTGCCCGAACCGGCCAACCTGCGCTTCCTGCGGCGGCTGGTCACGGTGCTCACGGCGGTGATGATCGCAGGGCTTGTAGCCATTGTGTCGCTGATTGTCATCCGGTTCACGGCTGCCACCAAAGCGCCCGCTCCTCTGCCGGCCGAGATCGCCCTGCCCTCCGGCGCGACAGCCTCGGCCTTCACTCAGGGCGGCGATTGGTATGCCGTGGTCACCACGGATGACCAGATCCTGATCTTCGACCGGGCGACACAAGAGCTGCGCCAGACCATTTCGATCACCTCTGCCGACTGACCCCCCGAGGGCATTTCTTCTAGGCAAGAATACCTCGGGCAGCCCGCGCCTCTGCACGGACTGGGCAGAGCCGTAAACCGGCGCGGCACAGGGAAAATGTGCGTCTCAGCCTGTGTCATACTGAAGAGAGGGAAAATGGTACCGCCTTCCCGGTTCGAACGGGAGACCTCTTGATCCACAATCAAGCGCTCTAACCTACTGAGCTAAGGCGGCACGCTCGGGGGGAATAACGCCAGCCATTTTCGATTGCAAGCCCCAATCCTGAGTTAAATCGCACGCTCCCAATGCTGCTCGACGAGCGGCACCCCGAAGCTGGTCACAGGTACCGAGGACACAAGAGAAAACCCGTTCTTGGCATAGAGCGCGCAGGCGGCGTGGTGGCTTTCATGGGTCCAGAGCGTCATCCGCGCGTACCCTACGTCACGCGCGAATCCCATGCAGGTCTCGAGCAGGCGCTGGCCGAGTCCCCTGCCCCGCGCCTCCGGCAGCAGCAGGAAGAGCCGCAGCTTGGCCAGCGACTCGCCCTCTCGCGCGCCCCCGTCGACGCAGAAAATGCTGCCGAGCCGGGCCTCCCCGTCCCAGGCGATCCACCCCCGCTCGCGCGCCGGGTCATGCGCCGCCTCG
The DNA here is from genome assembly GCF_003111685.1 of Alloyangia pacifica. NCBI lineage: Bacteria > Pseudomonadati > Pseudomonadota > Alphaproteobacteria > Rhodobacterales > Roseobacteraceae > Alloyangia > Alloyangia pacifica. The sequence continues at coordinate 702,318 of NZ_CP022189.1, read as the reverse complement.
AAATCCCGCAGGATGCTCTCCACAAGCGGGCCGAAGCTGTCGTCGAACCCCTCGTCGCGCGCGTAGAGCTCGGCGTGCTGGCGCACCAGCCAGGCCCGATCCTCGGCAGCGTAGGGCTTCAGCTTGATGGTCTCTCGCGTCGCGTGCAACGTGGACATCCCGCCCCTCTCGCTTGCAATATGCACATCGCGGGGCTAAGCCCGCGCCATTCCAGTTTCATGGGGACGGTCATGGGGATCAACACCGAACGCGACATCGAAGCCAACCTGCAGATCGGTCCGACCGACCAGGGCATGGTACGTCTCTACATTTACGCCGGCGATCTCGAGATCCCGATGGATTTCGATCCCGAGGAAGCCGAGGAGATCGCCGAGGAGCTGCGCGCCGCCGCTGCCACCGCGCGCAAGGTCAAGCGCTGAGACGCCAGCCCGCCTGACATCTCCAGACCTTACCCCCAGGCGCCGAGCCGCGCCTCGGGGTCGCGCAGCGCCTGCAGCCGCCGCGCCGCATGGGCGGCAAAGCGCCGGATCAGCGCGTTGCGCCGCGCGCCGCTGAGCTTCGTCTCGGGCGCCATGCGAAGGATCTCCGCATCATAGGCATCGGCGATGATGAGGCCCGTGCCCTCGGGCAGCAGGTCGGTCGGGAACAGCTCGTCCACAGCCCAGAAATAGCGGTCGCACCAGTCGAGATAGCCCTGCCACTTGCCGTCAGACATGTAATCGGCGCGGCTGCTCTTGCATTCCACCACCCAGATCTCGCCCTTTGGCCCCAGCGCCATCACGTCGACCCGGCGGCCGCGCTCAGGCACGAATTCCTCGACCGGCGCGAAGCCGAGGCTGGCAAGGTGACGACAGACGCCACGGGCCAGCAGCTGGCCGGGCATCATCGGGGTTTCGCTCAGGATGCTCATGCCTCCAATATGAACAATAGGTGAACAAAGGCAACCCGAAGCCCGCTCACTCTTTTTTGCGCCCCCTTCACGCCTATCTCCTGTCAGATGGTTGCAGGAGGCCCCGCCCATGACAGACGCCGCAACAGACGCCCCGACGGCCGCGACAGATGACACCCGCTCCGCCCGGTCGAAGGCCCGTGGCATCCGCCACGCCCGCGAGCTCGAATCTCACCTCGGCTGGCTCGACACCTTCTCGGGCACTGCGCTCGGCGTGCTTTCGGTCGCCTCGGGCATCTACACCTATCTCGGCGTGTCCTCGCTGCTGGAAGAGGGCGGTGCCTTCACTGTCTTTGCCGCCATCGCTTATTCGGTGGCGGTTTCCGTGGGCATCTTCGTCTTTTGGTCCTACCTGATGCGGCTGTTTCCGGCGATGCGCTCGACCCGCTCGCGCGTCGGTCTGCTGGCGGCCATGGGGCTTGGCTCGCTGGCAATCATCGCCATGTCGTCCTGGCTGAACGCGGCGGCGCTGGCAGGCTCGGCCGCGGTCGAGCAGCACCTCGCGAAGACAGTGCAGGACTACCAGGGCGCCCTCGAACGCACCCATGAGATCGCGCTTACCGGACAGTCTCTGGAGCGTGACGTGGCGCGGGTGCGGCAGAGTTTCGAAGACCTCTCGGAGCAAGAGGCACAGGGTTCGCTCTCGGGCCTCGCCGGGCGCGGTGCGGTCTTCCGCGTGCTGCGCCAGAAGGCCGCGGAGCTCTCGGCGCTCGAAGCGCAGATCGCCGAGCAGACGCCGCTGGTGGACAGCGCCTTTGCCCAGGGCAACGCGATTCTGTCGCGTATGCGCGCGCTGACCGTCGAGCCCGGCCCCGTCGAGCCGCGCTCGGTGGAATTTTCCGAGGCCGCGGTGGAATTGCAGGGTCTCATCGCCCAGCTCCGCCAGCTGTCGGTCGCGCCGCTGGTCGAGAGGGCGGCGCAGGATCTGGCAGCCTCGGTGGTGCTGCCCGAACTCGACGGCCAGAGCGATGCCGACCGTGGCAGCCAACAGGCGACCATCACCTCGGTGCTCGACGTGCTGGCGCAGCGGGCGACAACGCTGGAGCGCGCCGCACAAAACGTGCTGGCGTTGCAGCCTGCCGCCGAAGTCACCTATACGCCGGTCTCCGCCGCCGACGCGGTGATCATGTACGCCCGCAACTTCGTGCCCTCCTGGGCCGGGGCCATCGCCATTGACCTACTTCCGGCGGTGCTGGTGCTGATCCTCGCCGTCACCCATGGCGCGATCCGCCATGGCCGCGAAGGCGCCGAGCTCGAGGACACGCTGACCCTCGCCGAGCTGCGCGCCGCGCTTCACGCCATGCGCGACGTCGAGACCACGCTGCACCCGGCACACCCGACCCCGGCGCCCGCCAGTGCCGCGGCCCACGAGTCCCCCGAGGTCTCCCGTTTTGCCGGGCGCACGCCATGAGGCATCTGACGGTCGCCCGCGCCCTCACCGGCGCGCTGATTCTGCAGGTCGCCCTTGGCGGCTTCCTAGTCTGGGGCGATCTGACAAGCAGCAACTTCTCCCTGCCCCGCTTCGGTCCCAGCGCGCCGCGCCTGTCGCAGCCGGTGGAGCCTGGCGACCAGCGCCGCACCTTCGCCCCGAACCGCGACCTGCCGCCGCTCTCGCCGCTACGCGATCCCGGCAAGCTGCCCAACCGGCTGACGCTGACCCAAGGCGATGGCGCGACCTGGCGGCTCGAAGGCACCATCGCCGAGGGCGATGCCGAGCGGATCATCTCCGCGCTCGACGAGGCACCCTCGCTGGACACGCTGATCCTGCAGAGCCCCGGAGGCTCGGTGCCCGACGCGCTGGCCATCGGGCGGCACGTGCGGCAGATGGGGCTCGAAACGCGCATGTTGGAGGGCGAATTCTGCTACTCCGCCTGCCCCTACCTTCTCGCCTCCGGCACAACCCGGGACATCGCCGAGGGCGCTTCGGTCGGGGTGCATCAGCACTATTTCGGTGAAAGCACAATCCTGCCCGCCTTTGTCGCGGTCGAGCAGATCCAGCGCGGCCAGGGCGAGGTGATGGAGTACCTCGAGGAAATGGGCATCGACCCCATGGTGCTGCGCCCCGCGCTGGCCACACCGGCCGATCAGATCTACATCCTGCTGCCCGAGGAACTGACCCGCTACAACTTCGTGACAGAAGAAAGCTAACGGAGCGCGGCTTGCCCCTTGTCGCGAGGGCCAGCTGCCACTATCTCCGGCTCAGGCGGGTTCTGACCTTTGCGTGCATGGTTGCATTCCGGTGGCCTTAAGCAATTCCGAGGGAGTTGGCTCTGTCCGGGCCCTGGTCCGGTTACCTGACGCCCACCTGTATATACAGGTCCTCGGGAATGAGATAACCCCACGGAAGGACCGGTTCCCGCCGCTTTTCCCCAGATGGCAGACAGCACCGACAGCGCACCCCGCCGCGCCCGCGCACGAAAAAAGCGCCCCGCGAGGAGGCGCTTCGAATCATTTCCGCCGTATTGCCTTCAGAGAAGGCGGCGCGGCTTTTGCTCGACAGGGATGCGGATCGGCATCGGCTCGAGCGCCATGCGTTTGCCCCCCGCGGGCCGCGAATGATCGCCCGACATGCGCATCACGGTCATCGCGAATTGCGCCCCGGCAAACACCAGACCATTGAAAAGCCACAGGAGAAACACTGCCAGCATGCCCGCGTCGGTATGGGTCACCAGGTGCTGCAGGTTGCCGACGTTCTGCCAGAGCAGCAACGCGACGAAGCCCGCCGACAGGCCGAAGCCGATCGCGCATTGGGTGATGTAGAGGCGGACGAGTTTCGGCATGTGACTCTCCTTTATCAGGCGGAACAAGCGTAGCGGACCCACGTCAAAGCACAAGACCCGCAGAATATTCCGCTCCGTCACAGCCAAATGTAGGGGGGCCAAAGCCAAACGCAAGCCGCGCTTCCGCCAGGGCAGCGGGGACCATCGCAGAAGGGCCGGTCACGACGCGCGCGACCGGCCCTTTCTTCCAGGTCCCAACAGTCCAGGGAGGCGCGGTGCGGAGAGCCCCTGCCTCTGCAGATCCTCAGAACGCCTCGGGCTTCGCCTCGCGCGCCATGTGGTCGAGCACCGCGTTGACGAATTGCACCTCGCGTCCGTCGGTGAAGAAGGCGCGGGCCACGTCGATGAACTCGGTGATCACCACTTTCGGCGGCGTGTCGAGTGCCACCATCTCGGCGCCGGCGGCGCGGAACAGCGCGCGCAGGATCGGGTCGATGCGGTCGATCGGCCATTTCGCCACCAGCGCGCGGTCGGTCATCTGGTCGATCTTGCCCTGCCAGTTGACCGCCTCGCCGACGATCTTGCCAAAGAGATCCACGTCCCCTTCCACCAGTTCCACGCCCTCTTCGACCTCCGCGCCGAAGCGGTAGTCGAGGAATTCACGCATCGTCTTCTCAGCCGTCGTGCCAGAAAGCTCCATCTGGTAGAGCGCCTGCACGGCGTAGAGCCGGGATGCGGATTTCATACGGCGTTTCTGATTGCCGGAAGGGGGGACCGGGGTCGTCATGCGCTATGCTTTCCTTTGGAAGCGCCCGCGATCTGGTATTCATCCTGGGCGGGCACGAATCCCACCCCCTTGCGGGCGCCGCCCCACCTACGGGTCAGCGCGACAAGATGCAAGGCTGCAGCCGCGGCTCCGCCTCCCTTGTTCTGGCCGGCCGATTCGGCCCGCACGCGCGCCTGCTCGTAGTTCTCGACCGTCAGGATGCCGTTGCCGATGCAGAGCCCCTGCAGGCCAAGCAGCGTCAGCCCGCGCGAGCTGTCGTTGCAGACCGTCTCGTAATGGGTGGTCTCGCCACGGATCACGCAGCCGAGCGCCACGTAGCCGTCGAAGTTCGACATGCGCTCGGCGATGCCGATCGCGGTCGGCACTTCCAGCGCGCCGGGGACCTCGACGATCTCGTGGAAGCCGCCCGCCGCCTCGATCTCGGCGATGGCACCGGCGATCAGCTCGTCGGCGATATCCTTGTAGTAGGGTGCCACGACGATGAGGATCTTCGCCGGCCTGTCGAACTCGGCGCGCGGCAGGGTGTAATGGGTTTCGTTCGAGGCCATCTTCACTCTCCGATCTTGCGGGTGCCCACGATCTCGAGCCCGTAGGCCTCGAGCCCGACAACGCGCGGGGTGGGCGAATTGGTCAGCAGCACCATCTTCGACAGGCCGAGCGACGAGAGAATCTGCGCCCCGAGCCCGTATTGACGCAGGGTGCGCGGAGAGACGTCGTCATGCAACTCAAGCTTCATCGACGTGTCGCGCAGCAACACGACCACGCCGCGCCCCTCATCGGCGACAGCCTTCATCGAGTCGCGGAACTCGTCCGAGCGCCCGCCATGTCCGGTGCCGATGATGTCGAGCATCGGATCGAGCGCATGCATCCGCACCAGCACCGGCTCGTCGCCGGAGATGTCGCCCTTGGTCAGCACAATGTGCTCGTCGCCGTGGGACTGGTCGGTGTAGATACGCATGTTCCAGTCGCCGCCGAATTCCGACCGGATCACCTCTTCGGAGCGCACGCGCACAAGGTTGTCGTGGCGGCGACGGTAGGCGATGAGATCCGAGATCGTGCCGATCTTCAGCCCGTGGCGCTGCGCGAAGGCGACCAGCTCGGGCAGGCGCGACATGGTGCCGTCCTCGTTCATGATCTCGCAGATCACGCCGGCGGGGTTCAGCCCTGCGAGCCGCGAGACGTCCACGGCGGCCTCGGTGTGGCCGGCGCGGACCAGCACGCCGCCATCCTTGGCGCGCAGCGGGAAGACGTGGCCCGGGGTGGCGATGTCCGCCGCGCCCTTCGAGGCGTCGATGGCCACGGCGACGGTCTTTGCCCGGTCGGCAGCCGAGATGCCGGTGGTCACGCCCTCGCGCGCCTCGATCGAGATGGTGAAGGCCGTCTCGTGGCGCGAGGAGTTGTTGACCGACATCAGGTGCAGGCCCAGCTCGTCGATGCGCTTCGAGGTCATCGACAGGCAGATCAGGCCCCGGCCATGGGTGGCCATGAAGTTGATCGCGTCGGGGGTCGCCCATTGCGCCGGGATCACGAGGTCGCCCTCGTTCTCGCGGTCCTCGTGGTCGACGAGGATGAACATCCGCCCGTTGCGGGCATCCTCGATGATCTCCTCGACCGAGGAAATCGCGTCTTTCCAGTTTTCTTCAACCGGTCCCGGGTTTTCGTAGTCCGCCATGTCGCCTCGCATTTCGTCCCCCGCCAAATAAGACAGGAGGGCAAGAAAGACTAGGCCGGTTTTTGTGCGCCACCGTGCGGCATCCTGTGCATGACTGGGCGCGCCGCTTCAGTCGAAGATGTCCTCGAGCAGATCAAAGATCCCCTTGGCCGCCCGTTGCGCCGGAGAGCGCCGTTTCTTGAGGTGCTTCTTCGCCATCTTGCGCGCGGCCTTCTCGGCCTTGCGCTGCGTTTTGGAGGGATGCGGCATCGGCCTCGCCTGCGCCGGGGCAGGACCGGTGGCGCAGCGCCCGGTATCGGACTTGAGGTTCTTGAGCTGGCGCAGCGGCGCCCCGCAGGAGGCGCAGCTGAGTTCGTGGCGCTGCGTGCCGCTCAGAACGAGCGCGGCGCGGCTTCCGCAGTAGCAACAGGTGGCAATCGTCTGGACCATGCCCCCGATATGGGCGCGCCGCCGCCCCGCCGCAAGTTCGCGCCCCGGATCAGGGCCTTGCGGCGTAGAGCGCCACTGCCGCCGCGTTTGACACGTTGAGCGAGCCGAAGCCGCGCGCGAAGTCGATTTTCACCAGCTGGTCGACAGTTTCCTTGGTGCGCTGGCGCAGCCCCGGCCCCTCGGCGCCCAACACCAGCGCCACGGCACGGTCGCGCCTGCCGTCCATCGCGGCGTCGATGCTGACCTCCGCCTCCCCGTCGAGGCCAAGAACGATGTAGCCCATCCCCTGCAGCGCCACGATGGTGTCGGCGAGGTTGCGCTCGCGCAGGTAGGGCTGGCGCTCGAGCGCACCAGACGCGGTCTTTGCCAGCGCGCCGGTCTCCGGGGCCGAGTGATGCAGCGTGCCGATCACCGCCTGCGCGCCGAAAACCTCGGCCGAGCGCAGGATTGCCCCGACGTTATGCGGATCGGTGACCCGGTCGAGAAGCACCAGACGGGGGGGCGTGTCGCCGTCTCCCAGCGCCACATCCTCGAGTCGGCCCCAGTTCAGCGGCTTCACTTCCAGTGCCGCCCCCTGGTGCACGGACTGCGGGTCAAGCGGCGCTCCGAACTTGCGAGGATCGTGGACCTCGGGCTCGATCCCGCCCGCTTCCAGCGCGTCTTCCAGCTTGGATTTTGCGTTTAGTGTCAAGATCAAGCGCAGCTTTTCGCGCTTGGGGTTCATCAGCGCATCACGCACCGCATGCAGGCCGAACAGCCAGACGGTCTCGGCCGCCTTGGCCTTCTTCCCCTGTTCCTTCTCGACCACCCATTTCGGTTTCTTGACCATGGCACGCGTCCTTTTTTCCTGAGCTTCGGTCTCTGCATCGCCCCGTGACGCGCTGCAAGATATTTTCCTGTTGACGACCCTTTTGAGTGCTTGTAGTCAGCGCCCCACGACGCCGGTCATACGGCGCCGGACGCCAGAGACTGGCGGAAAGTGGGCGACAGGCCGCAAGGTGTGGCAGGGGACTGTAACTCCCTCGCGGAGACGCACGCCTGGTTCGATTCCAGGGTCGCCCACCACTTTCCCTCTTCGGAAACATCTCCTTATATATCAATATATATATCAAGCTTCCGGCAGCGCGGCACCCCCGCGTGCCCGAGTGTTGCGGCGCTTGGCCCTTCGGCCTAAGTGCCGTTTTGATATAACGATCTTGCCCCGAGGACCCTGTCCCGCCAATGTTGCGCTACCGTCTGCTTCTGTCCCTTTTCGCGGCCATCGTGCTTGGCCGGGCCGCGCTCAAGCGCGACTGGGACGGGATTCGCGCGCGGCTAGGCCATGGCAAGGCGCAGCCCGGCGCGCATGTCTGGCTGCACGCTGCCTCGAACGGAGAGCTGGCCTCGGCGAAACCTGTGATCGAGGCGCTGCTCGCCGCCCGACCTGGGATGAAGCTGCTGGTCACCTGCAATTCCCAGTCGGGCGTTGCGCTGGCGCAAAGCTGGGGGCTCTGCGCGCGACTCGCACCGCTCGACCTCGCGCGGGCCTCGAAGCGCCTGCACCGGCGCTGGAACGTGACCAGCCATATCACCATGGAATCCGAACTCTGGCCGAACCGCCTGCTGAGCTGCCCCGGCCCGGTGCTGGTGCTGGGCGGACGGCTCACCGAGAGCACAGCCAAGGGCTGGCGCTTCTTCGGCGGACTGCAGGCACGGGTGTTGCACCGCGTCGCCTTCCTCTCGGCCCAGGATCCCGACTCGCGCGACCGTTTCGTCGCCGCCGGGCTGCCCAAGGCGGCGCAGGGGCCGGTGGTTGATCTCAAGGCTCTCTACACCCCTCCCGACCAGCACGACGCTGCGCTCGAGGCCGAATTTTCCCGCGCCCGCACCTGGCTCGCCGCCTCCACCCACGAGGGCGAGGACGAAACCGTGCTTGCAGCCCACGCCGCGGCGCGGAAGCAGGACCCCGGACTGCGGCTGATACTCGCCCCGCGCCACCCGCATCGGGCCGAGCAAATTACCCGGCTGGCCGCCGCGCAGGGGCTCAGCTGCGCGCGCCGCAGCCTCGGCGAGCCGCCGAGTGGCGCCGAGGTCTACCTGGCCGACACCCTGGGAGAGATGGCGCTCTTCTACCGCCTTGCGGGCCGGGTCTTCATCGCCGGCACGCTGACCGACCGCGGCGGCCACACGCCCTACGAGCCCGCGGCCTTTGGCGATGCGCTGACCCACGGCCCCGACGTGCGCAACTTCCGCGTGCCCTTTCGCCTGCTCGACGACGCCGGTGCCGCCCTTCCCATCGAGGACGCAGCGGGCCTTGCCGCCGCGCTGCTCTCGCTGACCGAGGAGAAGGCACAGCAGCGCGCAGGGGCCGCGGCCCGCGCGCTGCTCGCTCCGGAGGCATCGGCGGACGAACTTGTTTCCGAGCTGACACAACATATGGACGCAGCTGCCAAATAGGCGCATCCTCCTCTAAAAACGAGCAGGACAACAGGATGGGCGCTTCACTGGACATCGTTTCTCGCGGACCGGGCATCAGAACCCTGCCCAAGCGAACCCATGTGCAATATGCGGCGCTCTGCTACCGCGTCCGCGACGGCAAGGTGCAGATCCTCCTCATCACCAGCCGCGGCCGCAGACGCTGGACCCTGCCCAAGGGATGGCCGATGCAGGGCCGCAGCCCGGCCAAGGCCGCCGCGCGCGAGGCCTGGGAAGAAGCCGGGGTAAAGGGGCTCGTGGACGAGCTCTGCGTCGGCGGCTACAGCTACCAGAAGCGCAGTTCGAACCGGCCGCATATGGCATTGGTCTATCCACTCGAAGTGGTGGAGCTCGACAAGAAGTTTCCCGAGCGGCGCGAGCGCAAGCAACGTTGGGTCAGCCCGAAGCGTGCCGCCGAGATGGTCGATCACCCGGAACTGGCCAAGCTGCTCCTTGGCTTCCGCCCCTTTTCCCGCAAGCACTGACATCGGCTTGAACCTGCGCGGATTTTGACTAGGTAAAAGGGATCATTTCGGAACTGCCGCATGATCCAATACTCACTCAAATGCGCGGATGACCATCGCTTCGACAGTTGGTTCCAATCCGCCAGCGCCTTCGACAAGCTGCATGCCGCGGGCATGGTTGCCTGCGCCGTCTGCGGCACGCCAAAGGTGGAAAAGGTGCTCATGGCCCCGCGCGTGAACAGCGGCGCCGCGCGCCCCGAAAGCGCGCCGACCCCCGCCAAGGAAAAGCCCAACCTCTCCGAGCCCTCCTCGCCCGCCGAGCAGGCGCTGCGCGCGCTGCGCGAGCACGTCGAAAAGACCTCGGACTACGTTGGCCGCGATTTTGCCCGCGAGGCGCGCGCCATGCACAGCGGCGATGCTCCGCACCGCCCGATCTGGGGCGAAACCCGAGGCGACGAGGCCAAGGCCTTGATCGAGGACGGCGTGCCCGTGGCGCCCCTGCCCTTCATGCCGACACGAAAATCCAACTGAAAGACATGCCATGACCCTGCTGATCACCGGCGCGAACCGCGGCATAGGCGCGGCGCTCGTAAAGACACTCTCGGCGCGTGGGCACGAGGTGCTGGGCACGGCGCGACACACCCCCGGGCTGCTGCCGCTCGACGTGAGCGACCCGGCCTCGCCGAAGGCACTGGCCGAGCACCTCGGCGAGAGCAAGCTCGACGCGCTGATCTGCAACGCCGGGGTCTACCTCGACAAGCCGGAACCGCTCGACACCGGCTACCCGCCCGAGATGTGGGCCGAAATGTTCGCGGTCAATGTCACCGGGGTCTTCCTGACGGTGCAAGCGATGCTGCCGCTGCTGGAACGGGCCGAGACGCCGAAGATCATGATCATCTCCTCGCAGATGGGCTCGAACGCGCTGGCCAAGGGTAACGCGCTGATCTACCGCGCCAGCAAGGCCGCGGCGCTGAATCTCGGCACCAACCTTGCCGCCGCGCTGAAGCCGCGAGGCATCGCCGTGGGCATCTATCACCCCGGCTGGGTGAGCACCGAGATGGGGGGCAGCGGCGCCGAACTCACCCCCGAGCAATCCGCCGCCGGGCTCGCCGATCGGCTCGACGCGCTGAGCCTTGGGACCACGGGCTGCTTCGAAACCTGGGACGGCCGCGCGCACGCCTACTGAGCGCCCGGAGCGCCGCCGGACCCCGGCGGCCGCGCTCTCGCAAAGCCGCAAACGAAGAACCGCGAAGCCCCGGCGGCCCCATCTTTTCGAATATGCCAGAATGCTCCGGACCCACGCAGTGATCGCTCGCGGCGGGCGCGCAATCCCCTTGCGCAGCCCCGCCCCCCCAAGTAAAGCACCGCTGATTCAAAGGACCATGCCGGGGAGGCGCCATGCCCGTTCTCGTGATGAAATTCGGCGGCACCTCCGTCGCCACGCTTGACCGGATCCGCCGGGCCGCCAAACGCGTCGGCGTCGAAGTGGCCAAGGGCTACGACGTGATCGTCATCGTCTCGGCCATGTCGGGCGAGACCAACAAGCTCGTCGGCTACGTCGAGGAGACCTCGCCGCTGTTCGACGCGCGCGAATATGACGCCGTCGTCTCTTCGGGCGAGAACGTGACCGCCGGCCTGATGGCGTTGACGCTGCAGGAAATGGATATCCCCGCGCGCAGCTGGCAGGGCTGGCAGGTGCCTCTGCTGACCACCTCGGCGCATAGCGCCGCGCGGATCGAAGGCATCCCCCCCGAGAACATCAACCGCAAGTTCGCCGAGGGCATGAAGGTGGCCGTGGTTGCCGGCTTCCAGGGCATCAGCCCCGAGGGCCGGATCACCACGCTGGGCCGGGGCGGCTCGGACACCACCGCCGTCGCTTTTGCCGCAGCCTTCGAGGCCGAGCGCTGCGACATCTACACCGATGTCGACGGCGTCTACACCACCGACCCGCGGATCTGCGAGAAGGCCCGCAAGCTCGACCGCATCTCCTTTGAGGAAATGCTCGAGCTGGCCTCGCTGGGCGCCAAGGTGCTGCAGACCCGCTCGGTCGAACTCGCCATGCGTTACAAGGTGAAGCTGCGGGTCCTCTCCAGCTTCGAAGAACAGTCGGACGACGCCGGGACGCTCGTTTGCGACGAGGAGGATATCATGGAATCCAAAGTTGTGGCCGGTGTGGCCTTTTCGCGCGACGAGGCCAAGATGACCCTCGTCACCATCGCAGACCGTCCGGGCATCGCCGCCGCGATCTTCGGCACGCTGGCAGATGCCGGCGTGAACGTCGACATGATCGTGCAGAACGTCTCGGAAACCAACTACAAGGGTCATGAGGGCGGCGTCACCGACATGACCTTCTCCTGCCCGGTCAACCAGGTGAAGCGCGCGGAGAAGGCACTGGCCGATGCGCAGGAAGCCGGCACGCTGACCTTCGACAAGCTCGAATCGGAAACCGAGGTCGCCAAGGTCTCGGTCGTCGGCATCGGCATGCGCTCGGCGGCCGGTGTGGCCGCGAAGATGTTCAAGGTGCTCTCGGACGAGAACATCAACATCCAGGTCATCACCACGTCCGAAATCAAGATCTCCGTGCTGATCGAACGCAAGTACATGGAACTCGCGGTGCAGGCCCTTCACGACGCCTTCGAACTCGAAAGGGCCGACTGACCGGAGGCGGCCCGGGGCCTTCCGGCTTCCCGCGCACCCCGAAAATCATCGATGGCGGCGCCTCTCGGGGCGCCGCTTCTTTTATTGGCTAGGGCGACAGTTCTTTTCCGCGCCTATATGCGCGACAATCTTCCCGGAAATACCGCTTTGCCGCGGCGATCCCTTCTCAAAGGCGCGGAAAGGCGCGGCAAATGGTCGTTTCAACGCGCGGGAATTCGACCGTCCTATTTGATCCCGTTTCCTTTCTTCGGGCAAACCGCATATAGCTGATCCCAAGCGGAACGGAATGAAGACGGGCAGCAAAATGCCGGATGGCACGGAAAGCGAAAGCCGCAAGCTTCTGGGGCGGCTGAGAGACACGATGGCCGAGGATGCCGCCGGGCAGGCGCGCCTCGACAAGATCATGCATCTGACCGCCGATTCCATGGGCTCCGAAGTCTGCTCGATTTACCTCTTCCGCGACGAGGACACGCTCGAGCTCTGCGCCACCGAGGGCCTCAAAAAAGAGGCCGTGCACCAGACCCGGATGCGCATGGGCGAAGGCCTCGTGGGCCGGGTCGCGCGCAGCGGCAAGGTGGTCAACACCGCCGACGCTCCCTCGGCCAAGGGCTTTCGCTACATGCCCGAGACCGGCGAAGAGATTTACTCCAGCTTCCTCGGCGTCCCGATCCAGCGCCTTGGCGAGACGCTGGGCGTGCTGGTCGTGCAGACCAAGCAGAAACGCGAGTTCACCGCGGACGAGGTCTACGCGCTGGAAGTGGTCGCCATGGTGCTGGCCGAGATGACCGAGCTCGGCGCCTTCGTCGGCGACACCGCGGCGCTGTCGGCCCGCCACACCCAGCCCACCATGCTGCGTGGCGGCACCGGTCAGGAAGGCACCGCCGAGGGCCACGTCTGGCTGCACGAGCCGCGCGTGATGGTGACCAACCTCGTCGCCGACGACCCCGAGCGAGAGCGCCAGCGGCTGGATGAGGCCATCGAGCAGCTGCGCGTCAGCGTTGACGAGATGCTCGCCGGCGCGGTCCAGGATGCCGAACAGCTCGAGGTGCTCGAGGCCTACCGCATGTTCGCCAACTCAAAGGGCTGGCGTCGGCGCATGGAGGAAGACATCTCGCGCGGGCTCTCCGCCGAGGCCGCCGTGGAAAAGGAGCAATCCGCGGCCCGCGCCCGGATGAGCCAGGTCGCCGACAACTACCTGCGCGAGCGGCTGCACGATCTGGACGACCTGTCGAATCGCTTGCTGCGCATCCTCACCGGACAGGGCAAGGACACCGGCGCCTCGATGCCCGCCGATCCCATTCTCGTTGCCCGCAGCATCGGCCCCGCCGAGCTGCTGGACTATGGCCGCCAGCTGCGTGGCATCGTGCTCGAGGAGGGCTCCGTCGGCAGCCACGCCGCCGTCGTCGCCCGCGCGCTGGCGATCCCGCTGGTGATCAACGCACCGCGCATCACCACCGAGGCGCTGAACGGCGACCACATCATGGTCGACGGCGATCAGGGCGTGGTGCACCTGCGCCCCGACGACACGGTCGTCACCGCCTTCCGCGACAAGATCGCCATGCAGGCCGAGGCGCAGGAACGCTATGCCTCGATCCGCCAGAAGCCCGCGGTCTCGCTCTGCGGCAAGCGGATCAGCCTCCACATGAACGCGGGCCTGCTCGCCGACCTGCCTTCGCTCGAGAACTCCGGCGCCGAGGGCGTGGGCCTCTTCCGCACCGAACTGCAGTTCCTGGTGCGAAACAAGATGCCCTCGCGGACCGAACTGGTCGCCGTCTACAAACGCGTCATCGAGGCCGCCGAGGCCGCCGGCGACAAGCCGGTGATCTTCCGCACGCTCGACATCGGCTCGGACAAGGTGCTGCCCTACATGAAGCCCACCGACGAGCCCAACCCGGCGCTCGGCTGGCGGGCGATCCGCGTCGGTCTCGACCGGCCCGGCGTCATGCGCATGCAGCTGCAGGCGCTCCTGCGCGCCTGCGAAGGGCGGCCGCTGACGCTGATGTTCCCCTTTGTCGCCCAATGGGAAGAGTTCCGCGCCGCCCGCGCCGAGGTCGACAAGGCCATCGCCACCGAGCGCAAGCTCGGGCACGTGGTGCCCGAGAAGATCTCGGTCGGCACCATGCTCGAGACCCCGAGCCTCGCCTATGCCTCGAACAAGTTTTTCGAGGAGGTCGAGTTCGTCTCGATCGGCGGCAATGATCTCAAGCAGTTCTTCTTTGCCGCCGACCGCGAGAACGAGCGGGTGCGGCGGCGCTACGACACGCTGAACGTCAGCTTCCTGACGTTCCTCGAGCAGATCGTGCAGCGCTGCTCGGCCACCGGCACGCCGCTGAGCTTCTGCGGCGAGGATGCGGGCCGACCGATCGAGGCAATCTGCCTCGCCGCCATCGGGCTGCACCGGCTGTCGATGCGCCCGGCCTCGATCGGGCCGGTGAAGAGCCTGATCATGCGCACGGATCTCGACGCGCTTTACGACGTGATCTGCGACGCCCGCGAGCGCGGCGAACAATCGGTGCGCGGCGCCGTCATGGAGTACATGCGCTGGCAGGGATGAGCCGTGGCGGAGCGCGCCCAGTTTTTCCCGCGCCATGCCCCCGTCCCGGTCGGACCACGAGGCTCGCCCGGCGCATCGGTCCCCCGCACCCCGGGCGATAGTGGTCGTGCGCGCATCTCCGGCCGTTCTGGCACGGGACGCTCCCCGCGCCTTCTGCGCGGGTGCTGCGGCGCGGATTACACCACGCCCCGAGCACCTGATAAGCCATTAACCTTGCGAAGTGGTTAAGCGCGCAGCGCCAGCTTTTCCTGCAGAGCGGCCACCAACTCGGCGCGCGGACGGCCGCTCTGCTCGGCAAGCCGCAGCAGGCCGAAGTGCACATGCGCCATCTGCTGGTAGTAGCTGGTATAGGCATAGTTCGTCGCCGCCCCCGCCGCCGCTCCGAGCACCGGCACGGTCTGCGCCGCCAGCTTCTGACCCATCGCCGTCGCCAGCCGCGGCGCCACCTTGCCGATCAGCCCGTGGACCGTCGCCCCGGTGAGCGTGACCCGTGTGGCAAGGAATCCCAGGTCCGCGCCATCATCTGCCTCGAGCGGTCCAGCCGAGGCAAAGACGCTGAGGCACTCGCGCTTGATCTCGGGCATCTCGGGGTCGAAGCCGTATTCCGCCGCGATCCCCTGGATCGCGCGCAGCAGCACCGTCACGGTCACCGGCAACTCGGCCAGAGCGGTCGGCAGGCCCCCGGCGCCGCCCGCCGCGCCCATGGCGGTCGCGAGCGCGGTGTTCAGCCAGCCCTTCTGGTCGGGTACGGCGCGGCGCGAGCCCGTGGCGGCCTTCAGCGCCAGCTCGAGCGCCTTGGCGGTGCTTGTTTCGAGCCGCTCCTTCACCCGGTCGGGCAAGCGTTCGAGCAGGTTCTCGGCCTGACCGCCGATGATGTTGAGCACCTGCAGCCCGACCCCGCCCGCGGCCCGGTGGCGGCGGGCCAGCGCGGCGATCTCGGCGTCGATGCTGAGGGGAACGAGCTGCGTTCCGGAAACGGGTGCGGTCATGGGCGGCCTCCTTGGGTCTCCCCTAGAAGATCGGCGCGCCCCGCGGGAAATCAAGCCTTGCGCATGACCTCGCCGGTGACGCCCTGCCAAGCGCCCGGAAGCAGCTCCAGCGCCAGAACCCGCTCGGGGTTGGTCGGCGGAGGCATCTGGACCCCCTCGATCTTGGAAAACCCGAAGCGGCGGTAGTAGGGCTCGTCGCCGACCAGCAGCACCCGGCCCCATTCCAAGGCCCGCGCCCGTTCCAGCGTATCGCGGATCAGCGCCGCGCCCAGCCCTTCGCCCTGCGCCGTGGGATGCACCGCCACCGGCCCCAGCAACAGCAGTTGCGCCGCGCCGACGCGCACCGGCCAGTAACGGATCGCCCCGCCGATGCTGCCGCTGTCGTCCTTGGCCACCCGGCAAAGCTCGGAGACCGGGGCCACCCCGTCGCGCAAACGGTAGGAGGACAGCAACTCGCGACCCGGCGCGAAGCACAGGTCGTAGAGCGCCTCGACTTCCCAGCGATCATCCGGGCGTTCCTGATGCAAGCTGTACAGAGACCCGGTCTCCCCCGTGGCGTTTCGGACGAATCCGCCCTATCACGGGTCTGACAGTCGCGCAAACACCTGAGAGGACAGGCATGTTCTATCGCCCCGAAGACGGCCACGGGCTGCCGCACAACCCGTTCAACGCCATCGTCTCGCCCCGGCCCATCGGCTGGATCTCGACCCGCGGCACGCTCGGGGACAACCTCGCGCCCTACTCTTTCTTCAATGCCGTGGCCTATGTGCCGCCGCAGGTGATGTTCTCCTCGACCTCTGCCAAGGAGGACCGCGAGGGCACCAAGGACAGCGTCGCCCAGATCCGCGAAAGCGGGGTCTTCTGCGTGAATATCGTGGAATACGCGGCGCGCGACGCGATGAACCTCAGCTCCGGCCCCTGGCCCGCGGGTGAGGACGAATTTGCCCTCGCAGGGATCGACAAGGCCGAGTGCGAAACCATCGACTGCCCGCGCGTCGCCGGGGCGCCAGCCTCGCTGGAATGCAAGGTGACGCAGATCGTGAGGCTCGAGGGCGCCACAAACTTCGCCGTCTTCGGCGAGGTCACCGGCGTGCACATGCGCGACGACTGCCTCGTGGACGGGCGGTTCGACGTGACGACCTTCCAGCCGCTCACCCGCCTCGGCTACCGCGATTACTCGGTGATCCGCGAGGTCTTCGAACTCAAGCGCCCCGGAGAGTAAGCGCCGGCTGGCTCAGCCCCGGCGGCGGTAGCGGAACACGCCCGAGCCCTTGGCGATCAGCTCACCGGTCTCATCGGTGACGGTGCCCTCGGCGAAAAAGGTGCTCTTGCCACCGCCGGTGCGCGCGCCCTCGACGATGAGCCGGCTGCCCTTCGGCCGCGACAGGTACTGGACGTTGAGCGAGAGGGTGAGCGCCATGAGCCTGTCCTGCGGATCGCCGGTCCAGCAGCCCGCGTAGCCCATGGCCGTGTCGAGCATCGAGGCATGCACCCCGCCGTGCGGGTTGTCGTGGCGGTTGAGATGCTCCGGCCCGAGCTGCACTTCGAAGCGCGCGAAATCCTGCCGCCAGCCGGTCATCTCGATGCCGAGGTGCGACAGGTAGCCCGAGGGCGCCTCGGTGATGGGCATCTCCGCGCTGTGCTTGTCCATGGGGCTCTCCTGCTCTGTCGCGCCGTTCTCGGCGCTGCGCGGCCCAGCGTCAAGCCATGCTCCGCCCGGGTCGATCAGGCGAGCCGGTCAGACGGGGACATCAGTCGCGCAGTTCGAGGAAGGTCACCCATTGCGCCACGAGCGCCGGCTGGTCGCGCCCCTGCCCCTCGATCTCGATCTCCACGTCCCAATGCACGGTGAGCCGATCGTCCCCCTCCTCGACGCCGCCGACGGTGAAATGCCCGCGCACCCGCGAGCCCACCGGCACCGGGGTGACGAAGCGCACCCGGTCGAAGCCGTAATTGACGTTGGCGATCTGCCCGGGAAAGGGCGGCACGGCATCGGCGCACATGGCCGAGAGCAGCGAGAGCGTCAGGAACCCCTGCGCGACGGGCGCGCCGAAAAGGAAATCTGCGGAGCGCTCGGGGTCGGAATGGAAAAATTTCAGGTCCCCGGTCACCTCGCCGAAGCGGGCCACGGTCTCGGCGTCAAGCGTGAACCAGCGCGAGACCTTCGGCTCCATCTGCAGAATGGCCTCAGCCGGCATGGCACGCTCCCCCGTTCAGTGCTTTCTCGCGCTGCATCCCGTCTCCCGATCGGTGCGAAATCCCGAGGCAGAGTGGCGGATCGCCCCCACCGATGGCAAGGGTAAATGCCGGGCGCCTGCCAGATGAGCAGCTCAGCCCGCCGCCTCCTCGCCCTGCATCTCAAGCTCGAGCGGCACCGGCGCGCCGCCGAGATCGTCCACCCGCAGCGGCCCCGAGGGCCGCGACAGCCGGTTGCGCACCACCCAGTAGAGCCGGTCAGAGGCGCGGGTGACCGCGACATAGGCGAGCCGCTTCCACAGCGGCTGGCCCGCCTCGACCCGCCCCATGCGCGCCGCCGCATAAAGATCGGGACCGAAGACCTGCACGTTCTCCCATTGCGAGCCCTGCGCCTTGTGGATGGTCACCGCGGCGCCATGCAGAAAGGTCGCCCCCATGCGCGCGGCGAAGGGGATGAAGGGCTCTTCCTCGTCGGGCTTCTCTATCTTCACGATCGACGCGGCCGAGACCTGCGGATCGGGCGCACCAATGACGTGCAGCCGCGAGAAGCCGGGCTTCTTGCCCGGCCCAAGATAGACCACCTGCGCGCCCTTGATGAGCCCGCGCGCTTCCAGATCGAGCCGCTTCTTGCGGTGCTTGAGCGGCAGCTCGATGCCGTCGCAGATCAGCGGCTCGCCGGGCAAAAGCTCGGTCTCGGGCGCGCCATGCACGGCGCGGAAGGCGTTGATCAGCCGGATGCGCGTGGCGTTGCGCCAGACCAGCACCGGTGAGCGCGCCATCAGGTCGACCTCGACCCGCTGGCCCCAGACCACGCGATCGTCCTTGGCGGCCATCTCCTCGACCAGCCGCTCGAAACGGTAAAAATCCACCTCCGGGTCGGCTAGCGCGTGGGCGAGATCGAGAATCGGGCTCGAGGCCTCCTGCCGGTGGATGCGGCTGAGTTCCATCTTGCGGTCCTCGGGCACCGCATCGAAGACCATCTTGCCCGACTGGTTCACCGGCGCCAGCTGCGCCGGGTCGCCGAAGAGCAGCAGGTTGGGGAAGATCTCCTGGAGATCCTCGAACTGCCGGTCGTCGAGCATCGAGGCCTCGTCCACGAAGCCGATGTCGAGCGGCTCCTCGCGGCGCTTCCAGCCGGTGATGAAATCGCTGCCGCGCAGCCCCGCCGCGGCCAGCGCGGCCGGTACCGAGCTGTGGCTCTGGTAGGCGGAATACGCGCGGTCGAGCGCCTCGGGGGTCAGCGTGTCGATCTCGGGCCGCTCCTCGTTGCCCATCAGCCACTCGGCGATGCGCTCGTAGACCGGATCATAGACCGGGGTATAGAGAATGCGGTGAATGGTTGTCGCTGGCACGCCCCGCATCCGTAGTACCGAGGCGGCCTTGTTGGTGGGCGCCAGGATCGCAAGCGTTCGCTTCTCGCGCTTCTTGCGGCTCTCGAAATCGCCCGAGACAACCTCGCAGCCCGCGTCCTGCAGGGCCTTGCTCAGCTCGGCTAGCAGCAATGTCTTGCCCGAGCCGGCCTTGCCCATCAGCGCCATGACCTTCGAGAGCCCCTCGCGGGCGGGCTCGGTGGTGCCTTCATCCAGATCGACGCCGGCACCGCGCAGCATCTCGGCCACGCGGTCCCAGGCTTCGGCCTGATCCTCGGAAAAACTGATCGCGGGCGCCGTCATGGCGCGACCCTACAAGAGCCGCGCGGCGCGCACCAGACGCGCGCCAGCTTTTCCGTTGTCGCCTGCGGGAGTTTTGCGGGGCTTCGCCCGGCGGGCCGCGCAGAACCGCCTCCGGCGGGCGCATGTGTCAACGAGAAGGAAGAAGGGGGCGGCACGCGCGACCCCCTTCTTCTTCCAGGTCCAAATAGTCAGGGGGAGGCGCGCGCAGCGCGGCGGGGGGTGGAGCCCCCTCCTCCATGTCCTGCCGCGCCTTGCCAGGCGGCGACAGTGCCCCTCCCCTCATTCCAGCTCGATCAGCAGGTCCTTGGCGTCGATCTGGCCGCCCGGCAGCACGTGCACCGCCTTGACCGTGGCGTCGCGCTCGGCGTGCAGGCCGGTCTCCATCTTCATCGCCTCGATGGTGAGCAGCAGGTCGCCTTCCTTGACCTTGGACCCCGCCTGCACAACGATGGTGGCGACAACGCCCGGCATCGGCGCGCCGATGTGGTTGGGGTTGCCCGCCTCGGCCTTGGGCTTGGCGCCGCTCGCTGCCTTGGCCTTGCGGTCGGGCACGCGCACCGCGCGCGGCTGGCCGTTCAGCTCGAAGAACACCCGCACCTCGCCGTCGTCCTGCGTGTCGCCGACAGTGATGAGGCGGATCTCCAGTGTCTTGCCGGGGTCGATCTCGGCGGTGATCTCCTCGCCCGGCTGCATGCCATAGAAGTAGGTCAGCGTCGGCAGCACCCGGACGGGGCCGTAGTCCTCGTGCCGCGCCACGTAATCGGTGAAGACCTTGGGGTACATGAGGTAGCCGTTGAAGTCCTCGTCGTCGAACTCGACGTCCTCGAACTTCGCGTCCAGCTCAGCGCGCAGCTTGGCGAAATCGGCGGGCGGCAGGTGCTTGCCCGGGCGCTCGGTGTTGGGCGTCTCGCCCTTCAGCACCTTCTTGACGATGCCCTCGGGGAAGCCGCCCGGCGGCTGGCCGAGGTTGCCGCGCATCATGTCGATCACCGAGTCGGGAAAGCTGACGTCGCTTTTCGGGTCCTCGACCTGCGCCCGGGTGAGCCCTTGGCTGACCATCATCAGCGCCATGTCGCCCACGACCTTCGACGAGGGCGTCACCTTCACGATGTCGCCGAACATCATGTTCACGTCAGCATAGGTCTTGGCGACCTCGTGCCAGCGCTCTTCGAGCCCCAGCGAGCGCGCCTGCGCCTTGAGGTTGGTGAACTGCCCGCCCGGCATCTCGTGCAGATAGACCTCGGACGCCGGGGCCTGCATGCCCGATTCAAATGCCGCGTATTGCCCGCGCACCGCCTCCCAGTAGTTGGAAACCTCGCGGATCACATCGACGTCGAGCCCGGTGTCGCGATCGGTGTGGCGCAGCGCCTCGACGATCGAGCCCAATGTGGGCTGCGAGGTGTTGCCCGAGAGCGCGTCCATCGCCGCGTCGACCGCGTCGACGCCCGCTTTCGAGGCTTCCATGATGGTGGCGATGGCGGCGCCCGAGGTGTCATGGGTGTGGAAGTGGATCGGCAGGCCGACCTCTTCCTTCAGCGCCTTGATCAGCGCGCCGGCGGCGGAGGGTTTCAGCAGGCCCGCCATGTCCTTCAGACCGAGGACATGCGCGCCGGCATCACGAAGCTCCTTGCCCATCTCGACGTAATACTTGAGGTCGTACTTGGCGCGCGCCGGATCGAGGATGTCACCAGTGTAGCAGACGGTGCCCTCGCAGATCTTGCCGCTCTCGATCACCGCATCCATGGCGACGCGCATGTTCTCGACCCAGTTGAGCGAGTCGAAGACGCGGAAGACGTCTACGCCGCTCTCGGCCGCCTGCGCCACGAAGCTCTGCACCACGTTGTCGGGGTAGTTGGTGTAGCCGACGCCGTTCGAGGCGCGCAGCAGCATCTGCGTCAGGATGTTGGGCATCTTGGCGCGGATGTCGCGCAGCCGCTGCCACGGGCATTCCTGCAGGAAGCGATAGGCCACGTCGAAGGTCGCCCCGCCCCAGCATTCCACCGAGAAGAGCCCGGGCAGGTTCGCCGCATAGGCCGGGGCCACCTTGATCATGTCGATCGAGCGCATCCGGGTCGCCAGCAGCGACTGGTGACCGTCGCGCATGGTGGTGTCGGTGATCAGCAGCTGCTTTTGCGCCGCCATCCAGTCGGCCACGGCCTGCGCGCCCTTCTCTTCCAGCAGCGTGCGGGTGCCCGGCGGCGGCGTCTCTGCGCGCAGTTCGGGCGCGCGGGCGGGCTTCAGCTCGGCATGCGGCTTGGGGCGCCCCTGCACCTCGGGGTGCCCGTTGACGGTGATGTCGGCGATGTAGGTCAGCACCTTGGTGCCGCGGTCGCGGCGCTTCTTGAAGTCGAAGAGCTCGGGCGTCGTGTCGATGAACTTGGTGGTGTACTGGTTGGTCAGGAAGGTCGGGTGCTTGAGCAGGTTGATCACGAAGTCGATGTTCGTGCTCACGCCGCGGATGCGGAACTCGCGCAGGGCGCGGTCCATGCGGGCGATGGCCTTCTCCGGCGTCGGCGCCTTGGCGGTGACCTTGACCAGCAGCGAGTCGTAGTAGCGGGTGATCACCCCGCCCGCGTAGGCGGTGCCGCCGTCGAGCCGGATGCCCATGCCGGTGGCCGAGCGGTAGGCGGTGATCCGGCCGTAGTCGGGAATGAAGTTGTTGGTCGGATCCTCGGTGGTGATCCGGGTCTGCAGCGCGTGGCCGGTGAGGCGGATGTCGTACTGGCTGGCCTTGCCGGTGGCCTCGGCGAGGCTCTTGCCTTCGGCGATCATGATCTGTGCCTGCACGATGTCGATGCCGGTCACCTCTTCGGTGACGGTGTGCTCGACCTGCACGCGCGGGTTGACCTCGATGAAGTAGAACTTGCCGCTGTCCATATCCATCAGGAACTCGACGGTGCCAGCGCACTCATAGTTCACATGGGCGCAAATCTTGCGGCCAAGCTCGCAGATCTCCTCGCGCTGCGCTTCGCTGAGATAGGGCGCGGGGGCGCGTTCGACGACCTTCTGGTTGCGGCGCTGCACCGAGCAATCGCGCTCGTAGAGGTGGTAGATATTGCCCATCTTGTCGCCGAGGATCTGCACCTCGACGTGGCGGGCGCGCAGGATCATCTTCTCGAGATAGCCCTCGCCGTTGCCAAAGGCCGCCTCGGCCTCGCGCCGGCCCTCGAGCACCTTCTCTTTGAGTTCCTTCGGCCCCTCGATCGGACGCATGCCGCGCCCGCCGCCGCCCCAGGACGCCTTGAGCATCAGCGGGTAGCCGATTTCTTCGGCCTCCTTGGCGATGGCCTTGAAGTCGTCGCCCAGCACCTCGGTCGCGGGGATGACCGGCACGCCGGCCTCGATGGCCACCTTGCGGGCGCTGGCCTTGTCGCCGAGCGCGCGCATGGTCGCCGCTTTGGGACCGATGAAGGTGATGCCCGCCGCATCGCAGGCATCGACAAACTCGGGGTTCTCCGACAGCAGCCCGTAGCCCGGGTGAATCGCGTCGGCGCCCGACTCCTTGGCCACGCGGATGATCTCGGGGATCGAGAGGTAAGCCGCGACCGGGCCCAGCCCCTCGCCGATGCGGTAGGCCTCGTCGGCCTTGAAGCGGTGGAGCCCGAGTTTGTCCTCTTCGGCGTAGACGGCAACGGTCTTCTTTCCCATCTCGTTCGCCGCCCGCATGATGCGGATCGCGATCTCGCCACGGTTGGCGATGAGGATCTTCTGGAACTCGGGCATCAAATCTTCCTCCTTTGAATGCGAAATGCCGCTCCCGGAGGCATCGCATTCCAAACTCAAGGGCATGCCGCGCTGCAGCGCAAGAGGCTTTGCAAATTATGCTAATGTTAGCGCATGATTTGCAAAGTTGACTTGATCGACGCGACGGGGCCGCGACCTCTTCCCGCGCTTTTGCGACTTTCTCCGGGGTGTGATCTTGCTGTCGAGGGACGCGAATCCCCACGACGTCGCACGCCGAGAGCCTTGATCGGGCCGCGGAGGGCGAGAGGGGTGGCCGCACGATCAATTTGATGAACAAACAAAGAACGCACCTTTCGCAACGCCCTGTGCCGCGCTAAGTTTGGCGCATGAGCAGTTTCGACGACATGGATGCATTCGAGGGGGCCTCGCTGTCGGCGCGGGCCATGGCGGCGCGTCCCGCGCCCTATCTCGACGATCTCAACCCGGCGCAGCGCGAGGCGGTGGAGCGGCTGGACGGCCCCGTGCTGATGCTCGCGGGGGCGGGCACCGGCAAGACCAAGGCGCTCACCTCCCGCATCGCGCACCTGCTGACCACCGGCCGGGCGCGACCAAACGAGATCCTCTCGGTGACCTTCACCAACAAGGCCGCGCGCGAGATGAAGGAGCGGGTCGGCCGCCTGCTCGGCCACGCGGTCGAAGGCATGCCCTGGATGGGGACCTTCCACTCGATCTGCGTCAAGCTGCTGCGCCGGCATGCCGAGCTGGTCGGGCTGAAGTCGAACTTCACCATCCTCGACACCGACGACCAGATCCGCCTGCTGAAACAGGTGATCGCGGCCAACAACATTGATGAAAAGCGCTGGCCCGCCCGGCAGCTCTCGGGGCTGATCGACAACTGGAAGAACCGCGCCTGGACGCCCGACCGGGTGCCCGCTGCCGAGGCTTCGGCCTTCAACAACCGCGGCACCGAGCTTTATGCCCAGTACCAGACCCGCCTGCGCGAGCTGAACGCCTGCGATTTCGGGGATCTCCTGCTGCACGTGGTGATGATCTTCCAGCAGCACGCCGATGTGCTCGAACAATACCAGCGATGGTTCCGCTTCATCCTGGTGGACGAGTATCAGGATACCAACGTCGCCCAGTACCTCTGGCTACGGCTCCTGGCGCAGGGGCATACCAACATCTGCTGCGTCGGCGACGACGACCAGTCGATCTACGGCTGGCGCGGCGCCGAGGTGGGCAACATCCTGCGCTTCGAAAAGGATTTCCCCGGCGCCCATGTGGTGCGGCTGGAACAGAACTACCGCTCGACCGCGCATATCCTCGCCGCCGCCTCCTCGGTGATCCGCGGCAACGAGAACCGGCTCGGCAAGGAGCTGTGGACCGAAGCGCAGGGCGGCGAGAAGGTCCGCCTCATCGGCCATTGGGACGGCGAGGAAGAGGCTCGCTGGATTGGCGAGGAGATCGAGGCGGCGCAGCGCGGCTCGCGCGGGATGCGCGCCTTCTCGCTCGACGACATGGCGATCCTCGTGCGCGCGTCGCACCAGATGCGCGCCTTCGAGGACCGCTTCCTGACCATCGGCCTGCCCTACCGGGTGATCGGTGGCCCGCGCTTCTACGAGCGGCTCGAGATTCGCGATGCCATGGCCTATTTCCGGCTGGTGGTCTCGCCCGAGGACGATCTCGCCTTCGAGCGCATCGTCAACACCCCGAAACGCGGGCTCGGCGACAAGGCGCAGCAGAAGATCCAGCTCAAAGCGCGCGAGCATGGCGTGCCGCTGCTGGTGGGCGCACGCCTTTTGCTGCGCGACAAGGAGATCACCGGCAAAGGCGCGGCCAAGCTTGCCACCTTCGTCGATCAGATCGAGCGCTGGCACGACGTGGCCCGGCAGCAGCTCGGCCTGCCCTCGGAGGTGCAGCAGGACGACGACGACCTTGTGCTGATCGACGAGGACAAGCCGCTGAGCAAGGTGGTCAGCCACATGGAACTGGCCGAGACCATGCTCGACGAGAGCGGCTACACCGAGATGTGGCAGCTCGACAAGAACCCCGACTCGCCGGGACGGCTCGAGAACCTCAAGGAACTGGTGAAAGCGCTGGAAAGCTTCGACAACCTGCAGGGTTTCCTCGAGCACGTCGCGCTGATCATGGACAACGAGACCGAGGAGACCGGCGCAAAAGTGTCGATCATGACGCTGCACGCGGCCAAGGGCCTCGAGTTCCCGGCGGTCTTCTTGCCGGGCTGGGAGGACGGGCTCTTCCCCTCGCAGCGCTCGATGGACGAAAGCGGCCTCAAGGGCCTCGAAGAGGAGCGGCGCCTCGCCTATGTGGGCATCACCCGCGCCGAGGAGCTCTGCACCATCTCCTTTGCGGCGAACCGCCGGGTCTTCGGACAGTGGCAATCCGCCCTGCCCTCGCGATTCATAGACGAGCTGCCCGAGGCACATGTCGAGATTCTCACGCCGCCCGGGCTCTACGGCGGTGGCTACGGCGCGGCCGGCATGAGCGGCGGCTTTGGCGGCGGCTCCGGGCTCGAAACCCGTGCAGCCGAGGCCAATGTCTACAATTCGCCGGGTTGGAAGCGGCTGCAGGAGCGCTCGTCGAGCGCGCGCCCGGTCAGCCAGCCGCGCGAAAGCCGCAACACGGTGATCGACCTGCAAGCGGTTTCGGCCTTCGAGATGGGCGAGCGGGTCTTCCACCAGAAGTTCGGCTACGGCGAGATCATCGGCCTCGAGGGCGACAAGCTTGAGATCAGCTTCGAGAAAGCCGGGGTGAAGAAGGTGGTGGCGCGTTTCGTCACGGCGGCGGATTCGGCGGGCGACGTACCCTTCTGATCAGATCGCCTGCTACGGGAGCTCTGTCCCCGCCGCCGCAACCCCTCCGCCGCGACATCCGAACCCAGAAGAAGGCCCGGGGCAGCGCCCTCCGGGCTTTCTTTTTTGGCAAATGCGGCCGCCGCCGCGTCGCACCTCTCCTCTGCGACCAAGGACATCGCGGCGCGGCGGTTGGGTTTCCGTCGCGTCTTATTGGGTTTTTTCGCCGCGCGGGAAATTTCCCGGAAAAAGGTCATTTTTCCTCTTGCGGAGGTCCGCGGGAAACTCTAAATCGCCCACACCAACAAGGAAGCGGGCGTAGCTCAGGGGTAGAGCATTACCTTGCCAAGGTAAGGGTCGGGCGTTCGAATCGCCTCGCCCGCTCCAGTTGGACCTCCGGCGCAAGTCGGACCGGTGAGAGGCCGGCTGGCTGAAAGGCCAAGGGTCGAAAGACCCACATGATGAATGGTATGCGGGCGTAGCTCAGGGGTAGAGCATTACCTTGCCAAGGTAAGGGTCGGGCGTTCGAATCGCCTCGCCCGCTCCATTCACCACTTTCCCTTCGGAAAATCCTTCAAGATACGACACGAGATTGTCCGGCCGCGGTGACGCGACGCCGGGTGTTTCGCGTCTGCGCGAATGCGCGAACTCCGCCCAAGGCACAGGGCGACCCTAAGCAGAGGGCGACCCTCAGGCCGCCCGGCTCCGGCTCAGAAGGCCTTGAAGGTGAGCGTGGTCAGCGTGCGCTCGATTCCCGGCACCGTGAGAAGGTTCTCGTTGATGAAATGCCCCACGTCGGCACCTTCGGGGATATAGAGCTTGAGCAGCAGGTCCCATTCGCCCGACGTCGAATAGAGCTCGGAATGGATTTCCCGGAGCGCGATCTGGTCGGCCACCTCATAGGTGGCGCCGGGCTTGCAGCGGATCTGGACGAAGACGCAGGTGGTCATGGCGGGCCTCTCGATGATATGCGCGCAAGCTGTCACAGCGCTCCCGCCGCCGCAAGCGCGCCCGGCCTCTCACGCGCGCGCGGGGCTTGGCCTGCGCCCTGCCCCGCCCTATAAGCCCCTGCGAGACATCGAGGAGTATGGTCCATGCGCAAGGCCGAGGTGAGCCGCAGCACCGCCGAGACGAAGATCGAGGTAAGCCTCGATCTCGACGGCACAGGCAGCTACGACATGAAGACCGGCGTGGGGTTCTTCGACCACATGCTGGACCAGCTGGCGCGCCATTCGCTGATCGACATGGTGGTGCGTGCCGAGGGCGACCTGCACATCGACGACCACCACACCGTCGAGGACACCGGCATCGCCATCGGCCAGGCGCTGGCCAAGGCGCTTGGAGACAAGCGCGGCATCCGCCGCTACGGCTCCTGCCTCTTGCCGATGGATGACGCGCTGGTGCGCGCGGCGCTCGACCTCTCGGCGCGGCCCTTCCTCGTCTGGAAAGTCGATCTGCCCACCGAGAAGATCGGCTCCTTCGATTGCGAGCTGGTGCGCGAGTTCTTCCAGGCGCTGGCGACTCACGGCGGCATCACCCTGCACATCGAGGCCATCGACGGCGTCAACTCGCACCACATCGTCGAGGCGGCCTTCAAGGCCGTGGCCCGCGCCCTGCGCGAGGCGGTCGAGCCCGACCCGCGCAAGAGCGACGCGATCCCCTCGACCAAGGGCGCGCTCTGAGCGCTTACGACCGAGCCGAGGGGCCAACCCCTCGCGCTCACCGGGGTCTTTGATCCCACAAGAAACACCCATGACACTTGGGCGGACCCGATGCCCGGACAGGAGGCGAGATGCTGACGGCGATCATCGATTACGAGAGCGGCAACCTGCATTCCGCCGAAAAAGCCTTTCAGCGCATGGCGCACGAGCTGGGCGCGGGCGACGTCGTGGTCACCGACGCGCCCGAAGTGGTTGCCAGGGCGGACCGGATCGTGCTGCCCGGCGACGGCGCTTTTCCCGCCTGCGCAAAGGCCCTGCGGCTCTCGGGCTGTTTCGACGCCATGGTCGAGGCGGTGACCGTCAAGGGCCGGCCCTTCCTCGGGATCTGCGTCGGCATGCAGCTCATGGCCCGTGTCGGCCACGAATACGAAGAAACGCCCGGCCTCGGCTGGGTCGACGGCGAGGTCGAGAAGATCTTGCCCTCGGACACCTCGCTGAAGGTGCCGCACATGGGCTGGAACGAGCTGGTCATCGACCGCGCGCACCCGGTGCTGGACGGCGTGAAGACCGGCGATCACGCGTATTTCGTGCATTCTTACCAGATGCGCATGCTGACCCCCGAGCACCGTCTGGCGCATGTCGATTACGGCGGCACGATCACCGCCGTCGTCGGGCGGGGCAACATGCTCGGCTTCCAGTTCCACCCCGAGAAGAGCGCCGACACCGGCCTGCGGATGATCGGCAACTTCCTCACCTGGGCGCCGTAAGCGCCGCGCCCGGAACGCACCCTCGCATCGGGGCGGCGCGCATTGCAAAGCGCGCCCCGGCGCGGCTATAGGGGGCCGTCACAGAATTTGCGGAGCCGCGCCATGATCCTCTACCCCGCCATCGACCTCAAGGACGGCAAGGCCGTGCGCCTGCTGCGCGGCGACATGGAGAAGGCCACGGTCTTCAACGACGATCCCGCCGCGCAGGCGATGGAGTTCGTCGAGGCGGGCTGCGACTGGCTGCACCTCGTGGATCTCAACGGCGCCTTCGCCGGCGAGCCGGTGAACGCCGCGGCGGTCGAGGCGATCCTCGCCCGCACCAAGGTTCCGGCGCAGCTCGGCGGCGGCATCCGCGACATGGCGACGATCGAGCGCTGGCTCGACAAGGGCCTCGCGCGGGTCATCCTCGGCACCGTGGCGGTCGAGAACCCCGCACTGGTGCGCGAGGCGGCAAAGGCCTTCCCCGGGAAGGTCGCGGTGGGCATCGATGCACGTGACGGACGCGTGGCGACCAAGGGATGGGCCGAGGTCACCGACGTCGATGCGGTGGATCTCGCGCGCAGCTTCGAGGACGACGGCGTGGCGGCGATCATCTACACCGACATCAACCGCGACGGCGCCATGCAGGGCCCGAACATCGAGTACACCGCCGCCATGGCGCGCGCCGTGTCGATTCCGGTGATCGCCTCGGGCGGCGTGTCGAAGCTGGCGGACCTCATTGCGCTGCGCGACTGCGGCGCAGAGCTCAATGGCGCGATCTCGGGCCGGGCGCTCTACGACGGGGCGATCGACCTGAAAGAGGCGCTGGCCGCGCTGAAGGGGTGAGCCGCGCGCTCACCCTGATCCTGCTTGGGGCACTGCTGATCTGCCTGCTGCCCGTCGCGGGCGTTCTCGTGTCCACGGCCATCGCTGAATTGGCAGGCTGCCGCCTCGACGAGGCCGGCAGCTACCCCTGTCTCGTGCTCGGCCATGACCTCGGCGGGCTGCTCAGCACCGTTTTCGTGTCGGGCTGGTTCGCGCTGCTCACCCTGCCCTTTGCCGGGCTCATCGTGATGGTGCTGGGGGCGCTCTGGCTGGTCCGGCTGATCCGGCGCCGTCAGAGCGGCTCGGTGCGGTAGAGCTTCACCTTCAGGCTGCCATGCGCCACCGGCGCGCCGGTCGGCAGGAAGCGCAGGCCGGTGGCCTTGGCCAGCCCCGGTTCGGTGGTGATGATGCCGACGCGCCAGCCCGCGAACCTCTCCTTCAACACAGTGCCGAGCGAGGCGTGCAGCGCGTGCAGCGGGCCCTTTTCGCCGATCCGCGCACCGTAGGGCGGATTGACCATGACAAGGCCCGGAGGCCCCTCGGGGCGTTCCAGATCGGCCACCGGGCGGCAGTCGAAGCGGGTCCAGTCGGTGACGCCCGCGCGCGCGGCGTTCTCGGTGGCAAAGCGCACCGCGCCCGCGTCCCGATCCGAGCCGTAGTAGCGCGAGCTGGGTGCCCGCAGAGGCTCCTGCCGCTTCAGCCCCTTGAGATCGGCCGGTGCAAAGACCGCCAGACGCTCGAAGTCGAAGGCGCGCGCCCGGCCCGGCAGCAGGCCGGCGGCGATCTCGGCGGCCTCGATCGGGAAGGTGCCCGAGCCGCACATGGGATCGAGCACCGGCTCGCTGCCATCGTAGCCGCAGGCGCGCAGGAAGAGCGAGGCCAGCGTCTCGCGCATCGGCGCCTTGCTGACCGCCTGCTTGAGCCCGCGCCGGTGCAGCGGCTGGCCCGAAGTGTCGACGGAGAACGACACGAGATTGTCCTCGATCCGCGCGAGGATGCGCACGCCATCGTCGGCGAGCGGCCCGCCAAGCTCCTCGGTGATGGCGCGCTCGATCCGCTGCTTGGCGGCCCCGGCGTGGTAGATCTTCGACTTGCGGCTCAGCGCCTCGACCCTCACCGGCACGTCGGGCCGCAGGACATCGCCCCAGGGGAACTTGCGCGCCCGCTTGTCGAGCTGGGCCAGATGCACCGCCGGGAAGCCGCCGATGCGGGCCAGCACCCGCGCCGCGCCGCGCAGTTCGAGGTTGGCGCGCGCCACCTCGGGCCAGCCGCCCTGGAACGACACGCCGCCCTGTTCGGGCTTCAGCGGCCCGAAGCCGAGCGATTTTGCCTCGGCCACCAGAACGGGTTCCAGCCCCGGCGCGCAGGCCAGGAAAATCTCGAAGGTCTTGTCCATCACATGTCCCGTCAGAGCAGCTCGAGCACGCGCTCGGGCGGTCGGCCGATCACCGCGCGCGCGCTGGCAAAGGCCACCGGACGCTCGATCAGCTTCGGCGTTTCGGCCATGGCGCGCAGCAACGTCTCGTCGTCGCTATCCCTGCTCAGCCCCGCCGCCTTGAACTCGGCTTCCTTTGTGCGGACCATCTCGATCGCCGGAACGCCGAGCGCGACCTGCGCCGCCTTCAACTCATCGAAACTCGGCGCGTCCTCGAGATAGCGCCTCACCTCCGGCTCGACGCCCTTGGCCTGCAGCAGGGCCAGCGCCTCGCGCGACTTGCTGCAGCGCGGGTTGTGCCAAAGGATCATGTCCAGTCTCCGCGCCCGGTGCCGACGGCGTCCTCGACCGAGGCGAAGCCGTCCCGCGCCAAGAGCGCGTCCAGCCCCTCGGCGATGTCCTGCACCAGCGACAGCCCACCAAAGACCAGCGCCGTGTAGACCTGCACCGCAGAGGCCCCCGCGCGTATCTTCTGGTAGGCCTGCTCGGCCGAGCCGATGCCACCGACGCCGACCAGTGGCATCTGGCCCGCGGTCAGCTCCGAGAGCTTGGCCAGCACGCGGGTGGATTTCTCGAACAAGGGCTGGCCCGACATGCCGCCCGCCTCGGACGAGAAGGGCGAGGAAAGCCCCTCGCGCGAGAGGGTGGTGTTGGTGGCGATCACCGCGTCGACCTTGGAGGCCATGGCGACCTCGGCCACGTCCTTCAGACCCTGCTCGTCGAGATCGGGCGCGATCTTGAGGAACACCGGGATGCGGTCGTCGAGATGCGCCCGCGCGTCCATGACCCCGCCCAGTAGCGCCGCCAGCGCGTCCTTGCCCTGCAGGTCGCGCAGCCGCTCGGTGTTGGGCGAGCTGACGTTGACGGTGGCGAAATCCAGATGCTCGCCGCACCGCGACAGTACCTTGGCGAAATCCGCCGCGCGGTCCTCGCTGTCCTTGTTGGCGCCGAGGTTGAGACCCAGCACCATGCCGCTCGGGCGCTGGACCAGTCGCCGCGCAACCACCTCCATACCCTCGTTGTTGAAGCCGAAACGGTTGATCGCCGCGCGGTCCTCGGTCAGGCGAAAGAGCCGCGGCTTGGGGTTGCCCGGCTGCGGGCGCGGCGTGACCGCGCCGACCTCGACGAAGCCGAAGCCGGCCCGCGACAGGCCCTGCAACGCCGCGGCGTTCTTGTCGAAGCCGGCGGCCAGCCCGATCGGGTTGGGCAGCTTCAGCCCCGCCAGATCGCAGCGCAGGCGGTCCGAGGTGATCAGCCCCGGCGCCGGGGCCATGCCCATCTTCAGCGCCATGATCGCCAGCCCGTGCGCCTGCTCGGGGTCGACCTTGTGCAAGAGCGGCAGACCCGCCTTTTCGAGGAATCTCATCATGCCAGACCGTCCGGAAACTCATGCGCCCCGCCCTCGCCCACCGGCAGCGGACGCGACCACAGTAGCCCGGCCAGCGGCAGCGCGGAATAGAGATGCGGGAAGAGCGCCCCGCCCCGCGACGGCTCCCAGGTGATCCTGTCGCCGAACTCCTCGACCTCATAGCAGAGCAGGTGCAGCCCCTCGACACCGGCGAAATGCTTCGCCGCCGTCTCCCGCACCTGCTCGGCGGTGGAGAAATGGATGTAGCCATCGGCCACGTCGATCGGCGCACCGGCGGTCTCACCCTGCGCCTGCAGCGCCGCCCATTCGTCGGCCCGGAGGATTTTGTAGATCAGCATGCAGGGCTGATGCCGTGGAACCCCGTCCCGGTCAATCCCCGCAGTCAACCCTCATTGGGCGAAACCGCGCTCAGCGTCGGCCCCGGCAGCGCCCCCGGGACGTACATGACGGTCATCCGGGTCACCATTTGGGCTGTGAGCAAGACCCGCGGCAGGTCGCGGACAGAAGGGGGCGCGGCGACAGTTTGACCGCCGGCCCTCCGGAATATGCGAGGGTCCATGGACACTTGCCCGCGTTCTGATCCATCGCCGGGCATTGCGCCAAATTTTCGCCCAACGTGTTTTGACAGCCCGTAAAACCCGTTGCAGGATCGGGAGATAAGAAAAAACCCGACAGAGAGGATTCCCATGTCGCTTCGTCTTCTGACCAGCGCCGCAGCGCTCGCCCTGACCGCCGGCGCCGCCAGCGCGGACTATTCGATTACCATCCTGCACACCAACGACTTCCACGCGCGCTTCGAGCCGATCAGCAAGTACGATTCCACCTGCGGCGAGGAAGACAATGCTGCCGGCGACTGCTTCGGCGGCTCGCCCCGCCTGCAGACCGCCATCACCGAGGCCAAGGAGCGCGCCGGGAACTACCTGCTGGTGGATGGCGGCGATCAGTTCCAGGGCACGCTTTTCTACACCTACTACAAGGGCAGGCTTGCTGCCGAGATGATGAACCAGATGGGTTACGACGCGATGACCGTGGGCAACCACGAGTTCGACGACGGCCCCGAGGTGCTGCGCGGCTTCGTCGATTCCGTCGACTTCCCGGTGCTGATGTCCAACGCCGACCTCTCCGGCGAGACGCTGCTGAAGGGTGAGATCCAGAAATCGACCATCATCGAGAAGGACGGCGAGAAGATCGGCCTCATCGGCCTCACCCCGCAGGACACCGACGAGCTTTCGAGCCCCGGCAAGAACGTGATCTTCACCAATCCGGTCGACGCCGTGCAGAGCGAGGTCGACAAGCTGACCGAAGAGGGCGTCAACAAGATCGTCGTGTTGTCGCACTCGGGCTACAACGTCGACCTCAAGGTCGCCGAAGAGACCACCGGCGTCGACGTGATCGTCGGCGGCCATTCCAACACGCTGCTCGGCGACATGGACGGCGCCGAGGGCCCCTATCCGACCATGGTCAAGGACACCGCCATCGTCTCGGCCTATGCCTATGGCAAGTTCCTCGGCGAGTTGAACGTCATTTTCGACGACGAGGGCAACATCACCGAGGCCTCGGGCGCGCCGCTGATCATGGATGCCGCGGTGACCGAGGATGCCGCCACCAAGGAGCGCATCTCGGAGGCCGCCAAGCCGCTCGACGAGATCCGCAACAAGGTGATCGGCGAATCGACCGACGAGATCAACGGCAGCCGCGACATGTGCCGCGCCGAGGAATGCCCGATGGGCAACCTCGTGGCCGACGCCATGCTCGACCGGGTCAAGGACCAGGGAATCGAGATCGCGATCACCAACGGCGGCGGGCTGCGCGCCTCGATCGACTCGGGCGAGGTGACCATGGGCGAGGTGCTGACCGTGCTGCCCTTCCAGAACACGCTTTCGACCTTCCAGGTCACCGGCGCGGTGATCAAGGAAGCGCTGGAGAATGGCGTCAGCGAGATGGAGGAAGGCGGCGGCCGCTTCCCGCAGGTCTCGGGGATCAGCTTCACCGTAACCCCCTCGGCAGAAGTGGGCAGCCGGATTTCCGACGTGATGGTCGGCGGCGCCGCGCTCGACGAGGCCAAGACCTACGGCGTTGTGTCGAACAACTTCGTGCGCAACGGCGGCGACGGCTACAAGATGTTCATCTCCGCCAAGCAGGCCTATGACTTCGGGCCCGACCTCGCCGACGTGGCCGCAGAGTTCATCGCCGCCAACACGCCCTACACGCCCGCGACCGACGGCCGGATCACCATTTCCGAGTGATCCGCCCCGAGGGCAACAGGACGCGGGGGCGTGCCGGAGACGGCGCGCCCCTTTTCACACCGGGGTCCACACCGGGGTCCACACCGGGGATCGTCTCCGCAACATCCTCTTCCCCCCGGGGAAATTCCGCACTATCAGGGCCTCATGCTGAAGACGCGCATCATCCCCTGCCTCGACGTGGCCGATGGCCGCGTGGTCAAGGGCGTCAACTTCGTCGACCTGCGCGATGCGGGCGACCCGGTCGACGCTGCCCGAGCCTATGACGCCGCCGGCGCCGACGAGATCTGTTTCCTCGATATCCACGCCACGCATGAAAACCGCGGCACGATGTTCGACGTGGTCACCCGCACCGCCGAGCAATGCTTCATCCCGCTCACCGTGGGCGGGGGCGTGCGCACCGTCGGCGACGTGCGGGCGCTGCTGCTGGCCGGGGCCGACAAGGTGTCGTTCAACTCCGCCGCCGTCGCCAATCCCGACGTGGTGGCCGAGGCGGCCGACCATTTCGGCAGCCAGTGCATCGTCTGCGCCATCGACGCCAAGACCGTGGCGCCCGGCCGCTGGGAGATCTTCACCCATGGCGGCCGCCGCCCCACCGGCATCGACGCCGTTGAATTTGCCATCACCATGGCGCGCAAGGGCGCGGGGGAAATCCTGCTCACCTCGATGGACCGCGACGGCACCAAGGCGGGGTTCAACCTGCCGCTCACCCGCGCCATCGCCGATGCGGTGCCGATCCCGGTGATCGCCTCGGGTGGCGTCGGCACGCTCGACCATCTGGTCGAGGGCGTGACCGAGGGCCATGCCTCGGCGGTGCTCGCCGCCTCGATCTTCCACTTCGGCACCTACACCATCGCCGAGGCCAAGGCCCATATGGCCGCCGCCGGCGTTCCGGTGCGGCTCTGAGAGGCCCTCACATGACCGAGATGACGCTCGAGAAACTCGAAGAGGTGGTCGCCGCCCGCGCCGCCGCCTCGCCCGACGAGAGCTGGACCGCCAAGCTGCTGGCCAAGGGTCCGGAGAAATGCGCCGAGAAGTTCGGCGAGGAAGCCATCGAGGCGATCATCGAGGCGGTCAAGGGCGACCGCGAGAAGCTCGCCTCCGAGGCCGCCGACGTGCTCTTCCACTTCCTCGTGATGCTGCGTGCCCGCGAACTGCCGCTGTCTGAGGTCATGGCCGAGCTGCAGCGCCGCCAAAGCCGCTCCGGCCTCGCCGAAAAGGCCGCCCGCCCCAAGGACTGATCCCCGCGCAATGCGGCGCTGCCCCTCGCAGCTGCGCGGCGCATCCCCGGCGTATTTACAAAGAGACAAAACGCGCTGCGCTGCGGCGGATCCTGTTCCGCATGCCTTCTGAGCAAGAATACTCGGAGAGGAACACGCGCAGCGCGGCGGGGGTAGAGCCCCCTGCCGAGGTCAGCCGCCGGTCACCTCGGCCAGCGGCACGGCTGCGCCGAGGAGCCGTTCGTATTCGATCTTGGTGCAGCGGTCCTGGACCACGTCAACGCCCTTGCCCTCGGCCTTCGCAGCGGCCTCCGCATGCGCGACGCCGAGCTGCATCCAGATGGTGCGCAGCTGCGGCAGGTGCGACAGCGCCGCGCCGACCACCGAGGGCACCGCGTCGTGACGGCGGAAGATATCCACCATGTCCACCGGTGCGTCGATCTCCGAGAGTCCGGCGCGGAACTCCTCGCCGAAGATTGTCTGGCCCACATGCGCCGGGTTGACCGGGATGATCCGATAACCGCGCTGGTGCAGGAACCGCGAGACATAGTGGCTCGGCCGCACCGGGTTGGTCGAGATCCCGACCACGGCGATGACCCGGGTGCGGGTCAGGATGTCTTTGAGAAAGGTGTCGGAGTAGCTCATGAACTTCAGCCTGTCACAGCGCCGCGGGAAGAGGAAGGCACGAAGCGCGGGCGCGGCGCGGCCTTCCACAGAAAGAAAAAGCGTCCGGGTAAAACCCGGACGCAAGTTACGGAACGAGGGACAGTGAAGGGGTCGCGGAGGTTCCAGTTCCGCGCCTCTGCATCAGAGATAGGCGAAAATGACACAGATTGAAGGGCCCTCTCGATCATGTGATGAATAATTCTTGACCTTCCATCCGCGACGTGCTGGCGCATCATTCTGCGGCAATCGCCTCATTGGTCAACATCTGCCACACCCGGTGCGGGGTGAAGGGCATGTCGGCCTGACGAATCCCCTTCTCCCAGAGCGCATCCTGCACGGCATTGGACACGGCGGCCATCGAGCCGACGGTGCCGGCCTCGCCGCAGCCCTTCATGCCCATGGGGTTGCCGGTCGACGGCACCGGCTCGACATCGAAGGCGATCCACGGCGAATCCTTGGCGCGTGGCATCGCGTAATCCATGAAGGTCGCAGTCAGCAGCTGGCCGTCCTCGTCGTAGACCGTGTGCTCGGTCAGCGCTTGGCCCAACCCCTGCACCACCCCACCATGAACCTGCCCCTCGGCCAGCATCGGATTGATGAGATTGCCGAAATCATCGACCACCGTATATTTCACCACCTGCGTGACGCCGGTCTCGGGGTCGATCTCCACCTCGCAGAAATGCGCGCCATTGGGATAGGAGCGGGCGTCGATCGCGGTGCGGGCCGACCAGCTCAGCAGGTCCTCGCGGCCCTTCTCGCGCGCCAGCGCGGCGGCCTCGAGCATGGTCGGGTGCAGGTTCGAGCCATCTGCGCGGAACTGCTCGTCGTCGAATCGCACCTCGTCGGGATCGACCCCCATCTCGCCCGCAAGAAACTCCGAAAAGCCCGCGATCATGTCGCGCACCGCGGTGAGCGTCACCGTCGCCTGCGTGGTTACCGAGCGCGAGCCCCCTGTACCGCCGCCGCGCGGGATCAGGTCGCTGTCCCCCTGCACGAAGCCGATCTTCTCGGCCGGGATGCCGGTGTGATCCGACAGGAACTTGGCAAACACCGTCTCGTGCCCCTGCCCGTTCGACTGGGTACCGACATAGATGGTTGCACCGCCATCCTCGGTGAACTCGACCTTCACGTCCTCGGCGGGGTCGCCGAGGATGCTCTCGATGTAATAGCACAGCCCCAGCCCGCGCAGCTTGCCCTGCGCCTCCGAAGCCGCCTTTCGCGCCGGGTAGCCCTTGATGTCGGCATCCTCCTCGGCATGCGCCAGCACGCGGGAAAAATCGCCCACGTCGTAATTCTCGCCCGTGACGGTCTTGTAAGGGAACTCCTGTACGAAGTTGATCCGGCGCAACTCCATCGGATCGACGCCGAGCTCGCGCGCAGCGCGGTCCATGATCCGCTCGAGCGTGTAGATCGCCTCGGGGCGGCCCGCGCC
Organism: Alloyangia pacifica; assembly: GCF_003111685.1. Lineage (NCBI taxonomy): Bacteria > Pseudomonadati > Pseudomonadota > Alphaproteobacteria > Rhodobacterales > Roseobacteraceae > Alloyangia > Alloyangia pacifica. The sequence goes on along the minus strand of NZ_CP022189.1, from coordinate 664,679 downwards.
GCGATAGGCGTCGACCTGCGTGGTGTTGGTGTAGAAGCCCTCGACCCGCATGTAGGCGGCCTTGATGTCATAGGTGCCAGTGAGCACCTTGGCGTAAAGCGCGGTCTGGATCGCCTGCCCGAAGTTCGAGTTGTAGGCACCGAGGTTGCAGCGCGTGTGGTTGCGGTAGCCGAGGATGCGGTTGTCCGCGTCGAAGGCCAGCTCGGCCAGCGTCACCAGGTCGCGCCCGGCGTGGTCCGAGAGCATCGCCTCGGTGCGGTCCGACATCCAGCGCACCGGGCGGCCGAGCTCCTTGGCGGCAAAGGCGATGGCGAAATACTCGGGATAGCCCGGGGCCTTCATGCCAAAGCCGCCGCCGACGTCGGGATTGGTGACGCGGATCTGCTCGACCGGCAGGCCGAAGGCCTGTGCCAGCTCGGATTTCAGCGCCCAGACACCCTGCCCGTTGAAGGCGACGTGCAGTTTCTCGCCGTCCCATTCGGCGTAGGCGCCGCGCGGCTCCATGGCGTTGACGATGACGCGGTTGTCTCCGACCTCGAGGCTGACCACCTTGGCTGCCTTGGCAAAGGCCTCCTCGGTCTCGGCCACGTTGCCGAGCCCGAAGTCGAAGGCGCGGTTGTCGGGCGCCTCGGGGTGGATCGCCTCGCCGCCCGCCTCCAGCGCCATGTGCACCGGCAGTTCGTCGAAGTCGAAGACGATGGCCTCGGCGGCATCCTTGGCCTCGATCATCGTCTCGGCGACGATCAGCGCCACCGGCTCGCCGACGTGGCGCACGCGCCCCTGCGCCAGGATCGGGCGCAGCGGATCGGCGGCCTTGCTGCCGTCGCGGTTCTTGATCACCGTGCCGCCCATCGAGATGTCCATGCCCGAGGCGACCAGGTCCTCGACCGTCACCACCATGTGCACCCCCGGCATCTCGCGCGCGTCCGACACGTCGAGCTTGGCGATCTCCGCATGGGCGACCGGCGAGCGCAGCACATAGGCATGCAGCGCCCCGTCAGGTGCGATATCATCGACATAACGGCCATGCCCGGTGAGGAAACGTACGTCCTCGCTGCGCTTAAACGACTGGCTCTTGCCGAATTTTTCCATCTGACTGATCCTCCCGCGACTGCGTATTTGTCGCGACTGTAGAGGCCGCAGCCGCAGAGTCCAGCGCCCGGGACTGTGATCTCAGTCCTGATTTTCGATTTCCACGACTCTGCGCACGCCGTAGCCATTGAACCCGGTGACGAGCGCCCGGGAATAGGCCCCCATGCCCTCGAAGAGCAGGTAGTCGCCTTCCGTGAGGTCGCATGGCAGTGGCAGCAATTCGGGCAGCCGGTCGATGCTGTCGCAGGTCGGACCGAAGACCACGCGGCGGGTTTGTGCGCCGGTGAGGAGGGCGCCGCTGCGGCTGACCGCGCGGACCCGGTCCATCGGCGCGATGTCGCGCCATTCGGCCAGACCGCCGTAGACGCCGTCGTTGAGAAAGACCGCCTCGTCGTGCACCCCCTTGACGCGTGTGGCCAGCGTCAGCGCCTCGGCGGCCAGCGCGCGCCCCGGCTCGCAGACCAGATGCGGTGGACTGTCGAAGGCGCCCTGCGCCGCCTCGCGGATGGTGCCGAAGATGGCCTGCAGGTCGGGCTTGCCCGTATCGCGGTGCGCGGGGAAGCCGCCGCCGACGTTGAGCCGGTGCAGCGTGACTCCGGCCGAGCGCGCCACCGCGGCAGCCTCGTTGATGTAACGTCCCCAAGGCGCGGGGCTGGTGCATTGCGTGCCCGGGTGGAAGGTGATCGAGGGGGTGAACCCCAGCGACTCCACCCGCCGCAGCAACTGAACGGCCTGCTCCGGTGTGGCTCCGAACTTGGCGCCGAAGTCATAGGCCGCCCCCGCCACAGGCAGCTTGAGCCGCACGGCGATCTCGGTGCCGCGCGGCAGGCCTGCCAGCTTCTCCAGCTCGGCCATCCGGTCCACCGACCACGAGACGCAACCCGCCTCCAGACCCGACACGATTTCCGCCGCCGACCGCACCGGGTTGTGGTAGTGCAAGATCGCCCCCGGCGCCTCGGCCCGGACCAGCGCCATCTCGGCGGGAGAGGCCACGTCGAAGGCGGTGATGCCCGCCGCATGCAAGACACGGATCATCTCGGGCGCGGGATTGGCCTTGACCGCATAGGTCACGAGACCCGGAAAGCCGGTCAGGAACTCGCGGGCAACCTCCGCAAGCCTCCCCGGGTGGAAAAGGAACACCGGTTCGTCTGGGGCATTGGCCGCGAGCCAGGATTCCGGGGTCGGGGAAAGGGTGGGATCGATCCGCATGGGCACTGCCTCCTGTCGCTTTTCTTCCCAGACTGACGCAGAAAACGCTCGGATTCGCGTGGCAGATGGCACAGAATGTCAGGCGTGATGCGACAGATTGACGACAAGACCATTCAGATTGACGAAACCGACCGGCAGCTCATCGCGCTGCTCGAGGCGGATGCACGGCTGCCGGTGGCCGATCTCGCCCGCAAGCTGGGGCTGGCGCGGACCACGGTTCAGGCGCGTATCGACCGGCTGCTGGCACGCGGCATCATCGCCGGCTTCACCCTGCGCCGCGGCGCCGCGCTGAAGGCGCCGATCCGCGCCACGGTTCTCGTGTGCATCGAGCCGCGCAGCCAGCCCGAAGTTCTCGCCCGGCTGCGCCAGATGCCGGCGGTCGAGGCGGCGCATACGACCTCGGGGCGGGTCGACCTGCTGGTTCAGGTGAGCGCCCGCAGCACCGAGGAGCTCGATGCCACGCTCGACAAGATCGCAGAGGCGCGCGGGGTAAGAAGCTCAGAGAGCCTGATCCATCTCAGCACGAAGCTGAACCGGGCGGGGTAGCGGCGCGCGCTGCCCTGCCTTCAGAAAAAGCTCTGCGGGTCGATGTCGATCGCCATGCGCAACTCGCCCTTCAGACGGAACTGCCCGGCCCATTCGGCGAGCGCCGACTGCAGCGCGACGCCCTTCGGCGCCTTGACCAGCAACCGCACCCGGTGCCGCCCGCGCACGCGGGCGATGGGCGCCGGCGCCGGCCCGTAGACCTGCGCTCCGATGCGCCGCAGCGGCCCGTCCTGCCGTGCCATCGCCGCGCCGAGGTCAAAGACCTCCTGCACCTCAGTCGAGGACAGGATCACCCCCGCCAGACGGCCATAGGGCGGCATCCCGGCCGCGCGGCGCTCGTCCGCCTCGGCCTTCCAGAACCCCTCCTCGTCGCCCGAGAGGATCGCCCGGATCACCGGGTGCTCGGGCTGGAAGGTCTGCAGGAGCGCCGTGCCCGGCTTCTCGGCCCGACCGGCACGCCCGGCCACCTGCCGCATCAGCTGGAAGGTCCGCTCCGCCGCCCGCAGGTCCGAGCCCTGCAGCCCGAGGTCGGCGTCGATCACCCCCACCAGCGTCAGGTTGGGAAAGTTGTGCCCCTTGGCGACAAGCTGCGTGCCGATGACGATGTCGGCCCCGCCCATGGCAATCTTCTCGATCTCGGCCTTGAGCTGCCGTGCCGAGCCGAAGAGGTCCGACGACAGCACCGCCAGCCGGGCGTCGGGAAAGACCTCGGCTGCCTCCTCGGCCAGCCGCTCGACCCCCGGCCCCACCGCCGCCAGCTTGCCCTCGACCTCGCAGGAGGGGCATTTTTCGGGCTTCGGCGTGCTCTCGCCGCACTGGTGGCAGATCAGCCGCTGCTGGAAGCGGTGCTCGACCATGCGCGCGTCGCAATGCGGGCAGGCGATCTGGTGGCCGCAGGCGCGGCAGATGGTGACCGGGGCATAGCCGCGCCGGTTGAGAAACAGCAGCGACTGTTCACCCTGCGCGATCCGCCGCTTCACCGCCGCCTGCAAGGAGGGCGAGATCCAGCGGCTGCCCGGCAGATCCTCGCCGCGCATGTCGAGCGCCCGCATCTGCGGCATCACCGCCGGACCGAAGCGCGAGACCAGATCGAGCCGCTGGTACTTGCCCGCGTCGGCATTGGCCCAGCTCTCGAGCGAGGGAGTCGCAGAGGCCAGCACCACCCGCCCCGCGCAGATCGAGGCGCGCAGCACCGCCATGTCGCGGGCGTTGTAAAGCACGCCCTCCTCCTGCTTGTAGGAGGTGTCGTGTTCCTCATCGACGACCGTCAGGCCCAGGTCACGGAACGGCAGGAAGAGCGCCGAACGCGCGCCCACCACCAGCTGCGCGCCGCCCTCGGCCACCTGCCGCCAGACCCGCCGGCGCTCGGTCACCGTGACGCCCGAGTGCCATTCGGCAGGGCGCGCGCCGAAGCGGGCCTCGACCCGGGTGAGGAACTCCGAGGTCAGCGCGATCTCGGGCAGCAGCACCAGCGCCTGTCGGCCCCTGCGCAGGCATTCGGCCACGGCTTCAAGGTAGACCTCGGTCTTGCCCGAGCCGGTCACCCCCTTCAGCAGCACCGTACCATAGCTGCCCGAACGCACACCGTCGCGCAGCACCTCGGCGGCGGCGGCCTGATCCTCGGTCAGCGCCTTGCCGCCGTAGTCGGGATCGAGCCGGGCAAAGGCGGTATCGCGCGGCGCCTCCTCCTCGCGCACCGCCCCCTGCTTGGCGAGACCCTTGACCACCGAAGAGGTCACCCCGGCGGCATCGGCCAGCTCTTTGAGTGTCAGCGACAGGCCGCCCATCTCGTCGAGCACCTCCAGCACCCGGCGCCGGGCATCGGTCATCCGGTCCGGCTCGGCCTCGCCGCGGCGGTAGATCTTGCGCATCGCCGGCCCGTCGCCGAGCCCCGGCGCGCGGGTGGCAAGGCGCAGCATGGCGGTGCGCGGGGTCAGCGTGTAATCGGCGGCACGTTCGAGAAACTCGCGCAGCTCGGCACGCATGGGGGGCGCATCGAGCACCCGGAAGGCGGCGCGGACCTTGGCCGGGTCGAACCCTCCCTGCCCCGGCCCCCAGACCACGCCCAGCACCTTGCGCGGCCCCAGCGGCACCTCGACGTAGGACCCCTGCGCGCAGCCCCCCACCGGCGCCTTGTAGTCCAGCAGCCGGTCAAGGGGCTGCGTGGTCAGCACCGAGATCAGCGTGCCTTCGTCGTAGAAGTCATCCATTGAGGGCAGGTCCGTTAGCGCTATTTCCAAGGGGGTTCCCGCCCCTCACTGCATGAGGTAAGACAGGCGCGACCGAATGCCAAGCCAAGCCTGGAGGGCTTACTCAGATGAAATTCTTTGTCGATACCGCTGACGTGGACGCAATCCGCGAGCTTCACGAGCTCGGCATGGTGGATGGCGTCACCACCAACCCCTCTCTGATCGCCAAGTCCGGCCGTGACATCCTCGAGGTCACCAAGGAAATCTGCGAACTGGTCCCTGGCCCGGTCTCTGCGGAAGTGGTCGCAATCGACGCCGAGGCGATGATCGAGGAAGGCCGCAAGCTGGCCGAGATCGCGCCGAACATCGCCGTGAAGGTGCCGCTGACCTGGGACGGGCTCAAGGCCTGCAAGGTGCTCTCGGAAGAGGGCAACATGGTCAACGTGACGCTCTGCTTCTCGGCCAACCAGGCGCTGCTCGCCGCCAAGGCCGGCGCGACCTTCATCTCGCCGTTCATCGGCCGCCTCGATGACCTGAACCTCGACGGTCTGCAGCTGATCGCCGACATCCGCGCGATCTATGACAACTACGGCTACGAGACCCAGGTGCTGGCCGCCTCGATCCGCTCGGCCAACCACATGTCGGAATGTGCCAAGATCGGTGCCGACGTCTGCACCGCGCCGCCCTCGGTGATCAAGGCCATGGCGAACCACGTGCTGACCGACAAGGGCCTCTCCGCCTTCCTCGCGGACGCCGAGAAGGCCGGAATCAAGATCGTCTGATTCGGCAAACCCGGACATCAGGGCCCGTCTCTTCGGAGGCGGGCCTTTTTCGTTGCACGCGCTCCTTCCCTGCGCGGGGCTCCTCGTCTTGCGGTCATCGGCTCGCGAACCTCTACCGCGCGGTCAACCTGCGCGCAGATTGGTTAATTCATAGTTAGTGGGGCCGGCGTCGCGCTCAGAGGTTGGGCTCGCCCTGCAGGCCCAGCAGCTTGCGGAAGCCGGTCCAGTAACCCGGCAGGCGCGGCGGCTGCGACAGCCCTTCGAGCGCCTCCTCGGCGAAGCGCGGCATGGCGCGCGGGGCGAAGTCGCGGCCCCAGTCGAGATAGGCATCGGCGTGCTCGGGGCGCAGCCGGCAGGCCGAGCCGACGAGGCCGACGAGCGTCTCGGGGGCCGAGTACCATTCATCCTGGATGCCGGTCACCTTGGACTTGAGGAAAGGCCCGACCCAGCGCATCAGGCGCTTTTCTGAGAACTGCAGCAGCAGCTCGCCCATCTCGTCGCGGCTGTAGCCGATCAGCGGCGGGAAGGTGTCGTAGAAGATCGCCTGCCCCTCCACCACCGCGAAGTTGCGGATCGAGGGATGGAAGCCGATGCGGCCCTCGATCTGGTCGGCGTTGTTCCAGAACTGCGCGATCACCTGCCCGGCGCTTTCCATCATCGCCAGCGTCGAGGCCAGATCCTCGCGCTGCATGCGCGGGCGCATCAGCGCGCTCTCGGGCAGCGCCTCCTGCAGGATCACCGGCACCCGGCCCTGCCCGGTTTCCATCAGCAGGAACTCGGTCTGCGGCAGCGGCACGCCGGTTTTCTGCAGCGCTGCGACATAGGCATCATGCGCCCGTGCCAGCCGCTCCAGCGCCGCGCCGTCGGGCAGGCCCCGGTAGACCTTGACCACCTTGTCGGCGAAGGGGCCGTCCACCGGCCGGAAGGGGGCGCAGAAATACCCAAGGCGCGAGATCGGCTGACCCTGCCCCTGCTGGTGGCGGCGGATGGTCTCGGCGAGCGCGGCGTGATCGGTCATCTGGGTCATGTCTCCTGTTGCCGTCCGCTTTACCCGTTTGCCAGCGCCTCCGCCACCTCTGCGGTCAGGGCGGCGATCTCGGCGCGGGCCGGGGTCTTGCGGCCCTCGGCGGCGCTCTGGCCGCGGCCGAAGGCCTCGGCATAGCCCACCCGGTTGGCCAGCTGCGCGGCGGCGATGGGCACTTCCATCGCCTGCACAGCCTCGGCGATCTCGCCCGACAGGCGGGTGCCGGGCCGGGTGCGGTTGAGCACCACGAGCGCTGCGCGATTCTCCCGGCGGGCGAGGTCGAGCACCCCCTCGGTGGCCCAGAGGTCGAGATGGCTCATCGAAACGGGCACCACCACCAGGTCGGCGGCGCGCAGCGCCGGGCGCAGATCGCTGTCGGCCTTTGGCGGTGTGTCGACGATCACCACGTCGTGGCTCGCCGCCAGCTTGCGGCATTCGTAAGTCACCCCCCAGGCCGAAGACGTGGCAAACTCCAATGTCCCGAGCGCGCCGGGGTCGCGCTCCAGCCGGGTCATGAACCAGCGCCCGAGGCTGCCCTGCGGGTCAATGTCGACCAAGGCCACGGATTTGCCCTGCGCAAGGAAGCCGATGGCGAGATTGGCCGAGAGCGTGGTCTTGCCCGAGCCCCCCTTCTGCTGCGCGACGGTGATCACCGATCCGGTCATGAAAGCCCCCCATGCGATGCGACGGCCCGCGCCGGGCCATTTCGCACCTGCAGCATAGCCGAAGACGGCCCCCCGTCCAGTGGCCAGATGACGCGGGGTGAGGCGTTCTGCCGGAACGCTTCGGCGCAGGGATTCACCCGACATTAAGGACAATTCCGCCATGCTGCCTGGCAGGAGGCTTCCGATGCGGCACCTGCTCTTGCACGCCCTGATCTGCACGCTGCTCGGCACCGCCGCCACACCGCTGCGCGCCGGAGCCTGGCTGCAGCCGCCGGGGCGCGGATTTGCCAGCACGACCACCCGGCTCTCCTGGGCGCAGGATCAGCCAGTGCAGAACTGGCCGCGCGCCGAGATGCGCTATGACACCTTTTATCTCGAATACGGGGCCAGCCGCCGGCTGACCTTCGGCACCGATCTGGGGCGTGCGATCTCGGGCGGCGGCAAGGCAGTGGCCTTCGTGCGGTTTCCCCTGCTCGGCACGGGTCCGCTGCGCGTCGCCGGCGAACTGGGGCTGGGCCAGATCGAGGGGGTGCGGGCCCTGCGACCGGGGCTCTCGGTTGGCTTCGGGCTGGAGCAGAGCTGGCTCAACGCCGACCTGCTGGCGGAAATTCGCGAGGCCAAGGGGACCGACTACAAACTCGACCTCACACTGGGGCTGCGCCTGCCGCGCAAAGCACGGCTCATCCTCCAAATCCAGAGCGGCGCGCAGCAAGGAGACGAGGCCTTTGCGCGCTTGGCCCCCTCGCTGGTTCTGCCCCTGCGCAGACGCCTGCAGATCGAGATCGGCGCCAACCAGGGGCTGACCGGCGATAACAGCTCGGGGTTCTTCATGGGACTCTGGAGCGAGTTCTGAAGGACAGGAGGCCGGCGCGGCCCGCCACCGGCCCGCCCGTCTGCATCGCGGCACGGCTCAGTAGTCCATCCGCACCATCATCGTCAGATCGCCCCGCACCGGCTCGGGCCAGACCACATGCACCTCGTCCTTTGCGCTGCCGCCCTCGGTGACGGCATAGGGGGTGACAAAGGTGCTGGCATCGCCCGCATCGCGCGGGCGCGAGCGCAGCACGAGGCTCTGCACCTCGCGCGCCTGCCCGCCAAAGGGTAGCCGGTTGCCGGTTTCGACGACCCATGTGCTTGCGTGGCTGTTCTGCGCATGGGCGACCTGCAGCGGGTTCTCGGTCTGCAGCTCGACATTGTGAAAGGTGTTCGCGCCGAAGAAAACCCGCCGCATCGCATTCAGGTTCAAGGATGCGAAGGAAGTGTCGACCCGGTCCACCCGCACGATCGTCCCGCCGACGCAGCGAAAGAGGTTCCCCGACAGGGTGAGCCCGTTGACCATGTGGCCTGTGCCATAGGGCTTCACCACCAGAAAGGAGAACCACTCGGCGACATCCGAGCAGAGCATGACATTGCCGGTCAGCGACAGGCCCGCGAAACCGAAGCCGCCGGTAAAATCGGGCTCCGGCTCGCGCTCGTTGGTCCATTCGATAAAGCAGTTGTCGATGTAATTTCCGGTGATCGTCGTGTTGCAGGCGCGCAGGCAAAGCACAATCCCCGCCGAGCGAATGCCCGCGCCGCTGTCGTCGCCCTGGAAGAAATGATTGCCCGAGATCACCGCATGCGCCCCCGAAACCACCGCGAAATGGCGGAACTGCGAGGCGCGATTGTTGCGGATCTTCACGTCGTTGGCGTTGGTGTTGATCGCCACTGACTGGCGGCTCGTGGTGGCAAGATCGGCCTCGGCGCTCAGGAACTGGTTGTGATCGACCAGCAGCCCCTGACAGCCGTCGCCCGGCGAGGTGATGCCTCGGTGACCGGGACGGTTGAAGACGCAACTGCGGATGACGTTGACCGTGCCTGCGGGCGGCAGCATCACCCCGCTCGCCACTTCGGAGCACTGGAATTCCACGCCCTCGATCTCGAATTTCTCGAGCTTGGTGAAGCCCGAGAAATCGAGCAGGTAGCGGAAGCGGGTGAAGGTATAACCCTGCGTGCCGATCGCGTCCGAGAGCGGCTGCGACAGGGTGATCGTCGCGGCGCCGACGTTCTTGTCCTTCACGTAGATCTCGCGCCCCACCCCGGCGCCGGTCACCAGGCTGCCCACCTCGATATTTGCGATGTTCGACACATTGGTCAGCTGCCAGGGGTTGGCGGCCGCGTAGGTCGCGGTTCCGGTGACGCTGGCCGGGTCCCAGCCTCCGCCCGCCTCGGCACGGAGCTGACCGTTGCGCAGAACCCGGCGCTGGGAATAGGTGTCGCGATTGTTGACTGCCGCCCGCACGTCGAGCGGCGCGCTCAGCGACACCCGTCGCCCGCAGAGATCGAAACTTTCGTGGTCGGCGTTGTTGAGCAGCGACTGCAGCCCCTTGGCCAGCGCAAGCGCCTCGTCCCCGCCGAAGGCCGCGAGATAGGCAGGGAAGTGGAAGTCCCGGGTCAACGACAGGATCGCCGAGGCCGGCATGCTCACCTGCCCCTCGAAACGCACTGGGTTCTCCAGCGTCACCGAGCTGGCAAGCCGGTAGGTCCCCGCGGGCACCACGATCTGCCGCCCGTCGGCCGCGGCGTCGGCAGCCTCGAAGGCCGCGCTGTCGTCGGTGCTGCCATCGCCGCGTGCGCCGTAGTCCCGCACATCGACGCTGGCCATCATGCCGCGCAGGAAGTCCCCGGTCACATCCTCGATCCGAAGATCGTCGATCCGCACCACCCCGCCGCTGAGCCCGGTCAGGTCGAGCCCGAAGTGGCCATAGCTTGGCGCCATGCCCCAGACCATGTCGACGCCGCCGCGTGATCCGGTTCCGACAATGGCCGAGACCTCGACCACCTCGCTGTAGCTGGTCAGCGCGACCGAAGGCCCAAGCATCGGCAGGCCGGTCACCTCGACATCGCTGCCGCTGCCCGCCCAGCCTGCGATGCGCACCGAGGGCAGGTTGCCCGAGACCGCCTTCACCCGTGCAGTGATCCGCAGGTAGACCCCGGGTAGGATCGGCGTCTGCCCCATGTAGCGCAGCTTCTGCGTCGGCTCGGCCTTCTGCAGTTCGAGACAGCCACCGAAATCCGCATCCGCCGGGACGAAGGCCGCCGAGGGATAGGAGGCATAGGTGTCCGATCCGGGCCGCCCGTCACCCCGCGACCAGACACCCAGCCCTTCGGAAAATGGCGTGGGGGTCAGCACCACCCCGTCGGTCACCGCAATGTTCATGGCTTGCACCTCTGCTCTCTGTCGCCTCGCGGGGTCGTGCCGATCCCACGGAAGACAAGGCTGACGGGCAGAAGTTAAAGCGCTTTGGCAGTACCGTGCCCTGCCCGCGCAACGGCGGGGCCAAGCAATGAAAAAGGGCCTCCCCGATCGCTCGGGAAGGCCCTTTCAACTCAAGCTGTCAGGAATTTCAGCCCAGCTCGCCCGCCAGACCCTTGCGGATCAGTGCGGCGGTCTCGGTGACGCCGTAAAGCGCGATGAACCCGCCAAAGCGCGGCCCCTGGCTCTGGCCCAGCAAGACCTCGTAGAGCGCCTGGAACCATGCGCGCAGGTTCTCGAAGCCGTGCTCCTTGCCGACCGAAAAGACCAGCGTCTGCAGCGACTCGTCGTCGACCGCGCCCTCGTAGCCCTCGAGCTGCGTCGCGAGATCCTCCATCGCCACGCGCTCCTGATCGGTGGGGGCGCGGAACTGCTTGGTCGGCTTCACGAAGTCGTTGAAGTAGCGCACCGCAAAGCCCGCTGCGGCGTCGAGATCCGGGTGGGTCTTCGGCGCGGCGTCGGGCGCGTAGCGGCGAATGAAGCCCCACATCGCATCCTTGTCCTCGGCACCTGCGGCCGAGGCGAGGTTGAGCAGCATCGAGAAGGGCACGACCATCTTCGATTCGGGCACATCGCCGCCGTGGATATGCCACACCGGGTTGGCGAGCCGCGCTTTTACGTCCTGCGTCGGATAGGCGCGGAGCTGCTGGTGGTACTCGTCCATCGCCTTCGGGATCACGTCCCACCAGAGCCGCTTCGCGGTCTTCGGCTTCTGGAACATGAAGTAGGACAGCGACTCCGAAGAGGCATAGGTCAGCCACTCGTCGATCGACAGCCCGTTGCCCTTGGATTTCGAGATCTTCTCGCCGTTCTCGTCGAGGAAGAGCTCGTAGGTGAAATGCTCGGGCGCGCGCACGCCGAGCGTGCGGCAGATGCCGTCGTAGATCGGCGTGTTGGTCGAGTGATCCTTGCCGTACATCTCGAAGTCGACGCCGAGCGCCGCCCAGCGGGCGCCGAAGTCGGGCTTCCACTGCAGCTTCACGTTGCCGCCGGTCACCGGGACCGTCCACTCCTTGCCGTCGTCATCGTCAAAGGTGATGGTGCCCTCGGCGGCGTCGACGTGCTTCACCGGCACATAGAGCACGCGGCCGGTCTCGGGGTGGATGGGCAGGAAGATCGAATAGGTCGAGGCCCGCTCCTCGCGCAGCGATTTGAGCATGATCTTCATCAGATCATCGTATCTCTCGCAGCAGCGCAGCAGGATCTCGTCGAACTGGCCGGACTTGTAGAAATCTGTGGCCGAATAGAACTCGTACTCGAACCCGAAGGTATCGAGGAAGCGGCGCAGCATGGCGTTGTTGTGATGACCGAAGCTCTCGAACTCCTCGAAGGGGTCCGGCACCGAGGTCAGCGGGCGCTGCAGGTTCTCCTGCAAGAGCGCCTGGTTCGGCACGTTCTCGGGCACCTTGCGCATCCCGTCCATGTCGTCCGAGAAACAGATCAGCCGGGTCGGAATGTCCGAGATCACCTCGAAGGCGCGGCGGATCATCGTCGTGCGCGCAACCTCGCCGAAGGTGCCGATATGCGGCAGCCCCGACGGACCGTAGCCGGTCTCGAACAGCACGTATCCCTTCTCGGGCGGCGTCTTCTCGTAGCGTTTCAGCACCCGGCGCGCCTCTTCAAAGGGCCAGGCCTTCGAGCTCATTGCTGCGTCGCGCAGTTCGGACATGAGAAAACACTCCTTAGGGGAAGAAACGCCCACGATCACGGGGCAGTGCGCCAGCCTCCTATTGCAGGCGGGGCACGGGGTCAATAAATTGCCCGTAGCATGATTTTTCCGGAGTATTCCAGTGCCCGACGCCGCCCCGCACCCGATGACACCGCAAGACTGTCTTGTCGCGCTGATGATCGCCGTCTCGGCCTCTGACGAGAACATGCGCACCGCAGAGCTGGTGAAGATCGAATCCGCCGTCAACATGCTGCCGATCTTCAGCAATTATGACATCGACCGCATGCGGGTGATCACCGATCTGGTGTTCGACCTCTTCGAGCAGGAAGACGGGCTCGACGCGCTCTTCGGCCTGCTGCGCGACAACCTGCCGGAGCGGCTGAACGAGACCGCCTACGCGCTGGCCTGCGACGTGGCCGCCGCAGATGGCACGCTGCGCGAGGAAGAACTGCGGCTGCTCGAGGAAATCCGTTACGAGCTCGACATCGACCGGCTTCATGCCGCCGCCATCGAGCGCGGCGCCCGGGCGCGTCACCTGCGCGCCTGACACCGGCACGGCTGACAAAAGCCTTCGGGCGTCAGGGCTCCGCGGTTCCCGTGAAGGCCATGGCGCCCGACGAGGTCTGCGTGGTCGGAGTCACCCCGGGAAGCCCCACAGCCTCGAGCCCCTTGCCCTCGGGGAAAAGGTCGCCCCAGCGCCGGATCAGATCCTGCTGCAGCATCTTGGCGCGGGTGTTCCACTCCATCATGCCCGGCGGGCGCTCGCGCGCCTCGATCGGGATCGCGTCACGACGCGGCACATCCCCGCAGAAGATCGCAAAGACAAGCTCCTCGCCGCTCGGCAGATCGACATAGCCCGCCAGCCCGCTGACGAAATTGAGCGTGCCGGTCTTGGCGTGGACCTTGAGCGAGGTGTCTTTCACAGGGCGACCGCGCTTGTCGAGCACGGTGATCGGCTTCATCAGCGGCTTCAGATTCAGTCGCCGCTCGGCCTGCAGCACCGCCAAGGCCACATCCGCTGCGGCCACACGGCTGTCGCCGCCCAGCCCCGAGTGATCGACCATCGCCACATGGGTCAGCCCCATGCTCTCGCGCGCCCAGGTGTTCATCTCTTCCGCCGACTGCTTGATCGACAACGCATGACCGAGCCGCTTGCGTGTGGCTGTCAGCCCCACCAGCTCGGCGGTGAGGTTGGTCGAGTACTTCAGCATATCCTTGAGCACGACGTGCAGCGGCTCGCTCTCGACGCGGCCGATGAAGTCCACCCGCTCGACCCCGTGCTCGATCACCGGCTCGGGAAGCTGCAGCCCCTTCGAGCCGGCCAGCGCCTGGAAGACCTCGCCAACATAGAGCTCGGGCTTGCGCACCGGCAGCCAGCGCGAGCCCCCCTTGCCGAGCGCATGTTTCGCCACGCTCCACGCGTCGCGGCCGTTGAGATCGTCATAGGTGTAGATCGGCCCGTTGCGGTCGGCGACCGCCATATGCGCCATGCGCACCGCCTGTCGCCCAGCCATCGAGGGGGCGTCCATGCTGACCTCGTAGCCGTCGCCGGCCTTCTCCCACTCGAAGCTGACTCGGTTGTAGTTGAGGTTGATGCCCGCGACGGCGGGGTTGTAGGCGACATGCACCGGCTGCTCGGTGTCGATGACCGGGGAATAGGGCAGCACGCCACCGTCGACGATGAAGCGCCCGGTGATCGACTTGATCCCCACTTCCTCGAGGCTGCGCGCCAGCTTGGCCAGCCCATCGGTGTCCAGCGTAGGATCGCCGCCGCCCACCAGCACCAGATCGCCCTTCAGCTCACCGCCGACGATGGCGCCGGTGGTCCAGAGTTCGGTCGAGAAACGGTAGTCCGGCCCCAGCAGGTCGAGCCCGTAGGCGGCGGTCAGCGACTTGGCGACGCTGGCCGGCGGAAGGCCGAGCGTGCCGCGATGGCTTTCGAGCAGCTTGCCGGTTGCGGCGCTGAGCACGGCATAGCCCACGATCCCGTCACCGAGCCGCGCCTTGGCGATCAGCTCCTCCGGGGTGTCGAGGGTGCGCAGGGCGACGTTGTCGCCGCGCCCCAGCGGCCTCAGCGAGCGCTCGGGCGCCTCCGCCAAAGTCGGGGCAGCAGCCGAGGCAAGCCCCGATGCAGCAAGGGAGAGCAGGAAGTGACGACGAGAGAGACCGCGGTTCATTCCGCCGATCTAACCGATGCACGCAGAGCGCAGCAAGCGTGCAGGCGCTCGGATCGCTTCACATTTCCGCCGGTTCCGCGCTCGCTCGTCGCGGTGCACGCGCCCGCAGGGCGGTCGAGCTGAGATCTGACATCGGCAGGTTGACGAAGCACCAGCTTGGCGGCGCGCTGAGCGGCAGCAGCGACGCGGCGCTGCTCGGCAGACGGGCGTGGCGGAAGACCGAGGCCGCCACCGAGCCCTGCGCGGCAAGCCGGCTGCCGGGGCGCGCCAGCACGCCCACGGGCACGCGGCGCATGATCTCGCGCCAGTCCTCCCAGCGATGCAGCTGTGCAAGGTTGTCCGCCCCCATCAGCCAGACGAAGCGCACGCCGGGGTGGCGCTTCTGCAGCAGCTCCAAGGTGCGGGCGGTGTGACGGGTGCCGGCCAGAGCCTCGAAGCCGCTGATGCGCACCCGCGGATGCTGCATCAGATCGCGGGCGGCGGCGATGCGCGCCTCGAGCGGCGCGGGGCCCTTTGGTTTCAGCGGGTTGCCAGGACTGACCAACCAGAGCACGCGGTCGAGCCGGAAGCGTTTCAGCGCCTCGAGGGTGATGCGGACATGGCCCTCGTGCGGCGGGTCGAACGATCCGCCGAGCAATCCGATCCTCTGCCCGGGTGCCAGATGAAACCCGGTCTGATGCGCATTCCAGAGCATCCCGCCCCTTCCTTCAGGAATGAATGCCCAAAGGCACAGGAATTTGCTCAGGGATCAACCGGATTTTTCCGGCTGCCGTCCGCCAGCCCCCGCGGCTCCTGCAAAACAAGGCATTTGCTTTCCCCCCTTGCGGTGCCATACACGCCCGCAAAGCTTTTTCACCGGAGGAACCGATGGCCAGCTATCAGTACGTCTACCACATGGACGGCGTCTCCAAGACCTATCCCGGCGGCAAGAAATGCTTCGAGAACATCCGTCTCAGCTTTTTGCCCGGGGTGAAAATCGGTGTCGTCGGCGTCAACGGCGCCGGTAAATCGACCCTGCTCCGCATCATGGCGGGCATCGACAAGGACTTCTCGGGCGAGGCCTGGGCCGCCGAGGGCGCCAAGGTCGGCTACCTGCCGCAGGAGCCCGTGCTCGACCCGTCGCTCGACGTGCGCGGCAACGTCATGCTCGGCGTCGCGGCCAAGAAGGCCAAGCTCGACCGGTTCAACGAACTGGCCATGAACTACAGCGACGAGACCGCCGACGAGATGGCGCAGCTGCAGGACGAGATCGATTCGCAGAACCTGTGGGATCTCGACAGCCAGATCGACGTCGCCATGGAAGCCCTGCGCTGCCCGCCGGACGATGCGGATGTCAGCACTCTCTCGGGCGGTGAGAAGCGCCGCGTCGCGCTCTGCAAGCTGCTGCTCGAAGCGCCCGAGATGCTGCTGCTCGACGAACCGACCAACCACCTCGACGCCGAGACCATCGCCTGGCTGCAGAACCACCTCATCGAGTACAAGGGCACGATCCTCTGCGTCACGCACGACCGTTACTTCCTCGACGACATCACCGGCTGGATCCTCGAGCTCGACCGCGGCCGCGGAATCCCCTACGAGGGCAACTACTCGAGCTGGCTCGAGCAAAAGGCCAAGCGCCTCGAGCACGAGGCCCGCGAAGACAAGGCCAAGCAAAAGACCCTCGAGCGCGAACTCGAGTGGATGCGCCAGGGTGCCAAGGCTCGCCAGGCGAAGTCCAAGGCCCGTATCGCGGCCTACGAGGAAATGGCAGGCCAGTCCGAGCGCGAGAAGGTCGGCAAGGCGCAGATCATCATCCCCAACGGCCCGCGCCTTGGCAGCAAGGTGATCGAGGTCGAGGGCCTGAAGAAGGCCATGGGCGACAAGCTTCTGATCGAGGATCTGGACTTCTCGCTGCCGCCGGGCGGCATCGTCGGTGTCATCGGCCCGAACGGCGCCGGTAAATCGACGCTGTTCAAGATGCTCACCGGGCAGGAACAGCCGGACGAGGGCTCTGTGAGCTACGGCGACACGGTCAAGCTGTCGTACGTCGATCAGTCGCGCGACGATCTCGCCAGCGACGCCACGGTCTGGGAAGCAATCTCCGGCGGTGCCGAGATCATCCAGCTCGGCGACGCGCAGATCAACAGCCGCGCCTATTGCGGGGCGTTCAACTTCAAGGGCGGCGACCAGCAGAAGAAGGTCGGCCTGCTCTCGGGTGGTGAGCGCAACCGCGTGCACATGGCGCGTCTGCTGAAGGAGGGCGGCAACGTCCTGCTGCTCGACGAACCGACCAACGACCTCGACGTGGAAACCCTCCGCGCGCTCGAGGACGCGCTTGTTGACTTCGCCGGCTGCGCCGTGGTGATTTCGCACGACCGCTTCTTCCTCGACCGTATCTGCACACACATCCTGGCCTTCGAGGGCGAAGCGCATGTGGAATGGTTCGAAGGCAACTTCGAGGACTACGAGGAAGACAAGAAGCGCCGCCTCGGCGCCGCAGCGCTCGAGCCGACCCGCGTGAAGTTCAAGAAATTCGCGCGCTGAGCCGGTTTCCGCCGCTCGATCTTCACGAAGCGATCAGCCCCACGCACGTCACCGTGCGTGGGGTCTTTCGTTTCCCACGGCGACGGATTACCTGCCCCGCCACGGGAGAGGCGATGACTCGCAAGCTCCCGGGCAAACAGCAATGAGTCTGAGAATTTGATATGAGCACGCAGTCCGCACAGGCATCGCAGCAGACGGCCCGCAAGCAACCGGAGCCCCAGCAACAGCCGGAGTTCCGCTTCACCGACTGGGCGATGATCTGACGCTCAGGTGGCGAGCAGCGCCACCGCCCACATGCCCAGGCCGAACACCGTGTGGGCCAGCAGACCCAGCGCCCGCCCCTTCCAGGGGGTGGGCGTTTTCGACAGCGCCCAGCCAAGCCCCATGCCCGGCTGCATCAGGAACCATCCCGCGCCTATGGTGACCAGCGCGAAGAGCCACAGCGGCAAGAAGCGCGGCGCCTCCAGCCATCCCGGCCCCGCGAGGACCATGAAGATCACCCCATAGGCGATGCCCACCGCGTAGTGGAAACTCCATCCGATGGCGCTCTCATTCGGAATCCGGGGAGTCGCGGTGATGTCGTCGTGGAAGACATTGCCGCCGAGCGCGCGGACCACCCAGCGCCCCTGGTTATGCCAGGCGGGCTTTGGGGTCCCCAGCAGGAGGTGCAGAAGCAGCGCCCAGAGGTCCATGGCGACGGTTCCTCCCAGCCCCATGGCAATCCCGACAAACACTTGCTGCATCACATCCCTCCCTTGGCGCGACAGGCTTGCCGCAGGGGCAGCCGGAGCGCAAGGGCCGAAGCGCCGGGGGCTCGGATCCGTGCGCGCCACCCTGCGTCCGCCGCGACTGCGCGGCAAACCCTCGCCAGCGACAGTGGCTATCCGGCACTGTCGCTGGCGGAGACCCGCACCACCAAACTCGAATCCCCTTGATTTTCAGGCCTAAACATGGCAATTTACTGCCCGCTTAGGCTTCTATTCGACGACCCAGTTCCGACCCGGCACGCAGTCTATCGATACAGACGTTTCTACGCCGGGCTGCCGCAGTTCCGTGGGCAGCAGATTGACAGGAAGGGGTTTATCCCATGGCAACTGGTACCGTGAAGTGGTTCAACACCACCAAGGGTTATGGCTTCATCGCTCCCGATGGCGGCTCCAAGGACGTTTTCGTCCACATCTCTGCAGTCGAGCGTTCGGGCCTGACCGGCCTCGCCGACAACCAGAAGGTGACCTACGAGCTGCAAGCTGGCCGTGACGGCCGCGAAAGCGCCGTGAACATCCAGCTCGCCTGAGCACCGGATTTCGCGGGGGACTTCCCCCGCAACGCGAAGGGGCGGCCCGTCTGGGACCGCCCCTTTTGCTTGCCTGCCCGCCTCTATTGCTTGGGTGCTCGCCTGGCCGCCGGTCTCGCGCCCGCTCCAGAGATGGTGCCGCACGATTTGCCCGCCGCTTGCGGCAGGCGCGCGCGGCAGGGGGTGATCCAGACGCCGTCGCACCCACACGCGACGATCGGATGTTGCCAGCACGTCAGCCGAACAATCGCCAGCCCGCCATCAGCCGCGTCGCCGTGGTTATGGCGCAGGCCGCAGAAAAGACCCAGGCGAGCGGCACAAAAGCCGAGGGGACGAGGCAGAAGGCCGCGAAAAGCAGGATGGTCTCCGCCCCCTCGGTCAGCCCGCCGAGGTAATATATGCCCTTGCTCGGGTAGTCTTCCGCCGTCATCTTGCGCCGCTCGGCGATCAGCGAGAAGGCGAGGAACGATGACCCGGTGCCGATGAAACTGGCGATAAGTGCAGCCGCAGCCAGCGCATTGGCCTGCGGGTCGGCCAATGCGAAGCCGAGCGGGAAGAGCGCGTAGAAGAGGAAATCGAGCGCGATGTCGAGAAACGCGCCGCGGTCCGTCGGCCCGGCGCGCCGGGCGATCTCGCCGTCGAGCCCGTCTGCCAGCCGGTTCGCCGCCAGCCCGGCGAGCGCCAGCCCGAAGGCGCCGCAGGCCGCGGCCCCTGCCCCCGCGAGGCCGCAGGCGAAGCCCGCCAACGTGACCCAGTCGGCCTTGAAGCCCCGCTCGTGCAGCGCGCGGGCGATGGGATGCAGCACGCGGCGCTGCAACGGCAGGAGGTAAGCGTCGATCATAACGGCAAGTCTTGGACCGGCTTTGCGCGGGGTTCAAGCGATCGCATTCAGCGCAGCGCGGTCAGGAGACCCGGCGCGCCCGCAAGGCCAGCACCTGCCGCAGCGCCTCGTCCGGACGCACGGTACGGAAGATATCGCCCATCATCGCCGCATCCGCGCGCAGCCCGGCGATCCAGCCGCCGCGCTTGTCGTGCTTCCAGGGGCTTTCCACCTCGGGCCAGCGCACCACGGCGACACGCAGCCCGGCCTCGATCCACAGGCGGTTCATGTAGACCTCGAGCCCGAAGCGCGGCAATGCGTACAGCGCCTCCAACTGCGCGGCGAGCACCGCGCGGGGCATGACCCTCTCGCCCGAGATGTAGTCGATGCCGATCGCCCGCCACAGCAGCGGCGCATTGCGGCGGAGGCTCATGGCGGCATCGGCGCGGCCCTCGAGCACCGGCCCGGCCAGCGCGGTCAGGTGCCCCTCGTCCAGCCCCAAAAGATCGCTGTCCAGCAGCAGCACATGCGCACCCCGAGCCGCGGCAATGCCTCGAGCCACGGCGCGGGTCTTGCCGCCGTTCTGCGACTGGCGCAGCACGCGCAGCTTGGCGTGTCCCTGTCCCGCCGCCTCGGCCACCTCGGCGGTGCCGTCCGACGAGCCGTCGTCGACGACCACGACCTCGCCGATCAACGGGTGATCCAGCACCACGGACAGCACCGCCGCGATGCGAGGTGCCTCGTTGTAGGCAGGGATGATGCAGCTGAGGCCGCAGGTCGTCACGGTCTGCCTCCCATCCTGAGACCCGTCTTCCAACCGCCCTTCACGCCCCGGCGCAGCACCCAGCCAAGCCCGAAGAGTACCAGCCCGCCCAGCAGCACAAGCGAGGCGCGGGCGATCCAGTTGTCAATCTGGCTATAGGCCGAGCCCAGCGTGTAGCCGAGCGCGACGAAGAACAGGCTCTTGGGAATGGTCGCCAGCGTGTTGACCCAGAAAAAGCGCCAGATCGACATATGTGCGAGACCCGCCGCCACGAGGATCGGCGCCCCCGCGCTGTGGGTGATCTTGCCGATCACCAGCGTGCGTCCGCCCTTGTGGTTGAAATGCCCGGCCAGCGCCGAGAGCCGGGCGCGGTTGAGGCCCATCTTCATCAGCCAGCCCTGCGGCAGACGGTTCAGCCCCCAGCGTCCGATGGCGTAGTACAGCATGTCGCCCGCGATGTCGGCGGCGATCACCACCAGCGTCACGCTCCAGATGTCCAGCAAGCCTCGGCTCGCCAGCCAGGCGGCGATCACGGTGACGATCGGCCCCTCTAGCATGGCAATGGGCGCGAGGATCGCCAGGCCTTCCTTGGCGATGAGGGCTGTTACGGTTTCCAGTCCGATCACGTCTTTACTCCGCGGCCCCCGCAGTCGATTTCGCAGCGTTGCCAGACGCCATGCCTGGGACCATGTCTGGGGCCATGTCCGTTCCGCGCCAAGAGATGCCGCGCCCCGCCCATGTGGCCACCCAGATCGCCGGGAGCAAGAGGTCGCGAACCAGCATGGCGGCGATATCCCGCGGCGCGGCGGGCCAACCCGCCACGCGGCAGAGCGCCCATTCCACAGCATACCACAGCGCCAGGAGCAGCGGCAGCGTCCAGAAGCTCGCCACGCCGACGGAGACGAGCCCTGCGAGGCCGACCAGCGACAGCAGCGGGCCCTGCACGATTTCCCCCATGAAGAGCCCGGGGAAGCCGTCACGCCGCACCCGCGACCAGCGCAGCTGCCGGTCCCAGACCGCACGGGCCTGCCGCTTGCCGATGGGCTGCGCGAAGAGCCGTCGCGCCAGCCGCACCTTCAGCCCTTGCGCGCGCACCAGCTTGGTGGAGGCCACATCCTCGGCGAGGTTGCGCCCCAGCGCCTCGAGCCCGCCACCGGACTCGAGCACAGCGCGTTTCCAGAACAGCGTCTTGCCCTGTGCAAAGCCGAGCCCCAGGCTGTCCGCCGCCAACTGCCAGCGTCCCTGCGAGCTGTTCAGGAAGGCGCATTCCACCGCCCCCCAGAAGTTGCCCGGGCGGCTGCCCACGGGCGGGGCCGAGACGAGGCCGGTGTCCTCGCGCCAAGTGGCCACCAAGCGGGTCAGGTAGTCGCGGTCCAGCAGCAGGTTGCTGTCGGTCATCACCAACCCATCGCTCTGTGCAGCCGCGATGCCCTTGAAAAGGTTGTTGAGCTTGGGGTTGCCGGTGAGCCGCGTCTCGCCGATCAGCAGCTGCGCGGGCACATGCGGATGCTCGGCGATCAGCCGACGTAGCAGCGGCACCGCCGGGTCCGTTTCGCGGGCGGCGCAAAAGATCACCTCATAGGCCGGATAGGCCTGTCGGAAGGACGAGCGCAAGGTCTCCTCGTCGAAGGCGTCGCGCCCGCAGACCGGGCGGATCAGCGACAGGAAGGGTTTCCCCCTGCGTGTCGGCTGCGGGCCCGGGGTGACATAGCGCCAACCGGCCAGCGCCGCGCTGGCAAGATGGATCGCCAGCGGCACCAGCAGCAGCGCGAGAAGCCCCAGCACCATCACATCGCCCCCTCGGCCAAGGCGCCCGCCTCGGCCTTGCCTTCGGCAGGGCGCGCCGGGCGTGGCATCGCCGCGGGCACGGGTGCGCGCTCGTAGCTGAGCAGGCGCATCTTGCCGTCGAAATCCTCGGCCAGCGCGGTCAGGCTGTCGACCCAGTCGCCGCAATTGCCGTAGACCACACCGTTGTGACGTCGCAGGCCGGGCTTGTGCGAATGGCCGCAGATTACCCCCACTGCCCCGGCCGCCCCGGCCAGCCTGGTCAGCTTGCGCTCGAAGCGGTCGCCCATGGCCAGCAGGGTGTTGGCCGCCGAGAGCATCCGGTCGACGAAGCTCTGCTCCCATTCGGTCAGCCCCGCCCGGCGGCGCAGGTGGCCGTCGAACTGGCGCAGCAGAGCGTCGACGCGGCTGCCGAGCCGGGTCATCAAATGCCAGCGCAGGATGCGGGGATCGCACTGGTCTCCGTGCAGCACGAGGTAGCGCCGACCATCAGCCGCGGTGTGAATCACCGCCTCGCGCAGCTCCCATCCCTCGATAGCCGCACCCGGATCGCGCATCCTCGCATCGTGGTTTCCGGGCAGGTAGACCACCCGCGTGCCTGCCTTCGCCCGCGCGCGAAGCTCGGCCATGATCGCGTCGTGCGCCGCCGCCCAGTGCAGCCGCCCCCCGTGCCAGAGATCGAAGATGTCGCCGACGAGGTAGATGGTCTCCGCCTCGACGCCGCGCAGGAAGTCAAGGATGGGGCCGGTCCGGCAGGCGCGCGCGCCCAGGTGCAAGTCGGAGATGAACAGGCTGCGATAAGAGGTGCGGGCGCTCCGGCCATCGGAAAATGTCGGCATCCGGGCATGTTCCTTCACTGTTCGCCCGCCTTATGGCGAATCGATGTATCGTCCGTGTGACGCTCCACCGGCCAGAACACGCAGATGCCGCCACTGGTTCCCGCTCGACCCAAAAATTCTGTTCTTCTTCCGACGCTTGGGCGGTCCCATGCCGCCCAGGTCCGGCTGCAGTGCCCTGTCGACGCCTGATCGCGTGAGGGCGCGCGGATTCACTTCGGGAAGAGAAGCGTCACGCCGAAGCGCGCGCCCCAGCCTTCCGGCCCGTTCGGAGCGGAATCCGCGTAGTAGCGCACCCCGCCCTGCCAGCTCACCGGCTGGCCGCCGATACTGCCGAGCTTGGACGCAAGCAGGCCGATCGGCGCGGAGTCGGTATCGTTGACCCAATCATGCGTCCATTCCGCCTGCAGCGTCGCGGTCCAACCGTTGTCGTAGGCATAGGCGAGGAACGGCTGGGTGAAGGTCGAGTCGATTTCCACAGGCCCGTCCCAGTCCCAGAGGTGATTGGCCAGCACCCCCAGCGTCCAGGGCCCGTTCTGCTTGAGAACCACGCCCGTCACCCCCGCGGCAAAGGTATCGAGCCCGAGGGTGTCCTCGGTCGCGGTCGGGAACAAGAAGGCAGGGCCGACGCCCCAGATCAGCCCGCCCGCGCTCGCGGCCGGCGAGAAGAAGAAACTCTGCGTGGTATCGCCAAGCCCCCAGTCGTCCTGGCCCTGCGAGGGAAGGTTATATTGCGACACGACGGGCACGATGGTCCGTGAGATCAGATTCCAGCCGCCTCCGAGATCGAAGGGGATCACGGGCTGGATGTTCATCGTCCAGCGTTCGCCCTTGCCCTTCGGGCCGATATTGTCATCGAAGTTGAACTGGAACGGCACCGAAATCAGCGACGCGACTGGATTCGAGAGCTGCTTTTGCAGTTCCGCCGCGTCGGACGATGCTTGTGCAAAGAGCGGGGTCGCAAGCAGCGTTGCGGCGACACCAGGCAAAAAGGCTAGGGAGAATTTGGTCATGGGAGCGCTCCAATCAAATGTCATGCAGAAAAAGGGACCGAGATCACGCTACTGCGAAGCCTAGGCGCATTCGCCCGTTCCACGAAGCAACTTTTCCGCGCATGAAGTTGACCCAGCGGAAACTGGACAATTTCGCCACGGCAGAATGCAGCCGCAGCTGGGCCGAGGGCCAAGGCGGCATCGAATTATAATGTCGGGAAAGGCGCATCCGTCGAAAGATGCTTGGCAGGGGCAGCAGGGTTCGAACCCGCGACCTACGGTTTTGGAGACCGTCGCTCTACCAGCTGAGCTATACCCCTGTGGTGCTGCGCTAATTAGAAGGTTCTGTTGGCAGGGTCAACAGGGGAACAGCGGGAAAATCCGCTTCCCTCGCGACGCCCGCTGCCGCCGGCGGACGGTGGCCTGCCATTGTCATTCCCCGCCGCTCGGCGGCTCGTAGGTCAGCAACAGCTTGTAGCCACAGATCGCCCCTAACCCAAGAAAGACCACCGCCCAGCCGGGCGATCCGATCTGCGTCTCCAACAGCCCCCAGCCGAGGCAGACGAGGGTGATCGCCACGCGCAGCCAGAGCGGCCGGAAGAAAGGATGCGAGAAATCGAACACGGCGGGCTCCTGGCGCTGAAGGTGCCGTTTCCTAGCAGCCGGCGCGCCGCCGCGTCACCCCCGAAACGCCGGCGCTCGCCGCAAAGGGGCCGCAAAGGACTTGGGGGAGTGGCCTGCGCTGTGGCATCCTGAGCGTCATGGACCCCAAGCTGGACGCCGCACTGAAATCCACCTGGCCCGGCGCGGCCACGCGCTTTCTCGCCCTGCGCCTTTTGCCGGGCGCTGATCTGCGGCAAGCTCTGGAGCAGGCCTTTGCCGCCGAGCGCGAGCATGCGGGATTCATCGTCGCCTGTGTCGGCAGCCTGTCGAAGGTCAGCCTGCGCCCGGCCGGCCTCGACTCGCCGCTGGCGCTGGAGGTCACGCTGGAAATCGTCTCGCTCTCTGGCACCTTCTCGGAACATGGCCCGCACCTGCACATCGCCGTGTCGGATTCCAGCGGCGCGATGCTTGGCGGTCACCTGCTCGAGGGCTCTCTGGTGCGCACCACCGTCGAGGTGGTGATCGGCCTTGCCCCTGTGCACTTCCGGCGCATGATCGATCCACGCACCGGCTACCCCGAGCTGCAGTTCGATTGACCCGCACGCTTTGATTTAGGCGAGAGCATCCCGGCGGAGCCCGCCAGAGGCGGACGGGGCAAAAGCCTCTCCTGCAAGGATCTCAGCCGAAGAACGCCCGCCGCAGCAGGTTCAGCGCCGCCACCAGCAGAACGATCAACGTCAGCTTGCGGAACATCGCCTGGTCGATGCGGTCGTGGATGCGCCGACCCAGCCACATGCCGCCCATGGCCGGGACCAGCATCGCCGCCGAGAAGGGCGCCGTCTGGGCGTTGAACACGCCTGACACCCAATGCGCGGCGGTGAGCGAGATCGCTCCCAGCCCGTAGGCCACGCCCTGCACCCGGATCTGATCGCGCTTTTCCGTGCCGATCGCCGTGAGGTACGCCACGAAAGGCGGCCCCCAGACGCCGGACATGCCGCCGATGAACCCGGCCACGCCGCCCACCGCCGCCTCGATCCTCGGGGTCGGCCCGTTCGGCAGGTTCGGCCGCCAGCCCGCCAGCTGCATCAGGCAAAAGACGAAGACCGGCCCGCCGATCATTGCCAGCAGCACCTGGACCGGCAGCACCCGCACCAGCTGCGCCGAGAGCGCCAGCATGACGAAGGCGACGATGAGGAAGACCTTGAAGCGCTTGACCGTCTCCCAGGCGGCGCCCGGTCCCTCGCCGAAGGCCTGAAAGGCGTTGGTGGCCAGTGTCGGCAAGATCAGCCCGGCGAGCGCAAGCTCGGGTGAGACCACCGAGCCCAGGCCCGAGATCATGATCATCGGCATGGCGAACCCGACCATGCCCTTGACCATCCCCGCCAGTGCTGCAACGGCGAAGGCGAGCGCCAGCATCGGCGGCGATACGAGGGTCAAGAGCGCGTCCATAAGTGGCTCATATCATGCGCGGAACGCCCAGACAGCCACAATCAACAAGGTAATATTAGAACGATATAAGTGTTTGATTGGTATTTTTGTTGCGCTGCGGTTGCAAAGTCGCTATCTCGATCTTCGGCAGCAGGAGGAGATGATTCATGGCTCATGACGGACAGGGTGGCGCGGTGGAACAGGGCGTGGTGCTTGCAAACCTCCTTGAACTGACCGGCGCGGCAATTACCCCGGTCGAGCAGATCTTCGACGCGGCCCGCGCTGCCGTCCGCGCGCGAGTCGAGGAGCATGGCCGCGTCTCGGGCAAACTGATCGAGGCGCACCAGTTCGCCGCCCACGGCCTTGCATGGCTCGCCACCTACGCCGAGTCGCTGCGCCAGATGCATGGCTGGGCCGAGCGGTTGGAGGCCGAAGGCACCTTCGGCGAAGTCGAGCAACTCCTCTTGCAGATCGCCTTTGGCGAATACCTGGGCCAGATCGCTGGCGGCATCCAGATGAACCAGGGCGAAATGGTGCGCCTTACCGACCTCGGCCTGCCCGCCTCTGCCGCCGCGCCACTTCACGAGGGCGCCGCAGGGACGCTTGCCGCCAGCGGCAACTCTCAGGCCGCCCGCAGCCGTCTAGTCGCGCTCATGGAGGAGCGCAGTGCCGAGATCACCGTCGGCCGCACCGGCCTCGACGACGAGCTTGAGATGATCCGCGAGCAGTTCCGCCGCTACGCCGTCGAGAAGGTCGAGCCCTTTGCCCATGAGTGGCACCTCAAGGACGACTACATTCCGATGGAGGTGATCGAGGAACTGGCCGATATGGGCGTCTTCGGCTTGACCATCCCCGAGGAATTCGGCGGTTTCGGCCTGTCGAAGGCCTCGATGTGCGTCGTCTCCGAGGAGCTTTCGCGCGGCTATATCGGCGTCGGCTCCCTCGGCACCCGCTCGGAGATTGCGGCAGAGCTGATCCTCGCCGGCGGCACCGAAGAGCAGAAAGCCAAATGGCTGCCGCAGATCGCCAGCGGCGAGAAGCTCCCGACGGCGGTTTTCACCGAGCCCAATACCGGCTCCGACCTCGGCTCTCTGCGAACACGGGCGGTGAAGGATGAACAGGGCGACTACATGGTCACCGGCAACAAGACCTGGATCACCCATGCCGCCCGCGCCCATGTGATGACCCTGCTCGCGCGCACCGATCCCGGCAGTTCCGACTACAAGGGCCTGTCGATGTTCCTCGCCGAGAAGACGCCCGGCGACGACGAGGCCCCCTTCCCCACCCCCGGCATGACGGGCGGCGAGATCGAGGTGCTCGGCTATCGCGGCATGAAGGAGTTCGAGCTTGGCTTCGACGGCTTCAAGGTGAAGGGCGAGAACCTGCTCGGCGGCGAAGAGGGCAAGGGCTTCAAGCAGCTCATGGAGACCTTCGAAAGCGCCCGCATCCAGACCGCCGCCCGCGCCATCGGCGTCGCGCAATCGGCGCTCGACGTCGGGATGCGCTACGCGCAGGAGCGCAAGCAGTTCGGCAAGTCGCTGATCGCCTTCCCGCGCGTGTCGGGCAAGCTGGCGATGATGGCCGTCGAGATCATGATCGCCCGCCAGCTCACCTATTTCTCGGCCCGCGAAAAGGACGAGGGCATCCGCTGCGACCTCGAGGCCGGGATGGCCAAGCTGCTCGGCGCGCGCGTGGCATGGGCCAATGCCGACAACGCGCTGCAGATCCACGGCGGCAACGGGTTCGCGCTGGAATATTCGATCAGCCGCATCCTGTGCGACGCGCGCATCCTCAACATCTTCGAGGGGGCGGCGGAGATCCAGGCCCAGGTGATCGCGCGACGTCTGCTCGGCTGAGCAGCCTTCCTCCGATGCACATAAAGGCCCCGCACCGTGGGGCCTTCTGCGTTCTGCAGGGCGCGCAATCCCGCTATCCTCCACTTGTCTGATCTGGATCAAGGCTGTCGCCTCGCCCGCGTGGTCATCAGGGCGCCGCTACATTCAAGGAGAGCGATATGTCGTTCAAGGAACAACTCGCCGACAAGCGCAAGGAGCTGCGCGAGCTGCGCAAGGCCATCCCCGAAACCTTCGCCGGCTTCGTCGAGATGGAAAAGGCCGCTTCTGCCGAGGCCGCGCTGAACCACAAGGAAAAGGAGTACGTGGCGCTTGGCATAGGCATCGCGATCCGCTGCGACGCCTGCATCCTGAGCCACGTCAGCGCGCTGGTCCGCCTTGGCGCCACCCGCGAGGAGATCGCCGACGTTTGCGGCATGGCGGTGCAGATGGGCGGCGGCCCAGGCCTGATGTATGCCGCCAAGGCGCTGGCGGCATACGACGAGTTCACCGCCGAGGCCTGAGGCCGCGGCACCACCAGAAGGCCCCCTGATTAAGAAAAAAGGCCCCGGCGGAACGCTCCGCCGGGGCCTTTGTCATCATACGAACCGGGCTCAGCCGCGCAGTATGCCGCCGGTGGCCTTTTCGACCTTGGCGACGATCTTGGCCGCAACCGCCTCGATGTCCTTTTCCTTCAGCGTCGCGTCGTTCGGCTGCAGGCGCACGGTGATGGCGAGCGACTTCTTGCCCTCCCCGAGGCTGCCGCCGATGAACTCGTCGAACACGCGCACATCCTCAATCAGCGCCTTGTCGGCACCGGCAGCGGCGTTCACCAGGTCGAGAGCCGCCACATCCGCATCCACCACGAAGGCAAAGTCGCGCTCGACAGCCTGCAGGTCGTTCAGCTTCAGCGCCGGACGCGCACCGCCTGCGTTGCGCGGCAGCGGGATCTCTTGCGGGTAGAGGGTGAAGGCCACGACCGGCCCCTTCACGTCCATCGCCTGCAGCACCTTGGGGTGCAGCTCTCCGAAGACGCCCAGCACCTTCTTCGGGCCGAGGCACAGCTTGCCGTGACGGCCCGGGTGCCACCACTCTTCGGCGCCGCGTAGGATCTGCATCTTGGCGGGCGCGCCCAGGGCGGCGAGGATCGCCTCGGCGTCGGCCTTGGCATCGAACACATCCACCGGGCGCGAGGCACCGTGCACGTCCTTGGGACCAGTGCGACCTACGAGAATGCCGGAGACCTGCGTGGCCTGCTCGCCCGGCTCGCCGCCTGCAAAGGCGGGACCGCACTCGAAGAGCGCCATGTCGGCAAATCCGCGCGCCTGGTTGCGCGCCGCAGCCTGCAGCAGCCCCGGCAGCAGCGAGGGGCGCATGTGGCTCATCTCAGAGCTGATCGGGTTGGCCAGCATGGTCGCATCGGTGCCGCCGCCGAAAATCTCGGCGGAGGCCTGATCGACGAAGCTGTAGGTGACGCACTCGTTGTAGCCGAGCTCCGCCGTGGTGCGGCGCGCGATCTGCTCGCGCTTCTGAAGCGGCGAAAGGATCGGCTTCGGCACGCCCGGCTGGGCACGGCGCATCGGCTGGCCCTGCAGCTTGGTGAGCGAGGCGACGCGGGCCACCTCTTCCACCAGATCGGCCTCGCCCATCACGTCGGGACGCCAGCTCGGGACATTGGCCATGTCACCGTCGAAGGTGAAGCCGAGCGCGGTCAGCGTGGCGCGCTGTTCGTCCGCCGGGATCTCCATGCCCACGAGGCTGATCACCCGATCGGTGTCGAGCTTGTAGGCGCGGCTGACGTCCGGCGTGGCGCCCGCGACGACAACTTCCGAAGCCTCGCCACCGGCGATCTCGAGGATCATCTGCGTGGCCGCCTCGATGCCCGGAGCGGCAGAGGCCGGGTCGATGCCGCGCTCGAAGCGGTATCGGGCGTCGGAGTTGATCTTCAGCGCGCGGCCCGTATAGGCGGTGCGGACGGTCTGGAAATACGCCGCCTCGAGGAAAACGTCGACGGTCTCGTCCGACACGCCCGTGGGCTCGCCGCCCATGACGCCGCCGAGGCTTTCAACGGTGTCTCCCGCCGAGATCACCACCATGCCGGGCTCGAGCGTGTAGGTACGCTCGTCCAGCGCCTCGAGCGTCTCGCCGCCCTTCGCGCGGTGCACGCGCAGATCGCCTGTCACCTTACCAGCGTCGAAGACGTGCAGCGGGCGGTTGCGGTCGAAGGTAAAATAGTTGGTCACATCGACGAGGAAGCTGATCGGGCGCAGGCCGATGGCCTTCAGCCGGTCCTGCAGCCACTGCGGCGAGGGGCCGTTCTTCACGCCACGGATGACACGGCCGTAGAACACCGGGCAGTCGTCCAGCGTGTCTTCGTCGATGGTCACGCTGATCGGCGAGGCGAAGCTGCCGGGCACGGTGACCTCGGGCAGCGGCTTCAGCGTGCCGAGGCCGCGCGCCGCGAGGTCGCGGGCGATGCCATGCACGCCGAGCGCGTCGGGACGGTTCGGGGTGATGGCGATCTCGATCACCGGGTCGACCTTGGCCGGATCGTTGGACGCCAGCCAGTCGATGAAGCGCTCGCCGACCTCGCCCGAGGGCAGTTCGATGATGCCGTCATGCTCTTCCGAGAGCTCCATCTCGCGCTCGGAGCACATCATGCCGAAGCTCTCGATGCCGCGGATCTTGCCGACCTGAATGGTGGTGTCGATGCCGGGCACATAGGTGCCGGGCTTGGCGACGACGACGGTGATCCCCTCGCGCGCGTTGGGGGCGCCGCAGATGATCTGGCTCTCACCCTCGTCCGTCATGACCGTGCAGACGCGCAGCTTGTCGGCGTCGGGGTGTTTCTCGGCCTTGAGCACCTTGCCGATGGTAAAGGCCGACAGGCGGTCGGCGGGGTTCTCGACCCCTTCGACTTCCAGCCCCAGATCGGTCAGTGCCTCGGTGATTTCCTCCACCGTGGCGGAGGTGTCGAGGTGGTCTTTCAACCAGGAAAGCGTGAATTTCATCTCTCGGCCCGGCTTGGTTTCGCTTGGCTCCGGTCCTTAGCGGAATGAGGCGGGAGGGGAAAGGGGGTTGGCCCGGAGAGGTCCCCGGGCCGGGACGGAGAGAGCAAGCGATGCCTCTCGTGGCCTGCGACCAAGTCACCCCCGGGGTATTAGGAGAAAGGCTCCGGCGGCGCGCGCCGGAGCAGGCACGCGTCAGAGCAGCTTGCAGGCGTCTTCCATCTTCAGGCGCGGCAGGCGGCCGAAGACCTGCGAGGGATCACCGTAGCCGAGGTTCACCATGAAGTTCACTTTCCAACTGGTGCCGGCGAGGAACGTCTGCTCGACCAGCTTGGCATCGAAGCCCGACATCGGACCGCAGTCGAGACCGAGCGCACGGGCCGCCATGATCAGGTAGCCGCCCTGAAGCGAGGAATTGCGGAAGGCAGTCTCGGAGATCATTGCCTCGGAGCCGGTGAACCAGGGCTTCGCATCGACATGCGGGAAGAGCTCCCCGAGCTTGTCGTAGAACGCCATGTCCTGACAGACGATGACGGTGACCGGGGCCGACAGGGTCTTGTCGCGGTTGCCGCTCGACAGGGCGGGGGCGAGCAGTTCCTTGGCCTCCCGGCTGCGGATGAAGACGAAGCGCGCGGGGGAACAGTTGGCCGAGGTCGGGCCCATCTTTACCAGATCATAGAGCTGTTCGAGGATCTCCTCGGGGATGTCCTTGTCCTGCCAGGCGTTCTGGCTGCGAGCCTCGAGGAAGAGCGTGTCGAGCGCCTCGGCGTCGAGCGCGCCGTTGGGGAGGAGGTCTTTCATCTATCGTGCCTTTCAGTCGTCATTCGGGCGTCTGGGGCGTGGCGCCGCTCGATGACTTCCCCCGCCCGGAGAGCGGGTGCAAGAGCGACGGGCCTTCGCCCCGGAGCGGAGGCTCCCCGGGGCGCGATGTCACGCGCCGGGTGCCCAAGATCCGGGCACACGGCGGCACCCGCGGCCTCTCGCAAATGACAGGGCGCTTTCGTTACGCCGGGGCCGGCCCAACCTTTCGAAGGTCGATGTACTCTGGACGGCGGCGCCGGTGCCCTGCATTCATGGACCAGCAGTCCCGGACCCGCCGCCGCTCGGCCCGCAGCGCGGCGTGCCCACCGGATTGCCCCGGCGCTGGCTTCCTCCCGGCCCGCCGTGACCGAAGGAAAGGATGACTGAATGGATCCCAACGATTTCAAATCCGGCATGCGCCGCCTTGCCGCCGGCGTTTCGCTGGTCACCTGCGAGGCAGGCAATGCGCGGCACGGGCTGATCGCCACCGCCGTCACCTCGCTCAGCGCCGAGCCGCCGAGCCTGCTGATCTGCGTCAACGCCTCGGCCTCGATCCACGAGCACCTGAGCGAGGCCCGGTCCTTCTGCGTCAACGTGCTGTCGCGCGGCCAGCAGGACGTCGCAATGCGCTTCGCCACCCCCAGGGACCGCGAGACCCGCTTCGAGATGGGCGAGTGGTCTGCGCTGGAAACCGGCGCCCCTGCCCTGCGCGGCGCACAGGTGAGCTTCGACTGCCGCCCGGCGCAGAAGAGCAGCTTCGGCACCCACACGATCTTCATCGGCGAGGTGGTCGCGGTCACCGATTGGGGCAGCCCCTCGGATCCGCTGCTCTACCACGACGGCAAGTTCGCGGGTCTTACCGGGGCTGAGCACGCCTGAGACAGTCAGCGCGGCGGGCGGCGCGGCGTCCTTACCGCGGCTCGAAGTGGTTCAGCGGGATCTTGAGGTAGCTGCGGCCGTTCTCCTCGGCCTCGGGCAGGCGCCCGCCGCGGATGTTCACCTGCAGCGCCGCAAGCATCAGCTTGGGAAGCGGCAATGTCGCGTCGCGCTTGTCGCGCACCGCGCGGTACTCGGCCTCTGTCGGGGCACCTTTGAGATGGATGTTGCGCGCCTTGTGCTCTGCCACCGTGGCGCAGCATTGCGCCTCGCGGCCGTCGGGGGCGTAGTCGTGGCCGACGTAGAGCCGCGTTTCGTCCGGCAGGGAGAGGATCCTCATCAGGCTCTCGTAGAGGTCCGCCGAGCTGCCTCCCGGGAAGTCCGCCCGCGAGGTGCCGCTGTCGGGCATCATGAAGGTGTCATGCACGAAGGCCGCGTCGCCCGCCACATAGGTGATCGAGGCCAGCGTGTGGCCAGGGCTGAAGATCACCTGCACCGGGATGTCGCCGACCATGAACGCGTCGCCGTCAGCATAGAGCACGTCCCATTGCGCACCGTCGGTCGGCAAGTCGGGCAGGTTGTAGATGTCCTGCCAGAGCTTCTGCACCTTGGTCACGTGCTCACCAATGGCAGTGGTGCCGCCGATCTTTGACTTGATGTAGGGCGCGGCCGAGAAATGGTCGGCGTGGGGGTGCGTGTCGAGGACGTGGGTGATCTCGATCCCGGCCTCGCGCACATAGGCAATGATCGCATCGGCGCTATGGGTGCGCGTCGCAGCGGCCAGCGGATCGAAGTCCAGCACCGGGTCGACGATGGCGCCCTTCAGGGTCCGCGGGTCATGGAAAACGTATTGCCAGCTGCCGGTGGGCTCGTCCCAGAACGACTTAACGACGGGGCTTGGGGTCATCTTTGTCTCCTTGCGGTCAAGCAGGTCGGACCGTCCGATCACATTCTACACAGTGAATGTATTTAGCCCGCTCACGGAGTCACCCCCGGGGCGGAAAAAACCCTTCAGGCTTCCACCGCCTTGCGCAGGAGCTCCATGAACTGCGTTCTTTCGTCCTCATCGAGATTGCCAAGTATCTCTGCCTGCAGCGCCGCGACCATCGGGGCGACCTGCGCGAGGGCGGTCTCGCCCGCTGCGGTCAGGCGCAGGCTGCGGGCGCGCCGATCCTCCTCGTTCACCTGCCGCGCCACCAGCTCCTTTTTCTCGAGCCGCTTCACCACCTCGCCGATCGTCGCCCGGTCATAGGCGATGAGCGCTGCAAGCCGGGCCTGGTCGATCCCCGGCTCGCGCGCCAGCACGTCGAGCGCGGCGTATTGCACCGAGGTCAGCTCCACAGGTGCCAATTTCAACCGCTCCGAGAAAACTGCGGTCGAGCGCTGGTTCAGCCTGCGGATCAGGTGGCCGGGCATCCTGTTAAGATCGTCCCGTGACGTCATGGGTTAGGCTCCAACAGATGATACGTGAACTTACCATATTGACTCCGCGCCCGACCACAGGATTATAATATGTACACTTACTAAATGGGGAGGATCGGACCATGCAGTTTCACCTGAACGGATTTCGCAGCGGGGATCCCGCCGTCGCCCCTGCCCTGCCCGGCGCAGATCACAAGGCGCAGGACGTCGATGTGCTGATTGTCGGCTGCGGCCCGGCGGGGCTGACGCTCGCCGCCCAGCTCTCGGCCTTTCCGGAGATCACAGTTCGCATCGCCGAGCGCAAACCCGGCCCGCTCGAGGTTGGACAGGCCGATGGCATCGCCTGCCGTTCGCTGGAGATGTTCGAGGCCTTTGGCTTTGCTGAAAAGGTCATGAAAGAGGGCTACTGGGTCAATGAGGTCGCCTTCTGGCGACCAGACACTGACGGCGTCCTGCACCGCGCCGACCGCATCCAGGATGTCGCGGATGATCTGTCCGAGATGCCGCATGTCATCCTCAACCAGGCGCGCGTGCATGATTTCTATCTGGAGATCATGCGCAATTCTCCACGCCGCCTGACACCGGACTACAACCGCGAGCTGGTGGCGCTGTCCAAGAGCGACGATGCCGACCACCCGATGCAGGCCACGTTCAACCGGCGCGACGGCAAGGGCACCGAGACCATCCGCGCCCGTTACGTCGTCGGCTGTGACGGCGCGCGCAGCACCGTACGCGGCGCGATGGGCCATGCGCTCAAGGGCGAGTCGGCGCGCCAGCTCTGGGGCGTGATGGATGTACTGCCGGTGACGGATTTCCCTGACATCCGGCTCAAGGCGGCGATCCAGTCCGAGGGTCAGGGCAGCGTGCTGATCATCCCGCGCGAAGGCGGCTACATGGTGCGCCTGTACATCGAATTGGGCGAGCTGCGCGGCGACGAACGCGCCGCCGACCGCGATGTGAGCGCCGAGCTGCTGATCGCCAAGGCGCAGGCGATTCTGGCCCCCTATACGCTCGAGGTAAAGGAAGTCGCCTGGTGGTCCGCGTACGAGATCGGCCAGCGGGTCTGCGATGCCTTCGACGACGTGCCCGAGGACGCGCGCGGCACCCGCAGCCCGCGCGTCTTCATCGCCGGGGACGCCTGCCACACCCACAGCCCCAAGGCCGGGCAAGGCATGAACGTCAGCATGGCCGATACGTTCAACCTCGGCTGGAAGCTCGCTGCCGTGCTGCGCGGACGCGCCGCCCCTGCCCTGCTCGACACCTACTCCGAAGAGCGCCGCGCCAAGGCCAAGGAGCTGATCGACTTCGACCGCGACATGGCGCGGCTGTTCAGCGCCAAGCCGAAGGACGATGCCGAGGCCGAGCAGTTCCAACGCTATTTCACGCAGCACGGGCGCTACACCGCCGGGGTCGAAACGCGCTACGATGCCTCGCTGATCACCGGCGGCACCGAGCACCAGGCACTGGCGGCAGGGCAAGTGGTCGGCAAGCGTTTCCATTCAGCGCCGGTGGTACGGCTGGCGGATGCGAAGCCGATGCAGCTCGGCCATGCCTTCAAGGCCGACGGACGCTGGCGGGTGCTGGCCTTCGCCCCCGAGGGAGACAGCGGCCAGCCGGGCGGCGCCATCGCTCAGTTCTGCGACGTGCTGGTGCCGGTGATCGCGCGATTTACGCCGAAGGGCGCGGATCCAGACAGCGTCATCGACCTGCGTGCGGTCTTCCAGACCCCGCACCGCGAGATGCGACTCGAGGCACTGCCCCCCGCGCTGCTGCCGAAGAAGGGCAGACATGGGCTGACCGACTTTGGAAAAGCCTTCTGCCCGGCGTTCAACGGCCCCGATATTTTCGACCTTCGCGGCATCGACAGGTCGCGCGGGGCGCTGCTTGTCCTGCGCCCGGACCAATATGTTGCGCAGGTTCTCCCACTCGACGCGGAGGATGAAATTTCTATTTTCTTCAATGGCTTTCTGCTCCCAGCTTAGCTCGGTGGACGCCTTCGGCCCGCCGCCCCGCCATGGGCGGCAAAGCGCCCGCGGAAATAGTTATTGACTATAACTATTATCCTACATACCGTTTTGCGCAGGAGGAGCCCATGCCGCAGACTGACGACCTTTCCGAAGACCGTGGCGGGCCGACTGTGGAGGATACGGTGCTTGGCGAGCTGATCGGATACCGGCTGAAACGCGCCTACATGCAGATTCAGCCCGAGGCGCAGCGTGCGCTGGCCGAGGACGACCTGCGCGTGGTCAGCTTTTCGTGCCTGTCGATCATCGCCGACAACGCCGGGATCGTGCAGTCGGAGCTTGCGGACGCCTTGCAAATGGAGCGCTCGAACCTTGTCGTGATCATCGACGAGCTGGAACAGCGCGGCCTCATCACCCGCAAGAAGGTTCCCACCGACCGTCGGCGCTACGCGCTGGCGGCAACGCTGCGTGGACGCCGCCTGCGCGACCGTGCCGCTCAGAAGGTGAGAACGGCCGAGGACCAGATCATCGGCCGGCTCGACGAAAAGGACCGCGCGCACCTGATGGCCGTCTTGCAGCGGCTCGAGGACACCACGCGCTGAACGAAGGGCGCGGGCGGCAGAGGAGTCCGGCCGCGAACTGTCACAGGGAGGATAACCATGAAGATGCATTTTGCAGCGAGCCTGCTCGCCTGCTCGATTTCCGCGCTTGCCGTCAGCGCTTCGGCGGACACCATCCGCGCCACCAGCGGCTTCGGCCCCAACCACGCCGTCGCCAAGGACGTCTATCCGACGATGTTCAAAAAGCTCGAAGAGCTGACGGACGGGCGCTGGACAGGTCAGGACACGCCCTCGGGGCTGGTCGCGCCCAATGAGATGTCCACCGGCCTGCGCGACGGCGTGACCGAGTTCGGTGCGCTGCTCATGCCCTATTTCGTCGCCGAGTACCCCGAAAGCGTGCTCGTGTCGGAACTTTCGATGCTGGGCTCCAGCGCCGCGGTCGTCAGCTCTGCGGTGACCGAGTACATCGCCACCTGCGAGCCCTGCCAGGCCGAGTTCACCCGCAACGGGCAGATCTACCTCGGCTCGGACACCACGCCGCTCTATGACCTGCTGTCGACAAAGCCGGTGAAGACCTTGGACGACATGAAGGGCCTCAAGGTCCGTTCGGGGTCGCCCTTCTACGCGGCCTTCATCGAAAGTGTCGGCGGTGCACCGGTGCAGATGCCCTCGTCCGAGCTCTTCGAGAGCCTCAGCCAGGGCGTGATCGATGCGACCTTCTCTTCGCCGCACGAGATCATCGCCAACCGCCTCGGCGACGTCGTCGACTACGTGACCGAAATCGAGCAGGGCGTGTTCAACGGCGCCGCGATCACCACCGCGAGCACGATGCTCTGGGACCGCATGGATGCCGACGACCGCATGGCGCTGGCCACCGCGGCGCAATATGGCATCGCGACCGGCATGGCCGCCTTTGATCGGCAGATCGAGGAGGTCCGCGCCGGCGACATGGTCGAGTTCATCGAGCCCGACCAGAGCCTGATCGACGCCCGCGACAGCTTCAACGAGGAGCGCCTCGCAAATGCGGCCTCGATCCTCGAGGAGCGTGGCGTGAGCGACGCCCAGACGAAGATCGACCGCTACATGGCGCTTATCGAAAAGTGGGAAGGACTGGTCACCCCTGGCATGTCCCCCGAAGATCTGGGCGCGCTGCGCACCGAGGAAATCTGGTCGAAGATCGATCTGACCTCCTACGGCAGCTAAGCCTGCCAAGCGTGCGCCGGCGTTCTGCCGGCGCGCGCCTTCCAGAGTTTTCCCCTCTCACCCCCCGGAGGATCGGATGCTTGCTCCGATTGAGACCGCCGTGGCGCGGATCAGTATGATATTGGGCGGCCTCGTGCTGCTGGCGATGATGCTGCAGGTCGTGGTGGACGTCTTCATGCGCGCCTTTCTCGGCGCCGGTTTCCCCGCCACCGCCGATCTCGTCGGCAAGTATTACATGGTCGCCGTCAGCGTCCTGCCGCTCGCGCTGACCGAGCTGAAGCGCCGCCACATCGAGGCGACGGTCTTCACCCAGACGCTGACCGGAACGCCGCTGAAGCTGGTGCAACTGCTCGGGTTCGGCATCTTCGCGGCGGTGCTGGCCGTGCTGACTTACGGCTCGTGTCTCGAGGCAATGCGCCAGATGTCGCGCGGCGCCTATATCGAGGCCGGCACGCTGCGCTTCGTCACCTGGCCGAGCTACTGGATCCTGCCCATTTCCTTCGGCCTCGCCCTGCTGATCATGGCCATCCGCATCTACGAGGTGCTGACCGGACGCTTCGGCGCGCATGACCATGATCCCGTCGGCGCCCTCGAAGACACGTCCAATTCCGGAGAGGACATCTGATGGATCCCGTCACCATCGGCATTCTGGCGCTCGTCGCCCTTCTCATCCTGATCGGCCTGCGCGTGCCCATCGCCGCCAGCCTGATCCTCGTTTCCTTCCTTGGCATCTGGGCCGTCGCGGGCCTCCGCCCGGCGCTGTCGATGCTCTCGACCATCCCCTACACCACGTCGGCGAGCTGGACGCTCAGCTCGATCCCGATGTTCCTGCTGATGGGCTATATCGCCTATCACTCCGGCCTCACGCGGGGCCTGTTCGAGGCGGCGCGGGTCTGGTGGGGCTGGTTGCCCGGCGGGCTTGCCATCGCCTCGCTGGCGGGCGCCTCGGGCTTTGCTGCGGTGTCGGGCTCGTCGGTTGCCTGTTCCGCCGCCATCGGCCGCATCGCGGTGCCCGAGATGGCGCGGCAGAAGTACGACTTGCGCATCGCCACCGGCGCCGTCGCGGCGGGCGGCACGATCGGTGCGCTGATCCCGCCCTCGATCATCCTGATCCTCTTCGGCATCCAGGCCGAAATCTCGATCAACGACCTCTTCCTCGGCGGGCTCTTTGTCGGCCTTGCCTCGCTGGCCTTCTACATCTGCGCCGTGCTGATCGTCTGGTGGCGCAATCCCGAAAGCCTGCCTCGCGCCGAGCCCTACACCATGGGCGACCGCTGGCAGAAGACCGCCGAGATCTGGCCCGTGCTGCTGCTCATTGGCGCGGTCTTCGGCGGGCTCTTCACCGGATTCTTCACCGCCACGGAAGCGGGCGCTTTCGGCAGCTTCGTCGCGCTGCTGCTCGGTATCGCCCGCCGCTCGCTGAGCTGGGCCGACTTCAAGGAAAGCCTGATCGACACGCTGCTTTCGTCGGGGGCGCTCTTCATCATCGCCATCGGCGCCAACCTCTTCACCCGGCTCGTCGCCATGTCCGGCCTGTCGATGCAGATGGGCCTGTTCGTCGAGGGGCTCGGCCTTGGCACCTTCGCGCTGCTGCTGGTGATCGTGGTGATCTACCTGATCCTCGGCATGTTCCTCGAGCCGATCGGGGCGCTGCTGCTGACCCTGCCGCTGTTCCTGCCGATCCTTGCACAGCACGGCGTCGACAAGCTGTGGTTCGGCCTGCTTGTCGCCAAGCTGCTGGAGATCGGGATGATCACGCCGCCCGTGGGGCTCAACGTCTTCGTCATCCATTCCGTCGCCCGCGACTACGTGCGGCTGGAGCAGGTCTTTGCGGGGATCGTGCCCTTCATCCTCGCCGACCTCGTGTTGGTCGGCGGCATGCTCGCCCTGCGCGGCTTCTTCTGAGGAGGTCTTTCATGCACATAAAAGGAACCATCGCCCTCGTCACCGGCGCCGGAAGCGGCCTTGGAGAGGCCACCGCGCGGCGGCTGGCGACGGCAGGTGCGACGGTGGTCGTGCTGGACCTTTCACCCGAGGCCGCTCAACGCGTCGCTGGCGACATCGGCGGCATGGCC
Source organism: Alloyangia pacifica (assembly GCF_003111685.1). Lineage (NCBI taxonomy): Bacteria > Pseudomonadati > Pseudomonadota > Alphaproteobacteria > Rhodobacterales > Roseobacteraceae > Alloyangia > Alloyangia pacifica. The sequence continues at coordinate 625,246 of NZ_CP022189.1, read as the reverse complement.
TTGGCGGTCGACGTCTCGGACGCAGCAGCGGTGGAAACCGCCTTTGCCGAGGTCATCGAAAAGATCGGCACGCCCCGCATCACGGTCAATTGCGCCGGCATCGGCACCGCCACCCGCATCCTGCCCCGCGACGGTTCGCTGCCCATTGAGGCCTTCGAGCGCACGCTGAAGATCAACACGCTCGGCAGCTACATCGTGCTCAGCCATGCCGCCCGTGCCATGTCGGCACTCGATCCGGTCGATGCGGACGGCGCGCGGGGGATCATCCTCAACACCGCCTCTGTCGCCTACCAGGACGGGCAGATCGGACAGGCTGCCTACGCCGCCTCCAAGGGCGGGATCGCCTCGCTCACCCTGCCCGCCGCACGCGAGCTCGCCCGTTTCGGCATCCGCGTGATGACCATCGCCCCGGGCCTCTTCGAGACCGCGATGAGCGCCGGGCTCCCGCCGGACGCCCGCGCCGCGCTCGAGGCCGGCCTGCCCTTCCCCTCGCGCATGGGAAAGCCCGACGAGTTTGCCCTGCTGGTGCAGCAGATCATCGAGAACCCGCTGCTGAACGGCGAGGTCATCCGCCTCGACAGTGCCGTCCGGCTCACCCCCAAATGACCCTACTCCAAGACGTCCCCAAGGAGACCGCCATGTCCGACCACGCCAAGTACCTGACCACCGAGGTGGACGGCCAGATCGCCACCCTCACCATGATCCGCACCGACAAGCGCAACGCAATGAGCGACGGGCTGATCGCGGCGCTGGAGAATGCCTACGCGACGCTCCCGAAAGAGGTGCGCGTGGTGATCCTGACCGGCGCGGGCGGGCACTTCTGCTCGGGGCTCGACCTGTCGGAGCACGTCTCGCGCAGCGCCGAGGACGGCGTCTACCACTCGCGCAACTGGCACCGGGTGATGGAGATGATCCAGTTCGGCGGCAAGGTCACGGTCTCCGCCATGCAAGGCGCGGTGATCGGCGGCGGGCTGGAGCTGGCGGCCTCGACCCATGTACGCATCGCCGAGCCCTCGGTGATCTTCCAGCTGCCCGAGGGGCGGCGCGGCATCTTCGTCGGCGGTGGGGCCTCGGTGCGCGTCGGGCGCATCCTCGGGGCGGACCGGATGGTCGAGATGATGCTCACTGGGCGCAAATACAATGCCGAGGAAGGGTTGCGGCTCGGACTGACCCACTACAGCGTCGGAGAGGGCGAGGCGCTGCCGCTGGCGCGCAAGCTGGCGGAGCAGATCGCCGGGAACGCGCCGATGTCGAACTACTTCATGGTGCAGGCGCTGAGCCGGATCAACGACATGTCGCGCAACGACGGGCTCTTCACCGAGAGCCTCTGCGCCGCGCTGGTGCAGACCACCCCGGATGCCGAAGAGGGGCTGAACGCCTTCCTCGAGAAGCGCGCGCCCGTGTTCCGCTGAGCCGGACGGAGGGAGGAGGAATGGACATGACCATCGTAGAAAGCGCCCCGACCGGCCACGAAGCCCGCGCCGACTGGGCCAGACGCCACACGCTGACCCGTTACGTGCCGCACAAGGTGATCCGCGAGGACCGCGAGGACGGCACGATCCTGCTGCGCTCGGGCTACGAGCTGCCCGAGGCTGTGGAGAATACCGGCGCCTGGCTGCACGAATGGGCCGTTAAGGCACCCTACCGTGTCGCCGTCTCGGAGCGCCCCACCGAAGGCCCCGGCTGGCGCAACGTGACTTATCTCGAGCTTTTGCAGCAGGTGCGCGCCATCGCCTCGGCGCTGCTGGCGCGCGGGCTGGGACAGGGCGACACCATCGCCATGCTGTCCGGCAACGGTCTCGATCACCTCCTGGTCTCGCTTGCCGCGCAATACATCGGCGTGCCGGTGGTGCCGCTGGCGGAGCAATACTCGCTGATCCCCGAGGCGCATGGCCGCCTCACCTACGTGCTCGACAAGGTGACCCCGAAGCTCGCCTTCGTCGATGACGCGACGCGCTACGCCTCTGCGCTCGCCCTGCCGCATCTCGCGGAGGTCGAGATCGTGGCCGCGCGCGGCGAGGCCGGGCGCCCGGTGACCCCGATGGCCGAGCTTCTCGCCACCGAGGAAAGCCCCGAGCTTGACGCGGTGCACGCCACTGTCGGGCCGGACACTCTGGCGAAGATCCTCTTCACCTCCGGCTCCAGCTCCGATCCCAAAGGGGTGCTGACCACGCACCGCATGATGTGCGTCAACCAGGTGCAGATGCAGGTCGCCCTGCCCTTCCTGACGGACCACGCGCCGCGCATCACCGACTGGCTGCCGTGGAACCACGTCTTCGGCGGCTCGCACAACGTGAACATGATGCTCGCCCATGGCGGCACGCTGACCATCGACAGCGGCAAGCCCACCGGCAAGGGCTTTTCCACCACGCTCAAGAACCGCACCGACCGCCCCGGTACGCTGGCCTTCAACGTCCCGGTTGGCTGGAACATGCTCGTGGAGGCGATCAAGGACGATCCGGCGCTGCAGGAGCATCTCTTCAAGGACCAGCAGCTGCTGTTCTATGCTGGCGCCTCGCTGCCGCAGGACGTCTGGGAGGCGCTCGAGCAGTTCTGCATCCACGCCCGCGGCGGGCTGCCGATGATGATCTCAAGCTGGGGCCTGACCGAGACCGCCCCCGCCTGCCTCATGGTGCATGAGCCCATCGGCCGATCGGGGGTGATCGGCGTGCCGCTGCCCGGCGTCGAGGTCAAGCTGATCCCCGACGAGGACATGCGCTGCGAGATCCGGGTGAAGGGCCCCAACGTGATGCAGGGCTACTTCAATGACCCCGAGAAGACCGCCGCGGCCTTCGACGAGGAAGGCTATTTCATCACAGGCGACGCGGTGCGTTTCGTCGATCCCGAGGACGCCAACCGCGGCCTCGTCTTCGACGGACGCGTGTCGGAGGACTTCAAGCTCGACACCGGCACCTGGGTGCAGGCGGGTAACCTGCGTATGAGCGCGCTGAAGGAACTGGCCGGCCTGGCGCAGGATGTGGTGATCTGCGGGCATGACCGGGGCGAGGTGGGGCTCTTCGTTTTCCCCGCCGCCGGTGCGGCCAAGCCGGGCGAGATCACCCAGGGCGCCGTCACGGACCCCGAGCTGATGACCAAGATCGAGCTGCGGCTGCGCGAGATGAACGCGCATGTGACGGGCTCGGCCAAGCGCATCACCCGCGCGCTGGTGCTTGCCGAGCCGCCCTCGCTGGAGCATCACGAGATCACCGACAAGGGCTCGCTCAACATCAAGAAGATCCTGACCCGCCGCGCCGACCTGCTGGAGCGGCTCTACGACAACGAAGACCCGGCACTTATCCGCGTCTGAGGAGGCAACCATGATCGACTTCGCCAAGATCCGCGCGATCGATTTCCATACCCACGCCGAGGAAGCCTGCGGCTGTCATACCGACGACGGCTACGACGAGCTGCAATCGACGATGGCCAAGTATTTCGGCGCGCCCTGGGCGCATCCCCCGACCATCGACGAGACCGCCGCGCATTACCGCGAAATGAACATCGCGGCAGTGATCTTCCCCGTCGATAGCGAGCGCGAGACCGGCTACCAGCGCTACGACAACTACGAGGTCGCCGACGCCTGCGCCAAGAACGACGACATCCTCATCCCCTTTGCCTCGATCGACCCGGCGAAGGGCAAGCTCGGTGCGCGCGAGGCCCGCGATCTGGTGGAGAACCACGGCATCAAGGGTTTCAAGTTCCACCCCACGATGCAGGGCTTCTACCCCAACGACCGCATGGCCTACCCGCTTTACGAGGCGATCGCCGAGGCCGGGGTGCCCGCGCTCTTCCACACCGGCCAGACCGGCGTCGGCTCGGGCATGCGCGGTGGCAACGGCATGCGGCTGAAGTATTCGAACCCGATGTATATGGATGATCTGGCGGTGGATTTCCCCGACATGCCGATCATCCTCGCGCATCCCTCTTTCCCCTGGCAGGAAGAGGCGCTTTCCGTCGCCCAGCACAAGCCCAACGTCTACATCGACCTCTCGGGCTGGTCGCCGAAGTACTTCCCGAAGATCCTCGTGCAATACGCCAACTCGATCCTGAAGAAGAAGATGCTCTTCGGCTCGGATTGGCCGATGATCGCGCCCGAGAAATGGCTCAACGCCTTCGATCAGGTCGAGTTCAAGGAGGAGGTGCGCCCGCTGATCCTCAAACAGAACGCGATGCGCCTGCTGGGCATCGAGGCCTGACCTTCTTCCGCGCGTTCCGGCGCGCGGGCCCTCCTTCTTTATGCGCGGAGCCGGTCCCGGCTCCACGGCGGTGCTTCTGCGCCGCCCTGTTTCCCCTTGCGAGCGAGGCACAGATGATCCCCTTCCAGGCCCCCACCGACGAGATCTTCCACAGCCTGCATATCTTTGCCGGCAATGCCCCCGGCTGGGATGCCGAGCTCTCGCAGGAGATCACCCAGCATTTCGCCGCCTTCGCCGAGGGCGTGCTCGCCCCGCTCAACGAACCCGGAGACCGGCAAGGGTGCCGGCTGGAGAATGGCCGTGTGCGGATGCCCGAAGGCTTCGCCGCGGCCTACTCCGAACTGGTCGAGAGTGGCTGGCAGGGGCTCACCGCCCCCGAGGCGTTCGGCGGTCAGGCGCTCGATCATCTGACGGCGGCGGCGGTTTCCGAGATCTTCTCGGGCGCCAATCACGCGCTGCAGATGGTGACGGGGCTGGTACCTGGCGCGATCTCGACCCTGCTCGCCCATGGCACGGCCGAGCAACAGGCAGCCTATATCCCCCGCCTCACCTCCGGCGAATGGCTCTCGACCATGTGCCTGACCGAGGCCGGGGCGGGATCGGATCTGTCGCGCATCCGCTGCAAGGCGACGCGGGATGGGGACGCGTGGAAGATCGAGGGCCAGAAGATCTTCATCTCGGGCGGCGATCAGGACATGTCGCAGGGCATCCTGCATCTGGTCCTCGCCCGCACCGGCACGCCCGACGACGGGGTGAAAGGCCTGTCGCTGTTTCTTTGCGCCTCGGAAACCGATGGCCTGCGCAACGCCATCACCGTCACCCGCATCGAGGAAAAGCTTGGCCTGCATGCCTCGCCGACCTGCCAGATGGAATTCGACGGCGCCAAGGCCGAGCTCGTCGGCAGCGAGGGGCGCGGGCTGGCGGCGATGTTCACCATGATGAACCACGCAAGGCTCGACGTGGCGTTGCAGGGTATTGCGCATGCCAGCCGCGCCCATGCCATCGCCTCGGCCTATGCCGCCGAGCGCCGGCAGGGCCGCACCATCGAGGGCAGCCCGGCGCTGCTCACCGACCACCCCGACGTGCGACGCATGCTGGACGAGCAGCAGGATCTGGCCCGCACTGCCCGCGGCATGTGCCATCTCGCGCTGGCCGAGCTTGAAAAGGGCGAGGCCCCTGCCTTGATCGAGTTCCTGACGCCGCTGTGCAAGATCTACGCCACCGAGGCGGGCATCCGCGCGGCGGATCTCGGCATCCAGATTCTCGGCGGCTACGGTTATCTGGAAGAATACGGCATGGCGCAGGTCTGGCGCGATGCGCGGATCACCTCGATCTACGAGGGGGCAAATGGCATCCACGCGCTGACGCTGGCGACGCGCGGGCTGAAGCTGGAGGGCGGCGCGGCCATCGGTCAGTTCGCGGCGCTGGTGACGCGGCTCGGCGGCGCAGAGCCCGGTCTGGTGGTGGACTGCGAGGCTTGGCAGGCTCGCGCATCGGGCCTTGCCGAAAGCCCGGACGTCCGCGCCGAGGCGCACGGCTTTGCGCAGGAGACTGCAGCTCTGCTGGCCCGGGCAGTGCGGCTGAGGCTAGCGGCGGGCTGACCCGCACCCGGACGGGCGCCGGCGCCGGACCGCTCCCGCCTTGGCAGCAGGGCGCTCCCGCGATATGGGGGCGCCGAGCAATCCAGAGGCCGACGATGCAGATCACCCACCTTGTCACCCATTCCGGCGGCTTCCACGCAGACGAACTGCTGTCGTCGGTGATCCTCACCCGGCTCCACCCCGAGGCCGAGATCCTCCGCACCCGCGATGCGGCATGGATCACGCCCGGAGCGGACAAGATCATCTACGACGTGGGCCGCGCATACGACCACGCGCAGGGCATCTACGACCACCACCAGAAAGACGCACCGCTGCGCGATGACGGCCAGCCGTTCAGCTCCTTCGGGCTGATCTGGAAACACTATGGCCGCGACTACCTGCGTGCGCTGGAGGTGCCAGAGGCCGATCTCGAAGGCATCCACGCCAGCTTCGATTCGGGCTTCGTGCTGCCGGTCGACCTGATGGACAACGGCGCGCTCAGCCCGTCCGAGGCTGGCCCGATGCTGTCGGATCTCACGCTGCCTATGCTGCTGGAAAGCCTCAAGCCGGTCTATGACGACAAGGCGCCCGAGGCCGAAGACATGGCATTTGCCGATGCGCTGCACATCGCGCGCGCCTTCGTCGAGGCGCAGATCCGCCGCAAGGCCGCCAAGCGCCGCGCCGAAGCGCAGGTGATGGCGGCGATCAAGACCGCCGGTGCGGGCCGCGTGCTGGAGCTGCCGCAGGGCATGCCCTTCCGCTCGGCAGTGGTGGCCGCGGGGGCCGATCACCTGCTCTTCGTGGTGCACCCGCGCGGCGAAGATTGGGCGCTCACCGGCATCCGCAAGAACGCCGACGGCTTCGAGCAGCGCGCCGATCTGCCCGCCGCCTGGGCCGGGCTGACCGACGCGGCGCTGGAAGAGGCAAGCGGCGTCGCGGGGGCAAAGTTCTGCCACAACGGGCGCTTCATCGCCGTGGCGGGCAGCCGCGAGGCAATCCTCGCGATGGCCGATCTGGCCGTGCGCGAGGCCGAGGCGGTGTCCGGGACCGCCTGAGCCGCGCTCGCGCGTTTCACTGCATCACCGCCTCGAAGCTGATGTTCAGCACGTCCTCGGGGCCGAGCAGCGCCGTCGGCGCCACCCGCTCGGGCGTATCCGAACCGTTGCGGAAGACTTCGTAGACGGTCTCGACTGCCTCGCCCAACTCGGCGGCGGCAGCGGGACTGGCACGGCGCAGGAAATTCAGCGCCATCTGCACCTCGGTACGCTCCTGCGCCACGCGCTGCTCGGCCTCGATCTTGTCCTGCAGCAAGTTCAGCCGGTACTCGGTCTGGGCCTCCTGGATGTCGCTCTCGGCATTGGCACGGGTCTGCTTGGCGCGCGAGACGAAGGCGGCGACCTCGAGCAGGTCGGCGTTGTATTCGGAGAGGTCAATCTTCAGCCCCAGCGTCTGCTCCTTGCGAGCGAGACCGCGGGCCTCAAGTTCCTGCATGCTCTCGAGCTGCTCCTGCGTGGCGTCGAGCCGCTCGTTGATCAGTTCCCGGCGCTGGTCGAGCATCCCGGCTTCCTCGTCGGCAAGCGTGCTGCGCATGGTGGCGCCTTCCATCAGGTCCTGCATCAGCGAGCGGCGCAGGCCGACGAGCTGTTCCTGTTCCTGATCGAGACGGGCCTCGGGCACCTGGGCCTCGGTGGTCACCCCGTCGAGCCGGGCCAGTTCCCGCGCCAGGGCGTCGCGCTCGGACTGGGCAAAGGTCAGGCGGCTCTGCGCCTCGGCGAGGTTGTTGCGGGCGTTCTCAATGTCACGCTCGCTGCGCAGGTCTTCCTGGACGCGCTCGATGCCGCCCGCCATGGCGATGGCCTTCATCACCGTCAACCCGGGGCGGAACTCGTAGGCGCCGGGCGTGTCGACGGCGCCGAGCACGAAGACATCGCGGTATTCGAGCATATCGACCACCACCGATTCTCGGCTGGAGAAGCGCTCGCGCGCCTCGGTCTCTATGCGCTCCTCGACCTGGCGCATGGTCAGCCCGGCCACATCGATCGGCCCCAGCAGGTGCATCGCGATCTGGCCGTCGGCGCGGACCTGGAAATTGCCCGACATCTCGGGCTTGCCATAGACCGAGATGGTCAGCCGGTCGCCCACGTCGACGTGGTAGTCAGGCGTGTCGGCCTTGGCCGGCCCGCCGGTCAGGGCGAGGGCCAGGGCAAGCGCCGTGCAGGCGGCAAACTGGCGAAGATAAACAACCATTCTCGCTACTCCTCAGTTGGGACTGTCCAGCCGCGGCGCGCCGGGCTGGCGATGCGCGCCGGGGCGCGGACGGGTCTTGCTGTCGTAAAGGGCGAAGATGCGCTCGCGCATGACCTCGGCGCTGAACCGGGCAACCACGGTGTCGCGTGCCGCGCCGCCAAGCCGGGCGGCGGCGGCCGGATCGGCCAGCAGCCCGGCCACCGCCTGCGCCAGCGCCTCGGGATCATGCGCGGGCACGAGGCGTCCGGAGCGGCCATCTTCGAGCACATCGGGAATGCCGCCGACATCGGTCGAGGCGACGGCGCATTGCATCGCCATGCCCTCGAGCAGCACCATCGGCAGCCCTTCCCAGGCCGAAGAGACCACCATCACGTCGAGCGCCGCCAAGAGCTCGCGCATCTGGCTGATGGCCCCGGTCAGAATGAGCCTTTCCGGCCCCAGCCCAAGCCCGCGGGCCTGCGCCTCGATCTGCGGCCCCAGCGGCCCCTCGCCCACGACGAGGAACACCGCCTGCGGGACGCGCTGCGCGAGGATGGCGGCGCTGCGCAGGAAATTCTCGTGGTCCTTCTGCGGCGTAAGGCTGCCGATCACCGCCACGACCTTCGCCCCGGGTTGCACGCCGTAGCGGGACAGATCGAGCGGCTGGGTGCGCGCCGGGTCGAAGTGATGCAGGTCGATGCCATTGACGATGGTCTCGATGCGATCGGCGCGAAACCCGCCGGTGCGGGCCACGTGGTTGGCCACCCGATCCGACACGCCGATACAGGCGTCGGCCCCGGCTGTGATTGTCCGATACATCAGGCTCTTGGCCTTCTTCTCGCGCCAAGGATCGGTGTTGTGCAAGGTTATGATGCGCGGCACGCCCGATAGGCGCGCGGCCGTCTGGCCGACGAGATCGCTCTTGATCAGGTGGCTGTGCACGATGTCGGGCCGCCAGTCGCGGATCAGCTTCATGCAGCGTGCGAGCGCGCGCGGATCGCGGAGCCCTCTGGTGCTCAGCCGGGTCATGCCGACGTCGCGCTCGGCCACACGCGCCTCGAGCGGGCCAGGCGTGAAATAGGCCACATGCGCCTCGCAGCCGCGGTCCCGCGCCGCATCCAGCAGTCCCAGCAGCAGCATCTCGGCGCCGCCGAACTTGAGGCTGTCGATTACGTAAAGGATGCGCTTGCTCACCAGGCCACCTCCAGTTCGGCGCGCGGCATGGCGGGCTCGCCCGGAAAATGCGCGGCGATCCGTTCCGCCACCGCGTCCCAAGTGAACTGCGTTGCACGTGCCTTGGCCGCCGTGCCGAGGCGCAGGGCGCGGTCGGGCATGGCGAGCGTCTGAAAGAGCGCTTCGGAAAGCGCCTCGGGGTTGCGCCCCGGGACCACGTGGCCGGTCTCGCCCTCGACAACGATGGAGCCAATGTCGCCCACGTCGGTCGAGACCACCGGCAGGCCGAACTGCATGGCCTCGCAGAAGACCACGCCGAAGGGCTCGAGCCGCGAGGGCATGCAGAAGCAGGAAGCCTCGTGGAAATGTTCGGCGACCTCCTCCAGAGGCAGGCGCCCCAACACCTCGACCCCCTCGACCTGCAACTCGGGGCTGCAGCCGATCACGGTGAGTGTCGCATCCGGCAGCCGCGTGCGGAGCAGCTTGAAGGCATCGACCAGCTCGGGCCCTCCCTTGCGCTCCCAGTCGACCCCGACAAAGAGGATGCGGCGTCGGGCGAAACGCTCGGTGCTCAGATCCACCGGCCGCTTGGGAAGCACCGAGGCCCCTGCCCCGATGGCCGAGCTCTTTTCCGGCGCGATGCGGTATTGCTCGGTGAGCATCCGGCGAATCTTGGGCCCGAAGGTGAAGACATGCCGGGCCTGAGTGTAGATTTCGCTCTCGCAGGCGAACCAACCGTCGCTGGGCGCCCCGAAGAGGCCCTGCAGGCTCGACATCCCCGCCCGCGCCACATGGTCGGTATAGACGAAGTTGGGGATGCCGGGCAGCGCCGCGTTGAACAGCGACTGGGTCTGCAGGGTGAAGTCGTAGTCGGCGGGATCGAACCGATCCCGCACCATCTCGCTCACCGCCTGGTAGTACGTCCGCGAGCGCGCCAGGCGGTAGCGCAGCATGTCCTTGGAACTCCAGCTGGACAGCCCGTACTCGCGCTGCACCCCGAGGAGGCACCGCAGCTGGCTCAGCATGTTCTCCTTGAACTCTTTTCCTACGTCGATGACATCGAGATCGATCTCGGGGCGGACCCTGCGCAGGGCCGCCTCGAGCTGGGCATTGATGTGCGAGAAGCTCCCGCGGATCACGAACAATCCCCGCGACCGTGCGGGACCAACCATTGAAAAATCCTTCATCTCACCCAATGATCCCATCCACGTAAATGTAGTCCAGATAATCAATTCTGAGCGGCTCGCCGCCGTCCGAAATACCGGTGAGACTGACCACGTCGCCCGCCGCGAGTTCGACCCCGAAGGTGCTGTGCTCGGCAAAGGATGTGCCGTTCACGATCGCATCGCCCGCATCGAGGTTCCAGACGAAGCTGTCCACCACCACGCCGTTCACCTCTATGTCGAGTTGCGACTGACCATCGGACTCGTCGAAGTGACCCAAGGTAAGGTTATAGGTTCCGGCCGCATCCGCAAAGACGAAGCTTGCGCTCTGCACGCCCGCGTTGCCCGCCCTGATCAATTGATCCCCGGATGCATGGCCATTGCTGCTGATGATGAAACCTTGGTCTAGCGAGAAAGTCTCGGCCTCGAGGCGCACCAACTCGCCCGGGTTGGCAGGCGCACTGCCGCCGCCCGAGCCGCCGTCGAGCGGAGTGAAGTCGAGGTAGTCTATGCGCAGTGGCTCACCGCCGTTGGAGACGCCCGACAGCTCCAGGATATCGCCGGCCACCAGATCGAGTCCCGAAATGGTGTGTTCGGCAAGGGCGCCCGGTGTGACCGTCGTCCCGTCCGCATCGAGATCCCAGGTGAAACTGTCGATCACCGAGCCATTGAGCACCACGTTCAGCACCGACTGCCCGTCGGATTCATCAAAATACCCGAGGGTGAGATCGAAGCTGCCGGCCTGTGTCACGCTGTAGCTGGCAATCTGCGTGCCCGGATCCGTGGCCTGGATGAGCTGATCGCCCGAAGCATGCGGGTTGCCGAAGACCGCGAAACCTTGCACGAGGCTGAGGCTCTCGGCCTCGACGCGGAAGGTCTCGCCCGAGCTAGAGCCTCCGCCCGTGCCGCCACCCCCGGTGCCGCCAGTGCCACCGCCGCCGGAACTACCCTCGGCAGGCGTGAACTCGGCAAAGTCGATGCGCAGCGGCTCGCCGCCGTCGGACACGCCCGACAGCTGCAGGGTGTCGCCCACCTTCAACTCTACGCCCGAGATGATGTGCTCGGCAAAGGAGGACGGGGTAACCGTCGTCTCGGCCGCATCGAGATCCCAGGTAAAGCTGTCGATCACCGTGCCGTTGACCAGCACGTTCAGCACCGATTGACCATCGGATTCGTCGAAATAGCCGATCTTGATGTCGAAGGTCCCGGCCGTGGCCACGGTGTAATTGGCGATCTGCGTGCCCGGGTCGGTGGCCTGGATCAGCTGGTCGCCCGAGGCGTGCGGGTTGCCGAAGACCGCGAAGCCCTGCACGAGAGTCATGTCCTCGGCCTCGACGATGAACGGATCGCCGATGGGCGTGCCGCCGCCTCCATTGCCGCCGCCGCCATTGCCGCCGCCGCTCGAGCTGTCGGCGTCGTAGGTCAGGTAGATCGGCGACGTGGTCGGGCCCACAGGCAGGTTGCCGTTGCTCGGGTCGATCACCGCCGCGACGATGCCGAGCGGGAGCTGGTTCTCGCCGGTGAAGTCATAGGCCGCCACCCCCGAGAGGTCGAACATCGACGAGATGTCCTGCACGCCGCCTGTCAGGGTAACGTCAACGGTCTGGAATTCCACGGCGTTATTGGCCGGGAAGTCCGATGCCGCCAGCGCTGCCAGCTGCGCATCGAGCTGCGGCGCATAAGCCTGCTCCGTGCTGGTGCCGGTCGAGAAGGCGTTGGTGGTGGGCTGGATCATGCCCTTCATCAGCACGACCCGCATGGTCGCCCCGGCCGGGCCGCTGACCATCATGCTGAAGTCGCTGTCGCTGTAGGTCCCGACGCCACCCTCGATAAGCCCGTTGACCACGATGCTGGCCTCGGTGCCGGCCGCAGACTGCGACGAAAGCCCCTTGGCGCCCGCTTGCGTGTCTGTGCCCTGCAAGTATCCCGTGCTGGTGGTGCCGTCGGCATAGGTCACGGTGAAGCTCGAGCCGATCAGCTCGGCCCCCGAGACCCCGCCCACGTCCCAATTGGGAGACGTGCCCGCATCGAGCGTCGACTTCTTTGCGCCGGCGATTGAGTTGGGATCCATGTCGACCGAGAAGGTCACCGTCTCGCCGGACTGGAAGCCACCCGCAGTCGCCTGGTTGAAGGTCAAAACGATGCCTTCGTAGCCAGCAGTGCCGCCAGCGCCGACGTAGGTCGCATTGTTCGGATCGCTGGCATTGTTGTTCGGCGCGACCACGCCGGTGTTGCCTCCGCTGTTGATGGTCAGCGCCTTGGCGACGGTGTCCCCGGCGAGGCCGAAAGGATCGAAGACCGCGTCCTTCAGCACCGCCCCCGAGACGTCGATCTCGACCTTGGTGACCACCTTGGTGCCGGTATTGCTGAGCACGAAGGAGCCGGAGTCGTAGTTCGACTTCTGTACGTTGTCGGCCGTCGGGGTGATCGCCAGTGTGACCGCGCCACCCCCTGACCCGGGCGTGCCGCTGTCGTTGTCAAGAATCGTTACCAAGCCGGTGTCCTCCCCGATGGTTGCATTGGCTCCGCTGACCCCGGTGATCACCACCTCGAACCTCTCGGCCCCCTCGACCAGCGTGTCGTTCAGAATATTGATCAGCACGCTGGTATCCGCCGCGCCGCCCGCGATCTGCCGGCTGCCGCTGTAGACGCCGGTCGCGGCGTTCAGCGTCGCATTGGCCACGGTGTAGTCGCTGCCCGCCGTCGCGGTGAGCGGACGCACCTCGAACTGCACGAGCACGGTGCTCTCGGAAGGCACGTAGTTGCTCGCCGAGAGCGCGACGGTGACCGAGCCGTCGGCCTCGCCGGCAATCGCGTCGCCGACCGAGATCGACGGCCCCGGCGCGACGTCGTCGATGGCGATGATCTCGATGGCGTTGATCAGCGGATTCTCCAGCACCGACGCGAAGTCGATGTCGGCGATCCCATCAATGATCTGGCCGGTCCATTGCACCATACCGCCGACGCCGCTGCCGAAAGCCGCCACGAGGTCGAAGTCGTTCAAGAAGAGTGAGCCCTCGATAGACACGTCGAAGATCCGCTCACCGACCTGGTCGGTGCCGTTGTAGCCGTTGCCCATGTAGAGGCGGATCGCGTAGCTGCCCGGATTCACGGCGAACTCATACTGCATGCCCTGGCCGGTGGGCTGCGCCCAGCGTTCCTGCGCGAATACCCCGAGCGGGGTGCTCGAGGGCACCGAGCTGTCAAGCGTTGCGAGGTTGAACGTCGACACCGACGTGGTGCCGGCCACCAGCACCGAGGTCGAGCTGCTCCAGTCCATGCCGCCATCGCTGGCCGCCACGTCGGTATTGCCGCCGACCCATCGGTGCACGATCTCGCCCTCCGACGTGTTGGTGACCTCGATCCAGTCCCACGAGGCGGCAAAGCTGTCGTCCCCGGCGGTGGTCGAGGCAACCATGCCGACCACTGCGCCGGTGACCGAGCCGAGGTTGTCATACTCACCCTTCACCGCCTCGACGACGGCCGCCGGAAGCGCCAGCGTCGCGGTCGGCACCCAGTCCGTGTAGACGCCATTGTTCACGTAGCGCGCCCGCGCAGTGGCGGTCTCGGCCCCGGAGGTCATGTCGAGGTCGATCGCCACCTCGAAGTTCGGATCGCCCACACCGAGGATGTCCGGATCCTCGATCCCCGGCACCTCGACGAAGCTGCTGACGAAGCTGTTGTTCTCCTCGACGATCAGCTGCACGCCGTATTTGATCGTGCCGCCGTCATCGACCACGGCGATCGTGGCCTCGACGAAGGTGTCCTGATCGCCCGGCCCGACCATCAGGCCGACTTTCTCGCCGCCGTCCCAGGTCTTGGCCGGCGCGTCCTTGTTGAGCGAATAGGTGAAGATGTTGACCATCTCGCTGGTGATCGCGAGCTGCTGCGCCCCCGAGGACATGAAGCCGATGCCAAGCACGTCCTGCTGAGTGTTCGCCGCGCCGACGGCGGTGCCCGCATAGGCCTCGTCGATGCTGACAAAGCTCGAGGCGCCACCAAGATTGAACACGCCGCCATTATAGAGACCCTGCGTCGGATCGCCGGCATTGTCGGTTGCCGGAAGCACGTTGTTGCGCCACACCGCGTTGACGCCTATCCCGCCCGCGATGCTGTCGCCGCTTGGCACGGCGCCGGGCGGAGTCGAGGCGGGGTTGTTCAGCTCGAAGTCCCACTTGGCCGTCGAATTCGGCCCCACGTTGACGCCGGTGCCATCGGTCGGGTCGCCGACATGGCTGTCGAGGATGTTATCCACCCCGTCGAGGTCGAGATCGTCGCTCGGATCGAGCGGCTCGCCGCCGGGGATGAAGATGGCGATATTGTCCTTGCCGTAGACACCGCTGACGATGAGCCCGGCGAAATCGTCCAGCCCATCCCCGTCATTGTCGATGAAGACCCCGAGCCCGTCGTCCCCCAGCGCCGTCACGGCCAGCGGCTGCGAGCCGAAGTTGCCCAGCTCGTAGACCACCGAGGCGGAATCCGTGCGGCCGTCACCGTCGGTGTCCTCGACCTTGACGAAATAGAGCGTGCCGTCGAAGCTGGCTGCGACGACGGTGTTCTGCAGCGCCCCGCCGAAGAAGCTCGCGGTGTACTCCTCGAGCCCGTTGGTGGATTCCGGCAGCGTGAGCAGCGATCCGTCTTGGGTGTAATCTAGCAGCTGGGCTTCGGGCGAATGCGCCGTGCCATCCATCACCGAGGTGCCGTCGAAGAAATCCAGCACGTTGGCGATCGAACTTCCGGGATGCTCCCAGTCGTAGCCCGAGACCACGTCGAAGAAATCATCCGGCAGACCGGTGAGCGACGTCGTATCGACCCAGCTTCCCGCGGAATCCTGCGCGTAGATGATCAGCAGCTCGGACAGGAAATCGCGCGCCTGCGCCTCATTGGCAAAGAGCACCGCACCATAGGCCATGATCGGCGATCCGGAGGTCGCCCCGGCATAGGTCCCGTCGCTCTTGAAGGCCAGCGACAGCGCTTCGGCCGCGGCGCGGATCGGGTTGGCATGGCCGCCGTAGGGGCCGTATTCGTCGGTGATCTCGCCAAGATAATGCAGCTGGTCGCCGTAGCCCTTGCTGCCGTCTTCGCTGAAATGGTTGGTGGCGAATTCCGAGGTCCAGTCGTCAATGATCGCGCCATCGGAGTACGAGACTGCTTGGCCACCCCAGCCACCGTTGGGACCGTTGTCAAAGGTGTAGACCTGGCCGTCCTCGGTCACCAGCACGTCAAAGGGATTGCGGAATCCCGGCGAATGGATGGTCAGCGGGTTGTCGACCAGCTTGAGCTGCCCATCCTCGCTGACCAGCACGTAGTCGGTGATCTTGGCCATGTTGAGGCCATTGTTCCCTCCCGCCCAATCGGGCCGCAGAACACCGCCGCTGCTGCCGTTGTTGTCGAGCGTGAAGTTGGGATCGAGATTCAGGTTCTCGATGTCCAGCGTGGTGAGATCGACGTTCGGACGCGACGGATCGTCGAGCGTCGGCATGTCCAGAATGAAAAGGTTCCCGCTGGCGTCCGTGCGAATGTCATAGGACTCCAGGTCGGTCAGGTTGATCTTGATGACCGAGGCCGAGTAGGCGAAATCCACCGTCCCAGCAAAGTTATTGCCAGGCGCGCCCTTGTTGGTATTGCCGCCTATCGCGACCCACAGGAAGGTATCGCCGGTGTCGGGGTCCACCGACAGGTCGAGCCCATTGATCGAATGGTTCTCTTCCGAACGCGGCAGGCCGCGCACGATGGCGACATTGGAAAGCACCTCGCCGGTGTCAGGATCCAGCACGAGCCGATGAATCTGGCTCGAGTTGGTGTCAAGCCCGCTGTCTTCACCCACCGAGATGCGCCAGTCGGAGGAGGTGACGTAGAGCACGTCGTTGCCCTCCGCGTCGGTGGTCGCGACGAGGCCGGTCATCTGGCGGAACGTCTTGGAGTTCAGGGTCCCGTCATCGTTGAAGTTCTGGGTTTCGGCCGGAATGACGCCAATCGCCGTCGACGAGGTCACGACGAAGTCGGGGCTCGTGTCGGCATCCGCCCCATCCGGCTGCCGTTCAATTTCGTAGCGATAGATGGTGCCATTTTGCTGGGCGACAAAAAGCACCGGATTTCCCGTTTCGCTGAAATCCAGCGCCGTCGGGTTGGTGCTCTGTTCCCCGGAAAGATCAGTGACACCGAATGTAATGGTATCGGGCATAATAGAGTCCTCTGACGAGAGGGGTAAAATCAACTATGAAATCAGTTTTTATTTTTTGTTTTTAATTAATTACGGTTTTTTTGGCCTGCGCCGTGGCAGAGGAACTCGCAATTGCCGGAGGGGCTAAGCCCCGTCCGGCATCATGCCGCGGTCGAGCGGGTGAGCGCGCGTCGCAGCTTTGCGGAAAGGAACTCGGAACGGTGTGGCACGACAACTGCCTGGAACAGGTAGCGGCTTAGGATGTGTTCGGCGTATTCGCTTTTCGGCTTGTAACTGACCTGCACCCGGCCGTTCGGCGCCGTCGCCTGGACCGTGCTCAGTTCCACCGCCGCATTGCGGGTCTGACCGTCCGGAAGGAGCATGGTCAGCCGACCCAAGAGCGGCACGTTCAGCGCGTTCCCCTGGTCGAGGATAAGCTGGTCCTCGTCGACCCAGAACACCGCCCGCGACTGGCCGTCATCAGAAACGAAGCGCATGTCGTAGACCCGCGCACGCGCGGCCTCGATACGTTCTGACCGGCGACCGAAGACCGTGGTGCCGATCCGGGACACTGTCCGCGCAACCACGCAGGCCCCGACGATGAACACGAGGGAGATCTCGCCGAAATAAGACACCTCGGTGCGGCACAGCTTGTTGTTCAGCCGCGAGCGGATCGCCTTGGAGGTCCCGTGGCTCATGAAAGCCTGGGCCGGGCCTATCATCCCGGGCTTGACCCGGAACCGGCGTTCGTAGTCGGGGATCGTGGCGGCGTATTGTGCCGCGATCTCCGGGCGCACGGGTCGCGGGCCGCACATGTTCATGTCGCCCTTGATCACGTTCAGAAGCTGCGGAATCTCGTCGAGACGGGTTTCACGCAGGAACAGTCCCATCGGGGTTTCGATGCCCGACCCCTTGGGCAGCACCTTGTCCTTGGTGATCATCGCCGCCTTGTTGCTGTCGAGGCTGCGGAACTTGAAAACGTCGAAGAGCTCGCCGTTCTCGCCGATACGCGGGCCGCGGTAG
This sequence comes from Alloyangia pacifica, assembly GCF_003111685.1. NCBI lineage: Bacteria > Pseudomonadati > Pseudomonadota > Alphaproteobacteria > Rhodobacterales > Roseobacteraceae > Alloyangia > Alloyangia pacifica. The sequence continues at coordinate 607,725 of NZ_CP022189.1, read as the reverse complement.
AAAATCGGTGCACCTTGGGTGAGGGCGAGAAGCGCGGTGATCACCAGGAACAGCGGCAGGACCATCAGAAAGAGCGTCATAGCGATGGCGAAATTGTAAGCCCGGTAAACAAACCGCGAGCGCGGCTGGAAGCCGACCGAGAACCGCGGCCAAATGGCGCGCCGGCCGCCCGAGGGCCACGCCTCGGCTCCGGCGACCGCGCCGCTCGCATAGCCAGTGTCGCGCGCGGATTGGGAGGAGAGCTCCGTGCGGTAGTGGGAGGATTGGAAATCGGTGAAGCGGGGGGAGGAGTCGTCTAAAGTTCTGTATGTATGCGGTTTTTCTAGTTCTTTTTGCGTTGAAAAATTCATCGGAAATATCCTCGGAAAACTCAAGGAGCCTGGGAAAAACCCTAGCCAAAAAGCAAAATGCAAACGGTGCCGCATAGACGCGCGGCGATCATGAAAACCTTCGTGATGCTCGGACTTCGGCCAGAAACTGCCTCAAATGTCCCCTGACCAATACGGGGACAGATCGTTTTGTATGTTAATTAAAGCGCATCATTCTGTCGAAAATACTAACTTTATGGGCCAGCGGTGCAAAGCTGTTTTTTGGGACCTAGACCGCAAACGCGGAACAACTAGGGACTTCGTGGGCTTGTCACGCAAAGGTTGCACGGACACTGTGCAGCACATCGCAACAATAGCTTCTCGCACCAAATCAGGCGCCTCGCTTTCCAGCCCCATTTTTTCCCAGGTTTCGCCTTTAATGGCGAGGGCTTAGTTCGAACTTTGTCCCGCCTCGCCCGCATTTCCTCCCGCCTTTCTCGGCAGGCGGCCCTGGATCACCTGCCGGGGCGAATCGATGATGTACCCGGTGCGCCCCCTCACCTCTTCGAGGAGCCGAAGATCAGTGGCATCAACCTGAGGGTGGCGCGCGCCCGCGTTGGCGAGCACGGCGTCCTCGACCTGCGCCGAGGGGATCACCGGCGCTCCGCTGCCTGCGAACGCCGGGGCTTTCGAGAGCGCGACCTCCGCATCGGCGCGGATCTCGCCATCGGTGTCCGACACGTAGAAGTTCGGGCCGGGACGCCCCGCGTCCTGCAGGTGAAGTGGCGGCCGCTCGACGCTGTTCGGTCCGGGGATGTAGACATTGCCGATGATATTGACCGTCGAACCGGTGCCCTGAAAGCCGCTCGGGCCCCAGTTATACACCAGGTTGTTGATGAATTCGATCTGCCGGCTGTCATCCTTGATGTTGGGGTTGCGATGCCGGTTATGCGCAAGAAGATTGCCGATCACGGTGATGCGCTTGGCCGAGCCGCCGCCGATAAGAAGCCCCATGCTGTGCCGCCCCTTGGGATGGATCGACTGGTCGAGCGCCTCGGCGATGATGTTGTTGGAGATGGTGACATCGGCCACGTTGCCCCAGACCGCGAGGTTCTCGTCGACCGCCCAACTGATCGAATTGCCCTCGATCAGCACGTTGCGGATCGGCTTGGATCCGTCCCCGATCGACAGCCCGTCGCGGTTGTCGGGCGCATCGCCCGGACCGTCGCCCGGGCGCAGGTGCATCCCGCGCACGATCACGTTGCTGCCTACCACCCGCAGCCGTCCGCCGGTGAGGGTGATCCCCTCCGGCGCGCTGCGACCATCAAGCGTGACGTCCGGTCCGATCTGGATCTGCTGCGACAGATCTATGGTCCCCCCGACATCGAAGTGGATGATGCGCGGCCCCTGCTCCTGTTCGGCGGCCCAGCGGAGACTGCCCGGCCCGTCGTCGGCCAGCGTGGTCACGTGGATGGTGCGGCCATCGCCGCCGCCACGGGTCAGGGCGCCGAAACCAACCTGCTCTGGGTCATCCGCCGAGGAGGCGGTATCCGCCCAGACGAGGTCGACGGGCAGCGAAAATCCCGCCAAAGCGGTCGAGAGAATGAAACATGCCAGCACCATACGGCGCCGAGGAGACACAAAAAGGGTCATCACCTGCTCCCATGAATAACAACGTCACACCCGGACGCCGGAGCGACCGGGCTCACTAGGGTCGGTCGGAGCACGCGCCGCCCGCGGCGCGCGCCTTCTGCTCAGGAGGTCGTCTGCATCTGGCGGGACTTCTTGCCGAGCAGGTCCTCGAAATAGGCGATGGTCTTGGCGATGCCCTCGGAAAGCTCGATCGAAGGGCTCCAGCCGAGATGCTTGCGCGCGAGGGTGATGTCGGGGCGGCGCTGCACCGGATCGTCGCTGGGCAGTTCCCGCGACACCAGCTTCGACTTCGAGCCGGTTTGCGCCACGATCATCTCCGCAAGCTGCTTCACGGTGCATTCCTGCGGGTTGCCAAGATTCACCGGGCCGGTGAAGCCTTCGTCGGTGGCCATCATGCGCATCATGCCCTCGATCAACTCATCCATGTAGCAGAACGACCGGGTCTGGCTGCCATCGCCGTAGATGGTAATGTCCTCGTCGTAGAGCGCCTGCCGGATGAAGTTCGACACCACGCGGCCATCCTGCGGGTGCATGCGCGGACCGTAGGTGTTGAAGATGCGTACCACCTTGATCGGCAGACCGTGCTGGCGGTTGTAGTCGAAGAACAGCGTCTCGGCGCAGCGCTTGCCCTCGTCGTAGCAGGAGCGCACGCCGATCGGGTTCACATTGCCCCAGTAGCCCTCGGCCTGCGGGCTGACCAGCGCGTCACCGTAAACTTCAGAGGTCGAAGCCTGCAGGATCGGGCATTTCAGCCGCCGCGCCAGCCCCAGCATATTGATCGCGCCGTGCACCGAGGTCTTGGTCGTCTGCACCGGGTCGTGCTGGTAGTGGATCGGCGAGGCCGGACAGGCGAGATTATAGATCTCGTCCACCTCGACATAGAGAGGGATGGTCACGTCATGGCGCAGGAACTCGAAACGCGGATTGCCGAGCAGATGCTCGATATTGCGTTTCGTGCCGGTGAACAGGTTGTCGACGCACAGGACCTCTGCCCCGCGTTCCAGCAGCCGGTCGCACAGATGCGAGCCCAGAAAACCCGCCCCTCCAGTGACGAGGATGCGCTTTCGACTGTCGTAATTGCGCTTCAACATGGTGCTTCCTTTTCAAAAAATGAATCAAATCAGTCACAAAAAACATGTTGCCGAGGGGATCATCCCACCGCGGCGGATTTGGGCCGCGCCGGGTCCGGCATCGGCCAGCCCAGATCGGCGAGGTCACGTCCGACAAGCAGCTGGAGCAGCAGCATGTCCTCGGCGTAGGTTGCCGCGATCTCCTCGGCGAGGTCGGCGGGGACCGGCACCTTGGCGAGCTTGGCGGTATTGAGCGCATCCAGTTTTTTCAGCAGTCCCAGCGACTCGAGCCCGAAGGCGCGCTTGATCGGTCGTGACACGAGCTGGCGCGCGGGACCGGCCCGCGTCACCACGTAGCGCACCAGCTTCGAGCGCGCTCGCTTGGCCTCGTTGATCGAGGGGAAGTCCCGCCGCCCGTCGTCCTCGAGACCGAGGAACGCCAGAGTCCGGCGGTAGATGCCGGGCGTGTCCGCCCGCATGTCCTCTTGGAACAGCACCAAGACCCGATCGCGCGGCACCCGGGCGTAGAGCCGCGAGAGCATTTCTCCGAAAGCGGCGGTGCGCTTGTAGAGCAGCGTCGACGGGGCGCGACAACTGCGGGGGATATTCTTGCCCGCCGCGCGCGCATCCGAGAGGTCCCAGGCCGTGCGGAAGTCCTCTTCGTTCTCGTCGAGCGCATGGATCAGCTGCCGATGCAGCGAGGCCAGCATCTTCACCGGATTGCGCAACATGACGATGAATTTCGCATCGGGCCGCGCCTTGAGGATCTCGGTGATCGCGCTGTCCGAATAGAGATACCAGACCGATCCTTCCATCAGCACCTCGGCCTGCGGACCCGGCGCGAAGGTCGCGCGATAGGCTTCAAAGTCATCGCACAGGCACAGCCCGCGCAGGTCGCGCGAAAAGTAGTGCGGCTCCTTGGGGTTGCTGAAGCCCACCCCCGGGTGCCCCGCAAGATAGTGTCCCAGCGCCGTCGTGCCGCATTTCGGCGCGCCGATCAGGTAGGCGGCGGGCGGAAAGAGGTCCGCCCGAGATACTGGTTGGGGATCAGACGGAAGGGAATGCGTCGACACAGGCAGCGTCTCCTACTGCGTCGCCGGTCGCCTCGGGCCACGGCGCCGCAGCGGCGCCAGAGTGAATTTCGGGATGATCGCACGGATCGAGGCCATAAATTGGCCGATTTGCGGGGCCGTTCGGAGCGCCCGGGTCAGACGATCAGAGGATGATCGACAGAAAGAACCCGGCAAGAGCGCCCAAAAATGCAATCCCGATCCAGGCAACCGCCCCAAGGCTGAAACCAACGATGAATGAAATAAGCCAAGCGTAAAAAATTGCGGTTAGCGCACAAGAAATAATGAGTATCGCCTGCCGGACATACTGGCGGTCTCGCCGCGGCGGCCGTTCAGCCTGCTTGTCCATGGGCGATGTTTGCGACGGGTCGGCAGAACCGCGACCGCGCGTGACACGTAGCCTCCTTTCTAGAGTGTTGAGTGGCATCTTCCAATCCTGACCAATCGGAGAAGATCCGAAGGTGTTTCAGCCGGGTTGGCAATGATGACCGACACTTGGTCCCCCTAAACATTTGGGACAAATTCCAAAAATATGGACCCGGACCAAAACCAGCGGCGGACCCGTTGCGCGTTACTATACCCCGACGATACGCAACCGCCGGAAGACGCGTCAAGGAATTAAGACCTGCGCGCCGCGAGCCACACCGAAGAGTGACCGTTCTGCCCGTCACCGCGGCACCCGCCGAGGTTGCAGGCGGGGCGCGGGAACATCCGGCCGCGCCCTGTGCCAGTCGCTGCGGCGACCGGTCTCGGCGTAGATCGCCAAGAGCCGCTCAACCCAGGTGGCCACGCCGTAACGCCCGAGCGCCCGCTCGCGGACCGCATGGGCGGTGCGCTCCGCCAGGCCCTTCGTCTCGATCATCTCGAGAACGCCCCGCGCCAGTGCCTCCGGATCGCGTGGCCGCACGAGAATGGCGCCGGTCCCCTCCAGAACCAGCGCGTTCTCGCCCACATCGGTCACCACTGGCGGCAGCCCGTTGGCCATGGCCTCGAGCAGGGAGACCGGCGCCCCTTCCCAATGCGACGCGCTGACGAAAATGTCGCTGGCCGCCAGCACTTCGGGGATGTCGCTGCGCATGCCCAGGAAGCGCAGCTCGTCGCCAAGGCCGAGTTGTCCCGCTTGCGCGAGAAGGGCTTCGAAGCGCGGGGCGTCGCGGGCGTCGCCGACAAGCAGCAGAACCGCCTGCGGTGCCCGCGCGCGAATCGCGGCGAAGGCATCCAGAAGCACCTCATGCGCCTTCTGGCCGATGATGGCGCCGACGCAGACAAGCGCGACTTGCTCGTCGCCGAGGCCAAGCTCGCGGCGAAGCCGCGCGCGCGCGCCAAAGGGGGCCACCACGTTTTCGGAGACCGCATTCGGCACCACCCGGCAGCCAGCCGGCCCGATATCGCCCGCCGCGGCCACGGCGACGGCCTCGCCGACAGCGATCTTGTTGACTCCGGGCAGGCGCATGGCGATGCCCTGCAACAGGCGACGGCCGGGGCGAATTCTTCGCACCGAGGGTTTCACATTGTGGATCGTGGTGATGAAGGGGATCCCCAGCAGACGCGCGGCATAGGCCCCGAGCGTGCTCGATGAGGCGAGATGCGCGTGCAGATATTCGATCCGGTGGGCCCGCAGCGCCGTGACCAGCCGCCGGAAGCGCCCGAGGTCCACGAGATTGCGCCCCGGCAGCAACACCACCCTGGTGCCCGTGTCCCTCAGCCGCTGGAGGAACGGCGTCTCGAGATCGCTCAGCACGAACACCGTGAGGCTCATGTCCGCCCGCCCGCGCACCGCTTCGGCAAAGGTAAGCACAAGCCGCTCGGCGCCGCCAGTTAACAGGGTGTCGATCATGTAGCCGAGGCGCAACGGCGCCGGATCGTCCACGGCAAGCGCATGGCCTTGCAGATCAATCTTCGCAGCCTTCATGGGAAAGTCCGCCTTGCATAAGGGAGGCAACGCGCGGCCGGACCCGGTCGCGCGCGTCTTGCTCAGCGCGCCAGATGCGCCGGACGGTCGTCGCCGCGCGGAGATTGCTTCATCACTGTCACCCCGGGCGCATGCAGATCTTCCTCTCGGGTCTTCTTGGGCCGCGAGGCCAGCAGGAAGGCGATCATGTAGGCTGCGAAGGCAGCGATCCCCGCAACGATGATCGCGATGGCGAACTGCGCCTTTGGCGACAGGCTGACCGGGTTGATCGGCGGCGTGCCCTCTTCGATGACCCGCACGTTATCAAAGCCCGAGACCTCCACCGCCCGCGCATCGCGCAACCGCAGGTCAAGCTCGGCGATCCTTTCGGTCTGCGCTTCCTGACGTGCCTGCAGGAGCCGCGCCTTCGGCATCACCTCTGACAGGCCCGAAATATGAGATTGGGTGTTCTGGAACTCCTGCTCGAGATAGCTGATCCGGCTCTGCGCCTCCTCGATCTCCGTCTCCGCTTCCAGCGCATCCGCCTCGAAGCCCAGCCGGTTTTCCAAAGATGCCTTGCGCTGTTGCAGCGAGATCATGTTCAGCCGCGCCTCGCGCAACTCGGCATTGAGCGCGACCTCGTCGCGCACCGCGTTCTCGTATTCGATCTGCAGACCGGTCGCATCGGGTGCGCCGAGCAGAGCGATCAGCGCCGCGTCAATCTCTTCGGCTTCCTGCTGCGCCTTGTCCAACCGCGCCGTGATCGTGGAAAGCTCGCGCTCTGTGTACATGACCCGGCGGTGATCGAGGAAGGCCTCGACCAGCGCGTTCACCAGTTCCGCCGCGATCACCGGATTGCTGTGAAAGACCGACACCTTCACCACGTAGGATCCGGTGATCAGCTCGATCATCGTGCTTTCATCAAGCCAAATCGTCGCCTCGACGAGTCCCTCCGCGGTGTCGGGCATGTTGGGGTACACACGATTCAGACCCACCTTCTCGATCGCCTTTCGCACCAGCTTGGGGTTGTCGAGAAGCAGCATCTCGGCGTTCACGAAGCCCTGGAAGTCCCCGGCGTTGGGCGCACGGATATCCGTGAGGCTGGGGTCTGGCACGTAGACATATTCGCGCCCGAGAGCGAAGGACACCAGCGACCGCGCCTCGAACGTGGGGGTCGACTCCTTGATGGCGAAAAGCATGGGGGTGAGAGTTGCGCCGAACACGACAATAGCAAGAATGATGCGTTTCACGGTCAAACCAATCCATGGACACCATGCGGCGTCGGTAAAAAAGAAATAGAAATAGATCAAAAATGTAGTCTTCCGGGGAATGACTGTAGCACTCGCGCCGCCCTGCGGCAATATTTCGAACGGCTTGCGGCAGAGTTCACGCGCAAGTGAGCGCCCTTTGGGTCCGAACGCGGCAATCTTGGGCAGCGGTCCGTCCAAGGCGGTTTAAAGCTTTGCCCTGCGCGGGGATGCCCTTAGACTGATCTCGATTCTCACGCCCGGCCACCGCATTTTTCAGGTCGGATTTTTCATTTTTCTCCTCATGTTTTCGAGGATTTGCTGCATGGCATTCTCTCCCGGCAAGGCCACCTCCAAGAACCTGTTCTGGGCCTACCTCTCTTTCATCTCCACCAAGCTTCTGAACTTCGTCGCGGTCATCATCATTGCCCGCTACGTCGATCCGGTCGAATTCGGCCTGATGGCGATCTGCCTCGCGATCATGGGCTATTTCGAGATCATCTCGAAGTTCGGCCTCGGCGCGGCGCTGATCTCGGTCAAGGATCGGCAAGAGGAGACCGCCAACGCGGTCTTCTTCTGCGCGATCTTCACCTCGACCCTCATGGCGCTGTTGCTCTGGTGGGGCTCGGGCGCAATCGCCGGGCTCTTCGAATCGCCCGAACTGGAGCCACTTCTGGGCACCGTCTGCCTGGTGCTGGTGATCCGCGCGCTCGGCTCGGTGCACTACAGCCTGCTGTTCCGCGAGCTCAACCTGCGCAAAAAGCTGGTGCCCGACGTGGCGCAGGGCCTGGCAAAGGGGCTGATCTCGATCGCCCTCGCGATTCTGGGATACGGGGTGTGGTCACTGGTGATCGGCTACGTCGCCGGAGCGTTGGTCTCGACGCTGCTGCTCTTCTGGATCCGACCCTGGAAGCCCAGCGCCCTCCCAGACTGGCCAACCGTGCGTTACGTGATGAGCTTCGGCTCCTACCTGATCGGCGCCGAGACCATCAACGCCACGCCGCGGCTGCTCGACAACCTACTTGTCGGCAAGTTCCTAGGGCCGGCGGCGCTGGGGATCTACGCCATCGCCTATCGAATCCCCGAGCTGGCGATCAAGAGCTTCACCTCTGTCGCGGGCACGGTGCTCCACCCCGTGATGTCGAAAATGCAGACCCACCCCGAGGATCTGGCGAAATACTACTACCAGGCGCTGCGCTACTGCGCGCTGCTGATGTTCGGCATCGGCGCGGCGATCGCTGTGCTCGCCGAGCCCACCGTGCATGTGCTCTACAACGAGAAATGGTACGGCATGGTCGCGCCGATGCAGTTCATCGCGGCCGCCCTCGCCGTCAGCACGCTGAACATGGTGCCCGGCGAGCTGCTCAAAGCGGTGAGCCGCACCGACCTCATGTTCCGCGCCGCGCTGTTCAACCTGCCAATCTTCATCCTGCTGCTGGCCGGAGCGATCCCTTTCGGCATCACCGCGGTCGCCGCGGCGCAGCTCGCGATGGCCTTCATCCGCTTCATCCCGATCTACTTGGCCACCAAGCGGGTGATGAACGTGACGATTGCCAAGATATTCGCCGCGCTGCGCCCCGCGCTGGTCTGCGCCGCCAGCGCCTCGCTGGCCGCGTTTCTGGCGCTTCAGATGCACACCGGCTCCGAGCTGCTGCGCCTGATGGCCGGAGCCGCGGCCTTCGCGGCGGTCTATCTCGTCGCGCTCCGGCTGATGCTGCCGGGAGCCTTCGCGGCCGGGCATCGCTTCATCCTGAAGCGGAGGCGCGCATGACACCGCCGAGACAGCCCGGGGCCGCAGTCCAGGCCCCTTCGAGTTTTGCCAGCTCCCGCCCCGGGCAGGGCCGGCGCGACCATGCCGGCTGGGTGCCCCTTCACCATGCCATGCGAGAGATTCTCGGAAACGCCCGCGCGCGGCGCGGCGCAGCCACACCAGCCCCCTCCAAAGGCCGGACCCGCGCGCGGAGGCCGGAATGAGCGACGCCACCCTCTCCCCACGCAAGGGCTTTGACTGGCGCGGTTCGGCGATAATCCTGGCCTGCGGTCTCTTTGCCATGGCGGCCAGCTTCGTACTCCTCGGCCGTGACACCCTGCTGATCGCTTTCCCCTTCGCTCTGCTGATCTTTGCCGTCGGCATCCGCTTTCCGATGATCGCGCTGGCGGGTCTTCTGGTCCTGATCATGACCAACATGTCCGACAATCTCATCGAGTCCTTCGGGGCCCCTTCGCTCGCGAAGATCACCGCACCCGGTCTCTTCGTGCTGCTGGCCGCGCGCTACGCGGTCTACCGCGAGCAGCCCTATATCCCGCGCATCGCGATCATCTTCCTATCGATAATCTTTGCCATGAAGATGCTGAGCGCGACCTACGCCCTGCGCTGGGAGCTGAGCATCGCGCTCTCGATCGACTTCCTCAAGGAAGCCGCAGTGGCGATCCTGGCCCTTGCCTTCATGAACAACAAGCGCGGCTTCGAGACCGTGGCGCTGTCCGCAGTGCTGCCCATCGTATTGATCTGCGGGCTTGGCCTTTACCAGCTGCTGGTCGACTATTCGCCCTCCGGCTTTTTCGGCTTCTCGCGGTTCACCTATGGGTCCGGCCGGTTCTCGGGGATGCTGTTCGACCCCAACTTCTTCGGTGCGATCGTGGTCTTCGTCCTGCCGCTGGGACTGTTCCACCTGCTCAACGCGCGCGGCCCCACCGAGATGTTGCTCTGGACCCTGGCCTGCGGCATCCTGATCGCCGGGCTGCTCGCCACGCAGTCCCGCGGCGCGTTGATCGGGCTTGCCCTCGGACTGGTGGTTCTGAGCACCAGCTTCACCCGCAAGCAGTTCGTCGCCGCTGCGGCGATCGGCGGGCTGGTGGTGGTCTTGGCCGGTGTTTTCGCCGGCGACCGCTTCATCGACCGATTCACCAGCATATTCGACACCGCCGCCGCGGGGGCGGCGCAGGACACCAGCACCGAAGGCCGCCTTGCGAGCTGGACGGTGGCTTACAACCTCTTCAACGAGCATCCTTGGCTCGGAGTCGGCGTAGGCAACTTCAAGGTCCACTATCAGAACAACGCGCTTGAGGACGGGCTGATCTTCCGCGGCGAGGCCCGGGCGACTCACAGTCTTTACCTCGAGTTCCTCACCGAGCAGGGACTGATCGGGCTGATGGTCTTTCTCGGCTTCGCCGCCTTCGGCGCTGTCAGTTTCTTCCGAGGCGCCGCGCTCGCGCGCAGCGTCGGGGACGAGCTGATGGCAAGGCGGCTGGTCGCCTTCTGCGCCGCCTTCGTCGGCTATCTGGCGGCAATGACCTTTCTTCAGGACGGAATCCCGCGATTCCTCTGGTATGTGGTCTCGCTCGCCGCCGAGTCGCTGATGATCATCCGCTGCATCTACGCCGATCACCCATCACTCCAGTTCAGGACCCGCCGCTTGGTCGAGCCCTCTCGCGTCCGGACCCGCTGACCGATTCTGCGGCGCCCGGCGAGCACGGACGCGGCCGCCATCACCCCCGCCGGTCCAGGAAGCCAAGGGAATGTTCAGCCGTGGCCATTGCGCGGTGCCCGCTGAGCCACGCCAGCGGCGCGCAGTAAACGGCGACGGTTTCGCGCGCGGCCCCCGCGGGTCCGATCAAGCCGCAAGACCCCACCGGGGCAAGCGCCAAGTCTTTTTCATATCAGGAAACTTGCCAGAGTGGTGAGCCGTGCAGGATTCGAACCTGCGACCCACTGATTAAAAGTCAGTTGCTCTACCAACTGAGCTAACGGCCCACTCTCTCGGGACTTTGACACAGTGGTGAGCCGTGCAGGATTCGAACCTGCGACCCACTGATTAAAAGTCAGTTGCTCTACCAACTGAGCTAACGGCCCACTGTGTGTGGGCGGCTTCTAGGAACTGTGGCGTGGGGGGTCAAGCGGAAAAATGACAATCCTGCCGAACTTCTCCCGCGGCCCTGGCCCCGCCCTTCGCCGGCGCATGCATTCGCAGCAAGGCTGCCCCCCGCAACGTAGGCTGGAAACGTACCCTCAAGAAGCGTATATGCGCCCGGATGAAACACACGCGCGCACAAAATTTGCCCTTCATGAAGATGCACGGGCTCGGAAACGACTTCGTCGTGCTGGACGCGCGTGCGCGCTCCGTCGTCATGACCCCTGCCCTCGCCATGGCGATCGCCGACCGGCACCGCGGCGTCGGCTTCGACCAACTGGCGCTGATCGAGCAGGACAGCGGCGATGCGCATCTGACCTTCTATAACGCCGACGGCTCGACCGCGGGCGCTTGTGGCAACGCCACGCGCTGCATCGCGCGCTTCCTGATGGACGAGACCGGCAAATCCGAGCTCACCCTCACCACCGAGCGTGGCACGCTCCTGGCCCGCGACGCAGGCGAGGGGTTGACGTCTGTGAACATGGGCCCGCCGCAGCTCGAGTGGCACGAGATCCCCCTCGCCTCCGAAATGGACACGCTGGAGCTGCCGATCGAGGGCAAGCCAACCGCCACCGGCATGGGCAACCCGCATTGCACCTTCTTCGTCGAGGATGCCGGGTCGGTGGACATCGAGAGCTTCGGCCCGGCGCATGAACATCACCCGCTCTACCCGCAGCGCACCAACGTGCAGGTTGCGAGCCTGATCGGCCCTGACCACCTGCGGATGCGCGTGTGGGAGCGCGGCGCAGGGCTCACGCTGGCCTCGGGCTCGTCCTCCTGCGCCACCGCCGTTGCCGCGGCACGCCGCGGCCTCACCGGGCGCCGCGTGACCATCGAGCTCGACGGTGGCACGCTGCAGGTCGACTGGCGCGAGGATGGCGTCTGGATGACCGGCCCAACCGCCCACGTCTTTGACGGGCATTTCACCCACGACTGGCTGGAGATGGTCTCGTGACAGGCGCACCCAAGTTCACCACCCTCGGCTGCCGTCTCAATGCCTATGAGACCGAGGCGATGAAGGATCTTGCCGCCCAGGCCGGCATGGAAAACGCGGTGATCGTGAACACCTGCGCCGTGACCTCCGAGGCGGTGCGCAAGGCGCGGCAGGAGATCCGCCGCCTCCGCCGCGAGAACCCCGACGCCAAGGTCATCGTCACCGGCTGCGCCGCGCAGATCGACCCCGACAGCTTTGCGGCCATGACAGAAGTCGACGCGGTCATCGGCAACACCGAGAAGATGGCCCCCGAAACTTGGTCGCGGCTGTCGAACGGCTTTATCGGCGAGACCGAGCGGGTCATGGTCAACGACATCATGTCGGTGACCGAAACCGCCGGCCACCTGATCGACGGCTTCGGCACCCGCAGCCGCGCCTACGTGCAGGTGCAGAACGGCTGCGATCACCGCTGCACCTTCTGCATCATCCCCTATGGCCGCGGCAATTCCCGCTCGGTCCCCGCCGGCGTGGTCGTGGACCAGATCAAGCGGCTGGTGCAGCAGGGCTACAACGAGGTGGTGCTGACCGGGGTTGATCTCACTTCTTGGGGTGCCGACCTGCCGGGGACGCCGCGGCTTGGCGATCTGGTCATGCGCATCCTCAAGCTGATCCCCGATCTGCCGCGCTTGCGCATCTCGTCGATCGATTCCATCGAGGCCGACGAGAACCTGATGCAGGCCATCGCCACCGAACCGCGGCTGATGCCCCACCTGCACCTTTCGCTGCAGCACGGCGACAACCTGATCCTCAAGCGCATGAAGCGCCGCCACTTGCGCGACGATGCCATCCGATTCTGCGAGGAGGCGCGCAAGCTGCGCCCCGAGATGACCTTTGGCGCCGACATCATCGCCGGCTTCCCCACCGAGACCGAAGAGCATTTCGCCAACTCGCTGAAGCTGGTCGAGGACTGCGACCTGACCTGGCTGCACGTCTTCCCCTACTCCTCGCGCCCCGGCACCCCCGCCGCACGCATCCCGAGCAAGGTGAATGGCACCGTGATCAAGGAGCGCGCCGCCCGCCTGCGCGCCGCCGGGGATGCTGCCGTAGAGCGCCACCTCGCCGCCCAGCCCGGACGCACCCATCACATCCTGATGGAGAGCCCGGAGATGGGCCGCACCGAACAGTTCACCGAGGTGCTCTTCGACAGTCCGCAGACCGAAGGTGCCATCGTCACCGCGGCGATCACCGGCATCCGCGGCACCCAGCTGACGGCGGCCTGAGCCGGTGCACCCAAACTCGGTCTTTCGCCGCACTGAGAAGGCCCAGAGCCTCGAGCTGGTGCGAGACCGGGCCTTCGGCACGCTGGCGGTCAGCACCGAGGGCGCGCCGCTTTTATCACATGTGCCCTTCCTGCTGTCCGAGGATGGCTCCTACGCCGATCTGCACCTCGTTCGATCGAACCCGATCTGCCGCGCTGCCCGCGAGGGAATCCCGGCCAGGCTCGCGGTGAGCGGTCCTGATGGCTACATTTCGCCCGACTGGTACGGCGATCCCGGACAGGTGCCGACCTGGAACTACGTCGCTGTCCACCTCATCGGCCGCCTTGCACCGCTGCCGCACGAGCAGGTCGACCTGCTGCTCGCCGCGCAAAGCGCCGACTTCGAAAGCAGGCTTGCCCCCAAGACCCCCTGGACCATGGACAAGATGGATCCTCAGGTCCGCAGCAGGCTTCAGCGCATGATCCTGCCTTTCCGCCTGCACATCGACGAGATCGACAGCACCTGGAAGCTCTCGCAGAACAAGACAGCGCAGATGCGCATCTCCGCCGCCGAACACATCGAGACGGGCTTCGGCCAGGAGCTCGGCGGGCTGGCCACGCTCATGCAGGATCCTCCGCCAGACGAGGCGTGATGATTGCAAGGCGCGCGCAGATCGGTCATGTCAGGCGGCATGACCCTGAAAACTCGTGCTCTCATCGTTCACCTGCTGACCGCCACCGGCGCGGTCTTCGCCATGCTCGCCATGCTTGCCGCCGCGCAGGAGCAATGGTCGATCATGTTCCTCTGGCTGGTCGTGGCCTTCTTCGTCGACGGCGTCGACGGACCGCTGGCCCGCAAGTACGACGTGAAGTCGAACGCGCCGCGCTTTGATGGCGTGCTGCTCGACCTGATCATCGACTATCTGACTTACGTCTTCATCCCGGCCTTCGCGCTTTTCCATTCGGGCCTGCTGCCTGGCTGGACCGGCTGGATCGCGATCATCATCATCACCTTCGCCTCGGCGATGTACTTCGCCGACTGCAGAATGAAGACTTCGGACAATTCCTTCCACGGCTTTCCGGGCTGCTGGAACATGCTGGTGCTGGTGCTCTTCGCGCTGCAGCCGAACTTCTGGGTGATCCTCGCGCTGGTGAGCCTGCTTGCCGTGGCGATGTTCCTGCCGCTGAAGTTTATCCACCCCGTGCGCACCGAGCGCTGGCGCCCGCTGTCGCTGCCCATCGCCATTGCCTGGACGTTCTTCGCCGGCTGGGCCGCCTGGGTCGATTTCCACCCGCAGAGCTGGGCGCACTGGGGCCTCGTTGTCACCTCGGTCTACCTGCTGTTCGCCGGTATCGCGCAGCAGGTCGTGCCGCAGGCTGAAGCGAAGCGCGCCTGACGAGGCGTCTTTTCCGAGAGAGCACACGAATAAAAAAAGGGGGCCAAGGCCCCCTTTTCATCGCCTGCATCCCGCAGTCGGCTCAGGCCTTGAGCCGCCAGCCGGTGCGGAACAGTCCCCACGCCATCAGCGAGACCAGCAGCGTGGCGAAAATCGCCACCGCGGCGCCGAGCGCCGGATTGGCGTCGGAGACACCCAGCACGCCATAGCGTGCCCCGTCGATCAGGTAGAAAACGGGGTTAAAATGGGTGATCTCGTAGAGCCCCCGGGGCAACGCCTCGACCGAGTAGAAGGTGCCCGACAGGAAGGCGAGCGGCGTGACAATGAAGTTGGTGATCGCGGCCATCTGGTCGAACTTGTTGGCAAAGAGCCCCGCGACGATGCCCACCGCCGACAGGAAGGCCCCGCCAAGGAGGACGAAGCCCAGCACGATCAGCGGATGCGCCGGCACCAGCCCGGTGGTCACCCAGAGCCCCACCAGGATCGCGCAGGCCACCACCAGCCCGCGCGCGACTCCGCCCGCGAGATAGCCGATCACCAACTCGAAGGGCGCGAGCGGCGGCATCAGCGTGTCGACGATATTGCCCTGCACCTTGGAGATCACGATCGACGAGGAGGTATTGGCAAAGGCGTTCTGGATCACCGTCATCATCAGGATGCCCGGCGCGATGAAGCGGGTGAAGGGCACCCCCATCACCTCGCCGCGGCTCGGGCCTATCGCAATGGTGAAGATCACCAGGAACAGCCCCGCAGTGACCAGCGGCGCCAGCAGGGTCTGGGTCCAGACCGCGAGGAAGCGCTGGGTTTCCCTGCGGCAGAGGGTGGCGAGTCCGAGCCAGTTCACGGCACCGAACCGGCGCGCTCCGGGCTCATGGCGGGGTTGGCTGTCCATAAGGTCTCCTTTCCGTCTGGGTCCGGCTTGTAACTCGCCGGTTGATGACTACAATAGGCCCCCTGATGGAATTTTCAGGCGGCCCTGGATCACGGGCCGCTTTTTCTCAAGCAAGGATCGGACATGTCCTGGACGGATGAGCGCGTCGAGCTTCTCAAGAAGATGTGGGCCGAGGGCCAGTCGGCCAGCCAGATCGCCAAGGAACTTGGCGGCGTCACCCGCAACGCGGTGATCGGCAAGGTGCACCGGCTCGGCCTGTCGAACCGCACCGCCCCTGCGGGCGCGGCGGCCCCTGCCGCCCCGGCGGCCCCTGCCAAGGAAGCCAAGCCTGCGCCGAAAGAGGCCAAGGCCAAGCCCGCCCCGAAACCCGAACCGGCCGCAGCCTCCGAACCCGCGCGCGAGACCGCCACGGCGGTCGAGACGCGCCCGGCCCCGCTCGGCCCGTCGCGCAAGCCGATCGTGCCCGCGGGCCAGCCGCTGCCGCCGCAGCCCTCGGCCAACGAGATCAGCCCCGAGGCACTGGCCAAGGTCAGCGAGATCGAGAAGAAGGCGAAGAAGCTCTCGCTGATGGATCTCACAGAGCGGACCTGCAAGTGGCCCGTGGGCGACCCCGCGACCGACGACTTCTGGTTCTGCGGCCTGCCTGTGCAGCAGGGCAAACCCTACTGCGAGGCGCATGTGGGCGTGGCCTTCCAGCCGATGTCCTCGCGCCGCGACCGCCGCCGCTGAGCCGCTCCGCAAGACCATCAACCGCCCGAGCCTCCCGGCCCGGGCGGTTTTTCTTTGCCGCTTCCCCGCCCTCCCCGCGCAATATCGTCTGCCCGAGCGATTTTTCCCCGAACGGCAGGGGGTTGCGCAACCTACTCGCGCACTCCAGCGTTATACGAGACGCAAGAGTGAGCAGAGATGACAGACTATTTTTCGCTGATCGCCGACTATGACGCCATGATCGCATTGGGGTTGATCGTCGGTCTCTTCGTTATCTTCATGCTCGAGCTCTATCCGCCCGAGGTGCCCGCCGCCGGGCTCGCAGCCTTGTTCGTGGCCTTCGGCTACGTCACGTCGGACCAACTCCTTTCCGTCTTCTCCAATCCAGCGCCGTTGACCATCGCGGCGATGTTCGTGCTGTCCGGCGCGCTGGTACGCACAGGGGTGCTCGAAGCGATCTCGGATCTGGTGATCAGCCAGGCGAAGGAACGCCCCGGTCTCGCGTTGGGGGTGATCCTGAGCGTGACCCTGTTCGCCTCGGGCTTCGTCAACAACACGCCGGTGGTCCTGGTGCTGATCCCGGTGGTGATCCGCCTTGCCGCCGCGCTCGGCAAAGCGCCGACCCGGCTGCTGATACCGCTGAGCTACGTGGCGATTCTCGGCGGCACCTGCACGCTGATCGGCACCTCGACCAACCTGCTGGTCGACGGCGTGGCGCGCGGCCAGGGGCTCGCGCCCTTCGGCATCTTCGAGATCACCCCGGTGGGGCTGATCGTGGCCCTCGCCGGCGGCGCCACTCTCGCCCTGCTCGGACCGCTCCTGTTGCCGGACCGAGAGGCGAGCGATCCCGAGCAGATGCTGGGAGAGACCACCTTCCTGTCGGAAGCGGCGCTGGCCGATGACACCTACGCGGGCAAGCCGCTCTCCGAGATCGCACCGCTTGCGCGCGGCGGGGTGCGGGTGACCGGTCTGCGGCGCAAGGGCAGTCCCCTGCCCGCCCCCCTCGAAGAGCAGGTGCTGCAGAAAGGCGACACGGTGATCCTGCGCGCGCCCACTTCCGAGCTGCTGACCCTGCACGACGATCCGGGGTTGAAAATCGGCCTGCGCCGCGGCGAGCCGCCCGAGGGCGAGCTGGTGACCGTCGAGGTGGTCGTCTCACCGCGCAAGTCCTCGCTCGGCCGCAGCCTGCGCAGCATGTCGCTGGGACGGCGCTTCGGCGTTCGGGTGCTGGGGGCGCATCGCCACGAGCACAACCCGGGCCCCGACCTCGGCTCCGTCCAGCTGCGCCCGGCCGACAAGCTGCTGCTCGAGGGGCCCGCCACCGCCTTCCAGACGCTGGAGGACGAGGCGCAGCTTGTCTCGGTCAGCCGCCCCACCGGCCGGGCTTTCCGCCGCGGCCGCGCGCCGCTGGTGCTGGCGGCGCTGGCCGCCGTCGTAGCCCTTGGCGCCCTCGGGCTGATGGACATCGCGACGCTCTCGATCATCGCGGTCGCGGCGATCCTCCTGTTGCGCTGTATCGATGCCGATGAGGCCTGGGGGGCGATTGATGGCTCGGTGCTGGTGCTGATCTTCGCGATGCTTGTGGTCGGCCTCGGGCTGCAGAACACCGGCGCGATGGACCTGCTGGTCAGCTGGCTGGCGCCGCCGATTTCTGGGCTGCCGCCCTTCTTCGCGCTGCTGGCGGTCTACCTGCTGGCCTCGCTGCTCACCGAGACCGTCACCAACAATGCCGTCGCCGTGGTCTTCACCCCGATTGCCATCGGACTCGCCGAGAGCACCGGGCTCGATCCCCGCGCGCTGACGATGGCGGTGATGTTCGGCGCCTCGGCCAGCTTCGCCACGCCCATCGGCTACCAGACCAACACGTTGGTCTACGGCGCCGGGAACTACCGATTCTCCGACTTCCTGAAGATCGGGCTGGCGATGAACCTCGTCGCCGCGCTGGCCGCCTGCGGCGGGATCCTCTGGCTCTTCGGCTGAGGCAGCGAGGGGGCGGTGCCCCTCCGGCGCTGCGCGCCTCACCCCCTGCGTGACTGAAAAGAGAAGAAGTTTCGGGGGGCACTGGGGACTTCTTCGCCGCTCCAAGTACGCCTGCCCGTCCGCCCCCAAACGCACGGCGCCGCGGATTGACGCGCCGCGTGCGACGACCCTTTTCGCAGAGCGAGAGAGCGCGTATATGCCGCCCATGCAGAATCCGCCCGATCTTCGCCCCGACCTTGCCCGCGCCCGCGTCATGGAAACCCGCCGCGATGGCCAGCCGACCATCGGCATGGTCTCGCTTGGCTGCCCAAAGGCGCTGGTCGACAGCGAACGCATCCTCACCCGGCTGCGCGCCGAGGGCTATGGCATCTCGGCCGACTACGCCGGCGCCGACGCGGTGATCGTCAACACCTGCGGGTTTCTCGACAGCGCCAAGGCCGAAAGCCTAGAGGCGATCGGCGAGGCTTTGAAGGAAAACGGCCGGGTCATCGTCACCGGCTGTCTCGGCGCCGAACCCGAGTATATCACCGGCGTGCACCCCAAGGTGCTCGCGGTGACCGGCCCGCATCAATACGAGCAGGTGCTCGACGCGGTGCATGGCGCCGTGCCGCCGGTTCCCGATCCCTTTGTCGACCTGCTGCCCGCCTCGGGCGTGAAACTCACGCCGCGCCACTACAGCTACCTGAAGATCTCCGAGGGCTGTAACCACAAGTGCAAGTTCTGCATCATCCCCGACATGCGCGGCCTGCTGACCTCGCGGCCGCAGCGCGCTGTTCTGCGCGAGGCCGAGAAGCTGGTCGAGGCGGGCGTGAAGGAGCTGCTGGTGATCTCGCAAGACACCTCGGCCTATGGCACCGATTGGAAGGACCGGGACGAGAAGTTCCCGATCCTCTCGCTGGCGCGTGAGCTCGGCCAGCTCGGCGCCTGGGTGCGGATGCATTACGTCTATCCGTACCCGCATGTCCGCGAGCTCATTCCGGCGATGGCCGAAGGGCTGGTGCTCCCCTATCTCGACATCCCCTTCCAGCACGCCCATCCCGAGACGCTGAAGCGCATGGCCCGCCCCGCCGCCGCAGCGCGCACGCTCGACGAGATCGCCGCCTGGCGGTCGGACTGCCCGGACATCACCCTGCGATCGACCTTCATCGTCGGCTACCCCGGCGAGACCGAGGATGAGTTCCAGACCCTGCTCGACTGGATGGACGAGGCCCAGCTCGACCGAGTCGGCTGCTTCAAGTACGAGAATGTCGACGGCGCGCGCTCCAACGCGCTGCCCGATCACCTGCCCGAAGAGATCAAGCAGGAGCGCTGGGAGCGATTCATGGAGAAGGCGCAGGCCATCTCGGAAGCCAAGCTCGCGGCCAAGGTCGGCGCGACGATGCAGGTGCTCGTGGACGAGGTCGACGAGGAGGCCGCCACCTGCCGCACCAAGGCCGATGCGCCGGAGATCGACGGCAACCTCTTCATCGACGAGGGCTTCGAACACCTCAAGCCCGGCGACATGGTCACCGTCGAGGTGGACGAGGCCGGCGAGTACGACCTCTGGGGCCGGCTGGTCTGAGGCTCAGGCCGCGCCTTCGGGCGCGGCAATCGTTTTGCCGAGATACTTCTTGCGCGGCGGTGCCGGCAGGTCGACGATCGCCGGCTCGCCCTGCGCGAGGAAGGCAAAGGCCAGCTGACAGTCGATGCCGCAGGCAAGGATATCGTCGTACCAGCGCTCGTTCAGCGCCGCGATCCGCGGGTCTGCCATGTCGCGCAGGATGAAGTTGGTGGTGAAGAGCCGGTCTGTCTCCAGCGTCTTGCCAGCCTCGATCTGCGCCAGCGTGTAGCGCAGCATCTGGTGCGCCTGCTCGCGATAGCGGTCCTGGAACAGCGAGTCGGTGAACTCCCAGAGGATATTGCCCTCGATATGCGGGCTCAGCCGCAGCGCCATGGCGCCGCCCGCCTCGACCAGCTGGTCGCGGATGCCTTCGAGATCGCCGTGCGGGATACGCCGCTTGTCGTCCATGTAAGTCAGGAAGCGGTGCCGCGCGAGATCGGGGAAAAGATGCGGCAACGCCTTGGCCACCTTGGCCTGATGCGCGCTCAGCACCGGGTTCTTCGACACCGGCAGGTCGAGGAAGATCGGCTTCCACCCCAGCCCCTCGACGATCTCAAGCGCGCTTCGGTTGTTCGACACGAAGTAATGAGGCCAGGTCTTGGGCCGGTTGTTCTTGTCGTAGGTGAAGCTGCCGAGCGGGCCGCAGTAGGTCGAGTAGACCGCCATCTCGCTGCTCTCGCCCGCATGCACCGGCGCGCCGCCGATCAGCGGCAGCAGGGCCTCGCGCTGCAGCGGCGCGCGGTCGAACTCGTTGGAGATGCCGCTGCTGTCATGCTCGATGCGGCGCACGGTTTTGCGCAGGGCGCGGGTCATCCGGCGGTACTTCACGATGGTGCGCAGCTTCATTAGGGCGAGGGACAAGGCTGTTCTCCATTCGTTGCGGCCGGGGATCCGCCGCTTGCGCGGGGCCGGTGCCCGGGCTAAGCCAGGTGCGTTTCCTTTTGACCAAGTTGCGCAGTCTGCGCAACAGGGCGGACGTCAGGACCACGAGGCAGGCATGATACCAAGGCGCATTTCGATGTTCTGGGCGCAAGGCGAAGCCGCCGCCCCCGACCTGGTGAAACGCTGTTGGGACGCCTGGGCGCGGCTCAACCCGGGCTGGTCGCTGGAGATCGCCGACGAAAGCCACGCCGAGGCGTCGTTTCGCGATCTTGGGCTCACGCATGTCCCCACCACGCTGCAGGGCCGCGGCGACATCTTCCGCGTGCAAGATCTCGACCGCAACGGCGGCGTCTATGTCGATTGCGGCACCATCCCCTGCGCGCCGCTCGACGCGTGGCTGGAGCCGCTGACCCATGCTGGCTTCTTTGCGTTCCACGACCCCTACCGGCACCGACCGGTGGAGAACTGGTTCCTTGTCTCCGAGCCCGGCCATGCGATCACCCGCGGGTGGCTCGAGGCGATGCGAAGCTATTGGGACCGCCCCCGCCGCGCACAGAGCGCCCGGCGCGAACTTGATCGCGGCGGCAAGGGGGCGCTCGCCTGCCGGCTTGCCGGGATGCGCGGCGCCGAGACGCGCAAGCGGGTGATCGAGCCGAAGGACCGCCTGTGGTCTGTGCAGCCCGGCGGCGGCGCCGATCGCCCGGTGCATCCTTATTTCTGGCCGCACTACTTGTTCGATTTGCAGCTGCACCGGAGCGAGCCCTTCCGCACCGCCTGGGCCGAGGTGCCGAAACGCCCCTCCTACCGGCACCTCATGGTGCGGCACTGGAAGCGTGACTACGCGCGGATGACCGACCAAGAGCTGCTCAGCCTGCTCGATGCGCCGATGCAGAAGCTCTCGCTGAAACGCGTGCCCCCCGAGAAGCAGCTGGACTTGATCTTCGGTCAGGCGGAGCGCGCAGCTCCCTGAGCCTTGCTCCCCCTTCCGGGCTGGTGCAAGAAACCGCCATGGCCAAGCTTCATTTCCACTACTCCACCATGAACGCCGGCAAATCGACCCTGCTGCTGCAGGCGGCGCACAACTACCGCGAACGGGGCATGGAGGTCTTCCTCCTGACCGCGCGGCTCGACACGCGCGCCGGGCATGGCCGCATCGGCTCGCGCATCGGTCTGGGACAGGATGCCGAGACCTTCGGCGGCGAGGACGATCTCTTCGCGGTGATCGCCGCAGCGCACGGCAAGACCCCGCTCGCCTGCGTGTTCATCGACGAGGCGCAGTTCCTCACCGACAAGCAGGTCTGGCAGCTGGCGCGGGTGGTGGACGATCTTGGGCTGCCGGTCATGGCCTATGGGCTGCGGGTGGATTTCCGCGGTCAGCTCTTTCCCGGCTCGGCGGCGTTGCTGGCGCTCGCAGATTCGCTGCGCGAGGTGCGCACCATCTGCCATTGCGGGCGGAAGGCGACCATGGTGATCCGGCAGGACGAGACCGGCAAGGCGCTCAGCGATGGTGCGCAGGTGCAGATCGGCGGCAACGAGACCTATGTCTCGCTCTGCCGCAAGCACTGGCGCGCGGCGATGGGCGACACCCCCGCCTGAGCAGGTCCCGGGCGGGGACCGCCCGGGTCTGCGGGTCTCAGACCGGGTTCGGTACAGGCTCACCGGCGAAGAAGGCCCGCAGGTTGGCCACGGCCATGCGCCCCATGTCCTCGCGCACTTCCAGCGCCGCCGTGCCGAGATGCGGCAGCAGCACCACACTCTCGAGATCGCGTAGAGCGTCGGGCACCCGGGGTTCGAACTCGTAGACGTCGAGCCCGGCGCCGGCGATCCGCTTCTCCTGCAACGCCGCGATCAGCGCCGCCTCGTCGACCACGTCGCCGCGCGCGATGTTGACGAAATGCGCATGCGGGCGCATCGCCGCCAGCACGCTTTCGTTCACCGTGTGATGCGTCTGGGCGCCGCCTGGCAGGGCGGTGACAAGGATGTCGACATTGGCCGCAAGGTCCTCGGGCGTGTCGTAGCGCGTGGCCGGATGATCGAGCGTTTTCTCGGAGCGGCTCATGTAGGCCACCTCCATGCCAAAGCCGTAGTGGCAGCGCCGGGCGATGGCCTGGCCGATGCGCCCCATGCCGAGGATCCCGACGGTCTTGCCGGTCACGTGCAGGCCGAGCATCTGCACCGGGTGCCAGCCCCGCCAATTGCCCATGCGCACCAGCCGCTCGCCCTCGCCCGCGCGGCGGCAGGACATCAGGATCAGCGTCATCGCAATGTCGGCGGTGGCATCTGTGACAGCGCCGGGCGTGTTCGTCACGGTAATCCCGGCATGCTTGGCCACCTCGACGTCGATGTGGTTGAAGCCCACCCCGAAGTTGGCAAGGATCCTGGCCCGCGGCACCCCGGCGGCGGCGAAGACCTCGGCGGTGTACTGGTCGCCCAGCGTCATCAGCACGCCGTCGTAGTCCGACAGCGAGGCCAGCATCTCGTCGCGGCTCATCGGGTCGGGCCGGTCGCGATAGGTCACGTCGAACGCGGCGCGGGCCTCGGCGACGACGCTCTCGGGCAGGTTTCGGGCGATCAGGATCTTGGTCAATGCAGGCGTCCTCCCGGCGGTACGGTCTTGTCGGGGGTCGCAAGCACGATCGCCCCGGTCTCGTCGGAGAAACCTAGAACAAGAACCTCGGACATGAAGGGGCCAATCTGCCGCGGCGGGAAATTCACCACAGCCATGACCGATTTGCCCACCAGCGCCTCGGGCGCATAATGGACGGTGATCTGCGCCGAGCTTTTCTTCTCGCCGACCTCGGGGCCGAAATCGATCCAGAGCTTGATGGCAGGCTTGCGGGCCTCGGGGAAGGGCTCCGCGCGGGTCACCCGGCCCACGCGGATATCGACCTTGAGGAAGTCGTCGTAGCTGATCTCAGCCATTTGCCAGCTCTTGCGAGCGCCGCACGGCGGCAGAGACCGTGGCGCGGATCAGCGACGGCAGGCCCTTGTCGTCGTCCATCAGCACGTCGAGCCCGGCCTGTGTTGTGCCGTTGGGCGAGGTCACGTTCTTGCGCAGCTGCGCCGGATCCTCGGCCGCCTGCATCGCCAGCGCGCCGGCCCCCGCGACGGTGGCCTTGGCGAGTTGCATGGCGAGTTCGGGGGCCAGACCCTCGGCTTCGCCGGCCTTGGCGAGGCATTCGATCATGTGAAAGACGTAAGCCGGGCCCGAGCCGCTGACGCCGGTGACCGCGTCCATCTGGCCCTCGCCCTCGAGCCGCACGACCTCACCCACTGCCGAGAGCAGCTCCTCGGCCATGGCCATGTCCTCGGTGCGCGCGTTGGTGTTGCCGGAGATGGCCGTGATCCCCTGCCCCACGGCGGCGGGGGTGTTGGGCATGGCGCGGATGATCGGGGTTTTGTCGCCGAGCATCCGCTCGTAGGTGGCGATGGTCACGCCCGCCGCCACCGACAGGAAGACCGTGTCGGCATTGCCGTAGCTCGCCAGCACCGGCAGCGCATCGGCCATCATCTGCGGCTTGACCGCGATGAGCACGATCGCCGGGCTTTCGGGCAGCACCTCGTTGAGATGCACGCCCTGCGCCTGCAGCCACTCCGAGGGGTTCGGGTCGTTGACCCAGACCGACGCGGGCGGCAGCCCCCGTCCCAGCCAGCCCTCGAGCATGGCCGATCCCATCTTCCCGCATCCCAGCAACACCAAACCGCGCTGCGCCAGCTCACCGTCCTTCATGGCGATCCCTCCTGTCGACATCGTGGCTGTGATACGCGGGCAAACCAGATCGCGCAACGCCCCGGTCCAAAAGGCGGAAAAGTGGGCTGCAGTTTTGCTCCACGAAGGAAAATCGCCCGCAAAGCGGGCCTTCGCACGCCATAGCATAGCCCGCGATCCCACAGGGGGCGGGCACCAAGATGACACCGGCGCCGGGTGCGGAGTGCCCGGCGCGAACCCGCGCAGGGTCAGGCGATGATGTCGGGGGTCAGCCGGTCCTCGATCATCGCGATCTTGTCCTTGAGGAAGAGCTTCTTTTTCTTCAGCCGCTGCAGGGTCAGCTGATCGGCGGTGCCGCGCTCCTGCAAGGCAAGGATTGCCTCGTCGAGATCGCGGTGCTCGCGCCGGAAGACTTCCAGCTCAACACGCAACACCTCTTCCGTCTTCATCGAGATGTCTTGCGGCGCATTCATGAGGGTCTGTCCTTCGACGTCACGGGAAACATCAGACTACCAAGTCTTGCCGCGCCCGCAAAGCCCTTGCACTGCCCTTCGGCCCTTCCCATATTCCCTGATGTCGGGTTGCCGCTCACGGGGCCCGGCGGACGGTCGCTTCCCTGTCAAGGACATGTCATGAGCAAACTGACCCTGGGTTCCTATCCGCACATGCTCGGCTTCGAGCAACTCGAGCGCCTGCTCGAGCGCACGGCCAAGTCGAGCGAGGGATACCCCCCCTTCAACATCGAACAGACGTCGGATCACTCCTACCGGATCACGCTCGCCGTGGCCGGCTTCTCGGAGGCCGATCTCGCCATCACCGTCGAGGACCGCCAGTTGGTGATCCGCGGACGGCAGCGCGACGACGGATCCGACCGGATCTTCCTGCACCGCGGCATCGCGGCGCGGCAGTTCCAGCGCAGCTTCGTGCTGGCCGATGGCGTCGAGGTGGGGGAAGCGGTCATGGAAAACGGTCTGCTGCACGTGGATCTGACCATGTCCCGTCCCGAGACGGTGGTGCAGACCATCAACATCAGAAAGGGTTGAGCCATGAACACGAAGTATGATTTCTCCGAGTTTGACGCAGATCGTATCGTCTACGTCCGCTCGGTCGAGGTGAGCGAGTTGCCCGAGGACGTGCAGGAACAGGTCGGTGACCAGACCCGCCTCTATGCGGTGCACCGCGCCGATGGCGAGCGGCTGGCGCTGGTCCGCGATCGCGGCCTCGCCTTTGCGCTGGCCCGGCAGAACGACCTCGCCCCTGTCACCGTCCACTAGGGGCGCGCCCGGAGAGCACCGCATGACCAAGCTGCCGCTTGACTGGGCCGACGCCTTCACGGACGTGCCCTTTGGCGGCAACGGCTGCGCCGTCCTGCATGGCGGGGCGGCGCTGGACGACGAGACCTGCATCCGCGTCGTGCGCGAGACATCACTGGTCGAATGCACCTTCACTGGCCCCTCCGAGGTGGCGGACGTGCGGGTGCGCTACTTCCTCGCCAGCGGCGAGATTCCCTTTGCCGGCCACCCCACCATCGCCACCGTCGCGGCGCTGGTGCACCGGGGACTGGTCACGGGCGACCGGCTGACCCTCGAGACCCTGGCCGGGCTCATCCCAATCGAGATCGACCGCTCGGTGAGCCCGCCGCGCATCGTGATGACCCAGAAATCCCCGGAGTTCGGTCCTTGCCCCGACAAGGCGCTGGTGGCCGACGCGGTCTCTCTCTCGCCGTCCGACATTCTCGGCCAGCCGCAACTGGTTTCGACCGGCCTACCCTGCTGCGTGACCGTGCTGAAAGACCGCGCGGCGCTCGACCGCGCCCTGCTGGACCCCGAGGCGCTGAGCCGCCTCCACGTGGCGCTCGGTAGGGGCGAGGCAGAGTTCGCCGAGCCCTTCCTCGTCACCCTCGAAGGCGCGACAGATGCCGGCGCCACCTATGCGCGATTGCTGCTTCCGCCTCCGAACCCGCCCGAAGATCCCTTCACCGGCTCGGCCACCGGCGCCATGGCGGCCTATCTCTGGTCGAAGGGGCTGATCGCAGCCCCCGTCTTCACAGCTGAGCAGGGCCATGGCATGGGCCGCCCGGGCCAGGCGCAGGTCGAGGTGCTCGGCCCACCCGAGGCGATCACCGGCGTGCGGGTCGGCGGGCAGGCGCATGTGCTGATCTCGGGCGAGATCCACCTCTGAGCCGACGCCCCTCCTTGCTCAGAAGCGGATGCTGTAGCGCGTGTTGAGCACAAGCGGCTGCACCGGGTCAAAAACCTGTGTGCCGATCAGGCTCAGCGTGAAGCTGCGCTTCTTGTGGGTCCAGCTCAGGCCGGTCTTGAGGCTGGGGGCATGGGTCTCGCCGGACTTGCCCGCATCGATCCAGCTGCCATAGTTGTAGCCCAGCTCGAAATAGGGGCGGAAGTTGCGCTCGAGCCGCAGCGTGGCGCGGGTGCGCAGCGAGGCCGAGAGCTTGCCCACCTGCCAGGTCGAGAGATCCCCGATGCCACTGCTGGTCTGCTGCGACAGCGACAGGCCGGCCGCCCCCGAAAGTTCCATGCGCCGAAGCTCGTAGCTGCCATTCGCGTTGAGCCCCGCGGCGGTGCGCCAGGCGCTGCGCGGCGAGTTGCCGAGCCGGTAGTCGGGCCGCGCCAGCGCCGCCCAGGCCTTGAGTCCGATGTGGTCTGTCAGCGCGGTTTGCACGTAGGGCGCGAAACTGAAGGTCTGGGTGCGGATGTCACGCCCGGTATCAAGGTCGGCCACCCCGTAGCCGGTGGCAAAACCCAGCCGCGTGCCCGTTCCGATCGGCTTCTCGATCCCCAGCAGCATGTCGAATTTTCGGCCGAAGGTGCTGCCATGGTACTCGCGGGCCTCGAAGGCCCACCACATGCGCGGCGCAGGTCCCGGTCCCGGCGTCGCCAGGAACAGCCCCTTGCTGTTCAGCCGCACCTTGCCATAGCCGTTCAGCGCATGACCCAGGACGCTGTCGAAGGCCCCGACCGAGGCGTTGAGGGTGGTCGAGACGCTGCTGCGATAAGCCGTTCGCAACTGGTCCGCCGCCAGCGCGGGCGCGGCGGGCAGAAGACAGGTCAGCAGCGCAAGCCTGCGCATCAGAAGTGCGGTCTTCATGGCGTCCTCCGGGGGAGAGGTCAGGGCGACATGGGGCCGGGCTGGAGGTTTGCAGCCGTGCGCCGCGAGGCGGCGCTGGGGCGAGGTCTGGTGATCTTGTGGCTTGGCCCAGACATAAGCGGCAGAGATTTGGCAGCAAAGTCCTCGGCGCCGCATCTGCGCTCAATTTCGCGCGAGAGACGCAGCGTCGCACTGTCTCCGCGCAGATGTCCCGCGCTTTCAGCGCCGGCAAAGAAAAAGCGCGACGCCGGGTCCCGGCATCGCGCTCGCGTCGTACACTGTCGCCGAGGCTCAGGAGGCCTGTTCGACCGGCGCCCCGTAGCCGAGCGGCTCGGAGGTGTCCTTGCCCACGTCGAGCCCCTGCTCGGCCAGCCAACGCTCGGCTTCCAGCGCCGCCATGCAGCCCATGCCCGCCGAGGTCACCGCCTGGCGGTAGGTGTGGTCGGTCAGGTCCCCCGCGGCAAAGACGCCGGGGATCGAGGTCTCGGTGGTGCCGGGCTTGGTCACCACGTAGCCGCCCATGTGGGTCTCGAGCTGGTCCTTCACCAGCTCCGATGCGGGCGCATGCCCGATGGCGACGAAGACACCCTTCGCGGGGATCTCGGTGATCTCGCCCGTGGTCACGTGCTTGACCTTTACGCCGGTGACGCCCTTGGGCATGTCCTCGCCGACCACTTCCTCGAGCTGATGGTGCCAGAGGGTCTCGATCTTGGGGTGGTTGAACAGGCGTTCCTGCAGGATCTTCTCGGCGCGCAGCTCGTCGCGGCGGTGGATCAGCGTGACCTTCGAGGCGAAGTTGGTCAGAAACAGCGCCTCTTCCACGGCGGTGTTGCCGCCGCCGATCACCACGATCTCCTGCCCGCGGTAGAAGAAGCCGTCACAGGTCGCGCAGGCGGAAACGCCGAAGCCCTTGAATTCGTCCTCGGTCGGCAGGCCCAGCCACTTCGCCCGCGCGCCGGTCGCGAGCACCACCGCGTCGGCGGTGTAGGTGGTGCCGCTGTCGCCCTTCGCAACGAAGGGGCGCTGGCCGAGGTCGAGATCGGTGATGATGTCGCCGACGATCTCGCACCCCATGGCGCGGGCATGGGCTTCCATCTTCACCATCAGGTCGGGGCCTTGAATCTCGGTTTCGCCGGGCCAGTTCTCGACCTCGGTGGTGGTGGTCAGCTGGCCGCCGGGCTCGAGGCCCTGCACGAGCAGCGGGGAAAGCATGGCGCGCGAGGCGTAGACTCCCGCGGTGTAGCCGGCCGGGCCGGAGCCGATGATGAGGAGCCGTGTGTGGCGGGTGTCAGACATATCGTGCCTCTCGCGAGCTATGGCATTCGGTTTGGGAATTGCATATAGCCACGCGCGGCGGCGACGCAAACCCCGTGCCTCCGCCATGTCCCCCGGAATCTCGTCCAGTTAATAATCTTTCACGAATATGAAAGATTATTGCGCTAACGTTCCGTCTGGTATAATAATCGCGAAAAGCTCAAGGAAGACGCATGCCCGCCCACAGGCTTGATCCCATCGATCGTAAGATTCTGGCAGAACTGCAGGCCGATGGCCGCATGACCAACGTCGAACTTGCCCGCCGCGTGGGCATTTCGGCCCCGCCCTGCCTCCGCCGCGTGCGCACACTCGAGGAGCAGGGCTTCATCAAGGGCTACCACGCCGAAGTCGATTCCCGCGAACTCGGCTTCGAGGTGCAGGTTTTCGCCAGCGTCGGTTTGCAGAGCCAGGCCGAGGCCGACCTGCGCGCCTTCGAGGACCGCTGCCGCAGCTGGCCGCTGGTGCGCGAGTGCCACATGCTCAACGGCGAGGTGGACTTCATCCTCAAGTGCGTGGCGCCCGATCTATCGACCTTCCAGGCCTTTCTGACCGAGAAGCTGCTGACCGCGCCGAACGTCGCCTCGGTCAAGACCTCGCTGGTCATCCGCGGCGCCAAGGACGAGCCGGGCGTGCCCTTTGACGTGCTCGAGGAACGGCTGAACCGGACCGCCTGACGGCGGGCCGGTGCCGGCTTTACGATCCGCTCAGCTGGCCAACAGGCTATCGACCGCCTCGCGCGACGAACGGGTCATAGACAGCTCGCCAAAGTCCTGAAGCTCCGACAGGTTGTCGAAAATCGACAGGAACAGCGCGCGCATGTTCGGGCTGGTCAAGCTGTGCAGCATCTTGCCCGGGTGGTATGTCTCCATCTCGAGCCCGCCGACCCTGATTGTCGCGTGGCGCTGTACCATCAGGTGGTAGAGTTGCACCCCGCCCGCCGGGGTCACCGGCACGATGCGATCCCAATCCGCCTCGTCGATGACCGGCACCAGCACGCTGTCCTGCCCGAGCAGCGCCCGGAAGCGAGCGCGCGTGACGACCATGCGGGCTGCCGGGCCAAGCAGAAGGTCGACGCCGGGACGGCCGAGACCGAAGGCCTCCGCGGTGACCCGGATGAGCGAGCCGAGCGCACTCTCGTCGGAATGCACCCCCGGCACATAGGTGGTCGAGCCGATCCAGGTGATCGACTGGGTGCCCCGGCTGGTCTCGATGTAATCACCCGGCAGAAGATCCTCGACGGCCACGGGGCCGCGCAGGGTCTGGATCAAGGTGCCGCGCGCAAAGGCAGAGCAGGCCTCTTCGAACAGCGGCAGCGCCGGCGCCACCTGCTGTTTCATCGAGATCGAGAGATCGGGCGACAGGGCAGCGACCTCGTACTTGCGCATGAGAGAAGTGGCGCGACGAGGCCGCCCGTTCCGGAGAGAAGCCGGAGGCCGCGGAGTATCTTGCGAAACGACACCGTCGTGGCCGCGGGCCACGTGATGAAAACTGGTCATAACAACATCCCTTGGCAGGCTGTCACATCCGTGCTGGCCCCCACCAACAACGACAGAAGGACGTCTAATCGACTGACACGATCTGGCCGAATTCGGGCATTTCTGTCAAAATTTCGATGAATTGACAGCGACTTATTCGCTCAATCGCGACTGCAGAAAGGGATTGTCCGAGATACGAGAACCACCTTGCCATATTTTGCCCAACACGCGGACGAATCGTGGCAGCGGCCTCGCTCCGGAACGGCGGCTGCGTCAGAGACGGATCGCCGAGATCAGCCGACCGTAGTCGGCCTCGCGCAGGTGGGTCGCCCGGCGGAAGGAGTAGAAGCGGTCCGGGTCGGAATAGGTGCAGTGGCGGGTCCATTCTGCCGCGACCCCCGCGCTGCGCAGCCGGTGCAGCCCATAGGCCGGCAGGTCGAACTGCGCGCGATTGCCCTGCCCGCCCGCGAAGAAACGACCGTTGCCCGGGTCTTCCGCCATGAACTCCTCGAGGAATTCCGGCCCGACCTCGTAGGCGCGCTGGCTGATGGTCGGCCCGATCACCGCGCGGATGCCATCGCGGCTGGCGCCGAGGGCGATCATCGCGTCGATCGTCTCTTCCAGCACGCCGGCCTGCGCGCCGCGCCAGCCCGCGTGGGCGGCGCCGATCACCCCAGCCTCGGAGTCGGCAAAGAGCACCGGCTGGCAGTCGGCGGTGAGCACCGCGAGCGCGATGCCCGGCTCGCGGGTCACAAGCCCGTCGGCCTCGGGACGCGGGTCGGATACCGGCCCGGTCACCGTGACCACTTTGGAGGAATGCACCTGGCTGACCGTGACCAGCGCCTCGTTCGGAACTTCCATCGCCTGCGCCACCCGGGCGCGGTTGATCGCAACGATCTCGCGCTGGTCCGACGAGCCCGGCCCGCAGTTGAGACCGGAAAACACCCCCGAGGACGCGCCTCCTTTGCGGGTGAAGAACCCGTGCCGGAGGGGGCTGAGTGACTCGGCGGTGATGATTTCCAGCGTCATGTATCCAATCCGGGCGGCGGCGGTGAGTGCGGCGCGTGCAGCGCCAGAACCTTGAACAAACTTCCCATTTCACCGGGGTGCGTCAACCGGCGATGTGCGGCGATGTGGCTTTCCAGTGCCGCACCCTGCAACCGGGCCGCGAGCGCGCGAGCGCGCTCGGTGATGCCGAGCCGTTCGAGGAAGACGCCCTGCGCGGTCAATGGCGCGTGGGCTGCCGGGGCAGCCGCCTGTGCCAGTGCGCGAAAGTTCACATGGGCGGTCAGATCGGCCTCTCCGGGGGTGTCCAGCGGTGCCGTTCTTTCATGCGACCGCACCGCCTGAAGCGTGTCGCCCAGGCTGCCCCAGCTGCCGTAATCGATGACCAGCGCGGCGCCGCCATGGGCCGCGATTCGCCGTCCGACCTCTTGCACGAGGGCCTCGGCGGGGGCGCAGATTTCGACCATGTCGCCCTGCTCGGTGTCGGCCAGCCGGTGCTCGAGCGCGGCCTGTGGCGCGATGTCGGTGAGCCCGAAGGACAGATGCCCCTCGTGCCAGCCCACCACGCGCTCGCGCCAGCCCTCTCCGTCGCGCAGGAACTGGCGCACCGGCAGCACGTCGAAGAACTCGTTGGCGAGCAGGAAGAGCGGCCCCTCGGGCAGGTCGGCCAGGCTGTCGTGCCATCTGGGCGCAAAGCCCCCGAGCCGCTTGGCCTGTTCGGCACGAAGTGCGGGGGAGGCCTCGACGAGATGCAGCTCCGCTGCCGCGATCAGTTCGGGCACCGCGCGCATGGCGCGCAGCGCGTCGGCCATCAGCGTGCCACGCCCCGGCCCCAGCTCGGCGAGGATGATCCGCTCCGGGCACCCCTGATCCACCCAGGACTGCGCCAGCGCCAGGCCCAGCAACTCGCCGAACATCTGGCTGATCTCCGGCGCGGTGGTGAAATCGCCCTTGGCCCCAAGTGGATCGCGGGTGGTGTAATAGCCGTGCTGCGGATGCAGCAGACACCACGTCATGTATTCGGCAACGCTCATCGGCCCCTCGGCCGCGATGCGCGCCTCGAGCAATGGGAGCAGCGCGCTCATGCGCGGCGCCGCGCCCAGAGGATCAGGCCGAGTCCGACAAGCACCATCGGCAGCGACAGCATCTGTCCCATGGTGAGCCCGTAGCCCCCAAGATGCCAGGCCAGTCCCAGGGGATTGCCGGGCGAGACGAACTGCGCGTCGGGCTGGCGCACGAATTCCACGAGGAAGCGCGCGATGCCGTAGCCGGCGAGGAACACGCCCGCCATCTGCCACGGCGTCTTCAGCCCGCCCTTGCGAAGCGCCAGCCAAAGCAGAAGACCGCCGAGCAATATACCCTCGAGCGCCGCTTCGTAGAGCTGCGACGGGTGGCGGGCGCAAAACTCGCCCACCGCCTGCCCGCACGCCTGCGCCGCCTCGCCGGGGAAGATCACCCCCCAGGGCAGCTCGGTCGGGCGGCCCCAGAGCTCGGCGTTGACGAAATTGGCGATGCGGCCAAGCAGCAGTCCCGGCGGCACGGCGATCGCCAGCATATCGGCAGTGGACCCGATCCGGATGCGGTTCTTCAGGCAGAAACCGAGGAAGCCAATCAGCACCCCCAGGAAGCCGCCATGGAAGGACATGCCGCCATGCCAGACCATCAGGATCTCGGCCGGGTGGCTCAGGTAGTAGGCGGGCTGGTAGAACAGCACGAAACCGAGCCGCCCGCCGAGGATGATACCGAGGATCACCCAGGTCAGCAGCTGCTCGACCTGCGCCGGGCTCATCGGCGGCTGGTCGCCCGGCCAGAGGTGGACGCGTTTCACCGCGGCGACGGCGATGCGCCAGCCGATGATGATGCCCGCGATATAGGCAAGCGCGTACCAGCGCAGGGCGAAATCCGTGCCGAAGACCGAGATCGAGAAGACCTCGGAGGACAGGGGCGGAAAAGGAATGGCGGCTTTCATGCGCGATGAGTGACGGGAGTTTCCGGGGGAAGTCAACCTTGTGACCCGGGGGCTCTCGGCCCATATAGGAGACAAGCATATGACGGAGAGCCCAATGCAGACGCGCAACAAGGTATTCGAAGATCTGTCGCAGCTCATGACCAACGCCATGGGCGTGGCGCAGGGCGCGAAGGATGAGGCCGAAACGGCGATGAAATCGATGATCGACCGGTGGCTGGCCGATCGCGATTTCGTGACCCGCGAGGAATTCGACGCGGTCCGCGCCATGGCGCAGAAGGCCCGCGAAGAGAACGAGGCGCTCAAGGCGCGCCTCGACGCGCTGGAAAAAGGTCAGGGCTGACCCGGAGCGGTCGGCGCGCCTGATCCTCGTTCCCATTCCCCGGGCCCAGTCGCGGGCCCGGGGCGACCAGCCCCGGGTCGCCTACGTTTCATCCGGCCCGCCGCTGCGCCACGAGTCCGCCATCCAACAGATCCGCGGGCGGGTAGAGCACGATCTGATCGCCCTCCTCCAGCCCCTCGAGCACCTGTACCTGCCGCCCATTCCCCTGCCCGAGCGTGACCGGCAGCTTCGCCGCGCGCCCGTCTTCGACACGGAACACCGCCCAGCCCGCCCCCTCGCGGAAGGCCGCGCTCTGCGGGATCTGCAGCGTGTCCGCCTCCTCCCAGATCACAATCCTCGCCAGCACGCGGTAACCATGCCCCAGCGCCGCGCGGGCCTCGGGGGACGCCATGAACCGCAGGATCACCCGCACCCGCTGCTCTTCGACCCCCAGCGCCGAGACCTCGGTGGTGCCAAGCGGCGCGATCCGCTCGACCTGCGCCTCCAACGCGCCTGGCCCGCCCCAGTCTTCCAGCATCACACGCGCACCCGGCACCACCTGCACCGCGTCCGAGGAAATGAGGTCCACGGCCACCTGCAAGTCCTGCACGATATTGCCGATCTCGAGCACCGGCGCCCCCGCCGCCAGCGTGGTCTCGGACTCCTCGACCACCCGCAGGATACGCCCGTCGACCGGGGCGCGCAGCGGGATGTCCGAGGCCCCGACCTCGGCCAGCGCCTCGGCCAGGCCCTGATCGTCGAAGCCGATGAGCTGGGCCTGCGCGTTGGCCAGCTCCGCCTCGCGCATGGCCACCGCCGCGCGCGCCGTCTCGAGCCGGGCCTGCGACGCCAGCGCCGCGGTCCGCGCCTGATCAAGCGCCGCGGTCGAGATCGTGCCCCGTGCCGCCAGCGCCTTGGCCCGGTCATGGTCCGAGACCGCCAGCTCCACGTCCGCCTGCGCCACGTTCACCTCGGCCTTGGCCTGCAGCAAGGCCGCCTGCGCCGCCGCCACCACCGCCCGCGCCTGCTCGCGGGTGCGCAGGTCGAGCACCGAGGGCGCGGCGGGGCGCATGTGCGCCACCACGTCGCCCTGCGTCACCGCGTCACCATCGATGGCCTGCACCCGCAAGAGCCGCCCGGCGACGGGCGTTGTCACCACGTAGACGTCGCGCACCTCGGTCTTGCCCTCCTCGTCGATGGTCACCACCAGAGGCCCGCGCGTCACCTGCCCGAGATCGACGAGCTCGGAACGTGGCCAGAAGGCGGCGGCCAGCGCCAGAACGAGCAGCAGCGCAAGACCGAGGCCAAGGACCAGCCGGGTGCGGTTGCGGGGTCGGTTGAGAGCCATGAGATCAATCCCGTGTCTTGAGCGCGGCGACGAGGTCGGCGCGGTCCACGTCGCGTTTTACCAGCAGCCCCGAGAGGACCGCGCCCGCGATCACCACCAGCGCGGCGAATCCGAAGGCGGCGGGCCGGAACACCACCGTGATCGTGTAGAGGTCCGAGGAATAGGCGGCGGCCAGCATATGCGCGATGCCCCAGCCGAGCAGAGCGCCGCAGGGCAGCGCCAGCAGCGTCACCAGCCCGAGTTCACCAAGCAGCACATAGGCAGCCTCGCCTTTGGAAAAGCCGATGACACGCAGGCTGGCGAGGTCGTGGGCGCGTTCGGCGAGCGCGATGCGCGCGGCGTTGTAGATGATGCCGAAGGTGATGGTGAAGGCCACCGCCGCCATGATGAAGCGCGTCGCGCCGGTGCCCTGGTTCATCACCCGCTCGAAGGCCGCGCGCGCCTCGGACTTGAGGCTCACCCCGGCCACCACCGGCTGGTCGCGCAGCCAGACCTGCACCGCCTCGGCCTGCGCCGGGTCGAGCCTCAGGGCGGCGCTGGAAATCCGGCCCGGCTCAAAGAGCGCCCGGTCCAGCGCCGCCAGCGCCATATAGGCAGGGGCGCCGAGCACGGTCTCCGAAACGCCTGTAACCGGCAGGCGCAGTACTGGCTGCGCGCCTTCGCGCACCTCGACGGTCAGCACGTCCCCCGCGCGCGCCTTCAGCTTGCGCGCCAGTGCCGTGCTCAGCACCAGCCCCGAGCCGTCGAGCGCGAGAGGGACGAAGTCGGGTGTCAATGCGCGGACCAACTCGTACTTCGGCGGCAGCCCGGTGATCGCTCCCCGGTGGGTCAGGCGTCCATTGCGCAGCACCACCGCCACCGCACGTGAGCCCTCGGCCTGCAGCACGCCGGGGTGGCGCGCCAGCTCGAGCAGGGTCTTCTGCGACACGGCATGGGTAAAGGTTACGCTCGCCTCGGAGCGATCGAGCACGTCGAAGCTGAGCGCCACCGCTTGATTGAACCCCGCGTGGATGGTCAGCATCCCGACAGAGAGCCCCATGCCGAAGGTGATCCCCACCACGGCACCGAGCATGCGAAAGGGCGTGCGGGTGAAGCGGCGCAGCACCATGCGGGTGGGCTGGTCAAGCGACTTCACCGCCCGCGCCCAGCGGCCGGCGCGGCGGTAGTCGGCGGGGGTGGGCGGGCGCATCGCCTCGGCCGGTTGCAGCGCGAAGATGCGGCGCAGCACCACCGCCCCTCCCGCCGCCGCCGCCAGCACGCTCACCACCAGGCCCAGCGCCAGCGCGCCCGGGTCGAGCCGGAAGACAAGGAAGGGGAACTTGTAGAACTGCAGGTAGAGCTGCACCATCCCGCGCCCCGCGAGGATGCCAAGCAGCGCGCCCAGCAGCGCTCCGGCCACGGCGATCGCCAGCACCAGCTTGAGGTAGTGCCCGCCGATCTCGGCGCCGCGGTAGCCGAAGGCCTTGAGCAGGCCGATCTCCTCGCGTTCGGCCTGCACCATCCGGGCGATGACGATGTTCAGCAGAAAGGCGGCGATGCCGAGGAACACCGGCGGGATCGCCGCTGCCGTGTCGCGCAGCCCGCTGATCTCCTCCGAGACGAAGCGGTGCGAGAACTGGTCCTCGCGGTCATAGGCCCCCGCCGCGCCCCAAGGCTTGAGAAGGTGATCGAGCGCCGCGATCACCCCGCGCGGATCGGTGCCCCGGGTCAGCGTCACGAGGAACTCGGAATAGGCGCCCCTCATGTCGAAGGCGGCGGCAAGCGAGGTCTGCGACATCCAAAGCACGGCGAAGCGCGCGTCATCCGGTACCATCTCCCCCGGCGCTGCGGCGTAGAGGAATTCCGGCGCGCGGGCGAGCCCGGTGATCCGCAGACTGCGTCGCGCGCCGTTCATGACCACCTGCAGGCTGTCTCCGGGCCGCATTCCATGCGCGGCGGCGAACGTATCGAGCAGGACCACCTCCTCGGGCGCGCCGGGGTTGAAGAGCCGCCCCTGCTGCACCCTGATGGCGTTGAGCGCGGGTTCGGCGTGGTCGGGCAAGGACAGGGCCCGGGCCGCCACCGGGACCGCGTGGTCCGGCAGCTCGATCCGCGCCGCGCCGGAGATGCGCCCCTCGGCCCGCGCCACGCCTGGAAGTGCCGCAACCTGGTGCAGCAGGTGACCCGGCGCGCGGGTCACCGGTGCGAAGACCTCGGCGAAGCGGTAGCGCTCGTAGTAGCCCCGGCGGGTCTCGTCGAGCGTCACGACGAGCCCGGCCATCATCACCTGCATCATCACGCCCAGCGCCATGACGACGGCAATCGCCGCCGCCTGCCCCTTCATCCGCCACAGGTCGCGCTGGAGCTTGCGGTCGAGGCTACTCATGCGCTCACCACTCGATCTCGGCGGCGGCGCGGGGCGCATCGTTCTGCTCGACCGTGCGGATCGCGCCGTCCGCGAAGCGGATCACCCGGTCAGCCATCTCGGCGGTCGCGGCGGCATGGGTGACGATCATCACCGTGGTCCCGAGGCTGCGGTTGAGATGCTGCAGCACCCCCAGCACCTCGCGACCGGTGGCGCTGTCGAGCGCCCCGGTCGGCTCGTCGCAGAGCAGCACGTCGGGCTGCTTAGCCACCGCACGAGCAATTGCGACGCGTTGCTGCTCGCCCCCCGAAAGCTGGCTCGGAAAGTGATCTTTTCGGCTGCCGAGGCCAACCAGCGCCAGTGCCTCCTCGGGGTCCATCGGATCGCGGGCAATCTCGGTGACGAGCTCGACGTTTTCCTCTGCAGTGAGCGAGGGCATGAGATTGTAGAACTGGAAGACGAAGCCGAGGTTGTCGCGCCGGTAGCGGGTGAGTGCCCGGTCCGACATGGCGGTCAGCTCGTCACCCCGAAACCAGGCACGGCCGTCGCTCGGCCGGTCGAGCCCGCCGAGAATGCTGAGCAAGGTCGACTTGCCGCTGCCCGACGGACCGAGCAGGACTGTGATCTCGCCCGGCGGCAGCTCCAGGTCGACCCCGCGCAGCGCATGCACAGCCGACGCCCCCTCGCCGTAGACACGGGTGAGCCCTTCGACACGGTAGATCGGCGGCGGATGCGACATGGCATGCCCTCCTCTTTAGCCACCCTAGGGCAGCGAGGCGCGGCCTGATTTGAGCCGGATCAAATGCTTCGGCGTCAGCCGGGGCGCGCAAGGGCCTTTGCCTCGTCGAGCAGAGCCTGCAGGACCGGCGTGTAGGGCTCCTGCCAAGGTGCGATAAGCCCGACCTCATGCGCGCGGCTGTCCGTCGCAAGCGGCACCAGCGAGAGCGGCTTGCCTTCGGCAAGGAACTTCGCGAGGTCGGTCGGCAGGATCGTGACCCAGTCGCCTGTCAGCACGTTGCTCACCAGTACAACCGTGGAGTTTGATTCAATGGCCGAGACCGGCGCGACCCCGGCCTCCATGAACTGCCGGTTGATGATCCGGCGGTTCTGCATCTCGGGGGTCAGCAGGCAGAGCTTCAGGCTTCCGAGCTCGGCCCAGTCCAGCATCTTTTGCCCGGCCAACGGATGATCCTTGCGGCAGACGAGTTGGTAAGCCTCTCGGTAGAGCGGGCGGGTGGTGACCCGGCCCAGCGGCTCGTTGTCGAGGTAGGAGATGCCGGCGTCAATCTCGAGATCGTCAAGCATCGAGAGGATCTCCGCCGAGGCGCGCGAGAGCACGGTGAAGGTGACCCGCGGGTGACGCTCGATGAAGCGCGCCGTGAGCGTCGAGGCCCACGTCAACGCGGTGGGGATCACCGCAAGCCGCAGGTGACCGGCCAGACCCTCGCGCGACGCACGCATCTCATCGCGCAGCCGCCGCGTGTCTCCGACGATTTGACGCGCCCAGACCAGCGCGCGCTGGCCCTCGGGCGTCAGCCCGCCAAAGCGCGAACCGCGCTGCACCAGCTTGACGCCAAGCTGCTCCTCGAGCTGGCGGATGCCGGTGGAGAGCGTCGGCTGGGTGATGCCGAGGCTGAGCGCCGCCCGACCAAAATGCTTCTCCCGAGCAAGCGCAATGAACATTTCCAGCTTGGCGATCATGAAGACCTATAGAAACACACGGTTTCGATCATGATCGCCCGCGAGATCGGCAAGGGCAATGCCGGATCGCCTGGGCGCGTGCCACCTCGCGGTCGACCGTCCATTCCGTCTTGCAAAGCCCGTGAGGATCTTGGCAGCAAGCGTCCTGGTGCCAGAAAGGAGCGCGAACAGGCTGCGCCATCCGTTCTGCGCGCTCGGGACCTCGCTCATGTGGAGCTCGCACACGTCGTCTTCGCGAAATCCCGCCGCGTCCCCGTCGAGCGTACAGGCGACGACCGAGGCGAAAACACGTGCGCCGGAAATATCCCGGAATCCCGAGGCGGGTCTGCCGACCTGTGCAGCAATCGAGAGCCAATGCCGATGACAAGCCTCGCTGAGCAGCCAGGAACGCCGGACACCCGAAGCGCCCATATGAGGCATTGTCAGCCGGAAAGCCTCAGGCTCCGCGATGGGAACCGCCCTGCCGGCCAACTCGCAATCGAGAAGGCTCGGCATCGTCGAAATTCCGAATTCTGCATGATCAGACATGTGCGCTGTCCCGGAGCATCTGTGGAACACCGAAACGGAGGTGAGGCAAACAGTCGCGGCAGAATGTTGTACGCGAGTTTGGAATATTTGGGACCATGAAATGTGGCGCGGAGGGGACCGAGAAGATCGCCTCACAGACCACGCAAGTTATTTGAGATTTTATGCAGATACGCACCGGGTGTCTCGGCAATGACCAGCGGGCGCAATCCAGGCCCCGCCCGCCTCTGATCCGGCCCGCATACCGCGCGCACGGAGGGTCTCGGAGGCCGGGGGGGCGAGAATCACCCCCGCCTCGGCGCTCCGACGAAAGCCTGGAACCTACTGCCGAATGAAAAGGCGATCGGCAGACATCTGCCTCCTGCACGGAAAAGGCGCCACCGAGGCGAACTCGGCGCGCGGCAGGCGTCTAACCGCTTCGTCGGCGCTATGTGCCTGCTATCTCTTCCAACAATTTGGCGTTGCGCAGCATGGGGCGCCTCTCGAGGCAAGATGGCGGGAATGCGCTCTTGGGGAGGGAGCCGCGGCGAGGTTCAACGTGGTGGATCGAGTGCCACCCATGCACTAGCATTCATGGAGGGACACAACTTGGGTCCGTTTCCTCCCCGGCCCATGCTTCATTTGTCCCAAAATTTTTTTGAATATTTGGAGCCGCTTAGTGAATCACAAAGCACATATTGATGGCTTGCGCGCCTTTGCTGTCGTTCCAGTTATTGCCTTTCACGCGTCTCACACTGCAGTCCCCGGCGGCTTCATCGGGGTTGATGTCTTTTTCGTCATAAGCGGGTTTCTAATCACGTCCCTTCTGATGTCTGACCTGAAATCCGGCAGATTCAGTATTGTCGATTTCTACGAGAGGCGCGCAAGGCGTATTCTGCCGGCCTTGATCTTCATCATTGCATGCACCATTCCCGCCGCATTGATCTTTCTTCCCCCTAGCGACCTGCAAACGTTCGGAAAGAGCGTGGTGGCCGCGATGACCTTTCTGTCGAATATCTTCTTCCTGAAGGAAATCAATTATTTCCATACCCATGCAGAGCTGAATCCCCTCCTCCATACTTGGAGTCTCGCGGTCGAGGAGCAATTCTACATCGTCTATCCGATCTTCCTGGCGCTCATCTATCGCAAGGCCCGGCGCTACCTGGTCCATGCCTTGATCGCCGCCGGTCTGCTGAGCCTGGTGCTGGTGATGAACTCGGTCGCATCGGACCCCAAGTATGCCTTCTACCTCTTCCCGATGCGCGCATGGGAGCTTCTGATCGGCGCGCTCGCGTCGCTGTCCTTCGCCAGAACCGAAGTCTCTCCCCGCCCATCTCTCTACGGCCTCCTGTCGCTGGCCGGCTTCGCGGCGATCCTGATCAGTTATGCCATCGTCGATGAAACCCGACTGTCGAGCGGCCTTTATGCGCTGCCCGCCTGTCTGGGCGCCGCGCTGGTCATCCTCTATACAAAGCCCGGAACGATGGTGCACCGCATTCTGACAACGCGCTGGATCGTGCTGATCGGATTGATCTCCTATAGCGCCTACCTTTGGCACCAGCCGCTCATGACCTTTTTCCGGCACGCCTTTCCCGACGATAAGCTCGGCGTCGCGATATGCGCGCTTCTGACCTTCCCTCTCGCCTGGCTGACCTGGAAATTTATCGAGCAGCCTTTCCGGAGGCGGACACCGGGAGTCCCCGCAAAACGGGTGCTGACCTCCTCCTTCGCCGCGCTCAGCCTTTTCGCCGTTCTCGGCCTAGCCCTGACCGCCGACACCGGCTGGGAGCGCCGGTACAGCCCCGAAGAGCAACGCATTCTCAGAAGCTTCGTCGAGGCCGACGACTATGTGCCAACGCGCTTCGACGCGCTCAGGGGCCGCGCGTTCAGCGGCGAGGGCGACCTTCCGAAAGTGCTGATCATCGGAGACTCCTACGGGCAGGACCTGGTGAACGCGCTCTACGAGACGGGAATGGACCGGGACTTCGATCTCTCGACCTACCATATCCCCGGGCGGTGCGGGAATCTGATGATCGACAACTTGGACAAGTACCGGAACCGCGAAAACCGCGAGGAATGCGCCAGGTTGCCCGGCTACCAGGACCCGAAGCTTCAAGCCCGGCTCCGCGAAGCCGATCAGCTCTGGCTGGTGTCGTCCTGGAACCCCTGGACCGCGCCGCTGCTGCCCAAATCTCTCGAAGCGCTCTCGGCGGACACCGACGCCAAGATCGTCGTCTTCGGGCGCAAGCATTTCGGAGACCGGCTGACCTATCGCGTCTTTGCCGATGGCATTGACGCACTGATCGGCAGGCGTCCGGTTCCCGAAGACCCTTCCGCGGTCAGCCTCGAAATGAGCGAAACGATCCCCAAGCTGGCCGAATACGTCGATCTTCAGAGGCTTCTGTGCGGCAGCTACGAGACCTGCGCCAACGCCGATCCCTCGGGCTCTCCGCTGACGTTCGACGGCACGCACCTCACGCCGGAAGGGGCAAGATACATGGGCGACCTGCTGAAACCCTACCTGGTCAAGCAGCTCCAGGCAGAGCACCACCCGGTGAACGAGATGCCGCGCCCCTAGGGAACGGCGCCGACTGGAGACCCGGAGCCGGATATCCCGACCGCCTCACGCCTCGTCGGCCCCCTCAATGAACGCGCGATGCCGTAGGCTCCGCAGACATTGGGACAAGGAAAGCTGGCGATCCCGGCAGGATTCGAACCTGCAACCTGCCCCTTAGGAGGGGGCTGCTCTATCCAGTTGAGCCACGGGACCGACGGCCTTCCAATAGCGCGCGTTCACCCGGTTGTCACCCGGCAAGCGGAAAATTCGCCGCGCCGCGGCTTTGGCTTGTACGGCGGGGCAGAAAGGCTAACATTCAGGTATTTAGTGCTTCGAAGGAGCCGCCCGTGGCCGACACCGATCCCCGCCCCCTCACCCTCAGAGACGTCTCCGAGGCCTCCGGCGTGTCCGAGATGACCGTGAGCCGGGTGTTGCGCAACCGGGGCGACGTGTCCGAGGCCACGCGGGCAAAGGTGCTCGAAGCGGCCAAGACGCTTGGCTACGTGCCCAACAAGATCGCCGGGGCGCTGGCGAGCCAGCGGGTGAACCTCGTCGCGGTGATCATTCCGTCGATGCGCAACATGGTCTTCCCCGAGGTCATGGCGGGCATTGCCTCGGTGCTCGAGGAGACAGAGCTGCAGCCGGTGGTCGGCAT
Source organism: Alloyangia pacifica (assembly GCF_003111685.1). Classification (NCBI taxonomy): domain Bacteria; kingdom Pseudomonadati; phylum Pseudomonadota; class Alphaproteobacteria; order Rhodobacterales; family Roseobacteraceae; genus Alloyangia; species Alloyangia pacifica. The sequence goes on along the minus strand of NZ_CP022189.1, from coordinate 564,916 downwards.
CACCGACTACATGCCGGAAAAAGAAGAGCGGGTGCTCTACGAGATGCTCTCGTGGCGCCCCTCGGGTGTGATCATCGCCGGGCTCGAGCACACCGAAGCCGCAAAGGCGATGATGAAGGCCAGCGGCATTCCCGTGGTCGAGATCATGGACATCGACGGCACGCCGGTCGATTGCGCCGTCGGCATCTCGCACCGCCGCGCCGGACGCGAGATGGCCAAGGCGATCCTGCGCGCAGGCTACCAGAAGATCGGCTTCCTCGGCACCAAGATGCCGCTGGACCACCGCGCCCGGAAACGCTTCGAGGGCTTCACCGAAGCGCTGGCGAAAAGCGGTGTCGAGGTGGTGGATCAGGAGTTCTACTCCGGCGGTTCGGCTCTGAAGAAGGGCCGCGAGATGACGCAGGCCATCCTCGAGCGCGAGCCGGAGATCGATTTCCTCTACTACTCCAACGACATGATCGGCGCGGGCGGGCTGCTCTACCTGATGGAACAGGGCCGCGACATCCCCGGCGAGATCGGCCTTGCCGGCTTTAACGGAGTCGAATTGCTGCAAGGGCTGCCGCGGCAGCTGGCGACCATGGATGCGCACCGGGCCGAGATCGGTCGCAAGGCCGCCCAGATCATCGCGGCGCGGGTCGAGAATCCCGACGCGGATTACGAGCGCATCGTCGAACTGACCCCGAAGATCGCCTACGGCGACACGCTGCGCCGCTGATCCGGCGCGCCGCGCTCAGAGAAGCGGACGTACCGAGGGCTCGTCGGCGTCGGCCATGGCCAGTTCGGCCATGCCGTCAACATCGCTGACATGCAGTTCACCGTCCGCCCATTCCGCCAGGCCCCGCGCCCGCAACCGCGCCAGCGTCTTGTTGGTGTGGACCAGCGACAGGCCGAGCGCATCCGCAAGGTCCTGCTGGCGGTAGGGCAACGGCACACGCGGTCCCTGCCCGATCCCCATCTCGGAGAGCCGCCGGAAGATCTTCAGCAGCGCCCAGGCCACGCGCTCCGCCGCGTCGCGCTGGCCGACGGTGGCCAGTGTCTCGCCGAGGAAATGCTCCTCCGAGGCGGCAATCCACGTCACATCATAGGCCAATGACGGCTGCTTGCGGTAGAGCGACCAGAGGTCCGAGCGGTTGAACACGCAAAGGCGCATGGCGCTGGTCGCCTGCACAGAGTGCTTCATCTCGCCCAGAAGCCCTGCCTGAAGCCCGGTCAGATCGCCGGGCAGCAGGAAGTTGATCACCTGCCGCCGCCCGTTCTCGAGTGTCTTGTAACGCAGGCCCATACCCTCCAGGACGGTGAAGATCTGCGGTGAATTCGCCCCCTCGATCAGCAGGTGCGTGCCGGGATCGACGCTCAGTTCTCCGACCTTGAAGCGATCCATGAAGGCCAACTCGTCCTCCTCGAATGGCCGGAACAGAGCCTTGCGGCGCAAAGGGCAGCTCTGGCAGGATATCTGACGCATCTCGACCTCCTATGTCACAGATTAATGCGTCCCTGCCGGTTTGGTTCCAGTCTGCGCGCAACGAGAGGAGACCGCGCATGATTCCCGATGACATGCCCGACGCTGGGCCGGGGTTTCTGGTGCTGTTGAATGATCCCTTCGTGGCCGAAGATGTTGCACGAAGCATTTCCGAGCACGACCCCACGGCGCGCGTTGTCTGCGCGCGCACCCCCGAGGCGGCGCTGCTGCTTGTCCAGTCCGAAGGACATGTCGGCGTGGCGCTGCTGCAAATGGCCCCTGAAGAGGTCCCCAAGAGCGCGCTCGGCCAGTTGCTGAGCGCCGCCGGGACCCGCATCGCGCTTGCCGGGGATGCCGCCGAGCAGCAGGGACCCGCCTGCACCTACGAGGTGCTTCAACGCCCGTTCAGCAGCGCCGAGCTCCTGTTGACTCTGAGCCGCGCACGGGCGGGCTGAATGGTACGGCTGCCGGGGCCGCGCCCCCTGCTGTCATCGCTGCGTTACCTGCGCGGTCTAAGACTCGGGGCGTTCTTTGCGAGTACCGTGGTACCCCTGCGGATTACCCCGCGCCCCCGGTCAAAATAGCAGTGATTTAATGAAGAAGGGGGTGGCGCTTGCGCCACCCCCGTTTTCCTTTGCAGGACCGAGAGCGCTTACTTCAGCGCTTCGTCGGTGATCGCATGGGTCCAGGCGGCCTCGCCCGGGTCCTTTGTGATCACCGGGTCGGCGCCGGCACTCAGCAGCACCTCGACGGTGCGGGTGAAATCGGCCGGGTCCAGCGCGCCATTCGATCCGGCGGTCAGCTTGGCGATCTCGCCCATCATGCGCTTCTGATGCTTCTCGGTCTGGGCGCCGGTCTCGTCGTTCTCGAGCACGATCTCGGCGGCCTCATCCGGGTTCTCCTCGGCATATTTCCAGCCCTTCATCGAGGCGCGCACGAAGCGCACCAACTTTTCGGTCATCTCGGGGTCGGCGAGGTTTTCCTCGGTGGTGTAAAGACCGTCCTCGAGCGTCGATATGCCCTCGTCCTGGTACTTGAAGACCACCAGGTCCTCGGGGGTGAGCCCCGCGTCGATCACCTGCCAGTACTCGTTGTAAGTCATGGTGGTGGCGCATTCGACCTGCTTCTGCAGCAGCGGGTCGACGTTGAAGTTGATCTTCTGGATGGTCACCCCGCCCTCGGAGCCGTCGGTCGCGTAACCAAGCTTGGACATCCACGAATAGAGCGGCAGCTCGTTGCCGAAGAACCAGGTGCCGAGCGTGTGGCCCGGAAAATCCTCGGGGCTCTCGATGCCGTGCTCCTTGAGGCAGGTCAGCATGAGCCCCGAGGATTTGAAGGGCTGGGCGATGTTGACGATCGGCGCGCCGTTCTCTCGCGCGGCCAGCGCCGAGGGCAGCCAGTCGACCATCACGTCCGCGCCGCCGCCCAGCAGCACCTGCACCGGCGCGATGTCCGGCCCGCCCGGCTTGATCGTCACGTCGAGGTCCTCTTCCTCGTAAAAGCCCTTCTCGGCGGCCACGTAATAGCCGGCGAACTGGGCCTGGGTCACCCATTTGAGCTGCAGCGTCAGCTCGTCCGCGGCCTGTGCCCCGCCAGCGGCGAGCAGCAGCGCGGAGGCGATCCCCCATCCGGTAAACTTGGTCATCTGTCTCTCCTGTTGCATTGCGCGTTTCTTTGTCTTTTGCCGCAGTTTGCTTTTTCACCGACCCCGCTGCGACGGGTGCCAGAAGGTCGCGGCGCGTTCGATCAGCGCCACGCCGCCGTAGAAGGCCGAGCCCGCAAGCGCGGCCACCACGATCTCTGCCCACACGAGGTCGAGCTGCAAGAGCCCGACGCTGGTGGAAATGCGAAAACCCATTCCGGTGATCGGCGAGCCGAAGAACTCGGCGACGATGGCGCCGATCAGCGCGAGGGTGGAGGCGATCTTCAGCCCGTTGAAGATGAAGGGCAGCGCCGCCGGCAGGCGCAGCTTCCAAAGGCTGGTCCAATAGCCCGCGGCATAGGTGCGCATGAGATCGCGCTGCATGGCACTGGTGTCGGAAAGCCCCTGCACCGCGTTGACCAGCACCGGAAAGAACACCATGACCACCACGACCGCCGCCTTGGACTGCCAGTCGAAACCGAACCACATGACCAGAATGGGCGCGATGCCGATGATCGGCAGCGCCGCGACGAAGTTGCCCACTGGCAGAAGCCCGCGCCGCAGAAAGTCGAAGCGATCGACCACGATGGCCGTCAGCAGTGCCGCGCTGCAGCCCAGCACGTAGCCGGTGAGCGCCCCCTTCAGCACCGTCTGCACAAAGTCCTGCCAGAGCACGCTCGACGACTGCCCGAAGCGCGCCGCGATCACCGAGGGCGCGGGCAGCAGCACCGGCGAGATTCCGAAGCCGCGCACCACTGCCTCCCAGACGAAGACCAGCACCAGCCCGAAGATCACCGGCACGGCCAGCGCCGCCACCCGGCCCTTCCGTTTCGAGAGCCGGACGTTGGCCCAGAGACCCAGCGCCCAGATGATCAGCCCTGCAACGATCCAGCTCATGCCATCCCCATCCGCTTGAGGGTGACACGCTGAATGAGCCCGATCAGCCCCACCAGCGCCGCTGCCAGAGCAGCCGCCATCAACAGCGCCGACCAGATCTGGATGGTCTGCCCATAATAGCTTCCGGCCAGCAGCCGCGCGCCGAGCCCCGCCACGGCGCCGGTCGGCAGCTCGCCGACGATGGCCCCAACGAGGCTTGCCGCCATGGCGATCTTCATCGAGGCAAAGAGATAGGGCATCGAGGCCGGCAGCCGCAGCCGCCAGAACTCCTGCGCCCGGGTCGCGCTCCATGTGCGCATCTGGTCAAGCTGCATGGAGTCCGGGCTGCGCAGCCCCTTCACCATGCCCACCACCACCGGGAAGAACGACAGGTACATCGAGATCATCGCCTTGGGCATCAGCCCCGAGATGCCGATGGCGTTCAGCACCACGATGATCATCGGCGCTATGGCGAGGATGGGGATGGTCTGGCTGGCGATCACCCAAGGCATGACCGATTTGTCCATCACCCGGTTGTAGACGATGCCCACCGCCAGCGCGAAACCAAGCAGCGTGCCGAGCCCGAAGCCCAGCACCGTGGCGCTCATGGTCACCCAGGCGTGGTAGACGAGGCTGCGCTTCGAGGTGGGCTTCTTCATCGCCACCGTGTCCCAGAGCTCGGTGGCCACTTGGTGCGGCGCGGGCAGCTTGGGTTTCTCCTGTGCCCAGGTCTCGGCGATCAGCTCGGGCGTGGTCAGCACACGGTCCTGTCGCGCCGCCTGGTCGAGAACCCATTGCTTGTTGAGCATAACGGCGGCGCCGTACCAGATCACCAGGATTGCCAGAACGACGGTGAGGACCGGGATCACGTTTCTCATCGCACCCACTCCATCCGCAGCTCGGGCAGCTCGTGCGGCGGCTCCGGATCGACCGCCCCCGCGCCGACGAAGCCCTCGCGCCGGTAAAAGCGCTGCGCCGCCTCGTTGGCAACGTGGGTGTGCAGGAAGAGCCGATCGCGCCCCTCCTTCGCCTTGTCCATCAGCGCCTTGCCAAGCCCCGCGCCGCTGCGCGCACAGTAGAGCGCACCGATTTTGCCCGCCTCGGGATCGACAGAGAGATAGCCCTCGACCGGATTGCCGATCACCCAGATCTCGCGCGCGGGGAAGGCGTCCCGCAGGAAGCCCTCGACCTCTTCGGCCGAATGCACGCGCGGGAACCACGGGGTGGCGTCGATCCAGCCGTTCAACACCGCCGCGCAGGCGCCAATGTCGGTGTCCACGGCGCGCCTGACAGACAGATCAGTCATAGGCATGCCCCGCCCGCAGCCCCTCGCGTACGCGGTGGGCGATCTCAAGGAATTCCGGCGTGTCGCGGATCTCGAGCGGGCGATCCTTCGGCAGCGGGCTCTCGATGATATCGGTGATCCGCCCCGGGCGCGGCGACATGACGACGATCCTGGTCGACAGGTACACCGCTTCGGGGATCGAGTGGGTGACGAAGCAGATGGTCTTTTCGGTGCGCGCCCAGAGCGCCAAAAGCTGCTCGTTGAGGTGATCGCGAACGATCTCGTCGAGCGCCCCGAAGGGCTCATCCATCAGCAGAATGTCGGCATCGAAAGCCAGCGCCCGGGCGATCGACGCTCGCTGCTGCATGCCGCCCGAAAGCTGCCAGGGGTACTTCTTCTCGAAGCCCGCCAGCTCCACCAGGTCGAGCACGCGCTGCACCCGCTCGGCCTGCTCGGCTTTTGAATAGCCCATGATCTCCAGCGGCAGGCGGATGTTGCCACCGATGGTGCGCCACGGGTAGAGCCCCGCCGCCTGAAAGACATAACCATAGGCGCGCGCCTTGCGGGCGGCCTCGGGGGTCACGCCATTGACCAGCACCGTGCCCGAGGTCGGCGTCTCGAGGTCCGCCATCACCCGCAGGAAGGTGGTCTTGCCACAGCCCGAGGGACCGATGAAGGAGACGAAGTCGCCCTTGCCGATCTTCAAGTCCACGTCTTTAAGCGCCTGAACCGGGCCGTCGTTCGTCTCGTAGACGAGGTTCAGCCCTTCGGCCGAGATCACCGTCGGAGCATGCAGGACGCTGGCCGCTGGAGCGACCGCTTGTTCTGTCATCATCTTCATTCCCTGTTTGGGGCGGGGGCGTCTTCTGGCCCCCTGCCCCGGTCGTCTTCAATCGTCGTCAGTCCATGTTTTCAGCATCAGACCCCGGATGCCGGGATGCCCGTGCGCTCCACCTTGCGCGGTGCGGTCAGCTCCTTCCACGAGCTCAGCGCCTTGTTCACCGGCCCGGCGGGCGGGCGGGCGACGAACTGGCCGTGGCCCTCTTCGGAGCTCATCGCGCCTTCGGTGACCGAGACCTTGCCGCGGCTCAGCACGAATCGCGGCAGGCCCTTGACCGTCATCCCCTCGAAGACGTTGTAGTCGATCGCCGACTGCTGGGTCTTGGCCGAGATCACCTTCTCACGGTTGGGGTCGAGCACGACGATGTCGGCATCGGCCCCCACGAGGATCGCCCCCTTGCGCGGATAGATGTTGAGGATCTTGGCGATGTTGGTCGAGGTCACCGCCACGAACTCCTGCGGCGTCAGCCGGCCAGTGCCCACGCCCTGAGTCCAGAGCATCGGCAGTCGGTCCTCGAGCCCGCCGGTGCCATTCGGAATCTTGGTGAAATCACCGACCCCGTAGCGCTTCTGGTCGGTTGTGAACGCGCAGTGGTCCGTGGCCACGCAGGAGAGCGAGCCCGCGGCCAGCCCGGCCCAGAGGCTGTCTTGATGCGCCTTGTTGCGGAACGGCGGCGACATCACGCGGCGCGCGGCATGGTCCCAATCGGGGCTCGCGTATTCGCTCTCGTCGAGCGTCAGGTGCTGGATCAGCGGCTCGCCCCAGACCCGCTTGCCCGCCTGCCGCGCGCGGCGGATCGCCTCGTGGCTTTCCTCGCAGCTGACATGCACCACGTAGAGCGGCACACCGGCCATGTCGGCGATCATGATGGCGCGGTTCGTGGCCTCGCCCTCGACCTGCGGCGGGCGCGAGTAGGCGTGCGCCTCGGGGCCGTTGTTGCCGGCGGCGAGCAGCTTGGCGGAGAGCTCGGCCACCACGTCGCCGTTCTCGGCATGCACCAGCGGGATCGCCCCCAGCTCGGCGCAGCGCTGGAACGAGGCGAAGAGCTCGTCGTCGTTCACCATCAGCGCGCCTTTATAGGCCATGAAGTGCTTGAAGGTGGTGATGCCGCGATCCACGACCTGCTGCATCTCGTTGAAGACCTGCTCGCTCCACCATGTGACCGCCATGTGGAACGAATAGTCGCAATGCGCGCGGGTCGATTTGTTGTCCCACATCTGCAGCGCGTCGAGCAGCCCCTGCCCCGGCGAGGGCAGCGCGAAGTCGACCACCATGGTGGTGCCCCCCGCCAGAGCCGCGCGGGTGCCGCTGTCGAAGTTGTCGGCCGAATAGGTCCCCATGAAAGGCATCTCGAGATGGGTGTGCGGGTCGATCCCGCCGGGCATCACGTAGCAGCCCGAGGCGTCCAGCACCTCGTCGCCCTTGAGGTTCTGGCCGATCTCGACAATGCGGCCGCCTTCGACCAGCACGTCTGCGTCATAGCTCAGGTCGGCGGTGACGATGGTGCCGCCCTTGATCACTGTGGACATGTTTCCCTCCCTTGGAAGTCCGTGTCCGGGATGTCTTCTAGGCAAGAATATCCCGGGAGGTCCGCGGCCCGCGGGCCGCGGACGGGGCTGAGCCCCCTATCTTTCACCGGCCTCAGGCGACGATCTCCGCGGTCTCGAGCACCGCGTGGAACAGCACGTCTGTGCCCGCCGCCGCCCAGTCCTTCGAGATCTCCTCGGCCTCGTTGTGAGAGATGCCGTCGACGCAGGGGCACATGACCATGGTCGCGGGCGCCACCTTGGCGGCCCAGCAGGCATCGTGGCCCGCGCCCGAGATGAGGTTCATATGCGAGTAGCCCAGACGCTCGGCGGCATTGCGGACGTTCTCGACCAGCTCGGGGGCAAAGGTCACCGGGTCGAAGTGCCCGACCGGGTCGACCGCGCAGCCGACGCCCAGCTCGGTGCAGATTTCCGCGGCGCGTTGCTCGATCTCGGCGCGCATGCCGTCGAGCTTGGCCTGGTCGGGCGAGCGAATGTCGACGGTGAAGACCACGCTGCCGGGCAGCACGTTGCGCGAGTTGGGCGAGAAGGTCACCTGCCCCACCCCGCCGACGGCGCCGGGCTGCGCGGCCATGGCCACCTCCTGCACCATCTCGAAGATACGGCCCATTGCCAGACCCGCGTTCACCCGCATGTCCATCGGAGTCGAGCCGGTGTGCGCGGCCTTGCCGGTCAAGGTAAACTCGAGCCACCAGAGTCCCTGGCAATGGGTCACCACGCCGATGTCCTTGCCCTCGGCCTCGAGAATCGGTCCTTGCTCGATGTGCAGTTCGTAATAGGCGTGCATCTTGCGCGCGCCGACCTCTTCCTCGCCCAGCCAGCCGATGCGCTTGAGCTCTTCGCCGTAGGTCTTGCCCTCGAGATCCTTGCGTCCGTAGGCGTAATCGAGGTCAAGCACCCCGGCGAAGACCCCCGAAGCCAGCATGGCCGGGGCAAAGCGCGCGCCTTCCTCATTGGCCCAGTTGGTGACCACAATCGGGTGCTTGGTCTTGATGCCGAGATCGTTCATCGTGCGCACCGCCTCGAGCGCGCCAAGCACCCCCAGCACCCCGTCGTACTTGCCGCCGGTTGGCTGGGTATCGAGGTGCGAGCCGACGTAGACGGGCAGCGCGTCCGGGTCCTCACCGGGGCGGGTGGCGAACATGCTGCCCATGGCGTCAACACCCATGGTCATGCCCGCGGCCTCGCACCAGCTCTGGAACAGCGCGCGCCCCTCGGCATCCTCGTCGGTGAGCGTCTGGCGGTTGTTGCCCCCCGCGATGCCGGGGCCGATCTTGGCCATCTCCATCAGGCTGTCCCAGAGTCGGTCGCCATCGATCCGGAGGTTCTCGCCCGGTGCCGCCATCTTTTTGTCCTCGCTGCCTTGCTTTGCATCTTGCATTGCGCGGTCGCGCTTGCGCGGGCCGCGCGTGTTTTTTACCATTTGGTAAAGCCACGATTGCAATGCGCCCCGAACCTGTCAAGAAATCCCTGCCTTGGCTCCCGGAACGGATGCGCATAGAGCGGGCAGCGCCGCCCGGAAAAGCAGCAGCCAAGGAATGCCATGCCCGCTCCCTCCGAAATCCGCCCCGAAAAGAAGCCCAGCCGAATCCAGATCCGCAACCGCCGCAAGATCATGGACGCAGCACTCGATATCTTCTCGCAGCATGGCTTCCGCGGCGCGACGCTCGACCAGATCGCCGAGGCGGCAGGCATGTCCAAGCCCAACCTCATCTATTATTTCGACGGCAAGGAGGCGATCCACGTCGCGCTGCTGAACGCGCTGATGACCGAATGGCTCGACCCGCTGCGCGAGCTTGATGCGCAAGGCGACCCGCTCGAGGAGATCCTCGGCTACGTGCGCCGCAAGATGGAGATGAGCCGCCAGTTCCCGCGCGAGAGCCGGCTCTTCGCGATCGAGATCATCCAGGGCGCGCCGCGCATGCTGCCGCACCTCGAGAGCGATCTGAAGCCGCTCTTCGACGAGAAATGCGCGCTGATCGCGGGATGGATGGCGGCGGGCAAGCTGGCGCCGCAGGATCCGCAGCAGCTCATCATGTCGATCTGGGCGCTGACCCAGCATTTCGCCGACTTCGACACGCAGGTGCGGGTGCTGGTGGCCGACGACGTGGCGGGCTGGACGGCGGCCAATGCCCATGTGGAAACGATCTTCCGGGCGATCCTGACGCCTAAGGGGTAAGGCAGGGCCAATAGGCCCCGCCCCTTTGATCACTCCGCCGCGCGGGCCATCGGGTTGTTGGGATGGGTGGTCCAGTCGCCGAACTCGGCGGGCACCACCTTGCCGGTGCGCGGGTCCGTCGCGCCCACGTCCATCCGCTCCATGCTGATACAGCCCTCGACCGGGCAGACGTTGACGCAGAGGTTGCAAGCCACGCATTCATCGTCCTTGACCGTGAACACGCGGTCCTCGGACATGGCGATGGCCTGGTGCGAGGTGTCCTCGCAGGCCGCATAGCAGCGCCCGCAAGAGATGCAGAGTTCCTGGTCGATCTTCGCCTTGGAGATGGCGTTGAGGTTCAGGTTCTGCCAGTCCGACACGTTCGGCACCGCGCGGCCTACCAGGTCGGACAGCTCCACGCCCTTTTCGTCGAGATACTGCGACAGCCCCGAGATCATCTCCTGCACGACCTTGAAGCCATAGGTCATCGCCGCCGTGCAGACCTGCACGTTGCCCGCCCCCAGCGCCATGAACTCCGCCGCATCGCGCCAGGTGGTCACCCCGCCGATGCCCGAGATCGGCATCCCGCGCGTTTCCGGCGAGCGGGCGATCTCGGCCACCATGTTGAGCGCGATGGGCTTCACCGCCGGACCGCAATAGCCGCCGTGTGCGCCCTTTCCGTCGATGGTCGGCTCGGGAGCGAAGAGGTCGAGATCGACCGAGGTGATCGAGTTGATCGTGTTGATCAGGCTGACCGCATCCGCGCCCCCGCGCTTGGCCGCCTCGGCGGGCTTGCGGACGTCGGTGATGTTGGGCGTCAACTTGACGATGCAGGGCATGCGCGAGTTCTGCTTCACCCAGCGGGTCACCATCTCGATGTACTCGGGCACCTGCCCCACCGCCGAGCCCATGCCACGCTCGCTCATGCCGTGCGGGCAGCCGAAGTTCAACTCGACGCCATCCGCGCCGGTCTCCTCGACCAGCGGCAGGATCGCCTTCCACGCCGCCTCTTCGCAGGGGACCATCAGCGAGACCACCAGCGCGCGATCGGGATAGTCGCGCTTGACCGCCTTGATCTCGCGCAGGTTCACCTCGAGCGGGCGGTCTGTGATCAGTTCGATGTTGTTGAGCCCCAGAAGCCGCCGGTCCGCCCCCCAGATCGCGCCGTAGCGCGGGCCGTTGACGTTGACCACCGGCGGGCCTTCCTCGCCGAGGGTCTTCCAGACCACCCCGCCCCAGCCCGCCTCGTAGGCGCGGCGGACGTTGTACTCCTTGTCGGTCGGCGGCGCGGAGGCCAGCCAGAACGGGTTGGGCGATTTGATGCCCACGAAGTCACTCGTCAGATTTGCCATGTCGGTCCCTCCTCAGCGCATCAACGTGGCGTGAATGTCTTCGGCCGCGTCGCGGCCCTCGGCGACGGCGGTGACGGTCAGGTCGTCTCCCCCGGCGGCGCAGTCGCCCCCGGCCCAGACCCCGGGCACGGAGGTGCGCCCCGGTCCCTCGACCGCGAGCTTGCGGCCATCGAGCTCTGGCAAGCCCTCGGCAACCAGGCTCTGGCCGATGGCCCGGAAGACCTGATCGGCGGGCAGGCGGAAGCTCTCGCCCGTGGGCGTTAGATCGTCGTCGGTGAACTCGAACTCGATCTCGCGCACCGCGCCGTTGCCGTGTACCGCCTTCGGCGTGGCATTGCAGATGATCCGCACGCCCTTGGCCTGCGCCAGTTCCTGCTCGAATGCGCTCGCCGCCATGCGCTCCTGCGAGCGGCGGTAGACGATGGTCACGTTGAGCGCGCCCAGCAACTTCGACTGCACGGCGGCATCGACTGCGGTCATGCCACCGCCAATCACCACCACATCGCGGCCCACCGGCAGCGCAGCGAGATCACCCGCCTGCCGCAGATCGGCAATGAAATCGACCGCGTTCGTGACGCCCTCGCGATCGTCGCCGCCGATCCCCAGCGCATTGACCCCGCCAAGGCCCAGTCCGAGGAACACCGCGTCATAATCCGAGCTCAGCTCTGCCAGCGTAATATCACGCCCGAGCATCCGGCCCGTCTCGATGGTGATGCCACCGATTCCCAGCAGCCAGTCCACCTCGCGCGCGGCGAAATCGTCTGTGCTCTTGTAGGCGGCGATGCCGAACTCGTTGAGGCCGCCGGGCTTGGCGCGCGCATCGAGGATCACGACGTCATGACCCTTCATCGCCAGACGGTGCGCGCAGGACAGGCCCGCAGGCCCCGCCCCAACCACCGCAACGCGCTTTCCCGTCGGCGCGGCGCGCTCGAATGGGTGGGTGTTGCGGGCCATGATGCGGTCGGTGGCGTAGCGCTGCAGCCGACCGATCTCGACCGGCTTGCCCTCGGCCACCTCGCGCACGCAGACCTCCTCGCAGAGCGTCTCGGTGGGGCAGACCCGGGCGCACATGCCGCCGAGGATGTTCTGCGACAGGATCGTCTTGGCTGCCGCCTCGGGCGTGCCGGTGGCGATCTGCCGAATGAAGAGCGGAATGTCGATCGAGGTCGGGCATGCCGTCGCGCAGGGCGCGTCGTGGCAGAAATAGCAGCGATCCGCCGCCACCAACGCCTCGTGATCATCATATGGTGGGTGCAGGTCCGAGAACCCCTCTTCCAGCGCCTGCGGCTCAAGCCGTCCCGCGCGGATCCCTCCTGCCAGTTGTCTTGCGTCCATCGGTCGCCTCCCCGCTGCCTTGCGCAATGGAGAAACGCTCTCACAGGTCAAATTTTTTATCAATCGGTAAAATAATTGCCGCGCCCGACGCGGGGGAAATTGCTCAAAACCCGGGCAGAAACGCAGAAAGGCCGCGCATTGCTGCGCGGCCTTCCAAGGATCGTAAGAACAGAAGGATCAGTTCTGCGCGTAGTATTCGATGACGAGGTTCGGTTCCATCTGAACCGCGTAGGGCACGTCGGCGAGGCCGGGGGTGCGCACGAAGGTCGCGGTCATCTTGGAGTGGTCGGCCTCGATGTAGTCGGGAACGTCACGCTCTGCGAGCTGGACGGCCTCGAGCAGAACAACCATCTGCTTCGACTTCTCGCGGACCTCGATCACGTCGCCTTCCTTCACGCGGTAGGAGGGGATGTTCACGCGCTTGCCGTTCACCATCACGTGGCCGTGGTTCACGAACTGACGGGCCGCGAAGACGGTCGGCACGAACTTGGCGCGGTAGACGACGGCGTCCAGGCGGCGCTCGAGCAGGCCGATGAGCAGCTCACCGGTGTCACCCTTGAGGCGTTCCGCGTCGCCGAAGATGCGACGGAACTGCTTCTCGGTCAGGTCACCGTAGTAGCCCTTGAGTTTCTGCTTGGCGCGGAGCTGCAGACCGAAGTCCGACATCTTGCCCTTGCGGCGCTGGCCGTGCTGGCCGGGGCCGTATTCGCGCTTGTTCACCGGGGACTTGGCACGGCCCCAGATGTTCTCGCCCATGCGGCGGTCAATTTTGTACTTGGCAGACGTGCGTTTGGTCACGGCTGATCTCCTTCATAAGTTGTGAAGGGCGTTGTCCTTCTGCCCGGAGGCCGACAGGCATCCCCTTGCGGGGGCCACCAACACCAATGAGCGGGCGCTTATATGGGGATCGCGGGGGGAGTCAACTGCTGTTTGCAGGCGCACCCTGTCTTCCCTGGCCCGGCGGCGCTTGATCCAATGCTAAACCTCGTGCCTGCAAGCTGACAGCGCGCTCGGCCCGCGCGACACCGACACCCTGCAGCGCGTGCGCGTCGCGGTCCATCACCAGCAGGTGGTGGCGGCCTTCCAGCCGGTCGCGCAGGCGGGCGGGGGAAGCTCCGTGCGCGCCACCTTTGCGATGGACGATTTCGGCGGTCGATGACCGCGCTTCGGCCGTATACGCGATTCGGCTTCGACATCCTCGAGATCGGCAGACAGGTGATCCGCGGCATCGACCGGGCCCCGGACGAAGCGGTGCTGCTGCGCGTCACCGCGGCCGAATCGATTGAGACGCGGACCAAGTCAGAGCTCACCACGGCCGCCGAGGACACCTGCCTGGATGGATACGACCAAGCCGGGCCGATGGTGCTCTCAGGGACGCTAGGCTAGGCGCCAAACGTCTCCGCTCCGTGAATTCCTGCAAAATCGGCGCAACTCCCCCTGCGGACGATTTTCTCCCGCCTGACGTCACAGCCTGCGACGAATTGCGCAAACAGGTGAGAATCGACGCCGCCGCCTCTGTGCAGTTGCGGATCCCCGCGTTATCAAAAGAACCAAGGCCAGATGCGGAGCCACTGCCCCCGCCAAGAGGGCGAGGGGACGCGGTCCGATCGCATGTTTGCTTGGAGGGAGAATTTCATGACCAATGTCGTAATCGCATCCGCGGCACGTACCGCCGTGGGCAGCTTCAGCGGCGCCTTCGCCAATACCCCCGCCCATGACCTCGGCGCGGCCATGCTCGACGCGCTGGTCGCCCGCGCCGGCATCGACAAGGGCGAGGTGTCCGAGACCATCCTCGGCCAGGTGCTCACCGCGGCCCAGGGCCAGAACCCGGCGCGCCAGGCGCATATCAATGCCGGCCTGCCCAAGGAAAGCTCGGCCTGGTCGATCAACCAAGTCTGCGGCTCGGGCCTGCGCACCGTGATGCTGGGCGCACAGCACATCCTGCTTGGCGACGCCGACATCGTCTGCGCCGGCGGTCAGGAGAACATGACCCTCGCGCCCCATGCCGCGCATCTGCGCGCCGGCCACAAGATGGGCGATGTGAGCTACATCGACACGATGATCCGCGACGGCCTCTGGGATGCCTTCAACGGGTACCACATGGGCCAGACCGCCGAGAACGTCGCGCAGCAGTGGCAGATCAGCCGCGAGCAGCAGGACGAATTCGCGCTGGCCTCGCAGAACAAAGCCGAGGCGGCACAGAAGGCCGGCAAGTTCGACGACGAGGTGATCCCCTTCACCGTCAAGACCCGCAAGGGTGAGATCATCGTCGACAAGGACGAGTACATCCGCCACGGCGCCACCATCGAGGCGATGCAGAAGCTCCGCCCGGCCTTCGCCAAGGACGGCTCGGTCACCGCGGCCAACGCGAGCGGCATCAACGACGGCGCCGCCGGTGTGCTGCTGATGAGCGCCGACAATGCCGAAAAGCGCGGCATCGAGCCGCTCGCCCGCATCGTCTCTTACGCCACCGCGGGTCTCGACCCGTCGATCATGGGCGTCGGACCGATCCACGCCTCGCGCAAGGCGCTGGAGAAAGCCGGCTGGAAGCCCGAGGACCTCGATCTGGTCGAGGCCAACGAGGCCTTCGCCGCGCAGGCCTGCGCGGTGAACAAGGACATGGGCTGGGATCCGGCGATCGTGAACGTGAACGGCGGCGCCATCGCCATCGGCCACCCGATCGGTGCCTCGGGCGCCCGCATTCTGAACACGCTGCTCTTCGAGATGAAGCGGCGCGACGCCAAGAAGGGCCTCGCGACGCTCTGCATCGGGGGCGGTATGGGCGTCGCCCTGTGTGTCGAACGAGACTGACGACGTGAAGAGGGGCGCCCCGGCGCCCCTTTTTCTTTGCGCGGATTGCCGCACGTGGAAAATCTCTGCGCAATAATATTGCTGTAAATTTTTAAACAGATTAAGAACATTACCGGACTACGGAGGTTCCGAATTGGAGGGAAGAATGACGAAAGTTGCATTGGTCACCGGCGGCAGCCGCGGGATCGGGGAGGCGATCTCGAAGGCACTCAAGGCCGAAGGTTACGAAGTCGCAGCGACATACGCCGGCAACGACGAGAAGGCCCAGGCCTTCACCGCGGAAACGGGCATCAAGACCTACAAGTGGAACGTCGCGGATTACGAGGCATCCAAGGCGGGCATCGCGCAGGTCGAGGCGGATCTCGGCCCGATCGACGTGGTGGTGGCCAATGCCGGCATCACACGCGACGCGCCCTTCCACAAGATGACACCCGAGCAATGGAAAGAGGTCATCGACACCAACCTCACCGGCGTGTTCAACACCGTGCACCCGCTCTGGCCGGGCATGCGCGAGCGCAAGTTCGGCAGGGTCATCGTGATCTCGTCGATCAATGGCCAGAAGGGCCAGTTCGCGCAAGTGAACTACGCCGCAACCAAGGCGGGTGATCTAGGCATCATCAAGTCTCTGGCGCAGGAAGGCGCACGCTACGGCATCACCGCCAATGCCATCTGCCCGGGCTACATCGCCACCGAGATGGTCATGGCCGTGCCCGAGAAGGTGCGTGAGCAGATCATCGCGCAGATCCCCGCCGGTCGCCTCGGCGAGCCCGAGGAGATCGCCCGCTGCGTGGTCTTCCTCGCCGACGAGAAGGCTGGCTTCGTGAATGGCTCGACGATCTCGGCCAACGGCGGTCAGTTCTTCGTCTGACGCCCGCGCAGGCATGATCAATGACAGGCCCCGGGCGCCCGCGCCGGGGCCTTTTGGTATACCCGTATATCCGGTCAACGCCTTGCCGTCGGCTGTGCACTGATGCAGCCCTTTCGCGCGGCCATATTCGTTTTCAGCAAACCCTCTAGCGCCTATATGGGGATCAATTCTTCATCAGGAGAGAGACCATGCTTACACAGATCAAGGGCCTGCATCACGTGACCGCGCTGGCCAGCAGCGCGTCTCGGAACAACACCTTCTTCACCCACACGCTTGGCCTGCGACGGGTCAAAAAGACCGTCAACTTCGACGCCCCCGACGTCTATCACCTTTACTACGGTGACGAACTGGGCACTCCCGGCAGCGTCATGACCTACTTCCCCTTCCCCCATGCCACCCGCGGCCGCCGGGGCACCGGCGAGGTCGCGACCACCGCCTTCGCCGTCCCCGAGGGGTCGCTCGACGCCTGGGAGGCGCGACTGACCAAGGCCGGTGTCACCGGGATCGACCGGCTCAACCGCTACGGCGAGCATCGCCTCGCCTTCGAGGGACCGGACGGCGAAGGGCTGGCACTGGTCGAGGCCGAAGACAGCCGTCTCCCCTGGACCGGTGGCAGTGTCGGTGAGGACATTGCGATCCGCGGCTTCCACTCGGTGCAGATGCGCCTGCGCGACGCGGGGCCGACCGCCGAGTTGCTGGGCGCCATGGGCTACAAGGAAGAGTGCCGCCAGGCCAACGTGATGCGCCTGGTGTTGCCGGAGCATAATGGGGCGGGCACCATCGACATTGAAACCGTCGACGCCCCCCAAGGAACCCAGAGCGCCGGCAGCGTCCATCACATCGCCTTCGCGGTGGAGGATCGCGCGGCACAGCTCGAAGTTCGCAAGGCGCTCACCGAGCAGGGCTACCAGATCACGCCGCAGATCGACCGGGATTACTTCTATGCCATCTACTTCCGAAGCCCCGGGGGCGTTCTCTTCGAAGTGGCGACCAACGAACCCGGCTTCGACCGTGACGAGGATCGCGCGCACCTCGGCGAGGCGCTGAAGCTGCCGAGTCAGCACGCGCATCTGCGCGAGCAGCTCGAGAAGACCCTCGAGCCCATCGACTGATGTCTTCCGGGACCAATTGATCCCAGGCTGGAAGGTCCCCCTCTCAAGGCAGCGCCCCCGGAGTTTGGGTCTCCGGGGGCGCTTTCTTTGACAGGGCGCGGCACGCACGACCTTCCGAATGCGCGGACCAATCGGGCCGCGGCCATCCTTGCAAGGGTGAAAAGGGATGCGTGTTGAAAGGCGTGCTCTGAATTGCCGCATCGTCGCGCGCCGGTTGGCGCCTTGCCCTGCTGCCCGGGCCCGGAGATTCGGGCCCGGAACCTCTGCGATCCTGAGGCGCGGCGGCCACTTGGATCGGTGTCTCACGTCCACTCTCGAGGCAGGTAGGTGGCTGTCCCTCGCGGGTGCTGCCTGCCCGTGCCTGGTTAGGTGGCCTCTGCCGAGAGCCGGCTAATCTCTTCCTTGATCCGGAGTTTCTGCTTCTTCAGGGCTGCAACATGCAGGTCGTCCACGCCCGGACTACGCTGCATTTCTTCCACCGTGGTGGCGAGGTTCTGGTGCTTCTTCTTCAGTTCCTGCAGGTGAGAAGTTAAGCTCATTATATCCTCCTTCTTGCTTTGGGCACATACAGTGCAGCATAACTTTTACATTCTGTCACGCCGCACCCGCAGCATTGCTTAGCGCAGGCTCAAGGCGATGCTCGGACTTTCGCTCACCCACCAAAGATGATCGATTTTCCGTCACGCAAGGCTGCTTTAACGACATTTGTATAATCTTCGCCGTCTTCAAGGTGGCACGCGCCAGCGTGAAGCACGAGCGGCGGGCAAAGGCGGAAATCTGCCCGCCCTCCTTTGCGTCCGCGCGCGAGAATCAGCCGGGGCGCTCGGCCCTCGCGCGGGGCCAGTGGCAGCACCTCGACAGAGCCCAGATGCGCATTCAGCGCGGCCAGCAGTTCCGGCAACCGCTCCACCCGTTGCACGAAGGTCGCGGTGCCGCGCGGCTTGAGACGCTTCGCGGCCAGCGCCACCCAGTCAGCCAGCGGCAGCGCGCCGGCTTGCGCCAGCTCGATCCCCGCATCCGGCGAGACGCTGCGCTTGCCCGGCTCGAAATACGGCGGGTTGGCAAAAACGTGATCGAAGACGCGCGCCTTCAGCGCGGCGGGCGGCCGCGCGAGGTCCGCTTCGAGGATCTCCCCCTCGAGACCGTTCTCGGCAATGTTACGCCGCGCGAGCGCGGCATAGCTCGGCTGAAGCTCCACGCCGGCCACCCGCAGCCCGCCAACACGCACGCCAAGGCAGACCAGCGCCGGGGCTGCGCCGCAGCCGAGCTCCAGCACCTCCTGCCCGGGCCGCGCCTCGACACTCGCCGCCAGCAGTACGGGATCGACCCCGGCGCGGTATCCAAGACCTTGTTTCGGCTGCCATATCTTCGCGCGCCCGCCAAGGAAGTCGTCGCAGCGCAGCGCCTCCTCGGCAAAGAAGTCGCGTCTCACGCGCCGGACTCGAAAGAAATGCCGAAGTCGCGCAGCACCCGCCGTGCCGCCTCGAGCTCGCCGCTGCGGACCATCAGCCTGCGCGGAAGTATACCCAAGGAGCCCTCGAGGACGCTCATATTTACGTCCAACTCAAAGCTGTCTATACCCTGCCCATCAAGGAGGGTCTTCGCGAGCGGTATCAGGGTGATGTCGGTTGTGCGCAGAAGTTCTTCCATACTGGGGATGTAAGGACAGGGCCCCGGCCTTGTCGAGCCTGTGACGGGGGTCTGATGGGCTTGGATACGGCAAAAGCGAAACCGCACGACCGCCTGGCGTCGATGCTGTCCGACGAGATGGGTGCGGTGAACACCCTGATCCGCGAGCGGATGGCCTCGAAACATGCCCCGCGCATCCCGGAGGTGACCGCGCATCTGGTCGAGGCGGGCGGCAAGCGCCTGCGCCCGATGCTCACCCTCGCCGCGGCAAATATCTGCGGCTACGACGGCCCCTACCACGTGCATCTGGCCGCGACGGTGGAGTTCATCCATACCGCGACCCTGCTGCATGACGACGTGGTCGACGAAAGCGCGCAGCGGCGCGGCCGGCCCACCGCCAACCTGCTGTGGGACAACAAGTCCTCGGTGCTGGTCGGCGACTATCTCTTTGCCCGCAGCTTCCAGCTGATGACCGAAACCGGCAACCTGCGCGTGCTGGAAATCCTGTCGAACGCCTCTGCCACCATCGCCGAGGGCGAGGTGCTGCAACTCACCGCCGCGCAGGATCTCGGCACCACCGAGGACATCTACCTGCAGGTCGTGCGCGGCAAGACCGCCGCGCTCTTCTCGGCCGCGACCGAGGTGGGCGGGGTCATTTCCG
Source organism: Alloyangia pacifica (assembly GCF_003111685.1). Lineage (NCBI taxonomy): Bacteria > Pseudomonadati > Pseudomonadota > Alphaproteobacteria > Rhodobacterales > Roseobacteraceae > Alloyangia > Alloyangia pacifica. Next base: position 545,340 of record NZ_CP022189.1, on the reverse strand, counting down.
GGGCTGACCCGGCGCAGGTGCAGGCGCTCTTCGATTATGGCGACGCGCTTGGCATCGCCTTCCAGATCGCCGATGACCTGCTCGATTACATGGGTGAAAGCGCGGCCACCGGCAAGAACGTCGGCGACGACTTCCGCGAACGAAAGCTGACCCTGCCGGTGATCAAGGCCGTGGCGGCCGCCGACTCCGAGGAGCGCGCCTTCTGGCAGCGCACCATCGAGAAGGGCAAGCAGGAAGAGGGCGATCTCGACTACGCGCTCAAGCTGCTGCACAAGCACGGGGCTCTGGACGCCACGCGCGAGGATGCGCTCGGCTGGTCGGAAAAGGCCAAGGCCGCGATGGCGCAGCTGCCCCAGTCCGAACTCCGCGACGTGATGATCGAGTTGGCAGATTTCGTGGTGGCGCGGCTCTACTGAGCCCGCGCCCGTCGCGGTGAGGCCAAGATCAGCCCCGGCGCGGCATCGCCCGCGCCTGCTGATCCCCCAAGAGCCCCTCGGCGATCCACCACTCCGGGCGGGCCGCGCGCAGGGCCTCTGCCCCCGCCCCTGCCTCTGCCATCGTGGCGAAGAGCCCGAAGCAGGTGGCCCCCGATCCCGACATGCGCGCCAACCGGCAGCCCGGCAGAGCGGCCAGTTCCGCCAGCAGGGTGCCGATCACCGGCTCCAGCGCGATGGCCGCGGGCTCCATGTCGTTGCGCATGCCCGCCAGCCAGTTGATCAGCGGCTCGGGTTCGGTGAACTCCGGCAGGTGCTCGGGCATCGGGGGATTGTCGCGCGCGGTGAGGCTGCGGAAAATCTGCGGTGTCGAGACCGGCACCCGCGGGTTGACCAGCACGGCGGGCAGCGGGGGCAGGCTGACGGGCGTCAGACCTTCGCCGATCCCGCGAACCCGTACCGTGCGCGAAGCAAGACACATCGGCACGTCTGCCCCAAGCGCCAGAAGCGCCGTTTCCGCCCGCGCCAGACCATCGGCATCCAACGCCCCGGCCTCGGCCAGCATGGCACGCGCCGCCGCCGCAGCGTCCGCCGAACCGCCGCCGATGCCCGAGGCCACCGGCAGGACCTTTTCCAGCACGATCGCGGCGCCCTGCCCCTCCCCCACCATGGCGGCGGCGCGCAGGGCGAGGTTGTCGCCATTGGCGGGCAGCCCCTCGGCCTCCGGCCCTTCGAGGCGAAGGGTCAGCTCCTCGGCTGGCGCGACGCGAAGCGTGTCGCCCACCGGCGCGAAGGCGACCAGCGAGTCGAGCAGGTGATAGCCGTCGTCGCGCTGGCCGGTAATGTGCAGGGTCAGGTTGACCTTCGCCGGGGCGAAGACGTCACTCCACGTCATGCGCCACCTTCAGCGGCGGCCGGCCCTCTTCGGCAAGCACGGTATCGAGCCCAACTGCCAGCTTGCGACGGATGCGCTCTGGCTCGACATCGTCCGAGGCGTCCTCCCAGCCGACGAAGGAGAGCGCGCGCTGCCACTGGAAGCGCGCCTCGGTCTTGCGGCCGACGGCCCAGTAGACGTCGCCGAGGTGGTCGTTGACCACCGGGTCGACCGCCATCAGCTCGGCAGCGCGCTCCATGTGGCCCACCGCCTCGTCGTAGCGTCCCAGCCGGTAGAGCGCCCAGCCAAGGCTGTCGACGATATAGCCGCTCTGCGGCTCTGCCTCGACCGCGCGCTCGATCATCTCCAGGGCCTCGTCGAGGTTCACGTGGTGCTCGACCATGGAATACCCGAGGTAGTTCAGCACCTGCGGCTGGTTCGGCACGAACTCCAGCGCGGCGCGGAAGTCCTTTTCGGCGGCCTCCCAGTTCCCGTCCCGCTCCTTGCAGATCCCGCGGGCGTAATAGAGGAACCATTGCGCCGGATCGGGGTCGGCGAAGGTGGCCAGCGCCCGGTCATAGGCGGTGATCGCCTCCCCGTAGCGCTCGAGCTGGCGCATCAGATCCCCAAGCGCCGATTGCACCGCGGGCAGGTTGCCATGCGTGTCGGCGAGCTGTTCCAGCACCTCGACCGCGGCATCGAGCTTGCCCTCGGCGCGCAGCGCGTCGGACCGGCCCAGCTCGGCCACGTGGTATGCGGCATCCTCGCGCGGCACACGGCGATAGGTGGCGGCGGCGAGCTCGTACTGGCCCATCTTCTCCAGCAGTTCACCCGCCATCAGCAGCGCACCGACGTGATCGGGGCGCAGGTACTCGGCCACGCGCACGTGCAGCAGCGTGTAATCCTCGGCGGATTCATTGGCCAGCGCACCGGCAATGGTGAAGAAGACCTCGGCAATGCCGTCGCGGGCCGAGGTGACGATGTCGAATGGCAGCGTCTCGCCCGCCTCGAGCTTGGCACGCAGATCCTCCATGCCGGGGTCGAGCTGCTGACCGAAGGCCTCGTCGATGAGCGACACGGCATCAGACTGGCGGTTGATCTGCGACAAGATCTGGATCCGCGCCAGCACGGCGCTGCGGGTCATCTGCATGCCGCCGCCCGTGGGATCGGCAAAGATCGCCTCGGCCCCCTCGAAGTCGCCGACGGATGCCAGCGCCATGGCCTTGTGATAGGCGGCGAAACCGGCGAGTCCACGCTCTTCGGCCACGGCATCGAAGGAGGCCAGCGCCGCACTCACGTCGCCGCGGCCCAGCTCGGCCCAGGCCTTCAGCAGGCCGTCGACAAGCGAACCCGCCGAGCGGCCTTCTTCGATCCGCTTCAGCAGCTCGGCGTAGTTCTCTTCGTGGGCCAGCACGGCAATCTCGGCAAGCTGGCCGATCTGACTGCTGTGGCCCAGTGCCGTGAGACGTTCGGCCAGCGCCTCGGCCCGGACGAAATCGCCGAGGCCGATGTTCGCCAGCGCGGCACGCTCGAGCAGGTCTGCGTTCTCGGGGTCATGCTTGACCGCCTCGCCGTAGTAGCGGGCCGCCGCCTTGAAGTCCCCGGCGAAGCTGGCCTGCCGTGCGGCAAGGTAGTCGCCCGACAGGCTGTCGGCGGAAACCGCCCCGGCCCCTGCCACCATCAGTGCAAGCGCGAGAACCGTGCCGCGAAGTGTCCCGAATGCCTTGCCCGACATGCCGCCTCCTGTTGATTGGTTGGCGCGAAGACTAGACCGCGCCGCTCCCCGGCGCAATCCGCGCCCCGTTCACGGGGCGGCGAGCGCGATGCCCCGCCGGCACGCACGTCGAGCGTTGCAACCATTTGCCGCTCTCCCGGCATCAGTATTTGATTTGTGGTTCAAATCATTTTGAGATACATGCATTTCATGACACAGACTCCCTCGCCCCGCGACCGCTTCGGCTTTGCCTTCATCACCCTTGCCCGGCAATGGCACCGGGTGGTCGACACGCGCCTTGCAGAAGCCGGCCTCAGCGACGCCACTTGGCGCCCGCTCGTCCACCTCGCCGAAGGCGGAGACGGCATCAGCCAGCGCGATCTCGCGGCGCGGATCAGCCTCGACACCTCGACGTTGGTGCGGCTGCTCGACCTGTTGGAGGCCCGCGGCCTCGTCGAGCGGCGGGTCGATTCCTCGGACCGCCGCGCGCGCCGCATCCATCTGACCGAGGAGGGGCGGACAGAGCTCGCGCGCATCCGCGCCATGCTGTTGCAGGCCGAGCGTGAACTCCTCGCCGAGATCAGCGAAGACGAGACAGGCGCCATGCTGGACGCCTTCACCCGCATCGCCGCCCGCGCCGAGGCCATGCTGACCGAGGAGGCGGAGGCGTGAGCGCCGCGCTGGAAAGCCTTGGTTTCAACAAGGCCCGGCTGATCTTTGCCCTGCGCACCGCCTTTGCCGCCTGCCTGGCGCTGGTGGCGGCCTGGCTGCTCGGTCTGGAGCACCCTCAATGGGCGGGGATGACCGTCTGGGCGGCCTCGCAGCCGGTCCGGGGGCAATTGCTGGAAAAGGGCCTTTTCCGCTTCGCCGGCACGGTGATCGGAACGGTCGCCGGCGTCGGGCTGATCCTGGCCATGCAGGTCCACCCGGCCCTGCTGGTCATCGGGCTCGCACTCTGGATCGGGCTCTGCACCGGGATCGCCAACCTCCTGCGCGGCTTTTTCGCCTATGGCACGGTGCTGGCGGGCTATACCGCCGCGATGGTCGCCCTGCTCGACGTCGGCCACCCCGAGACCGTCTGGGCGCTCGGCGCCGACCGGATGGCGACGGTGCTGGTGGGCGTGCTCGCCGCGCTGGTGGTGGGCTGGCTCTTTGCGCCCGCCGCCGACGGCGACGCGTTGCGCTCGCGCTTCCGTGGCATGCTGGCCGACCTCTGCGACCAGCTTTCGAGGCCTGGCTCCGACCCCGAAGCGGCGCGGCGCCTGATCTCGGACATGGCCGACATCGAAGAGGCACTCGACCCGCATGCCGCGGGCTCGCTGCGCTCGCGCCGCGAGACTCGCGCCAGCCGCGCGCTGCTGTCGACCGCGCTGTCGGTGCTGCTCTGGCACCGCGGGCAAGAGGCAAACACCCTGCCCGACGCCGCGTGCTTGGCCCTGAACGAGGCCGCCGAGGCCCTGCGCGGGGGAGACAGCGCTGCGGCGCACGCCGCGCTCGGGCGCGCCGCGGCCCATCCCGACGCTGCCGAGACACTGAAACCCCTGGCCCAGGCGCTCGCCCGCTGGCGCGCGCCCGAAAACCGCTCGGCCCCGGGTGCCGAGCACCTCCTGCCCGTGGTGCTGCACCGCGACTGGATCGGCGCCCGCGAGGCAGCGATCCGCGCCACCGGTGCGCTGCTGCTCTTCGGCCTGATCTGGCAGATCACCGGCTTCGCGGCCGGCGCCTTCCTGCTGCTCGGGATGTCGATCATGATCTCGATCTTCACCACCTTCGAGAACCCGATCGCCATGCTGCCCTACGTGTTCCTCGGCCAGCTCATGGGCGCGGGCATGGCACTGGCGATCCGCTGGCTGATCTGGCCGCAGGCGGGGGCGGATTGGCAGCTTGTGGCGATGGTGCTGCCGTTCATCTTGCTTGGCGGCCTGCTCGGCGGGCACGACCGGGGCATGAGGGTCAGCTTCGATGTCAACATGGTGATGCTGCTCTTGCTGCACCCGGCGCTGCCGCTCACCGGCGATCTTGGCACTTCTGTGCTCATGGCCCTTGCCGTTGTTGCCGCGCCGCTCACTGCACTGGTGACGTATCGCACGGTCTATCCGCCGACCCTGCGCCGCAAGCAGGACACGCTGGCGAAGATGATGCTGCACGATGTGGCGGCGTTGGCCGGTGATGCCGAAGCGCTGCGCCACCGCGCGGTCTGGCGCGCCCGGTTCTATCACCGAATGCTGCGGCTCTTCCGGCTGACCGGGCGCTCGGCAAGGGCGCAGCGCAGCGCACTAGACAGCGGGCTGGCGCTGCTTGATCTTGGCCATGCGACGCTGCGGGCGCATGAAATCCTCGCAAACCCCGCCACGCCACTCGCCGAACGCCGCGCGCTCAAGGCAGCACTGGCCCGGCTCGAACGCATCCGAGAAACCCCGGCTCGCGCCGAAGGCGCCCTCAGCCGCCTTGCGCGGCGCGCCATCGGGGCGGATGCCGAGCTCTTCCGCCATGCGGCGCGCAGCGCGGCCTCGCTGGCGCCCTGAAAAGGTGCCTTAGAGACGCTGCAGCCAGCGGTGCGCGAGCGTCATCTTCTCGCGCACCGGGTGGGTCAGCACGAAGGGGTAGAGATCGGGCAGATCAAGCGCCCGGTTCACGTGGTTCACCGCGATCGACAGGTTCACGGCGCGGGTGATCAGCGCCTCGGTGTCCGTCTCAAGATAGGCGTCGTAGCCTTCCGCGGGGAAATCCGGCAGCCGCAACCCGCTGGCCAGACCGCTGTCGAGCATCGAGACGAGATGCTGCAGATGCGCGAGGGTTTCGGCCCAGTCCTCGTGTGGGTGGGCGGTGGCATAGGTGGTGATGTAGTCCGAGCCGCGCTCTTTCGGAGCCTTGTAATGCTGCTCCAGGGCCTCCGCGTAATCCGCGCGCTCGTCCCCGAAGCGCGCCCGGAAATCTTCGAGAAAGGCCGGATCCTCGGCCAGCCGCAGGAAGAGGAAATGCGCCATCTCGTGCCGCATGTGCCCGAGCATCGTGCGGTAGAGTTCGTCGAACTGCTCCTGCCGGCGCGCGAGGACTGCCTCGCTCGCCTCGGTGACGTTGATGGTGATGACCCCGTTCGCATGTCCCATGACCACGTCCGCCTCGCCATGAAGCGTCTCCTCCGAGAGCATGCGAAAGACCGGGCGCGGGCCGATGTCGGCGGGCGTGAACCAGCCCCAGCGCGACAGCTCGGCGAGCATCTGGCGCTTGACCAGTTCGCTGTCGGCCCAGAGCGGAAGGTTCTGCTCGGCGCGCAGGTCGGGCACCGTCTCGGTCATTGCGCAGGACCGGCAGAGATCGCCCTCTTCGGCCACCCAGTTACAGGCGATGTCGTCGCGATTGGCGCAATGCCGGGCGCCCGCGAGCATGGCCTGCGCGTCGGGATCGAAACTGACCTCCTGCCCGCAGCTGCAGGCGAGGTTGTGGAAGTAGACCCTGCTCGAGCAGGCGGGGCAGCGGAAGATTTGCATCTGGGATTCTCATGTGCGGGGTACGAGTCGGTAACTTCTCGGGGCGACCATGCGTTCCCATGCATCAATCAACCCCATCAGAGGGCGCATGGAAAGGGGATTGCATGAGGGGCGGATGACGGTGGCGCGCGTTCTCGGCGGCAAAGCGCGCGCAGCCACAGCCGCCCTTGGGTGAATCACCCTTGCGAAATCCGCAGCAGACACGTATATGCCCCTTCAACAGCGGCGCGTCGGTCCTGGCACCGAAGCTCCACCGGGAAACACCGACGGGCCGCGCGCCCGTATTTTTGTTTCCGAAGGAGTCGGAGAAACATGACCGACCTCATCGCCAAATCATCGCTCGACAAGCGCCTCGCCGAGATCGTCGGCCCCGTCATCGAAGACATGGGGTTCGAACTCGTGCGCATCCGTCTCATGGGGGGCAAGACCGCCACCCTGCAGATCATGGCCGAACGCCCCGAGGGCGGCATCGAAGTCGATGAATGCGCCGACATCTCCACCGCGGTCTCCGCCGTGCTCGACGTCGAGGACCCGATCATCGACGCGTACACGCTCGAGGTGTCCTCGCCCGGGATCGACCGCCCCCTCACCCGCCTCAAGGACTTTGAGACCTTCGAGGGCTACGAGGTGAAGATCGAAACCGCCGAGATGATCGACGGCCGCAAGCGCTGGCGCGGCGTGGTCGCCGGGGTCGAGGGCGGCGAAGTGCTGCTCAACATCGAGGAGGGCGGCGAAGACCAAACCATTGGCCTGCAATTCGACTGGCTGTCGGACGCCAAGCTGGTGCTCACCGACGATCTGATCCGAGACATGCTTCGTGCCCGCAAGGCGCAGGAAGTGGACGAAACCAAATTCGACGACATCGAGGCCGACGACGCGGCCGCTCAGGAGGACTAAGACCATGGCCATCACCTCTGCCAACCAGCTCGAGCTTCTGCAGACCGCAGAAGCCGTCGCTCGCGAGAAGATGATCGACCCCTCGCTGGTGATCGAAGCGATGGAAGAGAGCCTCGCCCGCGCCGCCAAGAGCCGCTACGGCTCGGAGATGGACATCCGCGTGAAGATCGACCGCAAGACCGGTCGCGCCAGCTTCACCCGCGTGCGCACCGTGGTCGAGGATGACCTTCTTGAGAACTACCAGGCCGAGATGACCGTCCAGCAGGCCAAGCAGTACATGGCCGAGCCCAAGGTCGGCGACACCTATGTCGAGGAAGTCCCGCCGGTCGACCTCGGCCGTATCGCCGCGCAGAGCGCCAAGCAGGTGATCCTGCAGAAGGTGCGCGAAGCCGAGCGTGACCGCCAGTACGAGGAATTCAAGGACCGTCAGGGCACGATCATCAACGGTCAGGTCAAGCGCGAGGAATACGGCAACGTCATCGTCGACGTGGGCCGTGGCGAAGCCATCCTGCGTCGCAACGAGAAGATCGGCCGCGAGAGCTACCGCCCCGGCGACCGCATCCGCTGCTACGTCAAGGACGTGCGCCGCGAAGCGCGCGGCCCGCAGATCTTCCTGTCGCGCACCGCGCCGGAATTCATGGCCGAGCTGTTCAAGATGGAAGTGCCGGAAATCTACGACGGCATCATCGAGATCAAGGCCGTGGCCCGTGACCCGGGCTCGCGCGCCAAGATCGGCGTCGTGTCCTACGATGGCTCGATCGACCCGGTTGGCGCCTGCGTCGGTATGCGCGGCAGCCGCGTGCAGGCCGTCGTGAACGAACTGCAGGGCGAGAAGATCGACATCATCCCGTGGAACGAGGACATGCCGACCTTCCTCGTGAACGCGCTGCAGCCGGCCGAAGTGTCGAAGGTGGTTCTCGACGAGGACGCCGAGCGCATCGAGGTCGTCGTGCCCGATGAACAACTGTCGCTGGCCATCGGCCGCCGCGGCCAGAACGTGCGCCTCGCCTCGCAGCTGACCGGCCTCGACATCGATATCATGACCGAGGAAGAAGAATCGAAGCGCCGCCAGGCCGAGTTCGAAGAGCGCACCAAGCTCTTCATGGACACGCTGGACGTCGACGAGTTCTTCGCGCAGCTGCTGGTGGCCGAGGGCTTCACCAACCTCGAGGAAGTGGCCTACGTCGAGCTCGACGAGCTGCTGGTGATCGACGGCGTCGACGAAGGCACCGCCGAGGAGCTGCAGACCCGTGCCCGCGAGTTCATCGAAGAGCAGGCCCGCAAGGCGCTCGAGAAGGCGCGCGAGCTGGGCGTTGAGGAGAGCCTCATTGAATTCGAGGGCCTCACTCCCCAGATGGTAGAGGCACTGGCACAGGACGACATCAAGTCGCTCGAAGACTTCGCCACCTGCGCAGACTGGGAACTTGCCGGTGGCTGGACCACGGTCGACGGCCAGCGCCAGAAGGACGACGGTCTGCTCGAGAAATTCGGCGTGGACCTCGAAGAGGCGCAGAATATGATCATGACCGCCCGCGTGATGCTGGGCTGGGTCGACCCCGAGGAACTCGTGTCCGGCGCGGCAGAGAGCGATGAGCTCGACGGCGAGCCCGACGAGGCGGAGGCCTGAGTCCCAGATGAGCCGCGGAGGTCAGGATAAGGACGGGGCAGACGGGCCCGAACGGCGCTGCATCGCCACTGGCGACGTGGAGCCCAAGGGCGGCTTGATCCGTTTCGTGGTCGGGCCCGAGGGTCAGGTCGTTCCTGACCTCGCGGGCAAGCTGCCCGGTCGGGGCATCTGGGTCTCGGCCGATCGCAAGGCATTGGAAAAGGCGGCGGGCAAGGGCCTCTTTGCCCGCGCGGCCAAGGGGCCGGTAACGGTTCCCGAAGGGCTGCCAGACCTCATCGAGGGCATGCTTGCCCGACGGGTGGTCGAGCTGATCAGTCTCGCCCGCAAGGGCGGCGGCGCGGTCTCGGGTTATGAAAAGGTGAAGGACTGGCTTTCGAAAGAGGAAGCCCGCGTCCTGATCCAGGCCGAGGACGGATCGGCCCGCGGCAAGACGAAATTGAGTACTCCCTACGGGGGGAACTACATCGGCTGGCTCACTGCGGACGAGCTGGGGCTGGCCTTCGGACGCGAAAAGGTGATACATGCAGCGCTTGGCGCTGGTGGACTCACCAAACGTGTTGTAGAGGAGGCCCAACGTTTGAAGGGCCTGCGCGTCGCATCGGCAGACGCGAAAACGGCAGCAGGGGCTGCCGCGGGCGGCAAGGGCCGCCGGAAAGGATAAGAGAATCTTAATGAGCGATAACGACGGCAAGAAGACTTTGGGTTTGCGCGGCGGCTCCCACTCGGGGAACGTGAAGCAGAGCTTCAGCCACGGCCGCACAAAGAACGTCGTGGTAGAAACCAAGCGCAAACGCGTCGTGGTCCCGAAAGCGGGCGCCGCAGGCGGTGCAAAGGGTTCGGGCGGCGGATCGCATGGCGGATCGGGCAAGCGCCCGGCGGGCATCACCGACTCGGAGATGGAACGCCGGCTGCGCGCGCTGCAGGCCGCTAAGGCGCGCGAAGCCGAAGAGACTGCTCAGCGCGAGGCCGTGGAAAAGGCCCGCGCCGAGGAGCGTGAGCGCATGCGCGCCGAAAAGGAACAGAAAGAGCGCGAGCAGCGCGAGGCCGAAGAGCGTGCCAAGGCGAAAGCCGAGGAAGAACAGCGCAAGGCCCGCGAAGCTGCCGAGGCCGCGGAAGCGGCCAAGAAGGCAGAAGCCGCGCCCAAGAAAGCCGCTGCTGCGGCCAAGGACGACAGCGCTGCAGGGGCTCCGGCCCGCGCGGGCGGTGCGCCCGGGGCCAAGCCGGCGGCTCAGCCGCAGCGCAAGGCCGAACGCGAGCGCGAAGAGCGTGGCCGCTCGGCGCGTGCCCGCGACGATGGCAACCGCCGCTCCGGCAAACTGACGCTGAACCAGGCTCTGGGCGGCGAAGGTGGCCGGCAGAAATCCATGGCCGCGATGAAGCGCAAGCAGGAGCGTGCGCGTCAGAAGGCCATGGGCGGTGCACAGTCGCGCGAGAAGGTCGTGCGCGACGTTCAGCTGCCCGAGGCGATCACGGTGGCGGAACTCGCCAACCGTATGGCCGAGCGCGTGGCTGACGTGGTGAAGTCGCTCATGCAGAGCGGCATCATGGCGACGCAAAACCAGAGCATTGACGCCGACACGGCGGAACTGATCATCGAGGAGTTCGGCCACCGCGTGACCCGCGTGTCCGATGCTGACGTCGAGGACGTGATCAAAACCGTGGACGACAAGCCGGAAGACCTCCTGCCGCGTCCGCCGGTCATCACGATCATGGGCCACGTCGACCACGGCAAGACCTCGCTGCTCGACGCGATCCGCAACACCAGTGTGACCTCCGGCGAAGCCGGCGGCATCACCCAGCACATCGGCGCCTACCAGGTGACGACGAAGAACGGCGACGTGCTGTCCTTCCTCGACACCCCGGGTCACGCCGCCTTCACCTCGATGCGCTCGCGTGGCGCGCAGGTGACGGACATCGTCGTGCTGGTGGTTGCCGCGGATGACGCCGTGATGCCGCAGACGGTCGAGGCGATCAGCCACGCGAAAGCGGCCAAGGTGCCGATGATCGTGGCGATCAACAAGGTCGACAAGCCGTCCGCGAACACGACCAAGGTGCGCACCGACCTGTTGCAGCACGAAGTCGTCGTCGAGGAGATGTCGGGCGATGTGCAGGACGTCGAGGTTTCGGCCAAGACCGGCCAGGGTCTCGACACGCTGCTCGAAGCCATCGCGCTGCAGGCGGAAATCCTTGAGCTCAAGGCCAACCCGAACCGCGCCGCACAGGGTGCTGTCATCGAAGCGCAGCTCGACGTGGGCCGTGGTCCGGTGGCGACGGTGCTCGTGCAGAACGGCACGCTCAAGCAGGGCGACATCTTCGTCGTGGGCGAGCAGTACGGCAAAGTCCGTGCGCTGATCAACGACAAGGGTGAGCGCGTTCAGGAAGCTGGACCCTCGGTGCCTGTCGAGGTGCTGGGTCTCAACGGCACGCCCGAGGCCGGCGACGTTCTCAACGTCACCGAGACCGAGGCGCAGGCTCGCGAGATCGCCGAGTACCGCGCACATGTGACCAAGGACAAGCGCGCCGCAGCCGGTGCCGCGACGACCTTGGAACAGCTGATGCAGAAGGCCAAGGACGACGAGAACGTCTCGGAACTGCCCGTCATCGTGAAAGCGGACGTGCAGGGCTCGACCGAAGCGATCGTCCAGGCGCTCGAGAAGGTGGGCAACGACGAGGTCCGCGTGCGCGTCATCCACTCCGGTGTGGGCGCGATCACCGAGACCGACATCGGCCTCGCCGAAGCCTCGGGCTGCCCGGTCATCGGCTTCAACGTCCGTGCCAACGCTCCGGCCCGCAACGCGGCCAACCAGAAGGGCGTGGAGATCCGCTACTACTCGGTGATCTACGACCTCGTGGACGATGTGAGAGCGGCGGCCTCGGGCCTGCTGTCGAACGAAATCCGCGAGAACTTCATTGGCTACGCGGCGATCAAGGAAGTCTTCAAGGTGTCCAACGTCGGCAAGGTCGCCGGCTGCCTGGTCACCGAGGGCATCGCCCGCCGCTCCGCAGGTGTTCGCCTGCTGCGCGACAACGTTGTGATCCACGAAGGCACGCTGAAGACCCTCAAGCGCTTCAAGGACGAGGTTGCCGAGGTGCAATCCGGCCAGGAATGCGGCATGGCCTTCGAGAACTACGATGATATCCGCCCCGGCGATGTCATCGAGATCTTCGAGCGCGAGGAAGTCGAGCGGTCGCTCTGATCGCCCTGCCCTCCTGCGGCAGCAAAATTTGAAAAGGCCGGCGATCACCTCGCCGGCCTTTTTGCTTGGGCCTATGGCTTGCCCTTGGAGCGTTCATCTTCCCTGCATCGTGGACCGTGCGATCTTTGCCGACGTCAGCTTGGGGCAAAAAAATACGAGCCGCCTTTTCAGGCGACTCGCATGTCGTTGACTTCTACGGGGCGTACAATCAGACCGGGCGCCCGGTGAAAACCTGCTGGCCGACGCGGACGACGAGACGCCCATCGGGAAGGGTCTTCTCAAGAAAGCCCTGGACCGAAATGCAGCTACCCATGATGATGGTGCGCAACATGTTGTGTCCTAAACTAAAACTCTGTGCGAACCATTATTACGCCAGTGGGCCGCCCAAAACTACACAAATCTTGCACAAAACTGTTTCAATAATGAGCAAAACTGCCTGTTTTTGCGATGATTTTCTGATCATACGCCCCAAAGCATCAAGAAATCCTTGATCAGAGCAAATCCCTGAGAATCGGTATCAGCGGCACGTCGGCGGGCGGCATAGGGTAGTCGGTGAGCTCGCGCGCCCGCACCCATTTCAGCACCTGCCCCTCGCGCGCCTGGGGCACGCCCTGCCATTTGCGACAGGCAAAAAGCGGCATCAGCAGGTGGAAATCGTCATAGGCATGCGAGGCAAAGGTCAGCGGCGCAAGGCAGCTGTCCCAGGTCTCGATCCCAAGCTCCTCGTGCAGTTCTCGGATGAGCGCCGCTTCGGGGGTCTCCCCAGGCTCGACCTTACCACCCGGGAATTCCCAGAGCCCGGCCATCGACTTGCCCTCGGGCCGCTGCGCTAAAAGCACGCGCCCCTCGACGTCGATGAGGGCAACGGCAGAGACGAGGACGATGTTTTTCATGGCGAGGGGCTTTCCGTAGATGCAGAAACGCGAGGGGCGGAGCCCCTCGCGCTCTCCGGGATATGTGCCCCCACAAAGAGGGGCAAGGCTGTTACGACCGGTAATCGGCGTTGATCGAAATGTAGCCGTGGGTCAGATCACAGGTCCAGACGGTGGCCTTGCCCTGCCCCAGACCAAGATCGACCGAGACGGTGATCTCGGGCGCCTTCATCAGCCGGGCGCCGTCTTCTTCGCGGTAGTCCGGCGAGCGCCAGCCCTTTTCCGCCACCAGCACGTCGCCAAAGCGGATCGTCAGGAGGTCACGATCCGCCGCCGCGCCGGACTTGCCGATCGCCATCACGATGCGGCCCCAGTTCGGGTCCTCGCCGGCGATGGCGGTTTTGACCAGCGGTGAGTTGGCGATGGCCATGGCGTGGGTGCGCGCGTCGGCGTCACTGGCGGCGCCGGTCACTTCGACTGTGACGAACTTGGTCGCCCCCTCGCCGTCCTTGACCACCTGGTGCGCGAGATCGAGGAAGACGGTCTCGAGCGCCTCGGCGAAGGCCGTGTCCGCTTCGGTCACCTCGATGCCCGAGGCGCCGGTGGCGCCCATGAGCAGCGTGTCGGAAGTGGAGGTGTCGCTGTCGACGGTGATGCAGTTGAAGCTGCGGTCGTTGATCTGGCTGACCAGTTTCTGCAGCAGGGTCTGCGGCACCTTCGCGTCGGTGAAGATGTAGACCAGCATGGTCGCCATGTCGGGCGCGATCATCCCCGAGCCCTTGGCGATCCCGGCGATCTTCACCGGCCCACCCGGCAGGTCGACCGTGACGGTCGAGCCCTTGGGGAAGGTGTCGGTGGTCATGATCGCCTTGGCCGCGCCGGAGATGCCGGTGGCATCAAGCGCATTCACCAGCTCGTCCACCTTGGCGGTGATGCGCTCATGCGGCAGCGGCTCGCCGATCACCCCTGTCGAGGAGGAGAAGACTCGCGCCTCGGGCAGGCCCGTCGCCGCCGCCACCGCCGAGGTCACCGCGCGGGTGGACTCGATGCCGTTGCGGCCGGTGAAGGCATTGGAATTGCCCGAGTTGACGATGATCGCCGCGCCCTCGTCAGAGGTGGCGCCGATCTTGGCCTGGCAGTCGAGCACGGGGGCCGAGCGCGTGGCCGAGCGGGTGAAGACCCCCGCCATGGTGCTGCCTGCGTCGAGCAGGGCCAGCATGACGTCGGTGCGCCCCGCGTAGCGCACCCCCGCCGCGACAGAGGCAAAACGCACCCCGTCGATCACCGGCAGGACGGGAAAGGCCGCAGGGGCTAGCGGGGAAACGGCGAGGGTCTTGGCCACTCAGTCCTCCAGCAGCTGCAGGTTGGACAGGATGGAGGGATCGATATCCCCCGAGGACTTGCGGGTGATCTCGGCGCCAGCCTCGGCGTCGTCCATATAGGCTGCGACGGCTTCCTGCTGCACCTGCTGGGCGAGCTGATCCCGCACCTCGTCGAGCTTCGGCGCTTCCTTGGCGCGAGTCTCGTTGAGCTTGATCACATGCCAGCCGAACTGGGTCTGCACCGGCGCTTCGGAGATCGCGCCCGGCTCCATGTCCGCGACCGCGGTCTCGAAGGGCTCGACCATCATGCCCTTGCTGAACCAGCCGAGTTCGCCGCCGTTGGGGCCGGACGGGCCGGTGGATTTCTCCTTGGCCACAGTGGCGAAATCGGCGCCGCCGTTCAGCTCTTCGATGATCGCCTTGGCCTCGTCCTCGCTCTCCACGAGGATGTGCGAGGCGTTGTATTCCTGGCCCTGGTCGGCATCGGCGAACTGCGCGTCATAGGCGGCCTGCAGCGCCTCGTCGGTCACCGCGGCGTCGGCCACGGCCGACACGGTCTCGGCGGCGAGCAGCGTGCGGCGCTCGGTCTTCAGCGACAGGTCCACGCGCTTGGTCTCGACCGCCTTCTCGTCCTGTGCGAGCACTTCCTGCTGAACCAGCTGGTCGAGGATGCCGTCCCAGAGCACGTCATCGCCAAGCTGCTGGTACTGCTCGGGCAGGCTGGCGCGCACGACCAGCATCTCGCCGAGGGTGATGTCCGTGCCGTTCACCGTCGCCACGACGGTGTCGGCGCTCAGCGCCTCGGTCTGCTCCGCAGCCTGATCCTGGGCGTGAAGGGGCAGCGCGAGGGTCAGGGCGAGCGCGGCCGCCCCCAGTGTGGTGAGGGTTTTGGGCATCTAGGCGTCCTTCCAGTTGGCCGCCCGCCACCGGGCGGCGTTGACACTTACCAACCTGCCGCTTACATCGCCACAAGGCTCTGCAAGGCCGGTCGTTCCCCTGTGTCATATGGGTTGAGTGCGAGGCGGGCAAGCGGATGCCTCACGCGGAACACGACTTTGTCAGACAGGACAGGCAGGCCACATGCTCGGAATGGGAAAACTCGCGCGGAAGGTGTTCGGCACCCCGAACGACCGCAAGATCAAGGCCACCCGACCTCTGATCGCTCAAATCAACGCGCTGGAACCCGAGTACGAGGCGCTGGACGATGCCGCGCTGATCGCCAAAACCAAGGAGTTCCGCAAGCGCTTTGCCGAGGGCGAAAGCCTCGACGCGCTGCTGCCCGAGGCCTTTGCCAACTGCCGCGAGGCGGCCAAGCGCGCGCTCGGCCTGCGCGCCTTTGATGTGCAGCTGATGGGCGGGATTTTCCTTCACCAGGGTAACATCTCCGAGATGAAGACCGGCGAGGGCAAAACGCTGGTCGCCACCTTCCCGTCGTATCTCAACGCCCTTTCCGGAAAGAGCGTGCACGTGGTGACGGTGAACGACTACCTGGCCCGCCGTGACGCCGAGTGGATGTCCAAGGTGTTCGCCGCGCTCGGCATGACCACCGGCGTGGTCTACCCGCAGCAGCCCGAGGACGAGAAGAAGCAGGCCTATGCCTGCGACATCACCTATGCCACCAACAACGAGCTGGGCTTCGACTACCTCCGCGACAACATGAAGTCCGAACTGGATCAGATGATGCAGCGCGGCCATGGCTTCGCCGTGGTCGACGAGGTGGACTCGATCCTCATCGACGAGGCGCGCACCCCGCTGATCATCTCCGGTCCCAGCCAGGACCGCTCGGACCTCTATGTCGCCATCGACCGGCTGATCCCCGAACTGCCCGAGGACGGCTACACGCTCGATGAAAAGAGCCGCAACGTCACCTTCACCGACGAGGGCAACGAGGCGCTCGAGGACATGCTCCACCGCCGCGGCATCCTGCCCGAGGGCCAGACGCTCTACGACCCGGAAAGCACCACCGTGGTGCACCACGTCAACCAGGGCCTGCGCGCGCACAAGCTTTACACCCGTGACAAGGACTACATCGTCCGAGACGGGCAGGTCGTGCTGATCGACGAATTCACCGGCCGGATGATGGCCGGCCGCCGTCTGTCGGATGGCCTGCACCAGGCGATCGAGGCGAAGGAAGGCTGCCAGATCCAGCCCGAGAACGTCACCCTCGCCAGCGTGACCTTCCAGAACTACTTCCGCCTTTACGACAAGCTGTCGGGCATGACCGGCACCGCGCTGACCGAGGCCGAGGAATTTGCCGAGATCTACAAGCTGGGCGTGGTCGAAGTGCCGACCAACCGGCCGATCGCGCGGATCGACGACGACGACAAGGTCTACCGCACCACCGCCGAGAAATACGCGGCGATCACCGAAGAGATCAAGACGGCGCATGCGAAGGGCCAGCCGGTCCTCGTCGGCACCACCTCGATCGAGAAATCCGAGCTGCTCTCGCAGCTGCTGAGCAAGGCCGGGCTGACGCACAATGTGCTCAACGCCCGCCAGCACGAGCAGGAAGCGCAGATCGTCGCCGACGCCGGCAAGCTGGGCGCGGTCACCATCGCGACGAACATGGCTGGCCGCGGCACCGACATCAAGCTGGGCGGCAACTTCGAATTCCTCGTGATGGAGGCCATCGCCGCCGATCCCGAGGCCGACCCTGAAGAAATCCGCGCCCGCATCGAGACCGAGCACGCCAAGGCCGAGGCCGAGGTGAAGGAGGCCGGCGGTCTCTTCGTGCTGGCCACCGAGCGCCACGAGAGCCGCCGCATCGACAACCAGTTGCGCGGCCGTTCGGGCCGCCAGGGTGACCCGGGTCGCAGCTCCTTCTACCTGTCGCTCGAAGATGACCTGATGCGCATCTTCGGCTCCGAGCGGCTCGACAAGGTGCTGACCAAGCTCGGCATGAAGGAAGGCGAGGCGATCATCCACCCTTGGGTGAACAAGTCGCTGGAGCGCGCGCAGGCCAAGGTCGAAGGCCGCAACTTCGACATCCGCAAGCAGCTGCTGAAATTCGACGACGTGATGAACGACCAGCGCAAGGTGATCTTCGCGCAGCGTCTGGAAATCATGGAAGCCAAGGATCTCTCGGAGATCGCAGAGGACATGCGCCACGAGGTGATCGACGAGTTGGTCGAAACCTATGTGCCCGCGAAGGCTTATGCCGATCAGTGGGACATGCAGGGTCTTTACGCCGCGTGCATCGAGAAGCTCGGCATCGACCTGCCGGTCATCGCCTGGGGCGACGAAGAGGGCGTCGACGCAGAAACCATCCGCGAGCGCATCGAAGAGGCCACCGACAAGCAGATGGCCGAGAAGGCCGAGGCCTTCGGTCCCGAGACCATGCGCCAGATCGAGAAGCAGGTGCTGCTGCAGACAATCGACACCAAGTGGCGCGAGCACCTTCTGACGCTCGAGCACCTGCGGTCGGTCGTGGGCTTCCGTGGCTATGCGCAGCGTGACCCGCTCAACGAGTATAAGAACGAAGCCTTCCAGCTCTTCGAGTCGATGCTGGAATCCCTGCGCGAGCGCGTGACCGAGCAGCTTGGCCGGGTGCGCCCGATGACCCAGGAAGAGCAGCAGAAGATGCTGCAGCAGATGGCCGAACAACAGGCGCAGCAGCAGAAGCTCGCCGAGCAGGCGCATGCGGTCGGCCCGAGCGAGAACGCGGCCGTGCCGGAATCGCACGAGCCTCTGGTCGACGGCTTCGACGAGAACGAGCCGGCAACCTGGGGCAATCCGAGCCGCAACGATCCCTGCCCCTGCGGCTCTGGCAAGAAGTTCAAGCATTGCCATGGTAGCCTCGCCTGATCAGGCGCCGCTGACATCGCAGACCGACTTTCCGGGGCGGGCCCGGGGCGCCTATGCCCCGGGCCCGCCCCGATGACTCCTCCGCACTGCCGCAACCATGCCTCTTTTGAGACTCAGATTGTTTCCGGTACGAGTTCAGTTGTCGGGGACGATCATGG
Organism: Alloyangia pacifica; assembly: GCF_003111685.1. NCBI lineage: Bacteria > Pseudomonadati > Pseudomonadota > Alphaproteobacteria > Rhodobacterales > Roseobacteraceae > Alloyangia > Alloyangia pacifica. The sequence goes on along the minus strand of NZ_CP022189.1, from coordinate 526,950 downwards.
GACGGATCAAGAGCTACAGACTTGCAATTATGACCCTCAGCGCGGCCGTCATCATCGGCTTCGCGATGCAGCAGCTCGACGCCCGCGGCCAACGCGCCGGGGCCATGCAGATCGCCCAGATCGAGGACACCTCCTCGGTCCGGCTTCCAGAGCTTCCCGCTGATCGCGCCGCCGAGGCCAGCCTGCCTGCGCCACAGAAAATCCGCACCGCCGCCCTCTCCGAGGCAGGGACACGCCCGGCGGTCCTTCCCGAGGAGACCGAGATCACGGCCTCAGATTGTTCGGTCACCATGTCCGCGCGTTCCGGTGCCGGGGCGATGGTCGCGCTCGACATCGTGGCCCCCTGCTTCGCTTCCGAGCGCGTGACGATCCACCATAACGGGCTGATGTTCACCGAGGTCACCCAGCCCGACGGCACACTCCGTGTCGAGGTGCCCGCGCTGGCGGAGAAGGCGCTCTTTATCGCCTCCTTCGCCACTGGCGCGGGGGCGACCGCCATGGCCGATGTCCCGGCCCTGCCCTTCTACGACAGGGTCGCGCTGCAATGGCGTGGCGAGAGCGGGCTTGCCCTTCATGCCAATGAATTCGGCGCGGCCGGAGACGAAGCGGGCCACGTCTGGGCGGCCGCCGCCGGAGATTTGACCCGGACCGCGCGCGGCGAGGGCGGGTTCATGACCCGCCTTGGCGATGCCGCCAGCCCCGAGGCGCGCATGGCCGAGGTCTACACCTTCCCCGCCGCCGCGGCAAAGACCGCCGGCGCGGTCGCGCTCACCATCGAGGCAGAGATCACCAAGGCCAATTGCGGCCGAGGGATCGAGGCGCAGACGCTGGAGTTCCGCCTGGGCGGCAGCCTGCGTGCCCGCGATCTCACGCTTTCCATGCCAGATTGCAGCGCCACCGGTGACTTTCTGGTGTTGAAAAACCTGCTCGAAGACCTGAAGATCGCCGCCAACTAGAACGAGCGGTCAAGAGGCCCCGATGCGACAGGTCCGTGCGGCGATCATCGTCGCACTTTTCATTCCGGGCGCCCTTTCAGGCCTCCTCTTGCCGACACGCGCCGAAGCTCAGGATGTGACTCTGCGCTCGCGCGACGGCGGCATCGAGCTGAGCGGCACCATGCTTGGCTTCGACGGCGAGTTCTACCGTATCGACAGCCGCTACGGCGAGTTGACCGTCGACAGCTCGGGCGTGCTCTGCGAGGGCGTCGGCTGCCCCTCGCTGACCGATTTCGTCGCCGAGCTGCGCATTTCCGGAGCCACCTCCCTGGGCGCGCTGCTGATGCCTGCGCTGATCGAGAGCTTCGCGCAGCGCAATGGCTACGGCGCCGAGCCGGGCACGCTGGCCGGGGGCGGGACACGCTACGCGCTGACCGACGGCGAGCGCGAGATCGGCCATTTTGACATCACCCCTTCCAGCACCGACGAGGGCTTTGCCGACCTGCTCGCCGCCGAGGCCGATATCGTCGTCGCCCTGCGCGAGGTCCGTCCCGCCGAGCAGGAGCTTGCGTGGCAGGCGGGGCTTGGCGATCTGACGCAGCCCAACCGCAGCCGCGTGCTGGCGCTCGACGCGCTGGTACCGGTTGTGGCCCCCGCCAACCCGGTCACCAAGGTCTCGCTGCCCAACCTGGCGGCGGTGCTCTCTGGCGAGATCGACAACTGGCAGGACCTGGGTGGCCCGGATGCGCCAATCGTGCTGCACCTCCCGCGCGAGGGGTCGGGGCTGGTGCAGGCGCTCGAAGACCATCTCCTTCAGCCCCCCACCCTAACCCTGCGCAACTCGGAAACCGTCCGACATGACAGCGCCTCGGCGCTCGCCGCGGCGGTCTCCGAAGATGCTCTGGGGCTCGGCTTTGTTAGCGCGGCAGAGGTTGGCAACAGTCGCCCCGTCGTGCTCACCGGCAGCTGCGGCTTCCACCTGCGTGGCACGCGGCAGGCGATCAAGACCGAGGACTACCCGCTCACCATGCCGGTCTTCGTCTACATGCCCGCCCGCCGCCTGCCCAAGCTGGCGCGCGAGTTCCTCGAGTTCACCCGCTCGGCGCCCGCGCAGATCGTCATCCGACGCGCTGGCTTCGTCGACCAGAGCCCCGAAGAGCTACCACTCGACGCGCAAGGAGACCGGCTGGCCAACGCCATTGCCATTGCCGAGGGCGACGCGGGCCTGAGCGAACTGAAACGGCTCGTGGCCGCGCTCGCGCCGATGCGGCGCCTGACCACCTCCTTCCGCTTCGAAGCGGGCTCGGCAGGGCTCGACACGCAGTCCCGCTCGAATGTTCAGCAGCTCGCCCGGGCGCTGGAGCTGGGCGAGTACGATGGGCGCACGCTGGTCTTCGTCGGCTTCTCCGACGGAGAGGGGCCAAGCGAGGGCAATCTGCAAATCGCCGCCGAGCGCGCCGCCTCGGTCCGCGACGCGGTGATCGCGGCTGCCGAGGCCAATGACCTTGCAGGCATTACCCTGCTCACCGACGCCTTCGGCGAGGCCATGCCCATGGCCTGCGACGACACGGTCTGGGGCCGGCAGGTAAACCGCCGCGTCGAGGTCTGGCTGCGCTAGGGCTCAGAGCAGCCCCTCGGCCCGGAAGCTCAATTCGCGCGAGCGGCCGATCACCAGATGGTCGTGCAAGGTGATGCCCAGAGCTTCCGCCGCCAACCGGATCTGCTCGGTCATCTCGATGTCGGCACCGCTGGGCGTGGGATCGCCCGACGGATGGTTGTGCACGAGAATGAGCGCGCTGGCGTTCAGCTCCAGCGCCCGTTTGACCACCTCGCGCGGATAGACCGGGACATGGTCCACCGTGCCACGCGCCTGCGGCTCGTCGGCGATGAGCACGTTCTTGCGGTCGAGGAAGAGCACGCGGAACTGCTCGGTGTCGCGATGCGCCATGGCCGTCTGGCAATAGTCCAGCAACGCCTCCCAAGAGGTGACCACCTGCCGCTGCAGCACCCGGCTGCGTGCCAAACGATGCGCCGCCGCCTCGACGATCTTCAGCTCCGTCACCACGGCCTCCCCCACCCCGTCAACGTCGCGCAGCCGGGCGGGCGGGGCTGAGACAACGGCGTTGAAATCGCCAAAATGCTCGAGCAGGCGGCGGGCGAGCGGCTTCATGTCCTGCCGGGGGATGGCACGAAACAGCAGCAGCTCGAGCAGCTCGTAGTCGGGCACGGCATCGGCCCCCCCGGTGAGAAAGCGATCGCGCAGCCGCCTTCGGTGATCGCGGATGTAGGACGGGAGCGGCCGCCCATCGGGCGCAGGGCGAACCGGTGCCTCGTCGCCGGCAAAGAGCGAGGGCTGAATGTCGGAGAAATGGCGGGGCGGGCACATCGCGTCAGGGTGACGGAATCACGGTTAGAAAAGCGTTAAGCCAAGCGCGAGACATAGCGCAGGCCGAAACGCACCCGTGGCCGCAGTGCCCCAAAAGAAAACGGCGCGGACCATCCCGCGCCGTGTCCGATCCTTGTGAAAGGGCCGATCAGCCCTTCATCGAATCCCAGAACCCCTTCACCGAAGAGAAGAAGCTCTTCGATTCCGGGTTGTTGTCCTCGGACTGATCCTCGAACTCGCGCAGAAGTTCTTTCTGGCGCGAGGTGAGGTTTACCGGGGTCTCGACCGCCAGCTCGATGAACATATCCCCGGCCGGGCCGCCGCGCAGGGCGGGCATGCCCTTGCCACGCAGGCGCATCTGGCGACCGGACTGGCTGCCAGAGGGGATTTTCACCCGGCTGCGGCCGCCGTCGATGGTTGGCACCTCGATGTCGCCGCCAAGTGCGGCGGTGGTCATCGATACCGGCACGCGGCAATGCAGCTCGGTGCCCTCGCGCTCGAAGATGCCGTGCTTCTTGACCTCGATGAAGATGTAGAGATCGCCCGGAGGACCGCCGCGCATCCCCGCCTCGCCTTCACCGGCCAGACGGATGCGGGTACCGGTTTCGACCCCCGCAGGGATGTTGACCGACAGCGAACGCTCTTTCTGCACACGGCCTTGGCCGCCACAGGAGGAACAGGGGTTCTTGATGATCTGGCCGAGACCCGAACAGGTTGGACAGGTGCGCTCGACTGTGAAGAAGCCCTGCGTTGCGCGGACCTTGCCCATGCCCGAACAGGTCGGGCAGGTCACCGGCTCGGCGCCGCCCTCGGCACCCGAACCATGGCACTCGCCGCATTGCACCGAGGTCGGCACGTTGATGGTCTTCTGCAGGCCGCCGTAAGCGTCCTCCAGCGTCACGCGCAGATTGTAGCGCAGGTCCGCGCCGCGCGCCGCGCGCTGGCGTCCGCCGCCACCACGGCCGCCGCCCATGAAGTCGCCGAAGAGATCGTCGAAGACGTCGGAGAAAGCCGAGGCGAAATCACCCTGCTGGCCGAAGCCGCCGCCGGGACGTCCCCCGCCGCCCATGCCGCCTTCGAAGGCCGCGTGGCCGTAGCGGTCATAGGCCGCCTTCTTGTCGGCGTCCTTGAGAACCTCGTAGGCCTCATTGATTTCCTTGAACTGGGCTTCCGCCTCAGGGTTGTCCGCGTTCCGGTCGGGGTGAAGTTCCTTCGCTTTCTTGCGATAGCCCTTCTTGATCTCGTCCGCGGAGGCCCCTTTGGCGACGCCGAGCAGCTCGTAATAGTCACGCTTGGACATACATGCCCTCCTTGGCCCGGAACAGAAAAGGGCCGGTCCGGCATCCGGACCGGCCCCCGTCTGGTTCCGCTATGGCTTAGCTGCGCTTGCGGTCGTCGAGGTCTTCGAAGTCCGCGTCCACGATGTTGTCGTCATCCGACGGGCCCGACTTGTCGCCGGAGTCGCCGGTGTCGGCTTCGGGAGCGCTGTCGCCCGCCTCGGCCTGCGCCTTGTAGATCGCCTCGCCCAGACGCATGGCCACTTCGGTCACGTTCTGGATGCCGGACTTCAGCTTCTCACCGGTGACATCGTCCTTCTCGAGATCATCCTTGAGCGCGGCAATCGCCAGCTCGATGGCTTCGATGGTCGACGGATCGACCTTGTCGCCATGCTCCTCGATCGACTTTTCGGTCGAGTGGATGAGGCTCTCGGCCTGGTTACGGGCCTCGACGAGCTCCTTGCGCTTGCCGTCCGCCTCGGCGTTCTCCTCGGCGTCCTTGACCATGCGCTCGATGTCCGCGTCGGTGAGGCCACCCGATGCCTGGATGGTGATCTTCTGTTCCTTGCCGGTGCCCTTGTCCTTGGCCGACACGGAAACGATGCCGTTGGCGTCGATGTCGAAGGTCACCTCGATCTGCGGCATGCCGCGCGGCGCCGGCGGGATGTTCTCGAGGTTGAACTGGCCGAGCAGCTTGTTGTCGGCCGCCATCTCGCGCTCACCCTGGAAGACACGGATCGTCACGGCGCCCTGGTTGTCCTCGGCGGTCGAGAAGATCTGGGACTTCTTGGTCGGGATCGTCGTGTTGCGGTCGATCAGGCGGGTGAACACGCCACCCAGCGTCTCGATGCCCAGCGACAGCGGGGTCACATCGAGCAGGACCACGTCCTTTACGTCACCCTGCAGAACACCGGCCTGGATCGCGGCGCCCATGGCAACCACTTCGTCCGGGTTCACGCCCTTGTGCGGCTCCTTGCCGAAGAACTTGGTCACCTCTTCGATGACCTTCGGCATACGGGTCTGACCGCCGACCAGAACGACCTCGTCGATCTCTTCCTTCGAAATGCCGGCATCCTTCAGCGCGGCGGCGCAGGGCTTCAGCGAGGCCTTGATCAGGTCGCCCACGAGGCTTTCCAGCTTGGCACGGGTCAGCTTCATGACCATGTGCAGCGGCTGGCCGTTCGAGCCCATCGAGATGAACGGCTGGTTGATCTCGGTCTGGCTCGAGCTGGACAGCTCGATCTTGGCCTTCTCGGCAGCTTCCTTGAGACGCTGCAGGGCCATCTTGTCCTTGGTCAGGTCGACCTGGTGCTCTTTCTTGAACTCGTCCGCCAGGTAGTTAACGATCCGCATGTCGAAGTCTTCACCGCCGAGGAACGTGTCGCCGTTGGTGGACTTCACCTCGAAGAGGCCATCGTCGATCTCGAGGATGGTCACGTCGAAGGTGCCGCCGCCGAGGTCATAGACCGCGATGGTCTTCGATTCTTTCTTGTCGAGGCCGTAGGCCAGCGCAGCCGCGGTCGGCTCGTTGATGATCCGCAGCACTTCGAGGCCAGCGATCTTGCCGGCGTCCTTGGTGGCCTGACGCTGGGCGTCGTTGAAGTAGGCCGGGACCGTGATGACGGCCTGGGTCACTTCCTCGCCGAGGTAGCTCTCGGCGGTTTCCTTCATCTTGCCGAGGATGAAGGCAGAGATTTGCGACGGGGAGTATTTCTCACCCTTGGCTTCAACCCAGGCATCGCCATTGCCGCCGTCCACGATCTTGTAGGGGACGATGTTCTGGTCCTTGGTCACTTCCGCATCGGTGGTGCGGCGACCGATCAGACGCTTAACGGCGAAGATGGTGGCTTCCGGGTTGGTCACGGCCTGCCGCTTGGCGGGCTGGCCGACGAGGCGTTCGTCGTCGGTGAAGGCGACGATCGACGGGGTGGTACGTGCGCCTTCGGCGTTTTCGATCACGCGAGCCTGGCTGCCGTCCATGATGGCGACGCAGGAGTTCGTGGTGCCGAGGTCGATACCGATCACTTTGCCCATGATTCGATCCCTTTTCCAATTCAAGGCGATGACGCGAGGCATACGGACCCGTTACGGCATCCAGCCCCGCTTGTTGAAGAAGCCGTCCGGCGGGGGCCTCGCGGCGTTCGGAGGGTATATAAGGAGGGGGTTTGAGCCCTGCAAGCGGCCTTGGCGGGGCTTTGCCTGCATTTCCGGCAATTTTCTTTGCGCGTCGCCACGGAATACACGACAAGAAGGCCATGACGGCCCCTCTCGACATCCGTGGCTTCCAGCTCTTCCAGGGTTTCCTCGACCGCCCGGCGCAGGAGTCGCTTGTCGACGCGCTGCGCAATCTGCTGCGCGTTGCGCCGCTCTATCAGCCGGTCACCCCGCGCGGTCAGAAGATGTCGGTACGGATGAGCGCGGCCGGCCGCTTCGGCTGGGTCACCGACCGGCGTGGCTACCGCTACGAGCCGCGCCACCCCGGCGGCATGGACTGGCCGCCGATCCCGGAAGAAGTGCTGGCGATCTGGCGCGCGCTTTCGGGCGTAGCGCGCGATCCCGAATGCTGCCTGATCAACTGGTACGGCGAAGGCGCCCGCATGGGGCTGCACCAGGACAAGGACGAGGCGGATTTCTCCTGCCCGGTGCTTTCGGTCTCGCTGGGCGACGAGGGTCTGTTTCGCATGGGCAACGAGACGCGGGGCGGTAAGACCGAGTCGGTCTGGCTGAAGTCCGGGGATGTGGTGGTGATGGGCGGCGCGGCGCGTCTGAAACACCACGGCGTCGACCGCATCCGCTTCGGCTCGTCGACGCTGCTGCCGCAGGGCGGGCGGATCAACCTCACCCTGCGTGTGGTCACCTGAGGCTCAGCGCATCAACTCGCAGCACCCCGACAGCGTGCGATGGACCCGGCCGGTCAGCACCAGAACCGCCGAGAGCCCGTAGAGTTGGTCGGACATGCCGTCGCTGCACTGTGCATCCGAGCTGGTGACCAGCACCGCCTGCAGTTGGTCCGCTCCAGCCACCGAGCTGAACGGCCAGCGCTGACCGCTGGCAGTCCCGAAAGTGCCGGCCAGCAGAACCTCCTCGGGATCCTCGGGCGTTGTCCAGGTCGCCGTCTCGCCCTGCCGGACCTCGTAGCTCCAGAAGGGCTCGGTGCCGAAGCAGCGCAGCCCCTCGACCTGTGGAAGGCTGCCGTTTTCCTCTGGCGCGAGGAACTCCATCGAGACCCAGCCCACGCCCTCTCCCGAGGTGATCCGCCCCCAGGTGCCCGCTTCGTTCAGCGCGCCGACCTGCACCGCCACCGAGGTGGGCGCGAGGGTTCCGAGCACCGCCGCCGTGGGATCGGGCGCCGCGCGGATGTTCAACACGTCATCCAGGGCAACGCCGGTGACCGCGTAGAAGGCGGGCAACTCCTGGGCCGCGGCAGATGTCGTGAGCAAAAGGGCGGTCAGTGTGATGACATAGCGCATGAAAGGCTCCTTCCCGGGGTCCATCACCCCACATCATGCGCAGACGGTCGCGCTGCGTCCAGCACCGCCTGGGAGCGCTGCCTATCGCCGCGCCGACCAGGAGGCCGAGGCGTGCTTGCGGGTGTAGAATTCGCCCATCAACCCGATCATCAACAGCACGATCGAAACCCACAGCGCGTATTCCCAGCTTGAGTTGCGCGGGAAATAGTTGGCGAAGGCATAGCCGCGCGACTGGTCGATGGTGTGGAAGAGCGGGTTCCAGTCGAAGATCGCCAGCATGCCCGGCGTCAGCGAATTGGCCACGAACATCTTGCCCGAAGCGATCATGTTTGCACGCTGATAGACCGTGGTGACGATCGACACCGGCGTCGGGAACCAGGGCTTTGCCGCAAGCAGGACCATGCCTATCGCCGCTCCGGAGAACCAGGACAGCAGCAGCATCCCCAACGCGCCGATGGGATCGTGAACCTCGCTCATGACGAAGGGATTGAACGCCACGTCGTAGACGAAGAGGATCGCGAAGAGCGACAGAACCTGGATGTAGAGCGTCGAGAGCATGGCCGAGGCGATGGCGATCGCCGTGTTCATCGGCGCGTGCTGCATCATCGGGCTCGCCGGTCCCTCGGAGCCCGCGACTGCCCCCAAGGTCTTGGAATGGGTCATGTAGAGAAAGACGCCGGTCATGATGTAAATCATGAAGTCGCCGCGGATCGCCGAGCCGCGCATCCCCAAAACATGGAACATGAAGTAGAAGGCGAGCACGAAGATGACCGTCTGCAGCATGTTCATGAAAATCGCGATGAACGCATTTCCGTGGCTCTTGCGCACGGCGCGCACCGAATTGTGGTAGATCAGCTCGCAAATGTAGACGGCGGACCCGAGCCGGGAGCGCGGCTTTGTGGACTGAAACATGGCAACTCGGCTCCGGTACGGGCTCAAACAGACGGGTCTGCTTGCCCATCTTCACGCTGCGCAGCATAAGAGTCGCAGGCCTTCAAATCAATAAATCCGCGCTGCGCAAAGGAGTAGCTCTTTGAATTATGAAAATCTTGTTGCCGTGATCCGTCGTCTCGCGCTCGAAGCGGGGGACAAGATCATGGAAATTTACAACTCCGACGATTTTGAAGTGAAGTCCAAGTCCGACTCCAGCCCGGTCACCGAAGCCGATGAAGCCGCCGACGCGCTGATCTCGGCCGGCCTGCGCGAGGCGTTCCCCGACATGCCTCTGGTCACCGAGGAACAGGCCGACAGCCACGACGTGCAGGCGATGACCTTCCTCATCGTCGATCCGCTCGACGGCACCAAGGAATTTGTCAACCGCCGCGGCGATTTCACCGTGAACATCGCGCTGGTTCAGGACGGTGTGCCGACCTTCGGCGTGGTCTACGCCCCGGCCAAGGAGCGCATGTTCTACACCGACAGCGTCGGCAACTCGGTCGAGGAACTGGGCCCCTTCGACAAGGAGACCCCCGGCGAGACCAAGCCGATCAGGGTCTCGACCCCCGACAATTCGGCTCTGCTGGTCGTCGCCTCGAAATCCCACCGCGATCAGGCGACCGACGATTACATCAACAAGTACAGCACCGCAGACATGAAGAGCGCCGGCTCGTCGCTGAAATTCTGCCTCGTGGCCACCGGCGAGGCGGACATCTACCCGCGTCTCGGGCGGACCATGGAATGGGACACCGCCGCCGGCCAGGCGGTGCTGCAAGGCGCGGGCGGGCGCGTGGTGCGTTTCGACGATCACACCCCGCTGGCCTACGGCAAGCCCGGCTTCGCCAACCCGTTCTTCATCGCCTACTCGCCCGACGTCGCACTGAAAGAGGGCTGAGGCGGGCATGACCGCCCTGCCGGTCAGCGTGGTTGTCGTGAGCCGCGGGCGCCCCGCGGCGCTCGATCTCTGCCTGACCGGCATCTCGCAGCTCGACCACCCCGCCTTCGAGGTGGTGGTGGTCGCCTGCCCCGCCGGGGCCGCTGTCGTCGCGGCCCGGGCCGACCGGCCGCACATCAAGCTCGTGCAGTTCGACGAGGGCAACATCTCAGCGGCCCGAAATCTCGGCATCACGCAGGCGGCGGGCGAGATCGTCGCCTTCCTCGATGACGACGCGGTGCCCGAGCCGCTCTGGCTGCATCACCTCTGCGCCCCCTTCAGCGATCCGCGGGTCGCCGCCTGTGGCGGCTTCGTGCGCGGGCGCAACGGCATCTCTTTCCAGTGGCGCGCCCGTTCGGTGACGCGCGATCTGCGCGAGCGCGACCTTGGGCTGGACGCCCCCGGCCCGCACCTGCCCGAACTTCCGCCCGGCGAGACGGTGAAGCTGCAGGGCACCAACATGGCGCACCGGCGCGCGCCGCTCGCCGCGTTGGGGGGCTTCGATTCGGCCTTCCGCTTCTACCTCGATGAAACCGACCTCGACCTGCGCCATGCCGCGGCGGGCCATCTTGTTGCCGTCGCTCCGCTGGCCGAAGTGCATCACGGCTACGCCGCAAGCCCGCGCCGGGGCGCGGACCGCACGCCGCGCGACCTGACCGAGATCGGCGCCTCGATTCGCTGCTTTCTCGAGCGGCATTGCCCGCAAGCCGAACGCAGGGCCGCCTGGGTGCGACTCCGCGAAGCGCAGCGCGCGCGTCTTCTGCGGTGCATGCAGCGCGGCCCGCTCGGCGCGGACGACGTGGCGCGGCTGCTGCGGGGACTGGACCGTGGTTGGCAGGACGGCGCCCAGCGTCCCGCGGGCAGCGCAATGACGCCACTCTCTGCCCCGGTCGCGCCATTTCTGCCCTACCCCGGGCGCCACGCCGCAAAGCGCATCGCCCTCGCGGGCCGCGCAGCGCAGCGCCGGGCGCTGCGAATGCAGGCGAAACAATACGCCGAAGAGCAGCACATTGTCACAGTCTACCGTTTCTCGCGGACGGCGATTTTCCACCAACTGCGCTTCCATCCCGGCGGATTCTGGGAACAGGCCGGCGGGCTGTTCGGGCGCAGCGAAAGGACAGGAAAAATTCTCCGTTTCCAGAGTTTCGCATCCCGCACGAGCAAAGAAATCTCTCGCACCGAGAAAGTCCGTGGCTCAATCGGGTCTTTGCTCTTCCATAGACGCTAGATTTACTTTTACGCTATCGCAGCAATATGCTGTTGATTAATTGATTCACTCTCGGGCCCGAGGCCCAGAGAAAGTACCAGGAGCACCTCCCATGTCCCGCAAGGTTACCAAAGCCATTTTCCCCGTCGCCGGTCTCGGCACCCGTTTTCTTCCGGCAACCAAGTCGGTGCCCAAGGAAATTATGACCCTGGTCGACCGCCCGCTCGTTCAATACGCCATCGACGAGGCGCGCGCCGCCGGCATCAAGGAATTCATCTTCGTCACCTCGCGCGGCAAGGGCGCGCTCGAGGACTATTTCGACCACGCCCCGCAGCTCGAGCGCGAGCTTGAAGCCAAGGGCAAGGATAAGCTGCTGAAAATCCTGCAGGGCACCAACATGGACTCGGGCGAGATCGCCTACATCCGCCAGCATAAGGCGCTCGGCCTCGGCCACGCGATCTGGTGCGCGCGCCGGCTGATCGGCGACGAGCCCTTCGCGGTGATGCTGCCCGATGACGTGATCGCCGCCGACAAGCCCTGCCTGCAGCAGATGGTCGAGGCCTACGAGGAAGTGGGCGGCAACATGGTCGCCGCGATGGAAGTGCCCGCCGACAAGGCCTCGTCCTACGGCGTCCTCGACGTGCAGGAAGACATGGGCTCGCTGGTCTCGGTCAAAGGCATGGTCGAAAAGCCCGCGCCCGGCACGGCGCCGTCGAACCTGGCGGTGATCGGCCGCTACATCCTGTCGCCGCAGGTCCTGCAGAACCTCGAGGACAAGCAGGTCGGCGCCGGCGGCGAGATTCAGCTGACCGATGCCATCGCCAAGCAGATCGGCACCGACGAGGGCGTCTACGGCTTCCGCTTCAACGGCCAGCGCTTCGACTGCGGCTCCAAGGCCGGCTTCCTGCAGGCCACCGTTTCCTTCGGCCTCAGCCGCGACGAACTGCGCGACGATCTCGAAGGCTACCTGCACGAGGTCATGTCCGCGCGAAAAGCCGCGCAATAATAAGGCACACCTGAGCATTTCATGACAAACGTTCTGGTTACCGGCGGCGCGGGCTACATCGGCTCGCACGCCTGCAAGGCACTCAAGGCGGCGGGCTACACGCCCGTTGCTTACGACAATCTTGTCACCGGCTGGCAGCAGGCGGTGAAATTCGGCCCCTTCGAAAAGGGCAGCCTTTCGGATCGCACGCGGCTCGACGAGGTCTTCGCAAAGTACCAGCCGGTCGCGGTGATGCATTTCGCCGCGCTCAGCCAGGTCGGCGAGGCGATGTCCCAGCCCGGCCTCTACTGGCGCAACAACGTCGAGGGCTCGCTGACGCTGATCGAGGCCGCCTGCGCCGCTGGCTGCAAGAGTTTCGTCTTCTCCTCGACCTGCGCCACCTACGGCGAGCATGACAACGTGGTGCTCGACGAGGAAACGCCGCAGATCCCGCTCAACGCCTATGGCGCCTCGAAGCGCGCGGTGGAGAATATCCTGCGCGACTTCGCCGCTTCTGACGGGCTGAACCACGTGATCTTTCGCTACTTCAACGTCGCGGGCGCCGATCCCGAGGGCGAGGTGGGCGAGCACCACCGCCCCGAAACGCACCTGATTCCGGTCATGCTGGAGGCCATCGACGGAAAGCGCCCGGCGCTGACCATCCATGGCACAGACTACGACACGCCCGACGGCACCTGTATCCGCGACTACGTGCACGTGATGGACCTTGTCGACGCGCATGTGCTGGGCCTGAAATGGCTCGAGCAGGGCAAGCCGTCCTCGGTCTTCAACCTCGGCACGGGCAAGGGCTTCTCGGTGCGCGAAGTGATCGACGCGTCGCGCGCGGTGACCAACCGCGAGGTGCCGCACTCCGAAGGGCCGCGCCGCGCGGGGGATGCGACCAAGCTGGTCTCGGGCTCGACGCGGGCGCTGGCCGAGCTGGGCTGGGAGCCGTCGCGCTCGACCATGCCGCAGATGATCGCCGATGCCTGGAACTGGCATCTCAATGGGCACTACGATCACTGACACCGCACCCCCTGCCCGGCTGCTCGACCTGACCCGACTGGTCAGCCGCGCGGGCCGGGTTAGAACCGGGGTGGACCGTGTGGAATACGCCTATCTGAACCGGCTCCTTCAGGAGCCGGTTCCGCTTTTTGGCCTGGTGAGAACCTCGCTGGGCTACCTGCTGCTCGACGGCGCAGGGTGCCGCGCGCTGAAGCGGCGGCTGGATGCGGGGGACTGGCCTGAACCAGACGTGCTGGGCCGACTTGCCCGGCGCAGAGACCCTCGCCGCGCCGGAGCTGAGACCGCGCTCCGAGCCAGCGCCCTTGCGCGCGCCATTCCCGCAACGCTGGGACGCATGCTCCGGCGCCACCTGCCCGCGGGATCGGTATATCTTAATACCGGGCACTCCAACTTCTCGGAACAGGTCGTCGCGGCGCTGAACCGCGTCGAGGACAGCCGCATCGCGGTGCTGCTGCACGACACCATTCCGCTCGACTGGCCGCAGTTCCAGCACGCGGGCAGCGCCCAGCGCTTCGCCGGTTTCCTGCAACGTGTCGCTGAAAACGCCGATTTGGTGATCTGCAATTCCGAGGTGACCCGCGCCGACATGACCCGGCACCTTGGCCCACCCCTTCTGCCCAAGACTGTCGTCGCGCATCTGGGCGTCCAGCCGCCGGCCATCGGCATTCCGCCCGAGGGGCCGTGGGCCAACGCGCCCTACTTCGTCGTCCTCGGCACAATCGAGCCGCGCAAGAACCACGCTCTACTTCTGGATATCTGGCGCGAGTTGACGCCGCCCGCGCATTTGCTGATCTGCGGCGCACGCGGCTGGAACAATACCGAGGTCTTCGCCGCCCTCGACGCCGGCATCACGAATGTGCACGAGCTCCCGGGCCTCAACGACGCCGAGATCGCAGGTCTGCTCGCCCGGAGCGCCGGGCTGCTGTTCCCCAGCCATGCCGAAGGCTACGGCCTGCCCCCGGTCGAAGCCGCCGCGCTCGGCGTGCCCGTGCTCGCTGCGCCACTTCCGGTCCTGCGCGAAGTGCTTGGCGATATACCCATTTACGCAGACGAATCGGACCGATATCTTTGGGCCTCAAGAATAAGGCAAATGGCCAAGGGGTATCGGGCGCAACCGGACGAGGCGGATGCCACGCAGGCAGGGTATCTCCCGCCGACGTGGGACTCCCATTTCAAAGCCGTGTTAACCCTGATCTGATAGCCGGTGCCCGAGCCGATGCCGGGGGGCCGGCTCCGGGGCCCTGCCCCGAACGAGGGAAGTGTTGTGGGTGCATGGCAGTCATACAGGCTTCGGCTGCAGCGCAAGCGGTGGCTGATCCGGGCGTTGCGCAAGCGACGCGAGCTGCGCTGCGTCTCCGACCGCACCGACCGCATCCGTCCTTCTGACCTTATTGTCTTCTGCACTGCCCGGAACGAGGGTGTGCGCCTGCCGTGGTTCCTCAAGTACTATCGCGACATGGGCGTGAACCATTTCGTCATGGTCGACAACGACAGCACCGATGGCTCGCTCGACTATCTCGCCCGGCAGGAGGACGTGTCGGTCTGGCACACGCGGGCCAGCTACAAGCGCGCGCGCTTCGGCATGGACTGGATCAATTGGCTGCTGCGCACCTATGGTGACGGGCACTGGGTGCTGGTGGTCGATCCCGACGAGCTCTTCCTCTACCCGTTCTGTGACACCCGCCCGCTGCGTGCCCTGACCGACTGGCTCGACGCCTCGTCGATCAAGAGCTTCTCGGCCATGCTGCTCGACATGTATCCCAAGGGGCGGCTCGACGCGCAGCCCTACACCGCTGGGCAGGACCCGCTGGAGATCGCGTCGTGGTTCGACTCGGGCAACTACTCGGTGAAGCGCAACAAGCGCTTCGGAAACCTCTGGATCCAGGGCGGGCCGAGGGCGCGGGTGTTCTTTCCGGACCAGCCCGAGCGCGCCCCGGCGCTGAACAAGGTGCCGCTTGTGAAATGGGACCGGCGCTACGCCTACGTCAGCTCTACACACATGCTGCTGCCGCGCGGATTGAACCTCGTCTACGACGAATGGGGAGGAGAGAAGGCCTCGGGCCTGCTGCTGCACACCAAGTTCCTCGACACGTTCAACGCCAAGGCCGAGGAAGAGCTGAGCCGCAAACAGCACTACGCGGGCTCGACCGAATACATCGCCTACGCGGACGGCATCCGCGACAACCCGGATCTCTGGTGCAAGTGGTCCGAGAAGTACATCAACTGGCGCCAGCTCGAGATCCTCGGCCTCATGTCCAAGGGCAACTGGGCATGAGCGTCGGGATCGTCATGCTGGTGCACACCGCCTTCGACCGCGCCGAGCAGGTGGCCCGGCACTGGGCGAAGGCCGGCTGCCCCGTGGTGATCCATGTCGACGAGAAGGTGGCAAAGAAGACTTATACCGCCTTCACCGAGGCGCTGTCGGACCTGCCGCAGATACTGTTCTCGCGCCGCCATCGCTGCGACTGGGGCACCTGGGGGCTTGTCGCCGCCAGCCAGGACGCCGCCGAGCTGATGCTCGAGCGCTTCGAGGGCGTGCGCCATGTCTATCTAACCTCGGGCTCCTGCCTGCCGCTTCGCCCGGTGGAGGAGCTGATCGACTACCTCGACGCGCGCCCGCAGACCGACTTCATCGAAAGCGCCACCACCGCCGATGTGCCCTGGACCGTGGGCGGGCTGGACCATGAGCGCTTCACCCTCTTCTTCCCCTTCTCCTGGCGCCGAAACCGCTATCTCTTCGACCGGCTGGTCGAGGTGCAGCGTGTGCTCCGCGTGAGCCGCCGTATCCCCAGGGGCGTGGTGCCGCACATGGGCAGCCAATGGTGGTGTCTGACCCGGCACACACTGTCGGCGATCCTCTCCTCGCCGGAGCGACGCTGGCACGAGCGCTATTTCCGCCGCGTCTGGATCCCAGACGAGAGCTACTTCCAGTCCCTCGCCCGCCTGCATTCGCGCAATATCGAGAGCCGGTCGCTGACGCTGTCGAAGTTCGACTTCCAGGGCAAGCCGCACACCTTCTACGACGACCACTTGCAGCTCCTGCGCCGCTCCGACTGTTTCGTGGCGCGCAAGATCTGGCCGCATGCGAGGCGTCTCTATGACGCCTTCCTCAACCACCCCGAAAGCCTCGCCAACCGGCAAGAGCCGAAGCCGGGCAAGATCGACCGCGTCTTTGCCAAGGCGGTGGACCGGCGGACCCGGGGCCGCGCCGGGCTTTACATGCAGTCGCGCTTCCCCAACTTCGGTTGGGAAAATGGGATGACCGCCGGGCCGTATTCGGTCTTTCAGGGGTTTTCCGAGCTCTTCGAGGAATTCGAGCCCTGGCTCGCCCGCGCTACCGGGGCGCAGGTGCATGGCCACCTCTTCGCCCCCGAGCGGGCGGAGTTCGCCGAAGGGCAGCCCGTGCTGAGCGGCGCGCTTTCGGACGGCGCCGCGCTGCGCGACTGGAACCACCGGGCCTTCCTGACCAACCTCATCTGGAACACCCGTGGCACCCGCCAGTGCTTCCAGTTCGGCCCACACGATGCTCCCGAGATCATGTGGGACCTCGCACGCGATCCCAATGCGCAGATCAGCGTCATCTCGGGCGCCTGGGCCGTGCCCCTGTTCCGCGCGGGCGGGGATTTCTCCACCCTCCGCGCCGAGGCGGCCGCGCTGCAGAGGGCCGAGCACCTGCTGCTCGACGAGCTGCGCTCGCCCGAGGCCAAGGCGCGCATCCGCATCTGGACAATGGCCGAGTTCATCGAGGCGCCGATGGAGCCGCTTCAGCTGATCCTCGATGAGATCGGCCAGAAGGAACCGCGCCGGCTTGCCGAAGCACCGGTGCTGCGGGACCTCGGCGGCTTCGGGCGCTTCCTGCAGAACCTCAAGAACCAAGGGATGCACCCCTACCTCATGGGCGACTTCCCGGTCGAGCCGGCCCTGCGCCCCACCGCCGCACCCACCCGCAAGTCCTACCTCGTGAAGAACTGAGTTTTCATGTCCGATCGTTTCGACAGTTTCGTCGTCTTTGCCGAGATGCGCACCGGCTCGAATTTCCTCGAGGCCAACCTCAACGCGCTGGACGGCGTCACCTGCCACGGCGAGGCCTTCAACCCGCATTTCATTGGCTATCCCAACGCGAGCGACATCCTCGGGATCACCCAGCCCGAGCGCGAGGCCGATCCGGTCCGTCTCCTGCAAGCGATCCGGCAGGAGACGCCCGGGATGGGCGGTTTCCGTTTCTTCCACGACCATGACCCTCGGGTGTTGCAGCCTTTGCTGGACGACGAGCGCGTCGCCAAGATCGTGCTGACCCGCAACCCAGTGGAAAGCTACGTCAGCTGGAAGATCGCCCAGACCACTGGTCAGTGGAAGCTGACCAACGTCAGCAAGCGCAAGGACGCGCAGGTAACCTTCGACGGCGCGGAGTTCGAAACGCATCTGGCGCGTCTACAGGACTTCCAGCTCAGGCTGATGACCGCGCTGCAGGTGAGCGGGCAGACGGCCTTTTACGTGGGCTACGAGGACCTGCAGAGCCTCGAGGTAATGAACGGGCTGGCCAAATGGCTCGGCGTCCCGTCGCGGCTCGAGTCGCTGGACGGCAAGCTCAAGCGGCAGAACCCCGAGCCGGTGGTCGAGAAGGTCGCCAATGCTGGCGAGATGGAGCGGGCGTTGACCCGGCTCGACCGGTTCAACTTGTCCCGCACCCCCAATTTCGAGCCGAGGCGCGGGCCGGTGGTGCCGGGCTACGTCGCTGCCGCCGAGACGCCGCTGCTCTACATGCCGATCCACTCCGGCCCGACCCGCGCCGTGCGCCGCTGGCTCTGCGCCCTCGACTTGGTCGAGGACGAGGCCCTCACCGGTGACTTCAGCCAAAAGTCCCTGCGCCAATGGAAACGCGCGCGTCCCGGGCACCGCAGCTTCACGGTGATCCGCCATCCCCTCGCCCGCGCTCATGAGGCCTTCTGCAGCCGCATCCTGTCGACCGGTCCCGGCAGCTTCGGGCGCATCCGCAAGACCCTGCGCCGCGCCAATGGCCTGCCCCTGCCCGAGGGTGCGCCCGGTGCTGACTACAGCCTCGCCCAGCACCGCGACGCCTTTGCCGCCTTCCTGGTCTTCCTCAAGGCCAACCTCGCCGGGCAGACCGCGGTGCGGGTCGACGGCCATTGGGCTTCGCAGGCGCAATGCCTGCAGGGAATGGCCGAATTCACCCTGCCCGACATGATCGTCCGCGAGGAAGAGATGGCCATCTACCTGCCGGCTCTTGCGATGCAGGTTGGCCACGCCGCGCCCCCTGAACCGGAGGCGGAGTCGCAGCAGGATGCCGCGCCCTACGCGCTGGCGGACATCTACGACGCCTCTCTGGAAGAGCTCGCCCGCGAGGCTTACCAGCGCGACTACCTGATGTTCGGCTTTGGCGATCTGGGTTGAACCGGTCTCCCCCGAACCGGACACGGAAAAGACAAGGAGCGGACCTCTCGGCCCGCTCCTCTGGAATGTCCTGTCTGTCCAGCTCAGGCCGCCTGCGACGAGCGGTCCTCGGTCAGCACAGCGTAGAGCGTCGACGGATCGGGGTTCGCCCGCAGCTTGGTGCAGAGCGCCGCGTCGCGCAGCGAACGCGACACCAGCGCCAGTGCCTTCAGGTGCTCCACGCCCGCGTCTTCCGGCGCGAAGAGAGCAAAGACGATGTCCACCGGTTGCCGGTCCACCGCCTCGAATTCGACGGGTTTATCCAACAGGATGAACACGCCGTGCACCCGGTCGATACCGGTGATACGGGCATGCGGCAGCGCCACGCCGTGGCCCACACCAGTGGGTCCGAGGCTTTCGCGCTCCATCAGAGCCTCCACGGCCGAGGCCGCGTGAATGCCATAGGCGGATTCGGCCAGCTCAGCGATGTCATGCATCAGCCGCTTCTTGCTGCTTGCCGCCCCGACGACCTTCACGGCCTGCGGTTTCAGGAGTTCAAGAAAGGTCATTGACCGCCCTTTACTGTCTGCTCGAAGGCGCCGATCCACCGACTGCCCCATCCCTTACGGATCGATCCAGCCGATATTGCCGTCTTCACGCCGATAAACGACGTTCACGCCATCCTTCTTATCATTGCGGAAGACCAGCACGGGAGCTCCGGCCAGTTCCATCTGCATAACGGCTTCGCCGACGGTCAGAGAGGGAATCTTGGTTTCCATCTCAGCCACGATGATCGGCTGCAGCGTGTCGGGCTCGTCGTAGTCCTGCGAGTCCTCTTCGCGGGCGAGGATATACGAGGCCGCGTTGTGGAGTTCAACGGGCTCCGCGCGATCCTTGTGATGGTCCTTCAGCCGCCGCTTGTAGCGACGCAGCTGCTTGTCGATCTTTTCGCCGCAGCCGTCGAAGGCAGAGTAGATCTCGGTCGCCTTGTCCTTGGCCGAGGTGGTCAGCCCTGTAGAGAGGTGAACCGTGACCTCGCAGACATATTCATGCGCACTCTTGGAAAAGGTGATAGTCGCATCGGTCGGACGCCCGGAGTACTTGCCAAACACCGTGCCAAGCTCTTGTTTGACATGGGTTTGAAGTGCGTCGCCGATATCGATCTGCTTTCCTGTGATCTGATAGCGCATCTTTGTTCCTTCTCTCTTTGGATCCGTTCGCATCCAGCCCTAGGGCTGCCTCAGATGTGGTGCGGATCAGGGGTGACGCAAGCCCGCTGCAGAATGGATCCGGGGGTCCCTCTCCTCAGGGGACGCGAGTTCCGGAGCTGCAGAATAACGGTGCGTCATACACTCATTTGAGGTCAGCAGCCCCCGATTTGTCAATGATCTGTCGCGAACGGGTGAGCCCATGATAGGCGGATTCGCTCGGAGAATCGCGTCAGCTGATGCGGAAATTCTCACCAAGGTAAACGCGGCGCACGTTTTCGTTTTGCACCACCTCGGCCGGCGTGCCCGACATGAGCACATGCCCGTCGTGCAGGATGTAGGCCCGGTCGACGATCTCGAGCGTCTCGCGAACGTTATGGTCGGTGATCAGCACGCCAATGCCGCGCTTCTTCAGATCGGCCACGAGATGCCGGATGTCGCCGACGCTGATCGGGTCGACACCGGCGAAGGGTTCGTCGAGCAGCAGGTACTTGGGGTTGGCTGCGAGGCAGCGGGCAATCTCGACCCGGCGCCGCTCGCCGCCCGACAGCGCCAGCGACGGCGCGCGGCGCAGATGCTCGATCGAGAAACTGCCGAGCAACTCCTCGAGCCGCTCGCGACGGCGGTGGCGATCGCTCTCGGCGATATCGAGCACCGCGGCGATGTTGTCCTCGACCGAGAGGCCGCGGAAGATCGACTTCTCCTGCGGCAGGTAGCCGATGCCGAGCCGCGCGCGGCGGTACATCGGCAGGTAGGTCACGTCGCGCCCGTCAATGGTGACCTGCCCGCCCTCGGGGTTCACAAGGCCGGCGATGGAATAAAAGGTCGTGGTCTTGCCGGAGCCGTTTGGCCCGAGCAGCGCGACGACCTCGCCGCGGTCGAGCTTGAGTGAGACGTCGCGGATGACCGTGCGCTTGCGGTAGCTCTTGCGCAGGTGATCGATCCGCAGGCCGTGGCTGCCTTCGGTGACGGTGAGCGTCGGGCGGGCCATTAGTTCTGTCCCTGCCCGCTGCCGTCCTGATTGATCACCGTCTTCACCCGCCCGGCCATCTGCGCCGTGCCGTTTGTCAGGTTCACCACCATGCGCTCGGACGTCAGCGCGTTGCCGCCCTGTGTCAGCAGGACATTGCCGGACATCACCACGGTGCCGCCATCAATGTCGTAATCGGCGCGTTCGGCCTCGGCGGCTTCCTCGCCGCTGACCAGCGTGACACCGCCGCTGGCCTCCATGCGCTGGATCCGACCCTGGCCGCCGTCCTGTCCCTCGGCATAGACCACCAGCACCCGCGGCGCGGCGAGGCGCATCTCGCCCTGTCCGATGACAACATTGCCAGTATAGAGCGCGGTGCCGTCGGTCTGGTTGACCTCGAGCTGATCGGCGGTGACCTCGACCGGCGCGCTGGTGTCCTGCGTCATGCCGCCAAAGGCCACCTGCGTGCCCTGGGCAGCGGCAAGCCCGCTCCAGGCGAAGAGGGCAATCATCAGGGCGACACTGCGGACCATCGGGATCTCACTTCTTTTTCGGATCGTATATCAGCTTCACGCCATCGGTGAAAAGCAGTTGCACGTCATCGGTTTCGCCGGAAGAGGTGATTTTGAGCCGACCGGCAGTGAAACGGCCGGCCGGCCCTTCTCCGCTGACCGGAGCCAGCGTCTCCGCCTCGATCCGGTCGAGCGCCGTGCGCATCTTCTCGGTGACCATCTCGTAGCCCGCGGAACTGGTGATGCGGACGCTCTTCTGCAGCAGTGCGCCCTTCTCCTCCTCGCGGATCGTGGCGAGGTCGGCGTCGAGCGTCAGATGGCTGCCGTCGGTCATGTCCATTGTGGCGGAAAAGCCATCCGCCTCCAGTTCACCCTCGCGTTTGCCCGTTGGGCGGAGGCGCTGTGCGGTCATGGTGATGGCATCGCCGCGCGCCGTGGTCCCGGCGTATTGCGGCGCCATCACCACTTCCGAATCCGGCACGCTGCCCTCGGCGAAGGGCAGATCCTGCGAAGTCTGCGAGCCGCGCGACAGCAGGAACAGCGTCGAAAGCGACGCCAACGCCACCAGCGGAAGGAGCAGCTTCAGCCAGGCGATCAGCCGTGAGTATGTGTCCCCGCGCTGCACCATCGGTCAGACATGGGCAAAGATGTCAGTGTCCGGCCAGCCGGCGAGGTCGAGCTTCGCACGGGTCGGCAGGAACTCGAAACAGGCCTGGGCGATCTCGCGGCGCCCCTCGCGCTCCAGCATCGCGTCCAGAACCGCGCGCAGGCGGTGCAGGTGCAGCACGTCCGAGGCGGCATAGTCGAGTTGCGCGGGCTTGAGCTCGGCGGCACCCCAGTCGCTCGACTGCTGCTGCTTCGAGATGTCGACCCCGAGCAATTCATGCGTGAGGTTCTTCAGCCCGTGGCGGTCTGTATAGGTGCGCACCAGCCGGCTGGCGATCTTGGTGCAATAGACCGGTGCGGCCAGAGCGCCGAAGGCATGGTACATGGCGGCGATGTCGAAGCGGCCGAAGTGGAAGAGCTTCAGCACCTGTGGATCCTCGAGCAGGCGGCAGAGGTTCGGCGCCTCGGTCTGTCCACGGGCGATCTGCACGAGATGGGCCTCGCCGTCGCCGCCAGAGAGCTGTACCACGCAGAGCCGGTCCCGTTGCGGGTTGAGCCCCATGGTCTCGCAGTCGATGGCCACGGCCGGACCAAGATCAAGCCCGTCCGGCAGATCCCCCTGATAAAGATGGTTCGCCATGACGGCCCTTTCGCTTGCAACTCACCCGCACGCCCGCACATAGGCCCGAGCCCGGCGCCATGCAACTGCGCGTGGCAAGGCAGGACCGCCATACTCCCCGTCCGCATCCATCAAATTATGACATAAATTGCGCTTTCTGAGGCAGATTTTCGGCGAACCCGCGGTGTGATTCGGACCTAAACCTCTCGTGAAGCATACGCTTGTAACATTTCGTGAGCGACTCCACTCACCCCCTGCGTGTCGCACCGATCCACCCAGTCCACAGGCCGCTCAATAGCTCGCTCCGTGTGACACTGCGGAACACGGCGTGACACGCCATGCGGAAATGTTTCGGGTTCAGAACCGCGCCGCGACGGGACAGCGGCCGGAACATGCGCAGTTGTTGCAACAGTCCGTCTTGAGGACGCAGATTGTCCAGGGCTTGCGCGCACCCCAGCACACGCGGGAGCGAAAACTGTTTCCGACTGCGGGATGATAAACCGGTCACTACGCCGCCGCTCCAGACTCGCCCAGCGCGTCTTGCGGGCGTCTCCCGTCTTGCCCGGCGCAGCCCTGCCCATCCGCGCCCGGACCCTACCCATTCGTCCCCGAGTTGCACTCCAAAGGTTGCGTTGACGCGTACGGCAGGCGGATGCATAACCAGTCCTGTCGGTCGAGCGCCTTATTTCGGCCACATGTCGGCACTGGGGGTTGGTGCTTCCACTTTTGGGAGTGTTTGCGAGTTTGCTGAAGGTCTTTCGGAACTAACACTCGGACATGATCGGGAACCTGCGTCTCGTATTGCCACCTGGCAATGCGCCGGTTCCGTGCATGCCGAGCCTCGGCCGAAGAGCCCCACCGCCTTGCAGCGCTTCCGTCGATGACCCTCGAGGAGGTCGAATTGACGACGCATGTTTCTCTGCCGCGCAGTGCGGTGCTCGAACTCGAGACTCTGATCGACGAAACGCTGTCGGGCGCGCCGCGTCACATCGCCTACCGCTCCCTGTTCAAGCGCCTGCTCGACGTGACCCTCGTCCTGCTGCTCGCGCTGCCTGCGCTCCTCGTTGTGCTGATCTGCGCCGCCCTCATCGCGCGGGACGGTCACTCACCCATTTACCTGCAGAAGCGCGTGGGGCGGAATGGCAGCATCTTCCACATGTGGAAGCTGCGCTCGATGGTCCCCGATGCCGACCGGCTTCTCGAAGCGCATCTGCGCTCCAATCCGCAGGCCCGCATGGAATGGGAGTTCGCCCAGAAGCTGCGGAACGACCCCCGGATCACCCCGGTCGGGCGGATCATCCGCAAAAGCTCGATCGATGAGCTGCCGCAGCTGTGGAACGTGCTGCGCGGTGACATGTCGCTGGTGGGTCCGCGTCCGATGATGGTCGAGCAGCGGGCGATCTATCCGGGCACTGCCTATTACGCGCTGCGCCCCGGCATCACCGGCTTCTGGCAGACGTCTGTGCGCAACGAGGCCAGCTTCACCGAACGTGCCCGTTTCGACACCGACTACCTGCGCGACGTCTCGCTGGTCACCGACCTGAAGCTGCTGCTGCGGACGGCGAAGGTGGTCTGGGTCGGCACCGGCTGCTGACCCTCTGCCCGACGACAGCGCAAAGCCCGCGCCCCGGCGCGGGCTTTTGCTTTGCGACGCGCACCGAAAAAGGGCGCCCCGGTCTCCCGGAGCGCCCTTCGCGATTGCACGCTGTGCTGCGCGGATCAGCCGTTCGGCAGGATGACGATCTCGACGCGGCGGTTCTGCTGCTTGCCTTCCGGCGTCAGGTTCGACGCGATCGGCTGGTCTTCACCGCGACCAATAGCCTGCACGCGGTACGACGGCACGCCCTGCTGCATCAGCAGCGCGGCCACCGAAGATGCTCGGCGCTGCGAGAGCGACTGGTTGTAGGCGGCTGCGCCGTCGCTGTCAGTGTGGCCGATCACCTGCACGGAGGTGTTCGGGTACTCGAGCAGGCTGCGGCCGACGGTAGCGATATCGCCCTGCAGGTCGGGGCGCAGCGAGGCGCTGTCGGTGGCGAACAGGATGTCCTGCGGCATGGTCACGATCAGGCGGTCACCGGTGTTGGTGATGCCAACATTGTTGCCCAGCTGCTGGCGCAGAGCCGCTTCCTGCTTGTCGAGATTGTTGCCAATGAGGCCGCCGGCGATGGCGCCCGCAGCCGCACCGGCCAGAGCGTTCTTCACCGCATCGTCGTTGTTGCCGCCGATGGCGCGGCCGGCGACGGCGCCGCCGAGCGCGCCGATCATCACGCCGTTCTTCGCCTGGCGGTTGGGGTCGTTGACGTCAGTACAGGCGGTCAGCGCCATGGCTGCTGCAAGCGTCAGGAAAACTGTGGTCTTTGCCCGGAACATGTAATGCCTCGTGTCATTTGCCCAAACTGGGTGTGCCCCAGTTATAGTGCGCCGCGCCGTTTCGCCAATGGCCGTCCGCGCACAATGTTGGCAAGTCTCCGCCCATGGCTGCAACATCCCCTGCTCAGAGCGCGCGCTCTTCCGCCTCGAGCCGCGCCGACTCCCAGGCGAGAATCGCCCGCTTGACCGGCAGGCCCCAGTGATAGCCCCCCAGCCCGCCCGACTTGCGCAGCGCCCGGTGGCAGGGGATCAGCCACGAGACCGGGTTGCGCCCCACTGCCGTGCCCACGGCACGCACCGCGCGCGGACTACCGATGGCCTCGGCGATCTCCGAATAGCTGGTGACATGGCCCGAGGGGATGCGCATCAGCGCCTCCCAGACCTTGATCTGGAAGGGCGCGCCGATGAGATAGATCGGGACCTCGCCCTGCTGCTGCACCCCGAAGGCGGCTAGCACCCAGGGTCGCAAGAACATCGGGTCCTCGATGAACTCGGCTTTGGGCCAGCGGGCGAGCAGGTCGCGGAAGGTCTCTTCCTCTCCTGCATCGGCGGCAAACGCCATGCCGCAGATGCCCTTCTCTGTGCCCATGGCGAGCGCCGGGCCGAACGGGCTCTCGAACCAGCCCCAGAAGATCGTCAGCCCTTGCCCTCCCCGGGCGAACTCGCCGGGGCTCATCGCCTCCCAGCGCAGGAAGAGGTCATGCAGCCGCCCGCCGCCCGAGAGCCCCGCCGCATGCGCGGTCTCCAGCGTCGAAAAGCGTTCCGACAGCAACGCCTTTGCATGGCCGAGCGCGAGATACTGTTGGAACCGCTTCGGCGAGACCCCCGCCCACCGCGAAAAGAGGCGCTGGAAATGCGCCGGGCTCATGTCCATCTCGTCGGCCAGCCGCTCGAGCGTCATTTGCGGGCCGCCCGCGTCGATCAGTTCGATCGCCCGGCGCATGACGTGGAAGTGGTAGCCCTGCTGTGCAAGCTCGCCCATCGCGGCCTCCTATGCTCTCACCTCTGGAATAGCGGGAAACGGGCGTATCGCGCGACCCGAATGTTGCGCAAGCGGCGCGGGCACCGCAGGCGTATTTGTCAAAGGGAAGACGCCGGACTTGCGGCACGGAGCCCGGCGTTGCATAGCTCAAACATGGCCAAGCAGCTCGATTATCACACGATCCGCGAGATCTTCACCCGCTTTCACGCCTCCGAACCGGAGCCGAAGGGGGAGCTCGATCACGTCAACGCCTACACGCTGGTTGTGGCCGTGGCGCTCTCTGCGCAGGCGACCGACGCTGGCGTGAACCGTGCCACGCACGCGCTGTTCAAGATCGCCGACACGCCCGAGAAGATGCTCGCCTTGGGCGAAGAGGCCCTGACCCAGCACATCAAGACCATCGGGCTTTACCGCAACAAGGCCAAGAACGTCATGAAGCTGTCGAAGATCCTCGTCGAGGACTACGGCGGCGAGGTGCCCTGCTCGCGCGCCGCGCTGGAGAGCCTGCCGGGCGTCGGGCGCAAGACCGCCAACGTCGTGCTCAACATGTGGTGGCACTACCCGGCGCAGGCGGTGGACACGCATATCTTCCGCTTCGGCAATCGCTCGGGCGTCTGTCCGGGCAAGGACGTGGTCGCTGTCGAGCGCGCCATCGAAGACAATATCCCCGTGGATTTCCAGCAGCATGCGCATCACTGGATGATTCTGCACGGGCGCTACACCTGCGTCGCTCGCAAGCCCAAATGCGGGGCCTGCCTGATCCGCGACCTCTGCCAGTTCGAGGAAAAGACCCTATGAAGAAGTACCAGGTTGTCGGAATCGGCAACGCCATCGTCGATGTTCTGACGCGGGCCGATGACTCGTTTCTCGAGCACATGGGCATCACCAAGGGCATCATGCAGCTGATCGAGCGCGAGCGCGCCGAACTGCTTTACGGCGCAATGGACGGGCGCGTGCAGGCCCCCGGCGGCTCGGTCGCGAACACGCTCGCAGGCCTCGGCAATCTCGGGCTGCGCACCGCCTTCATCGGCCGCGTGCATGACGACGCGCTGGGGCGCTTCTACGCCGAGGCGATGGAGAAGGACGGCACCGCCTTCGTCAACCCGCCGGTGCCCGGCGGCGAGCTGCCGACCTCGCGCTCGATGATCTTCGTGTCCCCGGACGGCGAGCGCTCGATGAACACCTACCTCGGCATCTCGGCCGAGCTGGGGCCGGAAGATGTGGATGAGGCGGTCGCCGCCGAGGCCGAGATCGTCTTCCTCGAGGGCTATCTCTTCGACAAGGACAAGGGCAAGGAGGCCTTTATCCGGCTCGCCCGCGCCTGCCGCGCGGCGGGGGGCAAGGCCGGCATCGCCATCTCGGATCCGTTCTGCGTCGAACGCCACCGCGAGGACTTCCTGCAGCTCATCGAGCACGAGATGGACTACGTGATCGGCAACGAGGCCGAGATCCGCTCGCTCTATCAGGACAACTCGCTGGAGGCAGACCTGGAGCGAGTCGCGGCGATCTGCCCGCTGGTGATCTGCACCCGCTCGGGGGATGGGGTGACCATCGTCAAGGACGGCGTCCGCACCGATGTGCCCGTGACAAAGATCGTTCCTGTCGACGCAACCGGCGCGGGTGATCAGTTCGCCGCGGGCTTCCTCTACGGCCTCGCGACGGGCACCGACATGCTGACCGCGGGTCGCATGGGCACCGTGGCCGCGACCGAGGTGATCACCCACATGGGACCGCGCCCCGAGGCCAGCCTGCCCGAGCTGTTCAAACAGGCCGGGCTGCTCTGAGCCCCCTGCCCGGAAGCTGCCGCTGAAACCAGAAACGGCGTCCCCGCGGGGACGCCGTTTTTCTTTGCCGCGATGACCGGGGCTCAGTGCGCCTCGGCCCAGTTCTTGCCCTGCCCGGCGTCCACCACCAAGGGCACGTCGAGCTTCACCACCGGCTCGGCGGCACCTTCCATGACCTCGCGCGCGGTGGCGATCAGCTTGTCGACCCCCTCCTCGGCAACCTCGAAGATCAGTTCGTCGTGGACCTGCAGCAGCATCTTGGCGGGCTGGCCCTCGATCGCTGCGGGCATGCGGATCATCGCCCGCCGGATGATATCCGCCGCCGTGCCCTGGATCGGGGCGTTGATCGCCGCACGGCGGGCAAACCCGGCGTGCGGGCCCTTGGCGTTGATCTCGGGCGTGTGGATCACCCGGCCGAAGAGCGTCTCGACCCGGTCATGTTCCTTGGCGAAGGCGATGGTGTCGTCCATGTAGGTCTTGATGCCCGGGAAGCGCTCGAAATAGCGGTCGATGAAGGCCTGCGCCTCGCCACGCGGGATCCGCAGGTTGCGGGCAAGACCAAAGCCAGAGATGCCGTAGATGACGCCGAAGTTGATTGCCTTGGCGCGGCGGCGCACCTCAGAGGTCATCTCCTCCATCGGCACGCCGAACATCTCGGACGCGGTCATCGCGTGGATGTCCTGCCCGTCGCGGAACGCCTGCTTCAGCGCGTCGATATCGGCCATATGCGCGAGGATGCGCAGCTCGATCTGGCTGTAGTCGAGCGAGACGATGACCTTGCCCTCGGGCGCCACAAACGCCTCGCGGATGCGCCGCCCCTCTTCCGAGCGGACCGGGATGTTCTGCAGGTTCGGCTCGGTCGAGGCGAGACGGCCGGTGTTGGCCCCGGCGATGGAATAGGAGGTGTGCACCCGGCCGGTCTCGGGGTTGATGTGCTCCTGCAGCGCATCCGTATAGGTCGACTTCAGCTTCTGCAGCTGGCGGTAGTCCAGCACGAGGGCGGCGAAGTCATGCTCGGTCGCCAGATCCTCCAGCACCTCGGCGGGTGTCGACCAGGCGCCGGTCTTGGTCTTCTTGCCGCCCTCGAGCCCCATCTCGGCAAAGAGGATCTCGCCCACCTGCGCCGGGGAGTTGACGTTGAACGAATGCCCCGCCAGCTCGTGCAGCTCGGCCTCCAGCCCTGCCATCTTCTGGGCAAAGGCGGTGGACATGCGCGACAGCGTGTTCCGATCCACCTGCACGCCGGCAAGCTCCATCTCGGCCAGCACCGGCACCAGCGGGCGCTCGGTGCCCTCGTAGACGCGGGTGACACGGGACTGGTGCAGCCTCGGCTTCAGCAGCTTCCACAGGCGCAGGGTGATGTCGGCGTCTTCGGCGGCGTATTTCACCGCGTCCTCGATCGGCACCCGGTCGAAGGTGATCATCTTCTTGCCCGAGCCGAGCAGGTCCTTGATCGGGATCGGCACGTGGCCGAGGTAGCGCTCGGACAGTGCATCCATGCCGTGATTGTGCAGCCCGGCGTTCAGCGCATAAGAGATCAGCATGGTGTCGTCGATCGGCGCGACGCCGATGCCGTAGCGCGACAGCACCTTGGCATCATATTTCATGTTCTGGCCGATCTTCATCACCGCCGGGTCTTCCAGCAGCGGCTTGAGCAGGTCGAGCGCCTCGTTCATCGGCATCTGCCCCTCGGCGAGATCGTCCGAACCGAAGAGATCCGCCTCGCCGCCCGCCGCGCGGTGCGCCAGCGGGATATAGCAGGCCTGTCCCGGCTCGATGGCCAGCGAGATGCCGACCAGCTCGCAGGTCATTTCGTTGAGGCCCGTGGTCTCGGTGTCCACCGCCACCCAGCCGCGCTGGCGCGCCTGCGCGATCCAGGGCGTGAGGTCGGCGGCGCTTTTGACCCAAGTATAGTTGGCGGGGTCGATGGGCGGCATCTCGGGCGCATCCGCGGCTGCGGGCGCATTGGCCGGAGGAGCCTTGGCCTCGGTGATCACCGGCGCTTCGGCTCCGAGGGTGTTTGCGATGCGCTTTGTGAGGGTCGAGAATTCCATTGCGGCGAGGAAGGCGAGCAGCTTCTCGGGATCGGGATCCTGTACCTCGAGATCGTCCAGCGTGAAATCGAGCGGCGTGTCGCAGTCGAGCTGCACCAGCTTCTTCGACAGCTCGATCTGCGCGCGGTTCTCGACCAGCGTCTGGCGGCGCTTGGGCTGCTTGATCTCCTCGGCGCGGTCCAGAAGCTCCTCGAGCGACCCATACTCGTTGATCAGCAGCGCGGCGGTCTTGATGCCGATGCCTGGCGCGCCCGGCACGTTGTCGATAGAGTCCCCGGCCAGCGCCTGCACGTCGACCACCCGCTCCGGCCCAACGCCGAACTTCTCGATCACACCGTCGCGGTCGATGCGGCGGTTCTTCATCGCATCCAGCATTTCGACGCCGTCGCCGACCAGCTGCATGAGGTCCTTGTCCGAGGAGATGATCGTCACGCGCCCGCCCGCCTCGCGCGCCTGGCACGACAGCGTGGCGATGATGTCATCGGCCTCGTAGCCCTCGAGTTCCTTGCAGGCGATGTTGAAGGCGATCGTGGCCTCGCGGGTGAGCGGGATCTGCGGGCGCAGGTCCTCGGGCATCGCCTCGCGATTAGCCTTGTACTGATCGTAGAGGTCGTTGCGGAAGGTATGGCTGCCCTTGTCGAAGATCACCGCCACATGGGTCGGCGCATCGGGGCCGGAGCTGTCCTCGACGTATTTCTGCAGCATGTTGCAAAAGCCCGAGACAGCGCCGATGGGCAGCCCGTCGGATTTGCGCGTGAGCGGCGGCAGCGCGTGGTAGGCCCGGAAGATGAAGGCCGAACCGTCGATCAAATGCAGGTGGCAGCCTTTGCCGAACTGGGTCATGGTGGCGTCTCCTTGGCCTCGCGCTTTTGCAAGGGTTTGCCATGCGCGGGCGCGGGGTGCCAGAGGGGATCACCAGACGGGCACACGAGCGCCCCCCGCCGCGACGGCAAACCGGGCAGAAGAAGGCGCCACCCGAGCCGGGCAGACGCTGGGCTCAGCCGCTGCCGATCAGCACACCCGCAGCCAACACCAGCGCACCGCCGAGGACCACCTGCAGCGCGGCGCGCAGGAAGGGTGTTTCCATGTAGCGCTTCTGGATCCAGGCGATGGCCCAAAGCTCAAAGAACACGACGATCCAGGCGATGATCGTCGCAGTCCAGAAATGCGGGATGAGATAGGGAAGCGCGTGGCCGAGGCCCCCCACCGCGGTCATCACCCCCGAGGCCACACCGCGCTTCAGCGGCGAACCGCGGCCCGAAAGCTCGCCGTCGTCCGAGGCGGCCTCGGTGAAGCCCATGGAGATGCCGGCGCCAACCGAGGCGGCGAGGCCGACGAGGAATGTGGTCCAGGTGTCCTGCGTGGCGAAGGCGGTGGCGAAGATCGGCGCGAGGGTGGAGACCGAGCCATCCATCAGCCCCGCGAGCCCCGGCTGCACCCAGGTGAGCACGAACTGCCGGTGCGCCATGCGGTCCTCGGTGTCGCGCGCCGCGCCGTCGAGATGTTTCTCGATCAATTCTCCGGCGCGCTCCTCGTGACCGGCCTCGGCGGCAGCGAGATCGCCCAGCAGCTTGCGCGTGGCGGCGTCGCTGCTGCGCTTGGCGGCCTCGTGGTAGAAGCGCTCGGCCTCGCGCTCCATCGCCTCGGCCTCATCGCGGATGCGCTCGAGTGGCAGGTTCTGCACCAGCCAGACCGGTCGGCGCGCGTAGAAGCCGGCCACGTGCTCGCGCCGGATCAGCGGGATCACCTCGCCAAAGCGCATCCGGTGCAGGTTGATCAGCGCGCGGCGGTGGCCGTCCTCCTCTTCGGCCATGCCGTCGAAGATCGCCGCGGAGTCGGGGTATTCGGCGCGCAGCCGCTCGCCATAGGAGCGGTAGATCCGCGCGTCGTCCTCCTCCGAGGAAATCGCCAAGGCAAGCACCTCCTGTTCGCTCAGATCGCGGAAATGACGGCGCTGGGTGAAGAATCGCATGGGAAGCTCCGGCCTGTAATCACTTTAGAATGATTCCAATCTAAAGCGGTTTACGCCATGCGCAAGCGGCAGAATCTTCTTGGCCCGCGGCATGTTGCTTGCCTGAACTGAACTGCCCGGTTTAAACTCAGCCGGACAAAGGAGCTGCCTGATGGAGACCGAGACCGCTGGTGTGCGCCGCGGGCGCAAGTTCGAGCAGGTGCTGGAAGGCGCGCGCAGCATCTTCCTGCGCGACGGGTTCGAAGGGGCCAATGTGGATGACATCGCCCGCGCGGCGGGGGTCTCCAAGGCAACGCTTTACAGCTATTTCCCCGACAAGCGGCTGCTCTTCATGGAGATGGCCAGCCGGCAATGCGCGCTGCAGGCCGACGAGGCGATGCTGAAGATCGACCCCAGCCGCCCGCCCGCCGAGGTGCTGCCGCTGGTGGCGCGCAGCTTCCTGAAGTTCGTGCTCTCGGAGATGGGCCAGCGCATCTTTCGAATCTGCATCGCCGAGGCGGACCGCTTTCCCGACCTCGGGCGGCAGTTCTACCAGAGCGGGCCGATGACCATGCGCGGCAAGCTGGTCAGCTACCTTGCCACCGCGCGCGACCGCGGCGAGGTCGCCATCGACGACCTCGAACTCGCCGCCGACCAGTTCACCGAGCTCTGCAAGGCCAGCCTCTGGACCCGCTGCGTCTTCGGCGTGGCCAAGGCGCCCTGCGAGGCCGAGATCACCCGCACCGTCGACGGCGCAGTGGCGACCTTCCTCGCGCGCTACGGCGCCTGAGCGCCGGTCAGTCGAGCCGCCGCACAAGCATCTGGTTGCCCGGCCCGCGCTTGGTCTCGAAGACCTTGAGCTCGTCCACCAGATCCGAGAGCTTGCGCTTGCCGTAGCTGCGGGTGTCGAAATCGGGGTTGGCCGCGGTGATGAACTGGCCAAGCTGGCCGAGCGTGTACCAGTCGTCTTCCTGCTCGATCGCATCCATGGCGGTGAAGAAGAGATTGCGCGCATCCTCGAGGCTCCCGCTCTTCTGCGGCTTGATGCCCGCCGCCTTTTCCGGAGCGCTGTCGAGGTTCTCGAGAAAGATGAACCGCTTGCAGGCCTTGCGGAAGGCGTCTGGCGTTTTCTGCATGCCCATGCCGAAGACGTCGAGCCCCTGCTCGCGGATGCGGCTGGCGAGGCGGGTGAAATCGCTGTCCGAGCTGACCAGCACGAAGCCGTCGAAGCGGCCCGAGTGCATCAGGTCCATGGCATCGATCACCAGAGCGATGTCGCTGGCGTTCTTGCCCACGGTATTGGCCGGCTGGTGATGCGGCACCAGGCCGAACTCGGCGGCGATCTTCGACCAGCCCGCCATTTGCTGACTGGAAAAATCGCCGTAGCAGCGGCGCACGCTGGCCTCGCCGAGGCTGGCCAGTTCGTCGAAGATTGCCTTGGCATATTTGGGGGACGTGTTGTCCGCGTCGATCAGGACCGCAAGCAGGCGGGTGTCGTCTCGCATGGGATACTCCTCAGCGGGCTCAGCTTCAGCTGCCCGCAAGTGTCTTGTAAAGGACCAGCGCGTCAACGTCGCCCTGTGTCGGGTGATGGAAGGCGCCGGGAAGGCGACCGACGATCTCGAAGCCGGCGCGCAGCCAGGTGTCGATCGCGCGGGTGTTGGTCGAAACCACAAAGTTGAATTGCATGGCGCGGAACCCGAGGCTCGGTGCGATCTCGAGCGAATGCGCCAGCATCCGCCGCGCCACGCCGCGCCCGCGGGCCTCGGCCGCAGTGATATAGCCGCAGTTGCAGACGTGCGAGCCCCCGCCCTTCTGGTTGCGGACGATGTAATATGTGCCGAGCAGGCGCGCGCCGTCACTCATGACGAAGACGCGGCGTTCCGGGCCCGTCCAATAGGCGATCGCCGCCTCGCGCGAGATGTCGGCGTCGATGGCGTAGGTGTCGCCGGCGCGGAACACCGGCTCCAGCATCTGCCAGACCGCCTCGGCGTCGGAGGGGGCATAGGCGCGCAGCTCCAGCGTCTCGCTCATCAACTCTGTCCCTCGGTCTCGATGCGGATGATTTCGCCGCAGTGTTTGCAATGTATGGCGTCGGCGTCATGCAGGCGAAGCCCGCAGGTGTCGCAGGTCTTCTTCACCTTGATCGGCCGGAACAGCACCTGAGCAAGGCGCAGGAAAAGGGTCACGCCGCAGATCATCACCAGCACCGAGATGATCCGCCCCCAGGACCCGTCGAGCGTGATGTCGCCATAGCCGGTGGTGGTGAGCGTGGTGACGGTGAAATAGAGCGCGTCCGCGTAGTTGTTGATGTCCGGGTTGGTCCGGTACTGCGTGGCGTAGACAAGCCCGGTCATCACGAAGAGGAAGACCATCAGGTTCACCACCGCGATGAGCACATCCTCGTTCTGGCGGAAGAACCGGAAGTCTTCGCGCAGGCGCTTGCTGAGTTGGTAGGTGTGCAAGAGCCGCAGCGTTCGCAGCACCCGCAGGAAGCCCAGCCCCTCGCCCGCGAGAGGCGCAAGAAAGGAAATCATCGAGACCAGGTCGGCCAGGGTGGTCGGGCTGAGCAGGAAGCCGGTCTTCTTGGGCGCGATCCAGAGCCGGGCGAGGAAATCCGCGAGGATCACCAAGCCGAAGGCGACGTCGATGATCTCAACCACGCGGCCATGCGAGGTGAAGGAGGTGGCGATGACGAAGAGAACGGTGAAGATGTCGAAGCCGA
Organism: Alloyangia pacifica; assembly: GCF_003111685.1. Taxonomy (NCBI): domain Bacteria; kingdom Pseudomonadati; phylum Pseudomonadota; class Alphaproteobacteria; order Rhodobacterales; family Roseobacteraceae; genus Alloyangia; species Alloyangia pacifica. The sequence continues at coordinate 492,622 of NZ_CP022189.1, read as the reverse complement.
GCAGCGCGTAGCGGAAGCGATGCGCCTCATCGCCGTCGCCCTCGTAGAGTTCCCTCAGCTTGTCGCGCAGGCCCATGTCCGCCGTCCCCTTCCGGTTCCTCGAAGCTATAGGGTGGCGCGGGACTCCCGGCAAGCCAAGCGCCCGCCGAGAGAAATTTCGTGCCGGTTGCCCGGATGGTTCAGTATTCCACCACCGCGCGGATCGACTTGCCCTCGTGCATCAGATCAAAGCCGTGGTTGATCTCGTCGAGGGTCAGCTTGTGGGTGATCATCGGGTCGATCTCGATCTTGCCGTCCATGTACCAGTCGACGAACTTCGGCACGTCGGTGCGGCCCTTGGCGCCGCCGAAGGCGGTGCCCTTCCACACCCGGCCGGTGACCAGCTGGAACGGCCGGGTCGAAATCTCGGCCCCCGCCGGCGCCACGCCGATGATCACCGACACGCCCCAGCCGCGGTGCGAGCATTCGAGCGCATCGCGCATCACCTTGACGTTGCCGGTGGCGTCGAAGGAGTAGTCCACGCCGCCGATCTGGTCCGCGCCGCGCTTGGTGAGGTTGACGATCTCCTGCGTGACCGAGCCCTCGATCTTCGACGGGTTGACGAAATGGGTCATGCCGAACTTCTTGGCCATCTCGGCCTTGGAGTCGTTGAGATCGACGCCGATGATCATGTCGGCCCCGGCCATGCGCAGGCCCTGGATCACGTTGAGCCCAATGCCGCCCAGCCCGAAGACCGCCGCGGTCGAACCGATCTCGACGCCGGCGGTGTTGATCACCGCGCCGATGCCGGTGGTGACGCCGCAGCCGATGTAGCAGATCTTGTCGAAGGGCGCGTCGTCGCGCACTTTCGCCAGCGCGATCTCGGGCATCACCGTGTGGTTGGCGAAGGTCGAGCAGCCCATGTAGTGATAGATCGGCGTGCCATCGAGCATCTTGAAGCGCGTGGTGCCGTCGGGCATCAGCCCCTGGCCTTGGGTGTTTCGGATCGCGGTGCAGAGGTTGGTCTTGCCCGACAGGCAGGACGGGCACTCGCGGCACTCGGGCGTGTAGAGCGGAATCACGTGATCGCCGGGCTTGAGCGTGGTGACGCCCTCGCCCACCTCGAGCACCACGCCCGCGCCCTCGTGGCCGAGGATCGAGGGAAACAGCCCCTCGGGATCAGCGCCCGAGCGGGTGAACTCGTCGGTGTGGCAAAGCCCGGTGGCCTTGATCTCGACAAGCACCTCGCCGGCCTTAGGCCCGTCGAGTTCCACGTCCATGATTTCGAGTGGTTTTCCGGCCTCGAGAGCCACGGCTGCACGGGTTCGCATGTCGATGTTCCTTGCTGCTAGGAGTGCGGTTGCCAGCACCTAGCTGTGCAATCCTCTCATTCGCAAGAGTTTTGGCAGCAAATGCGCTGCCATTCGAAGCAGACGGACCACAGCTGCCAATCCCTCAACTCGCCGAAACACGGCGAAGACCGAACTCGCAGCTTGCTCCCCCAAACGGAAAAGGGCCCCGCCGTTATCGGCAGGGCCCAGGTTCTCTCGCGAGGAGAGACAAATTTATTCGGCGTCTGCCAGAGCCTCTTCGGCTTCCAGGCGGGCCTTGTCGGCTGCGCCCTTGGCCGAGACGTCACGGTCGACGAACTCGATGATCGCCATCGGAGCCATGTCGCCATAACGGAAACCGGCTTTCAGGATGCGAAGGTAGCCGCCCTGGCGTTCTGCATAGCGCGGGCCGAGCACGTCGAAGAGCTTGGCAACGTGCATGTCCTGCTTGAGCTGCGCGGCAGCCTGACGGCGGGCGTGGATGTCACCGCGCTTGCCGAGGGTGACGAGCTTCTCCACCACGCGGCGGAGTTCTTTTGCCTTGGGCAGGGTGGTCTTGATCTGCTCATGCTCGATGAGCGAGCCGGCCATGTTTGCCCACAGCGCCTTGCGGTGCTCGTGGGTACGGTTCAGGCGGCGGTAACCTTTTGCGTGACGCATTTTCTATCTCCAGATACGTGTTTTGCTTTGTCCGGGATCCCATGCGTGCGGGACCCTCACCTTGGGGCGGAACGCCCTTGTGCGAAAGGCGGGGTTTCCCCCGCCCCTCGTTCGGCTCAGAACTGGTCTTCCAGTTTCTTCGCCAGATCTTCGATGTTGTCCGGCGGCCAATCCTCGACATCCATGCCGAGGTGCAGACCCATTCCAGACAGCACTTCCTTGATCTCGTTGAGCGACTTCCGGCCGAAGTTCGGAGTGCGGAGCATCTCGGCTTCGGTCTTCTGGATCAGATCGCCGATGTAGACGATGTTGTCGTTCTTGAGACAGTTCGCGGAGCGCACCGAGAGTTCCAGCTCGTCCACCTTCTTGAGGAGGAGCGGGTTGAACTCGAGACCGTCGTCGTCGTCCTGACGGCCGGCGGATTCGGGCTCTTCGAAGTTCACGAAGATCGACAGCTGGTCCTGCAGGATGCGGGCCGCAAAGGCGATCGCGTCCTCGGGCGTGACCGAACCATCGGTCTCGACCTTCATGGTCAGCTTGTCGTAGTCGAGAACCTGGCCCTCACGGGTCGGCTGCACGTCATAGGCCACCTTCTTGACCGGCGAGTAGATCGCGTCGATCGGGATGAGGCCGATGGGTGCATCTTCCGGCTTGTTCTTGTCAGCCGAAACGTAGCCCTTGCCGGTGTTGACGGTCAGTTCCACGTAGAAGTCCGCGCCCTCGTCGAGGTGGCAGATCACGTGGTCCTTGTTGAGAACGTCGATACCAGCGGTCTCGGTGATGTCGGCAGCCGTCACCACGCCCGGACCTTTTGCGGTCAGGGAGAGGCGCTTCGGGCCTTCGACTTCCATGCGGAGAGCCACGCCCTTGAGGTTGAGGATGATGTCGGTGACATCTTCCCGCACGCCGGCGACCGACGAAAACTCGTGCAGAACGTTGTCGATCTGCACAGAGGTGATTGCCGCACCCTGAAGGCTCGACAACAGGACCCGACGCAGCGCGTTGCCGAGGGTCAGGCCGAAGCCACGCTCGAGCGGTTCTGCGACGAGGGTCGCAACGCGGGTAGGATCGGCGCCGGGGCGAACCTCCAGCTGGGTCGGCTTGATAAGTTCAGCCCAGTTCTTGTGGATCATGCGTCCCTCCATTCCAGTCCGTGCCCCATGTCCAAAGGCGCGGACGCCCGAGGTTGAAATGACGAAGGCAGGGCCCCGCGCGCATGGCGAGGCCCCACCCCTTAAGTAAGTCCGATCAGACGCGACGGCGCTTCGGCGGACGGCAGCCGTTGTGAGCAATCGGCGTCACGTCGCGGATCGACGTGATGTTGAAGCCCACGGCAGCCAGTGCGCGCAGAGCCGATTCACGACCCGAACCCGGGCCCTGAACTTCGACTTCAAGCGTCTTCACACCATGTTCCTGTGCCTTGCGGCCAGCATCTTCGGCGGCGAGCTGGGCAGCGTAGGGGGTCGACTTACGCGAGCCCTTGAAGCCCATGGTGCCGGCGGACGACCAGGAGATCGCGTTGCCTTGCACATCCGAGATCAGGATCTTGGTGTTGTTGAACGACGAGTTAACATGCGCCACGCCAGCGGCGATGTTCTTGGAGACCTTCTTCTTGCCTCCGCGACGGGTATCACGTGCCATTGGTCAGCCTCCCTTACTTCTTCTTGCCGGCAATCGGCTTCGCGGGGCCCTTGCGGGTACGCGCGTTGGTGTGGGTCCGCTGACCGCGGACGGGGAGGTTGCGACGGTGACGCAGGCCACGGTAGCAGCCGAGGTCCATCAGGCGCTTGATGTTCATCTGCGTCTCACGGCGCAGGTCGCCTTCGACGGTGTAGTTCGCGTCGATGTGCTCGCGGATCGCCAGAACTTCGGCGTCCGACAGCTCGTTCACGCGACGGGTCACGTCGATGTTCACGGCTTCGCAGATGGCCTGGGCGGAGGTGTCGCCGATACCGGTGATATAGGTCAGGGCGATCGGCACCCGTTTGTGAGTCGGGATGTTAACGCCGGCAATACGTGCCAAGTGTCTATTCCTTTCGTTGCGGTTCCGTAGCTCCAGAACCTTTTTTCACAACATGAGCCCGGAACGCATGCACGTCACCGGGCCTTCCGCTGATGAGGTAATCTGCAAGACGGGCGCCGCCCGCCTCGCAAACCGAGTCTCTGTAAGAGATGGGAGTGGGTATGAGGATTCGGAAAGGGCGTCAAGACCCATTCCGGAACCAATCCTCAACCTGATCTGTTTACCGTTTCATGAAGGCCACGACAACCCTCCCCCCGTCTACGAACCGGCCGCAGACTACCGCAGATCTGCTTTGCGGCGCCCCATGCCCTCCACGCGGCCCGCGCCTCTCTGACCGGGGAAGCGCAACAGCATGATCTACCAACTTCTCTATACGAGCCGCTCCGTCGCGCCGCGCGGAGGCGGCTCGGATCTCGAGATCCTCGCATCCGCGCTCACCAACAACCAAAAGCTCGGGGTGACCGGCTGCCTGCTGCGCGAGGAATCGGGTTTCTGCCAAGTGCTGGAAGGCGCAAAGGATACCGTGCGCGGGCTCTTCGAGCACATCCGCAAGGACGAGAGGCACTTTTGCGTGACCGAGAGGATAAACCGCCTGGTGCCGGCACGCAGCTTCGCGAGCTGGAGCATGTGCTATGGCGCGCTGTCCGCCGAGGACCACGCCTTCCTGTCGCGGCGCTTCGCCGGAGAGGCGCGCAATCTCGCGCTGGTCTTCGACCGGGTGCGCGCAATCGCGGTGGCGAGCTGACCTTCTGGGGGTGATTTTCTGAAAGAAAGTGGGGGCGCCGCCCCCGTCCGCTGGAGCGGACTCCCCCGGGTATTTTCGCCGAGAAGAAAGGCGCGGCCCGGGGGAGCTGTTGCGTCAGGGCCTTGGCGTCAGGCCTTGAGCTTTTCCGCGATGGCGGTCTTCACCTCGGCGATCTCGCCGAGCCCGTCGACGCGGGTGTGCTGGCCCTTGGCATAGTAATAGCCGATCAGCGGCGACGTCTGCTTGTAGTACTCCATCAGCCGCTTCTGCAGCGCCTGCGCATTGTCGTCGGCGCGGCGCTTGAACTCGGTGCCGCCGCAGACGGTGCACTTGCCATCGGACGGGATCGGCTTGGTGAGATCGTTGTAGACCTCTCCGCAAGAACCGCAGGTCGAGCGAGCGGTGATGCGCTGCACCAGCGCATCGTCGTTCACCCGCAGCTCGACGACCTTGTCGAGTCTCTGGCCCTGCTCTTCGAGCAGCTCGGCCAAAGCATCCGCCTGCTTCAGCGTGCGCGGGAAGCCATCGAAGATGTAGCCCGCCGAGGGGTTCTCTTCGAGCTTCTCGCGGATCAGGCCGATGACGATCTCGTCCGTGACGAGTTCGCCCCGGGCCATCACCTCGGCGACCTTCTTGCCCATCTCGGTGCCGCTGTCCTTGGCTTCGCGCAGCATGTCACCGGTCGAAAGCTGGATCATGCCGCGCTCTTCCACGAGGATCCGGGCCTGAGTGCCCTTGCCTGCGCCGGGCGGTCCAAGAAGAATGATATTCATCGCCGTGCGGGTCCCTTCCGTTTGCGTGCCTTGCCCTTGCCGCGCAGCTGCGACTTCTGGATCAGGCCTTCGTATTGATGTGCGAGCAGGTGGCTCTGGACCTGCTGGATCGTGTCCATGGTCACCGAGACCACGATCAAGACCGAAGTGCCGCCGAAGTAGAACGGGATCGCGAACTGCGAGCGCAGGATCTCGGGCAGCAGGCAGACCAGGGTCAGATAGGCCGCGCCGAGCACGAGCACGCGGTTGACCACGTATTCGAGGTGCTCCGCGGTTCGCTTACCCGGGCGGATGCCGGGAATGAAACCATTCTGGTTCTTCAGGTTGTCGGCGACTTCCTCCGTCTTGAACGACACGTTGTGCGTGTAGAAATAGGCGAAGAAGATGATCATTGCCGCGAAGAACAGCAGGTAGAGCGGCTGACCCGGACCGAAGTAAGCGAGGATCGTCGACATGATCGGACCGGTCGAGCCAGCCTGGCTGAAGGTCGCGATCGTGGTCGGCAGCAGCAGCAGCGAGCTGGCGAAAATCGCCGGGATCACGCCCGCCGGGTTCACCTTGATCGGCAGGTGCGACTGCTGGGCCTCGGTCATTCTCATGCCGACTTGGCGGCGCGGGTATTGGATGGTGATCTTGCGCAGCGCCCGTTCCATGAACACCACGAACATGATCACCACGACCACCATGACAATCACGCCGATGATCAGCGCCGGCGAGATCGCGCCCGAGCGGCCCGAGGCGAAGAACTGTGCCAGGGCGGCGGGGATCTCGGCGATGATGCCGACGAAGATGATGAGAGAGATGCCGTTGCCGATGCCGCGGGCGGTGATCTGCTCCCCCAGCCACATCAGGAACATCGTGCCGCCGACAAGGGTGATCACCACCGCAGCGCGGAAGTACCAGCCCGGATCATGGGCAAGATCGCCGGCCTCGAGGCTGACCGCAAGCCCGTAGGCTTGGAACAGCGCGAGAGCCACCGTGCCGTAGCGGGTGTACTGGTTGATCTTCTTGCGGCCCTGGTCGCCCTCTTTCTTCAGCTGCTCAAGCGCCGGCACCATGGCCGTCAGGAGCTGAACGATGATCGAGGCGGAGATGTAGGGCATGATGCCGAGGGCAAAGATGCCCATGCGTCCCAGCGCACCACCGGTGAACATCGACACCATGCCGCCGATGCCTTGGCCGGCCTGTTCCATGAACTGGCGCAGCGCGGTGCCGTCGATGCCCGGAACCGGGATGTACGTGCCGAGTCGGTAGACGACCAGCAGCCCCAGCGTGAAGAAGATGCGGTTGCGAAGGTCCGTCGCCTTGCCGAGCGCCGCCCAGCTGGTATTGGCGGCCATTTGTTCCACAGCGGATGCCATGAGGGTCCTCTCTCAGACGAAACGCCGCCGGGGCGCTTTCCGGCTCCGGCGGCGTTCGTGGAAAACATGGGGCCTTATGTAAGCGGCTCAAGAGCCGCTCACAACCCGCTTATTCAGCCGCGACTGCGGTCTTCAGCGCGCCACCTGCCTTCTCGACCGCCTCGACAGCGGCTTTCGAAGCGCCGGTCACCTCGATGGTGAGAGCGGCGGTGACGTCACCTTTCGCGAGAACGCGAATACCGTCGAGCTTGCGGCGCACCAGGCCGGACGCAACGAGGCTGTCCTCGTTGATCGACGCGGCGTCGAGCTTGCCTGCTTCGACGAATTTCTGGATCAGGCCCAGGTTCACGACAGCGTAGGACTTCCGGTTCGGCTTGTTGAAGCCGCGCTTCGGAAGACGCTGGTACAGCGGCATCTGGCCACCTTCGTAGCCGTTGATGGCCACACCCGAACGGGATTTCTGACCCTTGATACCACGGCCACCGGTCTTGCCCTTGCCGGAGCCCGGGCCGCGGCCGATGCGTTTCTTGGAGCGGGTTGCGCCCTCGTTGTCGCGCAGTTCGTGCAGTTTCATGTCGCTTCTCCTTGCCGGATGTGCCCCCCAGCGACGGATGGAGCAACCACGGCATTAGACGGTTAAGGATTCGGAGCCAGACTCGGGGAGCCGGCCACCGGGGGCGTATAGCGTCCGAGACGGAACGGCGCAAGGGATTAGCCAAGGTCGCGCCGGCACCGCATCCTTTTGGTTGCGGAGTGTCACCGGAAATTCGTTGAGATCAGGTTAACGAGCAAATCCCTTCGAAGAGATTCGCTGGCCAGTCCCCTGCCCGGGGAGCGGCGCAAAAGAAAACGCCCCGGCATGAGGTCCGGGGCGCTTCCGAGATTGGCGAAGGAACGGCTCAGCCGCGCTCTTCGATGATCTCTACCAGGTGCGGGATCTTGCGAACCATGCCGCGCACGGCGGGGGTGTCCTCAAGCTCGCGGGTCTTGTTCATCTTGTTCAGACCCAGGCCGATCAGCGTCTGGCGCTGCACGGCGGGACGACGGATCGGCGAGCCGATCTGCTTCACAACGATGGTCTTAGCCATGGATCTCAGGCCTCCTCAGCCACTTGCGACGATTCCGCGGGGGCCTCGTCACGCTTGGGAAGGATGTCTGCCACCTTCTTGCCGCGACGCTGAGCGACGCTGCGGGGCGAGTTGACCTTTTCCAGTGCGTTCAGCGTGGCGCGGATCATGTTGTAGGGGTTCTGCGAGCCGATCGACTTGGCGACCACGTCGTGCACGCCCAGCATCTCGAACACTGCACGCATCGGACCACCGGCGATGATACCGGTACCTTGCGGTGCGGTGCGCATCACCACACGGCCAGCGCCGTGACGGCCTTCGATGTCGTGGTGCAGCGTGCGGCCTTCGCGCAGCGGCACGCGAATCATCTTGCGCTTGGCTTGCTCGGTGGCCTTGCGGATGGCCTCGGGGACCTCCTTGGCCTTGCCCTTGCCGAAGCCCACGCGGCCCTTCTGGTCGCCGACGACGACGAGCGCGGCGAAGCCGAAACGCTTACCGCCCTTGACGGTTTTGGACACGCGGTTGATCGCGACAAGGCGATCTGCGAATTCCGGGGCTTCGTCGCGTTCGCGACGGTTCCCGCGGCGGTTATCACGTTCTGCCATCAGGCATCCCTTTTTTCAGGTTGGCGCGTGGCGGACCGGAGCAGAGCCCGGGCCACATCGGCACCGATTGGTCCAATCCAGGTGATCGCCGAAGAAGCTTCGGAGTCGATCCCGGATCATCGAGGCGTTCCCGCCTGCAAAAGCGCAAGGCGGGTACGAGCCCCGCCTTGCGGATTGTCGATCAAGCGGCAGGCAAGCCCGCCGCGGTGATCAGATTTTCAGACCTGCTTCGCGGGCTGCGTCGGCCAGAGCCTTGACGCGACCGTGGAAGAGGAAACCGCCGCGGTCGAAGTAGGCTTCTTCCACACCGGCTTTCTTCGCGCGCTCGGCAATCGCGGCGCCGACCTTCTGGGCGGCTTCCACGGTGCCTTTGCCGACGACGCCCAGATCCTTCTCGAGCGAGGAGGCTGCGGCCAGGGTCACGCCCTGGATGTCGTCGATCAGCTGCACGCTGATGTTCTTGTTCGAGCGGTGCACCGACAGGCGAACACGCCCGGCGTTGACCTTGCGAAGCTTGTTCCGGACGCGCAGGCGGCGCTTTAGGAACAGTTCCCGTTTGCTGAGTGCCATTTTTCGCGTCCTTACTTCTTCTTGCCTTCCTTGGCGAAGATGTATTCGCCCTTATAGCGAATACCCTTGCCTTTGTAGGGCTCGGGGCGGCGCCAGTCGCGGATGTTCGCCGCAACCTGACCGACTTCCTGGAGATCGTGACCTTCGACGATGATCTCGGTCGGCTTCGGCGTGGTGACCGTGATGCCGGCGGGGATGTCGAAGTTCACATCGTGGCTGTAGCCCAGGTTCAGCTTCAGGACGTTGCCCTGAACCGCGGCGCGGTAACCCACACCCTGGATCTCGAGCTCTTTCTTGAAGGTGTTCTGAACACCGTGGACCATGTTCCCGATCACGGTGCGGGACATGCCCCACTGCTGGCGGGCGCGCTTGGAATTGCCGCGCGGCGCCACAGTGATGGTGTTGTCCTCGACCGCAATGGTCACGTCGTCGGTCGCGTTGAAGGTCTGGGTGCCTTTCGGGCCCTTCACTTCGACGGTCTGGCCGGAGACGGATGCGGAAACACCCGACGGCAGCTCGACCGGTTTTTTACCAATACGAGACATAAGCCCCTCCTTAGAAGACCGTGCAGAGCACCTCGCCGCCGACATTGGCAGCGCGGGCATTTGCGTCCGACATCACACCCTTCGGCGTGCTGACAATCGACAGACCGAGGCCCTGGCGGACCTGCGGGATGTCACTGACACCCATGTAGACGCGGCGACCGGGCTTGGAGACCCGCTTCACTTCGCGAATGACGGGGGTGCCGTCGAAGTACTTCAGGCTGATTTCGAGCGTGCCGTGGCCGCGCTCGTCGGTGCTTTTTTCGTAGCCGCGGATGTAGCCTTCGTCCTTGAGGACGTCGAGCACCCAGGCACGCAGCTTCGAGGCGGGGGTCGACACGGTCGACTTGCCACGCATCTGCGCGTTACGGATACGGGTGAGCATATCGCCGATAGGATCGTTCATCGTATACCCTCCTTACCAGCTCGACTTGACCACACCGGGAAGCTGACCGTTCGAGCCGAGCTCGCGCAGGGCGATACGGCTGATCTTCAGCTTGCGGTAGTAGGCGTGGGGACGACCGGTCAGTTGGCAACGGTTGTGCAGACGGGTCGGCGAGGAGTTGCGCGGCAGTTTCGCCAGTTCAAGGCGAGCCTTGAAGCGCTCTTCCATCGGTTTGCTTTCGTCGGTCGCGATCTCTTTCAGAGCGGCGCGCTTGGCGGCGTATTGCTCCACCAGCTTCTGCCGCTTCTTCTCGCGTTCGATCATGGATTTTTTGGCCATGTGTCTCGCTCCTCAGGCGTTGAAGGGCATGTTGAAATGCTTCAACAGCGCCTTGGCTTCCGCGTCGGTCTTGGCGGTCGTGGTGATGATCACGTCGATACCCCAAACCTCATCGACCTTGTCGAATTCGATTTCAGGGAAGACGATGTGCTCCTTGATGCCCATGGCGAAGTTGCCACGGCCGTCGAAGGACGGCTTCACACCACGGAAGTCGCGGATACGCGGCATCGCGATGTTGATCAGGCGATCGAGGAAGTCGTACATCCGGTCACCGCGAAGGGTAACCTTGGCACCGAGCGGCATGTCTTCACGGACGCGGAAGCCGGCGATCGACTTCTTCGCCTTGGTGGTGACGGCCAGCTGACCGGCGATCTGGGTCAGGTCTTCCTGAGCCGACTTCGCCTTCTTGGAGTCGCGCACGGCTTCTGCGCCGCAGCCGATGTTCAGAACGATCTTGTCGAGTGCAGGAGCCTGCATCGCGTTCTTGTAGCCGAACTCTTCGATGAGAGCGGCTTTGATCGACTCGCGGTACTGCGTCTTAAGACGCGGCGTGTAGGTCGCGGTATCAAGCATCGATCACGTCCCCCGTGGTCTTGGCGAAGCGAACCTTCTTGTCACCTTCCATGCGGAAGCCGACGCGGGTTGCCTTGCCGTTGGCATCGACGATGGCCAGGTTCGACAGGTCGAGCGGCATGGCTTTCGACACGCGGCCACCCTGCGACGTCTGGCTCTGACGGGTGTGACGGACGGCCATGTTCACGCCGCCGACAACAGCCTTGCCAGCCTTGGGATCGACGGATTCGATGGTGCCGGTCTTGCCCTTGTCCTTGCCGGACAGAACGATGACCTTGTCACCTTTGCGGAGTTTGGCAGCCATTACAGCACCTCCGGCGCGAGCGAGATGATCTTCATGAAGTTCTTCGCGCGCAGTTCGCGAACCACCGGCCCGAAAATGCGGGTGCCGACAGGCTCGCCCGAGTTGTTCAGGATGACGGCCGCATTGCGGTCGAAGCGGATCGACGTGCCATCTTCACGACGAACTTCCTTGGCGGTGCGCACGACGACGGCCTTGCGGACGTCACCTTTTTTCACGCGGCCGCGCGGAATGGCCTCTTTCACCGAGACGACGATGATGTCGCCGACCGATGCGTAGCGGCGATGCGAGCCGCCGAGGACCTTGATGCACTGAACTTTCCGGGCACCGGAATTGTCAGCAACATCCAGATTGGTCTGCATCTGGATCATTTGGTTTCTCCCGACCTTTGGGGGTTGTTCTTGGTCTACCCCCCAGGGTTTCGATGATGCTGGGCACCATCGCAGGAAACGTCTGGACCCCGATCAGATGACCGGGGCTTGGACGTTTACTCTGCGATAACTTCCCAGCGCTTCGTCTTGGACTTCGGCGCGCATTCGATGATGCGGACCGTATCGCCAACAGCGAATTTCTCAGCTTCGTCGTGAGCCCGGTACTTCTTGGACTTACGGATGGTCTTTTGCATGACCGGGTGCTTGAAGCGACGCTCGACCGAAACGGTGACGGTCTGTGCGTTTGCCGTGGAGGTCACGGTGCCTTGCAGGATACGCTTGGGCATGAGTTAGCCTCCCTTACTCGGTTGCTGCCGCGCCGGCGGCTTTTTGGTTCAGCACGGTGTTGACGCGGGCAACGTCGCGGCGCACCTGGCGGATGCGTGCGGTGTTCTCGAGAGCGCCGGTCGCTTTCTGGAAGCGCAGGTTGAACGCTTCCTTTTTCAGCGCGACGAGCTCATCCCGGAGCTGGTCCGGGGTCTTGTTCGCAAGTTCTTTGGCGTCCATATGGTCGCTCCTTCGTTTCAACATCACCGGAGAGCCCCGTCGTGTTACGGGTCACCCTGATTCCCGGTGGAGGTGGATGAGCGCGCGATATAGGCCAGATTCCGGACCATGACAACCCTGTAAAACAAGGGCTCACGCGCATGGCTGGCTTGTCCGGGGCGGGGGCAGGAACGCCGCCCCCCCACCCCTAGCGGGAAGCCCGGGCGGGATTACTCCCACTTGTAGTTGAAGCTGACCGAGATGCGCTCGTCGTCGGACATGTTCATCGGCACCTCGTGGCGCAGCCAGCTTTCCCAAAGCAGCACGTCGCCCACGGCGGGGGCCTCGTAGACGAAGGCCTTCAGCTCCTCGCGGCAACCCTTCCTGCGCGTGGGAGCGGCCATCATCATCGGCAGGCGGGGATCCTCGAGCTTGAGCGCGCTGGCACCCTCGGGCATCGAGGCATAGGTCGTGCCCGAAATCACCGAATGCGGGTGAATGTGCGAGCTGTGCGTGCCGCCCTCGGGCAGGATGTTGATCCAGAGATCCTCGAGCACCAACTTCTTGTCGCCCAGCTCGAACTCGAGATCCTCGGCAAAGGCGGCGACATGGGCGTCGAGGGACTTCACCAGATCACCGAAGATCGGAAAGCGCCAAGGCAGGTCCGTCAGCGAGGCATAGGAGGTGTAACCCGGGTAATCGTTGGCTTCGCACCATTCCTGGCCGGCCTCGTCGTCCTCGGCGATGGAATAGCACGAGCCCTCGAGCTCGTCCGCGTCGATCGCGGGACCGTACTCCGAAAGCTGGGCACGATAGAGGCGTGTGGCGAAGAGAGAGCGGATCTGGGCCATGGCACTGTCCTGAAGCGGTTGCGGCGGCGGGTCTCCCCTGCCCCGTGGATTGGAACGGAAAACCCCCGCCGATCGCTCGGCGGGGGCTTGTCTCATGCGGTCATCCCGAAGGGATTACCAGTCCTCGCGAACCACGACGCGCGACTTGATCGGCAGTTTCATCGCCGCCAGACGCAGCGCCTCGCGGGCGACGTCCTCGGGAACACCGTCGATCTCGAACATCACGCGGCCCGGCTTCACTTTGCAGGCCCAGTAATCCACGGAACCTTTACCCTTACCCATACGAACTTCGGTGGGCTTGGAGGTCACGGGGGTGTCCGGGAAGATACGGATCCAGACCCGGCCCTGACGCTTCATGTGGCGGGTCATCGCGCGGCGAGCCGCTTCGATCTGACGAGCCGTCACACGCTCGGGCTGAAGAGCCTTCAGGCCAAAGTGGCCGAAGTTCAGGTCGGAACCGCCCTTGGCCTCACCCTTGATGCGGCCCTTGAACATCTTCCGGAATTTAGTGCGTTTCGGTTGAAGCATTTCTCAAACCTCCTCAGCGACGGCCGCCCATGGCGCCGCGCGGAGCCGGACCGTCCTGCAGTTCCTGCGACTTGCGTTCGCGGGCAGAGGGGTCATGCTCCATGATCTCGCCTTTGAAGATCCAGACCTTGATCCCGATGATACCATAGGGGGTCGTTGCTTCAACGTGCGAGTAATCGATGTCGGCGCGCAGGGTGTGCAGGGGCACACGACCTTCGCGATACCATTCGGTACGAGCGATCTCGGCACCGCCGAGACGACCAGCGACGTTCACGCGGATGCCCAGGGCGCCCATGCGCATGGCGTTTTGCACGGCACGCTTCATGGCACGACGGAAGGACACACGACGCTCGAGCTGTTGCGCGATGCTCTCACCCACGAGGCGGGCGTCGAGCTCGGGCTTGCGCACTTCAACGATGTTGAGGTGCAGCTCGGAGTCGGTCATGTTGGCAAGCTTTTTGCGCAGGACTTCGATGTCCGCGCCTTTCTTGCCGATGATGACACCGGGGCGTGCGGTGTGGATCGTGACGCGGCACTTCTTGTGCGGACGCTCGATGATCACACGTGCGACGCCGGCCTGCTTGCACTCTTCGTGGATGAAATCGCGGATCGCGAGGTCTTCCAGAAGCAGATCACCGTAGTCTTTGGTGTCAGCGTACCAGCGGCTGTCCCAGGTGCGGTTCACCTGAAGGCGCATGCCGATCGGATTGGTCTTGTTACCCATTAGGCTTGCTCCTCGACCTGACGCACCTTGATGGTGAGTTCCGAGAACGGCTTGTTGATGCGGCCGAAGCGGCCACGTGCACGCGGACGGCCGCGCTTCATCACAAGGTTCTTGCCCACGTAGGCTTCGGCGACGACGAGTTCATCGACGTCCAGCCCGTGGTTGTTCTCGGCGTTCGCGATAGCGGACTGAAGGCACTTCTTCACGTCCACGGCGATCCGCTTCTTCGAGAAGGTCAGGTCCGTGAGGGCCCGCTCGACCTTCTTGCCACGGATCAGCGCGGCCACCAGGTTCAGCTTCTGGGGCGAAGTGCGCAGCATGCGCAGCTTTGCCATCGCCTCGTTGTCCGCCACGCGGCGGGGATTCTTATCCTTGCCCATGGCTTACTTCCTCTTGGCTTTTTTGTCAGCCGCGTGGCCATAATAGGTCCGGGTCGGCGAGTACTCACCGAACTTCTGACCGATCATGTCTTCGGTGACATTGACGGGAACATGCTTCTGGCCGTTGTAGACCGCGAACGTCAGACCCACGAACTGGGGCAGGATCGTCGAGCGGCGCGACCAGATTTTGATGACTTCGTTCTTGCCAGATTCGCGAACCTTCTCGGCCTTTTTCAGGACGTAGGCGTCAACGAACGGGCCTTTCCAAACAGAGCGCGTCATGGATTACCGCCCCTTCTTCTTAGCGTGGCGCGAGCGGATGATCAGCTTCTGCGACGCCTTGTTGGTGTTGCGGGTACGCTTGCCCTTGGTCGGCTTGCCCCACGGGGTCACCGGGTGACGACCACCCGAGGTACGACCCTCACCACCACCGTGCGGGTGGTCGATCGGGTTCATAACGACGCCGCGGACCGACGGACGCTTGCCATAGTGGCGGTTACGACCGGCTTTACCGAGGTTCTGGTTCGAGTTGTCGGGGTTCGACACGGCACCGATGGTGGCCATGCATTCCTGACGAACCATGCGCAGCTCGCCCGAGGAGAGGCGGATCTGAGCGTAGCCACCGTCACGACCGACGAACTGGGCATAGGTGCCCGCGGCGCGTGCGATCTGGCCGCCCTTGCCGGGCTTCAGCTCGATGTTGTGGACGATCGTACCGATCGGCATGCCCGAGAAGGGCATCGCGTTGCCGGGCTTGATGTCGGCTTTGGCCGACGCCACGACGCGGTCGCCGATGGCGAGACGCTGCGGTGCCAGGATGTAGGCCTGCTCGCCGTCGTCATACTGGACGAGGGCGATGAATGCGGTCCGGTTCGGGTCGTATTCGATGCGGGCCACGGTGGCCGACACGTCGAACTTGTTCCGCTTGAAGTCCACGATGCGATAGAGACGCTTCGCGCCACCGCCGCGGCGGCGTGCGGTGATCCGTCCGGTGTTGTTCCGGCCGCCCGATTTCGTCAGACCCTCGGTGAGGGCCTTGACGGGACGTCCTTTATACAGCTCCGAACGGTCGATCAGCACCAGCCCGCGCTGGCCCGGCGTCGTCGGCTTGTACGACTTAAGTGCCATGCTTTCTGTCTTCCGTTGTAATGCGACATCACCCGCGTATCGGGTGTGCCGGAGTTTAGCCCCCCGAAGGTGGCCGTGTCATAGGGCCCCGAAGGTCCCCGGCGATCTGTTCTTGCGAACAAAAGCTAAGCCCCGGACGAATCCGGGGCTCAGCGGATGGCCTGCTCTAGTCAAAGAGTCGGCTGACGTCAAGCGCATCCCCTGTCGCAGGCCCGCTCGGAGCCCTTATTTGCCGAGGCTTCGGGCAACTTGCACCCTCCCCTCCCCGGCCGGGAAAGTGGAAAAGCCCCCGCGGATGCGAGGGCTTTCCCGAAGTGGTCGAAGACGACGATCAGAGACCGGTGGTCACGTCGATCGTGTTGCCCTCTTCGAGGGTAACATAGGCCTTCTTGACGTCGTTCCGCTTGCCGATCTGGCCGCGGAAACGCTTCACCTTGCCCTTGGTGATGGTGGTGTTCACCGCCTTCACCTTCACGCCGAAGAGCGCCTCGACGGCCTCTTTGACCTGGGGTTTGGTCGAGTCGATCGACACTTCGAAGACCACGGTGCCGTTCTCGCCGACCATGGTGGTTTTCTCGGTGATGATCGGCTTGCGGATCACGTCGTAGTGGTGTGCCTTAGCGGTCATTTCAGTCGAGCCTCCAGAGCTTCGACACCCGCCTTGGTGATCACCAGGGTGTCACGCTTGAGGATGTCATACACGTTGGCGCCGACGGAGGGCAGCACGTCCAGACCTTCGATGTTCGCGGCGGCGCGGGCAAAGCCCTCGTTCACTGCGGCACCGTCGATCACCAGAGCGCGCTTCCAGCCCAGGTTCTTCACCTGTGCCGCCAGCGTCTTGGTCTTGCCGTCGGTCTCGGCGTTCTCGATGATCACGAGCGCGCCGGTCTTGGCTTTCGCCGAGAGGGCCAGCTTGAGGCCGAGAGCACGGACCTTCTTGGGCAGGTCATGCGCGTGGCTGCGCGGGGTCGGACCCTTGTAGATACCACCCTTGCGGAAGATCGGCGCCTTGCGCGAACCGTGGCGTGCGCCGCCGGTGCCCTTCTGGCGATAGATCTTCTTGGTCGAGTAGCTCACTTCCGAGCGGGTCTTGACCTTGTGCGTACCGGCCTGGGCCTTGTTACGCTGCCAGCGAACCACACGGTGCAGAATGTCGGCGCGCGGCTCGAGATCAAAGATCGCGTCCGTCAGCTCGACTTCGCCCGCGGCACCGCCGTCGAGTTTGATCACGTCGAGTTTCATTCGTCGCCTTCCTTCTCTTCGGCTGCGGCTTCAGCAGGAGCTGCAGCGGATTTCAGGCCGGCCGGCAGAGCAGCGTTCTCGGGGAACGGCTTCTTCACGGCGTCCTTGATGGTCACCCAGCCGCCTTTGGAGCCCGGCACCGCGCCCTTGATCATGATGATGCCGCGATCGGCATCGGTCTTCACGACCTGCAGGTTCTGCGTGGTGACACGGACGGCACCCATGTGGCCGGCCATTTTCTTGCCTTTGAAGACCTTGCCCGGGTCCTGACACTGACCGGTCGAACCGTGCGAACGGTGCGAGATCGACACGCCGTGCGATGCACGAAGACCACCGAAGTTGTGGCGCTTCATGGCACCGGCAAAGCCCTTACCGATGGTCGTGCCGGCAACGTCGACATACTGACCTTCGAAGTAGTGCTCGGCCGAGATCTCTTCGCCGACGGCGATGAGGTTCTCTGCGTCGACGCGGAATTCCGCGATCTTCCGCTTCGGTTCAACCTTAGCCGCGGCGAAGTGGCCGCGCATGGCCTTCGACACGTTCTTGGCCTTTGCCGCACCGGCGCCGAGCTGAACGGCGCTGTAGCCGTCCTTGTCAGCGGTCCGCTGTGCGACGACCTGGCAACCTTCGAGTTGGAGGACGGTCACAGGGATCTGCTTGCCGTCTTCCATGAAAAGCCGGGTCATGCCGACTTTCTTTGCGATAACTCCAGAGCGCAACATCATCTGCCCCCTTACACCTTGATCTCGACGTCCACGCCGGCCGCCAGGTCGAGCTTCATGAGCGCGTCCACGGTCTGCGGGGTCGGATCGACGATGTCGAGCAGACGCTTGTGCGTGCGGATCTCGAACTGATCGCGGGATTTCTTGTTCACGTGCGGGCCACGCAGAACGGTGAATTTCTCAATCTTGTTCGGCAGCGGGATCGGGCCGCGAACAGTAGCGCCTGTGCGCTTGGCGGTGTTCACGATTTCCTGCGTCGATGCATCGAGGACGCGGTAATCGAACGCCTTGAGCCGGATACGGATGTTCTGGTTCATCGAACAGTCCTATTTTGGCGTTGAGGTTGAGAGGAGGATGGACGCGCATCGCCGCACCCTCATCGAACCTAAAAGGCGGGGAATCACCCCGCCCTTCACGACCCGTGGGTCGTTGCGCGCGTATACGTCCGAGAGACTTGCTTGACAAGCCCCAGACCACAGGCGCAGCGCGGGTATTTCCGCATTTCGGCTTTGCCCGGACGGCAGATGCCCTTCCCGGCGGCCTTCGGAACGGGAAAAGGGGCCGCCCGATGGGCGGCCCCTTCGCAATGCCCGCCCGGTCCGAGGACCGAGCAGAAGCGCATCACTCGATGATTTTCGACACGACGCCGGAGCCGACGGTGCGGCCGCCTTCGCGGATTGCGAAGCGCAGACCATCTTCCATGGCGATCGGGGCGATCAGTTCCACGGCGAACTTCAGGTTGTCGCCGGGCATGACCATCTCGGTGCCCTCGGGGAGGGTCACGGTGCCGGTCACGTCCGTGGTGCGGAAGTAGAACTGCGGACGGTAGTTCGCGAAGAACGGCGTGTGACGGCCGCCTTCTTCCTTGGTCAGGATGTAGACCTCGGCTTCGAACTTGGTGTGCGGCTTGACCGAACCCGGCTTGCAGAGAACCTGGCCACGCTCAACGCCTTCGCGGTCGATGCCGCGCAGCAGGGCGCCGATGTTGTCGCCGGCTTCACCGCGGTCGAGCAGCTTGCGGAACATTTCCACACCGGTGCAGGTGGTCTTCTTGGTGTCGCGGATGCCGACGATTTCCAGTTCGTCGCCGACGTTCACAACGCCACGCTCCACGCGGCCGGTGACCACGGTGCCGCGGCCCGAGATCGAGAACACGTCTTCGATCGGCATCAGGAACGGCTGGTCCACGGCACGTGCCGGCTGCGGGATGTACTCATCCACGGCCGCCATCAGTTCGCGGATCTTGTTCTCGCCGATTTCCGGGTCACGGCCTTCCATCGCGGCCAGAGCCGAGCCGGCGATGACGGGGATGTCGTCGCCCGGGAAGTCGTAAGCCGACAGCAGTTCGCGGATTTCCATCTCGACGAGCTCGAGCAGCTCTTCGTCGTCGACCTGGTCAACCTTGTTCATGAACACGACCATGGCGGGGATGCCCACCTGGCGGCCCAGAAGGATGTGCTCGCGGGTCTGCGGCATGGGGCCGTCAGCTGCGTTCACAACCAGGATCGCGCCGTCCATCTGCGCCGCGCCGGTGATCATGTTCTTCACGTAGTCGGCGTGGCCGGGGCAGTCCACGTGCGCGTAGTGACGCGCGTCGGTCTCGTATTCCACGTGCGCGGTCGAGATCGTGATGCCGCGTGCCTTTTCTTCCGGCGCGCCGTCGATCTGGTCGTACGCGCGGAAGTCACCGAAGTACTTGGTGATCGCTGCGGTCAGCGTGGTCTTGCCGTGGTCAACGTGACCGATCGTGCCGATGTTGCAGTGCGGTTTGCCGCGCTCAAACTTTTCCTTTGCCATGATGGCCTCCTTGGTCAGTGGCGGTGCGTGTGATCACGCACCCTACGGGGGGTAGGGTGCGGGGCTGGGCCCCGCACCGCTGCTTATGCGTATTTCGCCTGGATCTCGTCCGAGATGTTCTGCGGAACCGGATCGTAATGGTCGAACTGCATCGTGAACTGCGCGCGGCCCGAGGACATGGAGCGCAGGGTGTTGATGTAGCCGAACATGTTGGCCAGCGGCACGAAGGCCTGAACTGCGACGGCGTTGCCGCGCGGCTCCTGACCGGACACCTGGCCGCGGCGGGAGGTGAGGTCACCGATGATCGAACCGGTGTACTCTTCCGGCGTGACCACCTCGACCTTCATCATCGGCTCGAGCAGCTTCGCGCCGGCCTTGCGCAGACCTTCGCGCATTGCCATCCGCGCCGCGATTTCGAAGGCCAGAACCGAGGAGTCCACGTCGTGGAACTTGCCGTCGATCAGCGCGACCTTGAAGTCGATCACCGGGAAGCCTGCCAGCGGACCGGAGTCCATGACCGACTTGATGCCCTTTTCGACGCCCGGGATGTATTCCTTCGGAACCGCACCACCGACGATCTTGGACTCGAACGAGTAGCCTTCGCCCGCTTCGGTTGGGCTGATGACCAGCTTGACCTCTGCGAACTGACCCGAACCACCCGACTGTTTCTTGTGGGTGTAGGTGTGCTCGATCTCGTGACCTATGGTCTCGCGATAGGCCACCTGCGGGGCACCGATGTTGGCTTCGACCTTGAACTCGCGCTTCAGGCGGTCGACGAGAATGTCGAGGTGAAGTTCGCCCATGCCCTTCATGATGGTCTGACCGGACTCGAGGTCGGTCTCGACGCGGAAGGAGGGGTCTTCTGCGGCCAGACGGGCCAGACCCTGGGACATCTTCTCCTGGTCGTTCTTCGTCTTCGGCTCGACCGCGATCTCGATCACCGGATCGGGGAAGGTCATGGTTTCGAGAACCACTTGCTTCTGAGCGTCGCAGAGGGTGTCACCGGTGGTGGTCTCTTTGAGGCCAGCCAGCGCGATGATGTCGCCTGCAAACGCTTCTTCGATCTCTTCCCGGTTGTTCGAGTGCATCATCATCATACGACCGATGCGCTCTTTCTTGCCCTTGGTCGAGTTCATGATCGAATCGCCCTTCTTCATCGTACCGGAGTAGATACGGGTGAAGGTGAGCGAGCCCACGAAGGGGTCGTTCATGATCTTGAACGCAAGGCCCGAGAAAGGTGCTTCGTCCGACGCGCGGCGCTCGATGTTCCGGGTCTCGGTCTCGTCGTCGGGCGAGAAGCCCATGTACGGCGGAACGTCGAGGGGACCGGGCAGGAAGTCGACCACAGCGTTGAGCAGGGGCTGAACGCCCTTGTTCTTAAACGCCGAGCCACCCAGGACCGGAACGAAGGACAGCGACAGCGTGCCCTTGCGGATCAGGTTGCGCAGGGTCGGAACGTCGGGCTCTTCGCCTTCGAGGTAGGCTTCCATCGCCGCATCGTCTTGCTCAACGGCATGCTCGATGAGGTGCGAACGCCACTCGTCTGCCACGTCCTTCAGGTCGTCACGGATCGGCTGACGCACCCAGGATGCGCCGAGGTCTTCGCCCTGCCAGACCCACTCTTCCATGGTCACGAGGTCGACGATGCCTTCGAGCTGGTCTTCCGCACCGATCGGGAAGTTGACGGGGACCGGGATTGCGCCCGTGCGGTCCTTGATCATCTTCACGCAGTTGAAGAAGTCAGCGCCGATCTTGTCCATCTTGTTGACGAACACGATGCGCGGCACCTTGTAGCGGTCAGCCTGACGCCACACGGTTTCGGTCTGCGGCTCCACGCCGGCGTTGCCGTCGAGAAGGCAGATCGCACCGTCGAGCACGGCCAGCGAACGCTCGACTTCGATGGTGAAGTCAACGTGGCCGGGAGTGTCGATGATGTTGTAGCGGAATTTCGTGTCCGAGGTACCTTCCTCGGTCGGATCTTCCTGCCACTGCCAGAAGGTGGTGGTCGCAGCGGACGTGATCGTGATGCCGCGCTCCTGCTCCTGCTCCATCCAGTCCATGGTGGCTGCGCCATCGTGGACTTCGCCGATTTTGTGCGAGCGGCCGGTGTAGTACAGGATGCGTTCCGTGGTCGTGGTCTTGCCCGCGTCGATGTGGGCCATGATCCCGAAGTTGCGGTAACGCTGGAGGGGATATTCGCGTGCCATGGTGGTCTGCCTTTCCGGAGATTACCAGCGGTAGTGGCTGAACGCTTTGTTTGCGTCGGCCATCTTGTGGGTGTCTTCGCGCTTCTTAACAGCGGAGCCACGGGATTGCACGGCATCCAGGAGCTCGCCTGCGAGGCGCTCTTCCATGGTGTGCTCGTTGCGGGCGCGCGAGGCTGCGATCAGCCAGCGGATGGCCAGGGCCTCACGGCGCTCGGGGCGCACTTCGACGGGGACCTGGTAGGTGGCACCACCAACGCGGCGCGAACGAACTTCGACGGCCGGCTTGATGTTGTCCAGAGCCTCGTGGAACACTTCCACGGGCGCGCGCTTCACCTTGCCTTCGACGCGCTCGAGGGCGTTGTAGACGATGCGCTCTGCGACCGACTTCTTGCCGTCGATCATCAGGTTGTTCATGAATTTGGTCAGAACCCGGTCGCCATACTTGGCGTCGGGCAGGACTTCGCGTTTTTCAGCGGCGTGACGACGAGACATTTATATATCCTCTTACTTCGGACGCTTCGCGCCGTACTTCGAGCGACGCTGCTTACGGTCTTTGACGCCCTGGGTATCCAGAACACCGCGCAGGATGTGGTAACGGACACCCGGAAGGTCTTTCACACGGCCGCCGCGGATGAGCACAACCGAGTGCTCCTGCAGGTTGTGCGATTCACCCGGGATGTAGGAGATGACTTCGTAGCCATTGGTCAGACGCACCTTGGCCACCTTACGCATTGCCGAGTTCGGCTTCTTCGGCGTGGTGGTGTAGACGCGGGTGCAGACGCCGCGCTTCTGCGGGCACTGCTCGAGGTGCTGCGACTTCGAACGTTTAACTTTCGGCTGCCGCGGCTTGCGGATCAGCTGTTGGATCGTGGGCATATGGGTTGTTCCCCGTAATTCTCACATATGTGGTGCACGGGGAGCCCCCCATGCGGTTCAATCGACAAGGCGCCCCACGCGTCCGCAGGTCACCGGTGATGCGCCGAAGGTCCGAAGACCTCAGGGTGGATACCCCACAAACGACGCAAAACCGCATACGTCCCCGGGCACGGGTGACGTCGCGGTGGGTCTCCAGAGGATCGGGGCCAGGGACGCCGATCTTGACCACTGTAGTTCTGTAGAATGCGGCGGACGCACTGGGGCCTCCGCCGGATTGAGGCGCGTATAGGGGGAGTCGCTGTGCTTGTCAACAAGCCCCGCCCCGGGGCATCACGCCCGCTCTGGACGCCTCCCGGCACTTGCCGGCACGGGGCCACGATGCCAAGCATGGCCGGGACGTTTCACGCGGGAGCCGCCCCATGCAGATCATTGGCCTGTGCCGATTTTCCTATCCCGCCGAGGGCGGGTTCCAGGTCGAGCACGAGACCATCGAGGAGCGCATCGCCTACCTCTACTCCTCCGCGCGGATGGAGGAGAGGCTGCGCCATTTCGAGTGTATCTGCCTGCCCGGGCTGAAGGCCCAGACAGACCCGGATTTCATCTTCCTCGTGCTCGTTGGCGAGGACATGCCGCGGCCTTACTTTGACCGCTTGCAGGCCCTGCTGAGCGACTTTCCGCAGGCCCGCATCGTCAGCCGCCCGCCCGGGCCGCACCGGCAGGTCTGCCAGCAGGTGATCAACGCCGCGCGGGATATGTCGCAGCCCTGTCTCCAGTTCCGCCATGACGACGACGACGCTGTCGCGGTCAGCTTCGTCGAGGATCTGCGGGCCACCGCCCTCGACATCTCGGCCTTGCGCGCGAAGCACCGGCTGGTGGCGCTGGACTGGATCCGCGGCTTTGTCGGCAGGCCCGATGCTGACGGGCTTCGCGCAGAGCCTTGCATGACTCCCTTCTGGGGCGTGGCGCAGGCGGTAGCAGTCGCGCCCGGGGTGCGGCAGAGCGTCATGAACTTCGGCCACAACAAGCTGAACCGCTTTATGCCGGCGCTCAGCTTCTCCGATCGCCCGATGTACCTGCGCGGGCACAACGACCACAACGATTCACGCCAGAAGGCGCATGTGAGGCCCGTCGCCCTGCCCCGGCTCGATCCCGCGGGAGAGGCAGAGATGAACCGCCTCTTCGCGATTGATGCCGATCATATCCGCCGTGTATTCGCCCCCGCCGCCGCGAGCTGAGCCCTTGCCTCGGCGCGCGCCAGCTGCCGCTCGCGCCAGAGCGTGAAGCTGCCCATCGCGACGATCACCGCCGCGCCGAGAAGAGTCATGGGGTGCGGCAGTTCGCCCCAGAGCACCAGCCCCAGGAGCAGTGCCCAGAGCAAGCCGGTGTAGCGAAAGGGGGCCACGAAGCCGACATCGCCCACCCGCATCACCATGACGCTGAGCGTGTAGCCGATGACGATGAGCAGCGAGGTCCCCAGCATCAGCGCCGCGAGCCGCGCATCGAGCGCCTGCCAGTCCTCGCCCAGCGACCAGACCGTGGCAAAGAGCATGACGAACACCGATGACGACAGTGTCACCTGCATGCTCGGAAGCGCAGGCGAGAGCCGCCGCGTCGTCAGGTCTCGCAGGGTCACCGCGCCGACCGCCAGCAGCGCATAGACCGAATGGGCATTGAAGCCCTCGGTGCCCGGGCGCACGATGAGCAGCATGCCGCAGAAGCCGCCCGCTATGGCCAGCCAGCGCCGCCAGCCCACCGGCTCCCCGAAAAACACCGCGCTGCCGAGCGTCACCGTCAGCGGCAGCATCTGCAAAAGCGCGGTGGCATTGGCGAGCGGCATGTTCCGCAGCGCCGTCAGGAAGAAATAGGCCGAGCCGCATTCGGCGATCCCGCGCAGCAGCATGAGCCCCGCGTCGCGCAGCGCGGGGCGGTGGCGGAAGGCGCCAAGGCGCATCGCCAGCCAACCGATGAAGAGACTCGCGACGATCCCCCGCAGCACCAGCACCTGCGACAATGGCAGGGCGGTCCCGATCGCCTTCACGCAGGCGTCGCTGAAGGTGAAGGCGGCCATGTTCCCGATCATCAGGAGCATGCCGCGGCCATTGTCGGACATGCGGTTCATGGCCAAATCGCTAGCACCGCCCCTGCGCCGCCACCATCAAAAACATGCGACGATGCCGCGCCCGCCTTCCCTCGGGGTCAAAATACCCCCGTCGGCGCGTGGCTGCAGGTTGGGGGCAGAGGCTCCTCCCCTTCCCTGAAAAGAAAAAGGCCCCCGCACCGGAGTGCGGGGGCCCGAAGCCTTTCGCCGTGCGGCGCGCGATTACTCGCGGCTTTCCGGCGTGTCCACGACCAGCGTGTCGAACTCGTCGCCACCGATCACGTCGCTCGACGAGGCGTCGGGAGCGGCCAGCAGCGCGGCCTGTTCGGCCTCGTCGCGGCGCACTTCGATCACCTTGTTGTCGCGCTCGGTCGCGATGCGACGCACCCGCTGGGTCGCGCCACCGGTGCCCGCCGGGATCAGGCGGCCCACGATGACGTTCTCCTTGAGGCCGACCAGCTTGTCCTTCTTGCCCTGCACCGAAGCCTCGGTGAGCACGCGGGTGGTCTCCTGGAAGGAGGCCGCCGAGATGAACGAGCGGGTCTGCAGCGACGCCTTGGTGATGCCGAGGAGGATCGGTTCGCCGGTGGCCGGACGGCCGCCCTTCTTCTCGATCTTCTCGTTGACCGCGTCGAACTCCGCCTTGTCCACGTGCTCGCCCTTGAGCAGCGTGGTGTCGCCGGAGTCGTGGATTTCCCACTTCTGCAGCATCTGACGGACGATGACCTCGACGTGCTTGTCGTTGATCTTCACGCCCTGCAGTCGATAGACGTCCTGGACTTCGTCGATCATGTAGTTCGCCAGAGCCTCGACACCCATGATGGCCAGGATGTCATGCGGCGCCGGGTTGCCGTCCATGATGTAGTCGCCCTTCTGGACGTAATCGCCCTCGACCACCGGAATGTGCTTGCCCTTCGGAATCATGTATTCCTTGGGCTCCAGCGTGTCGTCGACTGGGTCGATCGCGATGCGGCGCTTGTTCTTGTAGTCCTTGCCGAAGCGCACGTAGCCGTCGATCTCGGCGATGATGGCGTGGTCCTTCGGACGACGCGCCTCGAAGAGTTCGGCCACACGCGGCAGACCACCGGTGATGTCCTTCGTCTTCGCGCCCTCGCGCGGGATACGCGCCAGAACGTCACCGGCCTTGATCTCCTGACCTTCTTCACAGGACAGGATGGCATCCACCGACATCGGGTAGGTCAGCGGGTTGCCGGCCGCGTTGCGCACGGGCTCGCCGTCGGCATCCATCAGGATGATCTCCGGCTTGAGCTCGTTGCCCTTCGGTGCCGCACGCCAGTCGATCACGATCTTCTGGGTCATGCCGGTCGCTTCGTCGGTCTCGTCGCGGACAGCCACACCTGCGGAGAGGTCGACGTGCTTCGCGATACCATCCGCTTCCGCCAGGATCGGCAGGGTGTAGGGATCCCATTCGAACAGCTTGTCGCCGCGCTTGACCGACTGGCCTTCCTTGACGAACAGCTTGGTGCCGTAGCCGAGCTTGTGGCTCGCACGTTCCTTGCCGTCCTCGCCCATGATCCGCAGCTTCATGTTGCGGCCCATGACGAGAGTTTCGCCGATGGAGTTCTCGAGGGTCGAGGCACTCTCGAACTCGATCACACCTTCCTGAGACGCTTCCTGGAACGACTGCTGGCCACCCTGGGCAACGCCGCCGATGTGGAAGGTCCGCATCGTCAGCTGGGTGCCGGGTTCACCGATCGACTGCGCGGCGATGATGCCGACAGCTTCACCGGTGTTGACCATGGTGCCGCGCGCGAGGTCACGGCCGTAGCACATGGCGCAGACGCCCTCTTCGGCCTCACAGGTCAGCGGCGAGCGGATGCGCGTGGACTGCACGGCCGCTTCGTCGATGGTGTCGGCCATGCGCTCGTCGATGAGCTGTCCAGCCCGGACCAGAACCTCACCCGTGACCGGATGCGGGATATCGTCCGCAGCCACACGGCCCAGGATACGCTCCGCCAGCGATGCGACGACTTCGCCGTCGTTGACAGCCGCTTCCGCGGTGATCGCGCGGTCGGTGCCGCAGTCGTGCGAGCGCACGATGCAGTCCTGCGCCACGTCCACCAGACGACGGGTCAGGTACCCCGAGTTCGCCGTCTTCAGAGCGGTATCCGACAGACCCTTACGGGCACCGTGGGTCGAGTTGAAGTACTCGAGAACGGTCAGGCCTTCCTTGAAGTTCGAGATGATCGGGGTCTCGATGATGTCGCCATTCGGCTTCGCCATCAGGCCGCGCATCCCGCCCAACTGCTTCATCTGGGTGACCGAGCCACGCGCACCGGAGTGGGCCATCATGTAGACCGAGTTCGGCTCCATTTCCGACCCGTCCTCGGCGCGCTTGTTCGCCGAGATGGTGTTCATCATGGCGTCGGTGACCTTGTCGTTGCACTTCGACCAGGCGTCCACGACCTTGTTGTACTTCTCGCCCTGGGTGATCAGACCGTCGAGATACTGCTGCTCGAAGTCCTTCACCTGGTCGCGGGTTTCCTCAACGAGGGTCCACTTGCTGTCGGGGATAACCATATCGTCCTTGCCGAACGAGATGCCCGCGCGGAATGCTTCCTTGAAGCCCATCGACATGATCTGGTCGCAGAAGATGACCGACTCTTTCTGGCCGCAGTAGCGGTAGACGGTGTCGATGACCTTCTGAACGTCCTTCTTACGCAGCAGCGTGTTGACCAGGTCGAACGGAGCCTTGGCGTTCATCGGCAGCAGCGCGCCGAGGCGCACGCGGCCCGGGGTCGTCTCGTAACGCTTGACGACCTCGTTGCCCTCTTCGTCGATCTGCTTCACGCGGCATTCGATCTTGGCGTGCAGGTGCACTTCGCCAGCCGTCAGGGCGTGCTCAACCTCTTCGATGTTGGAGAACTTCATCCCCTCGCCCTTCATGCCTTCGCGCATGATGGTCGTGTAGTAGAGGCCAAGGATCATATCCTGCGACGGCACGATGATCGGGCTGCCGTTTGCAGGCGACAGCACGTTGTTCGTGGACATCATCAGGACGCGCGCCTCGAGCTGCGCTTCGAGCGACAGCGGCACGTGAACGGCCATCTGGTCACCATCGAAGTCGGCGTTGAACGCCGAGCAGACGAGCGGGTGCAGTTGGATGGCCTTGCCTTCGATCAGCTGGGGTTCGAACGCCTGGATGCCCAGACGGTGCAGCGTCGGCGCGCGGTTCAGCAGAACCGGGTGCTCGCGGATGACCTCGTCAAGGATGTCCCAGACTTCGGGGCGCTCTTTCTCGACCAGCTTCTTCGCCTGCTTCACGGTGCTGGACAGGCCCTTGGCCTCCAGCCGCGAGTAGATGAAGGGCTTGAAGAGTTCGAGCGCCATCTTCTTTGGCAGGCCGCACTGGTGCAGCTTGAGTTCCGGACCGGTCACGATGACCGAACGGCCCGAGAAGTCGACGCGCTTGCCCAGGAGGTTCTGACGGAAGCGGCCCTGCTTGCCCTTGAGCATGTCCGAGAGCGACTTCAGCGGGCGCTTGTTGGCGCCGGTGATGACGCGGCCGCGGCGGCCGTTGTCGAACAGAGCGTCGACGGCTTCCTGCAGCATCCGCTTTTCGTTGCGGACGATGATGTCCGGCGCGCGCAGTTCGATCAGCCGCTTGAGGCGGTTGTTCCGGTTGATCACGCGGCGGTACAGGTCGTTGAGATCCGAGGTCGCGAAGCGGCCACCATCGAGCGGCACAAGCGGGCGCAGTTCGGGCGGGATGACCGGAATCACCGTGAGGATCATCCACTCAGGGCGGTTGCCCGACTCGAGGAAGGACTCAACCACCTTGAGGCGCTTGATGATCTTCTTGGGTTTCAGCTCGCCGGTGGCTTCCTTGAGGTCCGCACGCAGCTGCTCGGCCTCGGCTTCGAGGTCGATTGCGGCGAGCATCTCGCGGATGGCCTCGGCACCGATGTTGGCGCTGAACGCGTCGGCACCGTATTGGTCCTGCGCGTCGAGGAACTCGTCCTCGGTCATCATCTGGCCGTAGGTCAGGTCGGTCAGGCCCGGCTCGATCACCACGTAGTTCTCGAAGTACAGCACGCGCTCGAGGTCACGCAGCGTCATGTCCAGCATGAGGCCGATGCGCGAGGGCAGCGACTTCAGGAACCAGATGTGCGCGCAGGGAGCTGCGAGCTCGATGTGGCCCATGCGCTCGCGGCGCACTTTCTGAAGGGTGACTTCGACGCCGCACTTCTCGCAGACGACGCCGCGGTACTTCATGCGCTTGTACTTGCCGCACAGGCACTCGTAGTCCTTGATCGGGCCGAAGATGCGCGCGCAGAACAGGCCGTCACGCTCGGGCTTGAACGTGCGGTAGTTGATCGTCTCGGGTTTCTTGATCTCGCCGTAGGACCACGAGAGGATCCGCTCGGGCGACGCCAGCGACACCTTGATCTCGTCGAAGACCTTGGGCGGCGTCAGCGGGTTGAACGGGTTGTTCGTCAGTTCCTGGTTCATGTCGTCTTCCTAAATGACAGGGCTTGGAGAGAGGAGCCGCGCGAGGCCGGTGCCCCGCGCGGTGGCTGGAAGGGCCGTTATTCCTCGTCCTCCGCGTCCAGGAGTTCCATGTTCAGGCCGAGGCCGCGGACTTCCTTCACGAGCACGTTGAAGCTCTCGGGAACGCCCGCTTCGTAGTTGTCCTCGCCCTTGACGATGCTTTCGTAGACCTTGGTCCGGCCCGCCACGTCATCCGACTTCACGGTCAGCATTTCCTGCAGGGTGTAGGCGGCGCCATAGGCTTCCAGAGCCCAGACCTCCATTTCCCCGAAACGCTGGCCACCGAACTGCGCCTTACCACCCAACGGCTGCTGGGTCACAAGCGAGTACGGGCCGGTCGAACGTGCGTGGATCTTGTCGTCGACAAGGTGGTGCAGCTTGAGCATGTACTTCACGCCCACCGTCACCTCACGCGCGAACTGGTCGCCGGTGCGGCCATCGAACAGCACGGACTGGCCGGACTGGGCGATGCCCGCGCGCTCCAGCGCGTCGTTCACATCGGCTTCCTTGGCGCCGTCAAAGACCGGCGTCGCGATCGGAACACCGCGGGTCACGTTCGAGGCCGCTTCGATGAGCTGCGTCTCGTCCATGCCCTCAATGCCCTCGGCGTAGACCTCGGCACCGTAGGCGTGGCGCATGGCCTCGCGCACCGGTGTCAGGTCGCCCGAGCGGCGGTACTCCTGCAGGCCTTCCTCGATCTGCTGGCCCAGACCGCGTGCGGCCCAGCCCATGTGCGTCTCGAGGATCTGACCCACGTTCATACGCGACGGCACACCCAGCGGGTTGAGGCAGAAGTCGACCGGGGTACCATCTGCGAGGAACGGCATGTCCTCGATCGGCACCACGCGCGACACCACGCCCTTGTTCCCGTGACGGCCCGCCATCTTGTCGCCCGGCTGCAGCTTGCGCTTCACCGCGACGAAGACCTTGACCATCTTCATCACGCCCGGCGGCAGGTCGTCGCCACGGCGGACCTTCTCGACCTTGTCCTCGAAACGGGCGTCGAGCGCGCGCTTCTGCGCCTCGTACTGCTCGTGCAGGGCCTCGACGATCTGCGCGTCTGCCTCTTCGGCCAGAGCGAGCTGCCACCACTGGCCGCGGCTCAGGCTTTCAAGAAGCTCTTCGTCGATCTCCGAGTTCGGGCGGACGCCCTTCGGGCCTTTTACCGCGGTCTTGCCGAGGATCAGGTCCTTGAGACGCGCGTAGATGTTGCGGTCGAGGATGGCGAGCTCGTCGTCCCGGTCACGGGCCAGACGTTCCACTTCCTCGCGCTCGATCTGCAGCGCACGTTCGTCCTTTTCGACACCGTGGCGGTTGAAGACGCGAACTTCCACGACGGTGCCGTAGTCGCCCGGCTTCACGCGCAGCGAGGTGTCGCGAACATCCGAAGCCTTCTCACCGAAGATGGCGCGGAGGAGTTTCTCTTCCGGCGTCATCGGGCTTTCGCCCTTCGGAGTGATCTTGCCCACGAGGATGTCGCCCGGCTCCACGTCCGCACCGATATAGACGATACCGGCTTCGTCGAGGTTGCGCAGTGCTTCCTCGCCGACGTTGGGGATGTCGCGGGTGATCTCTTCCGGCCCGAGCTTGGTGTCACGGGCGGCGACTTCGAATTCCTCGATGTGGATCGAGGTATAGACGTCGTCACGCGCGATGCGCTCGGAGATCAGGATCGAGTCTTCGTAGTTGTAGCCGTTCCAGGGCATGAAGGCGACGATGATGTTCTTGCCGAGCGCCAGTTCACCGATGTCGGTGGACGGGCCATCTGCGATCACTTCGCCCTTGCGCACCAGATCGCCCACCTTCACCAGCGGACGCTGGTTGATGCAGGTGTTCTGGTTCGAACGCTGGAACTTCCGCATGCGGTAGATGTCCACGCCCGGATCACCCGGCTCGAGACCATCGGTCGCACGGATCACGATACGCTGCGCATCGACCTGGTCGATGACGCCGCCACGCTTGGCCATGATCGCCGCGCCGGAGTCGCGCGCCACGACCTCTTCGATCCCGGTGCCGACCAGCGGCGCCTCGGATTTCAGGACGGGCACGGCCTGACGCTGCATGTTCGCGCCCATCAGTGCGCGGTTGGCGTCGTCGTTTTCCAGGAACGGGATGAGCGAGGCACCGACCGAGACCAGCTGCTTCGGCGAAACGTCGATCAGGTCGACGCTTTCGCGCGGCGCGAGCGTATAGTCACCCGACTGGCGGGTCGAGACGAGGTCGTTGATGAACTTGCCGTCTTCATCCAGCGTCGCGTTGGCCTGCGCCACGGTGTGACGCATTTCCTCCGTCGCCGACATGTACTGGACTTCGTCGGTCACCTTGGCATCGACAACCTTGCGATACGGGGTCTCGATGAAGCCGTACTTGTTGACGCGGGCGAAGGTGGCCAGCGAGTTGATCAGACCGATGTTCGGGCCTTCCGGCGTTTCGATCGGGCACATCCGGCCATAGTGGGTCGGGTGCACGTCGCGCACCTCGAAGCCGGCGCGTTCGCGGGTCAGACCGCCCGGCCCGAGGGCCGAAAGGCGACGCTTGTGCGTCACTTCCGAAAGCGGGTTGGTCTGGTCCATGAACTGCGACAGCTGCGACGAGCCGAAGAACTCGCGCACGGCGGCGGCCGCCGGCTTGGCGTTGATCAGGTCCTGCGGCATGACGGTGTCGATCTCGACCGACGACATGCGCTCCTTGATCGCACGCTCCATGCGGAGCAGGCCGACGCGGTACTGGTTTTCCATCAGCTCGCCGACGGAGCGGACGCGGCGGTTGCCGAGGTGGTCGATGTCGTCGACTTCCCCCTTGCCGTCACGCAGCTCGACCAGGGCCTTGATGCACTTGACGATGTCATCACGGTCCAGCGTGCGCTGGGTGTCCGGCTTGTCGAGCGCGAGGCGCATGTTCATCTTCACGCGGCCCACGGCCGAGAGGTCGTAACGCTCGCTATCGAAGAACAGAGTGTCGAACAGCGACGAGGCGGCCTCGACGGTCGGCGGCTCGCCCGGGCGCATAACGCGGTAGATGTCCATGAGCGCGCTGTTGCGGTCCATGTTCTTGTCTTGCGCCATCGTGTTGCGCATGTAGGCGCCGACGGTGATGTTGTCGATGTCGAGAACGGGGATCTCGGTGACACCCGCGTCGATCAGCTCCTTGAGCGAGCCGCCGGTGACGTCACCGTCCTTGTCGACTTCCCAGGTCAGCTCATCGCCGGCTTCGACGTAGATCGCGCCGGTGTCCTCGTTGATGATGTCCTTGGCGACGAACTTCCCGACGATCTGCTCGAAGGGCAGCAGCAGGTTCTTGACCTTGCCTTCGTCGATCAGGGCCTTGACCGCGCGCGGGGTCACCTTCTTGGTGGCCTCGGCAATGATCTCGCCAGTGTCCGCATCCACGAGGTCGTAGGTCGGGCGCGTGCCGCGCACCCGGTCGGGGAAGAACTTGGTCACCCAGCCTTCGCCACGACGCAGCGTGTAGGACACGGTGTCGTAATAGGCATCCATGATCGCTTCCTGGTCGAGACCCAGGGCGTAGAGCAGGGTCGTGACCGGGAGCTTCCGGCGGCGGTCGATCCGCGCAAAGACAATGTCCTTGGCGTCGAATTCGAAGTCGAGCCACGAGCCGCGATAGGGGATGATGCGGCAGGCGAAGAGCAGCTTGCCCGAGCTGTGCGTCTTGCCTTTGTCATGGTCGAAGAAGACGCCCGGCGAACGGTGCATCTGGGACACGATCACGCGCTCGGTGCCGTTCACGATGAACGTCCCGTTCGGGGTCATCAGGGGCATGTCGCCCATGAAGACGTCCTGTTCCTTGATGTCCTTGACCGACTTGGCGCCGGTATCCTCGTCGATATCGAACACGATGAGGCGCAGGGTCACCTTCAGCGGCGCGCTGTAGGTCATGTCGCGCTGCATGCATTCTTCGACGTCGTACTTGGGCTTTTCCAGTTCGTAATTGACGAACTCGAGCACGGCGGTCTCGTTGAAGTCCTTGATCGGGAAGACCGACTGGAAGACGCCCATGATGCCTTCGCCGTCGGTGGGCTGGAGCTGGTCGCCGGACTTCAGGAAGAGTTCGTAGGAGCTTTTCTGAACCTCGATGAGGTTCGGCATCTCCAGAACCTCACGAATTTTACCGTAATATCTGCGGAGACGTTTCTGGCCAAGAAAGCTTTGCGCCATAGGTCTGTTCACCTTTCGATTCTCAACGGACGCGCATGCTGTCGGGCACCAGCGGCACATCCATCCGAGACGGCAGTGTTCCGATCCATTCCTGGCTTCTGTCCCACCAGAAGCCTCCCGATCCTGGAACTCGCCTTAGAAAAGCCCTCTCGAAAGGGCCTTGCTGAGACGGGTTCGGCTGGACCCGGATTTCTCCGGATCCAGCCAAATTTGCGATCGTACCGGGTCGCCCCGGGGGACGATTACTTGACTTCGATCTCGGCGCCAGCTTCTTCGAGCTGCTTCTTGATCGTTTCAGCTTCGTCCTTCGACACGCCTTCTTTGACAGCCTTGCCGCCTGCTTCCACCAGCTCTTTGGCTTCTTTCAGGCCCAGGCCGGTGATGGCGCGGACTTCTTTGATCACGTTGATCTTCTTGTCGCCAGCGGACTTGAGGATCACGTCGAATTCGGTTTTTTCTTCCTCAGCTGCTGCGTCGCCGCCAGCTGCCGGACCAGCAACCATCACTGCGCCGCCAGCTGCGGGCTCGATGCCGTACTCGTCCTTGAGGATGGTTTTCAGTTCTTGTGCTTCGAGCAGCGTCAGACCAACGATTTGCTCAGCAAGTGCTTTCAGATCAGCCATTTTACGTATTCCGTTTAGCTAGATGTGTTCCAACGTGTAGGTCTTCAACCCCACGAAGATCTGTTGGGTGCCGTTACGCAGCTTTCTCTTCGATGGTCGAGAGAATCGATGCGATGTTCGATGCAGGTGCGCCAATCGCGCCGGCGATGTTCGAAGCGGGTGCGCCGATGCAGCCGACGATGGAGGCAATGAGCTCCTCGCGCGACGGCATTTTCGACACGGCCTCGACACCGGCCCGGTCCAGAGCCGTTCCAGACATTGCACCGCCGAGGATCTCGAACTTCGAGTTTGCCTTAGCGAAGTCCTCGACCACCTTGGCAGCTGCCACGGGGTCTTCGGAGTAGGTCAGAACGGTCATGCCCTCGAGGTAGTCGGCGATGCTCTCGCAGCCGGTACCCTTCAGAGCGATCTTGGCGAGCCTGTTCTTGGCGACGCGAACCGACGTGTCTGCCGCGCGGGCGCGGGCACGAAGATCCGTCATCTCGGCAACCGTGAGACCTTCGTAGCGGCTAACCACCACGACGCCAGAGCTTTCAAAGATCTGGCCGAGTTCCTCGACCACTTTCTCTTTCTGGGCTCTATCCACAGTTTCACTCCAAGTTATGGAGGGGATTCGACCCCTCCGGCTCGTTCTGCCGGGTCTCCCCGGCCTCAAGGTCCGATCGGGTCGTCACATCGCGCCACCGGAGCACATCGGCCCGGAACGTTATGTCTCTTCCCGTCTCAGGCAGGATTTAAGGATATTCGATCCACGGACCGATCACCCACCCACCGTCTCGGACGAAATCGAGGGCCGCGACGAATCGTGCGCTGCCCTCGTCTGCTCCGCTTAAAGGGTTTTGTGTCCCTTGCCAAGGGCAGAAGCACCCCGTTGCGGAGGCGCGCATCCTACCACCGGTTCGCAAAGATGCAATGCACCAGCGAACCGCTCGAAGGCTTGACCGTCCGCTTGACGTCCCTTAAGTGCATCCGAGCCGAAAAACGTCAGGCCGGTTGGTCAGCCCGGCCCCCGCTTCCCGCGGGAGTTAGTCGTTCCACAAACCCGCGGCGCCCTGCTCATACGGGGCGCGTGGAGTGTTCCGAACGGATCGGCCCTCGGACGCGCCCTGCCCTTCGCATGTCGCCACAGGAAACCCGATGACCACACCCCGTTCCACCCTCATACTCGCGCAGCTGTTCATCTCGGGCAGCATGTCCTTTCTGATGACCCTGATCTTCAGCGCCATCCCGCTGCGGTTCACGTCCAGCTGGATGTCGGTCTGGATGCATTACTGGCTTGCCGCCTGGCCGGCGGCCTTCGCGTTGTCGCTGATCGTCGGGCCGCTCTGCTTCAAGGCATCCTTACTGGTGCTGCGCACCGCGGCGCTCCTGCGCTGAGCCGTCTCCGAAATGCAAAAGGCCCCGCCGTTTTCGGCGGGGCCTTCGCGATCAGATCGGGTCAGATCACTCGACGTTGGCCGAGGTCACGTCCACCGATACGCCCGGACCCATGGTGGAGCTGAGCGAGATCTTCTTCACGTAGGTGCCTTTTGCACCGGTCGGCTTCGCCTTGGCGACAGCATTGACGAAGGCGCGCACGTTCTCGACCAGCTTGGCATCGTCGAACGACGCCTTGCCAACGCCCGCGTGGATCACGCCGGCTTTTTCGACCTTGAACTGAACCTGGCCACCCTTGGCGTCCTTGACGGCCTGGGCAACATCCATGGTCACGGTACCGACCTTGGGGTTCGGCATCAGGTTGCGCGGGCCAAGCACCTTACCCAGACGGCCGACGATCGGCATCATGTCCGGGGTCGCGATGCAGCGGTCGAAGTCGATGGTGCCACCTTGGATGGTTTCCATCAGGTCTTCTGCGCCAACGATGTCCGCGCCGGCGGCCTGGGCTTCGTCAGCCTTGGCGCCACGGGCGAAGACGGCCACGCGCACGGTCTTGCCGGTGCCGTTCGGCAGGCCGACAACGCCGCGGACCATCTGGTCAGCGTGGCGCGGGTCGACGCCGAGGTTCATCGCGATCTCGACGGTCTCGTCGAACTTGGCCGAGGCGTTTGCCTTGATCAGAGCGACTGCGTCTTCGACGCTCAGCTCTTCCTTGCCAGCAAAGGCTTCACGGGCGGCGCGGGTGCGTTTTCCGAGTTTAGCCATCTTATTTCACCTCGATGCCCATGGACTTGGCCGAGCCAAGGATGATCTGCATTGCCTGTTCGACGTCGTTTGCCGACAGGTCCTTCATCTTCGCTTCCGCGATCTCACGGACCTGGGCGACGGTGACGGTGGCAATGGTCTCACGGCCGGGCTTCTCTGCGCCGCGCGGACGGTTGCGCTTGCCGACAGGCTTCAGGCCGGCTGCCTTCTTCAAGTAGTAAGACGCGGGGGGCGTCTTGATGTCCATGGTGAAGGACTTGTCCTGATAGTACGTGATCACGGTCGGGCAGGGTGCACCAACTTCCATGTCCTGCGTCTTGGCGTTGAACGCCTTGCAGAATTCCATGATGTTGATGCCGCGCTGACCCAGCGCGGGGCCGACGGGCGGCGAGGGGTTGGCTTTGCCTGCAGGGATCTGCAGCTTCATCTTGCCAGCGAGTTTCTTGGCCATGTGGCCTCTCCTTTATCCAAATCCCCACGAACGCGTTCGCGAGGGGGTGCTTGGTGTGGTCTGGTCCGGACAGCGCGCTGCCCTCGCCTCCCACCTGAAAGGCGGGGCAAGCCCCGCCGAGACGCTCAGCCCTGCTTCGAGACCTGAGTGAATTCCAGTTCGACCGGGGTCTCCCGGCCGAAGATCGACACCGAGACGCGCAGGCGCTGGTTGTCGTCGTCGACGCCCTCGACCATACCGTCGAAGCCCTCGAAGGGGCCGTCGTTGACCTTGACGCGCTCGCCCACCTCGAAGTGGATGAGGGTGCGCGGGGCTTCCTCGCCTTCCTGCACCCGGCCGAGGATCGCCTGAACTTCGGCGTCACGCATCGGCATCGGGCGGCCCTGCGGGCCAAGGAAACCGGTCACCCGGTTGATCGAGTTGACCAGGTGATACCCCCGGTCAGACATTTCCATGTGCACCAGCACGTAGCCGGGCATGAAACGGCGCTCGGTCGTAACCTTCTTGCCGCGGCGGATCTCGATGACCTCCTCGGTCGGCACGAGAACTTCGTCGATCTGGTCCTCAAGCGCCTGTTCGGCCACCGCCTGCCGGATCTGTTCCGCGATCTTCTTCTCGAAGTTCGACAGAACGCTCACCGAATACCACCGCTTCGCCATCTGGCCCCTCTTCGTTACCTTGACCGCCCGAAGGGGCCGTCCGTTCAGATGCGCGCCGTTCCGGCGTGCCATTTCGGGGCGCCGATGCGTCCCGCCCCAAAAGAAAACCGGCGTGCAACCGAATCGCTGCACGCCCGCTTTGGGAAGTGGTCTGTGCAGTACCCCCGCTGCGTCCCGAATTCAAGGGCCGGCCCGGAATGTCTCCGTTTGGGCACCGCGGCGCGGCGGAACCCTCTCTTCTAGGCGGAAATTTCTATGGGATGTCCGACAGCGGCGGACAGGGGCGGCGCCCAAAAGCCGGGCGCGCCCTGCGCGCCCGCGCGATGCTCAGCCGAAGAAGGAGAGCAGGCCCTGCAGGCCGGTGCGGATCAGGATGTCGACGAGCGCGAAGAAGATCGCCGTAAGCGTCGCCATCACGAAAACGGTGACCGTGGTCAGGATCACTTCGCGACGGGTCGGCCAGGCGATCTTGCCGATCTCGGACCGCGTCTGCTGAATGAACTGGAGCGGGTTGGTCATGCAGGTCTGCCTTGCGGGAAATCCTCGGTTGGCGGGTCGTATAAGCCCTGCCGCGCGCCGATACAAGCGGAGTCCGCCAGTCTCCGCATCTCGGTGATCACGCAACCGGTGACGCGCAAAACGATTTTCTGATCCATCGTCGTCGCAACGTTACGGAACCCCCGTCGCCCTGGCACGTTTGCGCGCGTCTGAGCCCGGCAACGCGGGCCGCAAGGGCGGAGCGCGCGGCCACACGGAAAATTGCGCCGCCTTCTTTCGGGAACGGTCTGCAAAGCCATTGAGTTGGGTGCCCAGAAACAACGTGCAGCTGCACCGCTCGCACGGCGACCACAAACACCTTTACGGAGGACTTTCCATGAAACGCTTTCTTGCCATGACCGCCCTGACCTCGGTTCTTGCCACCGGCGCACTTGCCGCGACCGAAGAGCAGGCAAATCTGATCAACACCTATGCGCCCGACGTCGACGTAATGACGCTCACTGACACCCAGGTCATCGAGGCCATGGCGATCGCCAACAGCGGTGGGTCGGACAACCAGAAGCGCGAAGGCATTGAGACCATTGCCATGCGCGAGTCGGCCCCGATGACCTTCTCCGCCGAGCAGATGGCCCAGATCGAGGAATACCTGCCGGCGGAACAGGTGATGATGATGACCGGTGACCAGCGCGGCGATGCGCTCGCAATCATCAGCGGCGCAAGCACGGATGAAGACATCCGCGCAAAACTCGCGGCTCTCGGTGACGACATCACCCCTGCCCTCACCCCCGCAGAAATCTCCCGCGTCGAGACGCTTGCTCCCGAGGCAGACCTCACCGTCCTGACCCCGGAGCAGGTCGCCAAGATCCGCGCGCTGATCTACACCGACGACAGCGATGGCCAGCTGAAGGGCCGTCTGCTCGACGTCGTGTCCTAAGCCACCGTCTCCAGCGCCTGGTGCAAAAGCGTGCCGGGCTCTGAATTCCTTTGGATTGGCCGCCCTGCAGACGCGGGGCGGCCAATTATCATGATGGGAAGCGCCTTCTTTCGGTGGACATGCTGCGGATTGTCAGTAGGCCCGACGCTCACTAGGGTAAACCTCGGCATTCCCGAGGAGCACATCCAATGCGCGAGCGGAGCTTCGGAAAAACGATCAAGACGTTGCTTCTGGCGCTGCTGAATGCCACGCTGCTTCTCGTCGCCCTCTGCCTCTTCCTCGCGCTGCAGCTCGGCAATCGCATCGAGGACATCACCAGCAGCTTTGCCGAGAATCTCGTCACGATAGACCCGTTGCGCCAGGAGCTTGGCGCGATCACCTCTGAGGTGGTCGGCTTGCGGGGTGATCTCGCTGCACTGCGCGCGGGCAGCGGCGCGATGGGCACCGAGGCTGCCCAAAACATCTCCGCCCGGCCCGACCTTCTGGAGATCCGGATCGACGAGGCAGCGCAGCGCGCCGATGGCCTGCTGAACAGCCCCGAACGGCTGGTTGATCGCGCCGTCGACCGGGCGGCGGACCAGCTCAGGCAGGGCCTGGGCCCGCTCCGCGGCTGCGCCCCTACCGCCGAGACCTCCCTTCTCGCGCCGGGATTGGGCGCTCCGCCGGCAACACCGGCACGCCCAGTCCAAGGCCAAGGCCAAGGCGGTTGAGATGCCCGGACCCTTTACGCTTGAACGCAAAAAGCGCCCCTTGGGGCGCTGAGCGTGGTGTTTTTTTGGTGGTGTTGGTTGCGGGAGCAGGATTTGAACCTGCGACCTTCAGGTTATGAGCCTGACGAGCTACCGGGCTGCTCCATCCCGCGACAGGATGAGATCGTTTAGGAGAGATACTGTGGGTTTTACTAGGTTTGGCGGTGACCTACTCTCCCACGTCTTGAGACGCAGTACCATTGGCGCGGCAGCACTTAACGGCCGGGTTCGGAATGGAGCCGGGTGTTTTGCTTGCGCTATGACCACCAAACCGAGAAAAACCCACGTTGTCGCGCTGTTTTGAGCGCGACGTGGACCAAGTCAGGTATTTTGTAGGGGTTGTATGCTTCGTCTGATCTGGAACAGCCTTGCTGTTCCTGGATCGGATCAAGCCTATCGGGCCATTAGTACCGGTCAGCTGAACGCATTGCTGCGCTTACACCTCCGGCCTATCGACGTGGTGGTCTTCCACGGCCCTCAGGGATACCTTGTTTTGAGGGGGGCTTCCCGCTTAGATGCCTTCAGCGGTTATCCTGTCCGATCATAGCTACCCAGCACTGCCGTTGGCACGACAACTGGTCCACCAGTGGATCGTTCACCCCGGTCCTCTCGTACTAGGGGCAACTCCTCTCAAGTATCCTACACCCACGGCAGATAGGGACCGAACTGTCTCACGACGTTCTAAACCCAGCTCACGTACCTCTTTAAATGGCGAACAGCCATACCCTTGGGACCTGCTCCAGCCCCAGGATGAGATGAGCCGACATCGAGGTGCCAAACACTGCCGTCGATATGGACTCTTGGGCAGTATCAGCCTGTTATCCCCGGCGTACCTTTTATCCGTTGAGCGATGGCCCTCCCACTTGGGACCACCGGATCACTATGGCCGTCTTTCGACTCTGCTCGACTTGTCAGTCTTGCAGTCAGGCTGGCTTCTGCCATTGCACTCAACGAGCGATTTCCGACCGCTCTGAGCCAACCTTCGCGCGCCTCCGTTACGCTTTAGGAGGCGACCGCCCCAGTCAAACTACCCGCCACACAGGGTCCCGGAACCCGATAAGGGATCGCGGTTAGACATCAAGCAATGCAAGGGTGGTATCTCAAGGGAGGCTCCACAGACACTGGCGTGTCTGCTTCGAAGCCTACCACCTATCCTGCACATGCATGGCCTGATGCCAGTGTGAAGCTGTAGTAAAGGTGCACGGGGTCTTTCCGTCTAACCGCGGGAAGCCTGCATCTTGACAGGCAATTCAATTTCGCTGAGTCGATGTTGGAGACAGCGGGGAAGTCGTTACGCCATTCGTGCAGGTCGGAACTTACCCGACAAGGAATTTCGCTACCTTAGGACCGTTATAGTTACGGCCGCCGTTTACCTGGGCTTCAATTCAGAGCTCTCACCCCTCCTTTTAACCTTCAGGCACCGGGCAGGCGTCAGACCCTATACGTCGTCTTGCGACTTCGCAGAGCCCTGTGTTTTTAGTAAACAGTCGCCACCCCCTGGTTTGTGCCCCCAGCCAAAACTTGCGTTGAAACTGGGCCTCCTTCTCGCGAACTTACGGAGGTATTTTGCCGAGTTCCTTCAACATCGTTCTCTCAAGCGCCTTGGTATTCTCTACCAGTCCACCTGTGTCGGTTTAGGGTACGGTCTCAAAGTGGGGCTATTTCCAGGAACCGCTCAGCAGCCCTTCCAATCCGATAAGGAAGAACGACCTTTGCGATCCGTCACCACCACATGGCCCAGGAATATTGACCTGGTTCCCATCGACTACGCCTTTCGGCCTCGCCTTAGGGGCCGGCTTACCCTGCTCAGATTAGCTTTAAGCAGGAACCCTTGGACTTTCGGCGAGAGTGTCTCTCACACTCTTTGTCGCTACTCATGTCATCATTCTCGCTAGTGATCTCTCCACCGGATGCCTTACAGCCCGGCTTCACAGAAAGGACTATCTCCTCCATTACATCCCGAAGGATGCAGAAGAGGAGGAGTCCTATGTCACACTACGCTCCGCTACCATGCGCTATGCGCATCCTCGGCTTCGGCTCATGGCTTGAGCCCCGTTACATCTTCGCCGCAGGACAACTTAATTAGACCAGTGAGCTGTTACGCTATCTTTAAAGGATGGCTGCTTCTAAGCCAACCTCCTGGTTGTTTTGGTCGTCCCACCTGCTTTCCCACTTAGCCATGAATTGGGGGCCTTAGCCGGAGGTCAGGGTTGTTTCCCTCTCCACTACGGGCGTTAGCACCCGCAGTGTGTCTGCCATCTAGTACTCCCTGGTATTCGGAGTTTGGTTAGGATCAGTAAGCCTGTGGGGCCCCATTACCCATCCAGTGCTCTACCCCCAGGGGTATTCGGATGACGCTCTACCTAAATAGATTTCGCGGAGAACCAGCTATCTCCGAGTTTGATTGGCCTTTCACCCCTAGGCACAACTCATCCCGACCTTTTTCAACAGGTGTGGGTTCGGACCTCCAGTTAGTGTTACCTAACCTTCATCCTGGTCATGCCTAGATCACTCGGTTTCGGGTCTGATCCATCTAACTCGACGCCCTATTAAGACTCGCTTTCGCTGCGCCTACACCTAACGGCTTAAGCTTGCTAGATAGACCAAGTCGATGACCCATTATACAAAAGGTACGCCGTCAGCTCTCGAGGAGCCTCCGACTGATTGTAGGCGTTCGGTTTCAGGTACTGTTTCACTCCCCTCGTCGGGGTGCTTTTCACCTTTCCCTCACGGTACTGGTTCGCTATCGGTCAGTAAGGAGTACTTAGCCTTCGGAGGTGGTCCTCCGATCTTCGAACAGGATTTCACGTG
The DNA here is from genome assembly GCF_003111685.1 of Alloyangia pacifica. Classification (NCBI taxonomy): domain Bacteria; kingdom Pseudomonadati; phylum Pseudomonadota; class Alphaproteobacteria; order Rhodobacterales; family Roseobacteraceae; genus Alloyangia; species Alloyangia pacifica. Next base: position 450,344 of record NZ_CP022189.1, on the reverse strand, counting down.
TCCCGCCCTACTTAATACGTTCCATCGAGCTTCACATACGGGACTGTCACCCGCTGTGGTTGGCCATTCCAGACCATTCTGTTCACTCTCAGGACTCGGCTGGTCCCCGTTCGCTCGCCGCTACTAGGGGAGTCTCTATTGATGTCCTTTCCTCCGGGTACTTAGATGTTTCAGTTCCCCGGGTTTGCTCTTAAAACCCTATGTGTTCAGGTTAAAAGTACCTGTTTAAGCTCGTTATAGGCTGCCCGAAGGCAATTATAACGAACTTTCAGGTGGGTTGCCCCATTCGGAAATTCCTGGATCAAAGCTTATTCTCAGCTCCCCAGGACTTATCGCAGAGTATC